>OZ260086.1:4800000-6183029 GCA_965284455.1 Sphingobacteriaceae bacterium
ATATTAGCCGGAATTTTCCATTCCATGTGCAATTGGTAATCGGTAAACTTTTTATTGGTTTCAATATTGCCGGTTCCTTTTTTAACGGTGAAGAAACCATCATCGATGGTCCATGCAGCAGGTTTAGACGGATCTTTTACCGAGTGCCAGGCATCAAGATTACGGCCGTTAAATAAAATAATAGCATCTGATGGGGCATCTTGTGGCAATTTACCTGCAGTAACAACTTTGGGAACTGGCTCCCAAACCTCAGTAGTTTTAGGGTCTTTGGCCGGATCTGGTTTTTTATCTTGTGCCATAGCCTGCCCTGCAAATAAAACAGGAATAAATAATAGTGTGTATTTGTTCATAATTGTGGTTTAACTTTTTAAAGTTAACCAGTTTATTAAGAAATGGAAATTTGGTATTTAAAATTTTACCCCAGGTCATCTACAACATAGGTTTCGCTTACAAAAATTTCATCGGGTGCTATATCTTCTTTATGCTGCTCTGCTAAATCGCGTAGGGGACAATAACCTGTAATACCGCGGTACAATAGCCCCGCACCAATGGCCGCGCCTGTTAATCCGATTACGGGATGGGTAAAAACACTGGTAATACCTTTAAAAAGCAGGTAAGCACCCGATGCTCCTGATAACCAACGCTCTGATTTGGAAACGTTCTGAAATAGTTCGGGATATTTCCAGGCCTCTTTTACATTGTTAATGGCTGTATTGAAATCTTGATTTGTCATGATGGTAGAGTTTATGTTCTACTGTATAACAAGTAAAGCGGGAATGAGTTTGAAAGAATTTTATTTGTGGCACTAAACAGTAATTTTTACCACCTAAGACACGTAAGGGCATTTAAGTTGGTCGTCATCTCGACTGAAGCGAATCGATTTTTCATCGATAGCGGAACGGAGAGATCTATCGCGGTTAGGTTTAGCTTCGCTGCGCACTACGGGGTTCCCGGCTATGTTGCAAGCTATCGGATCCGCTTGAAATGACGATCCATTGAAGCCCAGCAAAAAGATCCTTCATTGCATTCAGGATGACACCTATCTTAGTTCAATATCTCGCGGATATCTTCCTTACTCAACGATTTAAAGAAACTCTCCTCCGTAGTAATGAGTGAATTGGCCAATGATTTCTTCCGGTTCTGCAAGGCGAGGATTTTCTCTTCAACGGTATCTTTAGCGATAAATTTATAGATGAAAACTTTTTTATCCTGACCGATACGGTGCGTTCTGTCTATGGCTTGTTGTTCTACAGCAGGGTTCCACCATGGATCGAGGATGAAAACGTAATCTGCCTGCGTTAAATTTAAACCTACGCCACCCGCTTTTATTGAAATTAAAAATACCTTCAATTCTGTGTTTTGCTGAAATTCTGCTACGATTTCGCCACGGTTACGTGTTGCGCCATCTAAGTAAGCAAAGGGAATATTTTCGGCTTCAAAATGTTTTTTGAAAATATCGAGATGCTTTACAAACTGTGAAAAAACCAAAACCTTGTGACCGCCTTTCAACACGTTGTCCAGTGTATGGATTACGTTTTCAAATTTCCCTGAATCCGACATGTACTCGCCATCGATCATTACCGGGTGGTTAGCCAACTGACGCAAAGCGGTTAAACCCTGTAAAAGCTGAACCTGTTTCTGGGCAAATGTTCCATCATCCATACTTTGCAACAGGTCGTTGCGGTAGGCTGATTTGGTTTTTTCATAATATGCCGCCTGGTCTTCGCTCATATCGCAGTATATAACCTGTTCGGTTTTGGGTGGTAGCTCTGCTGCTACCTGTTCTTTTGTTCTGCGGAGTACAAAAGGTTTGATAATGGTTTGCAGTTTGCGGGCTTTTTCTTCGTCTTTTTTCTTCTCAATGGCCTGCACATACTCTTCAAAAAAGAAAGCCTGTGTGCCTAATAAACCCGGATTTAAAAAGGTTAACTGCGACCATAAGTCGCTTACCGAATTCTCGACCGGTGTACCACTCAAAATTAAACGGTGTTTTGATTTGAGACTTCTAACGGCTTTAAACGATTTGGAAGCAGGATTTTTGATGTTCTGACTCTCGTCTAATATTACATAATTGAAGTAAAAGTTCTTCAGTTCGTCTACATCTACCCGGGTTACGCCATACGTAGTAATCACGATATCGTAGTTGGCAAAATTGGCCACATCTTTATTCCGGTTGGTGCCGGTATGCGCCAGTATTTTAAGCTTAGGTGTAAATTTTTTGGCCTCTGTTAACCAGTTGTAAATTAAAGAGGTTGGCATAATAATGAGCGAGGATGTTTGAATGCCCTGCAGCTGATCATCTTCCTTTACTTTTTGCAGCATGGCCAAAGTTTGGATGGTTTTACCCAAACCCATATCATCGGCCAGGCAGCCGCCAAAATTATATTCGCGTAAAAAACTGAACCAATTGTAGCCTGCTTTCTGGTAATCACGCAAACTTCCTTTAAAATGAGCCGGCATTTGCGTATCGGCAATATCTTCAAAATCGGATAAACGCTGAAGTTTACGCTCGAGCGTTACGTTGGCCAGGCTATCTTCAGCCAGATCGTTAATTAAACCTATATGGTGTTTTTTAAGTTTTAAATTCTTGCCGGTTTCTGCCAGACTGAATAAACTGCCATATTGCGTAAACCATTTATCCGGAATGATGGCCACTTCGCCATCGGGTAACAGGAATTCGCGTTTTTTATGGAGGATATGTTGTTTTAAAGAAAGAAAAGGGATTTGGTATTTACCAAACCAAACCACGGCATTAATATCGAACCAATCGTTTTCTTCTTTAACCTCGAGATCGATTTTGCTTACCCCAAATACAAATTTCTTTTGTCCGGTGGCTTGTTCAATCTCAAAACCCGAAGCCTGTAAGATTTCAATATGCTCATTCACCCAATTTATGGCGGCATAACTCGGGTTTTCTTCTCCCGAAATTACTTCGAGGTTACTGAATAATGAACTTGTTTTTTTCAGTCCGAGTGATAAAAGCAGGTTGAACTGTTTTTTCTCCCATTCTGCTGAACGTTTGATGCGGTGGAAAATATAATTATCGGCCGTTTTTTCTAGTCGAACGGTTACTTTATGCGCATTTTCTACCGGAAAGGTATATTCGCCATATTTAAAGTATAGCTGGATTTGAGAAAGACCGCCATCTACATACAGTACCTTGATTACGGGGATAGCTTCAAATTGCTCGGTTCTGATTTCGAACCCTTCGGCGTACACATGATGCTTTTCTATTAAAGGAGCTACAAATTTTTCGAAATAGGTCGCCTCAGTAGTTTTAGGGATAGCAATGTAACGTTTATTCAAAAACGGTTGTAATTTCTTGCCTTCAATATCCTGATCAAAAAAGTACAGTACATCGTTAAGCAATAACCAGGCTGGTTTGTTGCTAATGATCTGTGCTTCTTTAAACATAAACTCGATGCGCAGGTTCTGATACTTAATGGTAGGGAAGTAGCGCGTTTCGGTTTCGTTTCTGCGGAAGTGAAAAAGGATAGAAGCAGGTTCGGCGGCAAGTTCGATTTTACGTTCAACAGGCCAGCCGTCTTTATCCATTACATAAAGTTCGTTTTTGGTTTTTAGTATTTCTAAAGCTTCGGCCAGTTTTTTCTCAATTTTCGGGCGAACATTTTCATAAAATTTATCATCGAAAACCTTGGTAAAAAACTCGGTTGGGCGGATTAGCTTTTTATAATACTTTTTGATAATTGAATCCTGCTCCATGTCGTCCAATATTCTGATCAGCTTATAATCGATATCGCTTAAGTAACTATTGAATTCTTCTGCCGTATGGGTAAAGATTCGTTGGTAAGTAAAAGAGAAGTCGCCTTGCGGATTAAGCTGAACGATGTGTGGCTCAATTAAATAGCCCAAATACTCATGCTTGCACAAAGAGTACACTATTTTACAGGCTTTGGAACTATCGACACGTAACATTGATGGGATTAAAATTTTTGTAAGCTAAGCGCTTAAAAAACTTTAAACTTACAATATTTTGGGGTTACATCAAAAGAACTGAAGGTTTTTGAAACAAAAAAAATCGATTTTTTAAAGGAACAATTGGCAGGCAATACTTTAACTAAATGTTTAGCATGGCCTGCGGTAAATCAACGCTACATCTGAAATGAAGTTGGCGTAAAAGCAGCGTAAATATTAATCCTTCATAATTGGCAACAACTTATTATCTTAGCACTTGTAAAACGGTTTGTTAAAGACCGTTAAGCTTAACGCACGACCAAACTAAATGAAATTTTTTTACCCGCTCTCTCTGTTTATCTGCCTGTGCTTTTGTAGCCACGCGCAAGAAATTCCAAGAAGTACGCAATATATTTTTAATAACATTCTGCTTAACCCGGCTTTGGCAGGTATTGATAATTATACCGACCTGAAAATTGGCCTGCGTAAACAATGGAGTGGTTTGGAAGGATCGCCAAATACACAATACCTTTCGTTAAGTACGGCTATTGGAGCAGATTTTGTACGGAGTAATGTAAACTCATTTGCAGGTAATGGCGAAAATCCGATGAGCAGGAGCTATGTAAACAACTACACTGCAGCAGAGCCGCACCACGGCATTGGTTTGGTTGCCATGACGGATAAGGCTGGCTTAATCAGGCAAACGAATGTGAATGTAACCTATGCTTACCACCTGGGCCTTACCAACGAGATCAACTTATCATTAGGCTTATCCGGTGGTTTTAAATCAATCAGTGTTGATGTGCGCGGAATTATAGCCGATGAATCGGGCGATCCATTGTTTTCGGCAGATTACAATAACAAAATCAGGCCCGATATTGGCGCAGGTTTATGGTTATATAGTCCGAGGTTTTTTGCAGGTGTTTCGGCCAAGCAATTAATTGGGAATAAAAACAGTGTTGTAAATAATCAGGTAAAAAGTAGTCCGTACCAATCGGCAACTTTTTACGGAACGGCAGGTTACAAAATATTTTTAGACGAAGATATTGCTATGATTCCGTCGGCGCTGATTAGCTATTGGGCCAATGCACCGGCTACTTTTGATGCCAATTTAAAATTTGCCTATAAAGATAAATTCTGGGTAGGAACCAGTTTCCGCAACAACGATTCGTTTTCACTTTTGGCTGGTTTCAATATCGCTTCACTGGTTAACCTCAGCTATTCTTATGATGTAAATACTTCGGGATTACGCTCGGTAAACAATGGTACCCACGAAATTGTGCTGGGCATTTTGCTCAATAACCGTTATCAGGTAGCATGCCCCAGCAGGCAGTTTTAACGTAAAAGGGTAATGCTGCCGCCAAGTGGTTTACATTCGGCCCTCAAATCAATTACGTAATAATAAACGCCAGCTGGCAATTCCTTATCCCTGAACCTGCCATCGAAAGGTTTGGTATAGTTGCCGATAGATTCGTAAACCAGCTGACCACCACGTGTGTAGATCTTAATATTGGTGCCTTTAAAATCGGGTAAGCCCCGTACCTGCCAAACATCGTTCATGCCATCGCCATTTGGGGTCATGGTATTGGTGATTTCTAAGTTATCGTGCGTTACTTCCACATGTACTTTGGTAAACTCACTGGTGCAGGAACCGAGTTTTCTGCGTACAAAATAATCGGCTGTTTTGGCTACTTTGAAATTGAAAATACCTTTTGTGCTTTCTAAAAATGGCTTACTGTCGTCTACTCTTTCAAATAACTGATAAGTGCCTTCCTCTGGGGCGATTACTGGCAAAGTGATGTCTGAAACATAACAAACACGCAGATCGTTCATTACAGGAGCGAGGATTTTAAAGGGTTCATCAATAATGGTAAAAGGCTCACTGATGGCATAGCCACAGCTCGTTTTGTCTTTTACTTCTAAGCGGTATGTGCCCGCACCAATATTAGTTAAGTCTTGTGTAAACTGAACAGCTTCTCCTGCTGCGTTAATCCATTTAAAATCGTAACCCGGTACACCACCGATTACCTGTACACCGGTAACCGAGCCTCTTTGTAAAGAACAGCCATCTTTAACTGGTTTTCCGGTGTTTGGTACAATGGTAAGCAGAGGGGTAACTTCAATAGTGTACGGGCCGATAATAAAGGGCGCACAGTTATTAATATCATAAGCATACATGGTATAGACACCGCCTGGTAAATTTTTGAGCGATATAGAATTAACTGTTTTAGTACTTAAGACAATGTTGCCAGTTTCATCTTTCCATTCATATCTATAGGGCAGTGCAGAGCTAAAATCCAGATCGATAGTTCCGTTAGTCTGTCCGCAGGTTGTTGGCGATTCACGGTGAGAAAAGTTATACACCGGCGGAGCAATAGCTGTTACAACAAAGTCTCTGGGTACACGCGGGCAACTGGATTTGCTATTGCTTGCCCATAACCTATATGAGCCTGGTTTTAGATTTTCAATTAATAATGATGTTCCTGCAGAATATGTTCCTTTTTTTACGGTTATTCCATCCGGTCCAATCCATTCATAGCCATCAGCATCAGTTAGGTTAATTCCTCCTATCGCTCCGTTATCACTGTTGCAAGTCACATTTTTTCTGATTGAGGCATCGCTGATTTGAATGGTATTATCGGTGATGATAAAAAAGGATGCAGTAGTAGCGGGGCATTCGCCTTCATCGGATACCACAATGGTATAATTTCCTCCTTCTACGTTTTGTAAATCTGGCGTTGCGGCAATTACATCACCCAATGCTCCGGTTATTGGGTCGGGTTTGTACCATTTATAAGTAACAGTACCGGTGAAATCTGTAATTTTTAAGCCTGTAATGGCACCATTCAAGCTGCCACAGGTGGCATGTTTTGGTGGTATAGTACTCGCAATAATGATTTTAGGCTTTCTTTTTACGGTAATGGGATCAGAGGAAAGGGTACAACTTGCCTCATCTGATACTTTTACATAATAAGTGCCTTCAGGTAAACTTGCCGGGTTGCTTCTGCTTACAACAGCATTTGTGGCGGTATTGATCCACTCGTATTTTAAAACTCCTTTTCCTCTTAAAACCTCAGCGGTAAAGATAAAAGACGTTTGTCCGCAAACGGGGTTTATGGGCAAAATGTTAGGTTTGGTTAATTTCTGGTCTTTAATAATGAATACAGTTGGAAATGGTTTACAGCCATCATCAACAGTTACTTCATAAGTGCCCACATCCAAGTTCGAAATACTTTGTGTATTACCTTTTGACACACGGCTACCATCTGTTTCTATTTTTACCCAGCTAAAAATGAAACCTTCGCGCGGTTCGGGAATGGTGATTGATCCGTTGGCACTACAGGTTACCGGTTCTACTATGGCTTCGTTGGGTAACAACTCAGCGGTTGAAAATGGAGAGGTTGTCGCATTTAATAAACTGGCGGTTGCTGTAACCATTCCACTTAGCGCGCCGTTGTATTCCCAGCGGCCATCACTACCGGCCTGCACGGTTGCGATATAGGTTTTACCTTCGCAAATGCCCTGACAGTTTATCGTATAAAATAATTCTACTTCTGAGTTTGGAGTAGCCCGGCCCGAAACATAATCGCTGCGCTTTTTCAGAATTTGGATATACGGTTGAAGGATCGTCAGGGTTTTTCCGATCCCAAAGTTTTTGTTGCAAAAGAAACTGTTCCTGGTAACTTTTACAGGTTTGGCCGATACGGTTTCCAATCCAAAGTTGTTATTGGCAATGAGGTTGGCTTCGGCTGGGGTTGCACCTCCTACAGTTCCGCTGGCACCTGCTTCTAATTTTACGCCCATGCCGTTACCCATCATCACTGTTCCGGCGGCATCGGTACCAATGGCATTGCCGGTTAAGATAAAGTCGGAATTGGTAATGGAAACACCGGTGGTACGGTTACCGCCAATTACATTATTGCGTACATACAGGGCCGTATTTACCGCATTAACTTTTAATCCTGAAATCTCTAAAGCTGAAGAGGAAAGGAATAATGGAAGCTCATGAAAATCCTTTTTACCGGTATAATCGACACCAATTTTATTGTTGATTACGTTGATGTCAAATCTGGCACTGCTGGAGTACGATGAACGGGTAATGTCTACATTGATGCGGTTTGCAGCAATTACGTTGCCTTCGCCTGCATTATCGCCTCCTACATCCAATGCACAATCGTACAAATTGGCCGAAATACCGGTTACGTTGGTGTTAGGTGTTATCCCATCGTAAATTACTCCGATTAAATTCGATTGGATTTTAATTTTCGTAGCAGCTACAGTGGTAAAAAAATAGTTATTCTGAATCAGGATTCCGTAAATGTTACCGCCAATTACGTTCCCCTTTCCGGGGGCACCGATAATGATACTACTGGCACGGTAATCCACTATAATTCCAGAACCTTGTGCGGTATTTACATTTTGCAAATTGGTAATAGTGGCAAAATTACGGATATACAAACCATACACTTCTACTCCGCTGGTAGGTACATTTGTACTTGATGATTGCCCAATAACCAGACCCGAAAAAGTGGTGTTGGTATACTCAGGCTCTAAAATTACTTTCGCACCCGAAACACCCAGTGCAGGCCATGCAGCTTGTGAGGTTCCATCGATTATCACATTTGACGAAACCACCGGAAGCGCCGTGCGTAACCTGATGGTACGATTGGCATTGTCTGTTGGGGTTCCCGGTAAATCAAAATTAATGGTAAAAGTGGTGGTTCTGTTGGCTACAGCAGCTTGTGTTAAGCCTTCGCGCAAAGTACCCGGGCCACTATCGGCATTACTGGTTACCACATAAGTTTGGGCGTAAATATTCTGGAAGAAAAGTAAGCCGGCAAATAAGGCTAAAAGTTTAGAGAGGCGCATAAAATTGTTTGGTAGGGCCAAAATACAAATAAACTGTTTAGTAGCTAGCGTTTTAGTTAAGAAACCAGCTTATTTTTTTCTTTGCTCAAAGCAAAAATCTTTTGTTTAGTCAGATAAAAAAGATTTTTCCCGCAGATTTAGAGGATTAAGGACGCAGATAAAACATGATTACTGTGGTCCTCGTTTATAACGAGGATTGCTGAGCACAGCGATTTTTCGTTACTACAAACACATTAGAAATGTGTGTCTCGCTCATCCCCGTTACAAACGGGGACGATAACCAAATATTCTGATTTAAATCTGCGTCTTTTTCTGCGTTATCTGCGGGAAGTACAGATAGCTGCTCATCTGGCAATCTCAAATAAAACATGATTGTTAAGGTCCTGGTTTGTAACGAGGATCTTTGAGCATAGCGATTTTACCGCTGCTACAAACACATTAAAAATGTGTATCTCGCTCATCCCCGTTACAAACGGAGACGATAACCAAGTATTCTAATTTAAATCTGTGTCCTTTTCTGCTTTATCTGCGGGAAATACAAATAGCTGTTCATTCGGTTATTCCAAACAAAAAAGCATCCTGAATAATCAGAATGCCTCTCTTTTAACATTAATCTTTAGCTTATTTCCAACCACCGCCTAATGCACGGTATAGATTAACTACCGATTGTAGTTTTTGCAATTTATCGTTAATGCCGTTTAACTGTGCTGTTAACAAACTCTGTTCAGAAGTTAATACATCAGTATAGTTAGTTGCTGAGCTATAACGTAGCAATTCTTTCGTAAAATCAACTGCTTTGGTTAACGAGGCAATTTGTTTTGCCCTTGTTGTTTCTTTCTCTGCTGCTGTTTGATAGGCAAATAAAGCATTCGATACTTCCTGCCCACCTGTTAAAAGGGTTTGCTGGAAAGTATAAAAAGCAATCTGCTGATTGGCCTGCGCTGTTTTTAAGCGGGCTTTATTGGCACCTTTAGCAAAAATGGGCTGGGTTAAACCTCCCACTAAATTGTAGAAAATAGATTTACTGAAGAAATCCTGTAACTGTAAACTTGATAAACCACCTGCCGCAGTAATGGTTAAAGCCGGATAAAAATAGGCTTTAGCTACATTGGTGTTTTCGAAAGCAGAACGGAAACCAAACTCGGCCGCAATTACATCCGGGCGGTTTTGCAGCAATTGTGCAGAAACACCGGTTTTTAAATCGGCATAAGGTGTTTGCTGATCTAAGCTAGTACGGTTAATCGCATTTGGTGCTTTGCCCAGTACAACGCTTAATGCATTTTCAGCTTCCTTAATGCTTCTTTTTAAATCAGGCAGGGTAACTTGCGCAGCATATAAATTGGCCTCGCTTTGTACAACGGCAGCACCATTTACTACAGCGCCTTGCTTTAGTTCCTTCATCGTTTCCACATCCTTTGTTCTCACCTTAATTGTCTCTTCGGTAATGGACAATTGTTTATCAAGTGCCAGCAAAGTATAGTAGTTATTGGCAATTGTAGCTATTAACTGGGTTTGGACAGCTCTTTTAGCTGCATCGCTCTGCAATAAGGTAGCATAGGCTGCGCGTTTTGCACTGCTTAATTTGCCCCAGATATCGGCTTCCCAGCTAGTGCTTAACTGTGCCTTATAGGTTTGGGTTTCCAGATTGATGTTAATTCCAGCAGGAAAGTTCTGTGCCGCTGCCGAAGCCTTGTTGTCGGTTACGTTAACATCGGCCTGTAAGCTTGGTAATAAAGCCCCACGACTTTGCTGTAAGGTTGCCTCGGCAATTTTAATCCTTTCGATAGCCTGTTTCAGGTCTAAGTTTTCATTTATCCCTTGTTGAATCAACGATTGCAAAGTGGTATCCGAAAACAATTGTTTCCATTGCAAATTAGCAATTGAGGTCGTGTCGGTTGTATTGTTATCGCGGTATAAACCTTCACTTTTCACCTGTGGGCGCTCGTACTTTTTAGTTACGCAGCCACTAAGGCCTAAGATGGCTATACCGATTAAAATAGAATGCTTATATGTAAGTTTCATGTTTTTAAAATTAATGTGGACGGTTAACCGCTAACTCGTACTCTTCTTCTGTTTGTTCGCGGTCAATGCCTTCATCAAAAGGAGATTTGTTACTTATCTTTTCTTGCAATGTCTGGAAAACAATAAACAGTGCAGGAATAACAAATACTCCGAATATGGTACCGATTAACATACCCCCAACAGCTCCTGTACCAATTGATTTATTACCAGCTGCACCAACACCTGATGATAACATTAAAGGTAATAAACCTAAAATAAAGGCAAATGATGTCATTAAGATCGGACGTAAACGTGCCGTAGCACCATCAATAGCCGCGTTAGTAATACTCATACCTTTGCGCCTTCGGTCTACCGCATATTCTACAATCAGAATCGCATTTTTGGCCAATAAGCCCACCAACATAATCAGGGTAATTTGCGTGTAGATGTTATTATCGATACCAAAAATCTTATCGAAAATAAATACTCCTGCTAAACCGATTGGCAGCGAGAATAATACGGCCAATGGTAAAATATAACTTTCGTATTGAGCCGAAAGCAGGAAGTAAACAAAGATTACGCAAAGCAGGAAGATAAAAATGGTCTGACTGCCGCTGCTTACCTCTTCACGTGATAAACCTGAGAATTCATATCCATATCCCGTTGGAAGGTGGATAGCCGCTTCTTCCTGGATGGCTTTGATGGCATCACCAGAACTGTAACCTGCATTCGGGTTACCTGTAACCGCAATTGAAGTGTACAAATTGAAACGCGAAATGGCCTGTGGTCCGTACACTTTCTCTAAGGTAATAAATTCAGATACCGGAGCCATGGTGCCGCTCGAGTTGCGCACGTAAATGCTGGTTAAGCTTTGCTGGTTGGCGCGATACTTGGCATCGGCCTGGAACATTACGCGGTACTGCTTACCAAACTTGTTAAAGTTAGAAGCGTAGACCCCACCATAATAACCCTGTAAAACGCCCAGTACATCGCTAACGGTTAAGCCTGCCTGTTTAATTTTGGCTACATTAACATCAATTTGATATTGCGGGAAATTAGGGTTAAACGATGTTGAGGCGTACTGGATTTCCGGACGTTTGCTCAATGCCCCTAAAAATGCATTACCTACTTCGTTGAATTTCTTAATATCGCCACCGGTTTTATCCTGCAGCTGGAACTCGAAACCACCTCCGGTACCAAAGCCCTGGATGGTTGGCGGGGCAAAGAAAATTACTTTTGCACCTTTAATGCCGCCTGCTTTGGCAAATAACTCACCAATAATCGTTTTAACGTCACGGCCTTTACGTTCATCCCATGGCTTAAGCCTGGCGATAACCATACCGTAAGAACTGCCAGAACCACTGATTAAACTCCGGCCAACAACCCTGAAAGTTGCTTCAACTTCCGGTACTTTACTAACTATATCATTTATTTTAACAATGATTTTATCGGTTTCTTCCTGCGAAGTTGATGGAGGTAATGAGATATCAGAGAAAATTGTTCCCAAATCTTCGTTAGGTACGAATCCTTTTGGTGTGGTATTCATGATCCAAACCAGTACTACAGCGAAAACTGCAATGCCTAAACCAGCTAGCCATCTTTTTCTACCTAAGAAGCCTACCGAACGTTTGTATTTCTGTGTTACGGTATCAAACGAGGTATTAAAAGCATCATAAAAGCGTTGTAAAAAGTTTTTGCTTTTTCCGTGCTCGTCTTTGTGTGGCTTTAAAAATATAGCACACAATGCCGGACTTAACGTTAAGGCGTTAATAGCCGATAAAATGATGGATATGGCCAGTGTTAAACCGAATTGTTTATAAAATACACCTGATGAACCCTGGATAAAACTTACCGGGATAAATACCGCCGCCATTACCAAAGTAATCGAAATGATGGCCCCGCTGATATCGTCCATGGCATCTTTGGTCGCTTTCTTGGCATCGGTATAACCTGCATCGAGTTTGGCGTGTACCGCCTCAACCACTACAATGGCATCATCTACCACAATACCAATGGCCAGTACGAGGGCAAATAAGGTTAATAAGTTAATGGTAAAACCAAATAAACTTAAAAAGAAGAAGGTACCGATAATTGCCACCGGAACACTGATTGCCGGGATCAGGGTTGAACGGAAATCCTGTAAGAAAATAAACACCACCAGGAACACCAGGATAAAAGCTTCAATCAGTGTGTGGATTACCTTTTCGATCGAAGCATCGAGGAAATTGTTTACGTTAACAACCGTTTCGTAGTGCACACCCTTAGGGAAAGAAAGCGCAGCTTTATCTAAAGTTTTAATCGAATTGTCGATTACTTCTTTCGCATTTGACCCAGCGGTTTGGCTAATGGCAATACCCAATGCAGGTTTACCATTAAACTTTACATAACTGGCATAACTTTGCGCACCAAGTTCTATTCTGGCTACATCTTTTAATCGTAAAATCTGTCCGTTCGGATTAGCTTTTATTATGATATTGCTAAACTCAGTTTCGGTTTTTAAACGACCGCTATATTTTAAAGTATATTGGAATGCTTGTCCGCCCTGTTCACCAAACTGACCTGGTGCGGCCTCGATGTTCTGCTCGGCAAGGGCCACATTCACATCATTCGGAACCAGACCATAAACAGCCATTACATCAGGTTTAAGCCAGATCCTCATGGTATAATCTAATGTACCAAAAGCACTGGCGTCACCCACACCATTGATCCTTTTAATTTCCGGAATAATGTTGATGTTGGCGTAGTTCTGTAAAAACTTCTGGTCGTATGAAGGATCGTCGCTGTAAATGGCAAAAATAAGCAGGTTACTCGCCTGTCTTTTAGCGGTAATTACACCCGATCTTGTTACCTCTGCAGGTAATAAACTGGTTGCCCTGGCTACGCGATTCTGAACGTTTACAGCTGCCAGATCGGGGTTTGTACCCAATTTAAAGTTAACGGTAATGGTAGCTGTACCATCGTTACTGGCGCTCGAAGTCATGTAGGTCATGTCTTCCACACCATTTATTTGTTCTTCGAGCGGAACAACAACGCTACTCATTACCACATCGGCGTTGGCACCCTGGTAAGAAGCCGAGACCTGAACGGTTGGCGGCGCAATTTCGGGATATTGCGAGATGGGTAAGGTTACAAGGCCTAAAACGCCTAATATTACAATTATAATGGATATAACTGTCGATAAAACGGGCCTGTCTATAAATTTCTTAAACATAAATAATAGGGATTACACTGATGCAGTGTGATTGCACTAATTGTATTTTTATTTTTTTATTTCAGCATAAACTGAATCGGCTGCTTTTTCTTCAGGTTTAATTTTTGTACCGTCTTTTAACGATTGGAAACCTTCTAAAATCACTTTGTCGCCGGTTTTAAGTCCTTTGGTCACTACGTAGAAATTGCCTTTGGCCAATTCCATTACCTCAATCTGCGTATTAACAACCTTTGCCGAATCGCCTAAAATGTAAACGAATTTCTTACCCTGTAAATCGATTGTTGATTTTTGAGGAATTAAAATTGCATTTTCAACATGCTGCGGAATTCTAACTGAAGCACTGGCTCCATTTTTTAACAGGAAAACCGGGTTAGGGAAGGTAGCCCTTAAGCTTGCCGAACCGGTGTTGGTGTTAATCTGACCGTTAATCGATTCGATTTTACCATTTTGTGCATAAACACTTCCATCAGCAAGTACCAAACTCACCGGCGGAATGTTTTTCATTTGCTCGGCCAGGGTTTTTCCTTTATAAGTGCTGGCAAAATCTAAAAGTTGTTTCTCGTTTAAAGAGAAGTAAGCATAAACTTTAGAAGTATTCGAAACTGTAGTTAGCGGCTGCGTGCTGCTGCTACTCACCAGGCTTCCGTTTCTGAAAGGGATACTGCCTACCACACCATCTACCGGACTGGTAATGGAAGTATAACCTAAATTAACCCTTGCATTTACCAGCTCTGCTTTTGCCTGTGCCAATGCAGCTTTTCTGCTTTGAAGCGTTAACTGAGCTGCATCCAGGTCATATTTACTGATGATATCTTTTTCAACCAGCGGTTTGGTTTTATTTACCGTTAACTGGGCGGCATTTACATCGGCTTCAGCACTGCTTATAGCTGCTCTGGCTGTTCTAACCTGTTGTTCGTATTGAGGCGCATTAATGGTAAAAAGTAGCTGACCTTTTTTAACCACAGCACCTTCATCCACAAATATTTTTTCGATAAAACCATCAACTTTCGGGCGGATATCGATATTCTGGATACCTTCTATAGTTGCAGGATAATCTGAATCGAGGGTGGTGTTTTGTGTGTTTACTGTAAAAACAGGGTAAGCTTGCGGACCAGCAGCAGCCGCTGCCGCAGCCTTTTTAGCTGCATCATCATTTCCGCAGGATGCTAAAAGCATACCAATGCTCACGCTAAAAAGGAGAGTTGTTACTTTTCTCATGGGTATTCTGTGTGTTTAAATTTAAATTTCCGGATTAAGGGCGTTATCAATAAGAATGGACTTTAATCATCGCCAATAATTGCCCAAAAATAGAGCCTAAACAAAAATAAATCTGTCCAAATTCTGTCATTTAATCAATCGATTGATTTATTTTAGGATTGGAACGCTACTTAAATATAACTAAAATATTGTTTTTAAGTAGTTTAAGTGCTTTATTTATTTTAAAATATCGCTTGTAAATATCTTGCGACAGATGTTAAAAGCTGTTAAAATCGTCGATTTTGTATTGGAATTATCGCAACAAGCTGTTGCTTATTTCAAGCAGAGATGAGTGTACATGGTATGTATTTTACACCACAGGGGAAGGCGTAGCAGCCGGATTTTTTCTTAGCTTTAGGTTTATGAAATATGTTTTGCTGTTAATGGTTATGGTGTTAAGCTCGGGTTGTTTAATGCTTGGTGCACCCCACTATTATAATTACAAATCAACTCATGCGAATGCCGATTCAATTGTGGTAATTTCTTATCCCTCGCGGCTCGACTACCAATACCGCTTTACCAAAAATAAATGGGACAGTGTTTTGGTTTTAGATCCGATACACCTGGTTTATCAAAAGATGACTTTAAAAGAGAATGCCAGCTTCTATCCGAAAGCCTATTACTCGTTTTATAAAAATGAGCGGTGGAATTTGAAAAAAATGGAAAAAGTAAAGTCAGTGGTAGTAAAAAGGTACCAACAAAATCTGGCTGATGTTGATACCCTTTATTATAAGATGGTGAAATGAGTTCGATTAATCTACCTCTCCCTCAAAAACCAATTTGGCTGGTCCGCATAAAAACACGTTGGTAAATGCAGTACCATCGTAATCAAATTCAATTTTAATATCGCCACCCAAAACTTTAATATCGGTTTTAATGTGGCCACTCAGGTTTTTGTGTTTGGCCATGGCCATAGCCACAGCGGTAACTCCTGTACCACAGGCATAGGTCTCGTCTTCAACTCCACGTTCGTAGGTGCGCACAAACAGATGGTCGCCTTTATCCTCTACAAAGTTTACGTTTATGCCTTCGGTTTTATAGGTATCGTTATAACGGATGCTTTTGCCTTCGTGAAAAACATCGAGGTCTTTTAAGCCGGTTTGTAAAGCAACATAATGTGGAGAGCCTGTATTTAAAACATAGGCATCACCATCTTTGTTAATGGTGTCTACATCAATCATTTGCAAATCAACCCATTCGCCATTTTCTGAAATTCTGGCATAATGTGGACCATCTACTGCCAAAAAGTTGGTTTCCCGATCAATGATGCCAAGCTGTTTGGCAAAGGCAACAATGCACCGGCCACCATTACCACACATACTACCCAAGTTGCCATCGGCATTAAAATAATGCATTTCAAAATCGTAATCTTCGTGTTTGGTCAGGAACATTAAACCATCTGCACCTATCCCGAATCTTCTATGGCATAGTTGTTCAACTAATTGATTATCAATGTTTTTTAACGGACTCATGGTGTGGTCTATTAAAATGAAATCGTTGCCTGCGCCCTGATATTTATAGAAATTAATTTTCATGAAAGCTTCATCTTTTAATGCAATATTTGAATTGCAAAGGGTAACCGGCACCATGTGTTTTTTTGATTTAACATTTTTTAACACAAAACCAGGTGCACTAATGATACAAATATCGTTTATATGGTATTAAATTTGAATAATTAACGAAAAGAAATTTTAGCAGATAAAAACTGCAGGAGCATTCTGCTTAAATCAAAGAGAACAAACACTCCAGCAAAATTAGTAAATTTAACAACTGAAATATTGTAAGCTAAAACATTTAGCTAGCAAATTGGCTTATCATATATCAGGGTTTTTTAAATAATATAACAGATGAAAAAAATATTGGGAATTACCGTGTTAGCTGCCTTTATAGGTGGAGCAGCAGCAATAGGGGGTTACAAACTATTTGAACGTAACCAAACAGGCAGTACAATTTCTGAAAAACAGAATTTATATTTTGCAAATAATCCACTTAAGGTATCATCGGCTGGTACAACCGATTTTACACAGGCAGCAGCTGCAGTTGCCCCGGGTGTGGTACACATTAAAACCACTTATGCAGCACAAGGTGGCGGTGGCAGAAGCTCTTCTCCGTTTGATATGATGGAAGATTTCTTCGGGGGCGGTGGCCGTCAAATGCAGCGTCAGCCAAGGGCAGCATCTGGTTCGGGTGTAATCATCAGCCAGGATGGTTATATTGTAACCAATAACCACGTGGTTGAAAATGCAGAGAAGGTTGAAGTCGTTTTAACGGACAGACGTAAGGTAGAAGCCAAAGTAATTGGCCGCGATCCAAACACCGATTTAGCTTTGATTAAAGTTAATGCAACCAATTTACCAGTAGTGAAAATGGGTAACTCTGATAATGTGCAGGTGGGTGAATGGGTTTTGGCGGTAGGTTTCCCGTTAGATTTAAATACAACAGTAACTGCAGGTATTGTAAGTGCTAAAAACCGCAGTATCGGTATTATTGGCCGCGAGCAACAAGGCAACGAAATTACAGAAGAAGAATACCGCGAGTACCAACGTACTGGTAAAAGACCAGATCGTCCGGCAAATACAAGTATCGAATCTTTTATCCAGACAGATGCTGCAATTAACCCAGGTAACAGTGGTGGTGCACTTGTAAATGCAAATGGCGAGTTAGTTGGTATTAACTCAGCAATTGCTTCGCAAAGCGGATATAACCAGGGCTATGGTTTTGCTATCCCGGTTAACCTTGCCCGTAAGATTGTTGATGATTTTATGAAATATGGTTCGGTTAAACGTGGTTATATTGGTGTTAATTTTGTGCCATTAAGCGGTGAAGAAAAACCAGAAGGTATTAAAACTAACGAAATCAGTGGTTTATATGTAAATGATGTAGTTGCTGGCGGTGGTGCTGCTGCAGCTGGTATCAAATCAGGCGATGTAATTAAAAAAGTTGACGGTGTGGTAATTAACGACTCACCAGACTTACAGGAAAGAGTGGGGCGTTTAAATCCAGGCGATAAAGTTAAATTAACCGTATTGCGTGATGGATCTTTGAAAGATTACACTGTTACCCTTAAAGGTGAAGCCAGCGTAGGTTTAACTGCCAATAACACTGCAAGCAAAGGCGCTGAAGTTTCGAAACTAGGTGCAACTTTTGCTCCTGCCAGTCAGGCACAAAAAGCCAAATACGGCATTAGCGGCGGTGTAGTGGTAACTTCGGTTACTACGGGCAAAGCTTTCGATAACATAGGTGTAGAAAAAGGCTTAATTATTACCAAAGTAAATGGACAGCCCGTAAACTCGGTAGCCGATGTACAAAAAGCATTGCCATTGGGTAGAAACAATATGGTGAGCATTAGTGGTGTTGGCGAGCAAGGATCGTATAACTACAGTTTCCCGGCTCAGTAATTAACAGATAAAAAATAGTTTAGAAAGCCCTCCCGGTAGAAATATATCGGGAGGGCTTTTTTTAGTCCTGGTGAATTGGCTCGTGATGCGCATGGCATGCATCTGCACATTCCTCACACATAACGACACACTGCCTGCAGTGCTCATGGTCGTGTTTACCGCATTCTGCTGCACACATTCTGCAAATTTCTTCGCATAGCAATAAATACTGACGGCCAATTACCGAATCGCGCTGCAAGAGCCTGGCGGCCTGTGTACAAATGTCGGCACAATCGCGATCCAGTTTAATACAATCGATCATCATGTTAAGGTCTTCTTCCTGCAGGCATGATGCTGCGCAATGTTCGCACGCCAGTGCGCAATCCAGTAAAACCTTTATTAAGGCATGGTTATTCCGTGTTTCCATAGCTCAAAAATTTAGTTATCAATATGCTCTTTATTAATAACCTACAGGAAGTTAAACGGTTTTAATAAATCAAAATAAGACCTTGGCGATTGTTAAAGTTTGTTAATGTTCTCAGCCACAAAATATATTAAGCTCCTTTTGAAGCGTTTTGGAGCATAAGCCCGTTTTGTTAATTAATTCATGTTCATCCTAAATTCATCATTGCGATTTAGTTTAGCGATTTACCGATTGATTATCAGTGTTTACCGATACTCTATAAAATTAATTTTTTTATTGTTACATATTTGAAACAGCAACAAAAACCGAATATTATGGCTTTAGCTCACATTAACCTCAGCGTAAAACAATATTTCAATTTTATGTGCCAGAACGATTTTGAAAGAAGGATATTTCATGATAGCTACAGGGAATTTCAGAAGAAATCAAAGATATTCAGCCAAAACCAGCAGGCCCATACTTTTTCTCAAATGTTGCAGTTAAACGAAAAAGCTGGTTCGTTGCACCAGAAATTACAATATTCGGTAATGCCAAGCATTGTGGCTTTAGAAGGTAAAATACCCGTTTTGGGCGATCTGGATGGCAATGCATTAAGGTTTGATTGGGCCGAACTACATATTTTGAGTTCCGATTTATTAAACAAAGCTGCCCATGTGGTTTCGCTTACCTATACCAGTCCAAAATTAGCATTGCACGAAATTATAGGTGATTTACTGGTTTTAAGTTATGATAAAACAAATGGCAGTGGCGAAACCATAATGGTAAAAATTAACGAAAATCTGATGGTAAATTACCAGGAAAGCAACAATTTGGTTTACAGTTAACCGTATTGTGCATCTCTGTAGCCCAGGCCAGAAAAAATATTATTAATTTGTAGCATGCAACAATTTAAGGCTCCAACTTTTATTATCCACGTGGCAGGTTGGCTTTTATTTCTAACCTTTCCATTGTTGTTCATCAATAACGAACAATCGGGGCAGAGTAGTTTGTTGCTGCTGGCATCGCCATTTTACTGGCTGTTTTGCCTTACTTACATGTTAATGTTTTATTTCAATGCCCTGGTCCTGGTACCCAAGCTCATGTTCAAAAAGCGGTACCTTTTATATGTAGCAACTGTTCTGGGCCTATTTAGCTTTGTGTATTATGCCCAGCCTTACGATAACCTGTTGGGACACAATAAAAGTGTAATGGCGGCACTAAACGGAGGAGTTGATAAACAGCCAAAAGGCTTAAACCAATCGCTGCAGCCGGGTAAGGATAGTGTAATTGGGCCTAATGTAGAAATGCCCTTTGGTCCCTTGCCCAATCAGGATTTGAGAATGCAGGACCCAAACCTGAAAAAACAGAAAGGGATTTTAGACCTGCACAGACCTGAAAATATTGACGTAATCAGCCTGTTTATTTTTATGATGATTATGGGTTTGAGTATTGCCACCAGCACCGTTGAGCGTTGGCAAACCGCCGAATCGAAAGTGGTTAAAGCAGAGGCCGAAAAGGCAACTGCGGAACTTTCCTTCCTTAAAGCACAAATCAATCCCCATTTCCTTTTCAATACCCTCAATAACATTTACACCCAGTCGGTCATTAATAGCGAACACACTTCAGAAAGTATCATGAAGCTATCCAATATAATGCGTTACGTTACTGATGATGTAACGCAGGATTTTGTGTTGTTAAAGGATGAAATAGATTGTGTACGCGATTACATTGAATTACAGCGTTTAAGGCTCGGGGCCGATGCCGAAATTAGTTTTCAGGTGGCCGGGAAACCCGAAGGGAAGAAAATTGCGCCCTTAATTTTTATGACCTTTATCGAAAATGCCTTTAAATACGGGGTAACCAAAAAAGAGAAAACCATTATCAGTATTAATCTGAGTATCGGCGCCGATAAAATTGATTTCTCATGCCAGAATAAAATTTATGCGCATAAATCCAATTTAGAACGCTCGGGCATCGGCATTGCCAATACGCGTCAGCGCTTAACGCACTTATATCCGCAACAACACAGCTTAAGTATTAAAAACACAGGCGAAATGTTTACCGTTAATCTTTGTGTAAATTGCTAACTTTTAACAGATAAATTATGGCCTTAAAATGTGTCGCTATAGATGATGAGCCTCTTGCACTCGAACTAATCAAGAATTATGTTTCCCGCTTTCCTGGGCTGCAACTGGTTCAGGTTTTTGAAGATGCCTTATCGGGTGCAGAATATCTGAAGCAAAATCCGGTTGATTTGTTATTTGTAGATGTGAACATGCCCGATATAACAGGTGTTGAACTGGTGCGTAGTTTGGTAAACAGCCCGATGATTATTTTTACTACCGCTTACCGCAACTATGCCTTTGAAAGTTACGAGCTTCAGGCAATCGATTACCTGTTGAAACCGATAGATTTTAACCGTTTTACTGCAGCGGTAGAAAAAGCGGTCGATTTTCATAAATATAAAAATGCTACGCAGGAAAATACCAGCGATGAGAGCATTTATGTGTACTCGGAATATAAAATGATTAAGATTTTGCTCCGCGATATCGAATACATAGAAAGCATGGGCGATTACCTTAAAATTTATCTGTGCAATGCAGATAAGCCGGTTTTAACCCTCATGACGATGAAAAAAGTACTGGAAAAGCTTCCCGAAGATCAATTTGCCCGTGTACACCGGAGTTTTATCGTGGCATTAACTAAAATTAAATCGATACACAACCGTAAAGTAAATTTAACCAATGCCGAATTGCCTATAGGCGATGCTTACAGCGGTTTTATCAACCAACAGAAAGGGATATGAAGTTAAAGGCAAACATAGCAACAAGTGAAAACGGATTTATTTTCAATCCTGCAACCGGCGATTCGTTTACCAGCAATACCATTGCAGCAGAGATTTTAACCTGTTTAAAAGCCGGGGAAAGCGAGATGGAAATTAAACAGAAAATCCTCGATCGATACGAAGTAGAATTGTGCCAGCTGGAAAGAGATTGGGACGATTATATGTTGCAACTAAAGGAAGCAAATCTTTTAGATTTGTAACCCCGAAAAATATCACTAATCATGAGCGTTTCTCCCAACTTAAACCAAACCAAAACCTTAACCATTGCTGTTACAGGTTTAAATGCCAACGATAATCCAGGCCCAGGCCTGGGGGTAATCAGGGCGTTAAGGACTGGTTTTGGAGAAAATTTGCGAATTATCGGACTGGCTTACGAAACCCTTGAGCCTGCTATTTATTTAAGCGATTTGGTAAATAAAACCTATCGCATTCCTTACCCTACTGCCGGGACGGAGGCGTTGAAAGGACGTCTACAGCAAATTCAGGAAATAGAACACATTGATGTGCTGATCCCGAATTTTGATGCAGAGCTGTTTAATTTTATCAAACTGGAAAAAGAGCTCTTGAATATAGGCATTCATACCTTTTTGCCTACCCATCAGCAACTGGCAGCGCGTGATAAAGTAAACCTGCAAGCATTTGGGAATAATCATGGTTTTGATGTACCTGCCAGCGAAACCATTTTTAGCGCATCGGAACTCGATCAGATGGCAGATAAATTAGGCTTTCCCCTGGTAGTAAAAGGGAAATTTTACGAGGCCACTGTCGCACAGAATATTAGTGAAGCCTACAAAGCTTTTTACAAATTGCAGGCCAAATGGGGGCTACCCATTATTGTGCAGCAATTTATTAAAGGGGCCGAAATTAACATAGCAGGCCTTGCCGATGGTAATGGGAATGCCCTTAGCGTAATCCCAATGCGTAAAATGTACATAACCGAAAAAGGTAAAGCCTGGGCCGGAATTACCATCGCAGATGAAAAACTGATTAACCTGGCCCGCGAATTTGCCAAAGCAAGCCACTGGAAAGGCGGCTTCGAGCTCGAAATTATGCGCGATGACAGAGATGCTTTATATATTATGGAGGTTAATCCTCGTTTTCCGGCATGGATTTATTTATCGGTTGCCGCAGGGCAAAACCAGCCCCAATTGTTGGTTGATTTGGCTTTGGGTAGGCCCGTACAAGCATTAACAGCATACACTGCAGGTAAAATGTTTGTCAGGTATGCCTGGGATAATATTATTGATGTAGCGGAATTTCAAAAGCTATCGGCTTTTGGAGAATTATAAAAAGGTAGAACAGAAATAAACACTGAACTGAATCTGGTCTTGATACTTTCTGCTAACCACTTGATACTAATATAAGATGAAACAAAAATACGAACGACCAACCATCAGGAAAATGAATACCGGGCTTATGAACAAGTTTGGTACCCGTACTGATTTTGACCCTGTAGAAAGCATTGATGGCGTTGCGGTTAAAGATCTGGTTGAGCAAAACGGTTCGCCGGTTTTTGTATTGTCCGAAAAACAAATCAGGCGCAATTACCAGGCGGCACTTCGATCGTTTAAAACACGTTATCCGAAAATACAGTTTGCCTGGAGTTACAAAACCAATTACCTGAACGCGGTTTGTAAGGTTTTCCATCAGGAGGGAAGTTGGGCCGAAGTTGTGTCTGGTTTCGAATATCATAAAGCTTTGGGTAATGGTGTAGCTGGTCATCAGATTATATTTAACGGGCCCGATAAAAAAGAAGCCGATTTAATCCTGGCGATAGAGAATCATTCGCTTATCCATATCGATCATTTCGACGAACTTTATTTGCTTATCCGGATTACTGAACGCATCAATAAAACCGCAAAAGTGGCCATCAGGGTTAATTTTGATACCGGTGTTTATCCGATCTGGGATCGGTTTGGCTTTAACTACGAAAATGGCCAGGCCTGGACTGCTATTACCAAAATTTCGAAAGCCGATAAATTGGAGCTTGTAGGCCTGCATTGCCACATTGGTACCTTTATGCTATCAACGGCAGCTTATGGTATTGCCGCAACCAAACTTTGCCAGCTGGCGTTACGATGCAAAAACGAATTTCAAAATCCGATACAATATTTAGACCTGGGTGGCGGGTTTCCATCAACCAATACCTTAAAAGGCGCTTATTTGCCGGGTGTTGATACTGTTCCGAGTGTCGAAGATTTTGCCGAAACCATTACCAATACCATTTTAGAAGCGGGCTTTACCACTGATGAACTGCCGCTGTTAATTTTAGAAAGCGGAAGGGTATTGATTGATGATGCTGGTTATTTAATAGGAAGTGTTTTGGCCAATAAAAGATTAAGCGATGGCAGGCGGGCTACCATTCTCGATTTTGGGATCAATATCCTGTTTACCTCCAGTTGGTACGACCATAAAATAAGTGTGGCAAAAGAAGCAGGGCAATACACTGAAGAAACTGTTTTGTTTGGGCCACTCTGTATGAATATCGATGTAATCAGAGAGAGTATTATGTTGCCGCTGTTAGAGCGGGGCGACCAGGTAGTGGTGCATAAAGTTGGCGCTTACAACATGACCCAGTGGATGCAGTTTATCAATATGCGGCCTGCTGTAGTGCTGATCGACCAGCAAGCTAAAAGCCATCTGATCAGGAAACCAGAAACATTGGCTTATTTGGAAATGATGGAGGAAGTACCCGATTACTTAAAATAAAACCATTAAAGAAGTCAAGTTTTTAAAGCTTCACTTCTTTGAAATGAAACAAGAAGTTGAGAAAAAATCTGCAATATTACCTTAGTGCGCTGCTAAACAGCTACGCCATCCTGTTCTTCTCGCAGAACCAGATCTTAGGTGTACTGTTGCTGCTGGTGTCTTTTTTTAATGTAAATGCAGGGCTGTCAGGCTTAACTTGTGTAATTGGCTCATTAGCGCTGGTTACCGTATTGGGTTTTAAAAAAGAAGACATTAAATCGGGACTTTATAGCTTTAATTCACTTCTATTGGGGATTGGTTTCGGTACTTTTTTTAGCTTTAGTTTTGCTTTCTGGCTGTGGCTGGCCACGGCTTGTTTGTTATGTGTCGTTTTAAGTATTACCCTGAGTTCGTTTTTAGGGAAATATGTCTTGCCGGCACTTTCTGTTCCTTTTGTATTCAGCTTTTGGATGGTTTTAATTGCTGCAAACGGGTATTTAGGCATGGGTTTACTGCAAAAAGGGAGTTCACTGATCTTTGAACTGAACAGTAATTCTCCATCTCACTTTACCCGGCTTTGCCATCTTTTCGACCACCTGAGTGTACCTGCTTATGTATTGCTTTTCTTTAGGTCGGTTAGTGCTATTTTATTTCAGAATAGTGTGCTTGCCGGGATCATTATCAGCATTGGTTTTTTAATTCATTCGCGTATTGGTTTTAGCTTGCTGGTAATTGGCTTTATTGCGTCATGTGCGATTAATCAGTTTACTGGAACTTATCCCGGTGGAATGAGTAATTACTATCTGGGAGCAAATTTTATGATGGTAAGTTGTGCTATCGGTGGTTTTTTCCTGGTTCCTTCATGGCGCTCTTATTTGTGGGCAGTTGTCGTAATTCCTTTTACGTTTCTGGTTTTAAATGGGTTTTCGCGTATGCTGCTGGTGTATAACCTTCCGGTGCTTTCAATGCCATTTTGTTTGGTTACCATCGGCCTGTTGTATTTTTTTATGCTTAGGAAGAAACCTGGCAAATTGCAGCTTACACCGCTTCAGCATTATTCTCCCGAAACCAATTTATATCAGTTCTTAAACGGTCAGCAACGGCTAAAAGATTTTAAGTATTTCAATTTAAGTTTACCATTTATGGGCGCGTGGACGGTCTCGCAAGGCTATGAAGGCCAAATTACGCACAAGAGCGAATGGCAACACGCTTTAGATTTTGTATTAAAAGATATTGACGATAAAAGTTACCAGTTGCCAGGCTTAAAGCCCGAAGATTATTACTGTTTTAACAAACCTGTTTTAGCTGTTGCTGATGGCCAGGTGCAGGAAGTAATTGCGCATATAGATGATAATGTGATTGGGCAGGTTAACCTGCAACAAAACTGGGGCAATACCATCGTAATTAAACATGCCGAAAATTTATACAGTAAAGTTTCGCATTTAAAAAAGAACAGCGTAAAAGTTAAAGCCAGCGATTATGTAAAACAGGGCGATATTATAGCCCTTTGTGGCAATTCTGGCCGTTCGCCCGAGCCACACTTGCATTTTCAGGTGCAATGCACACCTTACATTGGCTCTAAAACTTACCCTTATCCCTTTGCATATTTCACTGTTGCAGGTCAGGCTGAATTAAAAACATTCGAAATTCCACAAGAAGGCAGTATCATTGAGCGACCAGAAATAAACCCCTATTTAAAAAATGCCTTTCACTTTCAGCCGGGCTACGTAGCGAGTATTGCAGATGATAACGGACATGCCGAAACCTGGGAAGTATTTACCGACGATTTTAACCTAACCTACTTTTTCTGCCACGAAAATCAGGCTGTTGCCTATTTTGTAAATAATGCCAATATATTTTATTTCACCAGGTTTTACGGCGATAAAAATTCATTGCTTTTCCGTTTTTACCAAGTGGCCTATAAAGTTAATTATTCCGCGCAGCCAGTGGCCGATAGCTTTGCTATAGATGCAGAAAGTTTTAACCCTGCTTTATGGTTGCAGGATTTACTGGCTCCCTTCTATAGCTTTATCCAAAATACCTATAGCAACTCAATTGAAACAAAAGCAAACGGCCTAACTGTACACGCAACGGTAAGCCAACAGCTTCTGGGTAACGATAAGCATTTAATAAAAGCTGAAATATTGGTGGGGAGCAAAGGTCTTGAGGGGATTGCCATGCAATATCAAAACAAACACTTAAAAGTAAAATGGGAAACAAGTTCAGTTTAACAACCCTTCTTTTAATTGTTTGGATAACAGTTAGTAAAGCGCAAAGCAGCTATCAGGTAACCGATAGTACTTCTTTGGCGCTTTTTAATGCCGCCGAATGGCAGCAACTTATTGTTTTTGGCAAAGCGGCAATTAATAATGGCGAAGATTTTCCTTTGCTGCGGTTGCGCATTGCTTATGCCTCATTTGTTCGCGGTAATTATATTGATGCACTGGTACAGTACAATAAAGTGCTGGCGAATGACAGGCGTAACCAGATAGCATTGTACTATGCTTATTTATGTAACATTTATTTAAACCGCCCGGAGAACGCCGGATGGTTTGCCGCTGCTTTAGATACAGCAAAGGTAGAAGGCAAACAGTTAAAGCCTTTTAAAATTATTTCGGTAGGAGCGGAGAGCGGAATCAAGTTTACCAATATTTACGAAAGGGGTAATTCTTCCTATTCGAGGGCTTTTGTTGATTTCAGTCTCGCTTACAAGTTAAATTTATCAACCTCCTTTTCGTATTATTATCAACCCATTCATAATGATCAGATTATTCAGCCGGGCTACTATGCAAAATTGAGTTATACACCTTTTAAAAGATTTAGCTTTATCGGTGCCTATCATTACATGCGGTCTGATTTAAGGCAGCTGGTATATCAGAACAATGCTGGCTTATTGGGTGTTAAATATGCGGGTGATGCCGGCGATTTCCAGGGTGATTTTATCTTATCGCAAATTGGTGACGAAAAAACAAGGCAGTATAATATGCAGTTTGTAAGGTATTTATCGGGCAATCTGAATTTTTATAGTATTAGCCGCTTTTCACTTGTTGATGTGCTAAGTGAGCATAATATCGTTATACAACAGTTGTTTGGTTTTAAACCTGTCAGTAAGCTTTGGTTTGAGGGCGTTGTAACGCTGGGCAATCAGTACAATTACGCAGAGGCCGATGCGCTATATTTTTATAATGGCTTTGATAAAACGAAATTTAAAGCTGGCGCAAACTGTTATTTTTTGTTAAAACAACGGCTACTTTTAGGATTGAATTATACATTTGAGCGTAAATCTGATAATATCTTTAAATTTAACTATTTACAACACTCAATTAACGGCGGCATTACATGGGATTTTTAAAACAATTTATGGTCTTTGCAATTCTAGGCTTATCTGTATTTGAGGTAAATGCCCAAACCGGTGCTGCATTGCAAAAGGCATTTCAGAATAGTTATAACAACGAAAGTAAAAAGAGTTATGCCGAGGCCATAAGTGATATTATGCCTTTTTATGCCGAAAATAATTACGAAGCTAACCTCCGTATTGGCTGGCTGTATTATTTGGCCAAAAATTATACAGCATCACAAAATTATTATAACAGGGCCATCAACGCACGACCAAATTCAGTCGAAGCGCGATTTGGTTTAATCAAAGCACTCTCGCTGTTAAGCAGTTGGGAGAAAGTGATGGAGCAATATAACAGTATTCTTAAAATTGATCCCCAAAATACACAGGCAAACTATTGGGCAGGGGTAATTATCTACAACCGGAAACAGTATACCAACGCATCAAAATATTTTGCGAGGGTAGTAGCGTTGTATCCATTTGATTACGATGGCAACCACATGTTGGGCTGGGCCTTGCTGTTTTCAGGCAGAAAACCTGAGGCTAAGGCCTGTTTCGAGCGCGCATTATTAATAAAACCAGGCGATACATCGAGCACCGATGGGCTAAATAGATCGGTTAAATAGGGCCTAACAGGCAATTAATCAATATATTTAGCATTTATTTACGTATTAAAAATAAAAAATTGATTTATAGGTATTTAACCATATCTTTGGTGCAAATTAAAATACAATATAATGCAACAAGGAACAGTAAAATTTTTTAATGAAACTAAAGGTTTTGGATTTATCATCCCTTCAAATGGCGATGCCGAAATTTTTGTTCATGCTTCAGGCTTAATTGACAGCATTCGCGAGAATGATACCGTAAACTACGAAGTAGAAGAAGGTAGAAAAGGCCTAAACGCGGTAAATGTAAAAGTAGCTTAAGAAAACTCAAACACATAAATCGTAAAAGGTCCCGATGTAAATCGGGACCTTTTTTTATGCTATTGATTTTTATCCGTCATTGCGAGGATGAACGACGAAGCAATCTTATCAAAAAAGCTTTAGCTTGGAATCTAATATAGATTGCTTCGTTCCTCGCTACGACGGATTTTCTGTCTAAGACACTTAAAAATCCAATAATCTTCCAAATATTTCCGAATATGCTTTAGAATGTTTCTAAATAGATGTTTTATCGTTGTTTTGTCATATTCGTTTATAAATTAAACTCATAATTAAATACTTTTGCAAGAAATATAGATATAAATCCTAATCAAATGAGTGGTTTCGGAAATGCGCTTTCTTCATCAATAGGGAAGAAATTCATCATGGGTATTACAGGTTTGTTCCTGATACTTTTTTTAATTGTACACTGTTTCATTAATGCATTAATTTTCATTAATGATGGTGGCTTAACCTTTAACATTGGGGCACACTTTATGGCCACCAACTGGCTAATCAGGGCTGGCGAAATTGTGCTGTTTATTGGTTTGCTTGTGCACATTTTTCAGGCATTGAGGTTAACCCTGCAAAACCAAAAAGCCAGACCAGTTAAATATGCCGTGAACGATGGTAAAGCTAATAGCAAGTGGTATAGCCGCTCAATGGGATTATTGGGTACGCTACTGCTTATTTTCTTGGTGGTTCACTTAAAAGATTTTTGGGTAGTTTCTCGTTTTACCGGAATTCCAACGGTAGATGCAAATGGCCACGAAGACCTTTATGCTGTAATGAGAGAGAAATTCCAGGACCCGGTAAGGGTTGCGGTGTACATCTTAGCTATGTTTTCTTTATGCTACCACTTATTGCATGGTTTTGCTTCGGCTTTCCAGACATTAGGTTGGAACCACTCAAAATATAACGGTATAATAAAAGGCTTAGGCGTTTGGTATTCGATTATTATTTCGATCCTTTTCGCAGCAATGCCAATTGCAGTTTATGCAGGTTTAATTAATTAGTTTTTAGCACAAAAGAGATATGTCAGATATTAATTCAAATATTCCAGAAGGCGATTTAACAAGCAAATGGACTAAGTATAAGTCTTCTGTGCCTTTGGTTAACCCATCGAACAAAAGAACAATTGAAGTAATTATTGTAGGCTCGGGTTTAGCAGGCGCTTCGGCAGCAGCTACTTTGGCCGAAATGGGTTACAAAGTTAAATGTTTCTGTTTTCAGGATTCACCGCGTAGAGCGCACTCAATTGCGGCTCAGGGTGGTATCAATGCAGCAAAGAATTATCAAAATGATGGCGATAGTACTTATCGCTTGTTTTACGATACCATTAAAGGAGGTGATTACCGCGCCCGCGAAGCAAACGTGCACCGTTTGGCGGAGGTAAGTGCCAATATTATCGATCAGTGCGTAGCCCAGGGTGTGCCTTTGGCACGCGAGTATGGAGGTTTATTAGATAACCGTTCATTTGGTGGTACACAGGTTCAACGTACTTTTTATGCTGCAGGTCAAACTGGTCAGCAGTTATTGCTAGGTGCTTACTCTGCTTTAGAACGCCAGATTGGTATGGGCAAAGTAGAAATGTACACCCGCCACGAAATGCTTGAGGTAGTTAAAATTGATGGCAAGGCACGTGGTATTATTGCCCGTAACTTAATTACAGGCGAAATAGAACGTCACTTTGGTCATGCAGTAGTATTAGGAACAGGTGGTTACGGAAACGTATTCTATCTTTCTACCAACGCTATGGGTAGTAACGTTACAGCCGCATGGAAAGCACACAAACAAGGTGCTTACTTTGCAAACCCGTGCTACACACAAATTCACCCAACCTGTATTCCGGTTTCAGGCGATCACCAGTCTAAATTAACCCTGATGTCTGAATCGTTACGTAACGACGGAAGAATCTGGGTGCCTAAAAAGAAAGATGATAACCGTAAAGCTTCAGAAATTCCTGAAGATGAAAGAGATTATTACTTAGAGCGTCGTTACCCTGCTTTTGGTAACCTGGTTCCACGTGATGTGGCTTCGCGTGCCGCTAAAGAGCGTTGCGATGCAGGTTATGGCGTAGGAGCTTCTAAACTGGCTGTTTACCTTGACTTTAAAGCCAATACCGAGCGTTACGGAAAAATCGAAGCTGCTAAAGCTGGTAACCATAATCCCGATAAAGAAACCTGCATGCGTTTAGGTACTGCAGTAATTAAAGAGAAATATGGTAACCTGTTCGATATGTATGCACAGATTACTGGTGAAAACCCTTACGAAACGCCAATGCGTATTTACCCTGCGGTACACTATACCATGGGTGGACTTTGGGTAGATTATAACTTAATGACTTCAGTACCGGGCTTATATTGCACCGGAGAGGCTAACTTCTCTGATCACGGTGCTAACCGTTTAGGGGCATCAGCTTTAATGCAAGGTTTAGCCGATGGTTATTTCGTTTTACCTTACACCATTGGTGCTTATTTATCAAAAGAAATTTCTACCAAAGCTATTCCGACTGATCACCCCGCATTTGTGGAGGCAGAAGAAAGAGCTGTAGGCATTTTAAATACCCTGATTAACATTAAGGGAACTAAATCTGTAGATCATTTCCACAAACGTTTAGGTAATATCATGTGGGAGAAATGTGGTATGGCCCGTAACGAGAAAGGCTTAAATGAAGCCATTCAGGAAATCAGAGCCCTGCGCGAAGAATTCTGGAAAGATGTACGCGTACCTGGTGTTGCCGGTGAGCTTAACCCTGAACTGGAGAAAGCAGGCCGTGTAGCCGATTTCATCGAGCTTGGTGAGTTAATGTGTATCGATGCATTAAACCGTAACGAGAGTTGTGGTGGCCACTTCCGCGAAGAATACCAAACGGAAGAAGGTGAGGCATTACGTGATGATGAGAACTACGCATACGTTGCCGCATGGGAATTTAAAGAAGGTGTAAACTTCGAACTTCATAAAGAAGAACTGAAGTTTGAAAATATTAAAGTAGCACAAAGAAGTTATAAATAGTGACGCGCACAGCGTTTAGCGTAAAGCGGTTATCTGCCAAACGCCAAACGCTTATCGCTTACCTAAAACCTCAATATCATGAGTACAGGAAATATGAACTTAACGCTAAAAGTTTGGCGTCAAAAAAATAACAATACCAAAGGTGCTTTGGTTGATTATAAATTATCCGGTATTTCGCCAGATATGTCTTTCTTGGAGATGTTCGATGTGTTAAACGAAGATCTGATCAATAAAGGCGAAGAACCTGTGGTGTTCGATCACGATTGCCGCGAAGGTATTTGCGGAATGTGTTCGATGTTCATCAACGGCCGTCCGCACGGACCAAAAGATTTGGTTACTACCTGCCAGTTGCACATGCGCTCATTCAAAGATGGCGATACTATTGTAGTAGAGCCATGGAGAGCAGCAGCGTTCCCGGTAGTGAAAGATTTAACTGTAGATCGTTCTGCATTTGACAGGGTTATTGCGGCCGGTGGTTTTATTTCGGTAAATACCGGTAATGCACAAGACGCCAATAACCTGCCTATTCCTAAAATACAGGCTGATGCGGCTTTTGAAGCTGCAGCATGTATTGGTTGTGGTGCCTGTGTTGCTACTTGTAAAAATGCTTCTGCAATGTTATTTGTATCAGCTAAGGTTTCTCAGTTGGCCTTATTGCCACAAGGTCAGCCAGAGCGTTATCGTCGTGTACAAAGCATGGTTGCGCAAATGGATGCCGAAGGTTTTGGTAACTGTACCAATACTGGTGCCTGCGAAGCAGAATGCCCTAAAGGAATTTCTTTAGAAAACATTGCCCGCATGAACCGCGATTTTGCCACTTCGAAATTTATTTCCGAAGAAACCGTTTAAAAATATACTGTGCATCCAGTTTAATAGCTGGATTGTTAAGCCTCCACCTAGTGGGGGCTTTTTAGTTTTATAATGTGTGGTGTGGTATATCGGTTTATATCCTTAATCATTTCAAAGCACTGCAGGTTAAGATTAAACCGGTTAAAAACATGATGAAATTGGTATTTGCGAAAATGATGCTAAAATTAATTTCAGTAATTTTTTAAGCAGTTGTTTAACTTGAATTAACTATCATTTTAACATTTAGGTCCTGTATTGAAAACATATGAAACACTAAAGCTTAAAATCGAAAGTTAGGGCAAGAAATTGCGAACAAAATAAAAGTTTGCGAAACTGGTAATAATTTTATGTATGCATATTAAAATTTTGCTTAAATGGAAATTTTATTCTGTATTATTTGCATATACATTAAAGTTTTTCTAAATTTATTGCTCCGAGACAGGAGAGAAAACATAAAACCCCGGCAATTTTTGCTGGGGTTTTGTGTTTTTTGAGGAAAGCCAATGAACTAAGAAAGCGAAAAATTGATGTTCATTACATATTCAGTACGTATCGGAACACCTTTGTCATGTCCGGGATTCCATCGTGGCGATGATTTCATTACTCTAATCGCTTCTTCATCCGTTTCTTTACTCAGGCTTTTAATTACCGTTATATTGGATAGGCTACCATCTTCTTCTACATTGAATGAGAGCATCACCTTTCCCTGCACATTATTTTTTCTGGCTGCCTCAGGATATTTAACATTTTTGGCCAGATAGCGGTATAAATTAATCATCCCGCCAGGGTATTCAGGCGTTTTGGTGTTAGGCTGCTGAAGGCTTGCTGTTTTAGTATCACCAGCTTTAGCAAGGTCGAAATTTATAGCCATATTATACTTTACACGCACTGGTTTCCCATTTTGCATTGCCGGGCTCCATTTGGGCGACTGTTTAAACAACCGTATAGCTTCTGCATTGGTTTCCGGGCTTAAACCCCGTAAAACTACAATATCTGTTAATTTGCCATCCTTTTCTACTACAAACGAAAGAAACACCCTGCCCTGGGTTTTGTTCTTTTTGGCAACTTCGGGATACTTTATTTCTTTTTTAATGTATTCGTAGAATTTGGCAATCCCGCCCGGGTATGCGGGTTGCTTTTGCACCGATACAAAATCGTATACCTTCTGGTCTTTGTTTTGTGCATTTGCAGAATTAATGAACATAGCACAGCCCAGTAGGGCTAAAATCATTAGCTTTCTCATTGGTTTTTAATTAAAAGGTTAATTATTTAATTCTTTTCAGGGAGCGCTTTTGCGTTTTTAGTTGTAATAATGATCGCCCCATTATTTGCTTTGTTGCCATAAAGCTTTCTGGCGGCATCATCTTTTAAAATCTCTAAAGATTTTATGTTGTCCTGGTTTATTGAAGTCTCTTCAGTAATTTCTTTTCCGTCGACAATGTAGAGCGGCTCGCGTACACCGTTTTTGAGTATTATTCCGTTTTTAGAAATCAAAAAATCCGAATTGTTTGCGTTCCCCTGTGTTTGATTTCTTGGGCGGATTGTTATGCCGGAAACTTTCCCTTTTAAATCATTATTACTGCTGTTATTTTGACTAATTAGCGCACTACTAACTGTCAGGCCTTTCGTTTTAATCTCAACCACTCCGGCTAAGCCATCCGCGCCATAACGGGCAATAGCAGAACTATCTTTCAAAATCGTTACCGATTCAATTGAGTTCGGATCCATTTCGTTTAACGAATTGATATCTCTGAAATATTGCTTGTTGCCATCAATTACAATTAGTGGTTGTTTTGCTCCGTAGGTTGCATTACCACGAATTTTAATCTTAATGTTCCTGGTGCTATCTGCTTTTTGTGCAAAGGCGGCTATGGTTAAGCCCATTATAGCCGTAAAGGCAATTATTTTTTTCATATCAGTCTTTTTTGGGTTAGAATTTTTGTCTCACATCAAAAAACGGAACAGTTCTGTCGATGCTAAGTTCTTTCTGATCTGGTTTTTTGAAAAGACTGTTTTTTGGACTTTTAGTTGTAATTACAATGGCGCCCGCTTTGGCGGCACTTCCATAAAGCAATGTTGCTGCCTGGTCTTTTAGCACCTCAATAGATTCGATATTATTTGGATTAATGGTGTTAAAAGCACTATTGTCGGCTAATCTTACACCATCTAAAATAATTACGCCGTTAAAATTTAGCTCATTCTTAAATTTAACATTAGTTACATCTGAATTTAGCGTTTTAGCTGGCTTGGTTTCGCCATCGCTCAGCGAAAAATTAACATTAATGTTGTATTTTACCCGCACAGGTAAGCCATTCTGAATACCGGGATTCCATTTGGGCGATTCTTTAATAACCCTTAAGGCTTCTTCGTCAGTGCCGCTACCTAAGCCCCTGGTAATCATTACATCGCTTAACGTACCATTTTTTTCTACCACGAACGATAAAAATACTTTTCCCTGTACATTTCTTTCTTGTGCCAGTTCTGGATATTTAATTGCGCCACTTAGATACTTGTAAAATTTGGCTATCCCTCCCGGAAATTCGGGTTGTTTTTCTATCGAAACAAAATCATAAACCTTTTTATCCTGATTGGGTTCGGGATTACCCCCTGGCTCGGTTACGTTGGGCAGGTAAGAAACCACAGTAATTTTATTCAGGTTGGTATACCCAGCTGGTTTAGGCAAGCTTTTGTTTTTAAATTCCCCTGAAGATTCGGGAATGTTAAAACTAACGGTAAGTGCATATTTGCCATCAGCTATCTTTTTATAGTCTTTGTACGATAAAATGGATTTCATTACTTCTTCATCGCAACCTGCGCCCAGCTCTACATTAGAAGTGACATTTATAATCCTGCCATTTTTGATACTGAATTTTACCTGGGCGTTGCCCTGTACCTCGTAACTGTTGGCAAATGCCGGATATTTAATGTTTTGCGACAAGAACTGGTAAAAACCATTCCAGTTGGCATTGGTCTTACCTTCAACAGAAACTTTATGTGCTGCCGGCGCTTCGGTTGGCACTTCAGTAACCATTTGCTCTACCATTTCTATTGGCTTTTCTAAACGGATGTGGTCGGTAATGGAGATTAACTTCTCGTTTTTACGTACAGTAGCTGAAGAAAACACAATAAGAATTGCAAACAGCGGAATAAAAACTCCATACTTCATAATCGCGATTTTTTTTGACCGCTCTTTATGAAGCATGAAAATTCTTTTTTTGATTAGCGATTTATCTAAAAAATTGTTGGTTAATGCATTTGGCGAAATGCCGAACGATTTGCTGAGCAGCAGCATCGCATATTCGGCTTTATCACCCTGGTATGCTGCTGCCAGCTCGTCTGCCAAAAACTCGTGTATATTTTTAATTGCCTTTTTATAGAGGTATATAATGGGGTTTAGCCAGGTAATGATCCCTAAAATTTCAAAAAACAAAATATCAACGGTATGCCATTGCTTAATGTGTGCCTGCTCATGGATATCAATTACATCCATTTGAGGCAGATTCTGATCGATAATTTTTTTGCCGAAAAAAGAAAAGGCCACTCCGGCTCTTCCTGGTACCAGCATTTTTTTTACCGCCAGTAAGTTAAATACCAATCTACCTAAGAAAAACAGGATACCCGCACAATAGATATAAACGAAAGCGTTTGCCCAAATGAGGCCGTTAGTCCGCTCCGATACTACTGTGGCCTGTTGTAATACGGCTTCCCAGTTAACTGAAGTATAAACCTGCTGGGCGGCCCTATGTTCGGTAAGCCATTCTAAACGAATGAATGGAATACATAATGAAAGCACTCCGGCAGATACCAGATAAATACGATTTAACGTAAAATAGGTTTCCTTGTCCAGCAGTAGTTTATAAACACCGTAAAAAACAACCAAGTATAGGTTTACCTGCAATAGGTAGTGGGCAAAACTCATTTTGGTTTGTGTTTAATGTTATTGATCATTTTTAAAATCTCATCAACATCACTTAAATCCAGTTTTTCTTCTTTAACAAAGAAAGAGAACATGCTCTCAACCGAATTTTCGAAGTAATTGCCCAACAGTTTTTCTGTTGCATGGCGTTTATACTCTTCTCTGCTCACTAAGGGATAATACTGATGTGCTTTCCCGAACGCCTCATGGCCAATAAATCCTTTGGTTTCCAGGATTCTGATAATGGTTGAAACGGTGTTGTAAGCCGGCTTTGGAAGTGGTAGTTCATCAATTACTTCTTTGACGAATGCTTTTTCCAGTTGCCATAAAACCTGCATGATCTGCTCTTCGGCTTTAGTTAAATCTTTAATTTCCATCATGGTAATAATAATAATAAGGACGGGCAAAATAATTTGCTTAAACTAAAGTTAAAACTAATTGGTTAGTTATCCAAATTTTATTCAATAAATATTAGAAAAAAATAAAGGGCAGCCTGATCGGATTACCCTGCTAAAGCAAAGGCCGGAAATTAGGCGGGAGAATAAGCTTTTGTAGTGATTAGCTTCTGGTTAGATGCTAATCAGGTTGTTTTTTATGCCGTATACTACCAACCCTGTGCGCGATTTGATATTGAGCTTGGCAAAAAGTGATTCGCGGTAGTTGTCAACCGTTCGCGGACTCACATTCATGATGTCGGCAATTTCCTTATAGGTAAGTTCGGTACTGCAATGTTGCAGGAATGTAAGCTCCCTGGCCGAAAAAACAGGTTTGGCATCTGTATCTTTCAATGCAACTAAAAGCCTTCCCGATACGAGTTCGTTAACAAAAAAACCTTTTTCTACAATTACTTTAATGGCAGCAAACAGATCGGATGGGGTAGATTCTTTAAGCATGTAGCCACCAGCCCCGGCTTTAAGCATACCAATAATTGCTTTTTCATCTTCGAGCATGCTCAGTGCAAGTACATGCACATTAGGAAAATTGGTTTTAACCCATTTAGTGGCTGCAAAACCATCCATAACCGGCATGTTAATATCCATCAATACCAGCTGAACATCGGGGTGATGATTAATTTTAGACTGAAGGTCGATTCCGTTTACAGCCTCAAACTTTACTTCTATTTCATCAAATTCTTCTAATAAACTGGCCAACCCTGAGCGAAAAAGGGTGTGGTCATCAACGATAGCGATAGCGATACTAGGATTCTGCATATAATTAAGGGTAGGGGATTTCTATTGAAGTTGAAGTACCCTCTCCTGGTGCCGAATTTAGTATTAATTTTCCATTGATCATCTCAATTCTTTTATAAATAGAATTAAGGCCCATTCCCGATTTCTTTGCTTTAATTTCGGCGGGATTAAAACCAACACCATTTTCTTGTACCATCAGGCTGAGTGTACCAGCTTTAATGTGCGCATCAATCTGTATCTGGGTAGCTTGCGCATGCTTAATAATGTTATTGATAATTTCCTGAAGTAAGCGGAGGATAATCAGGTCTTTATCTGGTGAGCTGTAAGCCGAATCCGATAGGGTATTGTTAACCTTAATGGTGTAGGTCCCACTTTTGCTTAGCCAGCTAATTTCCTGATCAATAGCATGACCAATACCGTTTTCTACCAGTTGTTCGCCATGTAAAAGTTTAGCCAGTTCTCTCAGTTCCTTAATTGATTTGTTAACCAGCTCGAGCGAATTTTCTATTTTCTTTTTGGCTTTAACCTCATCGGATAAATTTACCGAGTTGAGGGTAAGCGTAGTGAGGCTGAGCAGCTGCCCCACATTATCATGCAATTCAGTAGCAATGCTCTGCATGGTTTGATCTTGCACCTCAACACGGGCCTGCAGCATTTCCGCTTCGAATTTCTGCTGCATGTTCTGCTTTTCGAGAAAATGATTTTTTTTATGCTTGTTATACGATCTGATATAAAGCAATAAAAATATTGGCATCAAAAGGAATACTAATGATGCCAGTAATATTAATGAGATAACTTCCGTTGTCGAGCTCTGCATACAAATGAATAGGCCCAAAAGGCGTAGAGAAAAAAGTTAAGTGTTGTGTAAATGATGATTCGTGCGTTAAGTTTTCCCAAATAAACATGTTGCACTAGGTCATCAAAGAAATTGGCTAAGGTACTTCCGAAATAAAAAATTAACGTTCCACCAACCCACCAAAAGGCAGGATGATTCCTTAAATCGATGTAATTTTCATCTTTTAGTAACAGATAAAAATACATTAAGCCATAAATCACAAAAATTACCGACGCTAAACTTATGGTAAAAGCATTGTAAACATTTATACCATACAGATAAGTAAATGCAGCATAAGTAATCATAGTGCAGATATAAATGCCAATCAGCCAGTTTTTTATCTTAATATACTGGCTGAGGAAAACATAGAACGCATAGGTAATGTAAGATATTTCTATTATGATATATACATTAAACACGGCTATATTGGTATGGTATATTTTGGCAGAATACCGTGCAATAATTTGAGTTAATACCACAAGAAACAGGTAAAGGTTCGTAATTCTCCAAAACCTGGTCTTATCCCGATATAAAAAGTACAGGCCAAAAGCCAGACTCAAGTAATAAGGATAAGCATTAAATTTTGGAGTACACAGCTTTAATACCTGATGTAAATCTAATTCTCCGGCAACTTTTGCTATCATATTTTATTCTGGTCCCGATAACGGGCTTTTTTCATCGCAAATTGTTGGGCATAGTTCGCCTCTGTTTTCTGGATCTGTTGGTGGGGTATCGCATAGCTTGCCATCATGTGATTTATAAGCATATCCTTTTTCTACAAAGTAATCTGTTCCAGCTTTACCATCAATATTTTTAGTAATTACCAGTAATACCGTATTCCTATCAACATAGCTGTCTGGAATTTTATCGCCGTACTCGAGTTTATTGATTTGGCTGATGATATCGCTGGTATACCGGCCAAAGTAGATCCTGATGCCATCGCCATCCAGTTCGGCCATTTTTTTAATTAACGAAGTCATTTGAGCTGCCGGATACCAGGCTGCTTTGGTGTAAATGCCATTTTCTGCGTTTTGACTTTTGCGGAATGCTTCGGTCATTTGTTTGGCAATCTCTACCGGAACAGTATTATCTGTACCGTCTTTACTTACTTTGTCTTTGATCATAAAATTTGTTGGTTTAATATTTCAAATATAAACAAATGATGATATGCGCGGAGGTGGAGTTGCTTAAAATGTTAAAAACAGTATAAATACTAATACAATTCGAAGCCTGCTATGTTTTTCTGTTAAGCATTACCGGGCGATTAATGAAACAGGCTAACTTGCATATTCCCGAAAGGAGTATTTTGCAGTTTTAATACCGTAAAAATACCCTATTAATAAGGGCGTTTTGCACAATCGTTCAATTGTCGTCTACCACTAATTTTGGTATTACAATAATGGCCAAATGAATTGCTGTTACTAGATACTGAAGTCGCTTATCCTCAAAATGCTGTTTTTAGACCTATTTTAAAATAAGTCTGTTTTGGAGAAGTTACCTAATTATTTAGAAAATTGTAAACCATGATTTCGTTAAACCTTTAATTCTTTCAAAATGATAAATAATATCCTGCTTCAGGAAAATCATAGCGCGATAAGCGAAAGAGAAGTTGAAATAGTACATCTGTTATCAATGGGCTACAGTAGTAAGGAAATTGGCGAAATGCTTTTTATAAGTGAACATACTGTTAATACACATAGAAGAAATATGGTAAGGAAACTCGATTTAAGAAATTCGTACCAATTGATTGTATGGGCATTTAAAGAAAGAATATTGTCCCTTTAAGGGCTAAGATACAAACAACCTCTCAATAAATCATAAAGCCTGCCATTTGATCGCTAAAGTCAAATGAGCAGGCTTTTGTTTTATGCTGTTTTTTTTGCTTTTATGGTCTTGCCGGTTGTAGTGCCGGAAGTTCTTTTCTTGGAATTTGTGCCTGGCGCTGTGAGGTGTTATAAACAAAAGAAGCAATAATCGTAGCAGCTTGTTTCATGTCGTCTTCTACAAGCCTGTCGTAAGTATCCATATTGCTATGGTGTGTGCGGGTATTGTAATCGGCAGGATCCTGGATAAACTGAAAACCCGGAATACCTACAGCATCAAAAGCCTGATGATCGGTGCCGCCTGTGTTGTTAATGGTAACGGTAGTGGCGCCCAAATCATTAAACGGAGTTAACCAGCTTTGAAAAATCGGACCAGCTGCTGTATTGCCTTGTAAATAAATACCGCGTATTTTTCCAGTTCCATTGTCGAGATTGTAATAGGCAGATATTTTTTTCTGATCAGGGGTTAATACCATTGTTTTTGGATCACCGAAATGTTTGGCCACATAACCTCTCGAACCAAATAACCCCTGCTCTTCCGAACTCCAAAGGGCAATACGGATGGTGCGTTTCGGTTTAAAGTCGATTGCCTTTAAAATGCGCATGGCTTCCATCATTACAGTAGAGCCTGCTGCATTATCGGTAGCACCAGTTGCGGCATGCCACGAATCGAAGTGACCGCCAATCATTACCACTTCATCTTTTAATTTTTTATCGGTACCTGGTATCTCGGCAATTACGTTATAGCCCTGCGGATCCTGATCATAGAAAGAGGTTTTAATGTCAGCTTCAACTTCTACGGGTTTGCCCGCGCGTAACAGGCGTAATATGTGTAAGAAATCTTCTGCAGCTACTTCCAGTTCAGGCGATACCGGTTTAGCATCCAGGGCATAAGAAGCACCGTTACTGGTAAAAAATGTGCCTTGTCCGCCACGGGCATAGGTTAAGATTAAACCAACCTTTTCTTCAACCAGCATGGCATTTATGGCAGCACGTACTTCGCGCATTCTCATCATTTGTGCCATTCTATCGGCCATTGGGCCGCCAGTGGGGCGTTGTCGTGGACCTGCAGCCTGTGGTTTTGCAGCGGCCATTTGTGCTAAAGTAGAATCGGCATAGCGTGCAAAATCAGCCTTGGTACCACTGGTTAAAGGGGTGCCCTGGTCCATCATAATGATTTTACCAGCCAGTTTACCTTTATATTTAGCTAAATCGGCAACACTATCTGCTTTAACAAGGATTACTTCCGATTTAATTGGCCCGTTTGTGCCGGGGGTCCATGCTTTTGGCGAGGCAATAATGGCATGGTAGAAAGGAAGTGTGGTAGCTGCATAATATTTATCGATTTGCCAGCCTTTGCCGAAGGTTCCCCAGGCTTCAAGGTGTGCGTTTTTAAGTCCCCAGTCGGTTAATTGTTTAACTGCCCAATCTTGTGCCTTTTTTAAACCCGGAGAATTAGATAGACGCGGACCGCTTACATCGGTTAAATTGAAGGCGATGTCCATTGCTTTCGAATTTTCCAGGCCTTCTTTCCTGATTTTTTGAACTATGGCTGCATCGGGTGTGTCTTGTGCAAAAGCCGAAAAGCAAAAGCCAAGGGCCAGCGCTGTAATGGTAAATCTTTTGATCATTAGAATAATTTGTTAGGTGATTTTAATTTAAAAATACATTTTAAACCCCTTCAAATTGTTTTACAATGAGATTTTTACACGGATACTGGCTTTTTTATTCGTGTTTTGAAATGGAAACTTAATTTTTTAACAGAACTAAAATAAACCTTATCCGATAGCTATAGGATGGAATTACAAGTCCGCTCCCGATGAAATATCGGGATGCGTACTTGTAATGTAAAGAAAGACTAACGCAAAAATGAAATGCTGCAATTGCTTTTCAAATGGATTATTTAATGCTCTTTTTGCTCACAATAAAATAACCGACGATAAACAGGACAAGTGCGTAAATTAAGCTGGTCCATATTTCTTGTGTAAAAACAGGGAAATCAAGCGGGTCAACCCCTTTTTTTACTTTAGTTATCCTTAATGATAGGGTTGGCAGGCAGTAGGGAATTAAATAAGCATATTTCCAACCTACATTAGCGGTAATAATACCCATAATTGTACCTACAAAGCCTATTCCCATAGGTTTAAGAAAATCGGCCCACACCAAACTCAGGATAAACTGCAGCGATAAAATACCCAGTGATGATAAGAATAATTTGGTATAGGCATTGATTAAAATGCCTGATGGATCGTATTGATTAAAGTTGTATTTGGGCACAAGTACTTGCAACAAGTGACCAAAACCATAGGTAAGTGCGGCAAATAAAAACAACGAGATAAATATTAAACCTACTGCGTACAGGTATTTTGCGGCATAGATAGCCAATTTGTTTAAAGGTTGTGCAAACAGCGTTTTCCAGGTGTCGTTTTTATGTTCGATATTATTTACCGAAAAAGCCATAAATATGACATAGAATGGCATTACCAACATACCCATTACACCAAGGGCTGCACCGCTGTACTGTGCCCACAACACCATTGGAGGGTAGTGAAAGTTTAAAATCTTTTCTGAACTGGAGTAAAAACCAAAAGTAATGAGCCCGCATATAATTAGCGGTAGCAATATAGCTGCCCAGAAAGCCAGGGTTTTCTTCGATTTGTAAAATTCGGATACTAACGAAATGTATAAAGAGCGCATATTAGTTGGTGTTGGTAATATCGAGGAATAAATTTTCGAGGTCTTTTCGCTGTTGATATAAGCTACTAACCATAAAGCCGTTTTGCACCAGCAAGGTGTTTAATGCCGCACTGTGCTGAGCTGAAGTAAATGGTACGGTAATTTTTTTATCGGTTTGGCTTACAATTTCGTAACCCGATTTTGAAATCAATGCACCTGCTTTTTCGGTATCGTCTACATCAATCTCGAGCATAGGCTTACTTAGCAAATGAAGTTCATCGATAGTGCCCTGAAATAACAACTGTCCCTTGTTGATAATGCCAACATGAGTGGCTGTTCTTTCTATTTCGGCCAGCAAATGGCTCGAAACCAGAATTGTTTTCTGGTGTTTTATGGCAAGCTCTATCATGAGGTTGCGCACTTCGATAATGCCGTTTGGATCGAGGCCATTGGTTGGCTCATCGAGCAAAAGCAGTTCGGGATCAGAAACCAGCGCAAGTGCAATGCCCAAACGCTGTTTCATGCCCAGCGAATATTTGCTCGACTTCTTATCAGCGGCATCTGTTAAACCAACAAGGGCCAGCATTTCGTTGGCCTTGCTTTTTTTTATACCGAGTAGAATGCAGCGGTTGATTAAATTTTCTTTACCGGTTAGGTGGCCATAAATGGCGGGTTGCTCTACCAGAGCACCTACACGTTTTAGTATGGCTATGCGGTTGGCGTTAATCTCCTTACCGAAAATAAATACCTGATCGGAAGGCGATTTTAACAGATTGAGCAATATTTTAATGGTAGTGGTTTTACCGGCACCATTTGGACCTAAAAAACCATAAATACTGCCTTTTGGTACTTGTAGTGACAGATCTTTTACAATGGCCTGGTTGCCGAAGTTAAAATTTAAGCCTACTGTTTCGATAGCGTAATTACCCATTATTTCCTATTTGAAAATAGCAGATACCTGTTTTACAATTGTTGTAGAAGCTTTAGCAGGTTTTACAACAATTTCAGCATCGTTCCTATTGGTGTTAACCGTAAGGGTTAAAATCATCAACATAAATACTGGAAATAGTAAAAATAAAAATGGTGATGTGTTTGCTAACTTTTTCATGATTGATTGTTTTATTTGAGAGGCAGTGAAGCTGACATCAGCAGTTACTGCTTGGTTATTTAGGTTGATTGCTGATGTAGTTTTCATATTGTTTTCGTTTTGATGATTCAAAGAAACTCAAGAAAAACAAGCTGCTAAAATGTATTATACCAAGTGTTCAAGATTCTAGATCAACAGACATTTTTGGCGTTTGTCGATAAAATTTGACCTTTGGGCCGTTGGTAGAAAAAAAATGCCCGTTGGTAGATTGTGTTCGGTTTAAATTGAAACTTTATTTACTTTGGATGCATGAAGCGATTAACACAATTATTGGCTTTATGCTTTTAATTGATAAACATATTTTAAATGAAGGAAAGTAAGGGTGTTCTAATTTTACATAGTATTTTCTGGGCAATAATTTTGATAGGTGCAGCGGTTATTCTTATAACAAGCACTGCGGAGGCAACACTAAAAAGGGAGCTAATCTCTTTTGGAGCCTTTGGGATCTTAAATGTGTCTGTGTTTTACATTAATTATATTTTCTTAATCCCTGAATTGATTAAGAAGAGAAAAAAGTATTGGCTCTATGTTATTGCTTTTTTTCTCATGATTGGGGTCGCTGCTTTAATAAAAACAGTAATTGCGGTCTTAAATCCTGCCGATATGATGGTAGTGAGAGGACATAAAAGTGAATATAATGTAAATGAATATTTTATAGGGAAAGCATTTGTGGGTGGTTTTTTCATTATCAGTAGCTGTATTATAAAATTCACCATCGATTGGTTCTCTAGTGAGCGCATTCAAAGAAATTTAGAAAGTGAGCGTCGTGAAATGGAACTACAGTTTCTGAAATCTCAATTAAACCCACATTTCCTGTTCAACTCTTTAAATAATATTTACTCGCTGGCTTATCAGAAATCGGATAAAACAGCCGATGCTATTATGAAGCTTTCGGAAATTATGCGTTACATGATTTATGAAAGCAATACGCCAACAGTAGCTTTGAGCAAGGAGGTTGATTATTTAACCAACTATATCGAACTGCAAAAAATCAGGTTTAAAGATGGCGCTTTCATTGAGCTTACGCTGAACGGTGAGATAGACGACCAGAAGATTGTGCCCTTAATGTTGATTTCGTTTGTAGAAAATGCCTTTAAACATGGTGTAGTAAACGACCCCTCAGAGCCAGTTAAAATAAATATTATTGCCAACCAGAAGATTTTGCATTTTAGTGTAATTAATAAAAAAAGCCATTTAAATAAAGATGCGCAGGGAGGGGTAGGTTTAACCAACGTAGAAAGACGTTTACAATTGGTTTATCCCGACAGATATAAATTAAATGTTGTAAATTCGGCTACGCATTACACCTGCGAACTGATGATTGATATATAACCGGAAACCATTTATAAGCCGGATATGCATTAAATCGTGAATTAAATTAAAATCTAAAATGAACCTAAACTGTATTGTTGTAGATGATGAGCCTTTAGCGCTTGATATTTTACAGGATTATATCTCAAAAGTACCCTTTTTAACGATGGTTAAAAGATGTGAAAACCCAATTGAGGCCTTGCAGATTGTGCAGGGTGGTGGGATTGATCTCGTATTTTTGGATATTCAAATGCCTGAATTAACGGGTATACAGTTTTTGAAGATTGCAGGCAACAAATGCCATTATATTTTAACCACAGCTTATCCGCAGTATGCTTTAGAGAGCTACGATTTGAACGTTTCTGATTATCTGTTAAAGCCAATTGCCTTCGATCGTTTTTATAAAGCTGTAGAAAAGGTACACAATCAGGTTAAACCGGTAGAGGCCCCTGCAAGTGTGGCCCAGCCTTTGGTTACGCCAGCACCATTTTCGGGCACACCCAATCCGGTGCAGGATTATATTTTTGTTAAAACAGAGCATAAAATCCAGAAAATTTACCTGCATGATATCCTTTATATCGAAGGTTTGAAAGATTACATCTCTATTTTTACCAAAGAAGAAAGGGTAATTACTTTGCAGAGTATGAAGAAAATGGAAGAGGCTTTGCCACAGAGTCAGTTTATCCGCGTACACAAATCGTATATCGTTGCCGTTGATAAAATTGAAAGCATTGAGCGTAGCCGTATTACCATCAACCAGAAAATTATTCCTGTTGGAGATACTTACCGCGACGAATTTTTTAGGGTAATTGGGAATAAGAATATTTAGTTGTCAGTCCTGAGTCTTTAGTCAGAAGTCCAGAGTTGGTATTTGAAAAGATTTGGAATTAAACATGTGGCCTAATCTAATCTGAATACCTTCTGCTTGATACTTTTTATTTAATAGGCTCTATTCTGCACCTGATACGATATTCTGCTCAACCTCCTGCCCCAAAACTTTCCTAATCTCATTTTCGGCTTCCAAAGTAATCTCGTTAGCTGTTTTTCCCGCAGGTTCTATTGGTTTTAAGACTGTCCATTTCAGGGCATTGCCTGTGGTTAGGGGAAACTTGCCGAAGCGCACAATCTTCCATGAGTTTTCTATCACAACCGGAACTACAAGTGCATTGGGTACAACCTTTAAAATGGTAGCGATTCCGCCAAATTGAAATGTTTTTACCTTACCATCTTTAGCCCTTGTGCCCTCCGGAAAGATAACCGTGCTCCAGTTGTTTTCTTTCATGCGGCGGCCAAGCTTTATGATTTCAGAAATGGCTTGTTTATTGTCTTTACGGTTAATGTTGGCCCCTCCGCCCAAACGCAGGTTAATGGATATAGACGGAATGCCTTTAGTGAGCTCTATTTTGGAAATGAATTTTGCACTGTATTTCCTCAAAAACCAGATTAACGAAGGGATATCGTACATGCTCTGGTGGTTTGCCGCAAAAATAATAGGCCTGTCGGTAGGCAAATTGTATTCGTTTTTAAAGCTGATGGAGTTGAATAACGATAGCTGGGTATATGTTAAAAAGAAATTGAGCACATCAACTGAAACTTTGTGTGCCTTATAGCCAAAAAGCTTAAAGCACAACCATTGAATGGGGTGGAAGATGCAAAGGAATAATCCGAAGAAAATATAGAAAATCGGGCTTAAAATATAGCCAAAAAGCTTGCTCATCTGGTTGATTTAATGGATGTCAAAGATAAGAATAAATTATTCTGCTTTGATTATCCCGTTACAATTCGCCGTTTTGCATCATTATTTTAGCTTTTAAAATTGCAGCTACGCTTATCGAATCGGTTATTTCGGCATTGAGCACCATTTGGTAGGCTTCTTCAAACGGTAATTTTTTTAGCATCAGTTCTTCTGTTTCTTCGGGCATGGCTATACCCTGAATAAGCCCGGTAGCTACATAGATGATGCTAAGCTCATCGCTTACAGAATTGGAAAGGTACAATCTTTGAATTTCTTTCCAGTTTTGGGCACTCATGCCCGTTTCTTCCAGCAGTTCCCTTCTGGCGCTGTCTAAGGGCGCCTCATGAAAGGGGCCACCACCTTCGGGAATTTCCCAGCTGTAAGCTTTTATGGGGTAACGGTATTGACCAACCAGCCAGGTATTGTAATCCTCATCAAGTGGTAAAATCCCAATGGCGAGGTTTTTAAAATGCACTTCACCATAAATGCCTTTTCCGCCCGATGGGTTAATTACCTGATGCTCGGTTACACGAATCCAGTTGTTATCGTATTTTACATCGCTTTGCAGCGTTTTCCAGGGATTAATATCTTCCATACTGCAAGATAGGCATATCCGCTTAGCTTATTGCGATTTTGCCGGCGGTGGCGGTGGAATTTTATTTACCTTAATTTTGGTGAAACGGTAATTGAGGCTAAAGGTGAAATTCTGGGTATTATTGGTTGAATAATTTTCTACCCTGAAATTCTGGCCTTCGTTAAAAAATGTATTGGTGCGGTTGCCTAAAATATCGTTGATGGTTACGCGCAGGTTTAATCTGTTGCCTAAAAAGACTTTGCGGGCCGAAAAATTGGAAGTCATGGAACCTTTGTTGCGGCCTTGCGCATTGGCATTGTTGGCGTAATTTAAATTCGATTCGAAAGCTGTTTTAAAGGGCAATTGCATCGAAAGGCCAATTGCAGCCCTAAAGCTAATTCCGTCACGGTTTAAAGAGCTGTTTAGCTGCGATTTATAATTGCTTTGTATTACACTGAAATTTCCGTTGGCCGATATTTTATTTGTTGGCCGGTAATTACCAATTAAAATAAGCGATAGCGAATGGTTGGTACCCACATTATCGAAAGTGTTTTCAGATCGCGCAGTGTTTGATCCCGGAATTAAGGTAACCGTGCGGTAACGTTCTATAACCCCCTGACTGGTAGAATACGATAACCTGGGGTTAAAAGACCATTTCTGACCAAATGCTCCAAAATTGATATCGAACTGATGCGTATAAGCCGGTGATAAATTCGGATTTCCGTATGAAATGTTTAGCGTATCAACGTTATTTACCTGAGGGTTTAGTGTGTTTTCCCTCGGGCGGTTAATGCGGATGCTATAAGTAGCCCCGATGTTGTAGCGCTTGCGGTAAAAACGGTTTAGGGAAAGATTAGGGAAAACGCTTAAATAGGGTTTTACGTTATAGTTCTCGCCGGTAGATAAATCGAAAGCCACATCGGTAAGCTCGGCCCTGACGCCAGTTTTTACGCCCCAACCTACGTTACGGTAATTATACGAAGCATAAGCAGCCCCGATGTTTTCGTTGTATAAAAACTGGTTCGATAATTTGTTGTTGCGTATAAATTGTTGCGTGGCAAAATTGAAATTTTCGATCAGCAGATCGTTATCATTTTTCCTATAGCTAAAGGCCAGTCCGGCTTCAATACGGTCGCGCTTTTTAAATATTGGTTTTTCGTAATCCAGGGTAATATTCAATCCACGGTTGCCGGTGTTGTTATTGTTCTGCTGCAAGCTGGGGTTTAGCGTGCTTGTTTGGGTATAGGTAGTGTTGTAGCTGCGGAAATCGATGTTCTTATTGGTGTTGAAATTTAAACCTAACGATATTTTTCCGCCACTGGTATCGGTTTGCAGGTCGTAATCGGTATTAAAAACAAAATTGTTGCTGTTGCCATTGCCTGTATTGAGCTGATTCCGCAGGCGACTTTCTACGCGGCTTTCATCTAAATAATGAAGGTCTGTTGATGAATTGGAGCTCGTATGGTTGAGGTTATAATTGGTTGACAGGCGTAAACTCTGTTTCGGGCTAATGGTCCAGTCTAAACCCAATCTGAAATTACCGCCGTTGTTGTGGTTTTTGTAAGTGCCATACTGATCGTAGTAAAATGTTGTATCGGGGAAAAAATTCTCGCGGAAATTGTGACTATCGCCCTTGCTTACATTATACCGGTAAGCGGCACTGCCGTTAAGCGCATACGATTTACCCCGGTAAGAAGCGTTTGCATTGGTATTGCCATTGCCCTGCAAGCCACCTGCAATACCAGCATTACCGTTAAAGCCAACTTTAAACCCCTTTTTCATCACAATATTGATGATGCCTTCGCCATCTCCGCTGTATTTGGATGGTGGGTTGGTTAGTACCTCTATTTTATCAATTGCATCAGATGGGAGTACATTGAGCAAATCGGCAATGTTTGAGGTCATATAATCTGATGGTTTGCCATCTATAAACACCCTGGTATTTCTTTTGCCGGCTATGGTGGCATTACCATCAATATCAACCTGTACCATAGGCACGTTTTTAAGCACATCGGTTGCGGTGCTTCCTTCGGCCAGCAGGGTAGAGCCTACGTTGTAGGTAATGCCATCGGCACCAAATTCGATAGGTGGTTTTTGTACGGTAATGGTAACTTCCTGTAGCGAATTTTGTTCAGAGCTAAGTTTTAACGAACCCAGGTTTTTATCATAATCTTTCTCGGTTAGTGCAATGCCATTTATCTTCAGGGAGGCATAACCTACAAAACTTACGCGAATGCTATAATTGCCCGGTTTTAGGTTCTTAATGCTAAAACGGCCATCTTCATCGGTGGCAGAAGTAATAACCGGCTGCTCGGAGCCATCTATGTAAACGGAAATTACTGCCGATGGAATGGGTAATCCACCAACTTCTTCAACCACTTTTCCGCTAATTACACCTTTTTCGGCAGCAAAGGCTGAAAGGGAGCCAAATAACAAGGCGAGAGATACAAAGTAAAGTCTAAGTAAAAGTTTTCCCAATAGCTGATAAATTAAAAAGGTGCTTAGCAAATTTACTAAGCACCTTCGGTAAAATTAAAACGATCCTTCATCAGGGCGGTTGTCCTGATCCTCTCTCTTTTGTTTTTTTGCACCTGTAAATGTTGTTTTTCCAAAACGGTAAGAGAAGGTTAAATTACCCATTGTTCCCTGAAACTGGCGTTCAAAATCAACAATGGTTACTTTATCTTCAGTAGTCATGCTCCACCTTCTGGTATTAAACACATCCCTTACATTGAAGCTTAACGAAGCTTTCTTGTTCGGGAAATCATATTTGGCACCCCCATCTACTCCATACATGGCATTACGCTTGCCTTGTGCCATTACTTCAGGGGCACGGTAATCGCCACGCAGCTGTAGCGATAGATTTTTAACCACGGTTAAGTTTGCGGTAAGGTTTGCATTCCAGCTAAAACCACTGCTCGAAGGGATATCAAATCTGGCATCACCAGCAAACTTCGCCTGATAAAGGTTAACGTTAGTGGTAAAATTTAAGGGTTTAATTAAGTCAAAGCGACCGATTAATTCTACCCCGCTATTAATCTGGTGCGATAAGTTTTGTGGTGTTGAAGTAATGATGCCGTTAACTGGTATACTTCTCACCCTTTGAATTACATCATTGGTTTGACGGAAATAAAGGCTTGAAGTTAAAGTTACTTTTTTCCAGTATTTGCTATAGCCCAGCTCAAATGAATGTACATCTTCGGGGATTAGATTCGGGTTACCACCTCTGTAGTTTAATGGATCAGAAACATCCAAGAAAGGGTTAGTATCCCATGGACGTGGGCGGTTTACGCGACGGGTATAGCTTAACTGAAGCTGGTTTTCACCTTTCAGTTTTTGTGTTAAGAAAACACTTGGGTATATTCTTTTGTAATGGATGTTCCCTTCGCTGGTGGTTAATACATCATTTGTATAACCTTCCAGGTGTGTATCTAAACGTGCATCTTCGCCCCTTAAACCTATCTGGTAACCAAAATCCTTAATTTGGTTCTGGTAATTAAAATAAAGCGCATGCACCTGGTCTTTACTGTCGAAACCATTAATTAATTTATTGTTGCGCACATAAACGTTGGTGTTGGTTGGGATTGAATCGGCGTATTGATCGTTGTTGCCTAAACGGATCTGGCTGCGGTAACCTACCTCTACTTTACCAGCTTTACCAACCGGCAAAGCATAATCGGTTTGGATATTGTAATTGGTATTGTTACCGGTATTGAATACACGTTGCAAGCTTAACGTTTCGTTAATAGGCGTGCCGTTGCGGTTTGTGGTAGTAGTACTGTAGTTCTGGTCGTTGTTATTGGTCCCGTACGAATAGCCAAAATTAAAGGTTAGCTCTTCTTTTGGTTTTTTAAACTTCTGCACGAAATCCAGGTTGGCATCGTAACTGTTGCCATAACCATCGGTAGTGTTGGTTCTGTTGCTCAATAAAACCGGAGCTTGCGAAATGTTTAATTGCCTGATATCAAGCACCTCGTTACGGTCGTTTGCCCTGGAGTTAAAGCCTCCTGATAAACTGATTACACTTTTTGGGGCCACATAGTAATCAATACCCGCTTTGGCATTGTGGCCTTTATCTAACGATTTTGAAACAGTATTTTGACTTGCAAAACGCGTTGTAGCTGCTTCTGATTTGTAGGTGATATCCTGAAATCCACCACCAATACGGTTGCCATAACGGTAGCTGTAGTTACCATAAATGTTTACTTTACTGTTTTGGAAACTTAAATTGGTATTGGCATTGTAGTTATCGCGGTTACCGGCAGTAGCTGCAACCGAGCCGTTAAAGCCCAGTCTGGTGTTTTTCTTTAATACAATGTTAATGATACCTGATTGGCCTTCCGCATCGTATTTGGCCGATGGATTGGTAATTACCTCAACACTTTCAATTGAACTTGCCGGAATAGAAGCTAAAATCTGCGCCACATTACCGCCAGCAATTAAAGAAGGTTTACCATCAATTAAAACCTTAACCCCGGTCGATCCGCGTAAGCTCACATTACCATCCATATCGGTTGAAACCGAAGGTACGTTTTGTAATAAATCGCCTGCCGAGCCGCCTTCGCTTACCAAACTCTGGTCTACTGAAAATATTTTTTTGTCAATTCCCATCTGCATGGCGGCTTTTTGACCGGTTACAGTAACTTCGCTCAGCACATTGCCTTTGGCAGCATTCATTTTAATTTCGCCGAAATTTAATGCACCTGTGGTGGCTGTTACGGCTATGTTATCGCGAACCATGGTTTGGTAGCCCACAAAGCTTATTTTAAAAGTGAAATTTCCTTTAGGAACGTCGGCCATTACAAATGCGCCATTTACATCTGTTTGGGCTATTTTGGCGTTTTTGCCTGTCGATTTATCAATTAAAACTGCTGTTGCAAATGGAATGGTTTCTTGTGTTTTGGCATCTTTAAGTACTCCTGTAATTTTTGATTTTCCGCCGGTTTGGGCAAAAAGACTAAAAGTTAGGGTTAAAAGTAATAGGGTAATCTGTATTGTTCTCGAATGTAAGAGTCTCATTAAAAGTTAGTGTTTGTCGTGTATTTTTATAAAGGGAGACAAAGTAACGGCAAGGAAGTTTAATTAAGGAGCCGTAACCATTTTATTACAGGCATTTTACAGTAATATTTTTGTTGGTTTTAATTGCAGTTTACAGCTGGCAATTGTTAGTTTTCGACCTTGCTAAAAACAATAAAGGAATATTACAATTGAACAATTTGCAAAATGTTACTTTTGTTCATTATGAAAAAAATATTAATTGTTGATGATTTGCACCCTGCATTTAAAGAGCAGGCTATTGCTATGGGATATGAGGTTGATGATGAACCGCTGATTACCCGTCAACAAACTTTAGATAAAATAAAAGATTATACTGGCATTGCCGTAAGAACGAAATTCAGGATCGATGCGGAAATTTTTGCTGCTGCCCCAAATTTAAAATTTGTGGCCAGGGCAGGGGCAGGTTTGGATAATATTGATGATAAAATCGCTTTCGAAAGAAATATAGAACTGATTAACGCCCCAGAGGGTAATTGTGATGCAGTGGGAGAACATGCTACAGGTTTGTTGCTCTCGCTAATGAACAATTTCCGCAGGGCCGATATTGAAATCAGAAATGGATTGTGGGACCGCGAAGGTAACCGCGGTTACGAATTGAAAGGCAAAAAGGTAGGCATTATTGGTTATGGCTTTATGGGGCAGAGCTTTGCTAAAAAACTTGCTGGTTTTGAGGTAGATGTAATGGCTTATGATAAATATAAAACTGGTTTTAGCGATGCCTTTGCCCGGGAGGTAAGCATGGAAGAAATTGTGAAACACAGTGATGTATTGAGTTTGCATATTCCGTTAACTGCTGAAACGAAGCTAATGGTGGATGATGAATATTTCTTCCACTTTAAAAAGCCGATCTTCTTCATTAATACTGCCCGTGGCGAAATTGTAAAAATCGATGCCGTTTTAAATGCCATTAAAGCCGGTAAAATATTAGGGGCTGGCCTGGATGTATTGCAAACAGAAAAATTTCCGGCCCTGGGTGAGCAGCCCTGGTATAATGAATTAAAGCAGAACGATCAGGTGATTTTAACACCTCATGTGGGCGGCTGGACCTTCGATTCTTACCGTAAAATATCAGAAGTTCTGGCCGAGAAGCTAAACGGGCTTCATTTTTAGTATTATTCCAAATTTGTTTTGCTAATGCAGTCGGCGGCAGAGCTTACAGCTTTTCAAAGCCTGCGAGGTTTGAAACGGAATAACTGGAAGGATTATAAATTAGCTTTTTAGCAAAAAACAGTTGATATTTTTTGCCTCAATTCAATCATAATGTTTAAATTGAGTTACAAAATCTAACTAAATTTATCATGCCGAAAGATCACTTATATTCAACTACAGTAACCTGGACGGGCAATAAAGGCTCCGGTACAATGGATTATCGCTCTTACGATCGCGATTATGTTATTTCAATAAAAGGTAAAGCTGATATTTCAGGTTCATCAGACTCGGCCTTTTTGGGTGATAAATCTAAATACAATCCCGAAGACTTATTACTGGCTTCTATATCGAGCTGCCACATGTTGTGGTATTTACACCTTTGCTCAAAGAACGAAATTGTGGTAATCGATTATAAGGATGAAGCGGTAGGTACAATGGAAGAATCGGCAGATGGAAGTGGCAGGTTTAGAGAGGTTACGTTGCACCCACAGGTTTTAATCGCCGATAAGGCACATTTCGAACTGGCAGAAGCACTGCATAAAGAAGCCAATAAAATGTGTTTTATAGCCAACTCGCTTAATTTCCCCGTGAAGCATGAGGCTAGCTGTAAAGCAGAAAACGCTTAGAAGTTTTCAGTTGGCAGTTATCAATAACCGCCAACTGAAAACTGTTAACTGTCAGTTATTTCGCTGACCATGTATTGTCGGCTGGAGTTGCATCCATATAAATGCCATTATCCAATGTAACCGATTTTATCTTTTTGGTTGCATTAACCGTTACCGTAACTTCTTTCTGGTTGGCTTTCCAAACTGCAGGTGTTTTGTGGACGGTATCTGTTTTTCCATCTGCGTAAGTAATTACAACATCAAAAGGAATGGCAAAACCACCCACATTTTTAACCGTTAGCGTTGCTTTTCCGGCAGCCGGACTAACTTTGGTAATGGCTAAATCGAGGTAATTGTTGGTGAAGAACCAGTTCTGGAAAAACCAGTTCAGGTTTTGCCCTGAGCCTGCATTCATCGAATTAAAGTAATCCCACGGAATAGGATGTTTACCGTTCCAGTTGCTCATGTAAGTGTGTAAAGCTTTTTTAAACAGCTCATCGCCCAGCATATCTTTCAGCGCGAGGTAAGATAAAGAGGCTTTACCATAAGAGTTATTGCCGTAACCTGCACCCGAAACCTGGTCAGACATCGAAATTACCGGCTGATCTTCTTCGGTAGATTTATCGTTAATGTATTTATCAACCCTGAAATTTTTGTAAAACTTATCGGCGGCTTCTTTGCCATGTTCGGCAATGCCAATCAGGTATTCGAAAGTGGTAGCCCAGCCTTCGTCCATATAGGCATAACGCGTTTCGTTAATGCCCATGTAAAACGGAAAGTAAGTGTGTGCCACCTCATGGTCTTGCACCAGCTGCGCAAAAACAGGATCGCCAAATTGCGAATCGTTTACCATCATTGGGTATTCCATATCGGCAAAGCCTTGAAAAGCAATGGTTTTTACATAAGGATAAGGAATGCCCGGCCAGTTGTTCGAAAACCAATCTAAAGCATTGAGGTTGTATTTAACCGAGTTAACAAAATCGGTACCGGTAGTTGGGTTATACGCAGCTTGTGCACTTGCCCTACGGTTAGTCTTTTTGTCTACAATTACACTGGCACCATCCCATACGTAATGGTTGCTTAGGGCAAAAGTAACATCGGTAATGTGTTTTACTGCAAATTTCCAGGTATTCCAGTCTTTTTGCGCGGTAACCTTGCCGTCTTTCATTTCCTGTTCGGTTGCGATGTGGATTACCTCTTCACCGTTGTACGATTTCTTTAAACGTGCCGAAATTTCGGGCTGCAATACCTCATCAGGATTTAGAAAATCGCCTGTGGCATAAACCACATAGTTTTTAGGGGCTTTGATCGAGAATTCGTAATCGTTAAAATCGTTGTAAAACTCGGCCCTGTCGGTATGCGGAATGCGGTCCCAGCCGTTATAATCGTCGAAAACCGAAATGCGTGGATAACTATAGGCTACAAAAAAAGAATTGGGATCTATTTGTCCTTCTCTGCCACTTTCTTTCGAGAGCGGATAATCCCAGGTTATTTTAACTGTAATTTTAGATTTGGGCAATAAAGGCTTTTTTAATTTTACATTGCCAACAGTTCCCCAATCTTTACTATTCACAGCATAGGTTTCGCCATCAACTGAGAACGCGGAAATGTTTAAGCCCGAGCTTAAAAAATCTTCGCTCACGGCACCGCCTCTTGGCGAAGTTGGTTTATGCAGGTTGTTTACAAAACGGATAGCCAGGTTTCTTAAAGTATCAGTACTGTTGTTGCTGTACAAGATTTCTTCCTCGCCGCTAACCACCTTCGTTTCGGCATCTACCTTAATATCCATGTTGTATTTACCATGGTTTTGCCAGTAATTAGGTCCGGGTTTTCCGCTGGCTGAGCGTGTACCTTTTGCATAGGCCGCTTTAATATTCCGTGGCATATAAAGCTCTTGTGCAGAAGCTGAATAGCCGCCCAGGCAGATAAGCAGGGCTATAGAAAATAACTTTTTCATTTTTTACGAATAATTTTAAGCTAAAAATAGAATTAATGATTGAATTTCGGAGGTCTGTATAAATGAATGTTACGATTTGGTGAGCTTCGCACATTAACACAATGATTGAATTTTTGAATTTTGAATGATTGAATGGAAGTTAGGCAAGCGTGACCTTACAAACTTTAAAATCTATAAATCCTGAGCATAAACACATGCAAACTGAAAAACAATGATTGAATTTTTGAATTTTGAATGATTGAATGGAAGTTAGGCAAGCGTGACCTTACAAACTTTAAAATCTATAAATCCTGAGCATAAACACATGCAAACTGAAAAATCATGGTAATTTATTTGCTTTTGTAATTTCCACATTTTATCTTCGTTATAATTGAAGCAAGACTATGTAGCAAACCAACTATGTAGTCTTGTTTGTTTTTTATAGCGTTTGAATAAAAATTAATAGAGCAATGACAGAGGTAACATATTATACCCAAGAGGGGTTGGATAAATTGAAAGAAGAAGTACATTATCTAACCACCACCGGTCGTCAGCTTATATCTAAAGCAATTGCAGAAGCAAGGGATAAAGGTGATTTATCGGAGAATGCAGAATACGATGCGGCCAAAGAGGCACAGGGATTGCATGAAGCAAAAATATCGAAATTAAAGAATACGCTGGCAAATGCACGCCTAATTGATGAGTCGAAATTGGATTTATCAAAAGTACTTGCATTATCTATCGTTAAAATAAAAAATGTTAAAAACGGCGCAACCATGACTTACCAGTTGGTGGCCGAAAGCGAGGCTGACTTAAAAACAGGAAAAATTTCTGTTAAATCGCCTATTGCGCAGGGTTTACTAGGTAAATCGGTTGGCGAATTTGCCGAAATTGAAGTGCCTGCAGGTAAAATGCAGTTCGAAGTACTCGAGATTTCGAGATAAGTATATGGCGTATGGCGATAGGTGGGCAAACCGCTTCGCGCCATACGCTTAACGCTAACCTTTAAACCCTACACCTTAAATGACCATATTTTCAAAAATTGTTGCAGGCGAAATCAGCGCACATGTTGTGGCAGAAACTGCAGAATATTTAGCCTTTCTAGATGTTTCGCCATTAACCGCCGGTCATGTGTTGGTTATCCCGAAAATTGAAGTAGACTATATTTTCGATATGGAAGAAGACCACTACGTGGGGCTTTGGATGTTTGCTAAAATTGTAGCCAAAGGCGTAAAAATTGCCTTTCCTTGTAAAAAGGTTGGTGTTTCGGTGATTGGATTAGAAGTGCCACACGCGCATATTCATTTAATACCGATGAACAATGTTAGCGATATGAACTTTAGCAAAGAAAAACTGAAGCCGACAGCAGAAGAACTTGCCGAAGCTGCTGCAAAAATTAAACAGGCTTTATTACAAGCATAAAAATAAAAAGGTCGGCTGCGACAACGCCAGCCGACCATCCTTACCCGCCTAACCCCAAATATTTTAAGGTGCCGGAGCAACTGTGGTTGTAGTGTATACATATGGCCAAACAGATCCCGGAGCGGCCGTTCCAGGTACCGTAATGCCTTTATTGTCTCCTCTTTTTGCATCGGAGGCGAAATAATACAATGGCCAGCCTTTATAAGTAAGTTGTTTTTTGCCAATTGCGGCAACGGTAATTACGCCAAGATCGGTTTTCGCGATAACCGAAGGTGCAATAAGCACTTCAGATTGATAAACAGGCCAGATTCCTTCCTGAGTAGCACCTTTGGTATAATTGTTAACGCCGTTTTTATCAGGGGCAAAAGCGTAGAGCGTTCTGCCAAATGCATCAGTAAAATATTTGGTATTACCCGTTCCTTCTACATAAGCACTGGTGTAGCTTTTAGCATTTGCGCCAATCAGTTGTGCATTGGCTATCATTAACGAATAATCGGGCTTGGCTACAAACCAGATTCCGCCAACACCATCGCCTTTAGTTTCACCTGCTGCAGCATCGTTGGCAAAATAATAAAGCGGATATCCGCGATAAGTGCTTTGCTTGCGGCCATCAGCCCGGGTAACCTCGCCAACTTCGGCCTTGTTTAAGTTAAGATCGGTACTGGCATCTGCCGAGTAGTACAAGGGCCAGGTTGTTTCGCAACCGCCACTACAGGTTGGTGTGCCTGCAACATCAGAAGCAAAAAAGTAAAGTGTTTTCCCGTCTTTATCCGTTAGTACCGTTCCGAATGTGGTGCTGGTTGCCAGCTGGATACCTTTTTTCTGTTGCACAGGTTCGGGTGTTGGTTCTTCGGCGCTGTTCTTTTTACAGGCCGTAATTACCAGGGCCATACAAGTTAGGGCCAGAAGGTTTCTTTTTAAGTAGATTAGCATAAGATTTCGTTTTTAGTTTTAACTTTAATAAATAATATGCTGCTATTACGCCGTGAGTTTGTAAATAGTTGCCTCCTGAAACCAGATTTTTTGCCAAAACAGACGAAATAAAATAATTTCAAAAAAATATATTTTTCAAAGCAACCTTTTGTAATCTTATACCGTAATGTGTTTTGAAAGGAGAACATGTGACCGCTAGTAGCGATACCGAACATACTATACAAAAGCATATTCAGGGCTGTGTTAGAAATGATAGAGATAGTCAGAAAGCACTATACAAACACTTCTATAGCTTTGCTATGGGCATTTGTTTGCGTTACACTAACGATCGCCTGGATGCTGCGGGGATACTGAACGATGGCTTTTTTAAAGCATTTAAAAATATTTCAAAATACGAAACGTCTAAGGCGTTTATGCCATGGCTTGGGCGGATTATAACCAATACCGCTATAGATTATTACCGCGCCAACTTAAAATTTGCTGATCATGTAGATATTCAGGAGCACGAAAACATTGTGCAGGTAAGTTCTGTGTATGATAAACTGGCTTACCACGATTTGCTGGCTTTGGTGCAGAATTTAAGTCCGGCTTACCGCACCGTTTTTAATCTTTTTGCTATAGATGGGTATAGCCATGAAGAAATTGCCGAAATGTTAAATATATCGGTAGGAACATCGAAGTCGAACCTGTTTAAGGCACGGCAAAAATTACAGGAAATGTTAAAAGTTACTGAAACGAAAACTTACCAGGTAAGAAATTCGGAAGTAGATAGAAACCTTCTACAGATAAGGTTAAATACAAATATGCAATGAAAGAGGGAAAAGATATAGATAAATTATTTAAGGATGGATTGGAAAACCCCGATCTGCCTTTTAATGATTTAGATTGGGATGATCTGGAGGAAAGATTGCATCCAAAGCCAAAGAGGAGAATTATTCCGGTGGTTTGGCTTGCTGCTGTGGCAGGAATTGCAGCCATGTTATTGATTGTGTTTTTGTTGTTGAAACCATCAGGCAATCCTATTGATGTGAATAAAGTGGCAAAAACCGATAAAGGGAATACAAACAACCCTAAACCAGAAAATAATGCAGGTAAGACTACTGAAAAACCTTTAAAGCAAAACGAAGCAACTGCTAATAAAGATGCAGGCCTGTTAACTGCGAATGAGCCTGGTAAAGGTATCGTACAAAAACCAGTAGAAAAAAATATATTAATTGAGGCCAATGCGCCAAAACAAAACTCAATTGAGGCAAATAATGTAAATCTGCTAGCGAATGTAGCCTATAAACCAACGATTAGTGTTGAAGCTGATCCGGTAACTTTTAAGGACCAAAATCTGATTGCCAGTGTAGCAACTGGAAAACCTGAGCGCATTAAGGAGCCTGTTTTGAAGAAAAAACCTAGATTGGTATTGAGCATTTTAGCGGCACCCGATTTAACCAGTGTACAGAAATCGGGTATGAGTAGTTTAAGTGGTGGTTTTGGGGTAGAGGCTACTTATATTTTAAGCAAAAAGCTCAGCATAACCACAGGGGCTACATATGCTAAGAAAATTTATGATTCTGACTTTAGCTTATATAGGCCCAATACCAATTACGTTTTTAAAATTATACCATCAAACATCCATGCCAATTGCGATGTGATTGATATTCCGTTGAATGTAAATTATAAGGTTTTTGGCAACAACAGAAATGCCATTTCGGTTAGTACGGGGCTTTCGAGTTACCTCATGTTAAAAGAGAAATACAGCTATAGCTACGATGGTACTTACCAGGGACCTCAACAATATGAGGTAAGAGGTCGTAATCAGCATTATTTGGGTATTGCCAACATTGGTGTAGAATTTCAACACAAAATAAACAACAATTTAAGCATCAGTGCAAAACCTTTCATGAAAATCCCATTAACTGATATCGGTTATGGCAATTCGAGGTTATCATCAACCGGTGTGGCGGTTTCGGTAAATATGAATTTGTTCGGAAAGGGAAATTAACCTGTGCTATTGTTTTTGCTGCGGTAGGGGCACAAAACCAGTTTCGCCGGGTACAGGTTTAAAACTTTGCTCCAGCCATCTTTGCTTTGCCTTTTCAATCAGTTCTTTATCCGACGCTACAAAGTTCCAGTAAATAAAGCGTTCTTCGGGGAAAGGCTCGCCGCCAAATATGTAAACAGTTGTGTTTTCGTGCATGGTAAATTCGCACAGTTTGGCATCGTTGGCAATTAAAATCTGCCGCGGCTCAAAAATATGGCCGTCGCTTTCTATTGCACCTTCTAAAATGTAAAGGGCACTTTCGCCAAAAAGGTAATCACCAATATTTACTTGTGTACGCGTGGTACTTTTCAACTCTAAGAAATACAGCGGACTGTAAACCGGAACCGGTGATTTACGTCCGAAAGCCTCGCCGGCAATTAATTTAATCGCAACACCATCTTGTTCCCAGGCTGGGATATCGTTTTCTTCCACGTGGAAAAACTCCGGATCCATTTGTTCCAGGTTCTTTGGCAAGGCCACCCAAATTTGTAAGCCATGCAACATTTTATCGGTATGGCGCAAATATTCTGGTGTTCGTTCTGAGTGCACAATACCACTTCCCGAAGTCATCCAGTTTACCTGACCAGGTTTAATTACCACATCAGAGCCCAAACTATCTTTGTGCGTAATTTCACCTTCAAATAAAAAAGTGAGGGTAGAAAGACCAATATGCGGGTGCGGAGGAACATCAAGGTTTTCATGATCGCTCATTGCCGCCGGCCCCATGTGGTCAATAAAAGAGAAGGGACCAACCATTCTTTTCTCTCTGAAAGGCAATAGCCTGCCAACCATAAAATTGCCAATATTGGCCGGGCGTTCTTCGATAATGAGTTTAATGTTCGACATGATGATGCTGGTTTTTGAAGAGGTGAATTTACGGAAAAACAGTGAAAGTTGGAGGATAATCAGACCTGTCTCGTCTTAGGCAAGTTCATTTTATTTCACTGGTGAATCAATCACTAGTAAATGACGTCAATGGTAGCGTAGCATCTCTAAAAGATTAAACGCTATCCCTTAAATGCGCTACTCTTAAATGTTCTCAGGTGTCTAAGGTGGTAAAACAAATATCTCGACTTAATACCAGTGGGTGCCCTGGATGGTAAACAGGTTTATCATTAAGGAATTAAGATCATTAAGAGATAAAGACTAGAATAACTATCTGGATTACAAATCCCGACCAACGAGGAGGGTTAGCAGCGGTTAAGCGTATACCTGCGCCATCATTCCTTAACCTTTTATCCGCCCATCCTTAACCCACTAATCGAAAGCTTCCAAAACCCGGGCTATGGATAAATGTAAACAGCACTTAGCTTTTACTAATGAATGGCCGAAGTAACCCTCTAACTGGTACGAAGCAGTACACAGGCAAGCCTGGCTGGAAGGTGGCCTTAACGTGGAGTAAATGTGGAATGAAGGTGGGGTGCTATGATGTTTTTTGGTTCTTTAATCAACAAGTTGAAAAATTGGGTCATCATCCCTTTGTTTAAACCAATATACGAAAAATATAGCTATCCAAAATGGAATTATTTGAGTTGATGGGCAACCGGGCAATCTTGTTTTTACAAACGCGGAAGTAAGTATGTTGCGTGGCAAAAGGCTACCCATACTGGCGCAAGTCTTATCAAAAATAATTTTCGCCACCTTAAACAACTAAGAACAACTTAGCAACTTGTGTTATGCTGAGGGTTAATTCAGCTTTCATCAAAAGAGATAACAGCCTTAAAACAAAAAAAAACACCCCTTTCGAGGTGCTTTTTAAACTTAAAAAGAAAAATAAAGATTGTTATACCAATTGCATCAAGGCATCTTTGCTAAAGCCTTTCAGTTCTTCCGTACGGTTGTTTTTAATTTTTTCAACCCAATTCGGATCGGCTAAAAGCGGGCGGCCAACGGCTACCAGGTCAAAATCGCCACGGTCCATACGGCGTACCAATTCATCTAAAGAGCTGGGTTGTGAACTTTGACCTGCAAACGCGCCAAAGAAATCGCCGTCTAAACCAACCGAACCAACTGAAATCGTTGCTTTACCGGTTAATTTTTTAGCCCAGCCTGCAAAGTTAAGGTCAGAACCTTCAAATTCAGGCTCCCAGAAACGGCGTTGCGAACAGTGAAAAATATCGATGCCGGCATCAGCCAGTGGCGTTAACCATTGCTCCATTTCCTGCTCGTTTTTGGCCAGTTTAAAATCGTAAGCAGCTGGTTTAAATTGCGATAATCGAATAATTACAGCAAAGTCTTCGCCTACTCTTTTGCGTACCTCTTTAATTACTTCTACACCAAAACGGGTACGTTCGGCTAAGGTTTTACCACCATAAATGTCGGTACGGTTGTTAGTTGCATCCCAAAAAAACTGGTCGATTAAATATTGGTGTGCACCATGTATTTCAACGGTATCAAAACCAAGGGCTTTAGCATCGGCAGCAGCCTGCCCAAAAGCGGCAATGGTATCGGCAATGGCAGCATCTGTCATGGCTATGCCGTTTTCAAATCCCGGACTGTTAAAAGATGAAGGCCCTTCAAATGGAGTGCCTGGTAACCAGCCAGAAGCATGATTGGCGTGAATACCCTGGTGCCAGATTTGTGGACCCATTTGTCCGCCGGCACCATGTACTCCTTTAATTACATTTTCCCATCCGGCAAGTGCTTCGGTTCCGTAGAAATGCGGGATGTTAGGATCTGCAGAGGATGATGGCCTGTTAATTACTGTTCCTTCTGATAGGATTAAACCTACCTCACCAGCCGCTCTTTTGGTATAATAGCTGGCTACATCTGGTGTTGGTACTCCGTTCGGAGAAAATGAACGGGTCATAGGAGCCATTACGATCCTGTTTTTAGTATTTAATGTTTTAAGGCTAAATGGCCTGAATAAACTATCTGTGTTCATGTATTGTAGATTATAATTCTGAATTGATGATTTGACTTAACTTCTCTATACCTTCTTTATTGCGCTTGTAATATGTCCATTGCCCAACACGGGTGGCACATACTAAATCTGCACGTTGTAAAATAGAAAGGTATTCGGAAATGGTACTTTGAGATAAGCCTGCCTTATATTGAATTTGCCCTACACAAACGCCAACATTTTCGAAATCGGCGTTAGGTTGTTCGGGAAAATTTTTCTCGGGCTCTTTTAGCCAGTTTAAAATTTGTAAACGGGTTTTATTAGAAAGTGCTTTAAATATCTCTACCTGATCCATGATGCAAATGTATATCGACTTTTCCCGATATGCCAATTAAAAGAATGAAATTTACAATTGTATGTTTGATTCAGGGTTTTTAACCGCAAAGGGCTCAGAGAAAGGCGCAAAGAGCGCAGAGTTTTTATGCCGTTATTCTGGTGCAGGCTAGAATCTATTTCTTTTTTAACCGCAGAGGGCGCAGAGTGAGGCGCAAAGAGCGCAAAGGTATTATGTCGTCATTCTGGTACAGGGCAGAATCTCTTATTTTTTAACCACTAAGCCACGAAGGGTACAAAGAAATATTAAACCCCTTCCGTGGGCTCCATGCATCCGTGTCAAAACGATCTTAAACACAGCCACGGAGACTCAGAAAGCACGGAGAAACAGACTTTGTGTGCCTGGTGCCTCTGTGGTAAAAAGTAAACCACTAAGACATGAGTGGCACCTGACCTCCGACTACACCAATCGAAATTGTGGTGAAAAAAGAACGGGGATAAATCATACCGACCTATCCCCGTCATCTAAATTAACGCTCTCATATATATAAACAACCAAAAAGGCGATTTATTATATAACACTTAAAATATTTTTATTTTTTTGCTGCGGGCTTTTTTGCTGCGGCTTTTGGTTTCTTTGTTTCTTCCTCGGTTTCTTTTGCGGGAGCAGCTTTTTTCGCAGCTGCTGCTTTAGCTTTTTTAGGTTCTGCTTTTTCGCTATCTGCAGCAGTTTCTTTCTTTTTGGCTGGTGCTTTAGCTTTTTTAACCTCAGCAACCGGCTCTGCAACAACTTCTTCTTTTACTTCAGCTGCTTTAGGTGCCGCTGTATTTTGTAAATAAATTGCCAATAGTTGTTTTAGGTAAACATCTGGTTTAGGCATGTTAATTACGGTACCCGGCTCTTTATCCTGTGCTTGTTTAGTATAGGCCGATCTAATTTTGCCCCAATCTTTTGAATAAAGTTTGATGAACATCTCTAAAAACTGTTCTTCTGTATATTTTTTAGGCAACCTCCCCAGCACTGCCTGAATTTTTTCTTCTTTTCTATGTAATATCGCCATCGATTTTATTTTCTGCAAAGATAGCCGAATTTTATCATATTCAGGTTTTTGCTTTTTTAGGTGCAAAAGGGTTCATCTGAACGAGTGGCTAGGCGCTTTTCTCTTCTAGGCTTGTTTCTTTCCTTCGGTTTTTTACCAAACGTTCGCGATGCTGCATTCCCCATTCCCTCAGCTCATTAATTACACTGTCGAGGGTTCCGCTGTACTCGGTTAACTCGTAGGTTACGGTAACAGGCGTAGTGTGGAACACTTTCCTGGTCACAAACTCATTCAATTCGAGTTCTTTTAATTCTTTCGAAAGGATTTTTGGGGTGATTTCTCCCAGCGATTTCTGAATTTCGTTAAAACGGAGCGGCCTGCAAACTCAAAATCAAAGGGAGTTTCCATTTACCATTCAGCACATACAGCGCATCTTTAATGGCATTCATGCTGGCGGTGCAGGCAGACTTATCGTGGTGTTTATCTTTTGGTCCCATAGGGCAAAGTTACGTGCTTTCCTAAATGATAGCGCTATCCTTTGGGAAAGTAGTATCTTTTGGATAGCAAAAGTAGCTAAGTTTGCCTCAAAAAAGTTATGAACACAAAAGCAATTCAGATTACGTATTGGATATCAACAGCATTGGTTTCGCTGATGATGGTTTTTTCGGCTTATTCCTATTTTACCAACCCGGAGGTTAAGCAGGGCTTTCAGCATGTGGGTTTTCCCGATTATTTTAGGATAGAATTAGGGATAGCCAAGTTATTGGGTGCAATTGTTTTGCTGGTACCCATTAAAGGTTTGATCAAAGAGTGGGCCTATGCCGGTTTTACAATTGTATTCGTTTCGGCAAGTATTGCACACCTGGCCTCGGGCGATACCATTGGACATGCCAGTGCACCGCTGATCTTTTTAGCAGTTTTGGCATTATCCTACTTTACATACCATAAAAGTAAAAAAGCGGGTTAGTCACATTTATGGAGCTTAAGTGGTTTCGTTTGTCCTTTGGGGTGAAATGGCTTAAGTTCATTTATTAAAACGATTTAGATTGCATTGCAACAAATTAATGATGAAATACAAACTCTCGGGTTTTTATTTTATTTTGGGTTTGATATGAAAATCTATACCAAATATTCGGCCCTCGCTTTATTTGTCCCGATGGCTTTTTTTACTGCATTTAAGGATGGCGGAAAACCTCAAAAAAAGACAGTTAAGGCTGACGAACGACCAAACATCATTGTAATTCTCGCCGATGATTTAGGTTTCTCGGATATTGGCTGTTATGGTGGCGAAATAAAAACACCAAATATCGATTACCTGGCCGCTCAGGGAGTTCGTTTTAGAAATTTCTATAATACTTCGCGTTGTTGCCCTACAAGGGCGGCCTTATTAACCGGGCTTTACAACCACAATGCTGGTATAGGTGAAATGACCCAGGATCGTAATATTGAAGGCTATCGTGGTGCCCTAACCAAAAATGCAGTTACCCTTGCCGAGGTTTTAAAAGATGCAGGTTACCGCACTGCTATGTCGGGCAAATGGCATGTTTCCAATACGGTTGAGCAGCCTACGCCTCAGGCACAACAGGACTGGTTGAACCATAAAACCAGTTTCCCGCTGTTTTCGCCAATTGATCAATACCCTACCAATAGGGGTTTCGAAAAGTTTTTTGGTACACTTTGGGGCGTAGTCGATTTTTTTGACCCTTTTAGTCTGGTAAGTGGTACTAGCCCGATAACGGAAGTACCGAAAGATTATTACCACACCGATGCCATTAACGATACCGCATCGACCTACATCCGCGAATTTAGTAAAGGCGATAAGCCATTTTTCTTGTACGTAGCAGAAAATGCCCCGCATTGGCCCTTACAGGCAAAACCCGAAGATATTGCCAAATATAAAGATACCTATAAAGTGGGCTGGGATGCAATCCGCGATGCCCGTTATAAGAGAATGGTAGCCATGGGATTAATTGATCCTAGAACGGCTCCACTTTCCCAAAGAAAGGGTAACGATAACTGGGAAAATAATCCCACAAAACAATTCGACGAAATGGCCATGGCCGTCCATGCAGCTATGATCGACCGCATGGATCAGGGGATTGGAAGGATTATTAAAGCCTTAAAGGAAACCAACCAGCTAGACAATACGCTGATTGTATTCTTAAGTGATAATGGGGCAAGTCCGGAAGATGCCATGCGTTATGGCCCCGGTTTCGATCGCCCCAGCCAAACCCGTACCGGCGAAAAAATTGCTTATCCCATTTATAAAAAAGTAATGCCGGGTCCGCAAATCAGTTATACCTCCATCGGGCCTATTTGGGCTAATTTGGCCAATACACCTTATCAGCTGGCGAAGGCACAATCTTACGAAGGCGGTGTACATACCCCGATGATTGCTTTCTGGCCAAAAGGCATTACGGCAAAGAAAGGTAGTTACAGTGATCAGGTTGGTCATGTAATGGATTTTATGCGCACTTTTGCAGAGCTTGGAAAGGCAAAATACCCAGTCAATTATAAAGGGAATATCATCAAACCTATGCAAGGCGAAAGTTTGATGCCGGCATTAAAAGGAAAGCAGGCGGTGGGGCACGATATGTTGTTTAATGAGCACTTTAACGCGCGTTATGTGCGCGCTGGCGATTGGAAACTGGTTAATCTTGCGGGCGATTCGACCTGGCGTTTATACAACATTAAAAATGATAAAACCGAATTAAAAGATCTGGCAGCGCAAAACCCCGACCGCGTAAAAGCATTAAATGCCAAATGGCAGGCCTGGGCAAAAGCAAATCACGTGTTGCCAAAAAAATAGCTTTAAGCATTAATTGTAATGATTGCCAGGCTGGAAAGATTTACGGGGTTAATCTTTCCAGCCTTTTTGCATTTTCTTATAGGCTTTTTTACTGATTTTAGATTTCTTCTTTGATCTCGATTTCCCTTTCTTTTTCCGCGCATTAATGTTGTTTACCAGCGAATTTTTAACGCCGAGTTTGTTTTTCTTGCCCTTCTTTTTTCCCTTTTTCTTTGCTTTTACCATCACGTATTTCAATTGCTGTGCTTGTTTAACATCCAATCAGGGAGAAAAGTTCCGATAAAATGCATTGAGCTTTTTAACAAAGCAAGTTGAGCTGTACAGCAAAACGCTGCGGTTATAATCGCTATACCTTTGAGTTAAATAAAAACAGAAAGAATATGAAAATTTGGTTTATAACAGGTAGCGCCCGCGGTTTGGGCCGTAACCTAACAGAAACAGTTTTGGCCCATGGAGATAAAGTTGCTGCAACTGCGCGAAATACAGATGCTTTACAAGATCTGGCAGCTCAATATCCGGATCAGCTTTTTCCGATCCAGCTGGATGTAACAGATTATGATCAGGTGCATTTGGCAGTAGAATCGGCGGTGGCACATTTTGGCCGGATCGATGTACTGGTAAACAATGCTGGTTTCGGTATTGTAGGTGCCGCCGAAGCATTTACAGATGAGCAGGTGAGGAGCCAGTTGGAAACCAATCTGTACGCGCCTATTGAAATTACCAGGGCTGTTTTACCTTTTATGCGCAAGCAACGTTCCGGACGGATTTTACAAATCAGCTCGATAGGTGGTCGTGTGGGTAATGCCGGTATCGGTATTTATCAGGCTGCAAAATTTGGATTGAGTGGCTTTAGCGAAGTGTTGGCAAAAGAAGTGGTCGATTTCGGGATTTATGTAACCAGTGTAGAACCCGGAGGTTTCAGAACAGATTGGGCAGGCGATTCGATGACCTATGCGCCGCATATTGAAGGTTATGAAAAAGTAGAAGAACGTGCCGAATATTTTAAAAACGGCGGGTTTGTACCCATGGGCGATCCGGCCAAGGCAGCCAAAGTAATGCTCGATTTGGTAGATAGTACTGAACCACCTGTGCATTTGGTTTTAGGCAGCGAAGCCATTGGTATGTTAAAAAATGCAGATGAAGCACGTACCGCCGAAATGGAGAAATGGATGGCTGTGAGTGTTTCAACAGATCATGATGAAGCCGATAATTTCCTAACTTCAGATTTGGGCAAAACCTTTTTGAAAAAGTAAATGCAGCTGTATTGAACATGGCTATGGTGCAATAGCTGTGTTCTTGCTGCTTTATAATAGCTGCTAAGCTGCAATTGCTTTTTTTATTTTATAAATTTGATTACATGCAAGAAAATAAAAAGCCCAATATTCTTTATTCCTGTTATTCGCAAAAAAACAGCGAAGGCGAGCAGTTTATTGCCCAGCATAACTTTGGTTACATGATTTCGGGTAGTTCGGAGCATTTTATTGGTGGCGAACAATTTGTTTTCAAACCGGGTGATTTCCGTTTTTTTAAAAGAAACCAGCTTACCCGGTGGACTAAATTTCCACCGCCGGGTGGAGAATACCGGTCTATTTCGATTTCGATAGATCAGGATACCCTGCATAGCATTAGCGAAGAGTATAACCTTAAAGCTACCGGTCCTGATAACGGGCGGGGAGCGATGCTTTTGGAGCCAAATAACCTGCTGAAGAACTATATCGATTCTTTAGGGCCATACCTGGATGGCAATAATGAATTTAATAAAGGTTTAACCAATTTGAAGGTTAAGGAAGCAGTAATGGTTCTGCTCGAAACCAATCCGGGCTTAAAAAATGTGCTGTTCGATTTTTCTGAACCCGGGAAACTTGACCTGGAGGCTTACATGAACGAACACTATAAATTTAACGTAGATATTAACCGGTTTGCTTATTTAACCGGCAGGAGTCTGGCTGCTTTCAAGCGCGATTTCCAGAAAATTTTTAATACCTCGCCAAACCGCTGGCTACAGCAAAAGCGCCTGGCCGATGCCCATTACCTGATCAGGGAAAAAGGTTGGAAGTCATCAGATGTATACCTGGAAGTTGGCTTTAAAGATTTGTCGCATTTTTCTTTTGCTTTTAAAAAGGCTTATGGTGTTGCACCATCGAGGATTGGAGCAATAGCTTGAAAATGATGACCTGATTTCAGATTTATGCTTTTTTACAGATTAGCAATAAAAAAAGCATCATTTTTATGATGCTTTAAAATAAGTTAAACTTTTTTAGGAGGAAGATCGAAGGCAATAGCCTCATGCTCAAAATGATCTTTGTGTGAGCCGTCGCAAAAAGGTTTATTTTTAGATAGGCCGCAACGACAGATCGATACTACTTCTCTGCCCTGTAAGCCATAAGTATTTCCGTTTCTATCTACAATTTCGAAATCGCCTTCTATTTTAACGGATCCATTATTGTTAATGGTAAGTTTTGTTTTAGACATGTGTTTTGTTAGTTTCCTGCAAAGCTAAAACATACTTACCGCAATCTCAGATCTGATTTTAATTTAGAAACATTCTCTGGTTCGCTGCTTTGTTCCTTTTTTATCACATAGGCAGTCATCTCTGTCCTGATTTTAAAACCGAGTTTTTGGTATAATTTGATGGCACCCAGATTGTCGTTTTTAACATGTAAAAAGGGTATTTCAGCACGGTTAAGAATTCTTTTAAGCTGCTCCTGTAAAATCTTAAACGCATAACCCTTTCCCAAATGATCGGGATGGGTACAAACAGCACTTACTTCCCGGTAAGGGCTGGGGAAGAACCGGTGACCTGCCATGGCAATCAATTGGTTTTCGGCAAATATGCCTGTGTAGTTACCCAGTTCTATTGTTTTGGCTAAGAACGGCCCCGGTTTAGTAAGCTCAACCAAAGCCGACATTTCGTTAACATGGCTTTGATCAAGGTCGGTCAGCCCTTCGTTTGTACTTTCGGGTACGTTTGGCCCCTCATAAACCAGCTGAAACATATCAATTTGCATGTGTAAAGTCCAAAAGGCTGGTATGTTTAACGGCACTTTGGAAAAGATTACAAACAAACTGTCGGGTTCGCTGATCTCGTGAAGTGTCTTCAGATTTTCTGCCGAATTATCTTTTAAGCCTGCAAACGCAGCAATATCTTTACGGTAGTATTTAACCTCATCCGCGCCTTTTGCAAAATGCCGATGCGCAGATGTTAAGGCATGGTAGATGGGGTTATCTAACAGGTGTTCCATGCCACAAAGATATTCAATAGCTGATTAATATCCGGCTTTGCAGCGGCAAGTTACGATGGCGCCGTGTATTATGAATGTAAAAATGATTCGATTAAACCCGCAGTAAATTCGAGTGTTTTAGGGTTGATATCAGGTGCACATATCTCCCCAATCATACTACCATGTATGCCCGGTAAAATTGTTAAACGCGAATTTTCAATCAATCTCGACATTTTAACCAGATGTTCCGGCGTAATTACGTCGCGGTCGGCCAGCATTAATAAAGTATCAGCTTTAATTCCCGCAATTTCATCATCACTCAGGTCAATGTAATTCAGCATGCGCTGCTTATCTTTCTCAAACATATTTTGCAGGCCTGCAGGATCGGGGTTCAATTCGAGATATGATTTTTTAAGTCCTTCGGGCATGTGTTCCAAAGTAAAGGCTCCAAAGCCATCATAAAAACCGTCTATTAGCCCTGTTTTCTGGTAATTGGCAGAAATAACAACAATTTTATTTACCACAATTGGGTAGCGTACAGCAATGTGAAGGGTAGTGGTACCACCATTGCTAAACCCCAGAAAATTGGCTTTAGCAATATTAAGCTGTTCGAGCAGTGTAACTACATCATTTGCATCCTGCTCAAAAGATTCAGGGGCATCGCGATCGCTGGTACGGCCATGGGCCTGCAGTTCAACAGCGATAAGTTTGTTGTTTTGGGCCAGATGGGGGATAAAATTGCCAAAGTTGGAGGGGATAGTAGAGCCGCCACCGTGGATCAATACCAGGGGAATTTCGCCCTTGCCATAAATCTCGTAATACATATTAATCCCGTTAACGGACATTGTTTCAGCTATTTTTTCAATTTCCATATCTTTATTATTTGTATTAGCCTTTTTTAGCCCTTGCCAGTGGCCATTTATTTTATAAATTTAGCATAAGTAAGCCATTAAATTATAGAACTGTTCTGGATATTTTTAAGTATATCGCACGTAATGTAGCTGTTTATCTACTGCTATCTCTTAGCACTTACCTGATGCTGATAGGAATTATCCGCTATTATCCGCTGCGCGATGATATTGGCTTTTTGCAGTTTAAAAAAGAATACCTGGATATTTTACCCTGGAAGATTGCTTTTTATACCCATGTGTTCACGATCATTTTTGCATTGCTGGCAGGCTTTACTCAGTTTTCTGCATCGATACTCGCTAAATATAAAGGGTTGCACCGTTTGGTTGGGAAGATTTATGTTTACGATATCTTTCTGAATTTCCCGGTAGCTTTTGTGATGGGCATTTATGCCAATGGCCTTTTACCTACTAAAATAGCTTTTATTCTGTTAGATTGTTTGTGGTTTTGGTTCACTTATAAAGCGGTAACCGAAATTAGAAAAGGGAATGTTTTAGCGCATAAAGAATTCATGATTCGCAGTTATGCGCTTACCTTATCGGCAGTTTCGTTACGGTTTTGGAAAATCATTATTTTAAGTTTTATGCATGTAGATCCTTTACCGCTTTATATGATCAATGCCTGGCTGGGTTTTGTACCTAATTTGTTGTTCGCTGAGTGGCTGATTAGAAAAAGGCGACCAAAACTAGCGTTCAAAGCGCACATTGTACAGAATTAAGGCTGCAATAGAACCGAAAATAATAATGCTGCTAAAGATAAAAACGGCAATAGAAATGGCTGTTACATGTTGATTATTTCGTGCTATCAGCTTTTTTCTGGTAAGTGCCGATATAAAGAAAGCTGCCAGTAAGGATATGAGTGCAGGAATGACAATAAAAATGAAGATAAATTCCATGAGCGTAATTTTTTACACTAAAGTAGCGATTAATTTGACAGGTGCTGATGGACTAAAAACAAAAAGCATTAACGGGTTAGATTAATGCTTTAAAAAATATTTAGATCACATGGAACAAATTATGTCGTAAACTGGATTTGCTGCACCAGGTAAGCTTTGCCGAATTTTTGCAGATCGTGGGTAACTGTAACTTTAATGGCTTTCCATTTGGGCTGTAAGGTATGGTTTGTTCGCATTTCCTTTACGTTTTGCCAAATTTCTTCAAGCTGGCCTGCAACAGTGTTATTTGCGGCTGTGAACTGGAGTTTATCGGGGATGAAGTAATAATCGTTTCCTGTTTTGCTTAACCTGATCGTTGGCCCGCCAACAGCGTAATACACCAACATTTGGATTTCGAAAGATTCGGTTCCTTTATATTTTTCCTGGTTAATAACCTTTACAAATTCGAAATAGTTGGAAGAAGCATCTTGAGGTGGATTATCGAGGTGGCGAAACCTTGCCTTTACCCGGTAATTCGTGCCCGCTTCCCTCTGGTCAAAACCTGATAAATAAGAACCTGCATCAAGATTTTCGGGCATCTTAATTAAAATATCCTTTTCGGCACCATAACGGTGATCAACAAGTAGCTCTACTTCTTGCCCGTTTTTTAAGTTGAGCTGGCCGTAGCGGGAGTCTTTTTTGCACGATAGAAAAGAAATGGTTAATAAAAACAGGACTAGTTTTCTCATAATGCTTTGATGTGGTTTTGGTTAATTTAGTTTTTTAGGAAACGATTGGATAGTTGAAAACGCTACAGTTTATTATTTTGAAATTAAGCCTTTTTCTTCTCCCCATTATATTTTTAAATATTACCTCAAAAAATGCACACAAAGAATAGTCTGATCTTTTTTTACCCGATTTAGACTATTTCTGATTAATTTGGGGTTTGATCCTTTAAGCAATAAATTATTTGAACAATGAAATTGAAAATCATACCCATACTCATGCTGATATTAATTGCAGGATGTAAAAAAACAAAGGTTTCCTATGATAAAAACACTGCAGCTTGTGGAATAAAAAATCCTTTGGAGAATCTGGCCTGGCTCAAAACCGAATTTCAGGATATAGCGGGGTTCCCTGAAATAAACGGGATCGTTCTTTATGAATTCAAAGGAAAGGAAGTGATTGATATTTACAAATCGTATTACAGCAGTTTAGATGGTCGTCAGTTTTATTGTGATGGCAAACGGGTGCAGTTTGATACTGAGCAAGATCTTAAGGATTACACTCAGAACAGAAAAAAAGTCTCCATATTATTCGGGCAGAAGTTTGCGCTATCAAAATAGAAAGCTGAATAAAGCACGTAAGCTAAGCAATATGGATACCTTTGTTTATCATTTTAGATCATTTGGCATGCGAAAATTTAATTCCTGACTTACGAAAGGACATAAAAAAAGCGCTGATTCAGTTTTATTAACTGTGTATCAGCGCTTTCGTAGCCCGTAGGGGAATCGAACCCCTGTTTCCAGAATGAAAATCTGGCGTCCTAACCCCTAGACGAACGGGCCATTAAATTAAAGAGTGTCTTTCAACTCCTTTGGTAGCGGGGACACGACTCGAACGTGCGACCTTCGGGTTATGAGCCCGACGAGCTACCAACTGCTCCACCCCGCACTCTATGTATTCGCTTCAAATATCGCGTTTGAAGGAGTGCAAAAGTAGGTTTTATTTTTTAATTTCCAAATCCTTTCCTGAAATATTTCCATCATAAAGTGTTTTTTTACCTCATTTAATTTTTGTTTGAGCTGTAAACAATTTAAAATGAAAGGCTTAATGCGTATTGCCTCCAGTAAATTATTTTTCATTTTTTTATGTCAATCTATTTTTTCTAAAAACATTTGGATAATTCGCTATTGCTTCGTTTATTTGTTTAAAATTAGTCTAAATAAGAATAATTATTTTCTCTCTTGTTCTTCGACTGTAAATTTTGCATTTCGATATAATTTTTGGTTAGTTATGTTGATTAAAAGTCCTGTTTACCCGCATCGTTATCGGATGCGGGTAAATCAGGCGCTATTTTTATTAAAGGTATGAATAAGAAGTTTTACCTCTAAAAAATCTTTATATCTTTAAGAGGTGTAGATAGTGTAATGTTTGGAAGTTCTCTCCCGTTTGAGGCCAACCTGAATGTTTCGGAAATTACATAGGACAGTCTGATAATTATAAGGCAACTTTCAGCTTTGATCTTAATAAGGTATTAACTGGAATCTAGATCAGGGTGCTGGAACTCGGTGCCAGAAGTTACATTGGTAAAGATGGTAAAAAGCTTTACGTAATTTGGAAAGGTGGTTCAGTTGATGAACATTTTATGATCGGGTTATTTAAAACTCGCAAACGGTGGCCGGTGTTGTTCTTGGCAAAGGATCAGAATAAATCATTTTAGGATAACGATCAATTAAAGCGCTTTTTAGTTAGTGAGATTTTAAAAGCCGTATAAACAACAAAAGCGATCATTTCTGATCGCTTTTTGTAGCCCGTAGGGGAATCGAACCCCTGTTTCCAGAATGAAAATCTGGCGTCCTCACCCCTAGACGAACGGGCCATTAAATTAAAGTGTCTTTCAACTTCTTTGGTAGCGGGGACACGACTCGAACGTGCGACCTTCGGGTTATGAGCCCGACGAGCTACCAACTGCTCCACCCCGCACTCTATACAATTCGTTTTTTCTTGTTGAATTAAATCCTTAACCCTGTTTCCGAATTGGAATGCAAAGATATAATTCGTTTCTTTGTACTGCAAATTTTTTTTAAAAAATATTTCAATGGCGCATAAAGCAGGTTTTGTTAGTATAATAGGTAAACCCAATGTAGGTAAATCTACCTTAATGAATGTGCTTGTAGGCGAACGACTTAGTATTATTACCCCTAAGGCTCAAACTACAAGGCACCGCATTTTAGGAATTGTAAATGAAGAAGAATATCAGATCGTTTTTTCTGATACCCCAGGTATAATTAAGCCAAAATACAGTTTGCAGGAGAGTATGATGAGCTTTGTTAATGGATCTTTAACAGATGCGGATGTACTTTTATTTGTAACCGATATTAACGAAGCGCATGATGAAGATGATGTGCTGGAGAAAATCCTGAACAAAGATATTCCGACCATTGTATTGATTAATAAAATAGACCAGGCTACGCAGGAACTGGTAGATGAAAAAATTGCTTACTGGAACGAAAAATTAAAACCGGTTGCCATTTATGCCATTTCTGCACTGCATAAGCACAATGTGGATGGCTTGCTGGATCGTGTTTTGGAAATGTTACCTGAGCACCCGGCCTATTACGATAAGGAAGACTTAACGGATCGTTCTGAGCGTTTCTTTGTTTCTGAAATTGTACGCGAAAAAATCTTTTTAAACTATCAGAAAGAAATTCCTTACAGTACCGAGGTAATTGTAAAGAGCTTTAAAGAAGAGGCGCTTAAAAATGGCAAAGGTGAAATGATTAGAATTAGTGCTGAGATTGTGGTAGAGCGCGATTCGCAAAAGAATATCCTGATTGGTACCGGTGGCAGCATGTTAAAGAAAGTTGGTACAGAAGCCCGTATCGAAATCGAGAAATTTTTAGATGCCAAGGTTTTCCTTGAGTTGTTTGTTAAGGTTATTCCTGATTGGAGGAGTAAAAAGAACTACCTGAAAAGTTTCGGTTACGAAAATTAATTTCGATTTTTAAGGATGAAGAAAAGCATAACGATCTTGTTGTTGTTCGTAAGCGCGGTTGTTGTCGCACAGGAATCGAACAACGGTAAAAAATTATGGGCCAAATCGATCCTGAACGAAAAAGCGCCAGAGCTGGTTGTGGAAAAATGGATTTCGAAACAGCCCGATACCAAAGGTAAATTTGTATTGATTGACTTTTGGGCAACCTGGTGTGGGCCGTGCAGGGCATACATCCCTTCGTTAAACGATATTCAGAAAAAGTATGCCGATAAAGTTGTTATTATTGGTGTTTCTGATGAGTCTGCCGAAAAAGTAGAAGCTTTTAATAATCCGAAAATCAATTACTTCGAGGCGATCGATACCAAAGGTGCTGTGAAAAATCAGCTGGAGGTTAAAGGCATTCCGCATGCCATTTTAATCGATCCGAAAGGCATTGTGCGTTGGGAAGGTTTTCCATTATTAAAAGATAATGAACTCACCGAAGAAGTACTTAAAGGACTTTTGGAGAAGTATAAAAATTAATATTAACTGAGGTTACGAAAATTAACCGTACCTTTGCAGCCCGAAATAAATCGGTTAGTAGTTGATAGTCAATGGCTGATAGCCAAATAGTTTAAGCAGCTTGCCTAAACACCACGACCATTAACTATAAGCCATTAACTATCAAAAGAACACCCATGAGTAATATTATAGCCATCGTAGGCAGGCCAAACGTAGGCAAGAGCACCCTTTTTAACAGATTAACCGAGAGCCGTAAAGCCATTGTTGATGATATGAGCGGTGTAACCCGCGACCGACATTACGGAGTGGGAGAGTGGACCGATAAGCAGTTCACTGTAATTGATACTGGTGGTTATGTAGCCAATTCAGAAGATGTTTACGAAGCAGCAATCCGCGAGCAGGTATTAATCGCAATTGAAGAGGCCAGTGTGTTAATTTTCATGGTAGATGTAACTACCGGAATTACTGATTTGGACGATGACATTGCACAGGTTTTGCGCAGAAGCGATAAGCCTGTTTTTGTTGCGGCAAATAAAGTAGATAATACTGCGCTTTATAACGAAATACATACTTTTTATGGCTTTGGTTTAGGTGAGGTTTATCCTTTATCATCTATGACTGGTTCTGGAACCGGAGAATTGCTTGATGAGATTGTCAAAAAATTTGATGATATCCCTGAGGAAGAAAACCAGTTGCCAAAAATTACCATTGCTGGTCGCCCGAATGTGGGTAAATCTTCTTTGGTTAATGCCTTAATCGGTAAAGAAAGAAATATTGTTACTGCTAATGCAGGTACTACCCGCGATTCGATTAAAATTCACTACAACCAGTTTGGACATGAGTTTATGTTAATTGATACTGCGGGACTGCGTAAAAAAACAAAGGTTAAAGAAAACCTTGAATTTTATTCGGTAATGCGTACCATCAAAGCTTTGGAAGAAGCTGATGTGGTGGTATTGATGATCGATGCACAGGAAGGAATCGAAAGCCAGGATATCAATATCTTCCATTTGGCCGAGAAGAACAAAAAAGGTATCGTTATTTTGGTAAACAAATGGGATTTGATTGAAAAGAATACCCAAACGATGAAAGCTTTCGAAGATCAGATTAAAGAACGCATTCGTCCGTTTACCGATGTGCCGATCATTTTTACTTCGGTATTAAACAAACAACGTATTTTTAAGGCTATCGAGGCTGCTTTGGATGTATATAAAAACCGTGGAAAGAAAATCCCTACATCGAAGCTAAACGATGTAATGTTGCCTTTGATCGAGAGTTTCCCGCCGCCGGCATTAAAAGGTAAACACATCAAAATTAAATACATTACGCAGATTAACGGAACATCGCCAATGTTTGCTTTCTTCTGTAATTTACCGCAATACATTAAAGATCCGTATAAACGTTTTATCGAGAATAAACTGAGAGAGAATTTTGATTTCGCGGGTTCGCCAATCCAGATTTTCTTCAGACAGAAATAAGTTTAAAGTCTAAAGCTGAAAGCAAAAAGCAGTGCAGGTATTCCGCCAGGAAAACAGCACTGCTTTTTTTATGCTTAATACAATGAAACACCTGTTTTTACCATATCAGTCATATCAGAACATTTAGGCTTACATTTCTTATATGGTTAAGATCTGAGGTGTTTAAATATGTGTTCATCCTTTTTATCTGTGGTAAAAAATTACCTTTGCCTTATGCAAATCGAAGTATTAAATAGCCAGGCAGCTGATATCGACATCATTTTCGATTTTTACGATATGGCTATTGCGCACCAAAAGAAAGTTTTTAACAAACATTGGCAGGGTTTTAGCCGCGAATTGGTGCAAACCGAAATTGCTGAAAACCGCCAGTATAAAATTCTGGTTGGTGGCGAAATAGCCTGTGTTTTTGCTGTAACTTTTAACGATAAACTAATTTGGGGCGACCGTGATCAGGATGCCATTTATATCCACCGGATTGTAACCCATCCCGATTTTAGGGGCTATGCTTTTGTTAAGGAAATTATTAAGTGGGCAAGGCAATACAGTTTGGATAATGGGCTAAAATATATCCGGATGGATACCTGGGCAGATAACGAAAAGCTTTTGGCGTATTACACCGGCTGTGGTTTCGAATATGTTGGCGTGGTGACCATGCAAAAAACGGATGGATTGCCCAAGCACTACGAGGGAATTAGCCTAAGCTTATTTGAAATTGTAATATAAGCCTTACTTCAGTTCAATTTTCCAGCTGAGCATATCATCCACTTCGCCAATGTGTATAAAGCCGTTTTTTTCTAATATCGAGTAAGAAGCTACATTATCTTTGGTGGTTGCAGCAAAAACCGATCTTACTTTTGGCTGTTCTTTCGCCCATTGCAATATCCGCCCTACAGCCTCAGTCATAAAGCCTTTGCCTCTAAATTCCTCGTAAGTACCGTATCCGATTTCGATTTCTCCGTTTGGATCGGGCTCGCCTACAAAACAAATATCACCTACCATGCGGTTATCAGGTTTCGAAATAATAGTCCAGAGGGTGTGATAGAGGTAATCCTTGTCTTTATCAAAAACGTTAGGTAAAATGGTTTGCTGCAATGCTTCCTGTAGTTCGGGTGCAATGTTTTTTTTAGTAGGCAGCAGGTGAAATTCTTTTTCTAAAGAATGGTCGTCTTTAATGTATTTTAATAATTGGTTGTGTGTTAGCGGCTTTAAAATGAGGCGGGATGTTTCTATCATTTTTGAGATGGTTAATCGGGCTCAATATAATGCTTTCAACATTAAAATCAGGTTTTTTCAGAACAAGCTTATGTTAATAAACTTTTATTACCTGCCCGGTAACAATGCCAAGTACACTCTTTTCAAAGGCTTTAACCACTTTCTCCATTGTTACGGGTATTTCACCAGGAAAAGCATCAAAATAAGCTGGCGAATCTTCGACCACATTCGGGCTAACCGCATTAAGGCGTACGCCGTTTTCGAGCTCGGGAGCTGCTGCAATTACAAATGAGTTTAAGCCTCCGTTTACTGCACTTAGTGCTGCGCCGGCTGCCACCGGATGATCGGCCAGAATACCCGATGTTAGCGTAAACGAACCACCTTTATTAATGTAGTGCTGGCCAATGAGTACCAGATTAACCTGGCCCAATAGTTTATCCAGTAAACCTTTTTTAAAGGTCTCGCCTGTCATTTCTTTAACTGGTGCAAAAGGCCCTTTGCCGCTGGTGCTGATTAATGCATCAAATGGCCCTGTTTTTTCGAACATCGCTTTAATCGATGCTTCGCTGGTAATATCAACCTGCACATCGCCTTTGGTGTTGCCCACACGTATTACCTCATGCTTTTGAGCAAACGCATCGCTAACTTTTTTGCCTAAAGTTCCGGTTGCACCTACAACTATTATTTTCATGCTTTTATGTTTAAAGGGTTTGCAATACTAAGTTACCGTTGCTATTAAACATTAAGGTCATTTAAAAGTTTGTATCGTATTAATTTTGCAAGATTATTTCTGCCTTTAAATCGGTTATAAACAGATCGATATGTGCTTTGGTTACATTGGGCATGCAGATAATATGCGAGTTTCCCTGTTCGGCCGCCAACTGCCATTTTTTGCAGATTATGCCCGATGGTGCAGGGAAGTTTACGGTGATGGCATTGGTGTTGCGCCAGGCATGGATTCCCATTTCTTTGAGTTTCAACTCGGTATATGCTGCAGTTTCCAAGCTATGCATGGCGCGTTCTTTTAAGCCTTCCAGCCCCAGGCGTTTAATGGTGTGCCACAAAAACAGCGGGCTGTGTCCATTTCTTGATCCTGTAATGGTGGTATCAACACTGCCAATATAAGCTACAGAACGTGCAATCCGGTCGCGGTTCGATTTTTTAGCAACCACCACACCACATGGCATTGGCGAACCGAAAAATTTATGCCCGCTAATGGCAATACTATCCGCTCCGTCTTCAAAATCAAATGCAGGGCGTGGCTCTATCAGTGCGCTGTAAGTGCCCGAAAGTGCTGCATCAGCATGGATATAATAATGCTGGATGGCCAGCTTTTTTAAAATCGCTTTAATTTTAGCTACATCGTCGCGGGCTTCGGTCATGGTGGTGCCAATGTTGGCCATAATAATAACAGGCATGTGGCGGTTCATCCGGATGGTGTACTCCAGGTCATCATAATCGATTTCGCCACTTTCCTGCGTACGGATTACAATATTTGACATGTTGAGTAAATGCAGGTTTTTTTGAACGCTATAATGAGTGGCTTCAGAATAATAAACCATGCCTTTTGGATGAAGCTCGCGGGCAAGGTATAAGCCATACAAGTTACCTTCCGAACCTCCGTTGGTTACATAGCCCCACCAGTTATCTTCTGGTGCGCGGAAAAGGTTAGCGAAGAACTGCACTACCTCTTTCTCCAGTTCACGCGATCCTACGCCATAGGTAGAAGTAACAAAGGGGTCGCCAAGGTTATTCATTGGGTATTTTAAAAACTCAGCCAGTTCCTGATAATCGAAATCTTTAGCCACCGGATAACCCAGAAATAAATCGGTTTGACTTTTTACTCTTTCTAATAAATCACTTAATAAGTGTTGATCTGTTGCTGATAATTTGCCTGCTGCCATAAGATATCGGATATGCGGACAAAATTAGGTAAATCGAAATATAGTATTATTATTTGCGATTAAATAAGAATATTATATTGATTTATTGTTGTTTTTTAAAATTGTGTTTTGTGTGTTGTGAGTGAAATGTACCTTGGTGCAAATAAAATACGGCTATTGGAGGTTAACCAATGCCTGTTTAACCGCATTATCGGTCTGGTTTGTGGCTTTGTAGTAACCCACATCCCCTAAATAATAGCGGCAAAGTAGTGCTTTAAGGTCGTTTTGAATTACTGTTTTCGAATTGTACAGTTGAAAACGGTCTATCGGAACATTTTTACGCTGTATAAAACCAATAAAATCTCTGAAATCGTTATCGGTGATGGTAAAGATGTTGATATTTTGTTCTACAAAGCTTGCGCTATACCTGCTGGTTAGTACATTAAATACATAATCAGAAAGTACTTTTTTGCTCACCAGGTTGCTGTAAAATTTATTGTATCCGGTGGTGTCAAGTTTTACAAAAATATCCGGTTGTATACCGCCAATTGGTTTAATTTTTTTTACGGCCTGTGTATTTACGCCTTCTGCTTTTTCAATCGAATCCTGAAATGAAGTACGGTCTCCGGTTAATTCGCCATCCATCATACGCTCATCCAGTTCATGTTTGTAAGCATCATAACCTTTTTTGTACGATTTTTGGATGCTGCGACCAGATGGGGTGTAATAGCGGGCAATGGTAAGATTCAGTGCAGAACCATCGCCAAAAGCAAATTGCTCCTGTACCAGGCCTTTGCCAAAAGAACGGCGACCAACAATTATGCCCCTACCCAAATCCTGAATTGCGCCGGCTACAATTTCACTTGCAGAGGCAGTATTTTCGTTAATCAGCACCGCCAGCTTACCATTTTGAAAAGCACCGGTTCCGGTTGAAAAATAATCGGTACGGGGCTCATGCTTGCCCTGGGTGTAAACAATTAATTTATTTTCGGGCAAAAACTGATCGGCCAGGCCGGTAGCTGCAGTAAAATAGCCACCGCCATTATCACGCAAATCGAGAATCAGCTTTTTCATGCCTTTTGCCTTTAAACCATTGGCTGCTGCAGCAAAATCGTTATCGGTATTGGCGCCAAATTTACTAATACGCACATACCCGGTTTCACTGTTAATCATATACGCTGCATCAATACTGCTAATGTTTACCTTGCCACGGGTAACCATAATGCGGCTGCTTTGTGCAATACCAGGGTGCAACAAAACCACACTTACCCCGGTTCCGGCACGCCCTTTAAAACGGCCGGTGAGCTGGTCTTTGGGTAAGTTTCGGCCGCTAACTACAGCGGTATCGATACTCAGGATTTTATCGCCCAGTTTTATACCTGCCTGTGAAGCAGGTCCGTCTTTAACAACGCCTGTAACCATCATGGTATCGTTAAGCATGTAATATTCTATACCAACACCCTCAAAGTTTCCTTCCAGGTTATCGCTCATATCCTGTGCATCGGTTGGTGGCAGATAAACACTATGGGGATCCAGTTGATGTAAAACGCTATCGATAGGTAAGTTTTGAAGCGAATCGGTATTGATGTCATCAACGTAGTTACCGTTAATGATATGAAGGATTTCGTTTAATTTCTCGTCGCTGTTGCTGGCCAGCTGAGGACTTTTTTTAACCCCAAAGCCCTGGTCTTTGATAAATTTTATGCCCAAAAACATACCGGCTATTAAGATTACAGAATAGCTTATAGCGATCAGTATATTGTTACGGGTATTTTTTTTCATCAGCGTTACTGCAAATTTATGAAAATTAGCGGGTTGATATATTTTTTAACTGCATTTTCTTGTCTTTTGTTTATAATTTTTAACATTAATTAACCTGTGTAATGTGTCAATTGAATTTTGTGGTACATATTTTTGAATTTTTAGGGCAGTATTTAGAAAGAATTTACCGAATTTTATCAAAATTAAATTTATGAACAGAGTTACCGAGCAAGAATCTAACTATAACCACATCGATCAGATGTCGGTGTTGGAAGTCTTGCAGGGCATTAATAACGAAGATAAAACTGTAGCCTATGCTGTAGAAAAATCTTTGCCTCAGATCGAAAAATTAACTTCGGCAGTTGCCGAAAGAATGAAAAAAGGTGGTCGTCTTTTTTATATCGGAGCGGGTACAAGTGGGCGTTTAGGTGTGGTAGATGCATCAGAATGTCCGCCTACTTATGGCGTGCCTTTTGATTGGGTTGTTGGGATTATTGCAGGTGGTGATACGGCGATTAGAAGAGCCGTAGAATTTGCCGAAGATGATGCCGAACAAGCCTGGAAAGACTTACAGGAGTTTAATATTAACGAAAAAGATTGTCTGGTTGGCCTGGCCGCATCGGGTACTACTCCTTACGTTATTGGGGGCCTAAATACAGCACGTAAGCATGGGGTTTTAACAGGTTGCATTGTTTGCAATACCGGTGGGCCAATTGCTGCCGAATCTGATTTCCCTGTTGAAGTGGTGGTGGGACCTGAGTTTATTACCGGCTCTACACGTATGAAGTCGGGAACGGCGCAAAAAATGGTTTTGAACATGCTAAGTACTACGGTTATGGTTCAACTTGGACGTGTGGTAGGCAATAAGATGGTTGATATGCAATTAACCAATCATAAACTGGTAGACCGCGGAACACAAATGGTTGCCGACGAGCTGCACATTGGCTACGAAGAAGCTGCTGAGTTGCTAAATCGTTACGGAAGTGTGCGCAAAGCAGTAGAAGCAGGGCAACATTAACAAATGATTGAAGGATGGAATGATATAATGATTGAATTGGAGGATGGCTTAAACATTCACTCATTCAAAATTCGCTAATTCAAAATTAAATAATGACTGAGTGATTGAATTGAAGATGGGTTTAAAATATTTACTCATTCAAAATTTACTCATTCAATAATTAAAAACTATGCACGAGATTGAGCCTTATTACCAGTGGAGAGATGATTATATCTCGGCAGAGGATGAGCGTTCCCCGTTTTACAATACCGAATATTCAGAGCTTTACTTCGATAAGCAGATTTATAATTTTTTGCTGCACCCGCAATGGGATGATTTTGGTTCGAGTACGTTATATTTGAAAGTACTTTACGCTGATTACGATCGTAGTTATGCCATTATTGAGTTGATTGGCGAGTGGAACGATGCCATTAACAACGATATTATGCTCCTTAAGCGTGATATTCTGGAGCTGATGATGGCCGAAGGCATTAATAAATTTATTCTGATCGGAGAAAATGTGCTGAATTTTCACGCTTCCGACGATAGTTACTACGAAGAGTGGTTTCAGGAAGTAGAAGACGGCTGGATTGTTGGTGTAAACTTTCAGCAGCACGTAATTGACGAGTTTCGCGATAACAACATCGATTATTACATTAACTTTGGCGGCGATTTCGATAACCTGCCCTGGCGTACATTAAAGCCGCTGCAGTTCTTTAAAAAAGTTGAAGAACTGCTGACAAAAAGATTGAACTAAATGTTTATTTTTATATAATTTAATACACAAAAAATTAAAATGGAACAACAAAATTATCAATATCAGGACAACAGTGTTTTTGTACAGGAAAAATCTGTTTCTAAAAAATTCTTTGCCAACGTTTTCCTATGGATGTTCGTTGCGTTAAGTTTATCTACAGTTGCTGCTTATCTTTTCGGTACCAACGAACAGTTAATGCAGTACCTTTTAAATATTAACCCTGCAACAGGCAAAGTTAGTATGTCGATATTTGGTTATATAGCTATGTTTGCTCCCCTAGGACTAGTTTTATTAATGGGCTTTGGTTTAAGCCGGTTATCATTACCAGCTTTAATAGGCATATTTGTACTTTACTCTGTATTAACTGGAATTAGCTTAAGCTTTATCTTGTTAACCTATACTTCAGGTTCGGTAGTAAGCTGTTTTGCAGGTGCAGCCGGAATATTTGGAATTATGGCGTTTATGGGTTACACAACGAATATCGATCTAAGCAAATTTGGCCCGATTCTGATGGTTGGGGTAATTGGTTTAGTAATTGCCAGTGTAATTAATATGTTTATTCAGAGCGAACAGTTCAGCTTATTTATGGCTTTTATTGGTATTGCAATATTTACTGCCTTAACAGCTTATGATGTGCAAAAGATTAAAAGAATTGGAGAAGGTATTGAGGCTAGCGGAGAGCAGGTCCTTCAGATTGAATCTAAGAAAATGGCTATAGTAGCTGCTTTATCTTTATACCTTGATTTCTTAAACATCTTCCTTTTCTTATTACGTATTTTCGGAAGCAGAAAATAAGCGTTTTAAACAGAACAATATTCTTAAGGCTGTGCAGTTTTGCATGGCCTTTGTAATTTTATTTGGCAGCAAAGCGATAATTTTTGGAAATGATGCCGCTTTGTTGCATTTTTGTATGCTTATTAAGAAAGACGGAGGGATTAGACCCAACGAAGTCTTAGCAACCTGTGCCACACAAGGTGCTAAATTCTATTCTGCAAATAGCGGAAACAGATAAGTTTAGGATTACGATTCTCGTACCAACTTTTTAGATAAGCCATTAATTTAGGAAACAAGTATGAAGTATTAAGACAATTTTGCCTTTACTTTTTGCTACCACCTAATAAGAAGTGAGTTATCAATATTTCAACGCTTGATACTTGCTACTTGCTACTACAACAACAATGAGCATTAGAGAAGAATTAGAAAAACGTATTTTGGTGATTGATGGTGCAATGGGTACCATGATTCAGCGATATACCCTAACTGAAGAGGATTTTAGAGGGGAACGCTTTAAAGATCATCCCTGCGATGTAAAAGGCAATAACGATTTGCTTAACATTACACGACCCGATATTATCAAAACCATACACCTCGAGTACATGGCTGCTGGTGCCGATATTATCGAAACCAATACCTTTAGTACGCAGCGCATTTCGATGGCCGATTACCAGATGGAAGACCTTTCTTACGAAATGAGTTTCGAAGGAGCAAGGGTAGCCAAAGAAGCGGCCAACGAGTTTATGGCGGCTAATCCCGATCGTAAGTGCTTTGTGGCCGGTGCCATTGGCCCAACCAACCGTACCCTTTCAATGTCGCCGAATGTAAACGACCCTGGTTTTAGGGCGGTTTATTTTGATGAACTCGAAGAAGCTTATTATGAGCAGGTGCGTGGTTTGGTAGACGGTGGTTCGGATGTGTTGTTGATTGAAACCATTTTCGATACTTTAAATGCAAAAGTGGCCATTGTTGCCATAAAAAAATACGAGGAAGTAATTGGTCGTAAGCTGGAGATTATGATCTCGGGTACCATTACCGATGCTTCGGGAAGAACATTGTCGGGCCAAACGGCCGAAGCCTTCTTAAATTCTGTAATGCATGCCAAACCACTGAGTATTGGTTTTAACTGTGCATTGGGAGCCAAAGAAATGCGTCCGCATATCGAAGAACTTGCAGCAAAAGCAGGTTGCTACGTTTCGGCTTATCCAAATGCAGGTTTACCCAACGAGTTTGGAGCTTATGATGAGCAACCGCACGAAACCGCACACCTTGTTGATGATTTCATTGCATCAGGCTTTGTGAATATCGTTGGTGGCTGTTGCGGTACTACGCCCGATCACATTGGTTGCATTGCTAAAAATGCGCGGAAAGCTGAGCCTAGAAAATTACCTGTGCTCGAGCCTTACATGCGTTTAAGCGGATTAGAGCCGGTAACCATTACTCCTGAAAGTATTTTTGTAAACATTGGCGAAAGAACCAATATTACCGGATCGCCAAAATTCTCGAAACTGATTTTAGGTGGCGATTACGAAGCTGCACTAGCCGTTGCTTTACAGCAGGTAGAGGGTGGTGCGCAGGTTATTGATGTGAATATGGATGAAGGTATGCTCGATTCAGAAGCAGCCATGACCAAATTCTTAAACCTGATTGCCTCTGAACCTGATATTGCCAAACTGCCAATCATGGTCGATTCATCAAAATGGTCGGTGATTGAGAATGGCTTAAAATGCCTCCAAGGGAAAGGGATTGTAAACTCTATTTCCTTGAAAGAAGGCGAAGATAAATTCCGTGAAAGTGCCCGCAAAATTATGCAGTATGGTGCTGCAGTTGTGGTAATGGCTTTTGATGAGCAGGGGCAAGCCGATAATTACGAACGTAGAAAAGAGATCTGTAAAAGAAGTTACGATATACTGGTAAACGAAATCGGTTTCCCGCCAGAAGATATTATTTTTGACCCGAATATTTTAACAGTGGCCACCGGACTGGAGGAACACAACAATTACGCGGTCGATTTTATTAACGCCACCCGTTGGATCAAAGAAAACCTGCCTCATGCCAAAGTAAGTGGTGGGGTTTCGAATATTTCATTCTCTTTCAGGGGTAACAATGTGGTTCGCGAAGCCATGCACTCTGCATTTCTTTACCACGCCATTCAGGCAGGTTTAGATATGGGGATTGTAAATGCCGGTATGCTGGAGGTTTATCAGGAAATTCCACCCGAATTATTGGAAAGGGTAGAGGACGTACTGTTAAACCGTAGGGAAGATGCCACCGAGCGCCTGGTAGAATATGCCGATACCGTAAAATCAAAAGGGAAGGAGATTGTTAAAGATGAAGAGTGGAGAAAAGGATCGGTTGAAGAAAGGTTATCACATTCATTGGTAAAAGGTATTGTAGAATATCTGGATGACGATGTAGAAGAAGCCCGCCAGAAATATGCCCGTCCTATACAGGTAATTGAAGGGCCATTGATGGATGGGATGAATATTGTGGGCGATTTATTTGGTGCAGGCAAAATGTTCCTGCCTCAGGTAGTAAAATCGGCCAGGGTAATGAAAAAAGCCGTTGCATACCTCTTGCCTTTTATTGAACAGGAAAAACTCGATAATCCAGATCAGGATCAAAACTCATCGGCCGGAAAGGTACTAATGGCTACTGTAAAAGGCGATGTACACGATATCGGTAAAAATATTGTGGGTGTAGTACTGGCTTGTAACAACTTCGAAATTGTAGATATGGGCGTGATGGTTCCTGCACAGGATATCATCAAAAAGGCCAAAGAAATAAATGCCGATATTATTGGTTTAAGTGGATTAATCACTCCTTCGTTAGATGAAATGGTTCACTTTGCTAAAGAAATGGAGCGTGAAGGTTTTACCATACCTTTAATTATTGGTGGTGCAACTACCTCGCGTATCCATGCTGCGGTAAAAGTGGCACCAAATTATTCAGGTCCGGCCATTCACGTATTGGATGCATCGAGAAGTGTTACAGTGTGCAGCACTTTGATGAATCCCGATACCAAAGACGAATACGTAGCCGGTATAAAAGCCGAATACGATAAAGCCCGCGAAGCACATTTAAACAAACGTTCGGATAAGCGTTTTAAAACGCTGGAAGAAGCCCGCGAAAATAAATTTAAGATAGATTTTCAACCCAACCTACCTGTTCCAGAATTTACCGGAACGAAGGTTTTTGATAATTACCCATTAGAAGAACTGGTACCGTATATCGACTGGACCCCGTTTTTTCATACCTGGGAACTTCGAGGAAGCTATCCGAAAATTTTTGACGATAAAAACGTTGGAGATGAGGCAAAAAAACTTTTCGATGATGCACAAACTTTGTTAAAAAGAATCCTCGACGAGAAATTGCTAACGGCAAGAGGCGTTATCGGTTTCTGGCAGGCAAATGCGGTTGAAGACGATATCGTTTTAGATGTAAAAGGTACAATGGAAAATGGAATGGAAGATCCATCATCCGTTTCACATCTACCATCTTCCATCACTATACATACCCTCCGCCAGCAGGCCGAGAAAGTAGACGGACAGCCTTATTATGCCTTGTCTGATTTTATTGCGCCGAAAGAAAGCGGAATCCAGGATTATTTTGGAGGCTTTGCGGTAACTACAGGTATTGGTATTGATGAACTGGTAAATGAGTTTGAAGCCAACCACGATGATTACAACAGCATTATGGCTAAAGCACTTGCCGATCGTTTAGCTGAAGCTTTTGCCGAGCGCATGCACGAGCGCGTACGTAAAGAATACTGGGGTTATGCTAAAGATGAAAGTTTAAGCAATCAGGAACTGATTAAAGAAGAGTATGCAGGTATACGTCCGGCACCGGGTTATCCGGCCTGTCCGGAGCATACCGAAAAAGGAACTTTATTTGCTTTGCTTGATGCGGAAAATAAAATCGGATTGCGTTTAACCGAAAGCTACGCCATGTATCCAACTGCTGCAGTAAGTGGATTTTATTTCGCACATCCCGATTCGAGATATTTTGGTTTAGGGAAAATTACCAAAGATCAGATTGAAGATTATGCCATCAGAAAAGATATGCCTGTTGAAGAAGTGGAACGGTGGTTAAGTCCGAATTTAGCTTATTAACCCCAACCCCTACAGGGGAGGGAATTGTATATAAATTAAAAATTTAAGGCCCCTTTAGGGGTTGGGTTATGAAGATTACCGACCATATAAAAAATGCTAAGGGTAAAACCTTGTTCTCTTTCGAATTATTGCCGCCAATGAAGGGGCAGAGCATCCAGTGGGTTTACGATGCCATCGATCCTTTGCTGGAGTTTAATCCACCTTTTATCGATGTAACTTCCCTACGCGAAGACTACATTTATAAAGAGCAGGAAAATGGTTTATTGCAAAAGGTTTCATACCGCAAACGCCCGGGTACCATTGCCATTTGTGCGGCTATTATCCATAAATATAAGATTGATGCCGTACCGCACTTAATTTGTGGTGGTTTTACTAAAGAAGAAACCGAAAATGCACTGATTGACCTGCAGTTTTTAGGAATTGATAATGTGCTTGCGCTACGCGGCGATGCCCGCCAGGCCGAAGCCTCATTTATCCCAACTAAAGGCGGCCACCATTATGCTACCGATTTGATTCAGCATATTAAAGACCATAACAATGGTAAGTTTTTGCACGAAGATGTCGATACCTACAAAAGTGATTTCTGTATTGGTGTAGCGGGCTATCCGGAGAAACATTTTGAAGCGCCTAATTTAAATGCCGACTTTAAATACCTGAAAAAGAAAGTTGATATGGGGGCTGAGTTTATTGTTACCCAGATGTTTTTTGATAATCAGAAGTACTTCGATTTTGTTAAAAAATGTAGGGAAAACGATATCAATGTGCCGATTATACCGGGTTTAAAGCCAATAAGTACCTTAAAACAGTTAACGGTTTTACCTAAAATTTTCCACCTTGATTTGCCAAACGAGTTAACCGAAGCCTTATCGTATGCTAAGAACAATGCCGAGGCTAAAGCAATTGGTACCGAAGCCATGATTAAGCAGTGTAAAGAACTGATGGATTTCGGAGCACCTGTACTGCATTTTTATACCATGGGCAGACCGGAGCAAACCAAAGAAATTGCCAGAGCAATTTTTTAGCAGACTTTAAAAGACCTGTCGGCTGTTTAATGCTTACAGGTCTGAATGTTTCCCGAACAACTTAAACTGTATTTGACCATGAATCATTTAAATAAAGACCAGCAAAACCTCGACATCATCTTAACAGAGGTAAAGCAACAGGGGATGACTTATTTAAATCAAATTCATGATCGTTTAACCGCCAGTACGGGCACTATTGAGCTAATAAACGATTTAAACCACGAAGGTCTGGGCACTGCCGATACTTTAAAGCAATTTAACGAGCGGTTCGAACCCATTATCGTAGCATCATCAGGTCCGCGTTATTGGGGTTTTGTAACTGGCGGTACAACGCCTGCTGCTATTGCCGGAGATTGGCTGGCTAGTGTTTACGATCAAAATACCCAATCGGCGAAAGGCAATGGCGATATTTCTGCTTTGATTGAACTCGAAACGATACAGCTTTTATTGTCGCTTTTTAATTTGCCTCCCCAGTTCTTTGGAGGCTTTGTTACCGGAGCCACCCTTTCTAATTTTACCTGTTTAGCAGTAGCGCGACAGTGGGTAGGTAAACAACAGGGTAAAGATTTTGCACGGGAAGGGATTACGGGTAAAGTAAATGTTTTATCAGCTACTCCGCATTCATCTGCAGTTAAATCGTTGGCCATGCTGGGTTTGGGGAGTAACATTATTACGGCCGTTAAGGTAATGCAAGGTAACCGGGAAGCTTTAGACGTGGCTGATTTAGAATTGAAAATACAGGCTTTAAATGGCGAGCCTTTTATCTTAATCTCCAGTGCCGGCACGGTAAATACAGTCGATTTTGATGATTTTGAAGCCATTAACCAGTTAAAACAAAAATATAATTTCTGGTGGCATATCGATGCGGCCTTTGGTGGCTTTGCTGCTTGTTCACCCAAATACAGCCATTTGGTAAAAGGTTGGGGAAATGCAGATAGCATTACGGTCGATTGCCACAAATGGTTAAATGTTCCATACGAAAGTGCTGTCTTTCTGGTTAAGGAAGCACATCAGTTGTTGCAGGTCGAGACTTTTCAAAATTCAAATGCCGCTTACCTGGGCAATCCGATGGAGAATTTTAGTTATTTAAATTTCCTGCCAGAAAACTCACGCAGGTTAAAAGCTTTGCCTGCCTGGTTTACCCTAACAAGTTATGGAAAACGGGGCTATCAGGAAATTGTAGAAAGTAACGTGGAAATGGCACTACGATTTGCTGATTTTATTAACCAAAATCCAGCTTTCGAATTGCTTGCTCCTGTACGCTTAAATACTGTATGCTTTACTTTAACCGATGAAAACCGCGTTCCGGATTTTCTAAATAAGCTAAATGCAGGCGGAAAGGTATTCATGACACCAACTGTCTACAATGGAAAGAAAGGAATCCGTGCAGCCTTTGTAAACTGGCGGACAACAACAGCAGACATTGAGCTTGCTACCTCAGCCATGTGCGAAATTCTTACAGAACTTTAACCATAAATTTATTGTTTTAAAAGCATAGCACTTATATTTGCAACAATGAAGTTTTATGCTTTTAAATACGTACTGATTATCTCCATTGCGCTAACTTTTTTCATAAAAGTAAGCCATGTGGTTTCGTATTTAAGCTATTCTGCCGATAACATTGAGGCTTTATCAACACATGATGATGCAACCGAAAAAGAAGAAAAAGGTAGAAACCGAATATGCAATTGAACAGGTTGCCTTTCATGGCCAAACTTATTTTCCGGTGCTGATGGCTAAAAAACAAATTATTCCCAATCATCCTTTTTCTCTGGCATACTTCCCCGAGGTTTTAACGCCGCCGCCTTCCGTTTAACTGCATTTTAGCATTTACCAGGTTTTACATTCTTGTGAAATCTATTAGTCTATTTTAAAAAATACAAAACCATTATATATGAAACGAGCAATTTCATTTGCAGTGCTTTTAATCGCTGCATCTCTAAAAATCAGTGCGCAAGAAGTTGTGCAGAACAACGTTAAGCCAATAGAAAATGCATTAAGCCAGGTTACAAAACTGCAACCTGTAAGTTTTAATTACGATAAGGCCTGGGCCGAAAAACTTCGCTTATCGGCCAATCCTCAAATCGGCTTTGTAGGTGCCGAGGCTAAAAAAGCAGTGCCTGATATCGTTTCGGTGCAGGCAAAGGATTACTCTTCAGGCAAAAATGCCTTTAAAACTGCAACGATAACAAAGGTTGATTATGAAAGTTTAGTGCCACTTCTGGTTGGCAGCATTAAAGAGCAGCAACAGCAGATTGAGGAATTAAAGCGCGAAATTAAAGCTTTAAGGGCGCAGCGCTCTAAATAGTTATGCCGATAGTTGGTCCGGATTTGCAATCCGGACCTTAGAATAAACATGGTTATCCTTTCAGCAAATAGGCCTTAAAGCCTTCAAAATCTACGCCTAACTGATCAGCCTGTTTAGGCTTGCTTTCTAAATCAGTAACCTGCTCCGGAATTTCAATCTTTGTGGCAATCTCTTCCGGGAAGATATCCGGAAACTTGCAGGCATGCGCTGTAGATAAAAATACTGCTGCGCTTTCATCTGCCGGATTTTCGTTCCTGTATCTTTCTACTGCTAAATAAGCAATGGCGGTATGCGGACAGGCTACATAGTTAAATTTATTATCAATCGCTTTAATTCCTGCAAGCGTCTCTTCATCAGTAAAACGATAAGCGGTAACCACTTGCTTCAAAGCATCTACATCCTGGTTAAACAAATCCATAATCCGAACCCAGTTGCTTGGTGCTCCCACATCCATTGCGTTCGAATAGGTTTGTGTTGAGGGCTTAGTTTCGTAATTGCCTGTTTCTAAAAAGCGTGGAACGGTATCATTTACATTTGTAGCAGCAATAAACTGTTTTACAGGTAAGCCGAGTTTGTAAGCAAGTAAACCTGCACCAATATTACCAAAGTTTCCGCTAGGTACTGAGAAAACTACATTGCTAAGTCCTTGTTTTTTTAACTGAGCATAAGTGTTGAAGTAATAAAATGTTTGCGGAATTAACCTCGAAATATTGATCGAGTTAGCTGAGGTGAGACGAAATTTATTGTTCAGATCAGCATCTGCAAAAGCCTGTTTAACCAGGGCCTGGCAATCATCAAAAGTTCCTTTTACTTCAATTGCACGAATATTTTGCCCATTAGTGGTTAATTGTAACTCTTGTATCGGACTAACTTTACCCTCTGGATATAAAATGGTAACACGAGTATTCGGTACACCTAAAAACCCAAGGGCCACTGCGCCGCCGGTATCGCCTGAAGTAGCTACCAGTACATCCAAAAGCTGCTCTCCGTCTTTTAAGAAATAGGCCATTACACGGCTCATAAATCGAGCGCCAAAATCTTTAAAAGCCAAAGATGGTCCGTGGAACAGCTCCAGTACAAAGGTTTTTTCATCCAGTTTCACTGCAGGAGCCTCAAAGTTAATGGCATCCTCAATTAGAGCTTTTAGGTCATCAGCCGGAATTTCATCTTTCAATAGGACCGAAGCTACCTGATAAGCAATTTCAGGTAAGGTGTATTGCTCAATATTTTCTACGAATGCAGCGTCCAGCTGTGGAATTTCTACAGGCATGTACAAGCCTTTATCCTGCGGCATGCTGTTAAAAACGGCCTCTTTAAAAGAAACACGTAAATCTTTATTGTTGGTTGAGTATAATTTCATGGTTTTTAATGGAAAAGGTAAGATGGATGATGGAAAATGTGATTTACATCATCCATCTCCCATTTTACATATTTACATAACCTTCGGTCCTTCGGCGTTAACCGGCGATACGAAAGCTTTGCTGTTAATATTGATTTTATGTAAATGTTGCTGCTGCGATTTGGTTATTTTCCGCGCAGTTTCTTCATCTCTGGTTAAGGCGAAAACCGATGGCCCTGATCCTGATATTCCGAAACCGATAGCGCCATTTTCCATAGCCAGGGCTCTCATTTCTTCAAAACCGGGAATTAAAATTGAACGTGTCGGCTCCACCAGCACATCTTTCATGCTTCTGCCAATCAAATCAAAATCATTCATAAACAAGCCGCTCACTAATCCGGCCACATTTCCCCATTGGGTAACCGCATCTTTAAGCGATACTTTGCTGCGAATCATTTGGCGTGCGTCTTTAGTCGGTACATCTACCTCGGGGTAAACAATAGCTGCATACATACCAGCGGGTGTAGGTAAAGAAATCACATCGAGAGGTTCATAGCTTCTTACTAAAACAAATCCGCCAAGTAGGGCAGGGGCAACATTATCGGCATGACCGTAACCGCAGGCCAGTTCTTCGCCTTTCATGGCAAAAGGAACCAATTCTTTGGTGCTTAGCAAATCGCCCATTAATTTGTTAATAGCAAATAAACCAGCTACCGTACTTGCCGAACTCGATCCTAACCCACTTCCAATGGGCATCTTTTTGTGCAACTCAATCTCCAAGCCTACATCTAAGCGATTTATATGTTTCAGATAGTGTTGTACGCTGGCACTAACTGTATTTTTTGCAGCATCTAAAGGTAAGCGACCATCATCGCCGGTAATCTTTTTAATCACCACGCCCGGCGTATCGGTTAAGCGCATTTCAACTTCATCGCCAGGTTCATTAACAGCAAATCCCAGAACATCGAAACCACAAACTACATTGGCAACAGTGGCCGGGGCGAAAACTTTTATACTTTTTTCCATTATTAATAGGCTTAGCGCTTGGTTAAGCAGTTATTTGATTTAAATGATATTTTAAATGCACAAGGTAATCTTCAATAAAAAAAGAAAGGGTGTGCAGCTCGGTCTTTCCTTTTCCGGTGTCGCAGGTGTTTTGAAGTTTTTCTTCTGGAATATTTTCAATAACCCGGATAATCTGGTAATTCAAAAGTTGCCAAAGACTTTTAACTTCAGCAATAGCTACAGCCTGATAATTTTGATAGGCGACCCATTCGTCCTGATGATAAATGATTTTAACCTCCTGCTCATATTGACCTACAACTAAGCGGCGGATGTTATTAGATGCACTATCAATTAAATGGCCTAATAATTCCTTTTTCGACCATTTGTGTGGCTGTGGCTTATCATTCCAGACTGCTTCTGTAATGTTTTCAAAATCGATCATCGCCTGGTTAACCAGCAGAAGGATCTCATCTTTTATGGTTAAAACTGAAGTCATAACACTAATTGCTTAAGGTGCCCACGTTAATAATGTCGGCAAAAACACCTGCTGCTGTAACTTCTGCTCCTGCACCTGGGCCTTTTACCACTAATGGACGTGATTTGTAACGATCTGTTGTGAAAGAAATGATATTGTCACTTCCCGATAGCATATAAAAAGGATGGCTGTCATCAACCATTTGCAGGCTGATTTCTACATTTCCATTCTCCAGTTTACCGATATAGCGTAAAACCTTACCACCCTTGGCTGCGGTATTTTTCAAATCTTCAAAATAGGCCGCATTGGCTTGTAATTCTGCATAGAAATCTTCAACCGATGTTGCATTTAAACAAGCTTCGGGTAAAATGTTATCGATTTTTACGTCGCTGGCCTCTAAGGGATAACCGGCATCACGCGCCAGGATCAGCATTTTGCGCATAAAATCTTTTCCGTTTAAATCATCTCGTGGATCGGGTTCGGTATAGCCAAGTTCCTGTGCTTCTTTTACTGTTTCGTAAAAACCAGCCTCACCTTTAAAATTGTTGAAGATATAAGAAATGGTTCCCGATAAAATGGCTTCTATACAGGCAACTTTATCACCACTCATCATTAATTCTTTCAACGTACGGATAATTGGTAAGCCGGCACCCACGTTGGTTTCGTAATAAAAATCAACTCCAAATTTGCGCGCGGTATCTTTAAAAGATTTGTATTGTGCAAAATCTGCCGAGTTACCTTTTTTATTACAGGTTACTACCGAGATGCTGCTTTCGAATATGCCCTGGTAAAATTCAATTGGCGATTCAGCTGCGGTATTATCAACAAAAACACAATTCGGCAGGTTCATGGCTTTCATTTTTGCCACAAATTCAGCCAGATTGGCTTGTTCGCCTTTATCATTTAATTCCGATTCCCACTTATCGAGTGATAAGCCATCGGCGTTAAAAGTCATTTTCCGCGTATTGCTTATTCCGGTAACTTTAACTTGCAGGTCATTATTGGCGGCAAGGAACGGCATTTGCTCTTTTAACTGATTGAATAAAGTTTTGCCAATATTTCCGGTTCCCAGGCAAAAAATGTTTAAAGTTCTTTTCAGGTCGGTAAAGAAAGCATCGTGTACCGCGTTTACGGCTTTTGATAAATCGGCTGCACTGATAATTACCGAGATATTGTATTCTGATGAACCTTGTGCAATTGCCCTTACATTAATACCGTTGCGGCCCAGGGCACTGAATAAACGCCCGCTCATGCCCGGAGTACGTTTCATATTTTCGCCTACAATGGCCAAAACTGCCAGGTTATTTTCAACTTCTGGTAACTCCAGTTTCCTGGCATCCAGCTCCAGTTCAAATTCTTTTTTAATTAAGGCAATCGCATGTGCAGCATCAGTTGGTTTAACCGCAAAGGTGATGCTGTGCTCTGACGATGACTGTGTAATTAACACCACATTAATCTGCTCGCGCGATAACAAGGAGAATAACCGGCCGCTGAAACCAGCTTTCCCCACCATGCCACTACCACTGAGGTTGATGATGCTGATGTGATCGATAGACGAAATTCCTTTTATTGGTAAGTTAGATGATTTAACATCACTTTTAATATAGGTGCCTGCAAAATCCGGTTCGAAGGTGTTTTTGATCACAATCGGGATTTTTTTCATGAATGCCGGGATCATGGTTGGCGGATAAATTACTTTGGCCCCAAAATAACTTAGCTCCATGGCTTCGGTATAGCTCAGTTCAGGTAAAGAAAATGCTTTTTTTACAATCCGCGGGTCGGCGGTCATCATGCCGTTTACATCTGTCCAGATTTCTATTTCTTCGGCATTTAAGGCAGCGCCCCAAACGGCGGCAGTATAGTCAGAACCACCACGGCCCAGGGTAGTTACCCGTCCTGCGGCATTACTGGCAATAAAACCGGTCACAAAAAGTACCTTGTTTTTATTTTCCTGGTAAAAATTGTTGATGAGCATTTCGGTTAATTCGGTATCTACTTTCGCCTGACCGAAATTGCTGTCAGTTTTAATAAAATCAGCACCGTTTACATAAAGGGCATCACCAAAATGTTGCGAAGCTATGTGGCTGATCATAAAAGTAGAGCAGCGTTCGCCATAACTCAAAATCTGATCTTTAGTTTGTAAGCTCAGTTCTTTTAAATTACTAACTGCCTGCAATAAATCTTCCAGTTCGTTAAAAAAGATTTTTAACCGCGTAAATACCGGGTTTTGTGCGGCAGCTGGTAAAAGAGAGCGGATCACCGCAAAGTGTTTCGCTTCAATAGCTTTTAAATGAGTATCGTAATCTTCGCCACGCTCAGCCATTTCGGCCATATCTGTAAGCAAATTGGTTACACCACTCATTGCCGATAATACAACTACCGGGCTGTTCTTCTGTTTTTCTTCGCCCACAAGGCGTAAGAGGGTTTTAATGTTCTCGGCCGAACCTACGGATGTGCCGCCGAATTTAAGTACTTTCATTAGTATGGGGTTTTTATGGTAATGAAACCTGCACAATGGCTTGTTAAGCTGTTTTTTGGGCTTATTGTTGCAGTTTTCAATGGTTTTAGCTTAAAAAAAAGCGTCCCGACTTGTGTCGGGACGCTCTCTGTGTTTTATGTTTTTTCAATTTACAACAAATTAGCCCCGCTGGTTTATACCGGTGGTAATAATAATTGTTGTAATAATTGAAGAGTTAAAAATCATGTTGTCTTGGTGTACTTTTTACACCGTAAAGTAGAAGATAATTTTTTTAAAATGCAAATGTTTTATAATTTTTATTTCGAAATTTTTATTAAAACGTTTAAGTAAGTGCAATAGCCATATTTTTTTAACCTGATTTTTTTGCGAACACAATTCCTGATTTTTTTGATAAGGCTGATCACTGGTTCTAAATGTTGCCAGATGCGGTACAATATTTTTTACATTTAAGCTGCCCTTAACTTATTATGATGTTGCAAGTCAGGTTTATGAAGCGAAATAATTCAATAATATCAACCAGAACTGGCAGGTTTTAAATTATTGTTTAACGTTTTACTTAGTGTAATTTGTATCTTTTTTTATCCTTGTAAAAAGGCTTGTAAATAACTGTAAATAAAATATTTACATAATAGTGTATTTGCTACAATATGTAAAAAATTAGTTATGAAAACTAGTTTTTCTGCATGATAAGTAATTACCTTTGCTGTACTAACTTACTTATTGTTATGAGCAAAGAGAAACTGCAAAGGCCAGATTTAAGCTATTTAAATCTAGGCGAAAACGTTGCTGTAAAGTACCAATTATCTCCAACGGAATTAATTGAAGATGCGTTATTGAATAAAGAAGGTACGCTGGCCTCATCAGGTGCGCTGGCGGTTGATACCGGAAAGTTTACCGGACGTTCTCCTAAAGACCGGTTTATTGTTTGCGACAGCGTTACCGAAGACCAGGTATGGTGGGGCGATGTAAACATTAAATTCAGCCCGGAGAAGTTCGATCAGTTATTTTATAAGCTAACTGCTTATCTGGCTGACAAAACCATCTATGTTCGCGATTCATCAGCATGCGCCAATCCGGATTACGATATTTCTATCCGGGTAATTACCGAAACTGCCTATCAGAATCTTTTTGCTCATCATTTATTTATTCGCCCTGAAGCACATCAACTGGGAATAACCCCTGAGTGGACCATTATTGCTGCGCCAGGTTTTCACGCCGATCCCTCAATTGATGGAACGCGGCAGGAAAATTTCGCTATCCTGAACTTTACCAGGAAAATGATCCTGATCGGAGGGACCGGATACACCGGCGAAATTAAAAAAGGTATTTTCTCAGTACTGAATTTTATCCTGCCTGTATATAAAAATACGCTGTCCATGCACTGCTCGGCCAATGTGGGTAAAAATGGCGATACAGCTATATTCTTTGGTTTATCGGGAACTGGTAAAACCACACTTTCTGCCGATCCGGAGAGAGGTTTGATAGGTGATGATGAACATGGATGGGGAGCAAGTTCTGTATTCAACTTCGAAGGAGGTTGTTATGCTAAGTGTGTAGATTTAACCCGGGAAAAAGAACCTCAGATATATAATGCTATCAGAGCAGGAGCTTTATTAGAGAATACCAACTTTTTTCAGGGTACAAAAGATGTAGATTATGCAAACATTGATAAAACTGAAAATACCCGCGTAGCTTATCCAATTAATTACATTGATAATGCGATACTGCCATCAATAGCTGATGTGCCCAAAAATATTTTCTTTTTAACCGCCGATGCATTTGGTGTGTTGCCCCCAATATCAAAATTAAATGTAGAGCAGGCAATGTTCCACTTTATGAGCGGGTATACAGCTAAAGTTGCTGGTACTGAAACCGGGGTAACCGAACCTCAGTTAACATTTTCTGCATGTTTTGGTAAAGCTTTCCTACCCCTGCACCCATCCAGGTATGCTGCATTACTGGGCGAAAAGATGGAAAAACACCAGGTAAATGTATGGCTGGTAAATACCGGCTGGACTGGTGGCGCTTATGGAATTGGTAAAAGAATGAAATTGAGCTATACCCGCGCCATGATTACGGCAGCTTTAAACGGAGATTTAGACCACAATAAATATAAGCAGCATCATGTATTTAAATTAATGATGCCTTTAAGTTGTCCGGGGGTACCAAGCGAAATTTTAGACCCGTCTAAAACGTGGGACGACCAGGAAGAATACTTTTTAAAGGCCTACGAACTGGCCAATGCCTTCACCGAGAATTTTAAACAGTTTGAGGTGCCCAAAGCATCAAAAAAGTACGACGAAGCGTTAAAATTATGTTAAAAGTGCTTTAAAATGCATTTTTTGAGCAAAAAATTTGCAATTCGATTTTTTTTTAGTTTTTATTGTGAAAGAATTGCCTCCGGCTGAGGCAATTTTTTTGTTATATGCCCAAGTGAGTTACCGTAAACTAAATGTTAAGTAACGATTTGATTGTTTATTGATTTATTAATTTGTAATTTAAAATCAATTTATAAATTTGTTTTTCGCAACAAAATCAGATAAGACACGTTGTGTGTAATACAAAAGAAATAACAGCTAAAAATTAAAAACAAGAACTAAAACTAAAATTCAAAAAAAAATGGCAAACGCACCAAAACCAACAACTGTTAAAAAAGAGAGCTCTTCAAGTGCATCTAACGTTTTCGCAACATTGGTAATTCCTATCTGTATTGTAATTGGCTTCATTATTTGGAGATACGTATTAGGAGATCCTTCAAACTTTATCGATAACAACAACGAAAACTTACCTTTGCCAAATAACTACCCTGGTACAGCATTTAAAGGAGGTCCAATCGTAGCGGTATTAATCGGTTTATTATTAACTACAATCGTTTTCTCTATCGAGCGTTTAATCGTAATTAGCAAAGCAAGCGGTAAATCTAGCTTAGATACATTCATCATTAAAGTTAAAGGTTTATTAAACGCTGGTAACATCGATGCAGCTAAAGCTGAGTGCGATAAACAACAAGGATCTGTTGCAAACGTAATTAAATCAGGTTTAAAAAAATATAGCGAGGTTGAAGCTGACACTAACTTAGATGTTGAGCAATCAATCGTTGCCATCCAAAAAGAAGTTGAAGAAGCTACTGCTTTGGAAATGCCTATGTTAGAGCAAAACTTAACGATCATCGCTACTTTAGTATCTATCGGTACGTTAATTGGTCTATTAGGTACAGTAACAGGTATGATCCGTGCATTCGCCGGTTTAGCAAACTCAGGAGCTCCAGATCAGGCTGCATTAGCGGTAGGTATCTCTGAAGCCCTAATCAACACCATGACTGGTATCGCGGTTTCTACTTTAGCAATTATCATGTACAATATTTTAACTTCTAAAATTGACAAGTTAACTTATGCTATCGATGAAGCTGGTTTCAGCATCGTTCAAACTTACGCTAGTTCGCATAAATAATAAATTTTGAAAAAATTTTTACCGGCTTTATGGAAAACCGGGAAAAAGATCATCATTATTAAAAAGTAATTAAAATTATGCCTAGAATTAAAGTTAAAAGAACCAGTACAGTAACAGATATGACCGCCATGTGCGACGTAGCTGCACTGTTACTTACGTTCTTCATATTAACGGCTACGGCAAGACAACCAGAACCACTAGCGGTATCAACACCTTCATCTACGTATGAATTTAAGGTTCCAGCTGAAAACAATGCAATATTAACCATTGGTCAGGGTAAGGTTTTCTTCGAAGTAGCAGGCCAGAATGTTAGGGCGAGAACTTTAGAATTGATCGGACAACAATACAAAATCAATTTTACTCCGGAAGAAATTAAGAAATTCTCTGTAGTAGGAACATTTGGTGTGCCGGTGTCAAGTTTAAAATCGTTCTTAGCAATGTCTGGAGCGGACCGTATGAAACCAGGTGTTCAAACCGGTATTCCTACAGACTCTACCGATAACCAGTTAAACGCATGGGTTTTACATGCACGTACTGCAACTGCTGAAATTAATCAGAAGCCAATGCGTGTAAGTATCAAAGGCGATTCTAAAGAGGAGTATCCGGTAGTTAAAAAAATCGTAGATGTTTTGCAGAAGCAAAAAGTGAACAAATTTTTATTGGTTACTAACGCTGAAGCTAGAAAAAAATAAAAGATGGCAGAATTAAACACAGGTGGGAAGAAAGCCACCCCGAGAGTAGATATGACGCCGATGGTAGATTTGATGTTCCTTTTGGTAACATTCTTTATCTTAACCACATCAATATCTACGCCGCAGGCAATGGATATTGTTAAGCCTGATAAAGACGACAACAACAAGGATAACAGGTTGGAACTGAAAGCTTCTAAAACAATGACTATTTTATTAGGTAAAAATGATAAAGTAGCCTGGTACATGGGAGAAGCTGGTGCAACAGCTCCAACATACGAAAGCTTAGCTCAGGTTGACAAGTCGATTATCGAAAACAGAAAAAAAGCAGATGCATCTGGAGTAAAAGGCGAATTTGTGGTTTTAGTTAAACCAACAAGTGGCTCAAACTTCAAGAACTTTGTTGACATCATGGATGAATTGGAGATATTAAAGGTTAAAGTTCGTCAGATTGATGACGACAATATCTTGGATAGTGAAAAAGAATCAATGAAATCTCAAGGTATTTTATAATTCGTTAAATCAGTAATCATGTCAAAATTAGATATATTAAGAAGGGAGTGGATTGATGTAGTTTTTGCTGAAAAAAACAAAAACTATGGCGCCTACCAATTGCGTAAAACCAATGGTGCGAATACCACTCGGGCATTAATTATTGGTTCACTAGTATTTCTAGCGCTTTTCTTTGCTCCGAAAATCTACGGATTAATTAAAGGTTCTTTACAAGAGGATCAACAAATAGAAAAGGCGAAAGAAGTTATTATTGCACCTCCGCCCCCAGTTAACCCAGAAACGCCACCTCCACCTCCGGTAGAGCCACCGCCACCAAAGGTAGATCAGGTAAAAATGCCACCTCCAATCGTAAAGCCAGATGAGCAGGTACGTGATGAGGAACCACCAACAGTTGAAAAATTGAAAGAGGCAGACCCTGGTCAGAGAGATATTAAAGGTGATCCAACTGCAGATATCGTAATTGCTGCACCAGTTGGTGAAGGCCCTAAAAGAGAGGCAGCGGTTGCTGTTGATGATAACCAGGTTTATGACTTCGTTAGTATCGAGAAACAACCAGAGTTTCCGGGAGGCTTACCTAAGTTCTACAAGTACTTAAGCGGTGCGATTAAATATCCACCAATGGCTCAGGAAAACAACGTACAAGGTAAAGTGTTTTTATCTTTCGTAGTAGAAAAAGATGGTAAATTAACCGATATTACAGTAACACGTGGATTAGGAAGTGGTACAGATGAAGAAGCTATCCGCGTATTAAAAGCAAGCCCACGTTGGAATCCAGGTATTCAAAATGGTAAACCAGTAAGGGTAAAATACAACATCAACGTTAACTTTACATTGAACTAATTGTAGATGTTAAATTTTGATATCTTTAAGCAAAAATCGCCTAAACAGCGGTTTTTGCTCATTTTAGGGCTAGTGGCCTTCCTGTTGTACCTTGTAATGGGACTTGCCTTCATCTTTTGGCCTCCGATTGCATTGCGTTTTAATTTTATCCCAACATGGGGCCGCATTGCTATAGGAATCTTTTTAATTTTTTATGCCTTTGTGAGATTGTTAAGTCTTGGAAGGCGAGACTCAAGCCAATAATGAAAAATATTCTCTTCATTTTTATGGTACTTGCTTTAATCTCTTGCAAACGAAAAGATAAAAGTACAGGTATTAAAGAAACCCGCACCAGCGGAACTATGAGGATGCTCGTTGATGAAAGCGTGAGCCCAATCGTTCAGAAGCAAATCGATATCTTTAGCCTCGATTATCCTGACGCAAAGTTTGAAACGACGGTAAAGCCCGAAGAAAAGATTATTGCAGCCTTTCTAAATGATAGTGTTCGTGTAATTGTAATGCCCAGACTGCTAACTAAGCAGGAAGAAAAGTATTACAACCAGCGTGGTATCAAAATCAATTCAATTCGTTTTGCCATTGATGGAATCGCATTAATTACAAATAAAGACAATATTGATAGCACTATTACCGTTAAGGAAGTGGTTGATGTATTACAGGGGAGAAATTCAGATAAGAAACTGGTCTTTGATAACGCTTATTCAAGTACCTTTCAATACTTTAAACATTTGGCTAATATCAGCCAATTTCCCGCAAAAAACGTTTATTCAAAAAATTCCAGTAACGAAGTTATCAAACTTGTTGCGCAGGATAAAAATTTTATTGGTATTTTGGGCGTGAATTGGATTTCTGAACAGAATACCGAAATGGCTCAATACCTGGCTCAGGTTAAAATGCTGGGGGTTAAAAATGAAAAAGGAAAAGTAGGGAGCGATAAGTTTTATAAGCCTACGCAAGAAAATCTTATAAACGGAGTCTATCCGTTTTTAAGAAACGTAAATATAATTGAGTGCGAAGGTAGAGATGGTTTAGGCACAGGATTTGCAACATGGTTAAGAAGCCAGAGAGGACAGTTAATTGTACTTAAATCTGGACTTGGCCCGCATAAGTTAATGCCGAGGGAAATAAATTTAACTAAAGAAAGTAATAAATAAATTATAAATTGAACCGCGAAGTATTTAGAGATAATGCTTCATTATTGTTAAAACCAATGTTGGGTAAGTTTGGTTGGAGATTTTGGATAAAGTAGAACTCGCTCCGCCCCGATTTAGAAGACATTTAAAAACAAAAAATTGATCCAATGAAAATTTCAAAGAAAGCAATAACCTTAAATGTAGGTTTGGTGTTGATGGGTTCTGCAGTTTTTGCTCAAAGTTTAAGTGATGCGAAAAAAGCCATTGACGCAGAACAGTATCAAAAAGCTTCATCGATGCTTAAATCGTTGGTAAGCTCTAAAGCCTCAGATGGCGAAAATTATTATAACCTGGGTTTGGTTTACCTGAAAACAGGTTACATCGATTCAGCAAGAGCCGTTTTTACTAAAGGTGTAACTGCTGATCCGAAAAATGCTTTAAACCTGATTGGTTTAGGCGAAGCTGATTTATTGTCGAATAATACCACTTCAGCAAAAACCAACTTCGATAAAGCGATTGAATTGGGTAAAAAGGATTATCAAACTTACTTGCAAATTGGTAGGGCATATTTAGCTCAGGATAAACCAAGTGACGAAGTTTCTAAACCTGATTTTACCAATGCGATTGCAAATATCACGAAAGCTGATGAGTTAGATTCGAAAGATAAAGATGCTGGTGTATTCTTAGCTTTAGGTGATGCTTATGCGTTGCAAAAGAAAAATTCTGAGGCACTGGGGCCATATTTTCGTGTAAACGATGTAGATCCAACCAACAGAAGAGCTAAGACGCAGATCGGTAAAATGTACAAAGAATCGCGCGCATTTCCTGAAGGCGAAAAAGAATTATTGGATGTAATTGCAGCAGATGCTAACTATGGCCCTGCATACCGGGAATTAGGTGAGTTATACCTACAGTGGAGTAACTTCGGTACAGACAAAGAGAAAGCTGCTAAAGGAATCGAAAACTATAAAAAGTATCTTGATTTAACTGATAAATCTTTAGAGTCTCAATTACGTTATATGACGTTCTTATTCTATGCTAAAGATTTCAAAACTTTACAGCAGGTAGCTTCTGCTATTCAGGTTCCGGCAAATAATCCTAAAGCAGCAGTAGTTGCCAGGATGAAAGGTTGGTCTGCTTATGAGAACGCACAGTATCCTCAGGCTTTAACAGATATGACCGATTTCTTTGCTAAAGAGAAAGATCAATCTAGAATTTTAGCTAACGATTACCTTTATTTAGGTAAATCGCAGTTGAAAGCAGGTCAAGATAGTTTAGCTTTAATCAACATTACTAAAGCGGTTGAGAAAGATTCAGTAAATGCTGATGCATTGGCTGAAGTTGCAAAAAGCTATTTCGATGCGAAGAAATATGAGAAATCTGCTCAGATTTATGAAAAAGCAATTAAAGCAAATCCTAATGGTAAAGGTTCATTATATAACTACTACTATAGTGCATTAGCTTTCTATTTTGATTACGCAGGAAAATACAGCGCTAAACAAAATCCTTCTAAAGACGGTTTAGTAAAAGCTGATGCTGATATTGCAAAAGTAACGCAATTAGCACCTGATACTTATGATGCTTACTTATGGAGAGCACGTATCAATAACTTAATGGATGACGAAAAAGATCCTAAAGGTTTGGCTAATCCGTTCTTTGAACAATTTATTCAAAAAGTAACTGAGAAACCAGAAGTAGCATCTGCAAATGGTAAGAAACTTTCTGAAGCTTATGACTCATTAGGTGGTTTCTATTATTACAAGGATAAAGAAAAAGCAAAAGAATATTTCAACAAGAGTATCGCTGCTAACCCAGCAGGTACATTTGCACCTGCGAAATTGAAGGAGCTAAGCGCTCCGGCACCAGCGGCAAAAGGAAAAAAATAAGCAATATTAAATTATTTAGAAAAGGCAGAGTTTGGTTACTCTGCCTTTTTCTTTTACTTTTGCATCACAAAATAAAAGATTATGCAAGCGCAAAGTTCCTCTATAGATTTTTTACCGATTATATTTCAAGTAATTGTTGCTTTAGGTTTTGTGGTAACCACTTTGGTGGCTACACACTTATTAGGCCCTAAACGTAAAACAGCCGATAAATTAGAAACCTTTGAAGCTGGTATTAAAAGTGTGGGTAACGCACGTCAGCCTTTCTCTATTAAATACTTCGTAGTAGCAATACTATTTGTTTTGTTCGATGTAGAAGTTATTTTCATGTATCCATGGGCGGTTAATTTCCGTGCTTTAAAAATAGATGGTATGATTGAGATGTTCATTTTTATGGGCACTTTATTGCTGGGTTTTATCTACGTAATCAAGAAAAAAGTATTAGACTGGAACTAATCAGTTAGCAATTTTCAGTTTACAGTTTTTAAACCCACAACTGCTAAATGGCACCTGAAAACTGAATGTGTACCAGTTACACTAACTGAGTTTGATTTTAGTTATTTAGAAAGGTTCTAAATCTGGCAAAGCTAGTTCAATTGCCTTTTAAATATTGTAAATTTGTTGCTCATTCTGCAAAGGGATGAGCATTTTTTGTTTATAAACATGAGTGAAATTAATATAGTTGATGCGCCTCCAGGAACCGAAGGGCCTGGCTATTTTGCCACCTCTTTAGATAAAGTGATTGGTTTGGCCCGCTCAAATTCATTATGGCCATTGCCGTTCGCAACTTCATGCTGTGGAATCGAATTTATGGCTACCATGGGTTCTCACTACGATTTAGGTCGTTTCGGTGCAGAGCGCTTAAGTTTTTCTCCCCGTCAGGCCGATGTTTTAATGGTAATGGGTACTATCGCAAAAAAGATGGCTCCGGTATTGAAACAGGTGTATATTCAAATGGCAGAGCCCCGCTGGGTAATGGCTGTTGGTGCCTGTGCAAGTAGCGGTGGTATTTTCGATACCTATTCTGTTTTGCAGGGTATTGATGAGGTGATTCCGGTTGATGTTTACGTTCCGGGTTGCCCGCCAAGACCTGAAGCCATTTTAGATGGTTTTCAGCGTATCCAGGATTTGGTTAAAAACGAATCGGGCAGAAGAAGGAATTCTGATTATTACAAAGAACTTTTAGGTCAATACGGCATTAAATAATGGAAGAAACGACACTAAATAATACTATTCTGGCAAAACTTGGTGATAAGTTTGGCGAAAAAGTAACTGCGGTTTCTGAGCCTTACCGATTACTTACTTTTGCAACAACAAAAGATGTAATCATCAATGTATTGTCGTTTCTTAAAAACGATTTAAAATTTAACTTCTTAACTGATATTACTGCTGTTCATTATCCTGGTAAAGACCATGGCATTGCAGTGGTTTACCATTTGCACAACATGGTAGAAAAAGTTAGGATCAGGATTAAAGTTTTCATCTCAGAGCAGAATCCAACTATTCCTACAGCAACAACAGTATGGAAAGGTGCGAACTGGATGGAGCGCGAAACTTACGATTTGTTTGGGGTTAAGTTTGAGGGACACCCTGATTTACGCCGTATTTTAAATATGGACGATTTAGGCGTTCACCCAATGCTGAAACAATATCCATTGGAAGATCCGAACAGAGTAGATAAAAAAGACGAATTTTTTGGAAGGTAATTTTATGAATCATAACCATCCGGTATTTACAGATAACGACCCGCAAAGTGAGCTGGTAACCTTAAACTTAGGTCCAACCCACCCTGCAACACACGGCGTTTTTCAAAACGTTTTGCAATTAGATGGCGAACGTATTGTAAGCGGCGTTTCAACTATTGGGTATATTCATCGTGCTTTCGAAAAGATTGCCGAACACCGCCCATTTTATCAGATTACTCCACTTACCGACCGTTTAAACTATTGTTCTTCGCCTATTAACAATATGGGCTGGCACATGACGGTTGAAAAGTTATTGAATATCCAGATGCCAAAACGTGTAGATTATCTTCGCGTAATTGTAATGGAACTTTCGCGTATTGCCGATCACATTATCTGTAACACGATTATTGGTCAGGATACGGGGGCTACAACCACTTTCCTTTACCTTTTCCAGTTCCGTGAGCACATTTACGAAATTTTTGAAGAGGTTTGCGGAGCACGTTTAACCACAAACATTGGCCGTATCGGTGGTTTTGAAAGAGATTTCAATGATATCGCTTTTGCTAAAATCAATAAATTCTTAAAAGAGTTTCCGGTAGCTTTAAGAGAGTTCGAAAACCTTTTAACACGTAACCGTATTTTTATTGACAGGACTGCTGGTGTTGCAGAAGTAACCAAAGAAACAGCTTTAGAATACAGCTGGACAGGCCCACTTTTGCGCGCTACAGGTGTAGATTATGATGTTCGTGTAAGCGACCCGTATTCTTCTTATCAGGATTTCGATTTCGAAGTTCCGGTAGGTACAAGTGGCGATATTTACGACAGATATCTGGTGCGTAATGAAGAGATGTGGCAGAGTGTACGCATTATTGAGCAGGCCTTAGAAAAATTGAAGTCAGAAGAAAAAGGTATTTTCCATGCCGATGTTCCTGATTTTTACCTTCCTCCGAAACAAGAAGTTTACAACAATATGGAAGCATTAATCTATCACTTTAAAATTGTGATGGGCGAAATTGATGCACCAAAAGCAGAAGTTTATCACGCTGTAGAAGGTGGTAACGGCGAATTAGGTTTCTATCTGATTAATGATGGAGGACGTACACCGTACCGTTTACACTTCCGCAGACCAAGTTTTATAAATTACCAGATGTTTGCACCAATGAGCGAGGGCATGTTATTGTCTGATGCCATTATCAACATGAGTAGTATGAACATTATTGCAGGAGAATTAGATGCTTAAAGTAGAAGAACAAACACCTGTAACGTTTTCATCAGAATTGCTGGCCAAATTTGATGAAATAAAAAGCCGTTATCCGGAAGGAAAACAAAAATCAGCTTTGCTACCCTTATTACACCTGGTGCAAGCCGAATTTCTTTGGGTTCCAACGTCGGCGATGGATCAAGTTGCTGCATATTTAAATATTCAGCCAATTGAAGTATATGAGGTGGCAACATTTTATACCATGTACTTTCTAAAACCACAAGGTAAATACGCTTTGGAGGTTTGCCGTACAGGGCCTTGCTGCCTGGTAGGTGCCGAAAAAATATTAAGCCACTTAGAAGATAAGTTGGGTATTAAAGAAGGAGAAGTAACTGCCGATGGCCTTTTCAGCTTTAGAGGAGTTGAATGTTTAGCAGCCTGCGGTTTCGGTCCGGTGTTACAAATTAGCCCGGAATATACTTTCTACGAAAACCTAACTACCGAAAGTGTAGATAAACTGATTGAAGATTTGAAAAATAAGTCCTAAGTCTAAAGTCTTAAGTCGGGAGTCAATTTAGACTCAAGACTATGGACTATTGACTACAGACTATAGACTAATTAAAATGTCTCGAAAACTGTTACTTGAGCATATAAACGTACCAGGCATCAATACACTTGAAGTCTATCGCCAAAAAGGCGGGTACCGTGCCGTTGAAAAAGCCCTTAAAACTTTAACACCTGAAGAGATTGTTGAAGAAGTTAAGAAATCAGGCTTACGCGGTCGTGGTGGTGCGGGTTTCCCTACAGGAATGAAATGGAGCTTTTTGGCTAAGCCAGAAGGTGTTGCACGTTATCTGGTGTGTAATGCTGATGAGTCTGAGCCCGGAACTTTTAAAGACCGTTACCTGATGACCTACATTCCACATGCTTTAATTGAGGGAATGATTGTTTCGAGTTTTGCTTTAGGTGCCAAGGTTTCATACATCTACGTTCGCGGAGAGATGATGCCTCAGATCCGTATCCTGGAAAAAGCGATTGCTGAGGCAAAAGCTGCAGGATGGTTAGGTAAAAACATTTTAGGAACAGGTTACGATTTAGAATTATATGTTCAGCCTGGTGGTGGTGCTTACATTTGTGGTGAAGAAACCGCTTTGTTAGAATCGCTTGAAGGTAAAAGAGGTAACCCACGTATTAAACCACCTTTCCCTGCTATTGCAGGTTTATATGGCTGTCCTACGGTAGTTAATAACGTAGAATCGATTGCTGCTGTAGTGCCAATTATCAATGATGGAGGCGATGAATATGCTAAAATCGGTATTGGCAGAAGTACAGGTACCAAATTAATCTCTGCATCGGGTAATTTAGTAAAACCTGGTGTTTATGAAATCGAATTGGGTTTACCGGTAGAAGAATTTATCTATTCTGACGAGTATTGTGGCGGTATCGCTAACGGGAAACGTCTGAAAGCAACAGTTGCAGGTGGTTCATCGGTGCCAATTTTGCCTGCTAATTTAACTTTAAAATATGCCAACGGCGAACCTCGTTTAATGAGTTACGAATCACTTTCTGAAGGTGGATTTGCAACAGGAACGATGTTAGGATCTGGTGGTTTTATTGCTTTTGATGAAGATCAGTGTATTGTTCGCAATACCTGGAATTTTTCTCGTTTCTACCACCACGAAAGCTGTGGCCAATGTTCGCCATGCCGTGAAGGTACAGGCTGGATGGAAAAAATCCTCCACAAAATCGAACACGGACATGGAAGTATGGAAGATGTTGATCTGTTGTGGGATGTTCAGCGTAAAATTGAAGGAAACACCATTTGTCCGTTAGGTGATGCCGCTGCATGGCCTGTTGCAAGTGCGATCCGTCATTTCAGAGATGAATTTGAATGGCACATTAAAGAGCCGATTAAAAGCCAGAGCCAAAATTATGGTATTGCAAATTATGCAACTCCGATTGAAAAAGCTCCCGTAACGGAAGAAAAATAATATTGAATTGGCTAGTGGAGACACAAACCATGACGAGATAAAAAAATAAAGAATATCATTAACCATGAGTGAAAAAGTTAAGGTTACGATAGATGGGATAACAGTAGAGGTTGATAACGGAACCACCATCCTGAATGCTGCAAGGCAAATTGGAGGTGATATCGTTCCGCCAGCCATGTGCTATTATTCTAAGTTACAAGGCAGTGGTGGTAAATGCCGTACCTGTATTGTTAAGGTAACAAAAGGTTCGGAGAAAGATCCCCGCCCAATGCCAAAATTGGTTGCTTCTTGTCGTACAACAGTAATGGATGGGATGGAAGTGCTTAATATTACTTCACCCGAAGTTTTGGAAGCACGCGCAGGTGTAGTAGAAATTTTGTTGATTAACCACCCGTTGGATTGCCCGGTTTGCGATCAGGCCGGAGAGTGCGATTTGCAGAATTTAGGTTACGAGCACGGTTTGCAAAAAACACGTTATGAGTTTGAGCGCCGTACTTTCGAACGTATTGATATTGGCGATAAAATTCAGTTGCACATGAACCGTTGTATTCTGTGCTACCGTTGTGTTTTCACTGCCGATCAGATTACCAATAAACGTGTTCATGGTATCTTAAACCGTGGCGATCATTCTGAAATTTCTACTTATATCCAACAGGCAGTTGATAACGATTTCTCTGGAAACGTAATTGATGTTTGCCCGGTTGGTGCTTTAACCGATAAAACTTTCCGTTTCAAAAACCGTGTCTGGTTTACCAAACCAGTTGATGCACACCGCAATTGCGACCATGAAAAATGCAACGGTAAGGTAACGCTTTGGTATAAAGGAGAAGATGTGATCCGTGTTACTGCACGTAAAGATCAGTTTGGTGAAGTAGAAGAATTTATCTGCAACACTTGCCGTTTCGATAAAAAGGCAACATCTGATTGGACAATCGAACATCCAACGCATATTGATGATACTTCGGTAATTGCATCTAACCACTACGAAACATTAAAACCATTGCCGGTAATTAAGCCAAATGCGGCATTACAGGCAGCTAATGAAATTGAATTACATAAAACAGTTAAATACTAATGGATACAGGTTTTATCATAGAAAAATTTATTCTGGTAGCGGTAATTTTCGGTATCAGTTTGGTAATTGCCATGTATTCTACCTACGCTGAACGTAAGGTTGCTGCATTTTTGCAAGATCGTTTAGGACCAGACAGAGCTGGTCCCTTTGGTATTTTACAACCTTTGGCCGATGGTGTGAAGATGTTTATGAAAGAGGAGATTATCCCAACTACATCAAACCGTTTCTTATTTATTGCTGGGCCGGGTTTGGCTTTACTTTGTGCCTGTATTGGTACAGCGGTTATTCCATGGGGTAGTCCGATTGAAATTGCCGGAAAAACCGTGCCTTTACAGGTTACTGATATCAACGTAGGTGTTTTATATATTTTCGGGGTAGTTTCTTTAGGCGTTTATGGTGTAATGATTGGTGGTTGGGCATCTAACAACAAGTATTCTTTATTGAGTGCTATCCGTGCCGCATCACAAAATATCAGCTATGAGATTGCAATGGGTTTATCCATCATTGCATTGCTTTTAATGACGAATACCTTAAGTTTAAAAACGATTGTTGAACAGCAACATGGCCTTAACTGGAATGTTTGGTATCAGCCGCTTGGATTTTTGATATTTATGGTATGCTCGTTTGCTGAAACCAACCGTGCACCTTTCGATTTACCAGAGTGTGAAACGGAGTTAATTGGTGGTTACCATACCGAATATTCATCTATGAAATTGGGTTTCTACCTGTTTGCCGAATACATCAATATGTTTGTATCATCGGCTGTTATGGCAGCTTTATATTGGGGTGGTTACAATTACCCTGGTATGGATTGGGTTGCAACACATGCAGGAACAACCTGGGCACCACTTATCGGTACTGCCGTTTTCTTTGGAAAAATATGTGCATTTATCTTTTTCTTCATGTGGGTACGTTGGACCATCCCGCGTTTCCGTTACGATCAATTGATGAATTTAGGTTGGAAAGGCTTAATTCCTTTAGCTATTGCCAACATTATAATAACTGGAATTGTGATTGCGATTATTGAGAAGTTTTAATTATGGAATCATTAAGTAATAAGAAAAAAGTACTGGAACAAAAGCCACTGAGCTTTATGGAACGGATGTACCTTCCGGCAATCGTAAAGGGGATGGGCATCACCATTAGCCACTTATTCAAAAAAGAGGCTACAGTAAGATATCCAGAAGTAGAACGCGAATTCTCAACCAACTTTAGGGGGATGCACTCGCTAAAGCGTGATGAAAACGGTAAAGAGCGTTGTACTGCCTGCGGATTATGTGCTTTATCTTGCCCGGCCGAAGCAATTACCATGATTGCTGCAGAACGTAAGCCTGAAGAAAAACATTTATACCGTGAAGAAAAGTATGCTGCAACTTATGAAATTAACATGTTGCGTTGCATTTTCTGTGGATTATGTGAAGAAGCCTGCCCGAAAGAGGCTATTTATTTAGACGGACCAATTGTACCTGCTGATTATTTGCGTAAAGATTTTATTTACGGGAAAGACAAACTGGTAGAGGCCCCGTTGGAAATGAAAAAATAATAATATTGTTCGTGAGGACGCGAACCATATAACTGAGATAATCGTCATGCTGAATTTATTTCAGCATCTCTTGTACAAGATCCTGAAATAATACCGATAGCTATCGGATCAGGAGGACGAAAAACAAATTAAAAACAACAAATTAATGAGTACACAAGTATTCTATTTCGTAGCCACATTAAGTATCCTCTTTTCACTGTTGGTGATTTTTGCAAAAAATCCAATCCACAGTGTATTGTACTTAATCCTAACTTTTTTCACATTTACGGTGCATTATGTACTGTTGAATGCTCAATTTCTGGCTGTTGTAAACTTCATTGTTTATATGGGAGCCATCATGGTATTATTCCTCTTCGTATTGATGTTGCTCAACCTGAATAAGGAAACAGAGCCATCAAAATCGCCATTAATTAAAATTGTTGGGGTAATTGCTGGCTGTTGCTTAATTGTAACCTTAATTGGTTCGTTAAAAGCAGCAAGCATCAGCAGCCCGTTAATTTTAAAAAATCCGGGATTAGGTTTGGTAGAAAACTTAGGTAAAGAGCTTTTCGGACCATTCTTGTTACCATTCGAATTATCATCTCTATTACTGTTGGCAGCAATGGTTGGAGCCGTTTTATTATCTAAAAGAGATGAGGTAGAAGCATAATGGAAAATTTAACTACACAAATGGCAGGCGTTCCGCTAAATCACTACATCTATTTAAGTGCAATTATTTTCACTATTGGTGTAATTGGCGTGTTAACCCGCAGAAATGCAATCGTAATCTTTATGTCGGTAGAGCTGATGTTAAATGCAGTTAACCTGCTTTTAACCGCTTTCTCTGTGCATAGCAATGATCCTTCCGGACAGGTTTTCGTATTCTTCATTATGGCTTTGGCTGCTGCAGAAGTTGCAGTAGGTTTGGCCATCATCGTAATGGTGTACAGAAATACAAAATCGATAGATATTAATGTTTTAAATCGCCTTAAGTGGTAAATATATAATAAGAATGACAATAGAACAATTGATTTGGTTGGTTCCGTTACTTCCTTTTTTAGGTTTTGTAATTAACGGACTAGGCAGAAAATCTTTATCTAAAGGACTTGTTGGAATCATCGGAAGTGGCGTAATTTTAGCTTCTTTTATCATCAGCGTAGTTATTTTCTTTAGTTTACAAGGCGATACCCAAAAATCTCACGAAGTATTTTTATTCGACTGGATTAGCGCTGGCGCATTACACATTCCTTTATCATTTTTGGTCGATCCTCTAAGCTCGATCATGCTTTTGATTATTACTGGAATAGGTTTTTTAATCCATTTATATTCTACCAGCTACATGCACGATGACGAAGGATTCGGTAAATTTTTCAGTTACCTTAACCTGTTTGTATTCTTCATGCTATTATTGGTATTGGGATCTAACTACATCGTGATGTTTATCGGTTGGGAAGGTGTTGGTTTATGTTCGTACCTGCTAATCGGTTTCTGGTACACCAACAGCGCCTATGCATCAGCAGCTAAAAAAGCTTTCGTAATGAACCGTATTGGTGATTTAGGCTTTTTGCTGGGTGTCTTTTTAACCTTCAATTATTTCGGAAGTGTTGAATTTTCGAAGATTTTCCCTCAGGCAGCTAACATGTTGCCGGGCGACAATCACTTAATTTTAATTACTATTTTATTGTTTATCGGCGCCTGCGGTAAATCGGCGCAATTGCCTTTGTTTACCTGGTTGCCAGATGCGATGGCCGGACCAACTCCAGTTTCGGCGTTAATCCACGCAGCTACGATGGTAACGGCAGGTATTTACATGATTGCCCGTTCGAGCGTATTGTTTGATCTGGCTCCGCTAACCCAGCACATCATTGCAATTGTTGGTGCTGCAACCGCTTTAGTTGCTGCCATTATTGCTTTAACACAAACGGATATTAAAAAGGTACTGGCTTATTCGACTGTATCTCAGTTGGGCTATATGTTTTTAGGTTTGGGCGTTGGTGCTTATACTGGTTCGTTCTTCCACGTATTAACCCATGCCTTCTTTAAAGCTTTATTGTTCTTAGGCGCTGGTTCGGTTATTCATGCCATGCATCACGAGCAAGATATGCGCCACATGGGTGGATTAAGAGGTAAGCTTAAAACTACTTTTGCCACCATGATGATCGGCACCATTGCTATTGCAGGTTTACCACCATTCTCTGGTTTCTTCTCAAAAGACGAAATTTTGGCACATGCCTTTCAAGCCAGTCCAGTACTTTGGGGAATTGGCGTGTTAACAGCATTCTTAACCGCATTTTATATGTTCAGGATGATGTTCCTTACTTTCTCTGGAAAATACCGCGGAACTCACCACGCTGAAAGCCATATTCATGAGTCGCCAGCTGCAATGACATTGCCTTTGGTAATTTTAGCGATCCTTGCTGCAATTGGTGGAGCAATCAACTTCCCGCACATTTTTGGCGGTAACGAATGGTTGGCACACTGGTTAACGGGAGCAGGTGTTGCTCAGCACGAATTGGATTTAAGTCATTCTACTGAACTCGCTTTAATGGGTACTTCGGTTGCAGCAGCAGTTATTGCTTTATTGTATGCTTATACTAAATATGTAAAAGGTGCACATGTTCCGGTTGCTGATGAAGCACCGCGTTCTGCATTAGCTAAATTATCATACAACAAATTTTATTTAGATGAGATTTACGATTTCATCATTACAAAACCTTTAGATATCCTCTCGAAATTCTTTTACCGGATTATCGACAACAAGTTTATTGATGGTATTGTAAACGGATTGGGATGGAGTACAAATGAAGCCAGTAAAGGCCTTCGCTTGTTGCAGAGTGGAAACGTTGGTTTCTACCTGTTTATGATGGTATTCGGTATCATCGCGTTATTGATTTATACATTTAGTTACATATTATAAAAAGGGTTCAAAAATAAATAATGGAACAACTTTTACTACTTATATTTCTTCCGCTTGCGGGTGCTATTATTACAGCATTTGCAGGTAAGTCGGCTAAAATAGTTTCGACCGTATTTTCGGTTGTTTCCTTAGGGCTGGCTTTGTTTATCGCATGTAACTTCATTCCTAATGCAAGTACACAGTTTGAAGCGAATTTACCCTGGATTGCTGATCTGGGCATTAATTTCCATGCAGGTATTGATGGTATTAGCATGTTGGTGGTATTACTTACCAACTTATTAATCCCGATTATCATCCTATCGAGCTATAAACACGACTACAAAAATCCAGCTGCTTTTTACGCATTAATTTTATTTATGCAAACCGGCTTGTTACTAGTGTTTACAGCTTTAGATGCTTTTCTTTTCTATATTGGCTGGGAAGCGGCATTAATTCCAATTTATTTCATTTGCGCATTCTGGGGCGGAAAAGACAGGGTTCGCATTAACATGAAATTTTTCGTGTATACCATTGCAGGTTCGTTATTTATGCTAATGGGTATTATTTACCTGTACTTACAAAACCCGGCACATAACTTTGATATTCAGGCTTTTTATGCTTTAAATTTAGATTCAGCACAACAAGGATGGATTTTCTGGGCTTTCTTTATCGCTTTTGCCATTAAGATGCCAATTTTTCCTTTCCATACCTGGCAGCCAGATACCTATACTGCAGCACCTACTCAAGGTACTATGTTATTATCAGGTATTATGTTAAAAATGGGTATTTATGGTGTAATCAGATGGTTATTGCCAATCGTACCTGCTGGTGTTCAGGATTGGTCTTGTTTGGCTATCGGCCTTTCTATTATCGGCATTGTTTACGCTTCATTAATTGCATTTACACAAAAGGATGCCAAACGATTAGTGGCTTATTCATCAATTGCTCACGTAGGCTTAATTTCGGCAGGTATTTTTGCATTAAACCAGCAAGGTATGCAAGGCGCAATGGTGCAGATGTTGAGCCACGGTATTAACGTGGTAGGTTTATTCTTTGTTTTGGATATTATTTTCTCGCGTGTAAAAACCAATAAAATAGAAGAACTTGGTGGTATTGCCAAAGCAGCACCACAGCTGGCAATTGCTTTTCTGATTATTGTTTTAGGAACTGTAGCTTTACCAGGAACAAACGGCTTCATAGGCGAATTTTTATTATTGATGGGGGTGTACAACGTTGGCATTTGGGCTGCTGCAATTGCAGGCTTAACCATCATTTTCGGTGCTGTTTACATGTTGCGTATGTACCAGAATGTAATGCTCGGCAAAACCAACGAATTAACCATCACTTTTAGCGATATACAGGGATCAGAGAAATTTGTCCTTTATTTGATTTGTGCTTTAATTATCGTTTTGGGTGTTTATCCAAAACCACTATTGCACTTAACAGAGGCATCTGTACAACATTTATTAGAGCAGGTAAATCAAAAATTAACATCAGTAAAATAAGCAATGAATATTATAATAACCATTAGTATAACAGCTTTTATTGTACTTTATGCAGGTTTGTTTAAAGCAAATAAAGCATTATTGCCGCTTACCGTTGTTGGCTTACTTACTGCCTTAGGCTTTACTTTTTGTGCCTGGGGTGGCAATGCTGTTCATTTCGGGATGATGCAGACCGATAATTTCGCCCTTGCATTTTCTGGCGTTTGTATCGTAGGTACACTTTTGATTTTCTTATTGACCCAAAATTATTTTCACGCCAAAAGCCATAATATAGCCGAATACTATACCCTAATCCTTTTCGCCCTTGCAGGGATGATTATGATGGTATCGTACAAAAACATGGCGATGCTTTTTGTTGGTCTGGAAATCATGTCGGTAAGTTTATATATCTTGGCCGGTATTCGTAAGAGAGATTTTGCTTCAAATGAAGCCTCGTTAAAATATTTCTTGATGGGTGCTTTTTCAACAGGTTTCCTGTTGTTCGGTATTACTTTAATTTATGGGGCCACCGGTTCTTTCGATTTAGATAAAATCCAGGCTTACCTGGTCAATAACAGTACTGCAGTTTCACCAATCTTTTATCCGGGTGTAATCTTGATGATGATTGGCTTATGCTTTAAAATTGGTGCAGCGCCATTCCACTTCTGGACTCCGGATGTTTACGAAGGTTCTCCATCTCTAATTACCACTTTTATGAGTACGGTAGTTAAAACTGCTGGTTTTGCTGCATTCTTACGTTTATTTGCAGGTGCTTTAGCGCCATTACACGAATTCTGGGTAATGCCACTCATAGTTATCGTTTGCCTTACTTTGTTTATTGGTAACGTAACGGCCTTGTTCCAAAAGAACTTTAAACGTATGCTGGCTTATTCAAGTATCTCACACGCCGGCTACCTGCTGTTTTCGCTTGTTGTATTGACTAAAAGCTCGGGCAACAATGTTTTAGTATATGCAGCTGCATATACCTTTGCATCGATTATCGCCTTTGCGGTACTAATTCTGGTAAAACAGAAAACTGGCAGCGACAGCTTCGAAAGTTTTAATGGCTTAGGAAAGAAAAATCCATTGGTTGCTTTATGCTTAACTGTTGCCATGTTATCATTGGCTGGTATTCCGTTAACCGCTGGTTTCATCGGTAAATACCTGATGTTCCTGAACGTAATGACAGAATATAAAACCTTGCTGGTTGGTTTTGCTATTTTAAATGCACTGGTTGGTTTCTATTACTATTTCAGGGTTATTGTGGCCATGTGGTTTAAAGATGGCGCAGAAACCATACTTTCAACGCCTGTACAATATAAGGTTGTGTTATTGGTTTCAGTGGTTATTACACTGGTTTTGGGTATTTGCCCGGCAATAATTTTAAACCTGATATAGGTATGCTGTTGTTTAATAATTATTTGTAGTTTTACGAATAATTGAATATGCACGATTTTTGGAATAACCTGCATCAGCTAATTGATCCCGAGAAATTATTGAGGGAGGGCGGTTTCTATCTCGTTGTATTCGTAATCTACGCAGAAACGGCCTGTTCTTTGGGTTCTTTCTCCCAGGCGATTATTTATTGTTTTTAGCTGGCATGTTTGTTGCTACCGGTAAACTGGATGTAAACATTGCAGTGCTTTTAGCCGGTTTATGTATTGCGGCAATTTCGGGTAATTTTACGGGTTATTGGTTCGGTCGTAAAACCGGGCAGGTATTATATACCAGAAAAGATAGCTTCTTTTTTAAGAAACGTTATTTAAAAGCAGCAGAAGACTATTACCATAAACAGGGCGCATTTGCATTAATTATGGGCAGATTTGTTCCGATTGTAAGAACTTTTGCCCCTATTTTTGCAGGGGTTGTAAAGCTCGACTTTAAAAAATTTGCACTTTATAATGTAGTTGGAGGAACACTTTGGATCTGTTCTTTAACTTTATTAGGCTATTTTTTAGGTCGCCGCTTCGAAAAAGAAATAAACGATTATTTATTATATATTATTATTGGCTTTATCCTTATAACAACTATACCATTATTAATTACCTTTGTAAAAAGTAAAGTAGTGAAAGGTCCTGAAGAGGATAAAACAGATTTAAATTAGAAATGGTAAAAGACGATCATCACGCGTGGCATAGCGTATCTCCTGGAAACAATGTTCCAGAAATTGTAAACGCAATTATTGAAATTCCAAAAGGTTCAAAAGCAAAATACGAAATAGATAAAGAATCAGGCCTGATTAAGTTGGATAGGGTTCTTTTTTCATCAGTTATGTACCCGGCTAACTATGGCTTTATTCCGCAAACTTATTGCGATGATAAAGATCCTTTAGATATCCTGGTTCTTTGTTCAGTTGATGTTTACCCAATGACGTTAATTGAAGCTAAAGTAGTAGGCGTAATGCACATGGTTGATAACGGTGAGCAGGACGATAAAATTATTGCTGTTGCAGCACACGACATGTCGGTAAACTACATCAACGATTTAGACCAGTTACCTCCACACCAAATGAAAGAAATTGTTCGCTTCTTTCAGGATTATAAAGCATTAGAAGATAAAAATGTAACCATCGAACATTTATTAGGTGTTCGTTATGCGCATAAAGTAATTAAAGAAAGCATAGAACTTTATAACACAACATTTAGAGAATTAGCTTAATGGATTTACCCACGGTCTGTTTGTTTTTAAATTCAGCGTTAAGTACAATACTGCCAACCCCAAATGTAGTTCTTGTAGCTTTACAGGAGCCCGATACCGGATCAGTTGGCTGGCGTTTGTTCTTCGCCTTATTTTTGGTGCTTTTAAACGGTTTTTTTGTGGCAGCAGAGTTTGCCATCGTAAAAGTCCGGGCATCACAAATAGAGATAAAAGCAAAATCAGGCAGTCGTGTTGGTAAAATGGCTAAAAGCATTATCCATAACCTGGATGGTTATTTAGCCGCCACTCAGCTGGGTATAACGCTTGCATCACTTGGCTTAGGTTGGGTTGGTGAAGGCGTTATGCACACCATCTTTAAAAACCTTTTCGATAGTTTAGAATGGGGGCTTAGCGATGCTTCTATCCACACCGCATCAACAATTGTGGCTTTCTCGTTAATTACGATTATGCACATTGTTTTTGGCGAGCTGGCCCCAAAATCATTTGCCATACAAAGACCTGTAGCTACAACCTTATTTGTATCGTTGCCGCTCCAGTTGTTTTATGTGGTATTCAGGCCAGCAATCTGGACTTTAAACAGTTTAGCCGCAGTTATTCTTAAACCATTTGGTATCGATACTGCTGGCGGTCACGAATCGCTGCACAGTACAGAAGAACTTCAATATTTACTCGATCAGGGTAAAGAAAGTGGTGCGCTTGATAATAATGAGCACGAACTGATTAAAAACGTGTTCGATTTTAATGAGCGCGTGGTGAAGAACATTATGGTACCCCGAACTAAAATTTCGGGTATCGAACTTACTTCAGATAAAGAAGAGGTAATCGACACCATTATCAAAGAGGGCTATTCGCGTTTGCCGGTTTACGATGATATTATGGATAAGATCGTAGGTATTATCCATGCCAAAGATATTTTGCCTTTGGTGGCAGCCGGTAACCAGCACTGGACTTTAAACGACATTATCAGAAAACCATATTTCGTAACGGAGACCAAAAAAATCAATGATCTGATGAGTGAGTTGCAAAGCAACCGCATTCAGATTGCCATTGTTTTAGATGAGTTTGGCGGTACTGCCGGCATGGTAACCTTAGAAGATATTGTGGAAGAACTTGTGGGCGAAATTCAAGATGAATACGATGAAGAAAAACCACTGGTTGAGAAAGTATCGGACAACGAATTTATCGTGAATGCATTTGCAACAGTTTATGATGTAAATGAGCACCTGCCACACGATTTACCTGAGGACGAAGATTTCGATACAATAGGTGGCCTGGTTTCGCATATTTTTGAACGCATTCCGGAGGTTGGTGAGAGTAACGAATCTTATGGTTATTTGTTTACCATCCTTAAAAAAACAGAACAGAATATCGAAACCATTAAGTTAGAACTGGTTATTAATAAAGCAGATATGGTTGATAATCATTAATTTCATCCATGCATATTTTTTATACACCAGATATAACCCAAAATACCTACACCCTTAACGAAGAGGAAAGCAAACACTGTGTTAGGGTGCTCCGTTTAACGGTTGGCACTATTGTTAACCTGGTAGATGGTAAGGGCGGTTTCTATACTGCAGAAATTACTTCTGATAATCCTAAAAAAGTCTCCTTATCCATACTAAAAGTAGAAACTGAGTTTCATAAACGGAACCATTACCTGCATGTTGCTGTAGCTCCTACTAAAAATATCGACCGCATAGAGTGGTTTTTGGAGAAGGCCACAGAGCTAGGGATTGACGAAATTACCCCAATTATTACCGATCGCTCTGAGCGAAAGATTGTTAAGGAAGACCGGTTAAATAAAGTGATTACTTCGGCAGTAAAACAATCTATAAAAGCATACCATCCTAAGCTGAACGATGCCATTTCGTTTGATGCTTTTTTAAAACAGCCTTTTGAAGGTGAAAAACTAATGGCACATTGTATTGATGAGGGGGAGAAGCGGTATATTTCACAGCTTGTTGCACCACGTCAAAAATATCTGATCCTGATCGGTCCCGAAGGAGATTTCACACCAGAGGAAGTGAATTTAGCTTTGAACAAAGGCTTTAAAGCATTAACTTTAGGTGATAACAGGTTGCGCACCGAAACTGCTGCGCTAGCTGTTTGTTTTGAAATCAATTACCTTAACCGATAACCAATTTGAAGTTTTCAGTTTTTAATTTTCAATTTCCAAAGTGGCGAACAATGGCTTTTGCTGTTACGCTTTTGGCTTTCTGCTTTAGTCTTTCCGCTTTCATTCCCCCAACCTACCGCATGGCTAAGCTGAAATATAACGGGGGTGGCGATTGGTATGCCGATCGTACTGCACTTCCAAACCTGATTGCTTTTTGTAACGCCAACCTTAAAACCAATTTTTATGCTGAAGAAAGCATCGTTGAAGTAGGTTCGAAAGAACTGTTTAACTATCCTTTTGTTTATATGACTGGGCATGGCAATGTGGTTTTTAGTGATCAGGATGTTAAAAATTTACGACAGTACCTTACAGGTGGCGGTTTTCTGCATATCGACGATAACTACGGTTTGGATAAGTTTATCAGGCCGCAAATGAAAAAGGTATTTCCTGAACTTAGTTTTGTAGAATTGCCGGCAAACCATCCTATTTACAATCAGAAATTTAAATTTCCGGCTGGTTTGCCCAAGATACACGAGCATGATAATAAACGCCCACAGGGATTCGCGCTGATATATAAAGGCAGAGTAGTGTGTTATTACACCTATGAGTGTGATTTAGGAAACGGTTGGGAAGATTTTGGCACTTACCCTGAAGACACACAGGAAACACGCGCTAAAGCGCTTAAAATGGGTGCGAATTTGGTTCAATATGCTTTAACCCAATAAAACATGTATAAAGTAAAAGTCAACGATCAGTTTGTATTTGAGGTAGAAAATAAGGATTCGGCATTTTTAGTAAATGGAGATCCCGTTCAGCTTGATTTGAGCGAAGTAAACAGCAGTCACACACATGTTTTATACCAAGGTAAATCTTTCCGTACAGAAATTGTTGAGGTAAATAAAGCTGAGAAAACCTGCGGGATTAAAGTAAATGGGAACACTTACCGAATTAGCATAGAAGATCAGTTTGATGAATTACTGAAGAAGCTGGGCCTTGATAACCTGGCGGCAAACAAAGTGCTGGAAATTAAAGCACCTATGCCAGGTTTGGTATTAAAGGTTCTGGTAGCAGAAAGTGCTGAAGTTAAAAAGGGCGATAACCTGCTCATTTTAGAAGCCATGAAGATGGAGAATATCCTGAAATCTTCTACCGATGGTATAGTTAAAAAGATAGTAATTAAACAGGGCGATAAAGTAGAAAAGAATCAGGTTTTGATTCAGTTTAAATAACTGTTAGCGTCATGCTGATCCGATAGCTATCGGATTTGTTTCAGCATCTCTGAATTCGTAAAACATAAAAAAGTCCCGGCTGTTTAAAACCGGGACTTTTCTTTTTTATTTACCTCTGCTTACCCTGTAAGGTTTTTGCGGAGGGTTTTTAAAGTTTCTTTTTCCTGCGGTGCTAATTTCTGGTGCCCCAAGCATAGTCATGGCACAACGGAAACCAACTTCGGCTGATGATTCATCCTGTTGCATAAAACGACGGGTTGCCGGGTTTAACCAGTAAGCCATGTCATTCCACGAACCGCCTTTATACACTCTCGATTTATCGTTAACTAACGTTACACCTTCCTCATTTAACAAGGTATTCTGTCTGTCGCGATAACCTCTTTGGTCGGCCTGGTAGCTTGTAGAAGCAGTGGCTCCCTGAGGATCTGTTGATTTTGAAATCGAATCAGCACGTTTAGTTTGCGCTTGTTTCTCTGCCCAGGTTTGTTTGCGGCCTGAGTAAGCATTTTCCTTAATCGGATTGCCATATTTATCAAGCGCGATTTTACCGTTTTGCGAATCTTCTAATTTTTTATTGGTGAAATAGTTACCACGGTATGGGTTAAATGCATCAGCATCGGTAAATGTACCTGTTCTGTATACGTCGTTTACCCATTCGTTCACGTTTCCGGCCATGTTATACAAACCAAAGTCGTTAGGGGTATATTGAATAACCGGAACAGTTAAATCACCTTTATCATTCAATGAACCGCCTACACCCATATAATCGCCAGGTGCCCTTTTAAAGTTGGCCTGAATCATACCTCTGGTTTTCTTTTTGGCCGAACTTACGCCCAAACCATTCCATGGGTAGATTTTGTTTTGGTTAATGTTTTCGTATTCAGTATTGCCAATTAAACCTAAAGCAGCATATTCCCACTCTGCTTCTGTTGGTAAACGGTAAGGTTGCATAATTACACCATCCTCTAAAGTTGCATTTCTTCTCGGCTGGCTGTTTCTACCGCCACCGGTAGCAGCTGTTGAAGCACCTGCTGTGGTAGTTGCTGAACCAGATTTCGTGTTATAGTCAATTGGTGCATTTTTACCTTTATCATCATACTGGCCGTTTAAATAGGCGTCAGTATTAAATGGCTTGTCAGGTCTTTGGGTTGCCGCTGCAGTGGCATTATTGTTTCTGCCTGTGTTTCCACCGGCTAAAGTTTTGTAGTCGGTTAAGATGCCTTTTTCGCGTAAGATAAATTCGTTTGCTCTTGAAGTTCTCCATTCGCAATAACGCGAAGCCTGCTCCCATGATACACCTACAACAGGATAATCGCGGTAGGCCGGGTGCCTTAAATAGTTATCTACATAAGGTTCGTTGTAAGATAAAGCGCGGCGCCAAACCAAAGTATCCGGAAGTTCATTGTAATAAAACTCACGGTCTTCAGGGTAGTTATATCTGATCCAGTGTAAATACTCTAACCAATCGGTATTCGAAACTTCCGTTTCATCCATGTAAAAAGATGGAACAGTAACCTGCCTTTTGTAATTGTAGATATTAGGCTCAACACCAGGTACTTCAATGGCACTTCCGCCTACCACCAAAACTCCACCCTCAATTGGGATTAAACCTGGCCCAGGTGCACGCTTATATTGCGTAGCTACAGCAAAAGCACCCGATTGGTTTTTTTTGCTTTTCCTATCTGCATAGGGGATACCTGTTTTACTAGAACTGTTCCCACCTTTTGAGCTACAACTCGAAAGCAGGGCGGCTAATGATAAACAAGTTAAAGAATATAGTATAAGTTTTTTCATATAATGCAACGGGATATTGCCTAATGGCCTTTCAACCGATAAAATTAAACAATTTTAAATGAATATATAAATAATGTGACAATAAAATATCTAATATATTTTTAAGCCATAACGTATTATTTTTAGGCGTATTGTGTCTGTTTACTTTTTCAGGGAAATTTTAGCTAAATAATTATAAATAAGTGAGATAATTTATTGATTTCTTAATATTACCAGTCATTTTTCTATAAATTCAGTTATATATGTGTAAGTGGCCATTGCTGATTTTATGGAAAGGGTTTTCAGAAACGGTAAGCCTTGGCATAACTAATATCGATTGGATTAATTTTAGCTTATACCTAAACCTGTGGGATGGAAAAAATTTACTTTCTAAAGAAAAAAGTATTTAAAAAAAGATATAAAGGAATTAGATAATGTTGTTAACTTGCTGTTAGTTTAATTGTTACGTAAAATGTAGTAGCTGCGATATGTAAAAATCGTAGGTTTAATTAGTAAATAATCATAGAATTCGTAATTTGGTGAAATATAATTTTTGGTTTTACGTTACATGATATGTTCCAGAGTAATTGCTAAATACCAAAATCTAAAATTACGGACCTTCAAAGGATGAATTTCAAGTATATCAGTAAGCTTGCTTTTTCTGCACTCTCCATGGCATTGCTGTTTAGCAAAACATACGCCCAGGTAACCATAGGCAATACGCAGACCAATGGAAGCGAGTCGAACAATATTGTAACAGCAGTTCCATTCTTGCTTATAACGCCCGATGCCCGAGCCGGAGCCATGGGTGATGCAGGCGTAGCGGTAGCAGGCGATGTAAATTCGGCAAGTATTAATGCTTCAAAACTGGCATTTTTGGATAAACCTTATGGCTTTTCCGTTTCTTATAGCCCATGGTTAAAAAGTTTGGTGCCAGATATTAACCTGGCTTATTTAAGTGGTTTTTATAAATTAGACGATCGCAATACCATTGGCGCTTCGTTAAGGTATTTCTCTTTAGGTTCTATTCAGCTTACCGATATTAACCAACAGGATTTGGGTATTTCGAACCCTAACGAGCTGGCTTTTGATGTTTCTTTTGCCCGTAACTTTGGCGAAGAATTTTCATTGGGAACTTCTGTAAGGTACATTTATTCTAACCTGGCCTCTGGTCAGTTTTCATCTTCGGGACAGGTACACAGTGGGAATGCCCTTGCAGTTGATGTTTCCGGACTGTACAAAACAACTACCTCGATGTTCGGTAAACAGGCTATCCTTTCTGCCGGTGCCAATATTTCTAATATCGGTACAAAAATGAGCTATTCAGATGGTGGCCAGAATTTTTTCCTGCCAACTAACTTTAAACTGGGTGGCGCATCAACCATTATTGTCGACGATTTTAGTACGATTACCCTTGCACTCGATTTTAATAAACTATTGGTGCCTACACAACCGATATACGATTCGAACAACAATATTGTAAGCGGCAAAGATCCAAACCGCTCGGTACCAGCAGGTATTTTTGGTTCATTTAGTGATGCACCAGGAGGATTTAGCGAGGAGCTAAAAGAGGTTGGCATTTCAACCGGATTGGAATATTGGTATAACCAACAATTTGCGGTAAGGGCAGGATACAATTACCAGAGCCCAATGAAAGGCGATAGTCGCTATTTTACGCTTGGTCTTGGACTGAAATACAACGTTTTTAATATCGATTTCTCTTATTTATTGGCCAATGCGCAAACTAGTCCGCTGGCTAATACCTTACGTTTTGGTCTTTTGTTTAACTTTGGCGACAAGAAAGCAGTTAAAAATTAATCCTTCTAACGATTTCTGTTACAGTTTAACAATTAACCCAAATTTCAATGAAAATTAGAGTAGGCTTCGGATTTGATGTGCACCAGTTAAAAGATCAGCACCCTTTTGTAGTAGGAGGTGTAACACTCGATCACCATAAAGGGGCCTTTGGTCATTCTGATGCTGATGTGTTGCTACACGCCATTTGCGATGCACTTTTAGGTGCGGCCAATCTTCGCGATATTGGTTTCCACTTTAAAAATACAGACGAAAGATGGAGAGGAATCAGCAGTTTGATCCTGTTGAAGGAAACCGTTAAGTTGTTGAGTGAAAAGGGTTGGCAGGTAGGTAATATTGATGCAATGCTTTGTTTGGAAGCCCCGAAAATTAATCCGCATATTCCGGCTATGCAACAGCACATTGCTGATGCAATAGGCATTTCTACCGAAGATATTTCTATTAAAGCTACCACCAATGAGCAAATGGGCTTTGTAGGTAGGGAGGAAGGTGTAGTAGCTTATGCTGTTTGCCTCATAGAAAAAAACTAGATACGCAAAGAGGTCAAGTTTTATAGCACACTGGTTATTAAACTTGACTTCTTTTTTTGCTGTCTATGATTGAAACCTTAAACTACGGGTGGTTAGGTAAGAAATTGGTAAGCCAATACAAAATATCAGTATTATGGCATTGATAATCGCCTTTTCTAAATGAATCGGCGACTGAGATATTTGGGTTAATGGCACAACTAATAAATTCATTACGGCCCAAACAAAAATGCCATAAATTATGCCCGAAAGTAGAATATGCTTGCTTATTGCCGGTATTTTATTCGATATCAGTGCAAAGAAAACAGTAAAGCTGAAGGCAATGAAATAGTGGAGGGCTAAACCAATCAACACTGTTTTAATACCGCCAGCGTAAGCTGCTTTGCCCATAATTGCACTGGCAATATATTGAAATACCTCGGTGAAGTTCATTTTCGCAAGGAATATTACTGCAGCCAGTCCATCTAAGGTGCCCGCAATTAATGCCGTAGAAAGTAGGCTGCCGAATGAAAATCCATTTTGTTTAGCTTTTTTCATGCATTAATCTTTTACTTTTCCATCTTCGTATAGGCCGGTGCATAAAATTAACGGTTCTAATGCACAATTAATGATTAAAACCGTTAATTCTTTCTGTTTTTTATAAAGCCACCTGCTCTTTCACATTACCTGTTCTTTTTAGTGTACCCCATGTTTCCAACTCACCTTTTATGGCTCTTCTAACCGATCGGAACAAAACAATATACATCAATTGGCGCCAGAAAAAACGTTGCGGGAAAAGATAAAGCAGGTTTTTATATTTTTCTTTTTCCATTCTGAAGGCCATGGCCGCAAAAACCATATCCACCACAATAAAGATAATATAGTAGAAAAGTACCTGACCAAAACCATTGTGTAAACTTAAAATACCCGAAAAACCAGTTAGCGTAAGATTGTTAATAGCGCTTAGCGAAAATAAACCGCTAATTAAGGAGATGAGCATAAACAAATCGGCCAATGGAGAGAACAAAGGCAAAATAATCTGATAAATGAGGATATTAGGCATACCCACCATACCAAAATATCCGTATTTTTTGTTGAGTAAGGTTTTTCTGTTTTTCCAGAAACTTTGCATAACCCCAAAACTCCAGCGGAATCGTTGTTTTAACAGCATGCTTACTGTTTCGGGAGCTTCGGTATAAGCCACTGCTGTTGCACAGTTTTTTACTTCGTAGCCTGCTTTTAAAATACGCATGGTTAAATCGCAGTCTTCAGCAAGGGTATCTATGGTAAAACCGCCGACTTCTAAAATGACATTTTTCCTAAAAGCACCAATGGCCCCAGGTACTACGGTAATGGTATTCAATAAATCAAAGGCACGCCTGTCCATATTCTGGGCGGTAATGTACTCGATTGACTGCCATTTGGTAATAATGTTATGGGCATTGCCAACTTTAACGGTACCGGCGACTGCGGCTATTTTATCACTGTAAAAGTAGCACATCAGCTCAGTTACTGCATCATTTTTTAACTGGGTATCTGCATCAATGCAGATTACAAATTCGGCGCTTGCTTTTGAAATACCGTAATTTAAGGCCGATGCTTTCCCGCCATTGGCTTTACGGTAAACTTTTACCTGTGGATGATTTCCAAACTGTTCGTTAATAATTTCGAAGGTTTTATCTTTCGAGCCATCATCTACAAAAATCAGTTCAAAATCCGGATAAGTAGTTTTTAAAAGGCTGTTTATGGTTTGAACGGCTGTAACTTCTTCATTATATGCTGGAATAATGATACTTACTTTTTCAGTGGGATTTTGTACCAGTTTAGCTGTATTTTGTTTGCTTTTTTGTCGCTGTCTGATGGCTAAATAGGCAATAAACAAGGTTCTTAATATAGCCAGTACAATGGCTACGGAAAAAATGATGTTCAAAATCATGTTTCCGTAGTAAAAGAAATTGATGAAAAAGTAATCTCCCGATCCCGAAAAACCGCTATTGGCTGTTGATTTAACTGCCGGCATCAGTTCTGAACGTTTTTTGCCCATTAAATCGCCAACGGTTGTAAAAGTATAGCCTTTTGCTTTAAAGAATTTGATGATCCTGGGCAGGGCTGCAACTGTGGCCTCACGGTTACCACCTGCATCGTGCAGCAACAGAATATTGCCATTATCCTGCTGTTTTACTACCTCGTTAAAAATCTGATCAGCAGTTTTTCCAGGTTCCCAATCTTCAGGATCGATGAATTCGCCAATATTGATGTAATTTTCCTTACGACTTTGAGCAACTGGTAGAATTTCAGAGATGTTTTGTGGTTCGGCATCGGCATTAAATGGCGCACGGAACAAAATGGTACTGTGGCCGGTAACAGCTTCAATTAGTCGGCGGGTAGCATTCAGTTCAAATTTTACACGTCGCGGTCCAATAGCCGACATATCCGGGTGGAAGAAAGTGTGGTTACCGATTTCGTAGCCATCATTATATTCCTGCCTTAACAACTCCATATTCTGTTCGGCCATAATACCAACCACAAAGAAACAACCGGGAACCTTTTCTTTTTTCAGGATATTAAGCACCTGTGGCGTATAAACCGGATCAGGGCCATCATCGAATGTGAGTGCAATTTTCTTATCGGCCTCACCAAATCTTTTAATTACATACTGCTCGGGTAGGCGGATGTACTGCTGACCAGCAATAGAAAAATTAGTTGGATTAAGCGTAAGTTTAACCATGCCTGGCTGTGGGGTCGAAATCAGATCAAGAATCTCTCCGTTGCCGATGTACGAAATCCCCCCCATATTTAGCGAAGCTATTTTACGCAGGTCGAAAGGTTTTTTCTTTAGGGTGTCTAAACTCAAATCGTTTGAAATAAAGCTCCATAAACGTTTATCTTCAGAACCTAAACGCCACAAGGCAATACCGGCAATATCCCAGTCATCTGCTTTGCGGATTAAGTTAAAATATGTGGACGCATCAGTAAAATATACATTATGTTTTATTCCGCTGCCGTCGCTATAGCTATAGTTTAAATTAGCCGATTCGGGATCGTAGTTTATTTTGCTTTTGTAATTTACAGCGTTGGTAATGGCCTGATCGTAGGTTACCGATAATCCCACTCTGTTTTGTGGCCAATCGTAACCGTAACAAGCTAGTGCTAAAATCACTTTATTGGCATCAACCTTACTGCAAATGTTATCTAGTTTTTCTTCTACCCATTCCTGATGAGAAATATCTCCTGCATTACTCTGTTCGGTGTGCTGATCGTAAGCCATCAACACAATATAGTCGTTGTATTTTTGAAGGATTTCCGGTTGATAATCATCATTCTCCGGCGAAATATCCTGCGAAACAATTAGTTTTTGGGCATGAAACTGAGTATACAGATTTTTCATAAAGGCATTAAAACTATCGCTGTTTTCGAGATTAAGTTCTTCAAAATCGATATTGATACCTTTGTATCCGTATTTTTTGGTAATGCTGATCAGATCGGTAATTAGTTTTTGCTGTGCCTGCTGGTTATTTAACAGGCGTTTTACCGCTGCTCCGTCCCAATGGTCTTTGTTATAGTTCGAAACCACTGCAATGGCCGATTTTTTACCCGCATGGATAACTTTCAATGCCGCAGTATCGGCTTTGTCTACAATCGAATCGCCGTTTAAGAAGAACGATTCAGTAGCCACCATATCTAAATGACTAATGTTTCTTTTTAAATCTGATATAGATGTTTCTTTAGTTCCTGCCCAGCTTACATAGAATGCCATATTAATGCGCTTGCTATTGCCACGGTGGGTTAAAAGGCGGCGCTCACGGTCTTTCTTAATTTTTTCGAGTTGCGATTTTTCTATCGAAAAAGCTTTGTATTGCTGTGATTTCTTTAGCTTATCTAATTGTTTTTGTGTTAAAGGCGTATTGGTGTTAATAAATGGCAAATTCGGCGCCTGTACCGACGATAAGGTGTATACTACGCAAATGATTGCGATGATGAAGACTAAAAAGAAAGTGCGGCTAACCCATGTAAAGGTGTTCCAGCGGGTTTTAGTCTCAGTTTGAAATATTTGTTTTCCGGACATTTTTCTGTTCTGATTTATAGTCAAATGTCATTAACGAATATGAAGATTATGTGAAATTAATGCGAGATGAATCTTTTGATCGCTAATTTATTCTAATATGCTCTTTTTGAAGGGAATGCAAGAAGTTAAGGGCGAGATTTAACGCATGAAAAAGCCGGCACATTTTACAATATGCCGGCTTATTATGCAAATACTGATTAAGTTCAGCAGGACGGATTATTTTATTCTTCTAAATATCCAAATCTGCCCTGATTATAATCTTCAATGGCTTGTTGTATTTCGGCTTCTGTATTCATCAGAAACGGCCCATACTGAACAATGGGTTCATTTATTGGTTCGCCACTTAAAATCAGGATCACACTATTTTCCAATGCCTCGATTTCAATTGCTGTTCCCTTGTTTTCAAAATGAACAAAACTGTCTACAACGGCATTTTCACTGTCATTTACTTTTATACCACCTTCAATTATTACAAAACCCGTGTTAAAATTTGCAGGGAAACTAAAATTTGCCTTAGCTCCTTTATTTAAACGGGCATTGTATACTTCAATGGGTGTAAAGGTATAGGCGCTTCCTTTTATGCCCTGGTAATTGCCGGCTATGATTTCAATTTTACCTCCATTTTCGGGTAAATCGAAATGGGCCATATCCGCTTGTTTTATCGCCTGGTATCCGGGTTTGCCCATTTTATGTTTTGCAGGCAAGTTTACCCAAAGCTGGACCATTTGGAAAGGGCCGCCAGTTAAACTATATTGCTCTTCGTGGTATTCTTTATGTAAAACACCTCCTGCAGCTGTCATCCATTGTACATCGCCGGGGTAGATTACGCCACAATTACCTGAGCTATCGTGATGCGCAACTGCACCATGATACGCAATGGTTACGGTTTCGAAGCCCCTGTGCGGATGTACACCCACCCCACGAGGTTCTTTCCGGGCCGAAAATTCGATTTTTGAGCCATAATCCATTAAAAAAAATGGGCTCATATCGATCTCATATCCACTTGGGAAAAAGTTGTGTACCCTAAAGCCATCGCCCACCATGTGTGGAGCGGGTGCTTTAAGTATGTTTTTTATTTGTTTTGTGTCCATAATTGGAACCTTTCTGTAATGCGTTTGGCGTAAGGCGCTTGAAACGCTTATCGCCAAACGCTATCGTTTATGCTTGTTTCACGAATTGCAATTCGCCTAAAATGCGCACTTCTTCACTTACCATTACACCACCGGTTTCTAAAGCTGCGTTCCAAGTTAAGCCAAATTCGCTACGGTTAATTTTTCCGCTTAAAGTAAAACCTGCTTTTGTATTTCCCCATGGATCGGTGGCAATACCGCCAAACTCTGCAGTTAGTTTTACAGGTTTGGTTTCACCTTTAATGGTTAAGTCGCCATTAACGATGTAATCGTCGCCGTCTTTTTTTACCGAATTAGATTTGAACTCAATGTGTGCAAATTGCGCTGCATCGAAAAAATCTCCGCTTTTTAAGTGATTATCGCGATCTGTATTCCCGGTATCGATTGAGCTGATGTCGCCTTTGAAAGAAATTTCTGCGTTTTCAAATTCATCACCTTCTGATGATAATTCTGCTGAGAAAGATTTTAAACTACCGGTTACAGTAGTAATCATTAAGTGTTTAACTTTAAATTGTAATTCGCTGTGGGTTGGATCTAATGTCCATTTTGTAGTTGCCATATTTTTGTTTTTTGAGATGTTTAATATTTACAACACAAAAGTACAGCCTAGGTTTTACCTGCAAATTGATGTATGGTAAGTAATTAGGGAATAGAGGAATGGGAGAGGAATTGAATGATTGAATGATTGAATGTTGTAAAGTTGGAATGTTAGCTTGGACAACTCATTCACTCATTCAAAATTCAGTCATTCGTTTATTTGTTGGTCTGTTGAAAGGTTAGTTTATTGAAATCATTCACTAATTCATTCATTCAAAAAATCACGGCTTAAAGTGTTTATTGGCCAGTTCTTTTCTCACACGGCTTAACGATTCTGGTGTGATACCCAAATAAGAAGCTATCATCCATTGTGGTACGCGCAAAGTAAGATTGGGATAGAGTTTGATGAAATCGAGGTACCTTTCTTCGGCAGTAGCACTCAATAGCATGTTAATCCTTTTCTGCATAAAACGGATAGAATTATTAAGCAACCTGATTTGCATAGGTTGTAAGCACGGCACTTTATTGGCCGCCTGTTCCATAAAATCGTTAGGCATCAATACGGCTTCTGTTGCTTCGATAGCATCGATAAAAAATATCGACGGCTCATTATTCATGTTGTTGCGGTCGGAGATCAGCCAGTTTTCGGGTGCAAACTGTAAAATATGCTCTTTGCCTTTTACATCGATAGAGTAAGCCCTTAATAAACCTTTACCCACAAAGAAACCGTGTTTGAGGTTATCGCCGGTATACTGCAGGATTTCGTTTTTCTCGAATTTCTTCACTTTTAAACCAGCCGAAATGCTTTCAAACTGTTCATCAGTAATTTCTATTTTTTCTTGCAGGTACTTCTGGAATTGAAGGATCATAAAAAGGGGATGCTACTTTTTTACAGGTTTAATATCCGAAAAATCTACACCACATTTGCAATTACCCCCGCAGCCATCCTTTTTTACCTGTACAGATTTAAAAACCAAACGGCCAACATATACCAATGCTACCGCAAAAAGTAAAAAGACTAAAATCGTTTGAATATCCATAGCACAAATATAAGGGCTTTTGGGGTTTAGGTGTTCAATTGAATGTAAATTATTGGCATGCTGGCTTTTTTACCACAGAGGGCATAGAGTTTTACACAGAGGATGTAGGGCATTTTTTCTACTGTAGATATTTAGCCACGGATTCACGGAAAACACGGAGAGATTTATAGCGGTGCTTTTTAACTACTACTTATATTCCTGTTGACACGAACCTTGGCGTTAGAAAAACTATGTCTCTGTATATCTTTGTACTTTTCTTTGTGAATTCTGTGGTTAAAATTGCGGTTAAATTACTATACCTCCATAAAGCCCACCGTTCCGCCAACCCAATCAAAATCGGCGTTGTAGCGTACACCAATCATTTTGCCCCTGCTTAAACGCCCCAGGTTAATACATAATTGTGGTTCGCCACCATCCGGCCATAAATACATCATCCTGATTTCAGCTTTTACACCTCCATCAGGTGCCTGCACAGCGGGCTCATAGCTTACTTTTCTTTGTAAAATCCAGTTTTCGGGGTCTTTAATGCTTGTAATATCTGTAGCACCAACATCAATAATTACGCCCATCCCAGCAAAAGAGAATAAAGGTTTGAGCACATAGTTTTCTAAATTGGCAGGAATGGTTTCCACTTCGTTTAAAAAACGTGTTTCGGGTACAAATTCGCTCTTTAAAAAGGGCATGGTATATTTACTTATCCGGTAAAACCAGTTTGGATGTGTTACCCATTCAATATCCAGTTCTTCGCGCGGATCGAAACTGTTTTTGAAAATCCCGGTATCGTTAGCCACTTCATCAAATATCAGCCGGTTATAAATCCTTTTGAGTTGAACCAGCCTACCATTTTCTTCGTAAAACAATTGCTTGCCAACTTTTTTAATGTCTGCTAAAGCCAAAATCTTAATGCCAAGCATCTTTTGGGTAACGAAAAAATCGATAGCCGTTTTTTGGTTCGGCGCATCAACGTCCATTAGCGCTACTTCTTCTGGCTGATGCAGGCCAATAATTACTTCCTTCAGTAAGGCAATATACCTTTCTTCGTTAAAACCATTTAAAAAATGATTTACGGTATCATCTATCCCAAAACTGCTTTTAAAAGTTTTAGCCAAATGGTGCTGAAAGCCATATAAAGATGGGAAGCCCTGCATTTCGATTAGCATAGGCGTAAGTTCCCCGGCTTCGTTTTTACAGATGCCGAAATCGAAAGTTAAGAAATGAGGCTGTTCATTTTCATTGGGCACCTTCCAGTCTGCCGGGATTGCTTTTTGGGTAAGTGTTTTAAAGTTGGGCTGCTTAATGAGCTTAATAATTTCTTCACCTGCAGCAATCAATTTGTCCTTTAATGCCCGTGGAACAAAAATTGGGGTTTCTGCAACCCGGAAAGGAATTTCGGGATAGCCTTTACCAAGCTGGGTTAAAAATGCCTGATACTTTTCTGTAGTAAATTGTTGATTGTACTTTTGGCGTTGTGGAGGTATCATAGGTTTGTAATTTGGTCAACACTTAGAAAGTAATGCATCTTGATATAAATCTGTCGGTTTTAAATCATATTCGGCTATAAAACTACATTGAATAACCTTCGTGATTTCTCTTTTATTTATAGTGTCCTGATTTCGTCTGGCCTGCAGATAATGTTCTCTGGCTACTTTTTCGGCAAGATCTCCAATTGAAATTAATTCAATTTCCTGTTGAAGTTTTGTTGCAATCCAATTAAAAATCAAGCAGCTCAAAATTCCTGTTAAAGCAAATTTCCAGTTAAAGAAAAAAGTTACCAATGAGATTAGGAAACCAGCAATAATGGAAAGCAAAAGCCATGTTTTCATGGTCAAAAAATTAACAGGTATAGCTAGTTCTTTTTGAAATGCTTTTATTTTCTTTCTACGCCCAAACCTTGGGAAAATTTCATGCAGGCGAGTGCTGGGTTTAATATTTTTCCTATCTATTTCTTGTGAAATAGCAATGGCGTTGCGGATCTTATAAAAGGCCTGTTGAGTAGTGCAGCTTTCTTCATTTTTATAAGGAATATTTTTTTCAAAAACCTGACAGATATCTCCAAACGTTTTTATTTTTTCGAATGCATTTGGCTGTAATGTGATCTGGAAAGATTTTACTAGCTTACCTAGTGTATATTCAATATCCTGTAATTCGATGTTTTCAAGATTGTAGACCTCCTCCACTTTCATAAGTATAAATTTTACACCTCTTGTAAATCCCCGATTGCTTTTTGTAAGAAATTAGGCAAAATAACTCGCTGGGTTAATACTATCCTTGCCGGATCGTCTAAACTATTTAGCATATCCAGGTATTTTTGTTCGCCATGCATATCTACAATGGCTTTTTTTCTTTCATCCTGGAGCAGGTACATTTTCATGCCCACCGGGTCGGCTTCCGGATGAAACTGCGTACCGATAATCTCATCAGAAAACCTGATCGACATCATGCAGCGTTCCAAATTGACATGTTTACGCTCCTTTTCAATAGCTAAAAGTTTAGCACCCTTCTTTTCAAAAGCGTCAAAATCGGGCTCGATAACCTGCCAGTCCCTGCTATCTACAGAATAGAATGGATTGGTAATGCCTTCAAAAATTTCATCCCTTTCTCCTTCATCGGTTAGTGTAATCGGGAAAATGCCAAATGCGTTTGAGCGCCTTTCGGTAACATTGCCTAACTGGTATTTCCGGCAGGCCAGCTGAAAGGAGTGGCATATCAAAAAAGCATATTTTTTTCTTTCGTCATTATTTTGGTTAAATGCCTCAATCTGATCGAGCAGATTAAAGAAATCATTTTCCCATTTTTCGCCTTTACTTTCAACCGGGCTTCCTGGCCCTCCGCTCGAAATATAGGCATCGTAATCAATGCCAGGGATTTCGCCTTTTTGCCTTAAATCAAAAATATCAAAGGTTAAATCGATATTGTTTTCGTTTCTAAAACGGGATAAAATTTCCTGAATTCCCCGCATACCCTGATTAGGTGCGCCGTTATTCATGTCAATAACAGCCACCTTTAAGCCTCTTTTATCCATTGTAAAATTACTTTGCGCCTATAAGTGTTTGAGTAGTAATATAATCTACTACGGCTTCAAAGTTACCAGTTTGTTGGTAAACGGCCAACTGTCTGTCGGCACCGGTACCATGTTCTAATATTTTGTGTACATAATTAATGTCATCGCGGCAGCCCAAATCATCTACTACATCATCCACAAAATCCAATAATTCTAAAATCAGGTTGCGGCAGTTTACCTCCATTTCTTTACCGAAATCGATCAGGTTGCCATCGATACCATAACGGGCGGCGCGCCATTTATTTTCGTTAATAAGGGCTCTTGAGTAGCTGATAAATTCCATATTCTGCAAGCGTAATTTGTAAAGTTTGGCACATAAAGCCTGAAATAACGCTGTAAAAGCCATGGTTTCATCAATCAGCATGGGGCAATCGCAAATGCGGAATTCAACGGTATCAAAGAAAGGATGTACACGGATATCCCACCAGATTTTCTTGGCATTATCCATGCAATTGGTTTTGATAAGCAGCTTTACATAACTATCGTAGTCTTCAATGCTGTTAAAAATATCCGGAATCCCGGTACGGGGGAATTTGTCGAAAATTTTTGTTCTGAATGATTTATAACCAGTGTTACGCGACTCCCAGAAAGGGGAGTTGGTAGATAGCGCAAACACATGCGGAAGAAAATACCTGACCTGATTGGCAATGTGAATGGCCAGCTCGCGTGATTGAAAACCTACATGCACGTGCAAGCCAAAAATTAAATTGGAACGGGCGGCTTCCTGCAATTCGTTCACGATTTCGTTGTAACGCGGATGTTCGGTAATTAATTGTTTCTCCCAATGTGAAAAGGGATGGGTGCCAGCAGCACCAATTCTTAAGCCTTGCTCTCCCGCAAGTTGCGATACGGTGTAACGTAACTGGGAAATTTCTTTACGGGCTTCGGTAGTAGTTCTGCAGATACCAGTACCTACCTCTACTACCGCCTGGTGCATTTCTGCCTTAACCTGGTCTTTGTGTATTTTTTGTGCGGCCTCTACAATTTTTTGGTCGTGAGAAGTAAGTTCTCGGGTAACGGGATCAATTACCATGTACTCTTCTTCAACACCCAGTGTAAACTCGTTCATATTAATGCGTATTAATTTTTAATCCCTTTTATTTTTTCGGTGCTGCTTTTTTAGGTTTTGCCACCGCTTTTTCGGTTGTGGCTTTCGTTGCCGGAGCCTTTTTAGGGGCTGCTTTAGGGGCAGTTTTAGCAATTAAGGGTTTCCCACCAACAGAGGCCTTAATGTATTCGCCCCAGGTTAAATTGTCTTGTCCGTCTTTTTGTGCTTTGGCCCTTTCAATTGCATAATTTGCAGTAGTTTCTACAACCCAGTCAAAATTTTCCTGTCCAACACTTTTAACATCCGCATCAGGTGCAGGGTTACAGAAATCGATCGCAATTGGCACACCATCGCGTACAGCAAACTCTACTGTATTAAAATCGTAGCCTAAGTATCTGCATAGTTTTAAAGTATATTCTTCTACGGTTTTAAGTAGTTTGGGATCGGGCGATTTACCTTCGGTGGCATATCGTAGATGATGAGGATTACGCGGATCATACTGCATAATGCGTACATGCTTACCACCAATGCAATAACACCTGAAATATTCTTCAAAAATAATTTCTTCCTGCAAAAGCATTACCAGTTGTTTGGTGCCGCTGTGTTTGTCAAAAAAATCTTCTTTATCATGTAATTTGTAAACATCGCGCCAGCCACCACCGTCGTATGGTTTCATGTATGCCGGAAAACCGGTGTATTCAAAAATGGCATCCCAATCAAGCGGCATGGCCAGGTTAGAAAAAGATTCGCTCGTAGTGCCATCCGGATGTTCTCTTGAAGGAATTAAAGCTGTTTTGGGTACCGGAACCCCAATTTGTTCGGCCAGTGCATTGTTGAAAAATTTTTCGTCGGCACTCCACCAGAAAGGGTTGTTAATTACGGCAGTTCCTGTTATGGCTGCATTTTTTAAAGATGCGCGGTAAAACGGTACATCCTGAGAAATGCGGTCGATGATTACTGAGTAACCCAGGGCTGCATTCTGAAATATTTTGTCGATTTTAACAGCTTCGGCTACAATGCCTTTTTCGGCTTTTTGATTAATTCTTTCGATTACGGCTTCAGGAAAAGAGCGTTCCTGTCCAAATAAAATCCCTATTTTTTTCATTGGTACATTTTTAGTTTTATGATATAACCCATTAAGTTTAACTGATGAATCTGTTAATTGTTTAACTGCGAACTAAAAACTACAGTTGCGCAATGTAATCGGGAAACATTTCCCTCCATATCGGCCAGTCGTGGTCGGCATTTGGTCGGATATCAAGCCAGTGGTCGATCCCTTTTTTGCTCAATATTGCCGATAGGCGTTCGTTATCGGGTCGGCACATATCGCGGTCTGTAGTACCCAATACAATTTTCATGTAGTGCAGTTCGGGATTACTGTTATTCAACAGATTATCTACCGGATTGTTGAAGTACACATCGTCGTTATAAAAACCGTCTAGCTGACCGGTAATATCGAATGCCCCGCTCATGCTGAACATATGACTGACCAGCCAGGGGTGCCTGAAAGCAAAATTTGCGGCATGGTAGCCACCAAAACTACAACCTGCTGTAATAATTTTACTGTGGCCGGTTTCATGCCTGGCCAGCGGCGCAACCTCTTCCAGCAAGTACTTGTCGTACCAGATGTGGTTTTTTACCCTATCGGCCGGGTGAATGCTTTTGTTGTACCAGCTCAGTTTATCAACTCCATCGGGACAATAGATTTTGATTTTACCTTCGTTGATAAACCCTTCTACAGCATCTATCAGTTTGAAATCTTTGTTTTCAAAGTATCGCCCCATGCTCGTGGGGAACAACAGGATGGGGATACCACTGTGACCAAAGATGAGCATGTCGATTTCGCCGCTGAGGTTAGGGCTGTACCATTTTTTATGTTCTTCTTTAACCATAACAAAAAATTGAATGATTTAAGGTAGAAATTAAAATCTATAAAAAGAATACTTTAAATGGTAATTTGAGGTAAATTAATAGTGTAATGTAAAAATTAACCTTTGATAATTAATAGTTTATAGAGATTTGTACCTTTGCACCCTAATTCTGAGGCGGCAGCCATGTGATAGGGGTTTTTGATTATGATGTACACAACAATTTTACCGGTAAAAATCAATACAAACAGTTATAAGATACAATCAGCTCATTTAAAGCACGAGGTAGAGATTGATATTTATACTCCTGAAGGTATTTTGGGAAATGAAAAAATAGAGCTTCTGTTATTGAATGATGGACAGGATGTTGCCAAAATGGATTTTAGCCAGATTTTGGAGCACGCACACCATGGTAAAAGAAATCACAGGTTAATTGTTGTGGCCATAAAAGCATCGGAAGAACGTTTGCTTGAGTACGGCGTAGCTGGCGTGGCCGATTTTAAAGGGCGCGGAGCGAAAGCCAATTTGTACACTGATTTTATCATTAAAGAGCTTTTACCTTTTGCTAAAAAGAAAATTGCCATGCCAATTACCGGCAAAATAGGTTTTGCAGGGTTTTCTTTAGGTGGTTTATCTGCTTTTGATATTGCCTGGAATAATCCATCAGCTTTTGATGTGGTGGGTGTTTTTTCGGGTGCATTTTGGTGGCGCAAAAAAGATCTTACCGATGGTTATACTGATGCCGACCGCATTATGCATGCCCGGATTGAAAGTACAGCAACCAAGCCTGAAATGAAATTCTGGTTAATGACTGGTACGGAAGATGAGAAGGCCGATCGCAATAAAAATATGATCATCGATTCTATTGATGATACTATTGATGTGGTTAAATTACTCTTGAATAAGGGATATAAACGACCGGATAACCTTTTTTACTACGAAAAAGTTGGCGGTAAACACGATGTTCCAACCTGGGAAAGTGTAATGCCTGCATTTTTAAGCTGGGCATTTGGCTGTTAGGTTTAAACAGCTATGTCTCTGACTATTTTTTCTTAATTTTTGAAATCCGCTGGCTTATAATTTTTGTAGGTTTTCCCATGTCTTTTACAGCCAGGGCTATTGCATCTTTAATCAGTTGTTTTACAGCTTGGTTTCTATAGTCGCCAGGGTGCTTAACCGGTATATGCCTGATGAGGTTACCACTTCCGGCCAGCAGTTGCTGCGGATCTTTTAATAAAGTACCCTTGTTGAAACCAAGGTTTAAATGATTGCTATAAATCGGGATCATACAGAACGAATCGCTCAGTTTATCTGAAAGGGAGAATACCGTTGTAATCGCATGGGTATGGTAAAGTAATTCGTTGGCTTCGGGATAGAGCTCGAGTATAAATGTCCGTAAATCACAAAAGAGGTTGATGAGCTCTTTTTCCTTAAAATTTAATAAGTAGCCAAAATCAGGGTGTATAGGTTTTGCTCCTGTCATTTTTACTCAGTTTTGATTGTAGCTGATGTTTAAAAATACCAAATTTTTGCAGATCCTGAATCGTTTTGCCACAGATTACATTAAATCTTCCCTATTAGCAGGCGCATTTTCAGACTCAACTTTTTTGCGCCTAACTCATTCAAATGGTCGCCGTCGTAAAAATCCTGCTCGTGAAATGTGCTATCTTCTAAAAGATTGTAGTATCGGATGGAAGCGTGCAATGCATTTAGTTTTTTTATGGCGTAAAATGTACCTTTCAATTGGATTTTATTTAAATGCGAAACGTACGATTTATAGGCCGGTCCAGTAAACAGCAGTATTTTAATGTGCTTTTTTTCAGCAAAAGATACGATGCTATCCAATAGATGCAGGTTTGTTATGTACTGCAAGTTATCTTTTGCTGTATGCCTTGCAGCGGCGATAACTCCCGATTTCATTAAATCTTTATGGTTAATGGCTTTATAGCCCGATCCCCAGCCTAATTTAGTACAGCTGATATCATTTTCGCCTTTAAGGTAATAATTGTAAAGCCTGTGCAGGTTGATATCGAGTTTATTGCTGAGCATTTCAGTCGCATTGAAAATTTTATGGTCGTTATTAATATCGTAATATATGCGGTAGTTTTTTGCACGCCAGGCCTCCGGGCTATTTTCTAACCTTCCATAAAAAGAAAAATAATCGATGGGAACAACAATGTATTTTAGATGGGTCCATTGGTTATGGTATTTTTTTAAAATCTCGAGATCATAATCGAATGATTGTGAGATATAGCTGGCGTTAAAACTAGATTTGATATACCTTGGATCGATACCATAATATACATGAGAGCTACCCAGAAATAAAATATTTACCTCGCCGGCGTGATGATCGAGATAACTTTTTTTATACTCGTAATCATTGGGTATTCTTCTAATCAAAATTTCAGATACAACCCCTAAAACAATAATCGGAAAGAGGAATAAAGCGGTATATTTCACAAAGTTTTTCATAATCAGAATTGAAAGTAAATAAACTGTTGTTCTGCCCCGGCGAAAAAGAATATCAATAAAACCAGGCTGTAATAAATGCCCCATCTAATTGGTTTGGGCCATGATAATGCAAACCTGGCGATGGCGTATTGTTCCATCCTGCCGTTCCATTCTATTAAAATAAACAATGTCAGCAGTAAGAACAGTTTAACGGGGAGTATTTGCGGAATAGTTAAAAATGATTCCGAACCAATAGCCGATATGATATTAAATGCATGTTGAACCGAATTGGCCCTGAAAAATATCCATGCAAAAACCGTTAAAGCAAATGTTAATACTATGGCTGCAAATTCTTTAAAGGTTGGAAACATTCTGCCCTCGGCAACTGTATCGAGATTGGAGCGGTTTGTACTGAAAACAATTGATGGCATAATGTACAAAGCGTTTAACAAACCCCAGATAATGAAGGTCCAGTTGGCGCCGTGCCAAAAACCGCTGACTAAAAAGATGATAAAAGTATTTCTTACTTTAATCCAGGTGCCACCTTTGCTTCCTCCCAAAGGGATGTATAAATAATCCCTAAACCAGGTAGATAGAGATATGTGCCACCTCCGCCAGAACTCTGCAATGTCTCTCGAGAAATAAGGGAAGGCAAAGTTCCGTAGCAGCTCTACCCCAAATAGCCTTGCAGTACCCAGGGCAATATCAGAGTAGCCCGAAAAGTCGCCGTAAATTTGGAAAGCAAATAATATGGCACCCAGCAATAGCGTGCTTCCACTGTATTCGGCCGAGTGATTAAAAATGGTATTGGCATAATTGGCACATTGATCGGCGATCACTATTTTTTTAAATAAGCCCCATAAAATTTGTCTCAGGCCATCAATGGCTTTGCTATAATCGAACGATCTTTCTTTTTTTATCTGCGGTAAAAGGTGAGTTGCGCGCTCAATAGGGCCGGCAACCAAAAGCGGAAAAAAGCTTACAAACAGCGAATAATCGATAAAATTCTTTTCGGCTTTTATGCGGCCTTTATAGATGTCGATTACATACGATAGCCCATGAAAGGTATAGAAAGATATGCCTACCGGTAAAATGACTTTTAAGGTCCATGGGTTCACCTGCAGGCCAAAGTTGGCAATGGCCTGAGCAAAAGAATCGGCAAAGAAATTGTAATATTTAAATACGCCTAAAAAGCCCAGGTTAATGGAAATGCTTAACCAAAACCAAAATTTTCTGGCACTTTTGGTTTTGCTGTCGGTCATTTTTAGCCCGGTGAAATAATCTAGCAGGGTTGAGAAAATAAGCAAAAACATAAATCTCCAGTCCCAGCAGGCGTAAAAAAAGTAACTGGCACCTAAAAGCAGTATGTTTTGGGCTTTTAGCCTTTCTTTGCCTAAAAGCCAATACAGTATAAAAATAATGGGCAGAAAAACTGCGAAACTGAAAGAATTAAAGAGCATGGCGTTTGAATTAATACTTCGATAAGAAATAAAATTAACGCTTTAAGCCTGCCCCTCTATGTTATTCTGTCAGGTTGTACCCTTAATTGTTTAATGTGTAAAGCCAGCTGTGAAAGCGCTTTTACGCCTACTGTCTGTTTAAACTACCTGTATTTGATAAAAATGCCGGTATCAAAAATGGTCCACAGGCAGCTTTTTTGCCCGCAAGCTTTTAGGGCAGCGTTTGCCCAGGTATTGCAGGTTTTAAAAATGCTGTAACTACCCTTTGCTTCGTAAAAGGCATCACCAATATCGTAATGTACGGGAGTTTTGATATGAATTAATTGTCCGGCTTTATCTTTTTCGAAACTGTTCAGTACATAGTCAATTAAGCGTTTGTATTGTTCACGGCTGATCAGGATTTTTTTACAGTCGTTATCTTCGCTTATATTTTGATAATAAGTGGCATGCATAGCCGATGTGCTTAAGCCGGAAATAGCCCTGATTGCTGTGCTCAGTTTAAGGTCTCTAAAACCAGGTGTTTCGATGTAGAATTTTTCATCGCCCCAGCCCATAGCCAGGTATTGATAGGTGCTATCGGCTTCTAAAGTGTTCTGATAGCTGATTTCTTTCGTCCAGTTTATTTGATTACTAATTGCCGGCATCACAATATCGGTATGTACGCCATTGGTCATGATGTAGATGGCAACCTCGGGTTTATTTACTGGTTTAGGGTTTATGGTAATGCGCGATAAACAAAAAGCCAGCAGAAAATAAAGCCCAACTAAGGCAAGAAGAAACAGACTAAATCGTGCTGCGTATTTAAGAAATCTTTTATTCATTTAGTTTGATTCGAAAATTTACCTTTAATACAAATTTAAGCTTTCGGGTAACCCAAATAACAAGGTTTAAACGTGGTATCAATTTTATCGATGCGTTTATCGAAAATCGTGATTTTTTATGCACGTGCCGTATCACTACCTTCAGCCAATGATAAAAGGATTATTTGAAACACATATATATGTAGAAAATCTGGAAAGATCTATTGATTTCTACAGCCAGACACTTGGTTTAACACAGTGCCATTACGAAGCCGAACGGCGGATTGCCTTTTTCTGGATTGGCGAGCCTAAAGGGGCTATGCTTGGAATTTGGGAAAAACCAAAGCACGAAATTGATATCAGGCATTTTGCATTTAGCTGTGAGGTAGCGGATGTGCTCAATAAATCAGTCAGCTTTTTAGAGCAGCGCAACCTTAAACCATATAATTTTTTAAAAAGTGATGATGTGGTTCCGATGGTATTTGCGTGGATGCCTGCTTTAGCGATTTATTTTAACGATCCGGATGGACATGCTTTAGAGTTTATTGCCATTTTAGCTGGCGAGGCACGACCAGAGTTAGGTGTTATTACTTATGAAAACTGGTTGTTGGTAAATGCATAAGCTTTTCTTAAAAAATCAATCGTGTTTTGGAAAGCAATAGCGATATTAGTATTCAAAGCTATTTAACCTCCTACAACATGCAAGAAATAGATATTGTTGCCTATGCCTTTTCTCAATTCGCTAAAATGGATAGCACAGCTTTCGAACTTTCAAAACTCAACTGGAAAATAAAACGATATAAGAAGGGCGATTTTTACAACGAACATAGAACGGTTTGTAAATTTTTGGGATTTATAATAGATGGTGTATTCCGTTCTTATGTGGTTGACGAAAAAAGTGGCGAAGAAAAGAATGTATTTCTCTATTCGGGTAATCAGTTTGTCGTTACTTTTAAAAGTTTCATTAATCAACAACCCTGCGATTATCATACGCAGGCCATGACCGATGCATTGGTTGTATATATCCACATCGATGATTTACTACAGCTTTACCAGCAATCGCATCAATGGGAAACCTTTGGGAGGCTTTTGGCACAAGAGGCATTTAATATTGCTATGGATAGGGCAGAGAGCTTTGTGTTTAAAACGCCCGAGCAACGTTATCTTGATCTGATTAAATATCACCCACAGATTTTTAACAATATTCCGCTCTATCACATTTCTTCTTATTTAGGCATTCAGGGACCATCATTAAGCAGGATAAGGAAAAGACTTACAGGTAAATAACGATTTTAACCTGGGTTAAAATTATTGCTGTTTTTATGGCGGAGATTTGAGGTATCAAATTAAAACAAAAAACAACATGAAAACTTTAAAATCAAAAACAATCGTATTAGTACATGGCCTGTTTGTAAACAACAAAAGCTGGGAGGCCTGGAAAGCTTTCTTCGAAACCAAAGGATACACCGTTTATGCTCCGGCCAATCCATCACATGATGGCAATCCGGAAATGCTAAGAAAAAACATCGATCCTAATTTAACCCAGGTAAACTTCGTCGATGTAGTAAATAATCTCGTTCAGTTTATTGATGCCTTACCAGAAAAACCAATTCTGATTGGCCATTCCTTAGGCGGTTTAACTGTTCAGAAATTAATGGATTTGGGTAAAGGCGAAGCAGGTGTAATGATTGATGGCGCCCCTCCACAAGGCGTTATACCATACGAATGGAGTTTCTGGAAATCTAATTTTACTGTGGTTAACCCATTTAAAGGCAACTCTGTTTTTATGCCAACTAAATCATGGTTTCATTACACATTTGGCAATACCTTGCCAAGAGTAGAATCGGATAAAGTATTTGATGAATTTGTAGTTCCGGAAAGCAGGGCAATTGCATGGGGAACGTTAAAAAGCTATGCTAAAATTGATTTTAAAAAAGCCCATAAACCACTATTGTTTATTGCAGGAGAAAAAGACCATATTATGCCAGCCAGTTTAAATAAACGGAACTATGAAGCCTACAAAAATCAGGATAGCATAACCGATTTTAAAATGTTTAATGGTCGCGGACACTTTATTTGTGGTGAAAAAAATTGGGAAGAAGTAGCAACCTATATTTACAATTGGATTAAAAACTAATTTTAATGCTGGTTTATAACCTGAAAGCTGGTGTTAAATGGAATTCGAGATAGTGGCTAAAGTACTTTGTACACAAGCAGGTAAGCTCATGGGCAGAGTGTTTGCCTTCTGATTAAAAATGAGACAATTACAACATTATCTTCTTATTAAATAGTGACTTGTATAGTTGAAAATCCATTTCTAAACACTATCTTTGCGCCAAATTTGAGGCGCATTTTATGCAAAAGATTAGAAATATAGCTATTATAGCACACGTTGACCACGGTAAAACCACGTTGGTTGATAAGATTTTACACTCTTGTTCTGTTTTTAGAGATAATGAACAAAAAGGAGAGTTGATATTGGATAACAACGATTTAGAGCGTGAGCGTGGTATCACAATCGTATCTAAAAACGTTTCTGTTCAATACAAAGATGTAAAAATTAACATTATTGACACTCCTGGTCACGCGGATTTTGGCGGTGAGGTAGAGCGTGTTTTAAAAATGGCCGATGGTGTACTTTTACTTTGCGATGCTTTTGAAGGTGCAATGCCTCAAACACGTTTCGTAACGCAAAAAGCTTTGGCTTTAGGTTTAAAACCAATTGTGGTTGTAAACAAAGTTGATAAAGAAAACTGTCGCCCTGAAGAGGTTTATGAGCAGATTTTCGAATTGTTCTTTAACCTTGAAGCAACTGAAGAGCAATTGGATTTCCCCGTTATTTACGGTTCATCTAAACAAGGATGGATGAGTACTGACTGGCAAAAACCAACTACAGATATTTTCGCATTATTAGATGCGGTTGTGGCTAACATTCCACCTGCACCAATAAACGAAGGTACTTTACAGATGCAAATTACTTCGTTAGATTATTCATCTTTCGTAGGTCGTATTGCAATCGGTCGTGTTCACCGTGGTTCAATTAAAGAAAACCAACCGGTTACTTTAATTAAACGCGATGGTAAAATCGTTAAATCAAGAGTAAAGGAACTTTATACTTTCGAAGGTTTAGGAAAAATCCGTACTACAGAAGTGGGTTCTGGCGATATTTGTGCAGTTGTAGGTATCGATGGTTTTGATATTGGTGATACAATCGCTGATTTCGAAGCACCAGAACAATTGCCAGTAATCAGCATTGATGAGCCAACAATGAACATGTTGTTCACCATCAACAACTCACCTTTCTTTGGTAAAGAAGGTAAATTAGTTACTTCTCAACGTATCAAAGATCGTTTGATGAAGGAAATGGAGAAAAACTTGGCATTAAAAGTTGTTGAAACTCAAGGTGCAGATTCATGGTTAGTTTACGGTCGTGGTATTCTTCACTTATCTGTATTAATCGAAACGATGCGTCGTGAAGGTTATGAATTACAGGTTGGTCAGCCACAGGTTATTGTTAAAGAAATCGACGGTAAAAAACATGAGCCGGTTGAAACTTTAATTGTTGATGTACCTGCTGAAGTTTCTGGTAAAGTAATCGAATTGGTAACGCAACGCAAAGGTGAGTTGTTAATTATGGAGCCAAAAGGCGATTTACAACACTTAGAATTCGAAATTCCATCACGTGGTATTATCGGTTTACGTAATAACGTATTAACTGCTACTGCTGGTGAGGCGATTATGGCACACCGTTTCAAAGCTTACGAGCCTTGGAAAGGTACTATCCCTGGGCGTTTAAATGGCGTTTTAATCTCTATGGATAAAGGTACAACTACTGCTTATTCAATTGATAAATTACAAGATAGAGGTCGTTTCTTCGTTGATCCGGGAGTTGATATTTACGAAGGTCAGATTTTAGGAGAGCACATTCGCGATAACGATTTAGTAATTAACATCGTTAAAGGAAAAGCTTTAACCAACATGCGTGCTTCTGGTACCGATGATAACACCCGTATTGCACCAGCAATTAAATTCTCGCTAGAAGAATCTATGGAGTATATCCAGGCTGATGAGTACATAGAGGTTACACCGCAAAGCATGCGTTTACGTAAAATCTTCTTAACAGAGCAACTACGTAAAATGAACGGTAGTAAAAACTAATAACTTCTAAATCTCCAAAAAGGGATTTAAATACATACAGCCCATTTCTTAATTGAGATGGGCTTTTTTTGTGTTAAGTCTTAATATCCGCCAGGGTATAAAAATTAACAATTAAATGGCGGTTAATTTTTGTTTCAGCCCTAAATTTGTAAATTTATATCCTAATCTTTACCATGCTTAATAAAGGATTATCCTACGTGGGTATATTTTTTCTTAATGTGCTCTCCCTTTTGCCATTGTTTGTTTTATACAGGTTGGCCGACTTGTTTTATGTATTGATATTTTATGTTTTCGGTTATCGCCGCAAAGTGGTGAAAGAAAACCTGATGAATGCATTCCCCGAAAAAGATCTGGCCGAAATTAAGATTATAGAAAAAAAGTTCTACAAATTTTTAGCCTCGCTTTTTATTGAAGTAATTAAAATGAAAAGTATTTCTAAAAGGGAACTCAATAAGAGGGTTGTTTTTAAAAATTCTGATCTGGTAGAAGCCTATCTTAAAAACAACGAAAGTGTAATTTTCTGTTCGTCGCACTATGGCAATTACGAGTGGGTTTGCATGGCCATAGGCTTAAACTTTTCGGGCGAGCATTATCCCATTTACAAACCATTGAGCAGTGAAGCTTTTGATAACTGGTTTATTAAAATGCGGAGCCGTTTTGGTAACCACATGGTTTCGATGCGCCAAACATTAAGGTCTATACAAGCTACCAAAAATGAAGCTACCATGTTTACATTCGGTAGCGATCAGGCACCAACCAGAGAGGATTCGAGTTACTGGACTACCTTTTTGAATCAGGAAAGTGCCATTCAATTGGGAGTAGAAAAGATTGCCAAAAAAACGGCAGGTTTTCTACCTCAAAATTAATTACCTGAAAAGAGGTTATTACGAAGTAGATTGTGTGCCAATATGTTTAACTCCTGCAGCAACAGCCGAATTTGAGATTACAGAGCTTCATACCCGCTTTCTGGAAGATATGATTAAGGATACCCCGCCTTATTGGTTGTGGAGTCACCGCAGGTGGAAATATAAAAGAGAAGGTAACGGGCCCCGAGCTGGTGTAAAGGATCAGAATACGGTGGTTTAGCCAGCTATATCTGCTTTGGCTCTTAAAATTTTATATTTGCTTTGTTAATGCCTGCCTGCAATGAAAACCATTAAAAAAGTACTCTTAATATTCATTTACGCATTTTTTCTATCACTTTTTGGGTTATTTGTATGGCGCCCATATTTGCTTAAAGTATTAAAGTACCGTACACCAGGTGCCGAAACTTATAAAATTTTCCCACAGGAGGTCGTACATAAAAGTGATTCAGTTTTTCATTTTATCCGGCTGGCAAATCAGCGGAATGATCTGGATACGCTCCATGTTTTAGACGGAAAAAACCAATCGCTTACCTTAAAAGAATACCTGAAAAATGGAGCAATTAATGCTTTTTTGGTAATTAGAAATGATAGTGTGTTATACGAAAGATACGATAAGGGATATAGCGATAGCACCTTAACGACTATATTTTCTGGTGCAAAAAGTATGATTTCTATTATGATTGGCCAGGCACTAGGTGAAGGAAAGATTAAGAACTTGAATGATAAAGTAACGGTTTACATTCCCGAATTAAAAGCTAACCCTGCTTTTGCTGAAATTACCTTAAAAAACCTGTTGGATATGAAATCCGGACTGGATTTTCAGGATGCTGTGGGAGGGATTTTAAAGGCTTTCTTTTCTGACGAGGCTAAATATTATTATACCAGTGATGTTCAGGCTGAGCTGATGAAAGTGAAGCTGGTGAATAAACCCGGTACAGTTTGGAAATACAAAAGTATCGACCCGATTTTATTGGGCTGGGTATTGAAAAAGGCAACAGGGCAATCGGTTACCCAATATTTCGAATCGCATCTTTGGAAGAAGATAGGAGCCGAATATAACGCAACATGGGGTTTAGATCGGGTTAATGGCATAACCAATACGGCCAGCCGTTTTCAGGTTACGGCTATCGATCTGGCTAAAATAGGCCGACTGTATTTAAATAAAGGTAAATATAATGGGCAACAGGTTGTTCCCGAAAATTGGGTTAACCAATCGGTAAATATTGGTGCTGAAAAACCCGCTTCGGCAAAAGGTTGGCAGCAATCTGCGCATCATTACCTCTGGTGGGTTCCGCAGGCTTGCGAAAAAGGAGATTACGCTGCAGAAGGTATGCTTGGGCAGCGTTTGTATATCGATCCTAAAACGAATACGATTATTGTGCAGTTTGCCAGTCATGGTGCGGGTAACTATCCTTACCGCAAAATAAGCAGGTATTTAAGTGGCTTGCCATTTAGTTATCCTAGGCCTTAACCGCAAAGTGCTCAAAGAAAATCGGCGCAAAGTGCACAATTTAGTTTTGCTTCGCGTAAAACCTGGCGTTCTTTGCGGTTAAATTTTTAAACTGTACATTGCCTTTGCATGGAAAATAACGACGTAAAAATTTCGAAAAAGAAGCCGATTTTTCCGGTAACGCCTGCTTTGCAGAAATATTTGCGTACCTATCAGCGTGAGGCTAAACTGCCTATTTCTTATCAGGATTTGATGCAGTTCAACGAGGCTTTCCCGTTAATGGATAAGTTTGGTAAAGATTCGCTTTGGGAAGGGCCTATTTATGCACAGGATTTAATTGAGAATCTGCATAACGGGCTGAAAGAGGTATATGCTAATTTAAAAGCATCGGGTAACCTGCGCATTGTAGAGCACAAATACATTGATAAAATTGAATATTGTACCTTCGGCAATACCCATCCATTTCGCATCAGGATTGTAAACCGCTTAAATGATGTTTACGATTATTTTTACATCAAAAAAGCCGATGCCTCACGTATTTATGGCCTGGAGATGGAAGAAATACTCTCTCCCAATCAGGTTAATTATCTGGTAGATGGCGATACGCTGGTAGAAGAACATATTGCGGGCATCCCCGGCGATGTATTTACAAAAGGCCAGTTGTATGCACCCGAATTTAACCCAACGCGTATAGCAAAAGAGTTTGTAAAATTTAACGAGCGTTGTTTAATTATGCTTTTGGGCGATATGAGGGCCTATAATTTTGTGGTTCAGATTACACCCGATTTTGATGATATTCAGTTCCGTATCAGGGCAATTGATTTTGATCAGCAGTTTTACGAAGGGAACCTGAAAGTTTACCTGCCTCAGTTTTTTAAAGAAAACCTGCCTTATGTAAAAATGAGCATGGAGCAGCTTACCGATAAAACAGTGTTGCAGTATCAGCAGGAAGAAAGGTCATCTATTGTGCACCGGGTTAGGAGCGAGCGCCACCGTTTAACCGATTTGCGCGATGTATCTAACAAAGAAGAATTAACTACACCCGAAAATATTGCTATGCTTAAACAAGGGATGAGCGATTATTTTAAGGATACCAACTACCTGAAGTGCAATACCATGACTGATATTATTGAGCTGAACATTAAAAATATTATCAGGCAGGTTAAGTTGTAGTGCTTGATCTTAATACGTATATACCTTTCAGTCAGATGGTAACATCTGATTGAACAAACCCATGCAGGTTAAACTTTAAACAAGAAACGGCTGATAAAATTACCAACCGTTTTTGAGTGAATCTAGAAAGAGCGTCCAAAGTTTTCAGGCATGTTGGCCTTCTTGGATGCCTTCGGTAAATGTTATGCAATATATTTTAATCACCCACTATTTTGTAGGTGATTTATTTAAAGACAGTTAAGGGAAGTTATTGTTTTAGAAATTTGCGATTACGATCATCACGCTGGTTTAAAGGAGCGTTTGTCTCGTTGAGCCAGTCGAAATGTTTCAGTCCAAATTTTAGATAAAATCCTTCGATGAGTCTGGTACTTGTTTATATTTTTATAATAGATCCTGAAAGAACTTCAGCATGATGATGAAGCATGGAAACAGCTAGTCATTCGTCCTTCGGTGCTTAACAAAGTACAAGGTTAAATTGCATGCAATAATGATATGGTTGAAAATGTTGGGTAACAAACCATAGTATTTGCTAAAGATATTAAACCGCTCTTTTAAACTTTCGCGGTGTTTTTTCTTGCTCATGCCACCAACCAGATATTTGGCTACATAACGGTGTACATTTACAATGTTTGAGGCCTTTTTAGCTGCTTTGATAATCCAATCGATATCTGAGCTGTATTTATAGTTTAAATCGTAAGGTACAATAATGCTGCGGCGAATATAAATGGCCTGATGACTGATACTCATGCCGTACTTAAAGCTGGTCCAGTCAAACTTTTCGGGAGCTTCGTGCCTTCTACGGCCTAAACTTTCCCAGTTATCATTGTACATTTCGGTTTCGCCATAATAAATATCTGCGCCCGGCGAACTGGCAAAAACATCTTCCACTGTATGTAGGTCGTATATTTCATCACCCGAATTCATAAAGAGTACATAATCGCCTGTAGCGAGGGCTAAGCCCTTATTCATGGCATCGTAAATACCTTTGTCGGGTTCAGATACGATTTTCGAAATCTTGTCCTTGTATTGTTCAACTACCTGCAGCGTTCCGTCAGTTGAGGCGCCATCAATTACGATATATTCTATTTTTTTATAGGTCTGGTTTAAAACAGATTTTAAGGTACGTTCAATATCACGAACGTTATTGTACACAATGGTGATGACAGTTAACTTTGGCAAGGGTTGGGTTTTTGGATTGGAGTAAATTTAATAAAGATTGCGTAATTTTTGCTTACTGCGAGCGAAAATGAAATTTATCAAACATTTTGCAGAAGATTTGACTTAAATGCCAATAAAAGGAAATGATTTCTATTTGTTATTTCGGCTGTAAATCAATCAAAGTTTCATACAAATGAATATGCTCTGCAGCAATTACTTCTTCTGAAAAATCGGTGAGGATACTTAACCTTGCTGCTTTCTGGATTTCTTCCTTATTGGGGCGGTGGTAAAGCCATTCAATACCATTGGCCAGATCTTCGGCATTCTGGTATTCGGCAAGGTAGCCGTTTTGCATGTGCTTAACCATATCAGGTATACCCCCTGTAGTAAAGGCCACCACCGGAGTAGCACAGGCCAGGCTTTCCATTACTGTATTGGGCAAATTATCTTCCAGTGATGGCGTGATAAAAGCATCGGCTGCCGAATAACATTTAGCCAAATGGTCGTCTTTATTAATGGTGCCCAAAAAGGTAGTTTTAAACGGGAATTCGGGCATTTCTGCATTTTCCTTATTGCCGAAAATAACAATTTCGATATTTTCTTTTTGAATGCCCGAGCGGCGTGCTAAAATTTCTAAAGCCTCAATTAAATAGGGGGTTCCTTTATGCTTGTCGTTTTTTGAAGGCATAAATCCGCTCATCAGCACAAACTTATCAGGATTGATTTTCAGGATTTTCTTTGCTTCAGCCTTAACATAAGGCTTAAAGATTTTGGTTTCGATGGTATTCGGAATAACTGTGGTTTTTCTGGTACCCAGCAAACTGCTAAACTTTACCGATGCCGCCATCCACTTGCTCGGGGCTACAATATGAAAATTTAATTCGGTATAGGCCTTTTGTTTTCTCTTCCAGGTTTTGTGCGAAATATCATTCTTGCCGCTCATTTTCAAAATCGGGCAATTGCCACATTGCTGATGGAAATGCTCACAGCCATAACGCACATGGCAGCCACCGGTAAATGCATTACTATCATGAAAAGTCCATACGATTGGTTTTTCCAGTTCATCCAGCTGCGCTAAAAATTTAGGATTAAGAAAACCATGGTTTACCCAATGTAAATGAATAATGTCGGCATTTTTAATATCTGGATGATTGATTACTGACCGGCCGAACCATTGCAGGCTAAAGGGTGTTTTTACCGATTTGCTTAACCATTTGGCAAAATACCTTTCTGATAAGATGTTGTAAACAGCCCTGGCCTTTTGCAAAGGCGATTTACTAAAAGTATCAATTTTGGGGTTTTGTCCAAATTTATAGTAAACCAATACTTTTGAATCGATTCCACTGGCTTTTAAAGCATCGCTCAGGCGCAAACAGGCACGGCCTGCTCCGCCATTTCCATCATAGGTATTTAAGTGTACTACTTTCAAATCAATCAAAAATACATTTTATTGTTTACGATTATAAAATCTGTTGCGTAATTTCATCCATATATTTTATCGTTCTTAAGGTTAGGTTAACGCTTTGTTAAAAAAGAGCTGCCTTTCCGGAGCCAAACTAACTTAATCATGATTAAAACCTTACTGAAATCACTGGCAACCCTGGCTTTTTTATGGCCGGTTCATTCATTTAGCCAAAACCAAACTTATTTTGCAGCATATCCTGCTTTAACGCCCGATGCGCAGACAATAGTATTTAGCTATGATGGCGATATTTGGAAAGTTCCTGTAAAAGGTGGCGTGGCATCGCGCATTACAGCCATGCAGGGCGAAGAAATTAATCCGAAAATATCTCCCGATGGAAAGTGGCTGGCATTTTCATCTAACCAGTTTGGTAATTACGATGTTTACCTTATGCCCGTTGCCGGTGGAGATATTAAACAGCTAACCTTTAATGATGCATCGGATGAGGTTGATAACTGGAGCTGGGATTCGAAAACCATTTATTTTACTTCTGGGCGTTACAATTCTTTTTCGAGTTATAAAGTAAATATAAACGGGGGTACAGCGGTGCGTTTATTCAATAATTATTTTAACACTACACACCACATCGCCGAATCGCCAGGCGGCGAGCTGTTCTTTAACGATACCTGGGAAAGTATGCGCTTTGCCAACCGTAAACATTACAAGGGTGCTTACAATCCCGATATCCAGTCTTATAACCCGAAAACAAAAAACTATAAGCGTTATACCGACTATATTGGCAAAGATTTCTGGACCAGCGTAGATCAGAAAGGAAACGTGTTTTTTGTATCGGATGAAGGTAACGATGAGTATAATCTATATACCTTTATTGGAGGTAAAAAAACAGGCTTGACCAATTTTGATACTTCTATCAAACGTCCGTTCGTTTCTGCAAATGGAACTACTGTTGTATTTGAAAAAGATTATCAGCTGTATACCTACGATGTTGCAACGAAGAAAACGGAAAAAGTAAATATCAGTACCTCGCGTAACCAGGTGTTAAGCAAAGAGCAGGAGTATGATGTTCGTGGGAATATCTCAGCATTTGATGTTTCAACTGATGGCAAAAAAATGGCTTTCATTTCGCGTGGCGAAGTTTTTGTAAGCGATGCCGATGGTAAGTTTATCCGCAAAATTACCAACAGTGGTGAGCGTGCCATGGAATGCAAGTGGCTGGCCGATAACAAAACGATTTTATTTAGCCAAACGGCTAACGGCTATCAAAACTGGTTTACCATAACCGGCGACGGCAAAGGAACGATAAAGCAATTAACTAATGACAAAGCAAATAACCGCGATATTACCCTGAATAAGACTAAAACCATGGGCGTTTATTTAAGTGGTAGAAATGAACTGAAACTAATTGACCTTAAAAATTTCGAAAGCAAAACGCTGGTAACTGATGAGTTTTGGGCTTTGCAAAGTGCCGCACCAAGTTTTTCGCCAAACGATGAATATGTACTTTTTACTGTTTACCGCAATTTTGAACAGGATATTGTAGTGCACAACATTAAAGGGAATAAAACCATTAATTTAACCAATACTGGCGTTACCGAAACCGGCCCGGCATGGTCTCCGGATGGGAAATACATTTTTTTTACGAGTGCACGTACCAAGCCTTCGTATCCTACAGGCATGTCTAACGCCCATATTTACCGCATGGCTTTAGATAATTATGGAGAGCCTTTCCGTTCTGATAAATTTGATGACCTCTTTAAAGAAACCAAACCTGCTACTACGGAGGTAAAGCCTAATCCGTCGATCCAAAATGATAAAAAGACAAAAGCCGATACGACCAAAAAGAAAACAGAAGTTAAGCCTACGCCAAAACCTGCAAATGTAATTACCATTAATACACAGGATATTCTGGATAGGATAGAACTGGTTGGGCCTTCTTTTGGTGGTCAGTTTGGAACAGATGCTTACGCAAAAGGCGATAAAACCTATGTGTTTTATTCTTCCAACCACGAAGGTGGTGCACCGGGTTTGTACCGCACTACTATTGAGCCTTTTGAAGCGAATAAAACCGAAAAAGTAGCTGATGGTGGCGATTATTCACTAATACAGGCTGGTGATAAATTTTTTGTGTTAACGCGGGGAGTAATTAACAAGTATACCTTAGAAGCCAATAAGCTGGATAGGGTAGACCATGGCTACAAATTTACCAGGAACTTAAATGCCGAGTTTAACCAGATGTTTTATGAAACCTGGGTAGGGCTTGATGAAAATTTCTACGATGAAAAATTTCATGGGGTAGACTGGGATAAAATGAAAACCCGTTATGCCGCATATTTGCCCTATGTAAATAGCCGCAGTGACCTGCGCATCCTGTTAAACGATATGCTTGGCGAGCTCAACTCCTCGCACATGGGTTTTAATAGTTTGGGGGCAGAAGAACGTAAGAATTTAACCTATGTAACCAATGAAACCGGAATTATCTTCGACGATGAAAACCCACTAAAAGTAGAACGTATTGTAGCCAAAAGTAATGCTGCCCATACCGGGACAAATATTTTAGCTGGCGATATTTTAACCGAAGTAAACGGGGTTAAGGTGGATGAAAACATAGACCGCGATTATTATTTCAGTAAACCTTCTTTAGACCGCGAAATGACCCTGACCTTTAACCGCAACGGTAAGCAGGTCTTCGTAAATGTACATCCCGAAAGTACTGGTGCTTTAAGAGGCAATTTGTACGATGAGTGGATCACTCAAAATCATAAAAATGTAGATAAATGGAGCAATAACCGCATTGCTTATTCGTATATGAAAAATATGGGCACAGGCGAGCTGGAAACTTTCCTGCTGGATATGGTGGCTCAGGAAGAAAATAAGGAAGCCATTATTTTAGACCTTCGTTACAATACCGGAGGTAATGTGCACGATGATGTATTGAAATTTCTTTCGCAGCGCCCGTACCTGCAATGGAAATACCGAGGCGGAAAATTGGCGCCACAAAGTAATTTTGGCCCTGCTGCAAAGCCCATAGTGCTGTTAATTAACGAACAATCGTTAAGCGATGCCGAAATGACTGCAGCTGGCTTTAAACAATTAAAACTGGGTAAGATAATGGGTACGGAAACCTATCGCTGGATTATTTTTACATCAGCCAAGGGTTTGGTAGATGGTTCTTCTTATCGTTTGCCATCATGGGGTTGTTATACGATGGATGGTAAAAACATAGAAAAAGAAGGCGTTAAGCCCGATATCTTTGTGAAAAATACTTTCGAAGACCGCTTGGCGGATAAAGACCCGCAACTGGAAAAAGCTGTTGCCGAGATTTTGAAAGATCTGAAGTAGGGTTAACCGGTTAACTGTTTAAACCGGTTAATCGGGCATGGTGCTGAAAAACTGTTTTATTGTCGGATTGTTAGATTGCTGACAACCGACAATAAAGTATGTTTCAACTCGCTTTAAATTAGCAATCCAAACAATAGAACGCTTTCACAGTTTAAACAATTAACCATATTAGGCAGTTAACCAAATTTTTCCGTTTCTTTGGAGCTGGAATTTTTAAAATATGGCAAATTTATTAACCGACAGGACTTTTTGGGTAAATTATTGGGAAAGTAAAAAAGGACTTGCGGTTCGGCTACCATCAAACTATTTGTTTCATCGCCAGCTGGCCGATGTGATTCAGCAAAATCAGGTTAAAACAGCTATCGAATTGGGTGGTTTTCCGGGGTATTATGCAGTATTTTTGAAAAAGTATTTTAAACTGGATGTTACCTTGCTGGATTATTTTGTACATCCGCCTGTTGTGAACGAGCTTTTGGAAAAAAATGAACTGACTGAAAAGGATATCCACATTATTGAAACCGATTTATTTAATTACACACCCGAAAAACAATACGACTTGGTACTCAGCTGTGGTTTAATTGAACACTTTAACGATACAGCCGATATTATCAATCGCCACATTGCCTTCGTAAAACCTGGGGGTACTTTATTTATCACTTTGCCTAATTTTAAAGCCGTAAATGGCTGGTTCCAGAAGAATTTTGATAAAGAGAACTACGATAAACACAATATCGATAGCATGAATCCGGCATTGCTTCAGAAGATTTGCGAAGATGCAGGTTTAAAAGAAGTAAAATCAGACTATTTTGGTCGTTTTAGCGTTTGGCTCGAAAACGAAGACCAAAAATCAGCAGGTGTGCGTGTTTTTAAGAAAGCAGTTTGGTTGGCCGGAAAAATATTTACCAAGATTATTCCATTCGAGAGCAAAAATCTATCTCCATATATTATATTAGAGGCGAAAAAAAAATAGCGCTCTATGGCAATTAGTTGGGGTTACTCGCCTAAAATTGAAAAATATATCCCTTTGGCCGATTTTCCGGCCGATAAATATTTAATTATTGCCCGTAAGGTAATTGAGAACCTAGGCTGGAAATTAAGTCACATTTCCAAAACCGGAATTATAGCTTATACCCCAATCTCTTTTCAATCGTACACCGAAGAGATTTCTATTCGTATTCATGGCAATTTTGCCGTAGTAAAAAGCGAGTGCGTGGGCATTCAGATGCTTTTTAACGACTATGGGAAAAACGACCTCAATCTGGAGAAATTTTTTCACGAATTTGAATACGTTCAATTTCACCTGCAGGATGTTTGGGATGAAAGCCTGGCTGCATTCCATACCTTAATTGCCACGCAGGATGATACTTATTTTGAGAAAGCTCCGCTAACGGCAAAGAATAAGATTAAAAACATATTATACCTTTTTCTGCCTCAAAAGGGGTATCTGGTTACACCCATTCTTGTAATTTTAAATATTATCTATTATGCAATAACCCTTATATTTATCACCATTGTATTTAAACTCCGTAGTGAAGATGCAGTTGTTTCGGAGGTAATTACAAATGCTTACTTAAACCTGGGGGCAAACAGCAGGGAATTGGTTTTGGAAGGTCAGCTCTGGCGCTTAGTTACGCATCAGTTTATTCATTTAAGTACCTGGCACGTATTTTTTAACCTCTATGCGCTTATTTATATCGGGCTCATGGTCGAGCATAAACTGGGGTCGGTTAAATTTCTGGTTACTTATCTTTTAAGTGGTATTTGTGGTGGTTTGGTGAGCATCATTTTCCATAAATTTGGTTTTATGGCCGGTGCATCAGGAGCCATTATGGGTATTTTTGGCGCTTTTATGGCCTTAAGTGTGAGTAAGGCATTCGAAAAGAATGCAAGCCGTGCACTTTTGATCAGTACTATTGTGGTAACCGTCCTTATGCTTTTAAATGGCATAGGTGGTAACGTAGATAACAGCGCACATATTGGCGGGCTGGTTTCGGGCTTTGTAATTTGTTATCTGCTTTTTAATGAAAAGTTAGGGAGCTATAAAATCACTTCTGGCTTACAGTATGGATTATCAAGTATGATTGTTGTGATCTTTGCCGCTGCGGTTTTAATCCTTACGCCAAATTATCAGAACAGGAAGTTTTACAAGCTGCAGTTTGCCTTTGACCAAAATATTTCCGATTTTAATAAAGTCTATTCAATTCCAAAAGATCTTTCGAAAGCTGAAAAGGTAAAGATGATTGAGCAATATGGCATACAGGTATGGCGCAAGAATAAACAGATTGTTGCCGAAATGAAGAAGCTCAAACTCGAAAAAAAGGAAAACTATAGAAGAGATTTTGATGGTAAGATTGCCAATCTGGCCATCAAGATCTCTGAACTTTTACATCGCGAATATCAGGAAGAAACATCCAAATATCGCGATGAAATTGAGCAGCTTACCGACGAAGTGAATATCATTCGCGGTGAAGCCAGCACGAGCGAATTTAACCGCGATTAAGCGGTTTTTTTGTAAAGACCTATTTCACTTAAAGTAATACAAACAGGCGATTTGGTGATATTGATTTTTACTTTATTTGTGGTAACAGGAGCATCGAGTTGAATTAATCTTTTGGCGCCAATGCTGGTTCCGTCGTAAACCTTTTTCCACGCTCCGTTTTCAAAAACCTCAACGGTATAGGCTTCAATTCGTTGTCCTAATTGAATATATTCCTGGAGGCTAATGATGTCGAAAGTTTTCGAAGCTGGTAAATTAAGCTCAATTGTAGCTTCGTGTACCTGATCTGTTGTAGCCCAATAGGTTGCTTTGTTATTATCTAATAATGCTGCCGCATTATATTTGCTGCCCCTGCTATTGCTCAGTTTTAGTTTTGCATTTTTAGCCAGATTATTGGCAAAGGTATGCTTAACCATATCACCGAAGGTTTTTAGCGAGGCAACATCGTCTGCGTGGAGCTGTCCACGGGTATCGGGTGCTAAACCAAGGTCTAAACCGGCACCGCGACCAACGCTTTTTAAATATAACTCAAAAAGAGTTTCAGGGCTTTTAGGTTTTTCATTGGCGTGGAAAAACCAGCCTTTTCTTAGCGGAACATCACATTCTGCCGGCATCCAGAATTTTCCGTTTCTAATGCCTTCAGGGCTTTGCGGGTAATTGGCCTGCCCCGGAACGGCAACACTCTTTCCATCAGGTGCCATTGGAGTAAAAGTAGCCCAGCTTGTTTCGGCTGCGTGCCCGTCTTCGTTTCCTACCCAGCGGATATCCAAACCAATATCGCTAAATATATTGGCCATAGGTTGCATTTTGCGGGTAATGGCCCAGGTGTTGTTCCAGTCGTAATAAGTAGTGTTATCGATTGAGCGCTTTTCTCTTGCGCCGCCATAGTAACCATCGCCACCATTCGCACCATCATGCCAGCTCATAAAAAGTGCACCAAAATTGCTGTACAGTTCTTTTAGCTGCGCCTGGTAAATGGCCAGGTATTTATCTGTGCCATATAGGGCATTATTCCTATCCCATGGCGAACAGTATACGCCAAACTTTAAGCCATTTTTGCGTACTGCCTGCTCTACTTCTTTAACCAGGTTGCCTTTACCACCTCTGAAAGGACTTTGGCTGATGTTATACTTAGTTGTTTTGGTTGGCCATAAGGCAAAGCCATCATGGTGTTTGGCTACCAGAATAATGCCTTTTAAACCACCGGCTTTTGCGGCTTTAATAATCTGATCGGCATTAAAATCGGTAGGGTTAAATGTTTTCGGATCGGCATCGCCAAATCCCCATTCTTTATTCTCGAATGTAGTGGGGGTAAAATGGATTAAGCCATATACTTCGGTATCGTGCCATGCCAGCTGGCGTTTAGAAGGTAGTGCTCCATAAGGTTTGGGCGGGTTTTGGGCATAGGTTACTGCCGAAAGAAAAAGAAATAGGATCAATAAAGGTTTCATATTGGTTGTTGCTTAGGCTGACTAAAATACATAAAATAACGGTTGAGCGATTAGAATTAACCAATATTTAACCGGTTGCTCATCTAATTGCCAAATTATTTTTCCATCTTGATCGTTACATACAGGCCTCAAACATTTAATTTTATGATGCGTTTAGCTACTATGATTACCATGCTCCAGATTCCTCCAGACGGAGGCACGATATACACCGAAACAAACCTTAGCCAGTTTTTTCCCGAGCCTTTTAATACGATAACCAGTGCTTTCTTTTTAGCCATTGCCTTATACTGGACCTTTAAACTGCGCGGGAGTTTTAATCAGCATAAATTTTTAAGTGGCGCTTTGGTATTGCTTTTTATCGGTGGTATTGGCGGAACAACCTACCATGGTTTAAGGCGATGGCCTGTGTTTATTATGATGGACTGGATGCCGATTATGCTGCTTTGCCTTTCGGCAGGGGTTTACTTTTTGGCTAAATTAACTCGGTGGTATTTTGCAGTTTTAATAGTTGCCGTGTATGCCTTTTTTCAGCTTTATGTACGGCAACTCTTCAGTCATGGCGATTTTCAGCTATTTATTAATATTAATTATGCTTTTATGGCCGCCCTGGTATTATTCCCCGTATTTGGCTATCTGGTAAAAACCAACTGGAAAAATGGCAAATGGGTGGGTTTTGCATTAATTGCCTTCATATTTGCCCTTACTTTCCGAATTGCCGACAAATGGGAGATCCTTACTATTGGTACTCATTTCTTGTGGCATACTTTCGGAGCCATGGCTTCTTTCTGTATGCTCAACTATATTTACCTGGTGAACCTTAAAAAAACAAAACTTAATTAAAAATTCATTCTTAATAGTTGTAGATGTTTTATATTAGATCAATAAATTATTATAAAATGAAGAAATTATTGATCCTTTCAGCCCTGGTATTGGGTTTAAACTTAAGCTCTAATGCTCAGAGTATTTTAAATAAAGTTGGAACGGCTGCAGCAGCTGCAAGTGGTTTTGATGCCAATAGCTTAACCTCGGGTATTTTGGGTAAGCTTACGCCTGCGTTGAGTTTAACTCCGGCGCAAAAACCAACTGTAACTACCATCATTAAAGATTTTTTGGTACAGAAAGCCACTATTATGGCTACGCAGAAAACGGATCCTGCAGCTTATACCAGCAAATTCGGTAAATTGTATGCGGGTTTAAAATCTAAATTGGGTACAGCATTAACCGTTGCCCAATTAGCTAAATTTACTTCATTAAAACCTGCTGCACCAAGCGCAAGCAACGTTTTATCGCAATTGTTCTTTTAAGAAAAAAACACCTGTTAAACTTAATTAACAGGCGTTTTTTTTGATTTAAAGCAATTTAGATTTTGCTTTACTGTAATCCAGTTTCTTTTGTTTGCCTATAGCATATTCTATGCCTCCCCAAAGGTGATTTAAGAATTTTTCTTCCGCCCATGCTTCGTTAGTGTGGCCCATTGAAGTGTAAAATGCCCGGCCACCATCGAAATTATGGTACCAGCTAAATGGATGGAAAGCACCGTTTTTGCCACCTTTGTAAGATTTTTCATCCAGGGTGATTAAAACTTTGATATCGGGGTTGATATCTTTAAAGTTATAAAGTTCATCTTTGTGTAGCCAAACCGAATCAGTGAAAAATTTGGTTGATGGATGGTTTTTATCTTTAATTACAAATCTGGCGTCCTGTATTGCCGGGTGACTGGTAAAATAAGCTCCCGCAAGTTTTCCATACCATGGCCAATCGTATTCAGTATCGGTTGCTGCGTGGATACCTACATAACCACCACCTGCCTGAATATACCTTTCGAATGCCGCTTGCTGGGCATCGTTTAATACATCGCCAGTGGTGCTTAGAAAAATTACCGTAGCATACTGCTTAAGATTTGCTTCTGTAAATACATCGGCATTTTCGGTAGTGTCTACTTCAAAATTGTGGCTTAAGCCCAGTTTTTGGATGGTTGTTTTACCCACTCCGATAGAACCGTGTCTAAAACCTTTGGTTTTAGAAAAAACCAGGACTTTTGCAGGCTTTTTTACTGCGGTAAATCCCTGAAATAAAATAACGGTTGCGACTAATAAGCACAGTGAAAGGAATTTTTTCATTTTCGATTTGGCTAGTGTGTGTTGTTAATAGTGAAAGCTAAAATTAAGAAAGTTGTTTGATAATTTCTAAACATCTTGCTTCAACCTGCTTACAAACTGTTGCAAATAGCGCATTATCCCAGTAAGGGTCTGTAACTTCGTCGTTATCTAGAAAAAGTTGAATCTTTTTTTCTTCCGTTTCGGTTCTGGCCAAACTTTTAACATCTTTCAAATTATTCCTGTCCATAACCAAAATCAGATCGTACTGGCTAAACATGGTCTGGTTAAATTGTTGGGCGCGTTGTTTACTTATGTCGTAACCAATGGCTTTAGCGGCCGCTATACTTCTGTGATCGGGTGCCTGGCCAACGTGCCAGTTACCGGTACCTGCCGAAGCGATTTCCCAGTTTAGGTTTTGTTTCTCAGTTAAGTGGCGCATAATGCCTTCTGCCAATGGTGATCGGCAAATGTTGCCCAGGCATACCATTAAAATTTTCAATGTTATTTGGATTTTGCAGTAAAAATATATGTTACTGTAAAAGTAGTTCCATTTTGCTCGAAAACATATTTATCGGTGATATTTCTCCCTTCTATTTTTACCACCCTGGGCATATTGCTAAAACCATCGTTCAGGGTTATTTCATTTCCTTTTTTGCTCCATTTGGCACCCTGGTAAGAAATCATATCGCACAGCGGACCGCTTGATGTGATGGCAAATGTGCCGTTTTCAGAAAAAGAAAGCGTGTAGTTATTGTTTAAACAACCAGACGGGCCAGACATGGTCATGAAATTGGTTACGGCTTTGCCTTCTACCTGCATGGCCGGACTTACCGTAGCGGATTCTAAGGCCCAGTTGTATTTTGTTATTTCAGTAGTGTTTTCGGCATCATTTTTCTTTTTGCAGCCTAATGCCAGGCATAGGGTTAAAATTACGAGTAGTTTTTTCATCACGTTTTTTAGTTTGTTTTACCTTAAAACGAGTGGGTTAACCAATACGCTACAAAAAAAATGCTCCGGCTTTTTTCTAACCGGAGCACTCAAATATGAAATCTATTTTATTAGCCATAAATATCGTTTAGCATTTTGGCTAAGCGTACACCGCCTTTTAACAATTGATTGTTAAGCGTGTCTACCCAATCAAAGTTGTAACGGTAGCTTAATTTGGCATCGGGTTTAGTGGTGTCGTAAATTTTGTTGCAAATGTTGTACGATTCGAAAATGCAATCTTTTAAACTGGTATTTTGCCAGTTGTAAAGTTGAACTGCCGAAGCATGATTGATGGCTTTGGCATATTCGGTATAGCTTAATTGCTGGTATTCAATCAGCTGCTCATCCCAAACCCGGTGGATATTCGATTTCTCGTTAAACCACAATACTGAAACGCGGTTGCCGCCCAAATCTTCCTTACGGGCAACGTGCATGGGTTGGCATAAATCGCCCGCCAGGTGTACCAACATGCGCAGTGCTAGTTTCTTTTCATCAGGTGTGCTGCCCGCTTTCTTTAGAACGGCAATTAAATCAGGGATTTTGGTATACAAGCTTATCGATTTGTCTGTTTCCAGGAAATTATACACCCCATCTTTATTTAATCCGGCTGGCAGGTTAACAAAGTGCCAGTTGTACATGTAATTATAGGTCGAATCTGATTTGATGAAATCGCCCCAGTTGGCACACATCGCCAGGCTTTCGTAACCCAAAATACCCCGTACAGCCTTACGGGTTTTGGCTTTTAGGTAGCTATCGGCAATTTCGCCAACCACGCGGTGCCCTATGGTGCCCCAGGCACTTACCTGAGCGGGTGCATAAGCTAAAAATCCTACGATTAAAGCTGTAGCTAGTTTTTTTCTAATGGATGTTAAGATCATTTTATAGTTCTTTTTGGATGCAGTTAACTTTTTGTTTCAACGCCAGTTTGATTTCACGTTGATCGTTTATGCTTTCGAGCGTAAGGCTATCTGCCGAACGTTTTTTAATCAGGAAATTTTTTTCGTAACGGCCAACGCGATAACAGCCCGATATTTTTTGTTTGTAATTGGCATGTGTAAAGGTAGCGCCTATAATTAAAGTGTCGCCTCTTACTGCATAAACACCTTTGGCATATTCTTTCCAGATACCGTTGTTGTAACAGGAATCTTCGTAAAAATTAACCTTACTGTGGGTAACCAGATCGATATAAACCGAATCGCAGGTAATTTTGAAATGGTGTTGGGTATAATTGCTCAATTTATTACTAAAAGCAACCGAATCTTCATTCCAAACGCCCTGCATAAATGCTTCGCCTTTGCCCTGGATATTAGGCCTTGGGCTACAAGCGATGTGTAAGATGGATAATGTAAAAAGGATAATGTAGAAATTCCTTAAACAGGGATGCGGTTTGTTCATTGTATTCTTATTCGTTGCTGGTAGGAAACTGATCATGAAATACATTGTTCTTTTTAACGTTATTGTGAATCAGGAGTAGAAAACCTACAGCAAAACAAAGACTGGCTAATGTGCCAATAAGACCAATTATGGTATAATATTGTGAAATTTCAGTATAGGCAATATTTCTACTGCTGGTCCAAAGCGGGACTAAAAAATAAAGCAAGTGGGTAAATAAACCAATTCCGGAGCCAATAGTCATTAAAACAGCTTCAACTACTTTTTTTTTCGACAGAAAATAGCAACAGCTTCCAAATACGATACATGGCGCAATAACAGATGTGAAGCCCAGCAATGTAGTAAGTATTGAATTCATATTCGTCTATTGTTTTTAAGCGTATTGATTTAGACCGTAACTATATAAACCTGATAGGTTTTTAAAACCTATCAGGTTTGGCAAATTATTTCAAGCTGCCTACCATATCTTCCGGACGAACCCACTCATCAAACTGTTCGTTGGTTAACAGGCCTAGCTCTACAGCTGCTGCTTTTAAAGTTTTATTTTCTTTATGTGCTTTCTTCGCAATTTTTGCTGCGTTTTCGTAACCCACGTGTGGGTTTAATGCAGTAACCAGCATTAACGAATTTTGCAAATGTTTTTCAATTTCCGGTAAGTTAGCAGTAATTCCTTCTGCACATTTATCGGTGAAAGAAACGCAGGCATCGCCAATTAAGCGTGCCGATTGCAATACATTAGCCGCAATTAATGGTTTAAAAACGTTCAGCTCGAAATGACCTGACATGCCACCTACTGAAACGGCAACATCGTTACCAATTACCTGGGCACAAACCATAGTTAAAGCCTCAGGCTGGGTTGGATTAACTTTACCCGGCATGATAGACGATCCTGGTTCGTTATCCGGGATAACAATTTCGCCAATACCGCAACGTGGGCCAGAGCTCAACATACGTACATCATTAGCTACTTTCATTAAAGCAACGGCAGTACGTTTTAAAGCACCAGAAAGTTCAACCATGGCATCGTGTGCAGCTAAAGCTTCAAATTTATTTGGTGCAGTAACAAATGGTAAACCCGTTAACTCGGCAATTTTTTTAGCCACTAAAACATCGTATCCTTTTGGGGTATTTAAACCGGTACCTACTGCAGTACCACCCAAAGCCAACTCAGCAACCATAACCAAAGCGTTTTTAATGGCTCTGATACTGTTATCAATCTGCTGTACATAGCCCGAAAATTCTTGTCCTAAGGTAAGTGGCGTAGCATCCATAAAGTGAGTACGGCCGGTTTTGGTAATTCCGGCAAACTCTTCAACCTTTTTAGCCAAAGCATTTCTTAAATGGGTTAAACCCGGAATTGTATTTTCTACGGTTAATTTATAAGCTGCAATGTGCATTGCAGTTGGGTAGGTATCGTTTGATGATTGCGATTTGTTTACATCATCATTCGGGTGAAGTACTTTTTTATCATCAGCCAGCGCACCACCGTTAATAACGTGTGCACGGTTTGCAATTACTTCGTTTCCGTTCATGTTGCTCTGTGTACCAGAACCGGTTTGCCAGATCACCAATGGAAACTGATCGTCCAATTGGCCGGCAATAATTTCATCGCAGGCTTTTGCAATTAATTCTGCTTTATCAGCCGATAATACGCCAAGCTCGGTGTTGGCCAGCGCTGCTGCTTTTTTCAGGTATCCAAAAGCATGGATAATCTCTTTAGGCATCGAACCTTCAGGACCGATTTTAAAGTTATTGCGTGAGCGTTCGGTTTGTGCACCCCAGTATTTGTCGGCAGGCACCTGCACCTCGCCCATGGTATCGTGTTCTATTCTGAAACTCATTATATTTTAATTTTTGTTGTGGCAAATTTAGGTTTTTTGACTTTTAAAGCGTTGTATTTATGTAAGATATTTAGTGCATGGCAAAATATCTGCATAAAATAGGGGCTATGTTTCTTCTTTTCGTGAGCAGATGGTCGTCAAAGCAGAATTTTATCGCTACCGGTGGCTTCTACCAATGAAATCATATTCATACCTTTACCGCAAATATGCAGGGATTAGTTATTAAATCTACAGGAAGTTGGTATAATGTGCTTGCCGATAATGGCGAGCGCTACGATTGCCGTATTGTAGGCAAGTTCAGGATTAAGGGGATTAAAACCACCAACCCGATTGCGGTTGGCGACAGGGTGAAGTTTGAGCTGGAACGGGATAGCAATCAGGGCCTGATTAATGAAATGCTACCCCGCAAAAACTACATCATCCGTAAATCGATAAATCTGAGCAAGCAGGCCCAGATATTGGCAGCCAATTTAGATATGGCCATTTTGGTGGTTACTTTAGCTTCGCCACGTACCTCTTTGGGCTTTATTGATCGTTTTTTGGTTACTGCGGAGGCCTATGATGTGCCAGCTGTTTTGGTGTTCAATAAGCTCGATCTGTTTAGTAAAGAGGGATTGGAGATTCTTCAGGAATTTAAAGATATTTATCAAAATATAGGTTATGCCTGTTACGAGGTATCAGCTTTAAAGGGAATTAATATCCCGGTTATTCAGGAGTTGATTACCGATAAAATTACCTTGATTTCAGGTCATTCGGGCGTAGGTAAATCGAGTTTGATTAATGCTTTGTTGCCCGATCGCGATTTAAGAACAGGTGAAGTGTCAGACTGGAGCGATAAAGGGCAGCATACCACAACATTTGCCGAAATGTTCGAATTGCCGCAGGGTGGTTTCATCGTAGATACGCCCGGGATTCGTGAGTTAGGTGTAATTGATATTGAAAAAGAAGAGCTTGGTCATTTTTTCAGGGAGATTTTCGAAACGTCGCATAATTGCCGTTTTAACAACTGCCGCCATGTTAACGAACCAGGATGCGCAGTTATTGAAGCCGTTAATGAAGGCGAAATTGCCATCTCAAGATATGAAAGTTACCTGAGTATTTATCACGGAAACGATACGAGGCACTAGTCGTATAAAGCTTAAAGACGAAAGCTTAAAGCAGTTAAAGGCCTTTTGCCTACTTGAAAAGAGCCTGGTGTACTTTGTGCCTTAGTGGTTAAAATAAATAGAAACGATATTAAATAAATGGAGAGATCTCTTTTGAGATTTGGGAAATATGAAATTTAAACTGGGAGATTTTGTGCGTTTTGTGGATGAGAAACGTGAGGGTTATGTTACCCGGATTATCGATGCCCAAACTTTAGGGGTAACTGACGAAGATGGTTTCGAAATTCCGGTTGCAGTAAGCAACTTAACATCTGTACATGGCCATGGCGTTGTGGCAGAGGAAATAGATGTACCCAAACCTATTCAGGTGAATGTGCCAGGCCTTACTAAAATAGAGAATGGTATTTATGTTGCCGTAGCCACTGATGATAAGGCAGGTAATGTGGTGCATTTTCATCTGCAGAACCAATCGCCAAATACTTTATTGGTGAGCCTGAACACCGAAAAGAAGGAGAAATATGCCAGCGCTTATCATGGTGTTATTGCCTCTTACAGTGCCGTCCTCGTATATTCCGCTGCTTTGGCTGATTTAGATCTTTGGCCTGAATTTACCTTTCAGGTTTTGGTGGTGAGTACCGCCGATGCCAAACCGATTGATCCATTGGTGATTCGCAAGAAATTCAGGGCAAAAGATTTTAGCACCGAACAAAAAGCGCTGCCTAACCTTAAAAATAAAGGCTGGCTGATTCGCCTGGATGACCTGGTGCCGGTAACAATCGATGCGCAAAAATTAAAGGAAAGCTTTTTTAAATCGGCCGACGAAAAGAAGATGGTTGATGCACCTGCAAAGGAGATCGATTTGCACATCGAGAAATTGCGCGATGATCATCACTTTTTAGAAGCCAGCGAAATTTTACAGATTCAGCTCACGCATTTTCAGAATGCCCTTGATGCGGCAGTGGTACACCATTTCGATAAGATGATTTTTATCCATGGCTCGGGCAATGGTACTTTACGTGATAAAATTCATAAACTGATTAGCAAAAATCCGCACATTAAAACCTATATGGATGCCCGGAAAGAAAAGTTTGGCTACGGGGCTACAGAAGTGGTTTTTAAGTAATTCCCTACAGCCATGCTGAATTTTTTTAAGAATGATTAAATTTTGAATGATTGAATGTCTAAGGTGTAATGCCGATTCTTTCATTCAAAATTTAATCATTCTAGCATTTAAAAGGAAAACTCCAAAACCACCACAATCGCATTATTGCTCAATGCTTCCAGTTCAACCTGTGGCAAATCCCAAAGCGCCAGGCCATCACGTGCATGCAGTAAACGCCCTTCAATTTCAAAGGCACCATCTATAACAAAGCAATAAAATTTGCTGTTGCTGTGCTGTAGGGTGTAAATTGCCTCCTCGCGACCAGCGAAAATCCCTGCGCTTAATTTAAATGGCAGTTTTCGGTTGGAAATAAGTTCGATTAACTGGTTCTGGTCTTTTTCAAAGTCAAATTGATAAAGCATTTCACTCGGGCGCAGTAAAAAGAAGTCTGTTTTTATGCCCAGCTGTAGGTAATTAATGGTATCGTTAGGGTAGGGGTTGCTAATTTCCAAAACTTCACCTTTGCCTAAGTTTAACACTTGTACTTTACCGGTATCAACAGAAAATTCTTTGTTTCCCTGCACCACATCAATGCCGCCGGTAATGGGAAAGAAAATTTGAAAGGAATCTTCTTTGGATAGGAAAAAGGTAACCTTTCCTCCTGCTAAAGAATCGTCGTTACATAGAAAAAGGTTTTCGAAGGGTTCTCTGTGCTCGCTGTAATATTTTTCGAAATTAAAAGTACTGTATCTTCGCAGTACCGAGTTTTCTATCAAGCCGCGCTGATCGGCCAGGTATATTTTTCCGGGGCTAAGTTCCATGCTTAATCGATGTTTTTTATAGAGTGGATGCTTACAAATGGCTGAAGCTGAAAAAGATTGGTGAAAATTTCTTCTTCTTCGGTTTCTTTCCATTGCGATACCAGCAACTGATCGCCAATCGTATCGTGCCAGATTAATGGCTTTGAAAAAAAGTTAATGGCAATTTTATGCTTTTCCAAATGGTGGATATCGGAATTGATGATTTCGAACTTAAAATGTTCGAAGGTTAAAAAACGCCTGCCCAGATTATCTAAAACATCAGGAATTATCCCGTTTAACTGGCGCAGGTAGCCTGTAATAGCCGCACTAACCAAAAAATGGAGCTTTTCGGCATCGGGTACATGTAATAGTAATTCTGCAAATGAAGTAAACTGTTGTTCCTGATTATAAAACTGCGATTGCATTTTGAACTCAGTATAACTGTCTTCATGCACAAACTTACTCCATGGATTATTATCTGTAGCATCGATTATTTTTCGATAGCATAAAATGATCACCTTTTTCGACATGGTATAAAATTAAAAAAGACGTTAAGAAAACCCAACGTCTTTAATGAAAATAAAACAAATAATAAGGATGATATTATGCTTTAACGTTCAATTTAAATGTAAGGTCGAAACCTGATGTTAATGTTCCGGTTACTGTGGCAATTTCTACGCCCGTTTTATCGTCGCTAAAAACATTGTCGGCATTGTTGTAGGTATAACCTGTCATTCCCTTGCTATAGCCATTTACCAAAGCCACTGAGGTTCCGCTGCCTTCGGGGAAAGCAATTTGCGTTACATTTAATGATGTTCCTGCTGCGTTATACACATGAACATGAATATGTGTTGCCCGGCCACTGTACCAGCCAGGAAAAATCGTTGTAAAAGTTACCAGGCCATTGGCATCGGTAGTTTGACGGCCACGTAAAAAGTGTACCGATTGATAATTGGTGCTTTGCATTCCTGTTCCCCCATATTCCGAATAATTTCCCTCAGCATCGCAATGCCAGATATCAACCAAGGCACCAGCCAGCGCCGCACAACTGTTATTCAGATTGCCAGCGGTTATCTTAACCGTCATTTTATAACCTGTACGGCCATCGGTAATATCGCTACGCACGTACGATGCCGGTACTTTGGTTGGGAATGGTCCTTCGGTTTCTGTTGGAGCTACAGTGCAGGTTCCGTTCGTGCTGGTCGTTGTGCTTGCAGTTCCCGATCCTGACGTATTGGTGCCATCTGTTATACTACTCTTTTTGCAGGCCTCGATAATTACCGGAGTAGAAATTGCCCCAATCATTAGGCTTCTGATGAAATTTTTTCTTTCCATAGCTTGACTGTTTTGCTTTTGTTGATATAAAGGTAAAGTCTTGGATCTAAGTAACGGCGATGTGACGATGTATGCCGATTTTGTATCGTTTAATCACAAAAAATGGGTTGTGCTACTGCAATGTTGTGTGTAGCGAGAGGAAGACCAGGATACGTTGAAATTTGAGGTACGCTTTTTGCGATAATCTGATTTCTTTTTATAAAAGATTAAAACTAGCTTTGCCGCTATTAATGAAACACCTGGTTACCATATCACTTGTATTTTTTAGCTTAACGCATTTGGCCAAGGCCGAGCGCGTTGAAGGGCTTAGGATATTAAATGAATATTGTAATGAGTATAAAATCAGTTCAAATACTACTGATAAAAGCGTTGTTCAGTTCAACGAACAGCGTAACCCTTATTTATTATCGTACACCCGACTTGCTTTAATTGGAACCCAACCTCAATTAAAAGTAGCAAAATATGTTAGCGTAAATCAGGTAATCACCGATTTAACCATCCGCAAAAAGCCGAAGAACAACAGCCCCTAGCTTGCTTCGTTAAAAGATCTTTTTTAAGATTTTAAGCCCCCCCATTTATATCAACAACTGCCAAACTGACTTAATACTGACAGTGGCTTGGTTGTTGTAACACACCATTTTTTAATAAATAAATACGATTTAAATATAATGTTAGGATTTTTAGCGAAGATTTTCGGAAGTAAATCAGAAAGAGATATAAAGCTTATTCAACCATTGGTTGTTAAAATAAACGAACACTACAGTAAACTTTCGGCACTTAGCCACGATGAGTTACGTGGTAAAACTATAGAATTTAAAAATAAGATTGCTGATTTCTTAACCGAAGTCGATAATAAAATTTCGGCCCTTAAGGCTGATGCAGAAAACGAAGATTTAGATCTTCACGAAAAAACGGCTATTTACGATCAGGTTGATGCTTTAGGTAAAGAACGCGACGCCGAATTGGAAAAGGTGTTACTGGAAATTCTTCCCGAAGCTTTTGCAGTAGTTAAAGAAACTTCACGCCGTTTAAGCGAAAACGATTATTTAGAGGTTACTGCAACTCAGTTTGACAGAGACTACGCTGCAAGAAGAAACAATGTTAAAATTGTTGGCGATAAAGCACAATGGGCCAATAAATGGGATGCCGCGGGAAACGAGGTAGCCTGGAACATGGTACACTACGATGTACAGTTAATTGGTGGTATTGTATTACACAGCGGTAAAATTGCCGAGATGGCTACAGGTGAAGGTAAAACCCTGGTAAGTACTTTACCGGCTTACCTAAACGCACTTGCCGGTCAAGGTGTACATATCGTAACCGTGAATGATTACCTGGCACGCAGGGATAGTGAGTGGAATGGTCCATTATTCGAATTCCACGGTTTAAGCGTTGATTGTATCGATAAACATGAGCCAAACTCTGAAGAGAGAAGAAAAGCTTATGCAGCAGATATTACTTACGGAACCAACAATGAGTTTGGTTTCGATTACCTGCGTGACAATATGTCGCAAACACCAGATCAATTGGTGCAGCGCAAATTGCACTTTGCAATGGTGGATGAGGTCGATTCAGTTTTAATTGATGATGCCCGTACCCCGCTAATTATTTCAGGTCCGATACCTCACGGAGATCAGCACGAGTTTTACGAGCTAAAACCACGCATCGAGCGTTTGGTTAATGCACAAAAAGCTTATGTTACACAGGCTTTAAACGAGGCTAAGAAATTAATCAATGCTGGTAATACCGGTACCGAAGAAGGCGAAGGCGGTTTAGCGTTATTACGTGCTTACCGTGGTTTGCCAAAAAATAAAGCTTTAATTAAGTTCTTAAGTGAGAGCGGTGTTCGTGGTTTGTTGTTAAAAACAGAAAACTACTACATGGCCGATCAATCTAAGAACATGCCGAAGGTAGATTCGGAATTGTTCTTCTATATTGATGAGAAAAACAACCAGGTAGAATTAACCGAAAAAGGTATTGAGTTAATTACCCAATCGGGCGAAGACCCTCATTTCTTTGTATTACCTGATGTAGGTACTGAAGTGGCTGAGTTAGAAAAATCTGACCTTCCTTTAGAAGAAAAAGTAGTTACCAAAGATGCCTTGATGCGCGATTATTCTGTTAAGGCAGAGCGTATCCACTCGGTAAACCAGTTGTTAAAAGCCTATACCTTATTCGAAATTGATGTAGAGTATATCATCGATGAGGGAAAAATTAAAATCGTTGATGAGCAGACTGGCCGTATTATGGATGGTCGCCGTTACTCTGATGGTTTGCACCAGGCGATTGAAGCTAAAGAAAATGTAAAAGTTGAAGATGCAACCCAAACTTACGCAACAGTAACCTTGCAAAATTATTTCCGTATGTACCACAAGCTTTGCGGTATGACGGGTACTGCAACAACTGAAGCAGGTGAGTTCTGGTCGATCTACAAACTGGATGTGGTTGAGATTCCAACCAACAGAAATATTTCAAGACAAGATCAGCAGGATTACGTTTACCGTACAGTGCGCGAAAAATATAATGCTGTTGCCGACGAAATTGTTAAATTAACTGAAGCAGGCCGCCCGGTATTGGTAGGTACAACTTCGGTTGAGATTTCTGAGCTGTTAAGTCGTATGCTTAAACTTCGTGGTATTAAGCACAACGTATTAAACGCGAAAATGCACCAGAAAGAGGCCGATATCGTTGCCGAAGCTGGTCAGGCCGGAACCGTTACCATTGCAACCAACATGGCTGGTCGTGGTACCGATATTAAATTAGGCGCTGGTGTTAAAGATGCCGGTGGTTTAGCTATTGTAGGTACCGAGCGTCACGAGTCGCGCCGTGTAGACAGGCAGTTACGTGGTCGTGCAGGTCGTCAGGGCGATCCGGGTTCGTCTCAGTTCTTCGTTTCATTAGAAGATAACCTGATGCGTTTATTTGGTTCAGAAAGAATTTCGAGCATTATGGTGCGTATGGGTATCGAAGATGGTGAGGTGATCCAGCACTCTATGATTACCAAATCTATCGAGCGTGCCCAAAAGAAAGTAGAAGAAAACAACTTTGGTATCCGTAAACGTTTATTGGAGTACGATGATGTGATGAACTCGCAGCGTACTGTAATTTACGCTAAACGTAAAAATGCTTTGTTTGGCGAGCGTTTAGATGTAGATATGAACAATATGGTGTTCGATGTTGCTGAAGATATCGTAACCGAATACAAAACCGAAGCAAACTTTGAAGGCTTTAAGCTTGAAGTAATTAAAAACTTCTCTTTAGATACAGCGATTACAGACAAAGAATTTTCATCTACCTCTATTCCACAGTTAACTGAGCGTTTGTTTGAAGAAGCTGAAGCATTTTACGCACGTAAATCAGAAGCCATTATTCACCAATCGTTACCGGTATTAACACAGGTTTACGAAGAACGCGGTCAGCATATTGAGCAGATTGTAGTTCCGTTTACCGATGGTATCCGTGGTATTCAGGTGGCTGTTGATCTTAAAAAAGCAATCGATAATAAAGGAAAAGAAGTGGTTCGCTCATTTGAGAAAACCATTGTACTGGCTTTAATTGATGATAGCTGGAAAGAGCATTTACGCGAAATGGATGATTTGAAACAATCAGTTCAGAATGCCGTTTACGAACAAAAAGATCCATTGGTAATTTATAAAATGGAAGCTTTCAACTTGTTTAAAGACATGCTTAACGCGGTAAATAAAGAAGTCGTAAGTTTCTTATATAAAGGTGGTATTCCGGTTCAGCAAGAGCCAGATCAGGTTAGAGAAGCACCAGCTCCGGTAAAACAGCCTAAGCTGCAAACCACTAAACAGGAGTTTGGCAGGGAAGAACCTGGTATTGAATTTGGTGATACCCGCGAGGCCGTTCCACAACAACCCATCCGTAAAGAAGCAACCATTGGCCGTAACGAGCCATGCCCATGCGGAAGCGGTAAGAAATATAAAAACTGCCACGGCGCTAACTTGTAGTAGTTAATAATTTAAAAAAAGGGGTAATTTTCGTTAAGAAAATTACCCCTTTTAATTTTACAGGTATACTATTTATTGTTCGTAAACATGTAGTAGTAGCGAATCGCAGGTCATAGCCGTGAATATTCCCAGCCCATTTTTTATGTTGGTGGGTGGGTTGGTCAGGTTGAGAGAACTGTTGGAGCTGCTGTTGAGGATATTGTTATATTCCTGGTTAATGTGGTACAGGTAAACATCATAATACCCTGAAAACTGAAACGTCATGCGTTGTGTTTTGAAAGCAGATACCTGGCCTAAATATTCTTCCCGGTCCTCGTAAGCGTTGCGACGACCAAATCCACTTCCAATCCGGTTAGGCGTTTTGTCCTGATTTCTGAATACCATTAAATAATAGCCTTTATTGCTGTTGTTCCAGGTAAAATTTACTGCAGTAAAAGTAGTCGAGCTGGAGTCGGGATCGGGATTAGGCACGCCCTGCTCTAAAGAGGATGCTGCAAATGAAACAGGTTTATCCGGTACAGTTGTCTCGCCTGAAATCGTTTTTCCGTTATAGCTGAAATTAAAGGAGCAGGTATTGCCAGGCACGATAAGATCGGTAGCAGCACTGGTATACACCCCGGTTGCAGTCTCATTTAAGGTAATGGTTTTAATTCCGTTATTGAACGTTACTTCAAGCCCGGTAATTGCGGCACCATAACTTGCTGTATCTAATAAACCTTTCTGCTCATAAACTTTCAGGCTTACAGCCTTTCCGTTAACAAGGTATGCCTCAATTATTGGCCGTTCTGCAATAGTACTGTCGCCTTCATCTTTTTTACAGGAGATATAGGTTAAAGCAATAATTAACAAGAATAAAAGCTGTTTGGCGCTGGTTTTTATTTCCATTTTAGACTAAGTGTAATGTTGGGGGTAAAGCCCAGATAGTTAACATTGGTTGTAATTACTTGATTGTTGTAGATGGTGTATTCCTTGTACCAAACATTAGTTCGGTTATACACGTTAAATAAAGAAAAACTGATGCTGCCTGTTTTCCTGTTATCAATCTTAATTAAATCGAGGGTAACGGCAAGATCAAGCCTGTGGTAGGCCGGCATTCTTTCGGTATTTTTTCCGCTAATGGTTAAATAATTTCTGCTTGCTCCGCTAACATTATCAATGGTGTAGCTGGCAACTGGCGCCGTATATGGTTTCCCCGTGGCAAAAATCAGAGTAGCAGAAAATGTCCAGTTACCTAATTTGTACATGTTAACCGATTTAAACTCGTTGCGTGCATCCTGGTTAGCCGAGTAATAATCGCTGCCATAATCATTAAATTGATTGCGGGCAATGGCCATGGTATAACTTAGCCAGCCGGTATATTTTCCTGCTTTTTTCTGTAACAGAAACTCCACACCAGAAGTGTAACCACGTCCATTGTAAAAATGCTCCTCAAGGGTAGACGACATTCTGTTGCCCGTTAAACGTTGAGCATATTCTGTTAAACCATTGAGTGTTTTGTAGTAGCCTTCAACATCAAACAAATATTTATCCGTTTCATAGCTAAAGCCGGCAATATAATGGTTGGCATTTCCAACGGGGATGCTGCTGCCATTGGCCAGTACCCAAAAATCACGGCTCCCCGAAAGGATATCTTCGCGCACCACCCGGTTAATAAACTGATAGAATTTGCCTGTTGCCGCCTTAATGGTGAATCTATCCGTAAGCAGGTAGGTGCCCGAAAAACGGGGTTCAAAATAAGTTTTTCCGGTTTGCGAATAATAGGTTTCCCTTACACCAGCTTTAAACTGGAGTTTCTGCCAGGGGCTAAATTCCCCCTCCCCATAAACCGTTGCTGTTTTGGCATTTTTATACTGATCGATTAGAACACTGGTGTCGTTCTGGCTGTATTTGTATAACACATTTTGGGCCGAACCGTAGCCGCCGAAAAGAAATTTGATTTTGTTATTGACCTGATATTCCCAATCCGATTTGAAACTCCAGTCTTTTAACCGGTTGCGTTCTATGGTTCCGGTGCTTACCGATTTTTCTGTTCCGTCTTCGTTGGTAACGCCCATGGTATTGGTTCGGTCTCTGTCGCTATGGTAGCTGGAGTAACTCACCAGGGTATTCGAATACAAATCACTGTTCCATCTTCTCGACCATTTCATGCTGGAGCCCAAATTGCCGTAAGTAGTTTTATCAGTAACAGACGGACTAATACTGGAGTTCGTGGTATTTAGAAATGATGGAATATTAATTGTCCTGCTATTATCCAGGTCGTCATCGCCCTGGTAAATGCTCCAGGCCAGTAGGTCTTTTTTGCCGAGATTGAGTGTATACTTGGCATTTAAATCATAAAAATATGAAGTAGGAGTAGTCGTTGCCTGTGCACCTCCACCTGGTCCGCGGCCACCTCCCGGACCAATGGTAGCAGTGGTAGTTTTGTTAAACTGGCTGAAGATTTTATTGTACAAAGGTCCCTGATACGATTTCCGAAGTGCAAGTAAAAACGAGCCGCTTTTTTTTACCGGGGTTTCTACATATACATTTGCAGACATTAAACTTAAATCACCCCCAACATTCCAGTCTTTCTTGGTTCCTTCTTTACCTGTAATTTCGGTAACGCTCGATAGGCGCCCGCCATATTTGGCAGAGAAACCACCTTTATACAACAATACATCCTTAACCGCATTGCTGTTAAAGGCACTAAAAAAACCGTACAGGTGATCTACCTGATATACTGTAAAGCCATCAAACAAAACCAAATTCTGATCTGGAGTACCCCCACGCACGTAGGCGCCGGATGATGACTCATTACTCGCGCTGATTCCAGGCATTAACTGAAAGGATCTCAGGATGTCTTTTTCGCCTAAATTGGGTAATTCTGCTAGTTTAGCAGGCGATATTTGCAACACGCTCACCTTACGCTTGTCGGTACTCATGATGCCGTCATTTTTTTTGCTTTTTACGGTGATTTCTTCCAAGTTATTTCGGGCTGCACTTAGGCCTATGGTTAGGATTTCATTCGGATTAACGGAGGTTAAAGCCAGCCGGTCTGATAAATAACCTACGTAAAAGGTAGCTATTACACAGGTATCGGCCGGAATTTGGGTTAAGGTAAAGTAACCATCAGCGTTGGTAGTTGTCCTGATGGCGGTGTTTTCAATATTTACTACTGCGCCAGGTAGTGATTCGCCACTTAGCTGATCCACTACCCGACCATTTAGTCTAAAGGATTTTAGTATCCCTTTTTTGCCTTCTTTGCGTATGGTATCGATTTTAATGCTGGTAAGGGTTCTTACCGTTTGTGTATTAACCGGTTGTGATGCTCTTTGTGCCCTTTGCAGCGATCTTACCTCTTCCGGTGTCCTAACCAGGTAAATTGCGCCATCTGGTTCTACCCAATAATGTAGTTCAGCCGACTTACATAGGGTCTTAAGTGCCAGATTTAAAGGAGTTTCATTAAAATGTTCCGAAATAAGCTGTTTTTCAGCCAGTTTCCTGTCGAAAAGAATTTTAAGGTGATGGTTCTTTACTAATGAGTCTAAAACGACATCGAGTGAGGTGGTATAAAAACCAGTTACGGTTACTTTACTCAATAACCGCTGCTGGGCATCGGCATATTTGAGTAAAATAAGGGCAAATAATAAGGTTATAAGTATCTTTTTTATCATAATTAGCGATAAATTTAACTTCCCGGCAAAAGTCGATTTCAAAATATCGACATAACAGGCTCTTTTTGCGACTACCCATTACCTTTAAGCTACCAATCCCGAAGTGTTAAATTCTGTTAATCATGCCTGGTTAAGCCTTTTGTCTGATAGTGATGATTGCTGCATTAGATATATTTGTTGAATGCTTTAAGTTTTAAAGCAGAAGTATTATTCAACACTGAAATGATTTTTTCTATTAAGGGCCGTTATTTAAACCAGAATCCAAAGCTAAACGGCTGGTTTTATCATTTTATTCCCTTAATCCTTTGGCTTGTTTTCGCCCTGATGCCTTTTATTATTCCGGTTAATGGTAACATGTCGGCCGCGCACCATGGCTTCGCCCTCGATATTTTTTACCGGAATCTGCTCATCTTAATTGTTTTTTATATCCATGCTTATTGTGTTTTCCCATTCTTGCAAGATAAACGTAACAAGGGTTATTACTTTTGGCTACTGGTTCTGTTGCTGGCCGGATTTGTAAGCTTTTCTGAATATTTACGTCCTCAACATCCGTTTTTCCCGGTTAATCAAAATGGCCGGTTGCTGCCTCCAGGCCCGCCATTCAAACCCAATGGTTTTTTCAGGATATTTTTTCACCTGCCCATATTCGCTGTGGCTATTCTGAGTAGTTATTGTTACTGTTTGTTATTGGGGTTTAACAAACGTGAAAAAATGCTTAGCGAAAGAGAAAATGCACAGTTAAAAACAGAACTGTCTTTCCTCCGCTCTCAAATCAGCCCGCATTTTATGTTTAATGTATTGAACAGCATTGTTGCCTTAGCCCGAAAAAAATCCGAATTAGTGGAGCCCTCGCTCATTAATCTGTCGCGATTAATGCGTTACATGCTTTATGAGCGCAATGGGAACGTTATTTATCTGAAAACAGAAGCTGAATACCTGACCAATTATATAGATCTGCAACTGCTCAGGTATGGAAATGAAGTGAATTTAAATATGTACATCAATGGCGATTTCGGCGCGCACCAAATCGAACCCATGCTGTTGCTCCCATTTGTAGAAAATGCATTTAAACACGGAATCAGTATGGTTGATGATCCCCTGATTGATATCTTCCTGACCGTAAATGCGCGTGATGCTATTCTCCGGTTTGTGGTTTTAAATAGTGTAAGCCCGGTAAAGGATATGGAAAAAAGCGATACCGGAATTGGTATACAAAATATTAAAAGGAGGCTGGAACTGCTTTATCCCAATCAGCATGAGCTCAACCTAAATAATCAGAACGGGCTGTTTAAGGCCGAAATTATAATCAAACTTGCCTAAAATGAACTGTTTAATTGTTGACGATGAAAAACTGGCTATTGAGCTGATTGAGGATAATCTCTCGCACATCCCGTTTTTGAAACACCTGGCTTCCTGTAGAAATGCCGGTGAGGCCATTAAGGTAATTAAGCAGCAGCAGGTAGATTTGCTCTTCCTGGATATAAAAATGCCCGGAATAAATGGACTCGATTTTATTTTAAGTATGGAAAATCCTCCAATGATTATTCTCATTACGGCATTTGAGCAATATGCAGTTGAAGCATTTAAATTGAATGTGTTAGACTATTTGCTCAAACCTGTCGATTTTAATCGGTTTTTTGCTGCAGTAAGTAGAGCATACGACCTTTTTAACCTGAAAAAACGACCTGTTGTTGCTGAAAAAGTAGCGGAAAACTATTTTTTTGTCAATGCAGGTTACTCGCTGGTCAAAATCAGGTTCTCAGAAATTGCTTACGTAGAAGGCTTGAAAGATTATGTTAAAATAAATCTCCAGACGGGTAAAAACGTAATTACCCGGATAAATCTGAAAGACTTAACCGGAAAGTTACCTCCGGAAGAGTTTATGAGGATTCATCGTTCCTTTATCGTTTCGCTGGATAAAATTGAGACCATTCAGAAATATCAGGTGGTTATTAATGAAACGGAAATCCCCATTGGCGAATCTTACCGGGAGGGTTTACTGGAATATGTGAGTTTAAGGAATATTTAGCATCAATAAATGCATTTGCACAACCCATAAAGAATGCCGATTTTTGTGATAAATCCGGCATTCCTGTTTTTAAAACAATTTTCGTCTGTCTGATGTAATACCATCATGAAAATATTTTATACGTTAATCTTCAGTTTGCTATTATTTAAAACGTCTTTTGCACAAAAGGGGGAGGTTACTGTGATAAAAGACCCCTTAATTGATAGTTTAATTGCCAAACGGCTTGAAGTGTATAAAACTCCGGGCGAAGTAAAGACGGGTAAACCCATTGTTTCTGCCTATGGCTACCGGGTACAGATTTTTTACGGATCAGACCGGCGCGAGGTATTTAATGAACAGGCCCGGTTTAAAGGGCTTTACCCTAAATTAAATACCTATCTCATTTATAAAGAACCTAATTATTACGTCCGGGTAGGTGATTTCAGGACCCGCCTCGAAGCACAGCGTTTAATCAACGAACTCAGACCAAATTTCCCTACGCTGTTTATTTTCAGGGAAAAAATCAATGCCCCAAATTTAGATACCAATACAACTGATGATCAAAAATAAAGTACAGGAATTGGCCGCAAACATTTTTAATGATGTGGTAGGCTATCGCCAACATATACACGCTAACCCCGAATTATCTTTTAAAGAATTTGAAACCTCCTTATATGTTAAGGATAAATTAAAAAAATGGGGAATCGAATATACCGATTGCGCCAATACCGGTGTAGTAGGTTTAATTAAAGGTAATCTGCCATCTGATCAGGTAATTGCTTTACGTGCAGATATGGATGCCTTACCGATTCACGAAGCCAATGATAAGCCTTATGCCTCGAAAAACCCGGGCGTAATGCATGCCTGCGGTCACGATGTGCACACCTCTTCACTCTTGGGAACGGCTTATATTTTAAACCAGCTGAAAGAAGAGTTCGGTGGAACCATTAAGCTAATCTTTCAACCGGCAGAAGAGTTGTTACCAGGTGGTGCAAGCATCATGATTAAAGAAGGTGTGCTCGAAAATCCGAAACCACACCATATCGTGGGGCAGCATGTTATGCCGCTAATTGACGCGGGTAAAGTGGGTTTTCGTTCGGGCATTTACATGGCTTCAACCGATGAATTATATGTTACCGTTACAGGAAAGGGTGGTCATGGTGCACAGCCGCACCAAAATATCGATCCGGTAGTAATTGCTTCCCACATTATCATTGCCTTGCAGCAAATTGTAAGCCGTAACGCCGATCCACGTATTCCTTCGGTTTTATCTTTCGGCAAGGTAACGGCTAACGGAGCTACCAATATCATTCCTAACGAAGTAAAGATTGAGGGTACATTCAGAACGCTGGATGAAGATTGGAGGGCAGAAGCGCACAAACGCATGAAAAAAATGGCTGAAGGAATTGCAGAAAGCATGGGTGGAAGCTGCGATTTCGATATTCATAAAGGTTATCCTTTTTTAATCAACGAAGAAAAGCTAACGGCTAATGCCAGGGCGTTTGCCGAAGATTTCTTAGGTAAAGAAAACGTGTTAGATCTGGACATCTGGATGGCTGCCGAAGATTTTTCTTTCTACTCGCAGGTAACAGATGCCTGTTTTTATCGTTTAGGAACAGGGAATGCTGCGAAAGATACACAATACTCCGTGCATACCCCACGATTCGATATCGACGAAGATGCACTAAAAATCTCGACTGGCTTAATGGCTTACATTGCTTTAAAGCAATTAGGCAACTAGCAGAGAGGTGAGATGGAAAATGTAAAATGGATGATGTAGGTTATTCTATCTTACCTTTAACATTTTCCATTTTAAACAGGCATCGTTTTTGCCACTATGATCAATATGAAGAGAATATTTTTAGTTCTAATACTCAGCTCACTTTTTTATACTGGGTTTGCCCAGGAAATCCAGCGGTTTAATCCCGATACCATTAAAACCATTACGCTCGATTCGACTGTAAACATCAAGGCCGAAAAGCTGAATATCGAAACTTTCATCAATAAAGTTATAAACGATACCTCATTTTATCAATCGTTCAGGGACATGAAACGCTACAGTTTTATCGCCGAGAACCGGATTTACAGTTACGATAAAAAAAATAAAGTTGATGGTAAGATTTACCGCAAAATAAAGCACAATAACAGTGGGCCTTATAAAATGGAATACCTGGTAAAGCAGGATACCGGTAAAATGTATAAGAAAAACGGTAAATACCAGCTGTACACTGTAGAAATGTTCGATTACATTTTTATGAATGCCTACAATACCGATTTTGTACCTAATGCCCCAGCATCGGTTGGAAAAGGTGGTACAAATGAAAGTTATAAAGATAAACTGAAAACGCTCATTTTTAATCCCGGCCGACCAGTTAAAGTACCGTTTATTGGTAGCAAAACCGAAATTTTTACGGCCAACATGCGGCAGTATTACGATTATGGTTTTACCAGCGGTACCTATCTCGATTCTATTCCTGTGTATCGTTTTAAGGTTTCGGTAAAACCCGATTTAAGCAGCTGGACCAAAGATGGTGTCATGATTAAAGAGCTGGTTACCATTTTCGATAAACGTAATTTCAATATTCTTGGCCGTTACGTAGACATGAAATACAGCAATATGCTTTTCGATTTCGATGTACAGATGAATATTGAAATGGGGTATTTCGGGGATGATAAATTACCAACCAAAATTACCTATCAGGGCAACTGGGATTATCCTTTCAAAAAGGAAGAACGAGCCAGTTTTTTAATTGTCCATAAAGACTACAAACTTGAAAAGGGTAAATAAGGCTGAATGATCGCGTGAAAGATTTATTATCTTTAAGCGATTAATTTAAACTCTATCCATGCAATTACTCTCGCGTGCCAAACTGGTGCTGTTTTTATTTTTATTTGCTGTTAGTCAGCTCAATGCACAGGTTTTAACCTCGAAACAGATCGACAGCATTTCTGAAAAAACGTTAAGTGCCTTTAATGTTCCGGGTTTAGCCGTTGCGGTAGTTAAAGATGGGCAGGTAATCCATGCAAAAGGCTATGGTGTGCGCTCATTAAAAAATAATCAAAAGGTAGACGGAAATACGCTGTTTGGCATTGCTTCAAATTCGAAGGCATTTACAACGGCAGCGTTGGCTATATTAATTGATGAAAGGAAACTCTCATGGGATACCAGGGTAACCGATATTATTCCGGAGTTTAAAATGTACGATCCCTATGTAACCGCCGAATTTAACATTCGCGATTTACTTTCACACCGCAGTGGTTTGGGTTTAGGTGCAGGCGATTTAATGATCTGGCCCGATTCGTCAACCGTGAGCAAGAAACAGATTATCCATAATTTACGGTATCTAAAACCTGTTTCTGGTTTTCGGAGCAAGTGGGATTACGATAATCTGCTGTACATTGTGGCCGGAGAAGTAATTGAGCGGGTTTCGGGCAAAACTTACGAAGACTTTGTAGAAAGCCGAATTATGCAGCCATTAGGAATGAGCAGAAGTGCCACTTCCTTTAACCGCTTAAAAGATAAATCGAACAGTATTGATGCCCATGCACCGGTAAACGGAAGAATTACCGCCATTCCGAAAGATTTTTCGGAAAACAGCAATGCTGCCGGGGGGATTAATACCAGTGTAAACGATTTAAGTAAATGGGTAATTACCCAGCTAAATGGCGGTAGGTATGGCGAAAAGCTCGATAAAACCCTGTTTAGCCAACAAGCCCAAAACCAGATGTGGACCATGCACAGTGTTATCCCAGCTGGTAAAGGCGCTTACAACAGGCATTTCTTTGGTTATGGTCTGGGTTGGTTTCTAAGTGATGAAAAAGGTTATCTGGTTGCCGAACATACTGGTGGCTTAGCCGGAATGGTGAGTGAGGTAACTTTAATCCCTGATCTTAAACTGGGAATCATCGTTTTAACCAATCAGCAATCGGGCGGGGCATTTTATGCCATTACGCAATCTATAAAGGATGGATATTTCGGTATTACCGGGAAAGACAGGATTAAAGATCATGCTTTGAATGAGCAGGCTGAAAAGGATGAAGCTAAAAAGGTTACCGATAAAATATGGACTGATATTGCTGCTGCCCAAAAAAGTGTAGCAAACAAAGCTGATGAAAAAAAGTATCTGGGTGTATATAACGATGTTTGGTTTGGCGATGTAACCATAAGTAACCTAAATGGCAAAATGCATTTTCAGGCCAAAAACTCACCCAAATTAAAAGGCGATATGGTGTTTTACAAAGGTAATACCTTTATTGTGAAATGGTACGACAGAAGTTTGGATGCAGATGCCTTTGTAAATTTTAGCCTCGATAATGAAGGCAATCCGGTTGGTATTAAAATGGAACCCATTTCGCCTTTAACCGATTTTAGCTTTGATTTTCAAGACCTCGACTTAAAAAATAAACCATAATTTTAACGAATTAAAAAATATGAAAACCCTGTTCAGAACCACTGTTTTACTTAGTATTTGCATAATTGCTTTAACTTCAATGACATTTAAACCCAAACGCATCATCTTTTTTGGCGATTCTATTACCCAGCAAGGCGTATCTAAAAATGGCTATGTAACCTTAATCAAAAAATCACTCGATTCTACCAAGTACGATATTATTGGTGCAGGGATTGGTGGCAATAAAGTCTATGATTTATACCTGCGTTTGGAAGATGATGTGCTAAATAAAAAACCCGATTTGGTGGTGATTTACGTAGGGATTAACGATGTGTGGCACAAACAATCGTCTCATACCGGCACCGATTACGACAAATATTTAAAGTTTTATCAGGCTTTAATTAATAAAATTCAAGGTGTGGGCAGTAAAGTTGTACTGGTTACCCCATCAGTTGTTGGCGAGAAAAAAGACGGTACCAACGAATTAGATGCCGATTTGAATAAATACGCTGTCGGAATCAGGAACCTGGCTGCCAAAAATAATCTGCCAGTGTGTGATTTAAGAAAGATTTTCGCCGATTATGAAGCACAAAATAATCCTGAAGATAAAGAAAAAGGAATTTTAACCGTTGATAGGGTACACCTGAACGAAACCGGTAACAAACTGGTTGCTGATCAGCTGTTACCTTTGGTAAAATAAATTTTTTAACTGCAGCGTTCGCAAAGTATTTCGCAAAGCACACAAAGAAATTTTCTCTGTGTGCTTTGTGTTTTTTCTCTGTTATCTTTGTGGTTAAAGAAGAGGAAAGAGCAAGGCGTTTATGATAAACCGCGAAACAATAGATAAGATAATGGATACCGCCCGTATTGAGGAGGTAGTTGGGGATTTTGTGCACTTAAAAAAACGCGGAACCAGTTTAATTGGTAATTGCCCCTTTCATGGCGAAAAAACACCCTCCTTTCACGTTTCCGTAACCAAGGGTATTTATAAATGCTTTGGCTGCGGTAAAGGAGGCGATTCGGTGCGCTTCATCATGGATCATGAAAAATATTCATATCCCGAAGCACTTAAATTTTTAGCCAATAAATACAACATCGAAGTAGAGGAAGCCGAACTTTCTCCCGAAGCTGCCGAAGCCCAGAGTGCCAAGGAAAGCCTTTACATCGTATCGCAATATGCCAGTGCATTTTTTGTGAAACAACTTTGGGATACTGAAGAGGGGCGGGGTATTGGCTTAAGCTACTTTAAAGAACGCGGCTTTAGAGAAGATATCCTCAAAAAATTCGAAGTAGGTTACTCGCCCGATGTTTGGGATGCGCTGACACAAAGTGCTACAAATGCAGGGCACAAGCTCGAATTTTTAGAATCGACCGGTTTATCCATTAAAAATGACAACGGCAAAATTTACGACCGTTTCCGTGGCCGGGTAATGTTCCCAATCCATAATTTTACCGGTAGGATTATCGGCTTTGGTGGCCGGACTTTAAAAACCGACAAAAATGTTCCGAAATATGTAAACTCACCTGAAAGCGAAATTTACCATAAATCGAATGTGCTTTACGGTTTGTTTCATGCTAAAAAAGCCATCCGCGATTTGGATAACTGTTACCTGGCCGAGGGCTATGCCGACGTACTTTCTGTGCACCAGGCAGGCATTGAAAACGTGGTAGCTTCATCCGGTACTTCGCTTACCGTAGAGCAAATTAAGCTCATTGGGCGTTTTACCCAGAACATTACCATTTTATTTGATGGCGATGCTGCGGGGATTAAAGCATCGCTGCGCGGTTTGGATATGATCTTGGAGGAAGGCTTAAACGTAAAAATAGTTTCCTTTCCTGATGGGCATGACCCCGATTCTTACATGCACCATGTTGGTGCAGGCGCTTTTAAAACCTATTTAGAGCAAAATCGCAAAGATTTTATCCTTTACAAGGCCAATGTATTACTCAAAGATGCTGGCAGCGATCCCATAAAACGGGCGGGTATTATCCGCGATATTGTAGAAAGTATCGCCAAAATTCCCGATCAGATTAAGGCTTCGGTTTTTATCCGCGAGTGCAGCAGCCTGCTCGAAATAAGCGAACAGGTCTTATCTGGCGAGCTGACTAAAATGCGTTCGGCTAAGCTGAAAAAGAACTTTGATAGCAACCAGCGAAGCAATCAATCGGCTGCTCCAAAACAGTCATTCTCTTCTTTTTCCGCTGGTCCGCCGGAGCCACTTGGTCCACCCGATGATTTGTGGGATGATAGTGCCGGCCCCATGGGCTACGAGCCACAAGAACCGGTTAAAGAAGAAGAGTATCAGGAAAAGGAAATTGTGCGCCTTTTGCTGGCTTACGGGCATGAGTTTGTAAACTGGGACAAAATAGACGACATGTATATCGGTCCGTTTATTATGCAAAACCTAGCCGATGTGGAGTTTGATGATCCACTTTGCAAAAAAATTATTAATTATTATAAATCAGAGATCGATAATGGCAGGTTGCCTACAGCCAATCACTTTATTACGCATAAGGAACGCGAAATTGCCGATTTAGCCATTACCTTATCAAGTTCAGAACATGCTTTAAGTGAAAATTGGCTGAATAAACACCTGATTTACGTTAAAGACGAATCAATGAATCTGAAAGCAACGATTTTGGGTGGAATTTTTCACCTCAAAAAGCGTAAAGTAGAAAATATATTGATGAGCCTTTTAAAAGAAATTAAAGAGGAGAAAGACACCGATAACCAAATGATTTTGATGCAGCGTTACGGCGTGATTAAAGGGGTAGAACGCGAAATTTCTAAATTTTTAGGTTCGGTTATTGTGAAATAAGGATTGAATGTAGAATGAGTGGATGATTTATTTGTTAACAATATGCTTAAATTCAATCATTAAGAATTTCAACCACTCACTAATTAAAAGATGGCGCTCCATAATGATTTAGGCCATTTAGGCGAAAGTATTGCCAGACAATATCTGGAAGGCAAGGGCTACGAGCTATTGGATGAAAACTGGACCTACGGCAAAGCAGAAGCCGATCTTATTGTTTATAAAGGCGGGATAATGATCTTTGTAGAAGTGAAATCGCGCAGCTCGGTTGCTCTTGGTGAGCCCGAAGATTTTGTCGACAAAGCGAAGCAGATACAAATGGAACTTGCCGCCAATGCCTATATCGAAATTATGAATCATCAAAATGATATCCGTTTTGATATTATTGCAGTTACATTTACCAAAAATAAAGATTATACATTAAACCATATTGAAGATGCATTTTGGCCTGAAGACTAACGCTATTAAAAAAATTATATATCTCGCTTTAACCTGTGCAGTGTTTAGTGCCTGCAAAAACGATACAAGTACCAATTATCGCAGTTTTCTGTCTCCTATGATTGGTGTTAACGTGCCATTAGGGCAGGAAATAGATGTGAAGGTGCAGTTTGGCAATGAAACACCTGTAGATTCGGTGGTATACTTAATCGACACCGTTAAAGTAATTGCCAAAACAGATACCGGAGCCGTTAAGCTTAAAACCGAAGGACTTAAACTGGGTAACCATCTGCTAACCGCAAAAATTTTCGGTTCCGGTAAATCAGAAGATATTACATCTAATATTAACTTGCTGGCAGCTAAGGCACCTGTAGCTTATACCTATAAAGTAATTAAAACCTTGCCACACGATACCGCTTCGTATGTAGAAGGTTTGGAATACCACGACGGATTTTTTTACGAAAGTGCCGGCGATTATGGCCATTCGAGCCTGCGTAAAGTAGAACCTTCAACCGGTAAAATATTACAGAAAACCGATTTGGATAAACAATATTTCGGAGAAGGAATTACCGTGGTTGGTGATAAGATTATCCAGCTTACCTACCGCGAGAAAGTAGGTTTTGTGTACGATAAAAATACCTTTAAAAAACTATCAGAATTTGCTTACACCACAGGCCGAGAAGGTTGGGGACTTGCTTTTGACGGCGAAAAAATATTGAATACCGATGGTTCGAATACAATCTTTTTCCTGAATAAAGAGAACTATCAGAAAATTGGTTCCATTGATGTATTTGATGATAAAGGGGCTATTCAAAACCTCAACGAACTCGAGTACATTGATGGTAAAATATATGCAAACGTGTATACCACCAATAATATCCTGATCATTAATCCCCAAACAGGCGTGGTAGAAAGCAGCATAGATTTATCGGGATTATTACCTGCCGATTACTTCAAAAGTGAAGATGCCAGGGCTAATAATGTGCTTAACGGTATTGCTTACGATAAGGTTGGTAAAAGACTCTTTGTTGCAGGTAAGAAATGGCCCCATATTTTCCAGATTGAACTGATTAAAAAGTAATCAAAAAGGCCGACAAATAAAATCCGGCCTTTTTGATTTTAATCTTTTTTCTTGGGCTCATCCAGATAGCCATTAAAAAGAATGGGTTGCTTGTTTATGCTGGTAGCCGTTAAAGAAGCGTAACCATTGGTAGAAATATTAATGGTAAACCGGTAATTTTCCTTGCTTACATCCTTAGTATTAATCTGGATGGTATAGGCCCCTCTTTTGTTTTTGGTTTCGGTATAACTAAAATCTTTCGACGTAAATTTAATTCCACCCTGTGTTGGGTCCATGGGGGCCGAGAATGCTCTGCCGTAATAAGGCAGGTAAGCCACAATACTATCTTTGGTTACTTTTACATCGTATTGCGAACCCGAAAGGTTAATACTCGATCCACCCTGCCCGCCGGGCATCATCATCAGTACTTTGTTAATGTCGTTATTGGCCATTGGGATAGCCGTATTAGCTACAAATATATAATTCTTATCGCCTACAATCCGGGTGGTGGTTTCTTTGTTTGTTTGGGCAAACAACTGAGTAGCAAAAGAAATAAATGCCAGGCTCAATATTAAATTTAAACGTTTCATAATGTGTGTTTTTAAATGTTTAACAATTTAAAGATGCGCCAATACAGAATATTCCATAATGGTGCCAAGAATGAAATGTTTAGTAAATTTAACGAATTTAGTTCTTATATAATGGATTTACGCCTGTAGAATTATTCGATTTATAAAGAGGGTTATTCTTTTCGGTTTCTGATGCACCAAGTGCTGTAAATTTATAGGTTCCCGGTTCCAGGTTGTTTAATGCTATGGCTCCGTTTTCATCTGTAATCAGTGTAATTAAGCTACCGCCCGGATTTTTGCCTCCCTTAACAATAATGCCGCCAATTGGCGAGCCTGCAACCCTCGATTTTGGATTACTGGCTGGTACTGAAATAACCAGTTTATAGTTTCCGGTAGTGGGATTTTCAAATTGTATTTCTCCTTTTTCGTTGGTAGTAAGGTTAATGGTATTATCGCCCGAATTTTTACCTCCTTTAACCACAATACCGCCAATGGGCTGACCCGCAACAAAACTAACTTCGCCCGTGGCAACATTGAGTTTGCCCTTTATCGATTTCATGATGCAGGGGAAATGCGATTCCGGATAATTGAGTTTACAATAATCGCAGTAGTGCCCCTCAGGAGCGGCAGTTTTTAATTGCTGCGGTGCAGCTTCTTTTATAGCAGATGAGGTTGAGGTGGCAGTTCTTTGTACTTGTGCAAAAAGAGCAAATGAAATGGATAGCAGAAATACCGCTATTGCAGCACATTTTTTCATAAAATTTGATTAGAAGGATAAAACTAATCAAAAAATATGGCTCTTGCTACTTTTTGCCTTGCGGTAAAATATAAGAGGCTTTTGCGGCCTATTTCTTCTTCGATGCTTTAGCAAAGGGATTAAATTCCAGTGCGAGGCTAATCCAGTAATCGAGTTCATCATTCCGGTTTAAAACATCGGCCGATACCAGGATGTAACCCTTCATGGGACGGCCACCCATTACCATTTGCTCCCAGCCATCTTTATCGGTCAGGCTATCTAAAGTATTCGGATCAAGGCGTACCATCATGTCATTTCTGGAAATACCCAGGCACATTTTACCGTTAACCATAAAAACTAAACCGCTAAACATCACTTTTTCCTCTACGTCGCTTAAGTGTTGCAAACGTTCGGCAATGCGCAGGGCAAGAGGTTCATTGTAAGTTCTCATTAATTACTCATATTGTTTACCGTAACAATTTAATCTTTTAGCGTTCCTTAGGCAAAGGATATTTATTATTTTTACAAAATGTTATTAAACTGCTACCAGGAAGAATTATTAGAAGCGGGATGCGATGAAGCCGGAAGAGGTTGCTTAGCGGGGCCTGTATTTGCTGCCGCAGTAATTTTACCCAAAGGTTTTGTGCTGGAAGGTTTAAACGATTCAAAGCAGTTGTCGCACGGGCAGCGCGATTTGTTGAGGCCAATTATTGAAAAAGAAGCTTTGGCCTGGGCTGTGGCATCTTGCGATCATGAAGAAATAGATCGTATTAATATCCTTAATGCTTCTTTTTTGGCCATGCACCGTGCAATTGAAAAGCTTCAGGCCCAGCCGGGCTATTTGGTTATTGATGGTAACCGGTTTAAAGCTTACCCCAGCATTCCGCACAGTTGCATTGTAAAAGGCGATGGCAAATATCTAAATATTGCTGCAGCCTCTATTTTGGCTAAAACACACCGCGATGAATACATGACCAATTTGCATGTAGATTACCCGCATTACAACTGGCAAAAAAATAAAGGCTACCCTACCATTGCACACCGCAAAGCTGTTCTCGAAATCGGTTTATCGCCCTTTCATCGCAAAACTTTTAATGTAAGTGCTCCACAGCTCGAGCTGTTTTCAAAAAACGTTTAAAATTTCGTATTTTCACAGCACGTGAAGATTCTGTTAATTACTAAGCGGGTTCCCTTTCCGCCAAATAGTGGTTATCCTATTGTGGTTTACAATACCATGAAAGGCCTGCTGCAACTTGGTGCAGATATTACTTTGTTTAGTCTTAATCCCAGCAAAGCCCGGGTTGATATTGAAGATATTTACGATCCTGTTTTTGAACAGATTAAATACCATACCTGCGATCTGGATACCGAAGTAAATATTTGGTCGGCCTTTTTTAATATTTTCACCAACGAATCTTACAACGTTTCCAGGTACTATAACGAAGATGCAGCCCGGCAACTGGAAAGCCTGCTACGTGAAAATACATTTGACATTATCCAGTTTGAAGGTCTTTTTGTTGTACCTTATTTAGATGTGGTTAAGGCCAACAGCAACGCAAAACTGATTTACCGGGCCCATAATATCGAATTTACCATGTGGGAACGTCTTTCACACTCCGAAAAGTTCCTCATCCGGCGGAAATACCTCGCTTTTCTGGCCCAGCGGTTAAAGGCTTACGAAACTGACCAGATTAACCGTTTTCACCAGATTTTTGCTATTAGCGAGCCCGACAGGCAAAGTATATTGCGCTTTGGCTGCGAAGTACCCATGTCGGTTTTTCCCGTAGCCATCGATCTGGAAAAATATAAGGTAGATAAAAGTAAAACCAGTTTCCCTACACTTTTCCATTTAGGAGCGATGGACTGGCGACCAAACCAGGAAGGTTTAGAGTGGTTTTTAGACGATATTTGGCCGGATATTGAAAAACTGAATAAAGACCTGCGCTTTTACATTGCGGGCAAAAACATGCAGAAACATTTTTTTGAATATGATTCTGAAAACCTGATTGTTGAGGGTGAAGTTTTCGATGCGATAGAATTTATGAATTCGAAGGCAATTATGATTGTGCCTTTAATTTCGGGCACAGGCATGCGGGTAAAAATTATTGAAGGCATGGCCATGAAAAAATGCATTATTGCCACCGCTACAGCTGCCGAAGGTATAAACTGCCGCCACGGTCACGATATTTTAATTGCCGATTCGGCCGATGAGTTTTACCGTTCTATACTGCAATGCATTATTAACCCAAAACGCTGGATGGAAATTGGTGAAAATGCCAGGAAAACTGTAGAGAGCGACCACGGGGTGCATTTAATCTCTTCAAAAATGTTAAAGATCTACGAAGAACTGATTGGTATTTAGCACAAAACAAGGCAGCAGCGGCATCGAAATGCATTCACTCATCTTCAAAAAAAAGCAGCTAAAATCTCCTGAATTTTAGCCTTAAACATTGTCATTTTCTTAGTACTTTTGCCGCAACTAAAAAATTAGCATGAAAAATACCGCATTAACAGAAAAACACATCGCTTTAGGCGCTAAAATGGTTCCATTTGCTGGCTATAATATGCCGGTTACTTACGAAGGTATAAACGCAGAACATGCAACTGTTCGTAATGGAGTTGGTGTTTTCGATGTTAGCCACATGGGTGAGTTTATTTTAAAAGGTGAAAATGCATTAGACCTTATTCAACGTGTAACCAGTAACGACGCTTCGAAATTACACGATGGTAAAGTGCAGTACTCTTGCCTGCCTAATCAAGATGGTGGTATTGTTGATGATTTATTGGTGTACCGCATAGATGAGAAAACTTATATGCTGGTTGTAAATGCATCGAACATTGAAAAAGACTGGAACTGGATTGAGCAGTTTAATACCAATGGTGTAGAAATGCATAATATATCTGATCAAACCTCTCTTTTAGCCATTCAGGGGCCAAAAGCTGCTGACGCTTTACAAAGCTTAACAGATGTAAATTTAGCGGCTATGGAATATTACACTTTCGTTAAAGGTACTTTTGCTGGTATTGAAAATGTAGTAATTTCAGCAACAGGTTATACAGGTGCGGGTGGTTTTGAGATCTATTTCGAGAATCAATATGCTGATCAGATTTGGGATGCCATTTTTGAAGCCGGAAAAGCACAAAATATTAAACCCATTGGCTTAGGTGCACGTGATACATTGCGTTTAGAAATGGGTTTCTGCCTGTACGGAAATGATATTGACGATACTACCTCGCCAATTGAAGCTGGTTTAGGCTGGATTACCAAATTTTCGAAACCATTTACCAATTCTGAAGCCTTGCAGGCCCAAAAAGAAGCCGGTATCCAGAAAAAACTGGTTGGTTTTGAAATGATCGACCGTGGTATTCCGCGTCACGATTATGAAATTGCTGATGCTGAAGGAAATGTAATTGGCAGGGTAACTTCGGGTACACAGGCACCTTCGTTGCAAAAAGCAATTGGAATGGGCTACGTAGCCAAAGATTTTGCTAAAGAAGGAACTGAGGTTTTTATCAATATTCGCAATACACCTATTAAAGCAAAAGTGGTTAAATTCCCTTTTTATAAATAAGGTTTGAGATTTTAGATATGAGATTTTAGATGGCTTGACCATCAAGATCTCATATCTAAAATCTTGATACTCCAATCTCGTCAAATGTCAAAAAAAATAGAAGTTTGCTTAACACCCGCTTTAATCGATTTATACGATATTGAGCAAAGTATTGTGGTGGTTATCGATATTTTAAGGGCTACATCATCTATTACTTATGGGATAGATAACGGCGCAGAAGCCATTATTCCGGTAGCCCATGTAGAAGATTGCTTAAAATACAGCGATAGGGGATTTTTATTGGCTGCCGAAAGAAACGGTGAAGTTGTGGCAGGTTACGATTTCGGGAATTCGCCCTTTTCTTATACCAGCGAAAAAGTTGGCGGAAAAACAGTGGTTTTAACCACAACCAATGGCACCAAAGCCCTTCACCTGGCTCAAAAGAGAGCTTTTCAGGTGGTAATTGGCTCTTTTCTGAATTTGGATACGCTTTGTGATTACTTAAAAAGCCAGGATAAAAATGTGTTGTTGTTGTGCGCAGGTTGGAAGGATCAGTTTAACCTGGAAGATACCTTGTTTGCCGGTGCTGTTGTAAACCAGCTGCGCAAGAGTTTTGAACATTTCGACGATTCGAGTGTTGCTGCTGAGGATTTGTACCTGCTGGCTAAAGATAATTTACGAACCTATTTGCATAAATCATCGCACAGCCACCGTTTGGCGCAGCTAAACATAGAAGAAGATGTGGTGTTTTGCCTGCAATTAAATATTTGTAAGGCCATTCCTGTTTTGGAAGGCGAAAGTTTAGTGGCTTTAAAATACTAAAAGCTAAAATTCAAGCCCAGGGCAATTGTATTTGCCCTGAAATTAGCTCCATTAAATTGTGTTTCTTCTGCTTGCTTGTTATTAAAATAAGCCCTGTCAATACCACTATAAGTATTGATGTTATTAATTTTATAATCAAGTTCTAGCTGCAGCGTTTTGTTTAGCGGAATAGCCAGATTAACATTTCCATTAAGTGCAAAAGAATTTGCTGCATGCGTAAAACTAACTGGTTTTTGAAAATCGGGGATTAAATTCCAGTTCGCCTTTGCCGAATAGGTATAAAAACCGCCTAAAATACCTGCGGTTACGTGGAATGATTTGGCCTTAAAAGTTCCCTCAATCCCAAAATCAAAACCCTTATACCTGGTTTGATAAGTAGAATTTAATCCTGTGCTATTGATGCTGCTGGCGCTTTCTAATAAATGAAATTTCTGCTCATGGTAAGATAAGCCGATAATAGGATTAATTGCAAACTGATCGAAACTGAACAGTTGGTAGCTAAGTTGTAAGCTCGTATTGAATAGATAACCTTTATTGGCGTTGAGCAGATCGAAATAAAAGGCGCTTTGGCGGTTGTCATCAGCATAATCGGTATCTTCTGCTTCCCCTTTGATGATATTGCTATACTGGCTACCAGCTTTAATGCTGAACCGATTGGTAATATGATATTTAATATCAAGCCCAAAGTTTGGCCCTTTTAGGTTTTTCCAAACCAGTTCTGATAAAATGTTGGGGCTTGTGCCCGAAGCATTGCCTGCAATAGACCAATCTGATTTAGCTTGCTGAATGCCAATAGAAGGTTTAATTTCCCATTTGTTTTTTGTGTTTTGTGCTGATGCAGCTTTGCAAAAGAATAGTATTGTTAAACAAGCTAATAATCGGTTAATGTTACACTGGAAAATGAGCTGCATATTCTAATTTCGGTTTTAAACGACAAAATACACATAGTGGTTTAACTAAACCACCATGTGTAAATTTATTTATTTTAAAAAGGATATACTGAGGCAATAAATGATTTGTCGGTAGCAGATAGTACGGTATTCCATCCCACTTCAAAATCACCAATGGTTAACTCATTCGGAACCGAATAGTGCATAATCGAATATTTGTCGTACGCACTGTAATTGGTTTGCGTGGTACTGTATTTAGCAAACAGGTTGTTGTCTACATCAGCCTGGCTCCAGTAATTCGGCGCTGCAGCATAATAAGCATAAACAGCTGGTTTATCCCAAGGAATGGATACCAATGGATGCTGGTGTTCGTGTATCATACCTAAAGCATGGCCAAATTCGTGTATCACCACGCGGCTATATTCCGAATCGGCAGTTGACGCAGTAAGCCAGCCGAAATTCATGGTAGCGCCAGTACTTGGAGTCGATTTTCCAATGTATGACCAGGAGCCATCGCCACTTACAAAGCTAACCCTGATTTTAGCAGTATTATCGTTGGTTACAAAGTTGAACTTAATGTTGGCGTATTTTTCCCATTCTCTGGCATACTGTATTACTTTGTTTCTGATAGTTGAAGTGCTGCCATTTAAACTCACTTTAATTGTGGTGCCTGCAGTCCATTTGGTTGATTTCAATACGGCGCCTCTTGGCGTAGTGCCGTCCAGTGATCTTTCTGTACAAATCTTGATATCGCCAAGCGGGTTAACACTTAAGCTTTCCGGTCGGTCTAAGGTTTCGGTTTGAGTAGGTTTTTCTTTTTTACAAGAATAAAGAGACAAGGTAAGGCCTAAGGCAATAAGTGCTGCCTTATTTAATTTTAAGAAATTCATGTTTTAGGTTTTTTAGGTAAAAATTAATGATCTGTGTTTTTTGACTGAAAAATCAAGTTAGAAAATAGTAAACACAGGGATTCTCCGCTTCTGCTGAAGCATAATCTGATAAAAAAACATAGGTAGACGTTTAGGTTAAAATACCCTGCATTTTGCAAAGTATAATCCTAAAGTAGAATAATATTATATAACCTCCAAGAGAAATGTAATATTTTTATTATACATGTGTAATTGTTACACTATATTAAAATATATTAAAAATATTATATATTGTAGTTTTAATATTACTTTTCTAAGGGCGCGATCATCCGTTTATTTTGTGATCAGTTCAGAAATAGTAGGACTGTTTTTAATGGTAATTAAGGCTTCTTCATGCGCCAGCCAGTAAATATCTTCAGCCCTTTTCATGTCGAAAGTGCTAATCGCTCCCAAACCTTTAGGTTCGATAAGTACATTACAGAATTTTGCTTTTCTTTCCATATCATGGTTAATAGACATGATGCCTGCACGGCCCATTAAATTGGTAATGCCTGTAATTTTATCAACAGGTTTTAAATGGTTGCAAGACGATCCGATAATAAAATCACAGTCTTCCATTAGGGGTTCGACCGGGAAATTGTTTAGGATGCCTCCATCCACATACATCTGCCCGTCAATCATAATTGGCTTAAAAATGCCGGGTATGCAACTCGAAGCATGGATTGCCCTGATTAATGGGCCCTTGGTAAAATATACCAGCCGGCCTTCGCTAAAGTTTACAGCCGCTATGGTTAGTGGAATTTTTAGCTTCTCAATGGTGTCTTCAGGGAAATATTCTTTTAAAATCAGTGATGTATTTTCGATATTAATTAAGCCTAGCGAACCCACGGCCGGACGTACAAAGCGCCACAACTTGGTTTTCAAGAAGATATTTAATCCCTCTTCTGGATCGATACCAGCTGCAAAGAAAGCTCCGGCTATTGCTCCCGCACTTGTTCCGCTAATGTGACTAAAGGTAATGCCTAAATTGCTAAAGGCTTTTAAAACGCCTAAATGTGCTATCCCTCTAATTCCTCCGCCCGATAATACAATGCCAACTTTCATAGATTTAATTTAGGATAATTACTTTATTGCTTAATGGTTGTATTGTTAAATTGTTTTCGGGCGGCCAACTGTAAATTGCTAATTGAAAACTGCCAACTATTGCTGTTGTTTCGGCTTGTATTTCGACTTATTTAAAATTTTCTGTGCATCCTGTTCTGCCATGAGCTGTTGCAGGGTTACATCAGGATTTTCTTTCATATACTTCTTCACCATTTGCCATCCAATCCATACACCCAATTTTGGTGCCGAATCTCTGTTTTCACCTAAACCAGGTGTAAAAGGGCCTTCTGATAAAAAGACCTGTATTTTTTGGTAATCAGTTTCGAACAGGAAATTATGCTCTAAAAAGTAAGCCCAAATATCACCTTCGAAATGCTGTGCCCATTCCAGCTGCGCTGTGCTGTAACCAATTTTAACCGAATCGGGAAGCTGCTCTGGCAATACCTGATCAAGAAAGTAAAGTATTTTTCCCTGAAAGATCATTTTCGATAATAGCGATTTATTTTCGTCTGGTTCTGTAAAAAGCTCTTCGTGGGCATAAGTTTCAGCTACACGTGGCACAATATATTCTGGCGCAAACCTTCTTGACAGGTATAAAGGAACACTTTGAACAATGGCTTTGTAAAATTTACTGTCTTTGCCCAAAAACATATCGAGGCCAATACCCAGGTAGTTGTCGCCAACCGGCATTTGGTAAGCAAAACCCGAAGCAAAAGCAATAAATTTAGGGATTTTGGCTTTGGGATAATAGTATTTGATGTATTTGAAAGTTTCGTTTAAACCGGCTTCCTGGCTTTTTAGGTTAGGGAAAATGCTGTCTACCTCTTTGGTTAAATCGGTATAGGCCTGATCGCGGTAAAGTGTAGACAATGATTCGGTATTTTCATATTTGGTATCGAGAATCTTGTGCAGGAAATCGTCATAAAATATACCATACCTGGTACTGAGCGCCTGGTTTACCTCAACAGGGTTTTTGCTTTTTCCTGCAAATAGCTCTTTATCAAAGCGTTCTATTTTAATATTTACCGCAATATTGCTAACATCTGGCCTGTTACTTTGCTTACAGGAAATAAATGCAATGGCAAAAAGAAAAATTAGATAAATTTGCCTATGTTTTACGTTATACATCATGTAGAACAAATATATATAAACACCTATAGCATGAAAAGAATATCGACCATTTTAATTTTGTTACTCTTCAGTTTCGGCGCCTGGGCGCAAAATTCTACCTTAACCAGTTACGGTTTCAGGCTAGGCTTAACTGCTACCCCAACTGTTGGCTGGATTAAACCCGAACAGGGAAAAACAAATGGGGTGGCTTTAGGATTCTCCTACGGTTTAATAGGAGATTTTAATTTTGCCCCGAATTATAGCTTTTCTACGGCTTTAACCATTACCAGCATCAACGGTAAAAGTACTGAGGTAAATGTAATGCCCTATAATGGAACCAGTAGTTCATCTAATCCATTGGCTTACGACTTAAAATATAAATTTCAATATATTGAGGTACCACTTACGGTAAAACTTAAAACCCTTAAAACCGATGGCAAGCGTTGGTATGGCCAGTTTGGTTTATCAAATGGATTTAACATCAGTGCCAAGCAGGATGCCGTGAGGAACGGAACTAAGGTTGGGGATAACCAGAATATTTCTGACTGGAGAAAATTTTATAGAGCAGGTTTAATTATTGGTGGAGGAGGCGAATTTGATGTTTCGGGTAATACCAGCATTTTAGCCGGTTTAACTTTTAATAATGGTTTTACCAACATTGCAACGGATGGAAGCCGGAATGTTAAAAACCACTACCTGGCACTTAATTTCGGCGTATTCTTTTAATCCTTAATACTCCAACTTAATAATTGGTACTTCGGTCTTGATACTTAATACTCTTTACCGAATAATTCAATCTCGCTACTTAATACCTTCAAATACGCTTTAACCCCCGATCTCTTTATGAAAATCGCTTTAGCCCAACTCAATTACCACATCGGAAACTTTGAGGCCAACACCAAAAAAATAACCGAGCATATCCAACTGGCAAAAGATAAAGGCGCCGATCTGGTTGTTTTTGCAGAGCTGGCGATTTGTGGCTATCCACCAAGGGATTTCTTAGAGTTTGATGAGTTTATTGTGCTTTGCGAAAATGCAGTGCAGGAAATAGCAAAACATTGTACCGATATTGCCTGTATTGTTGGTTTACCGATAAAAAATGAAGTACTTCAAGGTAAGGATTTGTTTAATGCAGCCTATTTTATTGAAAGTGGGCAAGTAAAAGGTATTGTAAAAAAGGCCCTTTTACCTACTTATGATGTATTTGATGAGTACCGTTATTTTGAGCCTGCTACACAATTTAGCTGCATTGATTTTAAAGGTAAAAAAATTGCACTCACCATTTGCGAAGACCTATGGAACATCAACGATAACCCGTTATATGTTTCTAACCCGATGGATGAACTTATTAAAGAAAAGCCTGATTTAATGATCAACATTGCGGCTTCTCCTTTTTCTTATACACACGACGACGAGCGTATAAAAGTACTCTCAGATAATGCCATAAAATATAACTTACCTGTGTTTTATGTGAACCAGGTTGGTGCGCAAACCGAAATTATTTTTGATGGAGGTTCGCTGGTTTTTGATGCCGATGGAGCCATGAAGGCCGAGATGAAGTATTTTAAAGAAGATTTGCAGGTTTTTGATCTCGAAGAGGTTGAACATGTGCGCAATAAATATCCCCAGGCCGAAAGGTTAAGCGATATTGAACAGATTCACGACGCACTAATTTTAGGAATTAAGGATTATTTCCGCAAATCGGGTTTTAGTAAGGCGGTGCTTGGCTTATCAGGCGGGATCGATTCGGCAGTGGTATGTGCGCTGGCTTGCCGTGCTTTAGGTGCCGAAAATGTAATGGCTGTTTTAATGCCTTCCAAATTTTCATCTGATCATTCGGTACAGGATGCTTTAGACCTGGTAAATAATATTGGCTGTATGCATGAAATTATCCCGATCAAGGAAGTTGCAGAAGCTTTTGATCAGATAATGGCGCCGGCATTTAAGGGATTGCCATTTAACCTGGCCGAAGAAAATATTCAGGCACGTATCCGCGGGATTATTAATATGGCCATGAGCAATAAGTTTGACTATATATTACTCAATACCTCTAATAAAAGTGAGTGTGCTGTAGGTTATGGTACCTTGTACGGCGATATGTGTGGTGCTATAGGGGTAATTGGCGATGTGTATAAAATGCAGGTTTTTGAGCTGGCCAGATATATCAATAAGGAACGCGAAATTATTCCGCTTAATACCATTGTTAAACCACCTTCGGCAGAGCTAAGGCCCGATCAAAAAGATTCTGATTCCTTACCTGAGTACGAAATCCTCGATAAAATTCTTTATCAGCACATCGAAAAGAAACAGGGATCGAAAGCCATTATTGCACAGGGATTTGATGCTGCACTGGTACAACGGATATTGAAAATGGTTAACATTGCCGAATTTAAACGCTACCAAACACCACCGATTTTGAGGGTTTCGCCTAAAGCTTTTGGTATGGGTAGAAGGATGCCTATTGTAGGGAAATATATGGCTTAGGCTGCTAAGATGTTGAAAGGTTTAAACGTTGATTAAATTGTTGGAATGTTAAATTGTTCAATTGCTGAATAAATAACCAGTTTAATTGTTCTGAAGTTGATTTTGGGCAAGTAACTTAATATCATTATCATTTTCAAAGGAGATAATGTGATTTAGATTTTCTTCATTGCTCATTCTTCCCACGGCAACCTTTCTAACCGCTGCATCATTATCAAAAGAGGCAATGTGGAATAGACTTGATTCATTAGTTAATTTGCTTGTGGCAAGTTTTCTTATTGTTGCGTCACCATCAAAAGATGCAATATGAAATAGATTTTCTTGATTAGTTATTTTACCGGTGGCTATTTTTCTATCCCGCAAATCGTTACTAAAACTAGCAATATGGAAGAGATTGGAATGATTAGTCATTTTGTCAATAGCAATTTGCCTTACCGTTGAATCCTCACTAAAACTGGCCAAATGGAATAAATTTGCTTGATTATTGAGTTTGCTGACAGCAATTTTTCTTATCAGCAGGTCTTCATTAAAATTGGCAAGATGAAATAGTTTGTCATCATCCTTTAAGTGACCGAGTGCCAATACCTTAACTTTTTTGTTTTTACTCGTGTTGGCTATGATAAATAGTTCCTTTTGAGTAATCGGTTTATTAAAGTCTATGCTGTCTGCACTGGCGGTTGAACTGGTAATTATTACCTTCTCTTTTTTACCGTCAATGCTGATACAGCTGTTTAAAAGTAATAGAGTACCCAGAAATAAGATTGATCTGTTCATTGAGTTTGCGTTTATACTAAGTTATATATTTTTAGCTAAGATTAAACGCAAAAAAAACATCATCTGATTGGCGAATGCTTCCAGATGACGTTTTATATGTTAACGGTTTTTTATGCTAAAGTTGCATCAACTGTAATGGTGGTATTTAATAATTTAGAGATCGGGCAGTTTTTTTCTGCATCGGCCACTAATTCATCAAATTTATCTTGCGATAAGCCCGGTACCGAAGCTGTTAATGTTAAATGCGATTCTACAATCTCTCCTTTCGACGGATCGAGGTTAATCTCGCATTTGGTTTCCAGTTTATCAGCAGTAAAGCCTGCTTCAGTTAAGTTAGCCGATAATTTCATGGTGAAACATCCGGCATGTGCCGCTGCAATTAATTCTTCAGGGTTGGTACCCACACCTTCCGCAAAGCGCGAGTTAAAAGAATATTGTGTATTGTTTAAAGTAGTACTTTGTGTAGTAATGTTACCAGTACCTTCTTTAATAGAACCTTGCCAAACGGCCGTTGCATTTCTTTTCATGGTCAAAATTTATTTTTGGTTGATTTTTGATTGTTTAACAGCTAAAGATAATTATATGTTTGTATACGGAATGAAAATCTTTGTTAAGAAATATGCCTGCTTAACTTAATTATTCAATTTCCGAAATGGTTTCTTCCTCAGGTCTGGTGATTTTATTCCTAAACGATTGTATCAGTAAAATGCCCACACCGATCATAATCGAAATATCGGCGAAATTGAATACACCCGTTTGAAAAATATAAAAGTCCATGTGCATAAAGTCGGTAACCGAGCCATGTACAATTCTGTCGTATAAATTACCGATTCCCCCTCCAATTAAAAAGCAGAGTGCAATCTGGATACTGATGGGAAGGTTACGTTTAGCAAAAAGAAAATATAAGCCATAACCTAAAAATAACAAGGGTAGTCCTGTTAAAATAATTAGTCTGAAAATATATGGCATCTCATCTCCCAGACTTAAAAAGGCACCGCTATTTTCTACGCGGGTTAAGGTGAAACGGTCTTTAATGATACTGATGTGCTCGTAATCGCTGATTTTGGCACGAACAATTTTTTTGGATATCTGGTCGCAACCAAAATTTATGGTTAATAACAAGAGCAATACCGACCAGCGTAGGTTTTTTATTTTTAGCATAATTTTTTATCTGATAATATCGGCGTCAACCGGTGTATAGCCTAAATGCCTGCTTAGCGACATAATTTGCCCTTTATGATGAAACTCGTGGGTAATAACATGGGTAAATAACTTCAGGGGATTTACAATTAAAGTTTCCCCGTTTCTTTTTAGCTCAATTTCCTGTTGCTCATTACCTTTAAATTTTTCGATAAATAAACCCATGTAATCATTTACCTGGTTAAAATAGTTTTGACAATCGCTTAAGGTTTGATAATTTTCGAAAGGTAAAAACTCCTGTTTAATGCCTAAAGCGCGTTCGCCAATCCATGCACTATAGGTTTGGCAGACATGTACCAGTAAATTTCTGATAGAGCCTCTGCCGAACGAACTGTTTTCGGTTAAAAAATCCTGTTCGGATATACTCCCAATATAAGTTAAAAGGGTATTTCTTGAGGATAAAACGAAATCATATTGTTGTTTAAGCATGACCCGATTTTCTGATCCATTTTCTATATGGAATAATCAAAGCTAAAAGAATAGCAGCAAGGCTGAGGAATTTTGCAATAATATCTCCGCTTTTTACGTAAAAGGTTATTTCGTCATTCAGGTTAATATTTGCTTTTATGGCTGTTCTTGTCCACCATTTGGTGCTTTGGGTTACATCGCCACGCTGGTTAATGAAGCACGAAATACCGGTATTGGCCGAGCGTGCTACATCGCGGTGTGTTTCGATAGCCCTGAGTTTAGCGTACATTTCATGCTGATCTTTGCCCGAGGTATTTCCCCACCAGGCATCGTTAGTAATTACAGCAATAAACTGGGCACCATCTTTAACCGATTGGCCAACCCATTCGCCCCAAAGACTTTCATAACAGATTACAGGCGCAACGCCAATACCGCTTTGTGCGTAAAGTACTCCTGGTTTATCCTGCCAGCCCCAGCCACCAACAGTTCCGCCAAGTTGGGCAAATACGCCATCCATAAAAGAAAATACTTTCGGGAAAGGCATTTTTTCTACACCAGGCACCAGCTTCGATTTATGATAAAACTGTACGTTGGCAGAATTCTCTACCTGCATCGCTGTGTTAAAATTATCCCAATACAGGTTACTTTGCGGGGCGTACTTTGCCGAAACTGTTTTTTTTGTCTGGTAAACCTTTATACTTTCAATTCCGGTAATGAGCGTTCCGTTTTTGTATTTATTTAAGAAACTTTGCAGTGCAAAGAAATCAGGATTTGATCTGATCCGATCCTCCTCGGCACGGTTAGGAATTGCCGTTTCGGGCCAGATAAAATATTCGGTATTGGTTTGCGCAATTGAATCGGAAAGGTGAGTCAAAATTCTAACCTGCTCGGCAGTGGGTATGTTCTCCAGTTTTTGATAAGGATCGATATTGGGCTGAACCACCACTACATTGCTCGGTGTTCCTTTTTGTTCGGCGTTAAAGTATTTTGTCAATGAAATGGCAACCGGAATAATAACTACCAATGCCCAGATACCCAAAGTCCTGAACTTTAAATAGCCACTTTGTGTTTTTAATTTTTTGTAAGCTTCGAAAGCAACAATATTGCTGGTTAAAATCCACAGTGAGCCACCGTAAACTCCGGTATAATCGTACCATTGTGCCAGTTGGTGCATGCCAGCCAGGCCGTTACCCAATGTCATCCAGGGAAAAGCCAGGTCCCAGGTTTGCTGTAAATATTCAAGGGCAATGTAAAAGGAAATTAAGCCAATATAAGCTACGGTTTTATTAACGTACCTACCCAAACGGTAATAAAGCCAAACCGAAAAAGTCATTAAAAGTGCGCCCAAACCGTAGGGAATTAACGATACCGGTATAGCCACAATGGGGTTGTTATATGCACTAATGGCATTGTAAACCCAGTAAATAGCCGCTGTATTCCATGTTAAGAAGGTTAAACCTGCGGTTAGGAAAATCCGCTTGCCTGTTTTTTTGATTTCACTGTTCGCAATACTGTCAATTGCAATTAACAGAGGCACCAATCCGATTAATAATAACGGTGCGGTAAAAGGCATAGGCGGCCAGGCCAGCCACAATAAAAATGCACTTAAGAGGGCGAGGAGGTAGGTTTGTTTGGATTTCATATAAAATTACTTGTCATTCTGACGTAGGAAGAATCTCTACGCGGCAGAAAACTGGCGCTGTTCTTTCTTGTTAATATAAGGCAGTATCACTATGTCAGAGATGCTTCGTGCCTCAGCATGACAGTATTGTTTACAAACTATCTAAAATATTCGCTTTTTTAGCTTCGTACTCTTCTTGTGTAATCAGGTGTTTATCGTACAAAGTTTTAAGCTTGCGTAGCTTTAATGTAGTTTCATCTTCAGCTTCTTCCACCACTTCGGCGATCTGGATAAGCGGTTGTTCGGATTCTGGCGCCGGAGCCGGAATTTCGGCAAAAGGCTGTGCATTTAAATTAATTGGAGAGGCTGTTGCACGGTTTTCTTCCAATTTTTGCTGACGCAACATTTCTTTATACTCCTCCAGCTGCTGATTTGCCGCCTGGTGTAATTTGCGTGCCTGTACTTTTGGAATAAATTCGGTTACAATATTTTCGCCATGTTGTGGCACACAAATAAATTTAGAACCGAAAAACTCTTCTTTAAACGAAACTTCTTTAATACTTTTCCACGAAATATCTTTAAAATTCATGGTTAAACCCAGGTTGCCTGGCTCGCAATAAAAAATTCTTTTGTTCGAAATCGCAATGCTATCTGGCAACAAGTTTACAGCTGGTTTTTTCTGCACAGCTAAATATAAAAGCTCTTCGCCTGTGGTTAAAAGATCATTTAATTTTCCAATCACCTTTTCAACCGCTTTTGGGTCTTGTTCGTCGCTCAGAAATCTATCTATACTCGTCATAATATTTTTTAAATTGATGTGTTGTCAGTGTTCAGATGCTAATCTTCAGCATCATCATATTTATTTTTGTTTTTTGTTAGCGGTTTACCCGCTATGCAAATTACAAATTCTCCTTTTAAAGTATTGTTTTCAAAATGTGATTTTATTTCAGCTAAAGTGCCTCTCACAGTTTCTTCGAACATTTTGGTCAGCTCTCTGCTTACCGATGCCTGCCGTTCAGCACCCAAATATTGCGCAAACTCTTCTAAAGTTTTTAATAAACGGTGTGGACTTTCATAAAGTATAATGGTGCGGTCTTCTTTAGCAAGTTTTTTAAATTTAGTTTGCCTGCCTTTTTTTACTGGTAAAAAGCCTTCAAAACAAAATGAGTCGGCTGGAAGGCCAGAGTTAACCAAAGCCGGAACAAAAGCGGTTGCACCTGGCAGGCACTCTACTGCGATGTCGTTTTTTATGGCTTCACGCACCAGAAAGAAACCGGGATCAGAAATGGCGGGTGTACCGGCATCCGAGATAAGGGCAATTTTCTGCCCCTCGTTTAAAAATTTGATAATTTCTGAAGTAGCTTTATGTTCGTTATGCTGGTGATGTGCGAAAACCCTTTTATCAATGCCGAAATGCTTGAGCATGGGCGCGCTGGTACGGGTATCTTCGGCCAAAATTAAATCACATTCTTTAAGTATCCGGATTGCCCTGAAAGTCATATCCTCCAGGTTGCCTATTGGCGTGGGTACGAGAAATAGTTTGCCATCCATTGTATCAGGTATTAGTATCGGGTGTTAGGTATCAAGTATTAGGAATCAAGTATTGAGCTGCGGATGGTTGAAAACTGCAACTAAAAACTGAAAACTCTTTCTATCTTTGTGAAAAAATTAAAATAATGCTGCAAGTTAACTATATCCGCGAAAATAGAGAGAAAGTTTTAGAACGTTTAAGCGTACGTAATTTTAAACAACCAGAACTGGTAGATGAAATCATTAAAATTGATGAGGATCGCCGTTCTACTCAAACTTCGTTAGATAGTATTTCGGCAGAGGCGAATGCAGCCGCCAAACAAATTGGTGATTTAATGCGTGCGGGTAAAAAAGACGAGGCTGAGGCAATTAAAACACAAACAGCTTCTCATAAAGAAAGTATTAAAAACCTTGGCGATAAATTAAATGAGCTGGAAACGGCGCAGCACAATCTGATTGTTCAGTTGCCAAACCTGCCGTACCATTTGGTGAAACAAGGCTCAACTGCTGATGATAACGAAATTGTGCTTACACATGGCGAACCGGCAAAATTACCAATCAAGGCCTTACCACATTGGGAATTGGCTGCTAAATATGATATTATTGATTTTGAACTGGGCGTTAAAATAACAGGTGCAGGTTTTCCCGTTTATAAAGGAAAAGGTGCCAGGTTGCAACGCGCACTTATCAATTTCTTTTTAGACCACGCTACTGCTGCAGGTTATAAAGAAATGCAGGTACCACATTTGGTAAATGCAGCTTCGGGTTTTGGAACCGGACAGTTGCCAGATAAGGAAGGGCAAATGTATCATTCAACAGTTGATGATTTATATTTAATTCCAACGGCCGAAGTTCCGGTGACCAATTTATACCGCGATGTTATTGTTAAGGAAGAAGATTTACCGATTAAAAACACAGCCTATACCCCATGTTTCCGTAGGGAAGCAGGTTCTTACGGTGCTCACGTTCGTGGCTTAAACCGTTTGCACCAGTTTGATAAGGTAGAAGTAGTGCAAATTACCCATCCTGATAAATCTTACGAAACTTTGGAAGATATGAGCAAGTATGTTCAGTCTCTTTTGCAGGAGCTTGGTTTACATTATCGCGTTTTACGCTTATGTGGTGGCGATATGGGCTTCACATCGGCTATGACATACGATATGGAAGTTTGGAGCGCAGCACAAGAGCGTTGGTTAGAGGTTTCTTCTGTTTCTAATTTTGAAACTTATCAGAGTAACCGTTTAAAGCTACGTTTCAAAGGAAAAGAAGGTAAAGCCCAATTGGCCCATTCGTTAAACGGAAGTGCATTGGCATTGCCACGTATTGTAGCTTCGATTTTAGAGAATTACCAAACCGAAAACGGTATTAAAATCCCTGAGGCTTTAGTGAAGTATACCGGTTTTGATATGATTGATTAACTTTTTATCAATCGTCATTGCGAGGCACGAAGCAATCTTAATGCGCCAGTAAATGTTGGGCAACCAAGTCATGAATTTCTTCGCTGACCGGAATAAGATTGCCGGCAGCAGGCAGGCTTCGTCGAAATGACGACATACTTAATAAAAAAAGCTTTGCATCACTGCAAAGCTTTTTGTTTTTATATAGATAGATGTAATTTCGATTATAGGATCAGGATCAACAATAAGATGATGATGATAATGGCGCCAACTGAAAGGTAAACACCGCCAGAAATTGCACGAGCCTGTCCTTTTAGCTCTCTTAATTCACTGCGTAATGCCTTACGTTCTGCTTTAGTCAGGTTCGATTTGTCCATGTCTCTGATTTCTTCAACACGGGTTTTAATCCTTTCTAACTTTACTGCCTGCTCTGCCGTTAATTCAGTTGGATTCTTAGCAGGTTTATCAGCTGCCTGAGCCGAGTTAAAACTAATGCCTAAAGCGAAAACCAGGGCTAGCGTGTAGATGAATTTTTTCATAATATTAATTTTTTTAGTGTTCGACCTCTACCTAACAAAAAACCTACCAAAATGTTCTGGTAGGTTTTAAAAAACATGTAATTAAATGTTAATGATGTTATTTGATTTCGAAAACCACATTAACACTGAAATTTAACTTGATTTTTTTGAAATCAATTTCCGGTGCTGCGTCTGCAGATTCGGCCATTGCCGATTTCATCATGTAGTTTCTGTAAACAGGTTGTACAACATTGTCGCCACCATCCTGTATTTCAATTACGCTGCCTAATTTATCGCCCAAAGCTTCTACCATGTAAGCTGCTTTTTCTTTTGCAGCCAATAGTGCTTTAATTTTTAGCTCTTTTTTAAGACTTTCAATTTTACTGTAATCGTAACTTTCGATGTTGGTGTTTGCAATGCCTTTGGCATCAATTGCCTCAATTATGGCGTTAAATTTGTTTAAATCGCTCACTTTTAAGCGGTATTGTTTACTCGCTAAAAAATCAGGGTTTTTCTTTTTCTCTGTAGCGTAGTTCCAACTGCTTAAATTGCTGATGGTTAAATTTTCTTTTGCAATACCAGCTTTTTGAACCGCTGCATACAGTTGTTTCTCTAATTCAGTAATCTCTACTTTTTTCTTGCCATTCAGGTATTCTTTAAGCGAAATACCAATGTAAATAATATCGGGTGTAACTTCTGTTTCGGAGGTGCCGCTAACATTAATTTTTCTGCGTAAATCTACTTGTTGAGCCATCGCTGTCGATAATCCTAAAAATGCAACTAATGCAAGTGCTATTAACTTTTTCATAATTCAAATTTTTCTTTGTGTGTACTGTAAAGATGTAAGTGCTGCACAAATTCCACACCGTGATTAAAATATTTTTTGTTTTCCCTGATAACGGGCTTCACTTTCAAATAGCTACAATCAGGCCATTATTTATTGAAGTTTAGGGTGATTTTTCAGTCTATCTTATTTATTTTCAGTTGGATATATTTTAGGGGAATAAAGGCCGAAACAAGATTTTTTTAGGCCGAAAAGGCTAAAAATCAATTATAAAATATTTTTTAAATTTTAGTGGTGATGATCTTTATGAAGCTAAAAATTGTAGCCAAAGCATCGCTTATGCCTGTACTAAAAAAGGCTGATTTGGACTGAAAAATGTAAAACTGAAGGGCGTGTTTTCTCAATCGAGAAAAATTATGCGCAAGGTTTTATGCTTAAATAGACGGAAATATATAGGGTTATAAAACCGAGCGCAGCAGAATATTTTCTGCAGAATTTTAATCTTATTGCATCCTGAAACAGATACAAGTGGAGCGTATTTAGCTGTTAAACTTTAGAAACTTTAACGGCGGTTGGTCCTTTCTGACCCATTTCAACTTCGAAAGTAACTTTATCGCCTTCCTTAATCTGAGTGATTAAACCATTAGCGTGAACAAAGATGCTATCCTGAGTATCTGTATTTTTGATAAAACCGTAACCTTTACTGTCGTTAAAGAAAGTAACTGTTCCTTTTTTAACCGGGTTTTCGTCAATAATATCCTCTTGTCTTGAAATACCAATCTGAATATCTTCAGTATTGATTACTTTCTTTTTGCTTGGATCGGGTGGAGTAGAAGAGATGTTTCCGTTTTCATCAACGTAAGCCATCATATCCTCAAGTTTTAAGCCTTTTTTGGCATTAGCCTGACGTTCTTCTTTTTTCTCTTGTTTGTCTTTTTGTTTTTTTAATCGTTTTTTTTCGTTCTCTTTTTTACTGTATGTTGCCTGAGATTTAGCCATATTTTATTAATTGTTTTGTTTTTAGAAGGGTGAGTGGAATGGAGAATTAGGCAAAGATAACAATACTTAAGCATAAACACGATTTTATTCGGGCATGCGATGTAATAAATTGCGTTGTTTTTACTTGCCGAAAGCTCATTACATCAGTTAGATAGCTATCCATTTTGCTTTATCTACCTGATAAATAAAATTCAGTTTTACCGGTTCACCGTAATAAGCTACTTCTAATTCGCCTACTTTACTTGCTCCTAATTTCTCTGTAGCTTTTTGCGAGCGGTAGTTGGTTGCCCCAATATGCAAAATTACTTTATCTATAAATTGAAATGCATAATCGAGCATCAGGGTTTTTAGCGCACGGTTGTGTCCTTTGCCCCAAAACCCACGACCGATAAAGGTGTAACCAACAGCAACCGAGCTGTTTTCTTTATCCAGTTCGTAATACCTTGAGCTACCTACAATGTCGCCTGTAGCTTTTTCGTAAACAATAAATGCACCTTTTGATTCGATAGCACCTTTAAAGAAATTCTGAAAAACTACTCTTTGGTAACGGTCTTTATTGGGATGTTGCTCCCATATTAAACGATCGGAGGCTACGGCATACAGTGCTTCAAAATCTGTTTCTTTTAGCGGCACAATTTGAATTAAATCGTTCTCTAATGTAGGTTGTAAGTCGAAATGCATATGGTTTGGTTATAAAAACGGCCGGCTAAAAAGCCAGCCGTTTGTTGAGTATTTTATAGTAGAGCCGCTGAAACAAATCCGATAGCTATCGGATCAGTGCGACGGACTAGTAGTTTAGTCTACCAGACCTTCAATGGCAACCACTTCGTTTGTTTCTTTCTGATAATCTACTTTATCAATTTCGAAACCGAACAGGCTTAAGAAATCAGATCTGTAACCTGCTAAATCGCCAATGGCTGGTAAAGTTTCAGTAGTTGCCTGTTCCCAAAGTTCGGCAACTTTTGCCTGCACATCTTCGCGCATTTCCCAATCATCGATTCTGACTCTGCCTTTTTCATCAACAGGAACCGGATTGCCGGTAAATAACCTATCGGCATATAACCTTTGGATTTGCTCAATTGTACCTTCGTGAATGCCTTCGGCTTTCATTACCTTGTACAATAAAGAGATGTACAACGGAATAACCGGAATAGCTGAACTGGCCTGTGTAACCAATGCTTTGTTTACCGATACATAGGCTTTACCGTTAATATCTTTCAATTTATCGCCAATGGTAAAGGCTGTAGCTTCTAAATGGTCCTTTGCACGGCCAATGGTTCCTTTGCGGTATACCGGCTCAGTTAAGGCTGGGCCAATGTAAGAGTAAGCTACTGTTGTAGCACCCTCGGCCAAAAGGTTCTCTGCTTTTAAAGCGTCTATCCACATGGTCCAATCTTCGCCGCCCATTACGGCAACGGTGTTGGCAATATCTTCTTCGGTTGCAGGCTCGATCGAAACTTCGCTCACAGTCCCGGTATGGAAATCGACAGTTTTATTGGTGTAAGTTTCGCCGATTGGTTTTAGGGTAGAGCGGTGTAGAACTTCTGTATCAGGGTGTTTTCTAACCGGTGAAGCTAAGCTATAGATCACTAAATCAATCTGGCCTAAATCAGCTTTAATCAGTTCGATTGTTTTTGCCTTGATTTCTTTAGAGAAGGCATCGCCATTGATGCTTTTGGCATATAAACCAGCTGCGTGTGCTTCTTTTTCGAAAGCGGCACTGTTGTACCAGCCTGGCGAAGCAGTTTTGCCTTCTGAAGGTGCTTTTTCGAAAAATACGCCAATGGTAGAAGCGTTAGAACCAAAAGCAGCAGCAATTCTCGAAGCTAAACCGAAACCGGTTGATGCGCCAATTACCAATACTTTTTTTGGACCGTTGATAGCTCCTTTTGATTTTACATATTCAATTTGATTCTTTACGTTCTGAGCACAGCCATCGGGATGTGCTGTTAAACAGATAAAGCCCCTCATTCTAGGTTCGATAATCATTTTTATTGTTTTTTACGTTTTGTAATGTTAAAATAAGGGCGCTTTAAAGGCCTTCTGAAAAGCCGTTGTGCCCAAATCTTTAACGAAGATAAATTTTTAATTGCTTAACATTAAATGAATTTTAAATATTGAAGGTTTTTAAGTGTGAGGTATGGGTATTATTTTACCGCCGAGGGCACTGGGTTTTACACCGGGTAAACAGAGGTTTGTTATTTAACCTCAAAGGGTGCAAAGGTTTTCGCAAAGCACACAAAGCTGGAGTTATGGTTATTGGCGATTAGACTTCTGACTCCAGTCCCCGGACTTCTAACCCCAGACTTTCGACTATCACATATTTCTTTTATTTTAGCGGCACACAGATAAAACCGGTAACCATTAATGAAAAAGCTATTACTGCCCATCTTATTTATTTTGATGGCATTTGGAAAACTATCAGCGCAAACCCAATATCAGAACTCTGGTTGGTTTATGTTTTTGAACAATACTAAATTTAACGATAAATGGGGTTTGCAATTTGATCTTCAAATCCGTTCGGCCGACGATTGGGGATATGTACGCAACACCCTTGTGCGCCCTGCCTTGCAATATTTTATCAACAATAAAAGTAATTTAGCCCTGGGTTATTTATGGCAGAACACCGAATTGAGGTTAATTGGTTCGGCCAATAATTCTTTAACTGAGCATCGCATTTTTGAGCAATATATTTATAACCATAAAATCAGTTCAATATTTACCAGTCACAGGTTTAGGCTCGAGCAACGTTTTATAGACCGTTTAAATAATGATAACTTGTTTTCGCAGCGCTTCCGCTATTTTGTGCGTTTTATTAAACCTTTGCAAAAAGCACAGCCAACTTTTACCAAAGGTGCTTTTGTGGCGTTACAGAATGAAATTTTCTTAAACCTGCAGAACAAAAGCCAGATTAACAACAGTGTTTTTGATCAGAACCGTGCATACCTGGCTTTGGGCTATCGTTTTTCGAAACAGTTTGATATTGAAGCAGGTTATATGAACCAGGCACAACATGGGGCAACGGCTAATACCGTTAATAACCTTATCCAGTTGGCGCTGTACACCAGGTTTTAATGTTTTAAAGTCATTTTTTGTACAGCAACTCTTACAAAACGTTAAAGGAGTTGTATTTGATCTTGCTTTTTGCTCAATTTGCCGCGTGAAAAAATTTACCATTCTATTTTTAGCACTTTTGTTCGGCAAGCGGATGCATGCACAAGAAATTAAAAGTTCTTCTGCCAGCCAAACGCCGACCTCAAAAAGTTTATTTAACCCTGAACACAAACGGAATTTTTCGCGCAAGGGCGATTTTTATTTTCACTGGGGATACAATAGTTCCTGGTATGGCAAAAGCGATATCCGTTTTCAGGGACCAAACTACGATTTTACACTGAAGGACGTTGTAGCTCACGACAGGCAATCGAAATTAAGCTGGGATTATTTGAACCCGGGTTTGATTACCGTACCTCAGTACAACATCCGTGTAGGTTATTTTATAAAGGATAATTACAGTATTTCTATTGGCTGGGACCACATGAAATATGTGATGGATATTCCGCAAACAGTAGCTATTACCGGGCACATTGGGAGCAATATTTCGCATGAAAATGCACCAACAGGGGCATTGGCCGGCGATTATAACGGACAGCGTATAAATGTTAAAGAAAGCATGCTTACTTACGAGCATACCGATGGTTTTAATTACGCGAATATCGAAGTTGAGCGTTACGATGATATTTGGGTAGCGCCAGGTGGCAAAACCTCATTAACTTTAGAAACTGGTTTAGGCGGTGGAATGATGGTTCCACGTTCTGATGTACGTTTATTTGGCCAGGGGCGCAATAACCACTTCAGCATTTCGGGCTACGGCGTTTCTGCAAAAGTTGGACTTAAATTTTACATCTGGAAGAACTTTTACGTACAAAATACCACCAAATTTGGGGCTACTAATTTAACCAATGTACATACTACCGGTTGGGACGAGTTTGATAAAGCCAGTCAGAAAATTAACTATATCGAAAACATCTGGCTGATCGGGGTTCAGTTTTAAAAGATATTGAAGGAGGCTTAGGCCTCCTTTTTTGTTTCCGGACCATCTTCCTCTGCTTTCTGCTCTTTAATTGCCGCCGCAATCTTTGCAATATCTTTAAACGGAACATCGGCAATGAGGTTGTGGATGTCTGCTTCTTCTTCGCGCCTTATTAATTTCTTTTAATGGATGCTTGTCGCGAAGTATTTCGTTTTTATCGTGGTACCAAACAAAAAGATCGGAAGGTTCGCAAATTAAAAGTTTGCATAATTTCTCGATATGATCTAGCCTGATTGACCGGGGTTTACCATGTAGAATGTAGTGCGCCGAGTATGGTGTGAAACCTGCTTTAGTGAGGTAGGCATGGGGACGTTCAATGCCCCGGGCCCTAAAAATTGGAATTACATTTAAAAATAACATATTGTTAATCGGTTAAGTGATAAAAAATAGTATTCAGTTTATCAGGGATGATTAAACAATAGCTATAGCGGATGTAAAAACCACAAAGCAGCATTGAATACAATAAATATACTTAGAAAAATATTAAAACAAAGCTGTAATAATTAAAATCGCAGTTGCTAAAACATCAAATTCAGTTCAAGGTATATAGCATGACGTTGTTAAAAATTAAAATGACGTTTAAAGAAAATGCAATACAGCTTTTATTGAGTAGAGAGAAGTCCTTAAAACTTAAATGGCATGATGTAAAATGTAGATTGACGATTTAAAAACATAAAATGTTTATGTTAAAAGATCAAAGTTTTGTGTAATAAATAAATTAAGCTGCTAATCTCTATAACTATCGTTCAGTAGTTTTTAAATCTGCATTGATTTGCTGAAGCTCCTTGCCAAGTTTGTTTTGGTTAAAGAAAGCTGCGAGCGCTTTCAGCCTTTTTCTATTGTCGTATTTCAGGTTTGAATTTAGCTTTTGCTGACATTTTGAACATAGTCTGGCAATGCTTCTATCGGTTTCTGCTAAACTGTTGGTGCCATTCATTAAACAATTGGCTTCAAAACAGTGGGTTAATCCAAACATGTGGCCAATTTCATGCGAAGCGGTTTTTAAGAGTCTTTCGAGGCTTAAATTAAATTGTTTATCGGTAAGTGGCCTTTTATGGAATCTGTAAATTGAGTTTACCGCCAATCCTTTATCATAAGATGCCAGCCCGAACACAAAATTCCATTTATCATTTGGATACAAGTCCATTTCAGTTATGCCTAGTATTGCGATTGCATCTTTTGGTCTCGCCATGGATACAACAGTATCACGTAAATAGGTGGCTAAGAGTTGTTCGTGTTGCTGGCTTATTCTCCGGGCATGTGGCGGCACAACATTGTTGTTTACTTTGGGTAGCACTACTGTATTAAGCTGGAAAAACTCTTCTAAATACAAACGGGTAAGCTGAATTTGCTTCCACTCAGGCTCCGAAAATTCTCCAATTGGTTTTATATAAATGGTTTTTAATATTTTGTTGGGCGCAAGTGGTTGACTATTATGATAATCGAACAGGGTTTGAATTCGTTCCTGATGATTAAAAAGCCATTCGCCTTTTTGTGGTTTTTTTAGCGGGATATCATTTTTAGCCACTGCATTAAAATAGCTGGAACTGTTGTTGCAAGATGCCAGCGCTACAAGGGTAAGCAGTTGAAATAAAAGATAGTGGACCGCCTGCTTCATATTCTAATGTACATCAAGCAATCTTCTGTGGTAATTAATTTGCCCCAGGTGATAGGCGAGATGGGTAGCCAGGTGGGTAAGAAAATAGCCGGTAGAGGTTTTTCCTTCAAGTACCAATAGAGGATATTCGGCCTCCAGCTCTTCTGTCGTGATTTTATCGAGTGTTTGGTTTACAATATTGAGGGTATCATCTATTTTAATAAGCAGTTCTTCTCGCGGTACATCTTTTAACCAAAACTCAAGGTCACGATTTCTGATGTAACCACTGTTTCCAAGCGCAGCACCTATATAAGTATTTAAATTGCCGATTAAATGCAGACAGAGGTTACCCGCCGAATTGGCTATGCTTTGATCGATGATCCATAAATTGGCCTCGTTTTGATACGATTCAATTTCCGTTTTCAGTTTGTGCAGATCGCGGTTGAAGAGTTTTTTTAGGGTTTGGTTAAGCATGGTTACGAAGTTTGGTTTGGAAATCTTATTCAGATACTTTTATGCTTTTCCAGGTTTCTATGGCCCAATCTATATCCTTCTTATCATCGAAATACAGAGCCAGCATTAAATATTGCTGATCTATTATCGAATCAGCATAAATTACCTGATAGGCTTTTAAGTTATCGCGTTCGTTAATCATATAGCCTACTTTTAAAATCTGATCACCTGAAAAGTCGAACGTATCTAATGTTTTGGCTACCGATTGATCGCGATCTTTTATAAACTGTATTCGTTCCTGGTATATTTCAGCCCTAGTTTTATCTTGTTCGGTGCATATAAACAGTCTGACTGATTTATCACCCGTGGTGTACAATACATCTCCATCTGTTTCTGCTATTCGCTCAAAGAGATTGTTAATGTCTATAGTCCACTTCTCGCTTAGCTGGTGGGTTACGATATAATCATCTTCCAGTTCAAAATCTGTGATTTTTTGCCAGCTGGCATGTTCATCAGCTCTTTCATAAGCCGAACCTACTCCTTTGAGCAGGATCTTTTCTATTGAAGAATCAATTTTAAGAATGGTAGACGGGTTGTAGATTTTAATGTTTTGCGGGTCGTCTACATATCCCTCAGATTCGTGACCGCTAAAAATCCTCCAGCCGCTATCTTCAGCGCATATTCCTTTTTCGCGGTACATAAAGCGCGGTTTCATATTTTCCTCCGCAATCATTTTTGAAACCATCAATCCTCCAATGCGGGGAAAATGGTCGAAATTCTCTTCACTTTGTTTTTTTTTCTTTTTAGATAGATGCATTTGTTTTAACTGTAAGATGTTGGAAAAAGCCGGATAAATTGGCAATTAAATGCGCGCTTATGCTGGAATAATATTTACCACCATTCTTTCGGGGGCAACCAGGGAAAGCTGTTTTACACATTTCCATTTCGAACCCTTTGTTAATCCTTCAAGTGTATCGGCTTCTTCAATAATATCGCCATATTCGTAAACGTGGTAGGCATAGGTCCACAGTAAATTGGCCATTTCATTTTCATTAAATGCTGTAAACCTGATTTGGAAATCGGGCAGGCCAAGGGCATGTAAACCCAGGGTATCCATTAGCAATTCCCGGTTTTGAGGATCGTTACTTACATTGAAAAGCCGAACGTTACAGAGGGCATACAATGCCTGCGCTTTATCGGTATCCCAAAGGTTGGTAATGGCAGCAGGGTCTAAGATTTTATCTGCGTGAAAAGTATAAGCTGCATTGGGCTGCGTAACCCTGATTACGGCTACGAGAAAATCCATAAACAGGTTTACACGTGTTTTGAAAGGTAAGGTTCTCGACATCAAATCGGTTACCAGTATTTCGTATTGACAGTTTTGAGCCGTTTGATTGGCTTCGGGCCAGTGCCAGTTTTGGGTAAACGCGGTATCGGGAAGGCCAATTTCTAATTTGCCTTTGTCCGGAATTACAATGTTAAATTGTGCCGGAATGGTGGTGTCGGTTAATTTAACCGGATGATCGGGAAAGGAAAAAATAAGACTGTTTGCTGAGAACGAATGATCTACATTGGTGATATGCTCTTTTACTTCGGCTAAAATCTGATCGGCATTGAGATTCGGTTTACCTAAAAATAAAAGCTTTACCATCAGCATTTCGGGGAAATTCTGAGGTTGATTATCTTCAGCTATCGGTTCAATATCTGCTGTTATCGTGTTTTTCTTTTTAAATGGGTTGAATAAATTCATGCCTAAATTTAGCATGTTTTGGGTATAGTGGAAGATTCTTTTTCATTTTTACGAATATGATTTTCAATTACGATTTGTTGTAGCCTATCATATCAAAAATGGCAATTAATATTTACACAGTTGGCTCGTTAAAAGGATTGATATATGCAAATGCAAATCATAAAAAAAAACGTCCCTGATTGCGCAGGGACGTTTCTTAAATAAGGTTTTATCAGGTTTATACTTTTCTTACTTTTCCTGAGCCGATCACAGTTTTATCAACTGTTGGGTTGCCAGAATAGTTTACACTTCCTGAACCGCTGATTACCGCTTTGATGCTTTCGTCAACCGCGATGTTAACCGTACCTGAACCACTGATGGTTGTAGATAGTGTTTTTACAGCAAAAGATTTACCAGCAAAAGCGCCCGAGCTGCTGATTACCACTTTGGCGTGATCGGCACCACCGGTAATGTTGATAGAACCCGAGCCGCTGATGACGCCGCTATAATTATCTACATCAGCCGAAGCCTTAATGCTGCCTGAACCACTAACTGTGGTAGTTAGGCTGCCTGTGCTGATTTTTCCGCTAACAGTTATACCGCCATCACCGCTAACGGTTAGGCTGGCCAATTCTTTTGCGGTTACATAAGCAGTAATTTTTTTACCTTCATATTTATTAGACCAGCTTCTGATGCTGGTTTGTGGACGGATTACCAAAACGCCGCTTTTTACTTCGGTAACAATTGAAGCAATTGCATCTGCATCGCCTTCTAAACGGCAACTTTCGGTGTTACCCAAAGTTACAATTACATTAATGGGTCCTGCAGAGGCAACACCATTGAAATTTTTTACCTCTCTATCGTCTTTTTGATAGGTTGCAGTACCCGGATTGACCGGTGCTGAAGCAGCTATACTGATGCCTGAGGTTAAAGTTAATGAGGTTAATAAAAGGGCAAATAATTTTTTCATGGTTATAGATTTTATAGTCTTTAATAATGATGAATAATGCGTTTTGAATATAAGACGGAAGTTTGGCCAAAAAGTTGCACCCGGTGAAAAATTTCGTGCTACTTTGGTGTCAGATTTTTAAGGTCAGATGGGAACATCTGACCTCACCTCGAATTATTATTCCTTTTTAATCCCCACATAAAACAGGGGGGCGTATTTGAAATTTTTGGTAGTAATACCTTGTATACACCAGGATGGTTTTTCGAATTGTTGGTCGGTTTAAACTGAGAGAAGTCAAGTTTTAAAAATATTACTGTCCGGTTAAAAAACTAGATTGTATTAAAAGCTGCTTGGAATCGTGTTCCGAGTAGCTTTTTTTATATTAATGCAATCCCCCCCGATTATGTTTCAAAAAGGAGTAGTTCGGTATTTGGTTTTCTGCTGTATTTTATTCTCCAGTGCCGTTCAATTTTTTCAATTAGATCAGAGAGTTTATGGTAGCTGAATAAGTGCTGCCTTGTAAAACTCACCAGGTTACTAAAGGAAATATTCTTTTTGATACCTTTTTTTAGAATTGTAAACAGAAGATTTGCAATCAGCGTACACCAAATCTGTATTTTAACTGCATTTTCATTGTCCCCAAGAAAATATTTAAGCGGGAAGTTCTGTTTTAGTTGCTTGAAGAGCATTTCTATCTGCCATCTCATTTTATAGATCATGCCGATATATTCTGCTGGCATTTCCATCATATTTGTCAAAAATACAAGTATGCGATCCTTTCCATTATCATAATACGCTATTCTACGCAGGATAAGCTGCTGCTCTTTTCTATCTACATCCCGGTACTTCACACATATTCTTTCGTCTTTCAGATAGTTATCCGGTATATCATCAGGTAATGCTATTTCTTCAATCTGTTCATAAACGGCACTGTCCTTCAATCTGGTTACAAAATGTACGTTACCCTTAGTCCAGTTCGCATACTGTTTGTAATCCACATATGCCCTGTCAAATAGAAGGATCTGATGGGGCCGAAAAGCCGGTAGCTTAGAAAGGAAAGACATGTCATGGGTAATGGCATCAGAAAAGTGTATAAGCTGTGGCACTTCTTCATAGGCGTTGAGTAATGTATGCACTTTAATGCCCCCTTTTGCTTTGCCGTTGAGCCGTGGTCTTCCAACACATTTTAAGATAGCCTTAAAAAGACTTATGGTGGTGCTATCAATGATGAAAATGCGTTTGAGTAATTCTTTTTCAGTCTGGCTGTCCGATAAAAGATTTTTATAGCACCTGTAAAGCTTGGCATAAACATCCCCAAAGAAGGCTTCACTTCTATGTGCATTAGCTTCACTAAAAGTACTGCGTGGAGGTGTATAATTGATTCCCAGGTGGTTTAGTTTATCACCATAAGCTGCTATCCCCTGGGTTACCTCACGAAGTGAGGTGCAGTTGTTCATGATGCAGTACATCATGCTCACAAAGTGTTCCCAGGCCCCGCACCGCTTGCAATAACGGTTGGCATTGTGTTTCTGCACAAGATTATTGAAACCGCTCCGCTTTATCAAACCAATTATTTGAGAAAACACGGCTGTCCGGAAAAAATGTTATTTTGCAGCATACTTCTGTTTGTCGAAAAATAAAAGTATGAAATAAGGGGCTGCTATATGCAACCCCTTTATTTTTTATTAGCCATTTTACCGGACAACAATATTTTAAAAACTTGACTTCTCTGCAAACGTGCTAACCCTTCTTAATGTTAATATAAAACAGGGGATCGTGTTTGAAATTTTCCACAGTTACGCCTGCATCAACCGCAATGGTTTTCCAATCGTTGGTAGGCTTAATTAATGTGTAAGTGCCTGCCTTCAAAGTAACGCGTACCAGCATATCGAAACCCTTAACATCGGTAATCCAACGGTAAGACAGCGTATTGTTGCTGATTTTATATTCGAGTACCGGAATTTTGGTGTAGCGCAAATACTGGTCGAATATCTTATCTAATTTTAAACCGCTTTGTTTGGCCATGTATTGCTCAATTTGAGCCGTAGTAACTGTTTGGTGATAAAAGGTTTTGCCTAAACCACGTAAAATCTGTCTGAATTTCTCATCGTTATTAATTAACTGGCGGATGGTGCTGATGAGGTTCGCTCCTTTAGGGTACATATCGCCCGAACCTTCTTTATTTACGCCATACGGACCAATCACCGGGACATCGTTACGAATGCTTTTTTGAAGCCCGATTACATATTCATCGGCGGCAGCTTTATTTTCGGTACACTCGGTAAACAATACTTCCGAGTAATTGGTAAAACCTTCGTGAACCCACATATCTGCAATATCTTTTGAAGTGATATTATTGCCAAACCACTCGTGACCACTTTCGTGGATGGTGATAAAATCCCATTTTAAGCCGTGTCCGGTGCCACTTAAATCGCGGCCCAGGTAGCCTTGTTTAAACTGGTTACCATAAGCCACAGCGCTCTGGTGCTCCATACCCAAATGCGGGGCCTGTACCAGTTTATAGCCATCTTTATACCAGGGGTAAGGGCCAAACCAGTATTCGAAACATTTTAACATGGGTTTTACATCAGCATCCCAATGCGGACGGGCTTTTGCACTATCGGTTTGTAAAGCCCAGTAATCGATGGTCAGTTTCCCGTTTTCGCCGGCATAGCTATCTTCCCAGTGCGAATATTTACCAATGTAAAAACTTACATCGTAATTGTTAATTGGATTGCCCACAAACCAGTTGTATTGCTTGTAACCATCTGGCTTGTCAACCGTGTTTCTTAACCTGCCATTCGATATTTCCTGTAAAGTTTCAGGCACGGTAATGCTGATGAGCATACTGTCTACCTCATCGCTTTGGTGATCTTTATTTGGCCACCAGCAGCTGGCGCCCAGGCCCTGGCAAGCTACTGAAACAAATGGATTGCCAGCGCTGTCTTTCTTGAAAATGAAACCGCCATCCCAGGGTGGTGTTTTGGCTACAACCGGGTTGCCGGAATAAAAAACAGTGAATTTATCTTTGCTTCCTTTTTTTACTGCCTTAGGGAAGGTTACAAAAACAGCATTGTATTCTCTTTTAAAAGGTAGTTCGGCACCCTTGTATACTACTTTTTCTACTTTAAGGTTATCGAAAAGATCGAATTGGAGTCTGGTGAAATCTTGCGTAGCGGTGAAAGCAAATTCGTTACTGCCGCTAACCGATTTTTGATCGATATCGATTTTCACATCCAGGTGGTAATAATTGATATCGTAACAGGTACGCAAGGGGGTAAGGGTTCCGCGCAGGCTATCGGCACGCGAGTTTACCTGGTTTTTGCCCAGCATTTGCGCCTGCAGGCCTGAGATACTGCACGCAAGCGCTAAAATGGTGAATAGTTTTTTCATTTGTTTTTTATTAATCGTTTAAAACGATTGGTTATTTGCGCACGCGTTAGAAACGCGCGCATATTGGCTTGTTATTTAATTACATCAACTTCGATAAAGCTATCGTTAAAAACGGTTTGTGTTGCTTTAATATAGTCGGCTTCGGTTGCTTTATAAGGATTATCTACAAATTTTTGAGGGTTACGGGCAAACAACGGAAATGCGGTGCTTTGTACCTGAATCATGATGCGGTGTCCTTTTTTAAAGGTGTGCAATACATCCTGTAACTGGAAATTCACCTCTGTTTTTTGGTTGGCCACTAATGCTTCTGGTTTTTCGAAACTGTTACGGAAACGTGCCGGCATTACTTCCGAGCGTACCATTTGCCAGTAATTGCTTAAAATGATGTTTTTGTTAGGCATGTAGGCATTGTTGGGTTCATCGGCTGGGTATACATCAATCAGTTTCACAATAAAATCGGCATCGGTACCTGTTGTGGCAATTTTAAGGTGCGACATAATTTCGCCACCCAAAGTAACATCGTTATCCAAAACATCAGTTTGGTAAACCAAAACATCGGGACGGCGGCCAGCGAAACGCTGATCTTCGCTCATGTAGTTATGTGGGGTAAAACCAAGTGTGGTGGTTAAATCTTCCGTGTAGGGTACTGGTTTAAGCGGATCGCTGATATAATTAACTGAGCCAGCTGTAGCTGGGGCATTCATGCTTAATTTACCGTCGGCACCTAAATACAGTTTTTGTTTGCTTGCCTTTTCGGTAGGCCATTTGCTAAAGGTTTCCCATTCTTTTTTGCCGGTATCGAACATGTACGCTTCTGGTAAGCCCGAGTTTTTATCGCCATTGCCTTTTAAAAAATGGTTAAAGAATTTAGCTTCGATATTCTTTTGGTAGAAAGTGGCAATGCTATCGCCAAAATACACATTACTGTGCATGGTGTGACCGGTTTCGCGGCTCCATCTTCCATGGCCAAAAGGTCCCATTACGATAGTGTTGTAAGCATTCGGATTTTTCTTCTCGATGGTTTTGTAAATGTTTAGCGGACCTGATAAATCTTCGGCATCATACCAACCACCAACTACCATTACAGCAGGTTTAACGGTACTATAGTGCTTAAGCAAGCCACGTTTTTGCCAAAATTCATCGTAATTGGGGTGGTTTACCGTTTCCTGCCAGAAAAAATTGTCTTTATAATATTTGTCGGCATTGGTTAAAGGTCCAAGATCTAATGCAAATTGATAACCATCTTTGGTTTTAGCGTTAATCATCTGGTTGTTGTACCAGGCTTTAGAAGTAGTATCGGTTTTCTGTACTCCAAAAACCGGGAAGGTAAAAAAGTAACTCTGTAAAAATGAACCGTTGTGGTGAAAATCATCAAAAAAGAAATCCGAAATCGGAGCCTGTGGTGAGGAGGCTTTTAAAGCAGGGTGGTTACTTAAAATACCTGCTGCGGTATAAAAGCCCGGATAAGAAATTCCCCATTGACCAACCTTTCCGTTATTATTGGCTACATTTTTAACCAGCCAATCGATGGTGTCGTAGGTGTCAGAACCTTCATCAACATCTTTTTTGGTTTTTTTATTGTCGATTACCGGTGTCATGTTGGTCCAGGTGCCCTCACTTTTCCAGCGGCCGCGAACATCCTGATAAACCACAATGTAGCCTTCTTTCATCATCAGTTCTGATGGACCTAAACGGGCTGGGAATTTATCTTCGCCATAAGGGGCCACACTGTAACAGGTGCGCTGCATCACCATGGGATATTTTTTATCCTTAGCTGCATCTTTCGGCGTATAAATGGCGGTGAAAAGTTTTGTCCCATCGCGCATGGGGATATAAACTTCTTTTTTGGTGTAGTTGGCTTTGGGATAGTTGGCATCGCTTTGGGCAAAGGCAGAAGATGCCGAAAGCAGGATGATAAAGAGTTTAAAGTATTTCATTTTTTAAGAATAAGTAAGTTGGTTTGCATTTGGTTCATGAATAAACGAATCAATGCGGTGGCAATGTTTATTTATTGAGATTAAAGTTAGTATTTAAATTTCTTTATTTGGATTCGATCCTTCGACAAGCTTAGGGTGGCAGTTGCCCTTCCGGTTCGTGCGGACACGAACCGGGGAGCGAAATTATTTCAACACTGAAACCGTAATAAACGAACTGTTAAAAGTATCGTGGTAAATTTTATGGGTTGCTTTCTGAAAGTCGCCGGGCTCTGCCTGATAAATATCCATAAACTTTTGTGGATTGCGATCTGCTAAGGGGAACCATGAATTCTGAATCTGGATCATGATTTTGTGCCCTTTTTTAAAGGTATGCGCTACATCAGGCAATGGATAATTGACTTTGGTAATGGCACCCGGTACAAAAGGCTCGGGTTTTTCAAAGCTGTTGCGGTATTTGCCACGCATAATTTCGCCGCGCACCAGCATTTCGTAACCACCCATAATCAGGTTTTTAGGGTTTGGTGTAGGGTTTGAGGCATCTTCCGGATAAACATCAATCAGTTTTACTACATAATCGGCATCTGTTCCCGTGGTAGAAACAACCAGATTGGCTAAAACTGGTCCGGTTAAGGTAATATCTTCTGTTAACACATCGGTTTGATAAGTTTTTACATCGGGCCTACGGGCTGCAAAGCGCTGGTCGTCGATCATGTACTCGCGGGTACGTTTGGCCTGAACGCCATCCTGATAGGGTACCGGATTATTCGGATCGCTTACATATTCATCCCAGCTATCGGTACGGCCAACTTTTTCGAAAGCCAGTTTTCCGTTAGGGTGTAAATACAGGTTTTTCGTTTCTACATCCTGTGGTGGCCAGTTATTGAATTTTTTCCATTCGTTGCTGCCGGTTACAAAAATATTGGCTTCGGCAGGGTTAAAATCGCCTTCACCTTTTAAATAATGTTTAAAGAAGGGCAATTCGTATTGTTGCTGGTAATCGATACTGGTGGTTTTGCCAAAATTAATATCGCCCAGGTAAGAACCATCGCTGCGCACCCATCCGCCATGGTACCACGGGCCTGCCACCAGAATGTTGTTTGCACCAGGGTTTTGTTTTTCAATAGCTTTATAAGTGGCAAATGTACCGTAGGCATCTTCTGCATCGAAGAAACCACCAACCACCATCACAGCAGGTTTAACATTGGTTAAATGCGGGGTGATTAAGCGTGCTTTCCAGAAAGTATCGAGATTAGGATGTTCAAATAAATCGTTCCAGAATTTAATGCTGTCGGCAAAATAACGGTCTTTTAAATTTTTAACCGATCCGGCTTCCAGGTAAAAGCGGTAATTGTCTTGTATCGGGAACTGAAAACCTTTAGGGCCTTTATCTGGCGTAATTGGTTTTGGACGTGGCACGCCAAAGCTGCCCATAAAACTAAAGGCATCCATTAAAAACAAGGTGCCACGGTGGTGAAAATCATCGCCCACAAACCAATCGGTAACCGGTGCCTGTGGCGAAACCGCTTTCAAGGCCGGGTGGGCATTGGGTAGCGAGGTGGTAGAATAAAAACCCGGATAAGAAATACCGTAAATACCGGCATTGCCGTTATTTCCTTTTACATTTTTAACCAGCCAGTCGATGGTATCGTAGGTATCTGTACTTTCATCAATCGCCGTTTTGGTTTTTTTACCGCTTACCTGCGGGCGAATATCGGCAAAGGTGCCTTCACTCATCCAACGGCCGCGAACATCCTGGTAAACAAAGATGAAACCTTCGCGCATCATGGCCGGAAAATTACCTAAGCTCAATTTGTACTGGTCTGTGCCATAAGGTGCCACAGTATAAGGCGTACGATTAATTAAAAATGGATATTTTTTGGTTTGATTTTTGGGTATGTAAATGGAGGTGAATAGTTTAACCCCATCGCGCATAGGGATCTGGCGTTCTATTTTGGTATAATTCTCTCTAACGTATGCCGAATCGCTCTGCTGGGCCAGCAATTCATTCGAAATAAAGAAACAGATTAGGAGACTGAAAATTCTGGGAAAGTTCATTTAAGTTTAGTTTTTAGGAATAAAATTTAAAGATAGCAGATTCGTGTACGATTGTAAAAAAACATCCCGTAAAAGGTTTGTTAGTAATGATGTAAAATGGAAGATGGAAAATGTATGATGGGGGATGGAAGTGAATTTTACTATTGCAGCGTCTTCGTCATCATGGTATCAAAATTTAGTTAAATATTGTTAAGGGATAATCTTTTAAGAATTTTCATCGTCATATAGATAATCGAATTAAACACAAAATAATGAACAGGTTATTGAATAAAGGATTGGTTGTTTTCGCTGCAGCAGCGATGATTGCAACTTTAAGCGTAGAAAGTGTTTCTGCCCAACGGCCAAGCAGAAGTGGTGGCTCTGGTGGTGGCAGCAGGTCGGGTTCAATCGGACCTTCAAGGGGAGGTGGTTCCATTTCAAGACAGCCATCCATGCAGGCTCCAAATAGGGGTAGTTTTTCGCCAGGCAGGGTAGGTGTTAGGCCAGAACGTCCAGGCTATAGTTACAACAGACCGGGGTATCGTCCGGGTTCGGGATACCGCCCAGGTTACAGGCCAGGTTACGGTTACCGTCCGGGCTTTGGAAGGCCTTATTACAGGCCGTATTACAGCTATTATAATTTTTATCGTCCATTTTTAGGCTTCAGGATTGGTGTGCTGCCTTATGGTTATTATCCGTTTTATTATGGTGCCAACCAATTTTACTATTCTGGCGGATTGTTCTATCAACAAAATAACAGTCAATACGAAGTGGTAACCCCTCCGGTTGGTGCAGAAGTTCCGAACTTACCATCAGATGCGAATCTGGTTACCATTAACGGGGTAGATTATTACGAGTATAAAGGTGTGTATTACACCCAGAAAGAAAATGCCGATGGTAAAACCGTATATGTGGTAGCAGGTAAAGATGGTATTTTGAATACGACTGATGGCCCTGTTGATACGCATCAGATTGGTGATATCATTAACCAGTTGCCTGAAGGTTGCCGCGAAGTAACCATTAAAAATGAGAAATATTTTGTTTCTCCTGATGATGTATACTACGAAGAAATTGTAGATGGCAACAACATCACTTACCGTGTAATTGGTAAGTTGTTTTAAGCACATCCCCAATTGTGATTAAGAATTGTCAACTTTACTAACCAATTTGCCAGAAAGTTGACAACTCTTTTGTACAAATAGATGGCCGAAACAGGCAAACGATCAAAAATGCGCTCAAAAGAGACCCTGAAATAAATTCAGGGTGATGCGTATTACAGCCGCTCAAAAATCGATACTTTTACAGCCTAAATATTCCGATTTGAAACCTGTATCTCATCTGCTTATTATTTATGCATTTTTTGCCGTGGTGCTCTCTTCTTGTTCTGCAACAAGGCAAGCTGCAAAGCAAAAAGAAACCAGCATTTCGTCGCTTAAGTTTTTAGATGAATACGTAATGCCGTTAAACCAAACTTTTCAAAATACGGTAGTTGGAGGTTTATCGGGTATTGATTACGACGTGGCCAGCAATCAATATTATCTCATTAGCGACGATCCTTCGCAGTTAAGCCCGGCAAGGATTTACATTGCGCAGATCACGATTAAAGATAATAAGATTGATACTGTGCAGGTAACAGGGGTAACTTTTATCCTGCAACAAAATGGAAAGCAGTACCCGCAATACCGTTCTGATAAGACTTTAAAAGCAGATGGTGAGTCGGTCCGTTATAATCCTAAATCGAAAAGTTTTATCTGGAGTAATGAAGGTGAGCGTGTATTGAAAAACGGAGATACCATTATAGTTCAGCCAGCATTAACCTTTATTACTAAGGAAGGCCGCTATTTCGATACGATACCCTTGCCTGTAGGCTTTCATTTTACAAAAGGAGAAAACGGACCACGCAAAAATGCCCTGTTTGAAGGTGTAACCTATGCTGATCATTATAAAACCATTTATGCCAGTTTAGAAGAACCGCTTTATCAGGACGGGCCGCAGGCCGCTTTTGAATTTGATAAAGCGCTTACCCGGATTTTAAAGTTTGATGCCGTAACAAAGCAAAACACAGCGCAATATGCGTATAACCTGGGGGCGATGCCGGTAAAACCAACGGTAGAAAACGACTGGAATGTAAATGGCATATCTGAAATCTTGGCGGTAAACGATCATACTTTACTGGTGATGGAACGTGCCTGGGCTAAAGGACACGACGACCATACTTTTATTAAACTGTACCTGGTTGATTTGAACGGGGCAGAAAATGAAATCAGCAACAATGGTTTTATTCAAAATCCACCTAAACCTTTAAAAAAGAAATTGCTTTTTGATTTCGATTCGCTTAACAGGCATATCGATAATTTCGAAGGCATCACTTTTGGTCCAAAATTACCAAACGGCAACCAGTCGCTGATTTTCTGTGTCGATAATAATTTCAGTAAATCGCAAACCCAGCAGTTTTTCCTGTTCGAGGTTATTCCTTAGTTACAATTTATAATGAGTAAAATAAAAGCGCTGCTCTTCGATTTAGACGGTACGTTGATTGATTCGGAGAAATTTCACTTCGATTGCTGGAATACATTTTTATGCCCCTACAATGTTCAAATTGATTTTAAGGACTGGTTAAGCAATTATGCGGGAATCCCGCTGCCAAAAAATGCAAAAACCATAATAGACCGCTACAAAATTGATGAAGATTTAGATGGCTTTATTGACCGAAGGGAGAAAGTAACGTTTGAGGGATTTAGGACAACCGATATCCGCTTAATGCCACATGCCCTGGAGTTTGTACAGTTTGCTTACGAAAAAGGGCTTGCGCTTGCAGTGGTTACAGCCAGTCCGAAATTGGATGTAGAAGCTGTTTTTGAACGCAATGGTCTGGCAAAATATTTCCGTTTGTTTATTACGCGGAGCGATGTAAGTAGATCAAAACCTGATCCTGAAAGTTATAACCTATGTGTGGAGCGCCTGGGTTTGCAAAAAGACGAATGCCTGGTTTTTGAAGATACCATCAATGGGGTGAAATCGGCTATGGCTGCGGGCATTACCTGTTTTGCTGTGCAGGCCAATGTTCGGGCGCACCAGAAATTAAGGGTGGCCGATCAATTGTTCCTGAATATGGCTTATGCCCAAAAATATATCATTGAAAATGAGCTCGTCGCCATTCAATAACTTTAGTCTGTTCATTTAACTGTCAAATCTCTTAACGACCTGCTAAACTAAGGGCATATTGGTTATTGGGTTACAGTGGCGCTTGCAGCTTTTAACCTTTTTTCCCTACATTTGGCTAATCAAAATTCTCAAGAAATTATGCAATACGATGTCGTTGTTATCGGTTCAGGACCGGGCGGTTATGTAGGCGCAATCCGTTGTGCTCAGTTAGGTTTAAAAACTGCAGTGGTAGAAAAATATAAAACTTTTGGAGGTACCTGCTTAAACGTAGGCTGTATCCCTTCTAAGGCTTTATTAGATTCTTCAGAGCATTACCACAATGCTGCCCATACTTTCACTACCCATGGTATCAACTTAAAAGATTTAAAAGTTGATATGAAACAAATGATCGCCCGTAAAGACGATGTTGTTGCTCAAAATACAGCCGGTATCACTTATTTATTCAAGAAAAACAAAATCGATTCTTTCGAAGGCGTAGGTTCTTTTGTAGATAAAAATACCATTTTGGTAACCAAAGCTGATGGCACTACCGAAACTTTATCTGCTAAAAATGTAATTATTGCAACTGGTTCTAAACCTACAGCTTTGCCGTTTTTACCTATCGATAAAAAACGCATCATTACTTCAACCGAAGCTTTAAACATTAAAGAAGTGCCAAAAACTATGGTTGTAATAGGTGGTGGTGTTATCGGTTTAGAGTTAGGTTCGGTATATGCCCGTTTAGGTACAAAAGTTTCAGTAGTTGAGTTTTTGCCTTCAATTATTGGTACTATGGATGCCGGTTTAGGTAAAGAACTTCAACGTGTGTTAAAGAAAACTTTAGGCATGGAGTTTTACATGGGCCACAAAGTTACAGGCGCTACTACTAAAGGTAAAACTGTAACTGTTACTGCCGATACGCCAAAAGGCGAATCTATTTCTTTAGAAGCTGATTATTGCATCGTTGCTGTAGGCCGTACCGCTTATACCGAAGGTTTAGGTTTGGATAAAATCGGGATTACCGTTGAAGAAAGAGGTAAAAAAATTCCGGTAAACGAGCATTTAGAAACTTCGGTTAAAGGTGTTTATGCCATTGGTGATGTAATTACAGGTGCAATGCTGGCGCACAAAGCCGAAGATGAAGGTACTTATGTTGCTGAAACCATTGCCGGACAAAAACCGCATATCAATTATAACTTAATCCCTGGTGTGGTGTATACCTGGCCTGAAGTTGCTTCTGTTGGTTTAACCGAAGAGCAATTGAAAGAAAAAGGAACAAAATATAAAGCAGGTTCATTCCCGTTCAAAGCCAGCGGACGTGCGAAAGCCAGTATGGATACCGACGGTTTCATTAAAGTATTGGCTGATGCTGCTACTGATGAAGTTTTAGGTGTACACATGATTGGTCCGCGTGCAGCAGATATGATTGCCGAGGCTGTTATTGCAATGGAATTCCGTGCATCAGCAGAAGATATTGCACGTACCTGCCATGCACACCCAACTTATACTGAAGCGTTAAAAGAAGCAGCTTTAGCCGCAACTGATAACAGAGCGATACACATTTAATCAATCGGCTATGCTGAACTTGTTTAGGTAGCTGTTTGATGTTTATACTTATAAAATCCCGGTATTTATATCGGGATTTTTTGTTTAATTTTTTATTCATCATCTCGAGCGGAGTACAACGCAGTCGAGAGATTTATCTCTAGGTAGATCTCTCCGTTCCGCTTTAGTCTTTCCGCTTTGAGCTTCGATCTTTCCGCTTTGAGCTTTAGTCTTTACACATTCTTAACCAAATGATAATCTACACTGCTTGAAAAACAGCGTTATACGAATTTATTTTGCGGTTCAGATAATAAACAAACGATGAACTGTAAAAAACTATTTGGTGCGATCCTGATTGCATCGCTGGCATTTGCTGCCTGTAAGAAAAATCCAACCGATGAACCGATTATAGATCCGCCAACCGAAGCCGTAGTTCCCGAAAAAATCGACAGCTTTAAAGAAATTGCTTCAATTGATTTGGGCGGAGAATTTGCTTCAGAAATTTCTGCTTACGATCCCTCAACCAAACAGCTGTTTGTGGTGAGTAACGATGGTGGAACCAAGGTTGATGTGGTTGATATGAGTAAATATCCAACGGTTACCAAGTTGAAAACCTTAGTTTATCCAAATAATGCGGGGATTAATAGTGTAGCAGTTAGTAATGGTTTGCTGGCAATCGCTTTAGATGGTGCCGATAAGCAGGGGAATGGAGACGTTTTAGTACTAAAAACCTCCGATTTATCAGAAGTTAAAAAGATTACCGTTGGTGCGATGCCCGACATGGTAACTTTTAGTCCAGATGGAAATTACATTTTATCGGCTAACGAAGGCGAACCGAATCTTGCTTATACCGTTGATCCTAAAGGAACCATTTCAATCATCAATATCAAGGATAATTATTCGGTAAAAACCGTAGATTTCTCAGCTTTCGAATCGCAGAAGGCAACTTTACTGGCGGGTGGTTTCAGAATTTATGGTTACAATGCCAGTTTTACCCAGGATATCGAACCTGAATATATTGCTGTAAGCACTGATTCTAAAAAAGCGTACGTTACTTTACAAGAAAACAACGGTGTTGCTGAAGTTGATATCGTTGCCGGAACCATTACCAAAATTACCCCTTTGGGCATCAGAGATATCAGTTTAGCTGAAAACGCCTTTGATGTAAGCGATAAAGACAGTAAAAAAGTATTGGGTACATGGCCTATCAAGGCTTTTTACCTGCCAGATGCAATTTCATATTTCAGTACTGGTGGTACTGCTTATCTGGCTTTGGCGAATGAAGGTGATACCAGACAGGATTATACCCCGAAAGATGCAAAAGAAGAAGTACGTGTAAAAGATCTTATTTTAGATCCGGTTAAGTTTCCGAACGCTGCAACCTTACAGTTAGATGCTAATTTAGGAAGACTTACGGTAACCAATACTGCCGGTTATACCGTGGTTGGTACCAATAAAGTATATCAGGAATTATTTTCAACTGGCGGAAGAAGTGTGAGTATCCTGAATGCCAATACCGGAGCTTTGGTAGCCAATATTGGAAAAGACCTGGAGCAACAGGTGATTGATGCCGGTAAATATGATGATGACCGTTCGGATAATAAAGGAGTAGAAGTAGAAAGCGTAACCGTTGCACAGGTAAACGGAAAAACTTTGGCTTTTATTGGTATGGAACGTGCAGATGCGATTGCTATTTATGATGTAACTACTCCTGCTGCGCCAAAATTTGTTCAGCTATTCTCTACCGGCGATGCACCCGAAGGTTTGTTATTTGTTAAACCCAAAGACAGCCCGAATGGCAGAAGTTTATTAATTGTTTCGAATGAAGCGGATGGTACAGTTAGGTTCTATCAACCCGATAAAATATAGTCTCTATCCCCATTATTAATTACTATGTTTTAGGCCCCGGTTTTATATCGGGGCTTTTTGTTTATTGCCATTCCATTCCTAAACCGTCGTTCCTACGGATTGGGAATCCTAATGCATTGGTATTTGTACTGTAAGTATAGTTTGTGCCGTTCAACACAGTAATGATCCAGTTGTTATAATAACCAGAGGCTGGTCTTTAAGCTTCCAACTTTTAACCCTATATTGCAGCACAAAAACTTTAGGGGTGCCTTCAAATACGTTGGCTGAGAATATACCCATTTTGAGGTTAAAGGTAGAAGGTAAAAAGGTAGAGGGCAATGTGCTTCAGCCTTAAAACCCTCCAGCCATCAACCTCAAATGAACCTGATCCGGATAATGCCGGCGTAGGAAATTAGTTTGTCTGCTGCGTAAAATGCATCTCTGCATTTTGAAGACTCCTGAAGTTGTATGAACAAAATGAAGTCTTACAACCATGAGTTATATTAATGTTTTAACCATAGCCGGCTCCGATAGTGGTGGTGGTGCGGGTATTCAGGCCGATTTAAAGACCTTTTCGGCTCTGGGCTGTTTCGGTACTTCGGTAATTACAGCGGTAACGGCACAAAATACGCTGGGCGTAAGATCCGTTCATAGTATTCCACCTGATATGATTAAAGACCAGCTGCAGGCCGTACTGGAAGATATTCAGCCTGTTGCCATTAAAATCGGGATGATTAACCGGGCAGAAGTGGTAGGTGTAATCGAAGCAGCACTTAAAAATTACACAGCTAAGGTTCCTGTGATTTTAGATCCGGTAATGGTGGCTACTAGTGGCCATAAGCTTATTGAGCCCGATACCATTACGCAGCTAATCGATAAGTTGTTTCCATTGGTAAGTCTGGTTACCCCGAATATAGATGAAGCCATTATCCTTGCCGAACAAGCCATTCATAACCTTGATGATATGCTTGCTGCGGGGCGAAAAATTATTGAAAAAGGGGCAAAGGCGGTACTGGTTAAAGGTGGACATTTATCTGGTCGGGTTATTTACGATGTGTTTATAGCCGGCAATGCAGAACCTGTGATTTTGGAAAGCGATTTTATTGTCTCCAAAAATCTGCATGGCACAGGTTGTACCTTATCTTCGGCTATTGCAGCTGAAATGGGTAAAGGCAACGATCTGCTAACTGCCGTTAAAAACGCGAAACAATATATTGCCGCCGCTTTACAGGCAGGTAGCCAGGTTACTACAGGTGCTGGAAACGGCCCTCTGAATCATTTTTTTAACCCTTCAAAATTAATTGTACAATGAAATGGAGCGAGCAGGCCTGGGAGTTAGTGAAACCCATCTATGATAAAATTTTAACCATGCCCTTTAATCTGGAGCTGAGTGATGGTACTTTGCCCAAAGAGAAGTTTGTTTTTTATCTGGCGCAGGACGCCTATTATCTATTGGAATTTGGCCGAACCTTAAGTACCATTAGTGGCCGTGTTGATGATGCAGAATTGGTTATGGCCTACGCCGGATTTTCTACCGGAGCTATCTTTGCTGAGCGTAGTCTGCACGAAAGTTATTTTGTAGAATTTGGTATGGATAGTAAGGTAACACCATCGCCAGCGACACTTTTGTACACCAATTATATTCTAAACCAGGCAGCTTATGCCAGTGTAGAAGTAGCTGCTGCGGCAGTTTTACCTTGCTTCTGGATTTATAAGGCGGTTGGTGATCATATTTTTGCGCAGCAAAAGGGAAACGAAAATGTTTATAAAAGGTGGATTGATATGTACGCCGGAGCCGAATTTGCCCAGGCGGTAAAACAGGCCATCAATATAACTGATGATCTGGCCAGGCACGTAAGCACTGCTACGCGGCAAAAAATGTTTGATGCTTTTAAAATGGCCACGCAGCTTGAATGGATGTTTTGGGATAGTGCTTACCACCTTGAACAGTGGAAAATTTAACACGATTGTAACCTTTTCTGCAATTATTTTGATATAAACTTAAAAAAATGTCGGTATTTCCAATAGATTTAAGGAACTTTGCAGCTTAATCTAATTATTCATACATCAGTTTTGGAAGAAAGCACGCACGATCAGGATCTATTAAGTACACCAGAAAGTAAACCTGTATTAGCGCATAGTTCTCCAAAACAAGTACGTTTTGCCATTTCAGCCTTTTATTTTATGCAAGGGGTTTGCTTTGCAAGCTGGGCTAGCCGGATTCCGACATTTAAAGCCTTAATGGACTTAAATGATGCAGAATTAGGTTCCATTCTTTTTGCATTGCCTGCAGGTCAGATCATGACGATGTTTTTTTCGGCAAAACTGACCACACATTTTGGCAGCAAGAAAATGCTTCAGACCACGGCACCCATGTATGCCATTGCGTTAACCTTTTTGGCATTGGCAACTACTGGCTGGCAATTGGCTGCTTTTTTGGTGCTGTTTGGCATAACAGGTAACCTTTGCAATATCGCCTTAAATACACAGGGCGTTGCCGGCGAAAATTATTATGGTAAGCCGATTATGAGCTCTTTCCACGGTGCCTGGAGTATCGGGAATTTAACCGGGGCATTAATTGCACTGGGGCTGGTTAACTTAAAATTAGGGATGTATACGCATTTCTGGATTATTGCAGCCATATCCTTAACTAACGTGGCGTTTAACGCTAAAAAATTACTCAACTACAATAAGCCCGATACACTGGCCGAAAAAACAAAGTTTTTTACCATGCCGCAGGGTATCCTGGTTTTATTGGGACTTATCGCCTTTTGTAGTATGGCTACCGAAGGAACCATGTTTGATTGGAGTGCCATTTATTTCGAAGATGTAGTGAAGTTGCCACATAACCGTGCCATTATCGGCTATGCCTCTTTTATGTTTATGATGGCCAGTGGTAGATTTTTGGGTGTATATCTGATCGGTAAATTTGGCCGGAGAAACCTTTTGCAAATCAGCGGTGCTATTATATCAATAGGTATGGGACTTGCGGTAATCTTCCCCAATATTTTTGTAGCCATTATAGGCTTTATGCTAATCGGTTTGGGGGTTTCGAGTATTGTACCCATGGTTTACAGCATCGCCGGTAATAACAAGAAGGTACCTGCGGGTAAGGCCATAACCATGGTTTCGAGTATTGGTTATTTTGCATTCCTGTTTGGCCCACCGCTAATTGGTTACATTTCGCAATTATCGAGCCTGCGCTATTCTTTTGGAATAATATCTGTTTTTGGCTTGTTAATCACCTTCGTAATTACCAAAATTAAGGAGATAAACTAATTTTTGGTTAGTTGTTTGAAGCGGTTAACTGGTTAATTGAATAGCATATCGTTATATGCTTTCATGCTAAAGGGATCCTGAAATAAATCCGATAGCAATCGGATCAGGGTGACGCGCTAGCAAATTTACTCCTTCTTCACCAATCCATGTTCTTTTAACGCCGCAATGGCCACCTCTATCAATCGCAGGTTTTCATCCTGGTGACCGTGTTGTACCTCAACATTGATGTATGGAATGTGGTTCTGCATGGCGTAAACCGAGAGTGAACCATCGTTGGAAACAAATTTGGATTGAAGGATAACATTTACATTCGCTTTTTTCAAATTCGAAAATAATTTGGGTTCGGTTACATAAAGCAGGTCGTCATTATCCATCTGGAAATTGATATAAACCGAATCGGCTGTACTGGCTAAATCGTAGCCCGGCAGGTAAGAGGAGATACCAAATCCACCATTGGCATTGTTGTGCAGGGTTAAAAAATAACCTATTGATTTTGGGTCGTAAAAATCGACAATTTGCTTGCCGGCATTTAATATGGCCTTCTCCACTTCGTTCGAGCTATAAGCATCTTTTTTCAATCGTGTATTTACCCCAACTTCAGTGTAAATGGCATTTGGGTCTATCCGGTAGCGATCATCCATATAAGTAAAATTATAGTCCCTTACTCCACCATACTGGCAGTCTATGAGTTCGCCACCGCTCCAGCGAATGTAATCGAAACCCGCCTTTACACCTGTATCTTCATTATCGTGAACCACTAAAAATCGAATTCCATTGGGCTTGTAGCTATATTTTACCAGGGTAATATTTAGGTTTGCTACTTTAACGAATACCGAATCGGATGTCATAGCCGGGAAAATTGGCGGATGCTGGGCTTTTACGATGAGGGTAGTGCAAATGAGAAATAGGCTAAGGATGATTTTAAACATAATCACTAATATACAATGTTGATTAACAATTTGTTTGGATACAGCATTGTAGGATTATCTTCGCGTAAAATTTAGCACTTTTTAATGGTTCGTGGCGACACGAACCACGGCGAGCGGAGCAGGAATAAAAAAGCCCCGATTTGCATCGGGGCTGATTGATTGTTAATCTGGAGGATATTAATGTCCGTGATCTAAATCATATTCGTTTACATCTTTATGGTCGTATGGTTCAACCATTAACTCATCGATGGTTTTTCCTTTTTTATTGAAACCTAAGCGGTCTAACATTCTATCGAATATTAAGTACACTACTGGAACGAAAATCAGGGTTAAGAACAATGAGCTGGTTAATCCACCTACAATTACCCATGCCAAACCATTTTTCCACTCGGCACCTGCACCGCTTGCAAGGGCAATAGGAAGCATACCAAAAATCATGGCGATGGTTGTCATCAAAATGGGTCTTAATCGTGCATGGTTCGCTAATACTAAAGCTTCAATTGTCGATTTACCTTCAGCTTTTAAGTGATTGGTGAAATCGACCAGGATAATCGCGTTTTTAGCTACCAGACCCATTAACATAATTAAACCGAGGATGGTAAAGATACCAATTGAGTTGTTGGTTAACGCAAGTGCCAGGAATGCCCCAATTAGTGCTAGTGGAAGCGAGAACATTACCACCAAAGGATAAATGAAACTATCGTATAATGCTACCATGATCAGATAAACTAAAATCACCGCAGCTAATAAAGCGATACCTAAAGTACCAAATCCTTCTGCCTGGTTTTCCTGATCACCCGCCCAGCTATAGCTAACACCTACCGGCGCTTTTAATTTACCATTTTCCTGATATTCTTTTAGTTTAGCCATGAAATCAGCAACCACAGTACCTGTAGGGCGACCAATTGACTGCGCTTTAACCGATACCGAAGTAGATTTGTTTAAACGCTCCAGCTGACTTGGTCCTGAACCTTCTGTAATCGTTGCGAACTGCGATAATTTAATTTGCTTACCATCATTGTTTACAAAAATCAGGTTACGTACATCTTCCACATTCTGGCGGTTGAAGTTTTGATACTGGATATTGATATCGTACTCGTATTCGCCTTTTCTGTATTTACCATCGGTGTTACCTGCAAATGCGGTTTGCATGGTCGAACCCACAGTTTGTAAGGTTAAGCCCACTGCCGACATTTTATCGCGGTCTACCTGAACATTAATCTCAGGTGTTCCTTTTTCAACCGATAGTTTAATCTCTGTAGCACCCGGAATTGCGGCAAGTACTTTTTGTGCACCTTCGGCATATTTCAATGCGCTATCTAAATCAGAACCCATTACCACCAATTGTATCGGCGCATTTTCTGCAATACCCAAAATACTAATCGGCACAGTTTTTACTTTCGCACCTACAAGTTCTTTGGCGAGTGCACGGCTCATTTTGGTTGCGAAAATATCCGAAGATACACCTTCACGCTGATCGCGCTCAACCAATTTAACATTGATTTCAGATTTGTAAGCAGTTGCCTGTGTACCACCAAAATCACCAGTCGATTGACCAACAGTCGTAATTAATTGTGTAATTTCAGGTTGTTTATCTAAGAAAGCCTCAGCTTTTTGAGTCAGGAAGTTGGTTTGCTCTAAAGAAGCATCTTTAGGTAACTCTAACTGCACCAAAAACTCACCTTTATCTGATTTAGGGAAAAACTCTGAACCGATAAAACCAGCTCCAGCTAAATACATCGCGCCAACAAACATTGAAAAAACGACTAAAATAGTCCATCTTTTGTGACCAAGCGACCAGGTTAAGATGTTGGTAATCCACAAAGTGAATTTCTTCAATTGCTTTTCGAACCAAAGGATAAAGCGACCAAAAAGGTTTTTGCCCTCAATACGTTCTAACTTACCAAAACGCGAGAAAATAAGCGGTACAATGGTAAACGAAGCCAATAACGAAAGTAAAGTTGCAATAATTACTACCACACAGAACTGGCGCAGGATGTTCGAAACCAAACCTGTACTTACCGCAATAGGGAAGAATACCACCACAATTACGAAAGTGATCGATACTACGGTAAAACCAATCTCACGTGTTGCATCAGATGCTGCACGTACCTTATTTTTACCCATTTCCATGTGCCGCTGGATATTTTCCAGTACCACAATCGCATCATCCACCAGGATACCTACCACGAGTGATAGCCCTAGTAATGACATTAAGTTTAAGGTAAAGCCGAACAGGCTGATCCCGATAAAAGTTGCAATTAAGGATACCGGGATCGATACCATTACAATGATCGCATTACGCAAGCTATGCAGGAAGAAAAGCATTACGAAGGCTACCAAAATTACCGCTAAAATTAAATCGTGGATTACTGCATCAGCAGATTCTAAGGTGAAAATAGAACTGTCGTTAACAATTTTGATGTCTAATTTATTGGTTGCGTATTCGTTTTTAAGTTTAGCAATAATGGCATGTACGCCTTTACTCACTTCTACAGCATTCGCATCACTTTGTTTAATAATCTGAATAGCGATAGAAGCCTTACGATCGATACGGGCTAATTTTTCGGTTTCCTTTTGCGAATCCTGAACATCGGCCACATCGCCTAAACGGATTTGTGCACCATCTTTACCGGTGGTTAAAACCAGGTTCCTTAACTCTTCAATACTTCTGTATTTACCCGATAAACGGATTAAAACGTCTTGATTTTGTGTTTTAACACTTCCGGTAGGGAAATCAAGATTCGACGAAAGAATCATTTGCTGCACCTGTGGAACCGAAAGGCTATAGCCTTGTAGTTTATTGGCATCAAGCGAAACCTGGATTTCACGCTCAGAACCACCTACTAAGTTTACCTGGGCAATACCACTAACCCTCGAAATTACAGGGGCAATACGTTTGTCAATTAAATCGTAAAAACTAACGTCGTCCATGTTAGCAGAGGCCGACATGGTGATTACCGGTAAATCATCAAGCGAGAATTTACTTAAAGAAGGCGTCTTTACATCTTCGGGTAACTCGGCCAGGATAGCATTTACTTTACGTTGTGCATCATTTAATGAGATGTCGATGTTTGCCGCATCTGTTAAAGTAATAGTTACGGTAGATAAACTCTCGAAAGATACCGAATTGATTTTTTTGATGTTCTCCATCGATGATACCGCGTCCTCGATTTTTTTGGTTACGGTATTTTCAACCTCATTTGGCGATGCACCAGGGTAAATGGTCGAAATAGATACTACGTTGTTCGAGAATTTTGGAAGTAACTCATAGCCCAACGAAAAGTAACTGAGTAGCCCAAGTAAAGTTAGTGCGGTAAACACCACAATAACCAGCGAAGGCCTTTTTATAGATATATCTGTTATCTTCATTTTAAATTTTTATTGCAATTGAAATAATATCGTCCTTCGACAGGCTCAGGATGACAAACTGTAAACTGATAACTGCCAATTGAACTATTTTACGATACTCACAGCAGTTCCGTCAGTCAGGTTAATCTGTCCGCTGGTAATTACTGTTTCGCCTTCTTTTAAGCCATCCAAAATCTCAACATTATCTCCTAAAATGCGGCCTGAAACCACATTACGGATTTTTGAAGTATTGCTGGCTTTATCCAGCAAGAAAACCTGGTTGCTGCTTACACTACCTACAAACGAAGTACGTGGAATAAGGATGCCTGGAGCCTGTTTAGGGAATTTAAACACAGCGGTTCCGTACATACCTGCTTTTAAGGTGTTTTTGTGGCTGTTTTCTACTTCAATCTCGATAGGGAAGTTTAAGGTAGCATCGGCTTTAGCAGCAATAAAAGTTACCTTACCCGAAAAATTATCGGTTGGGAAAACAGAAGATTTGATCGTAATCTGATCGCCAATTTTAAGGTTTGCAACCTGCGATTCGTTTACATTTACCTTTAGTTTCAATTTAGAAACATCAACAAGCTCGAACATTTGGGTACCCTGGGTATTTACAAAAGCACCAACCTCAATGTATCTTTTGTTTACAATTCCGTTAATTGGCGATTTGATGTTGGCATCGCTCAATTTGCGTTGCGAGGCCTGTAAGCGCAATTTCGCATTTCTGGTAGCCAGTTTAGCCTGGTCTAACTGTTGTTGCGTAACACCACCTGTTTGAAACGAGCTTTGGTATCTGGCTTCATCGCGTACCGCATTTTGGTAGTTAGCCTCGGCTGTTTCCCTGTCGGTGTTGATAATTTCTGCATCAACACGCGCCAAAACCTGACCTTTGCTTACACGGTCACCTTCATCCACATAAATAGCAGTAACGCGACCTGCGTTTTCTGATAAGAAGTTTAATTCTTGTTTAGGGATAAAATTTCCGTTTGCACTGAAATCTAAATCCACAACTTTTTTCTGTACGTCTGCAACCCGAACGGCAACTGCGCCACCACCTTTAGCAATGAAAGCAGTTTTTTCTTCGTTCTTCTTTTTGTTGTTTTTTAAGACATAAGCTATTGCACCAAGGGCAACAACAACTACGATGATTATGGTAATTACTCTTTTCATTTCTATTGTACTAGCGATTTAATATTTCCGTTTGATTTGATTAATTGTATTTCGGCTATTTTATAATTTAATAAAGCCTGTGTATAGCTGTTTTGTGCCGAAGTAAGTGCATTTTCGGTATCCAAAAGATCTGTTAACGTAGCTAAGCCGTTGTTATAATTGTTTTGGGTACTTTTGTAAATTTCTTGCGCCAAGTCGGCATTTTTACGTTGCGATTTAATGGTGTTTAAGTTGTTGCGCAACTGTATTTTGGCATTCTCGTAAGCTAGATTTAAAGAGTTTGTTGTTTCTTTTCTGCTTTCCTGTGCCTTTTTAATATTCACATCGGCCTGGCGGATTTTAGAACGGGTTAAGAAACCGTTAAAAATAGGTACTTTTAAAGTCAGGCCAACTGCCGAAGCTCCGTATCCGATTGCCGCTGCATTCGATTTTAAGAAATCGAAACCGTCACTTTGGCTCGAGTAGGTATAATTACCCGTTAAAGCCAATGATGGATAATATTCAGCCACATAAGCTTTTCTTTGCAGCGATAAAAGTTTATCCTGGTTATTTAAAAGTTTAACCTCTGTTCTGTTGGCCAGATCGACAGAATCTGTAAATACAGGTAGGGTAGTTACTTCCGTTAATTCGGTTGCAGGCAGGCTAATCGGTGTTGCAACAGGCATTCCCATCGAAAACTTTAACTGGTTTTCCAATTGGGTAATTGCATTGATGGTTTGTTCGCGCTGTGTATTCAGGTTCGTTAAGTTTACACTGATCCGGTCTACATCGATTTTTCTGGCCAAACCATTTTTATACTGGTTGCCCACAATTTTTTCTACCACCTTAACATTTTTAATGTTGGTATCGATTACGTTAAGTTGTTGTCTGTTTACCAAAACCTGGTAGTAATTATTAGCCACCAGTTCGATAATCTGCTCTTCTGTTAACTGTGAAGTAAGATTGTAGTATTCTTCACTCGATCGTGCAGCCTGCAAACCAGTAAAAACCTGCTGGTTAAATAATTGCTGCGAAAGCTGAACGCCTGCAGTCGAATTCCAGTTCTGGCCCAATTTGATCGCCTGTGTTTGTCCGCCGAAATTAGCTACCAACTGACCGATAATCGGGTTGTAAGTTAAGCCTACGTTTCCGGTAATTTGTGGTAAGGCTTGTGCCCTTACTTCTTCGACCTTGTATCTACCGCCTTCAATATCCAATTTGGCATTTCGCACTTTCGTGTTGTTTTGGAGCGCAAATGTGAGCGCATCTTTTAAGGTAACCTGCTGCTGTGCCATTGCCAGCTGCGGTAAAACCGAGCCAATAATAGCAATGAGCATTAATCTTACCATTTTTATTCTAAGCATAATGTATTGTTTTTTGTTTTTGGGTTCTTCTCTGTTTTTTCAGCCATTAACCTCAGGCTGTTTATTTATGCTAACGTTAGGCTTTTAATCTATGCACCTTAAACCCCTTACAAATATGGTGGTCAGGTTTTTCTGCTTCAACGTCATTTTATTTAATGCTTTTTTGTCGGGGAAAAGGTCTTTGCCAGTCTCCATAATGCACATGGTACAAAGGCCCATTAAGCTTTCCAGGTACAGTTCGGCAACATGGGTGGTATCATCGTGTTCAATTTCTCCTTTTGCTTTAGCCTGACTAAAAATCTCGGCGAAAAAATCCTTTTCCGATTCTTTTAATGCATGCAATTTGCCTTTAATCACCTCATCGTTCAGCAAATCCGGAATCCCCTCTGTAATGCGGAGCATGTAATATTTTTGGAAAAAAGTGTTCCGTACATCAATGGTGTTAAAAAGAATTTCCTGTACCGGCAGATCAGGGTTGTATTTCTTTTTAATCAGTTCGAAGAAATCGTTAAACACTCTTTCAATCACCCCCACAATCAAATGTTTTTTATCCGGGAAATAATAATAAAGAGATGGTTTGGATACGGATAGATCTTCGGCAATATCGTTCATTGTGGTTTTACCAATGCCAAAATGGATAAAGCGTTTGATAGCCCCATCAATAATTTGCTCTCTCTTTTTATCGGCTACAATCATTTTACTTTTCTACTTTCTGACTTTTTTAATATTTTAGTCAAAAATAGTGCTAAAAAATGATTTGTCATGAAATGTTTGGCCAAACCAGCGGTAAGCTTACAATTTCATGACATAAATATACTGTTTTTGCTGTTGTATACCTTTACAAACCAGTTGTTTATATATTTTGTTCATAATAATTAACATATTAACTGTACTGTTTACCATCATCGCAATGGAGTGTTTGTCGTGGTTTATACACAAGTATTTATTTCATGGCCCATTGTGGTTTATGCATAAAAGTCATCATCAAAAAGCTAAATCTTTATTCGAATGGTACGATTTGTTTGCGCTGTTGTTTGCCGGGCTTTCGTTGCTGTTGATGTATTTTGGCCGAAAGAACTTTGATTACCGCTTTTTTGTTGGATTGGGTATTACCTTGTATGGCCTGATTTATTTCATCGTGCACGATTGGTTTGTACACCGGCGTTTTAAAACCTTCAGAAGCACTAATGCTTACCTGTTGGCGGTACGAAAAGCCCACAAAATTCACCATAAAAATAGGGGAAGGGAAAAAGGAAAGGCTTTTGGGTTGTTGTTTGTGCGGAAAGGTTTAATCTTATAAACCTGAAAAAGAGATAATCTTTGAAAGTAATTTGATAAACTAATTAATTAGTTTATATTTATTTTATAATAGATAAATATGAAACTACACCTGGTTATTATAGCTATTTTCTTCGCTTCGTCTGCAACTGCACAAAACATTAATTTTACTGTTAAAGGTGAAATTTCAAATACCGATAGCATCAGGTATGCATATTTAACTACACTTTCTCAACAAGTTCCCATATCAAGTGAGAATATATATATGGTAATGCCCATAATTAATGGCAAGTTTGAGTTTAAGGGAACTTTTAATCTTGAGGGTAAAGATTATCAATACGCTAGTGTTTTTTGGAAGAAAGAGGAAATATTGCTAAGGAAGAAGCATTATCTAAATTTAGAAATCTGATTTGGGTAAGAGGAGCCCGCAGGAATGAAAAGCTTATCGTATTAGAGGATTTAACCCTGTCGATAGATGGGTATGGAAAGACCAAAGATGCTAAAATTACTGAAAAAGATATTTTAACAAAGCAAAGCGATGAGGCTAGGGAAGCAATAAAAGCCAGAAATAGAAAAATGATAGACTTTGTAAAGAAGTATGCTGATTCACCTATTGCTTTCTACCAGGTTAAAGAAGTCACCTCTCTTTTTGATGTCGCACTCAAAGATAGGATACAAAGCATGTGGGGTTCGCCATTAGAGTTGTTTAATGAACTTTCTCCCAGATTAAAAAACAGTAAAAAGGGACTTGAATTAAAGAAAAGTATCGATGATAAGATTAGGTAGTAAGCCTTTGGTTCTGTTGGTTGTAGCGTTTTTTAATTTTATAGTTCCTGTTAATGCTCAACAAACTTTTAAGGGGAAACTTACCCTAAAATCGGATTTTAGCACGCTCATTCAGCAGCCATTTAAAGTTGTATTGAAAAGGTATGATTTGGCCAGGTTAGGTGGGGAAACCGACACGATTATAATTAAGGATAAAGTGCTGAACTACGAAACTGAGCTTTCGGAACCTGTAAACTTATTGGTGAATTTTTACTGGAACAATAAAAAAGTAACTTCAAAGAAATTTTGGACAATGCCCGGTAATTATGAAATTGCGATAGACAGCAATTTCGTTCCTGAAATTGTGGGTGTTAAACCTGCAATTGTAGCCGGCATAATGGAGCTTGATCGGCTTTCGGCTGTTTTTTCTAAAAGGTCAGAAACAATGATTGGGAATGTTAATTATGAAAATCAGAAAATTGCTGATGTTGAAGCTAGGATTTGGCAAATAAGAGATTCGATAGATATTGCGCTTGATAAAAATGTGTACCTCCCGGCCATAAAATTAAACGCAAATTCGCCGGTTGGCTTATATGCACTTTGGCAATACGCAGACAGGCCCCATGGTAAGCCACGAACCATCAATCATCCAAAAGAAATTGATTCATTATTAAATACGCTAGGGCTAGATATTAAAATATTGCCATCTGCACTAAAATTAATCAGTACCATATCGCTCGAAAAACAACTTAGGGTTGGTAATGTAATGAAGCGTTTTTCGCTACCTGATGCTAACGGTAAAGTGCATAGCCTGGATAATTTTAATGGGAGGTATTTGTTGGTAGATTTTTGGGCAAGCTGGTGTACGCCTTGCAGAGATGAGAACCCGACCCTGATTAAAGCCTTTAATAAATATAGAAATTCTGGATTTCAGATCGTAAGCATAACAAGAGATCAATTATCTCGAAGAATGGATTGGCTTGAAGCGATAAAGAAAGATAAGGTAAATATGTGGCCTCAGTTAAGCGATTTTAAAGATATAGCGCAGAAAATTTATAACATTGAAACTATTCCGGTAAACTACCTTGTAGATCCTAAAGGCATAATTGTTGGTAGAAATTTAAGAGGCGATGGTTTGGAAAAAGCGCTAAAAAAGATTTTTAAGTATTAAAGGATGATCCTACACCTAAAGGTACGGAAAGCTAGCATAAAACAGTGGTAAGAAAAACGAAAAGGCTTTTGGATTGTTGTTTTTGAGGAAAAGCTTATTAAGAATTAAAGCTATATGATAAATAAATATTTCTCCATCGCTCTTCTTGGGTTTATTTCTATAATCCTATATTCTTGCGGAAAAAAAACAGATAAAGACCGGGCTATAGCACTCGTTGAATCGAAATACGAAAGCAGCAACCAAAAACTGAATTTTGAGCAGGCTACGCTTGATAGCCTTTATAATATTTCGCCAAAAGCTTACGCCGATAGTATTGCAAAAGGCCATGAGCTCGATTCGACCCTGGCAGTACTCGAAACTGAAATTGAACATTTCAGTCAGGCAGAGTCAGATAGCGTAGGGCTCATCAGCGCAAGATTAACCAAAGACAGATACCGTTTATTGGAGCTGACTAAAACCAAACCTCAATTTGTAGGCTGGAAACTAAGCGGGATAACAATTGATGGTGATAAAGCAGCGAACTTGACTTTTAATTTTGATCAGGGGATTAGCAAAATCGTTCCTTAATTGTTTTTTCTTTTACTTTTGCAGCATATATAAAATCAACATGCTTCAAATTCAGGAAAATATTTCGTTAAAACCGTACAACTCTTTTGGTATTGATGTTAAGGCAAGCTTCTTTGCAGAAATATTTTCGGAAGAAGATTTGAAAGCTTTGTTTAAGCATGAGCTGGCAAAATCTCAAAAACTACTCATTATTGGTGGTGGAAGCAATATTTTGTTTACTCACGATTATGAAGGCTTAGTGGTTAAAATCAGCATTAAAGGTATTAAATCTGAGCTTATTGAAGACCATGTATTGGTAACTGCAGGTGCCGGCGAAGTATGGAACGATTTTGTAACCTACTGCGTAAAGCAAGGTTTTGCAGGGGTAGAAAATTTAAGTTTAATCCCTGGTACCGTGGGGGCATCGCCAATACAAAATATCGGTGCGTATGGGGTAGAGTTGAAAGATGTTTTTGAAAGTTGTACTGCATTTGAGATTAAGACCGGAGATATCAAAACTTTTAACTATGCAGATTGTCATTTTGGTTACCGCGAAAGTATTTTTAAAGGCGAGCTAAAGGGGCAGTACATCATTACCTCGGTTACTTTCCGTTTATCGGCTGTGCCAAAAATTAATACTTCTTATGGCGCTATTGAAGCCGAATTGAACAACAGAGGGATAGCCCAACCCACCATTGCTGATGTTTCTGCGGCGGTATCACATATCCGTGTGAGCAAATTGCCCGATCCATCGACCATTGGTAATGCTGGTAGTTTCTTTAAGAATCCTGTAATTGAAAAGCATGAATTTGCTGATATTGTAGCAAAACACCCCGATGTGGTGCATTATGCTACAGCTGATGATAAAATTAAACTTGCGGCTGGCTGGTTAATTGAGCAGTGCGGCTGGAAAGGTAAAGTAGTAGGGCAAACGGGTACCTGGAAAAACCAGGCTTTGGTGCTGGTTAACCATGGCTATGCCACTGGTACAGAAGTGTATAGTTTTTCTGAACAGATTATAGACAGTGTGAAGGCTACCTTTGGTGTTGAGCTGGAACGTGAGGTAAATATTCTGTGACGAAGGCGCGGATAAGCCTAACCCACTGCTTTTAGGGCCGTGCCATAAATTTTTGGTACTAAGTTTGTTTAGATTATAGTGAATGGACATTAATTCATTTGTTTTTTTAATCTACCTAAAGCTTAAATATCATGACAAAATTCGAATTCAATCATCTCGTTAATCATCACTCCGTATCGCTTAGATCTTACGCTTTAAATTTTACAAAAGACGCAGAAGACGCAAATGATCTCGTTCAGGATACGATGTTGAAGGCGATTACTTATTACAATAAGTTTAAAGAAGGTACGAATTTGAAAGGTTGGTTATTTACCATCATGAAAAATACCTTTATTAACAACTACCGCCGTTTAGTAAAAACAAATACCTTAATTACGCAGAGCGAAGATATCTCTTCGGCTAACCTTTCATACAGTGCAACCAAAAACCAGGCAGAAAGTAAATTTGTGTTGGGCGATATTGATAAAGCATTGTCGCAATTGCCAGAAGAATATTACGTGCCCTTTATCCGTTATTTTGAAGGTTATAAATACCACGAAATTGCCGATATGTTAGAAATTCCAATCGGAACAGTAAAAACGCGTATTCACGTGGCACGTGGCATACTTAAAAAATACCTTAAAACTTACTCGAAAGAAATTGCCAGTACTGAAATGGCTTAAGATACATCAATTGGAAAAAACAGGGGCTCAGATTTAATCTGGGCCTTTTTTATTTTAGCTCCTTTCAAGGTATCGTCATTTCGAGCGGAGAGTAACGGAGTCGAGAAATCTGGTTGCGTCCGAAGTAACGGAGATTCTTGGGGATCTGTGTTTTGGCAAAAAAACCTTAAAAGCAAAAGGCCTGGAAAATCCAGGCCTTTTTGCTTATCATATATTTGGTTAGTTGATTCTTATTTTTTCTTTCAACAATTCGCCTTCTCTCTAATTTCGAAACAAATGCAAACCTCGAACAATAATGCGTTTTAAAGGTTTTTTGCAGTGTTTTTGTTTTGTGGTTATAAAGATAAGGGAAATTTTAAATTTGTCAAGCTTTTTTTAACTTTTTTATTATTTCTTTTGCTACCACTTGGCCTGAGATGATTGCAGGGGGCACACCGGGTCCTGGAACAGTTAATTGTCCGGTGTATAAAAAATTTGTTACATTGCTTTTCATTTTCGGCTTAAGGAAAGCTGTCTGTTTCAAAGTGTTTGCTAATCCATATGCATTTCCTTTAAAGGCATTATAGTCGGCCACGAAATCATCCGTGGCGTAACTGCGTTTAAACAAAATACTATTGCTAATGTCGTTTCCGGTTAAATTTTTAAAGCGTTTAACCAATAAATTAAAGTATGCTTCCCTTTTGCTTTCGTTATCTTTTAAACCAGGAGCTATTGGAATCAAAAAGAAAAGGTTTTCGCAACCTTCGGGTGCCACGCCAGGATCAGTAACAGAAGGGCAGCAGGCATAGAATAAAGGTTTGGATGGCCATTGTGGTTCAGTGTAGATTTCTTCAGCGTGTTCATCAAAAGGCTCATCAAAAAATAAGTTATGGTGGAGGATATGGTCCAGTTTTTTATTCAGTCCGATGTAAAAGAGCAGGCATGAAGGGGCCATGGTTCGTTCATTCCAGTATTTTTCATCATACTTACGGTGTGCTTTATCGAGCAGTTGTTGCTCTATGTGGTGGTAATCGGCATTGCCCACAACAAAATCGCATTTAAAGCTACCTTTGTTTGTAATAACCTGCTCTGCCAGATTGTTGTTGACTTCAATTTTACTTACTGTAGTATCGAAGCTAAATTTTACTCCGGCATCAGTAGCTATTTTCTGCATGGCGGCAACAATCTGGTGCATGCCACCCATAGGATACCAGGTACCTAAAACCAGATCGGCATAGTTCATTAAGCTATAAAGTGCAGGAGTATTTTGCGGAGTGGCGCCTAAAAACAAAACAGGGAATTCAAGCAGTTTCCTTAGCTTTTCGTTTTTAAAGAGCCGATGAACATGCTTGCGCATATCGCCCAATAGCTGCAGTTTAATTCCACTAATGGCTAAGCGCGGGTCGAAATACTCCATTACACTATGCGATGGCTTAAAAACGTATTCGTTCATGCCCACCTCATATTTGTATTTGGCCTGATTTAAAAACGATTGGAGGTTTTTGCTGCTGCCGGGTTCCAATTGTTCAAATAGCTGGTATAAATCATCCAATGTTGCCGGTACATCAAGGGTATCGTTTTTGCCAAAATAAATGCGGTAGGAGGGACTTAACCTTTTAAGTTCATAGAAATCGGCGGTTGTTTTGTTAAAGAGCTGGTAGAAATTTTCGAAAACATCGGGCATCCAATACCAGCTGGGGCCCATATCGAAAAGAAAACCATCTTTTGCCCAGGTGCGGGCCCTACCACCTGCCATTTCATTTTTTTCGATGACGGTAACCTCACAGCCTGCTTTTGCCAAAAGGGCGGCGGCAGATAAGCCCGCAAAGCCTGCACCAATTACGGTAACCCTGGTTTTTTTGTCCATGGTGTAAATAAAAGCAATTTTGGGGATTTTTTGTCATTCTGAGCGCAGCGAAGAATCTGTTTGTGGTTGGTAAAGCAGTTATTGGTGTAGTAACGTTTAATTTAGAACTTTGGGGGCTGCTGTAGGTTAGAGATCCTTCGCTGCGCTCAGGATGACAGTAGTGCTCAGTGGATACAGAGTTACACAAGATGACAATACGCAGATTTTCTTACCTTTGCCCTGCTCATGGTTAAACTACGCATTTTATTATTCATTCTGTTTTCGGGTATTGGCATAGCACAGGCGCAGTTGTCGCCTAAAGAAATTGCGCTGTTAAAGGCCAATATGGTTAAGGCCATTGAAAATTCGAAACTTACCGATTCATTATTCAAGTCACTGGATAAGCTGCCCAATAAAACGGCGCTTATTACCGGCTATACCGGTACTTTAGAAGCACTAAAAGCCAAGCATTCATGGAATCCGTACAACAAGATCAAGTTTGTAAGCCGTTCGCTTAAAACCATGAAAAAAGCCATCAATATGGATAAGGAAGATATGGAAATCAGGTTTATGCGGTTTTCAATCGAGTTTTACACACCTTCTTTTTTGGGGTTTAGTAAAGATCTGGCTGAAGATAAGAAGGAAATTGTTAAACATTATCAAAACGGCAACTTTGGACTAGCAGATAAGGAATTGGTACGTAATGTAGCCAAATTTATGATCGACAGTAAAAGATGCACCGATACGGAAATTAAAGTTTTTAAGAAACACCTCTAAATGAAATACACCTACCTGCTCATTAACATCGCTGTAATTTTTTTTCCACTCGTTTTATCGTTCGATAAAAAGGTGCATTTTTTTAGTAAATGGAGGTTTGTATTTCCGGCGATCCTGCTCACGGGGCTTTTGTTTTTGATCTGGGATATGCTTTTTACCAAACTCAATGTCTGGTCGTTTAATCCTGACTACATTATCGGTATCAATCTTTACGGACTACCTTTAGAAGAAATCCTCTTCTTTTTAACCGTTCCTTATGCCTGTATTTTTATTTACGAGTGTTTGAATGTGTATTTCCCTAAAAACGAATTGCAGAAATACAGCCTGGCCTTAAGTAATTTGATTCTAGGGCTTTGCATTGCTATCTTGTTTTTTGGTTATACCAGGTGGTACACCCTCATTAATTTCGGCTTCCTGCTGGTGGTGCTTGGTTATGTAGAATATGTAAATGTAAAGCTCAGGTTTATGTACCGGTTTTTCAGGGCTTATCTGGTTTCGCTTATCCCCTTTTATATTGTTAACGGATTTTTAACCGCCATTCCGGTGGTGATGTACAACGATAAGGAAAACCTTGGCTTTAGGGTTGGCACCATCCCTTTCGAAGATCATTTTTATTTAATGGGCCTGTTGCTGTTGAATATTTATTTCTACGAAAAATATAAGGATAGGGCAGAAAGTAAAAGCTTATTAATTGAAAATTCAAAACAGGTATAGCCCTGCTTTACATTTCAGGTTATATTTTGCCGTGCAGGCGGAGGGTATTAACAGGGGTTTCTGCACCACGCAAAACATAAAAATGAAATACTTACTGTGCCACTTAGCCCCGGTTGGAGCGGTACCCTGCAGCAACGAGGTACGAGGCAGCGAAGCGTACAAGCTGAAAACGGGAAGTAACCTTCTGTTTTGCACAGGTTTTGCGCTTCGAAAAAATGTCAATACCTCCTTTAACCATTAAGCACTTTTTAATTACCTTCATTGCAAATTAATTGAATGGATTTACCAGTTTATACCAAACAGCAGTTGGCTTTACGGAACGGAGAAGATAAACCGCAGATTTGGGTAGCCTACAAGGGGTTTATTTACGACATGACTGAAAGTAAGCTTTGGCGTAACGGTAAACATTATGAGCACTGGGCCGGTCAGGATTTAACCGATGAGCTGGCCGATGCACCACATACGGAAGCTGTTTTTGAAAAATTTACGCCTGTAGCGGTACTGGCTAAACCAAATTGATTTTGGTTAAAGTAGCCTGCTTTAACTCTTTAAATTCTGAGGGTCTTTTACCTACCATTTTATAAAAAGTATTGCTAAACGATGAGATGCTGTTGTAACCAACCTCATAAGCAATTTCGCTAATGGTTAAGTCGGTTTCGAGCAGTTTTTCCATTGCTTTTATCATTCTGGCCAATTTAAGGTATTGGAAAAAAGAAGTATCCATGGCCGACTGGAATAAGCGCGAAAGCGTACGTTCGCTAAAGCCGGTAGCTTTACCTACACTTTCTAGACCCAGCTGATCGCTTGAAAGGTTATCGATAATAAATTTCAGTACGGGTCTTAAACGCTGGTTTTCGGTAGTTGGCAGGGCAATGGGCAAAGGATGCTCGCTCACCACAGGCAGAATGTTTTTTAGGGTATTCAGAAAATCGTATTCTTTACTGTTGGGAGTGATATTGCCATTCCAGCGCTCCGAAAATAAAAACATTTCGAGCAACAGGTTATTTACTGGGTAAATCCCAATCTGTTTATAAAAAGGGTTTTCGTGGTCGGTAGTGGTATCGAAATAAATATTTCTGACTACCGCGGCCTGATAACGGTGTTGTAAATGGTGCTCTACGCCTGCCGGAATCCACACATAGTGCCGGGCCGGAAGGAAATAAGATTTCTCTTTGGTGTATAAGAATATAATGCCTCCCTCTACATAGGTTAACTGCCCCTTTAAATGTGCATGGTCTTGAAATCGGTCTTCAAACCTGCTGTGCCAAACATACATGGTTTCTGGTTTTTCGTCGATTGCAAATAAAAGGTCTTCGTTGCTAACTTTTATCATTTGGCTGGTTTAAACAAATATCTGTCGGTTTAGATAAAACAAAGTAACAAATCTGTATCGAAATTTGCATCATTAATTAACGGATATGAGTTTTACAAAATATAAAAACAGGTTTGGATGGTGTGTGTACATGCTTTTGTTACCAGTTTTTGTTCGCGCACAAGAAGTTGCCCCACCAAATAATTTAAACATTAACCAGGTTTGGGCACTGGCAGATAGCAACAGTAAAAAAATACAGGTAAAGCACTTAGGTGCAGAGGCGGCTGATGCCCATGTTAAAGTAAGCCAGGCTGAGCGTTTACCCGAAATAGCAGCCGAAGGGATTTACGCCCACGTTTTCCCGCTGCCCATATACGAAAACGGCCTGTTTCACACGCCTGCACAGTTTCCGGTAGTGTCTACTTATTATAAAGCTGGGGCTGATGCTTATTTTAATATTTACAACGGAGGTAAAACCAATACCGAAATTAGTACAGCAAAGGTAGAAAGTGAGCTGAGCCATATTCAAAGTAGCCAAAATAAACAGGAGATCCATTACGTTGCTGCAGTATATTTTTACGATGTTTTCCGCAATATTTCCTATCGCGTTTTATTGGAACAGGATATCAGGGACCGCGAAAAGCAACTTGCAGAAATTAACCAGTTGTATAAAAACGGCACTATATTAAAAAGTGATGTGCTGCGGGCCGAGCTACGTTTATCTAAACAACGTATGTTGCTAACTGAGATCGAAAACAGCATTAAAATTGCGAAACAGAAACTGAATATCCTGATTGGCCGACCTGATGATGCCGCTTTAAATCCACAAATAGCGGATGGCGAAACAGATGCTATTGCGCTGAAACAGGTAGACGAATATTTTAATGATGCCAAAACCTCGGCTTACAAAATCCGGATTTCGGAAAAGGAACAGGCTTTGGCGCAGTTAAAGTTGAAAAATATCAAGTCTAATGTCATGCCATCGCTGGGTTTCTTTGGCGAGTATGCTTTTGCTTATCCGCAAATCCAGTTTTACCCTTATGCCCTTTCGCTTTACAGTACAGGCATGGTTGGCTTAAAACTGAAAATCCCGATTTCATCGTGGTATACCAACCAGCATAAAGTTAAAGAAGCGCAAATAAAGCTACACCAGCAGGAAGTGGAAGATGAGGATGTAAAAGATAATATCCGCCAGGAAGTGCAGGAGAATTACATTCGCTATAAAGAATCGGTACAACGCATTACGGTGGCCGAAGAGAACATTAAACAGGCCGCAGAAAGTTACCGCATTGTGCAGAACACCTATTTCAATCAGTTATCGCTGCTTACCGATCTGCTCGATGCTGAAACCCAGTTGTTACAATCGCGCTTTGAACTAACCACCGCAAAGGTAAATTCCAAAATACAATACTATCAATTACAAAAAGCCATAGGAAATTTATAAGATGAACACACAGAAACAAAGTAAGGCCGATAAAATAATTAGCAGGATCACCACTATAATAGCGTTGATTGTACTGGTCGTATTGCTGGTTTGGGGAGGTAGAACACTGCTGGGTTATATGCGCTACGAAGAAACCAACGATGCGCAGGTTGATGAATACATTAATCCGGTTACAGCCAGGGTTAGCGGTTACATTAAGGCCGTAAAGTTTGAAGAAAACCAGGAAGTGAAAAAAGGCGATACCCTGGTGCTGATTGATGACGATGATTATGCTGTGCAGCAAGATGAGGCATCGGCTTCGCTGCTGAATGCACAAGCACAGGTATCGGTACAGCAAAGCAATATTAAAACGGCCCAAAGCAATGCTGCGGTAATGCAGGCTAAAATTGCTGCCGCCAAGGCCAAACTGTGGAAACAGCAAACCGAATACAACCGCTATCAAAAACTGTTCGATGCCGAATCTGCAACACGCCAGCAGCTTGAAACAGTTGAAAGTTTATTACAGGTAGCGCAGGCAGAGTACCTGGCTGCAAAAGAGGATTATGCGGCGGCAGTTTCGAAAACAAACGATATAAAAGCACAAGGTGAAGTGCTGTCATCCGAAATAGAAAGGAGAGCTGCGGTGGTGAAAAGAAATAAACTCAATACTTCGTACACCGTTATTGTAGCACCGTATGATGGTAAAATGGGTAGAAGAACGATACAGGAAGGCCAGTTGGTGCAAACCGGACAAACCATAGCTTACATTGTCGATCGGAGTGCGGGTAAATGGGTGGTAGCCAATTTTAAAGAAACCCAGATTGCTAAAATGTATGTTGGCGAACAGGTAAACATAGCAGTGGATGCCTTTCCGGATCAATCTTTTGCGGGCGAAATCGAGTCGCTGTCAGGAGCAACCGGATCAAGGTTTTCTTTATTGCCTCCTGATAACTCAACCGGAAACTTTGTTAAGATTGCACAGCGCATACCCGTGCGCATCCACATTAATAAACAGGATAAAGGTATTGATTTGTTAAGTGCGGGGATGAGCGCTAGTGTAAAAGTTAAAAGGGCTCAGGGTCATGACTAGTACCAGCCCCATATTTAAAGCAAGGGTACCCGAATGGCTGGTTATTAGCAGTATTTTTGCGGTGCTCTTATCGTCGGTATTGCTCTTTGCCTTATCAACTGCAGATGGAACAGCTGCCGCCGGTTATTATGGAGCTACTGCTGCTGATGTGCAGTTTTCTTTGCTGATGTTTTATGCAGCGGTAGCCAGTTTTGCGGTGGTAGAGCGCCGTTTTTTTGCCCGTGTAGTAACTAAAGATTACCTGTTAATCTGTATTGTTTTAGAAATACTGATTACTTATTGTTGTTACCATACCCGCGAAATAGGTCTGGTTTTCGGCCTACGCTTTCTACAAGGTATTGTTAATTGTGGTTTAACCAGTATTTCGCTCAACCTGCTGTTTAACCGCTTAAAATCAGAACATGCCAAAGAAACCGGTTACACCATTTTTTATGGGATGATTCTTTGTGTTTCGCCACTTACAGCTTTGTTTTCGGTGCCGATAGTAGAAAACTATGAGTATAATGTAGTGTATAAAGCCATGATATTTTGTTTTTTGCCTAGTGCTGCATTGCTTTTTACTGTATTAAACCGGGTACACATTTTGCCTAAAAGCCATTTGTATAAAATAGATTGGCTCAGTTTTGTGCTTTTTGCCACCATGCTGGTGCTAATCGCTTATGTTTTAATATATGGACAGCAGTACGACTGGCTGGAGGATAGTACCATTGTTGTAGCCATACTGGCAATTTTATTGTTATTTGCGGTTTCGGTTGCCAGACAGCGCACTTTGAAAAGGCCGGCGGTAGATCTGGCCATATTTAAATCAAGGAATTTTGCCATTGGCATTGTTTTTCTGGTTATCCTGTATCTAATCAGGGGGGCTTTTGGTTTAACTTCTTCTTATTTTATCGGTGTATTGGGGATGGATTCGTTGCATGCCAACGAAATCATGATCTTCAATATTGCCGGCGTAGTAGCCGGATCGCTTATTGCTATTCGTTTCCTCATCCGGCAGAAACACCTCCGCCTTTTATGGGTAAGTGGTTTTGCCTGCCTGTTTGTGTTTTTTTTATGGATGGGACAGTTGTTTTCGAGCGAAGCAGGGACAGTTAATTTTTACCTGCCTTTGTTTTTACAAGGATTGGGAGCAGGGATGGTGATGTCGCCTATTGTGATGTTTATCATGTCGTCAGTTCCCGATCGCATGAGCCAGTCGGCGGCATCGGTGGGCGTTTTTGTCCGTTTCTCTACCTTCAGTTTAAGCCTGGCTTTTATTAATTTTTTCCAGTTGTATTATAAGGGGAAACATAATGATGATTTGAGGGCTAGCCTTTCTGTGCTGGATTTTAATCTGCCCGAACGGTTAAAAGGCTATCAGTCTGCCCTGGCAAGCAGGGGCATGTTGAGAGATGAGGCTTCGAAAGTGGCGGTTGGCCTGTTGAATAAAGCAGTGCAAAAGCAAACCTTTTTACAGTTCTGCGTAAGCTATTACGATTTAATTGCGATACTCTGCTTATTCACCATTTTGCTTATCGCCTTGCAACCTGTAATTAGTCGCACGGTAATTAATTTAAGAAATAAACAACCTGCGGCGGCAGGATTTTAGGTTAGTTGGCAGTTTACAGTTTATAGATTCTGGAAGGATTCTGCTGCCAGTAGATGGAGGGGGAGGTGTCATGTTGAGCCTGTCGAAACAGGTTTTCTAATTCCTTCGACAGGCTCAGTATGACAACTTAATTTTTATTGCTCTATAGTAAATGCACTCAGGTTTACAAACTGCTGAATACGTGCTGCAACTTCTTCTTCGGTTAAGTTTAACAATCTTTCCGTTCCGAACTTCTCTACGCAGAAAGAAGCCAGGGCTGAGCCATAAATAATGGCGTTTTTCATATTGTTAAAGTTAATGGTGCCGACTTTAGCTAAATAACCGATAAAGCCACCGGCAAAGGTATCACCTGCACCAGTTGGATCGAACACTTCTGCCAAAGGCAATGCCGGAGCAGAGAAAATCTGATCTTCGTGGAACAACAAAGCGCCATGTTCACCTTTTTTAATGATTAAATATTTCGGACCCATTGCAAGAATTTTCTCTGCTGCTTTAACCAATGAGTATTCGCCTGATAGCTGACGGGCTTCGGCATCATTAATGGTTAAAACATCCACCAATTTAATGGTTTCCAGTAAGTCATCCATCATAATATCCATCCAGAAATTCATGGTATCCATTACAATTAATTTCGGACGGTTTTTGAGGCGTTTAATTACCGTTTGCTGAACCTGAGGAGTAAGGTTGCCCAACATCAGGTATTCGCAGTCCTGATAGCTTTCCGGGATAATCGGATCGAAATTTTCCAGTACGTTTAATTCGGTAATTAAAGTATCGCGGCTGTTCATGTCGTTGTGGTATTTACCCGACCAGAAAAAAGATTTTTCGCCTGCTTTTATTTGTAAACCATCGGTGTCGATACCATGTTTGGTAAAAGTATCAATGTCCGATTGAGGGAAATCATCGCCTACTACCGCAACAATTTTTGCTTTATTATAAAAGTAAGATGCTGCTAAACTGGCGTAAGTTGCTGCTCCACCAACAATTTTGTCTGTTTTTCCGAAAGGTGTTTCAATAGCATCAAAAGCTACAGTACCTATGATTATCAGGCTCATATCTATGTGTTAAATTTTTTTTAATTTTTTTTCACTGCAAATATTGCATAAATAATTTAAAAGCCCTAATATTGCATTCCCAAAACGAACAAGCAGATGTTTGCTGCAAAGCTTAAAGAAACTTGTTTTTTTGGATAACCGGATTCCTTCTTAGCTCAGCCGGTTAGAGCATCTGACTGTTAATCAGAGGGTCGCTGGTTCGAGCCCAGCAGAAGGAGCGAAACCCACAATGAAAATTGTGGGTTTTTTGCGTTAAGGCCAATCGAGAAGTTTATCCTGGATCATGTTCAAAAGTTGTGGACTATGCAAATAATTTTGTTAGCCTAAAGAGGAAAAAGTTTATATTTCCTACTCCTCTGAACTGGCTTCTGAAAGCTTTTATTTTAGCATTGAATGACTCTGCGGATGCATTTGTAGCTCTGTTGTCGAAGTAGTTCAGTATCTTTTGGTGATGGAGTATTACCGTTCTGGGATCATGTTCAAAAGTTGTGGTTTTTTAAATCTCTACACCAGGTATAAATCTCAGGCTAAACACTGTCATAATCCGGATTGGTGTTTATGGAAACATCATCTTACAAAAAGCTCGTCTGAACTTCAAAATATTCATCATTTCTTCATCCGTTGCCTCGGTATCTTTTAAACTTCCGGGCAGTATAAACTAAAAAAGCTGCAGTTAATTTTATGCGATGAAGCAATTCAAATTGTGCGGTAACCAGCTTATAAAATATTGTCATTTTGTTTGCAACAACTGGTCGCTGATCTTTGATTTTTGAACTCCAGCTATTATAATTTTTGTATTTCTACTCATACTGGTTTTGGATTACACTGTAATTTTTGTCCGAAACGTCAGGTATTATAGTTTTCCTAACGTTTTTCTTGCGTAAATCCTTTTTTTATTTTCTTTTAACTGTTTGTTTAATAGTCTTTTATGATTTTTAAGTATATGTGCGTATTTATAAATTTTAGTATGTTTTTTCTTAAATATTTCTTTGTACTGTGAAATAAAACGATTTATTTCTCAATAGCGTCCCCATTTTAAGCATCCCATATATGGTTAACTGTTAATTGATACAGTTTAGCTATGTTGTGTAATGTTATAACTACGAGAATTGAATTTTTTTAACGATTAGATCTGAGATCTGTCATGCTCAAAATAACAACGTATAACAAATGAAAAAACGCTTACTCCTCGGCTTAGGTCTGTCATTAAGTTTCTATAGTGCGCTAGCCCAGCAAAAAGTAACAGACGGTACATTAACAGATAAAAAACTGCCTAACAAAGATGCCATACTAGAGCTTGAAAGTTCGAATAAAGGTTTGCTTCATACCAGAGTTGCTTTAAAAATTACTACTGATGCATTTCCACTATCAGCACACATAGCTGGTATGATGGTTTACAATACAGCTACCATCAATGATGTGATTCCCGGAATTTATTATAACGACGGTACAAAATGGAATTTGGTTAAAGGATCGAAAGGGGATTCAGGTTCAATTCTGGTCGAGTCTCAGCCCGAAAAAGACGGCGTACCAGGGAAACCAGGAGAGCCTGGTGGGCCGGGTGCGGGCGTTACCATTGTAATCAACCGCAGTGGTACCTGGGTGTATAACCCTACTACCAATACCTGGACAAATATTAAAGGACCAAAAGGTGATAAAGGTGATGCAGGAGTTGTAGGCGTTCAGGGTATGCCTGGCACAAGCGGAACACCGGGTACTCCGGGTTCTGGCACTGCGGGTGCACCTGGTGCAGGGGTTACCATTGTAACCAACGATAGCGGTACCTGGGTTTATAATCCAACCACCAATACCTGGACAAATATCAATGGACCAAAAGGCGATAAAGGTGATGCAGGAGTTGTAGGCGTTCAGGGTATGCCTGGTACAAGCGGAACACCGGGTACTCCGGGTTCTGGCACTGCGGGTGCACCTGGTGCAGGGGTTACCATTGTAACCAACGATAGCGGTACCTGGGTTTATAATCCAACCACCAATACCTGGACAAATATCAATGGACCAAAAGGCGATAAAGGTGATGCAGGAGTTGTAGGTGTTCAGGGTATGCCTGGTACAAGCGGAACACCGGGTACTCCGGGTTCTGGCACTGCGGGTGCGCCTGGTGCAGGTGTTACCATTGTAACCAACGATAGCGGTACCTGGGTTTATAATCCAACCACCAATACCTGGACAAATATCAATGGACCAAAAGGCGATAAAGGTGATGCAGGAGTTGTAGGCGTTCAGGGTATGCCTGGCACAAGCGGAACACCGGGTACTCCGGGTTCTGGCACTGCCGGTGCACCTGGTGCAGGGGTTACCATTGTAACCAACGATAGCGGTACCTGGGTTTATAATCCAACCACCAATACCTGGACAAATATCAATGGACCAAAAGGCGATAAAGGTGATGCAGGAGTTGTAGGTGTTCAGGGTATGCCTGGCACAAGCGGAACACCGGGTACTCCGGGTTCTGGCACTGCGGGTGCACCTGGTGCAGGGGTTACCATTGTAACCAACGATAGCGGTACCTGGGTTTATAATCCAACCACCAATACCTGGACAAATATCAATGGACCAAAAGGCGATAAAGGTGATGCAGGAGTTGTAGGCGTTCAGGGTATGCCTGGTACAAGCGGAACACCGGGTACTCCGGGTTCTGGCACTGCGGGTGCACCTGGTGCAGGGGTTACCATTGTAACCAACGATAGCGGTACCTGGGTTTATAATCCAACCACCAATACCTGGACAAATATCAATGGACCAAAAGGCGATAAAGGTGATGCAGGAGTTGTAGGTGTTCAGGGTATGCCTGGCACAAGCGGAACACCGGGTACTCCGGGTTCTGGCACTGCGGGTGCACCTGGTGCAGGTGTTACCATTGTAACCAACGATAGCGGTACCTGGGTTTATAATCCAACCACCAATACCTGGACAAATATCAATGGACCAAAAGGCGATAAAGGTGATGCAGGAGTTGTAGGTGTTCAGGGTATGCCTGGCACAAGCGGAACACCGGGTACTCCGGGTTCTGGCACTGCGGGTGCGCCTGGTGCAGGGGTTACCATTGTAACCAACGATAGCGGTACCTGGGTTTATAATCCAACCACCAATACCTGGACAAATATCAATGGACCAAAAGGCGATAAAGGTGATGCAGGAGTTGTAGGTGTTCAGGGTATGCCTGGCACAAGCGGAACACCGGGTACTCCGGGTTCTGGCACTGCCGGTGCACCTGGTGCAGGGGTTACCATTGTAACCAACGATAGCGGTACCTGGGTTTATAATCCAACCACCAATACCTGGACAAATATCAATGGACCAAAAGGCGATAAAGGTGATGCAGGAGTTGTAGGTGTTCAGGGTATGCCTGGCACAAGCGGAACACCGGGTACTCCGGGTTCTGGCACTGCGGGTGCGCCTGGTGCAGGGGTTACCATTGTAACCAACGATAGCGGTACCTGGGTTTATAATCCAACCACCAATACCTGGACAAATATCAATGGACCAAAAGGCGATAAAGGTGATGCAGGAGTTGTAGGAGTTCAGGGTATGCCTGGCACAAGCGGAACACCGGGTACTCCGGGTTCTGGCACTGCGGGTGCACCTGGTGCAGGTGTTACCATTGTAACCAACGATAGCGGTACCTGGGTTTATAATCCAACCACAAATACCTGGACAAATATCAATGGACCAAAAGGAGATAAAGGTGATGCAGGAGTTGACGGTAAATCAGTAACCTTAACCAACAATGCTGATGGTACAACAACTATTACCGATGGATCAGGAGGGACGGTAACAATTAAAAATGGTAAAGACGGCGTAAACGGTACTAACGGCACAAATGGTGTTGATGGTAAATCAGTAACCTTAACCAACAATACTGATGGTACAACAACCATTACCGATGGATCAGGCGGAACGGTGACAATTAAAAACGGTAAGGATGGTACTAACGGCACAAATGGTGTTGATGGTAAATCAGTAACCTTAACTAACAATGCTGATGGTACAACAACCATTACCGATGGGTCAGGAGGAACGGTAACAATTAAAAACGGTAAGGATGGAATCGATGGCGCAGCTGGTCCGCAAGGCCCTGTAGGAGCTGTGGGTGCTCAAGGTTTAAAAGGTGATAAGGGAGATACAGGGGCGGTTGGTGCTACTGGTGCAACAGGGGCAATTGGTCCACAAGGCCCTGTAGGAGCCACAGGTGCTCAGGGGTTGAAAGGTGATAAAGGAGATACTGGCGCTGTAGGTGCTACCGGTGCAACTGGGGCAATTGGTCCGCAAGGCCCTGCAGGAGCCACTGGTACTCAGGGTTTAAAAGGTGATAAGGGAGATGTCGGAGATACGGGTGCTGTAGGTGCTACCGGTGCAACAGGGGCAATTGGTCCACAAGGCCCGGTAGGAGCCACTGGTGCGCAAGGATTAAAAGGTGATAAGGGAGATGTTGGAGCGACGGGTGCTGTAGGTGCTACCGGTGCAACAGGTGCTATTGGCCCGCAAGGCCCGATAGGAGCCACTGGTACTCAAGGTTTAAAAGGTGATAAGGGAGATGTTGGAGCGACGGGTGCTGTAGGTGCTACCGGTGCAACAGGGGCAATTGGTCCACAAGGCCCGGTAGGAGCCACTGGTGCGCAAGGATTAAAAGGTGATAAGGGAGATGTTGGAGCGACGGGTGCTGTAGGTGCTACCGGTGCAACAGGTGCTATTGGCCCACAAGGCCCGGTAGGAGCCACTGGTGCTCAAGGTTTAAAAGGTGATAAGGGAGATGTCGGAGATACGGGCGCTGTAGGTGCAACAGGGGCAATTGGTCCGCAGGGCCCAGTAGGAGCCACTGGTACTCAGGGTTTAAAAGGTGATAAGGGAGATGTTGGAGCGACGGGTGCTGTAGGTGCTACTGGGGCAACGGGTGCTATTGGCCCACAAGGCCCGATAGGAGCTACTGGGGCACAAGGCTTAAAAGGTGATAAGGGAGATACAGGGGCGGCTGGAGCTGTAGGTGCTACTGGTGCAACTGGGGCAATTGGTCCGCAAGGCCCTGTAGGAGCCACAGGTACTCAGGGTTTAAAAGGTGATAAGGGAGATGTTGGAGCGACGGGTGCTGCAGGTGCTACTGGTGCAACTGGGGCAATTGGTCCGCAAGGCCCTGCAGGAGCCACTGGTACTCAGGGTTTAAAAGGTGATAAAGGAGATACCGGAGCGGCTGGCGCTGTAGGTGCTACTGGTGCTACTGGTGCAACAGGCCCAACTGGCCCCCAAGGTCCGGTTGGGCCGCAGGGAGGTATCGGTTTAATTGTTAATGGTTTAAATACGACTGTTTCCGGTACGGGAGTAACAGGAGATCCGTACAAGATTAATACGCCAAATACAACTTTAGCTCAAAATACAGGTACAGGTGATATTACCTACACCAACGAAGCCAGTACTGCTTCAATTGCGAAATTAAAAAGTGCGAATACCCCTAATATCCTAAAGGTAGGAACAGATGGAGGATTGTTACTGGCACCAACCGATGTGCTATCGGCTACAAATGCCAACAACGGTTTGACCGTAACCAGTGGTGTTGTGCAATTAGGTGGTGCATTGATTAAACCAACAGTGATTACTACCGATGCAACTAATACCCTGGCTATAAACGGAACGCAAACAGGTAACAGTACTTATGTGTATAATGGAAGTTATACTTCTACTGCAGATCGTATTCTGGTTGCAGATCCAACTTCCGGGATACTTAAGCAGGTTAAAGCAGCGATGCCAAAGTTCTTCTACGCGCCATCTGTGGTGGTACGTACGCATGATGCTGCAGGTGTTGTTTTATCCGGAACGCAAACCTTAAATATCTATACTTTTTATACGCAGCAGTTTGGATTTACTGAGGCAGCAGGTCAGGCCAGAAGTAATAGTACCTCTGTACTGCCCACATTGGCTGCCAGCGATCTCGATTATTTCATTACCTACTTCGATACGAATGTTTTCAACACCGTTACCATTTCTGCCGCCGGGGTAATCAGTTATACTGTAAAATCGACCGCTGTACCTACTGAAGCCACATTTATGAATATCGTGTTTAAGGTTAAAGATTAACAGGCTATCCGAACGAAGATGAACAATATATTCAGTAAAATTTATCATTCCTGGTGCGATCAGTTTAATCGCGCCAGGAATCGGAACAAAGGCCTGGTATTGGCATGGGTTTGTATCTTGTTAAGTATACCTTCTGCCCGGGCGCAATTATTTGGCGATTTCCCATACAACCAAAATTTTTTAAGCACTACGCAACCTGCCGAGGTAACTAAACCAACCGGGTCAGGAACAAACGCTGCAACTTTTACCAGCACGGGTTTACAGTTAACTCCTGCATTACTGAGCCAGTTTGGAGCAGTTTTTATTAACGATAAGCAGTTTAATACTTCAGTCGGGATCAAAATTTCTTTTGAATATGCCATTTACGGTGGTACGGGGGCAGACGGGTTATTACTTTTCTTATACGATGCTGCAGTAGGGAGTCCGGTTATTGGTGCAAAGGGAAGGGCAATGGGCTATGCTTATGTAAGGGCCAGAGATGCCTATAGTACCGAACGAAACGACGGTTTAACCGGTGCCTATCTGGGTATAGCTTTTGATGCTTTTGGAAACTCCAAAAACCGGGTATTTCAGGGAGATGCGCGTTTAAATGGTGTTACCACGGCTACCGATGCAAATCCTGTATGGAATAATGCATCCAGTCATGTAACCTTGCGTGGGGCCAGGGGCAAATTTATCAACAATAATGGTTTAGAACTTGGCCGTACAGGCTATCCGGTTTTGAGAACGCAAAGTACACTTTCTCCGCTCGCAGCCACCAATGGCGGAGCGGTTATAAATGCAACAGGTACTTATAGTTTCGTGGGTGGAATAGCAGATAATTTTAATTTAAGATCTGGTGCTTATACTACAGATCCGGCTGATCCCAATTATCGCAAAGCATTTATTGAACTCTTTCCTAATGCGCTGGGTGGCTTCAATGTAACCGTTAAAATTCAGCATCAGAGTACAGTTACCACAGTAATTGATAACTACTGGTACCGTGCAGATCCTAATTTCAGCTATACCGAAAATGCCAATCCTGTTACTACCGATTATAATACCAGCGATACCAGGGGAACCAGCACCATTCAAACTTTAGATAGCAGAGTCCCCGCCATGTTTAGAATTGGTTTTGCAGCCACAACCGGTGGTTTTACCGATATCCATAAAATATGGAAGTTAAATGTAGTACTCCCTTATGCTGCAGAGGCTGCAGATGATCAGGCCAGTACCTGTAAAGTAACTCCGGTAGTGATTGATCCTTACGTAAACGATGTAGCCTATACCGGGCCTACTACTGGTATTCCAACTGCTTCTAATGCCAATATCGATTTTAATGCTTTTCAATTTCTCAACGCCGATGAAACACAGGCTGCAACTCCATACACTGTTACCACTACACAGGGAACTTTTACCTACAGTACCAGTACTGGCAAGGTAACTTTTGTACCTGTGGCTGGTTTCGTGGGTACAGCTGCCGTGGCCTACAAAATAAAAGGGAAAAACAATGGGGTCAATCAGCCCTATGGCGATGAGGGCTTTAGGTCGGGAGTAGCTACTATTTATGTAGCAGTTAAAAAATGTCAGGTCATTACCAATCCGATGTTGCCTTCGGGTAACGAGTAACTGCCGAAGCGATAATTCATTCAACATGAAAATAAAAACTTTACAAATATTAATTATTATACTACTGCTTTTGCTGGGCTATCAGATCGAGACCCGGGCGCAAACAGGATCGGGCAGTAGTACTGTTGATAATTCAACAGTTCACATTACTGCCGGAACAACCGAAATGCGTTTTTCAGAGGGCAGTTATTTTGGCCCTAATGCCAACTGGACTATCGATGGTACACTGGCTATTTACAGCAAAAATGTATGGATTGCCCCTGGCGCAAAATTTAGCGGAGCAGGCAAAATCATCATTTATAATCCCGGAGATAACCCTTACTATAGCGATATGGCCTCAGGACCAACACAGATCGACGGGAACAATGGCGATTTTATCAACCTGATTGTCGAACATCGCAACACCGATAATATCAGGCTGGCCAATGTGGATGACCCGGGCTATAATACCCAAAATCCGGCTGGCGCAGATGCCGCAGCATTAAATATTGGCGGAACATTGGATATGGCCGCTAATGGGGCCGATATCATCCTCAATGGAAATAATTTAGCCTTTAATACTACAGGCAAAATTAGCAATTACAGTTTATCGCGTATGGTGGTTACTGAGAATAGTCTTAGCGGGCATATGATTAAAGATCTTAATGCCAATACCGCTTTTGTGTTTCCAATCGGTATTGCAGAAGGCGATTATACCCCGGCTACTTTAACTCCCAAAAATGCAGCAAGGATATTTGCCAGTGTTCAGGATAGTCAGCCAGAAAATGGGCTTACAGGTATTGATAAGATACGTGGAATGGATAGGGTATGGAATTTATACGCTGCTGTTCCTGTAAGTACAACCATAACCTTACAGCACAATTCAATTACTAATGGTCCGGAGTTTAACGATGCAAAAGCGTCAATTACGCAATACTTAGGCCTGGGTAAATGGGATCAGGTAAGTGGTACAAATCCTTCACTGGGCGTGCATACGCGTAATAACGTTGGCTTGGTAACTGATATGCTGGCTAACGGGGCTTATTTCACCAAGCTTTCATTCAAGGGCAGTGATTTAATGATCCCTAACTTATTTACGCCCAATGGTGATGGAAATAACGATACGTTCGAAATCCGTGGACTCGAACTTTTTGGAGAAAACGATCTCGTTATCGTAAACCGCTGGGGTAATGAAGTTTATAAGTCCACTAGCTACCAAAACAATTGGACTGGTGAAGGCTTAAACGAGGGAACTTATTATTACGTGTTGCGGGTGAAAGAAAATTCAACTGCTCCATGGCAGGTTTACAAAGGGTACATCACCTTAATAAGAGCATTTAAAAGATAAGCGGTAGCTGGTTGAATGTGGCGTGGCGCATTCAAGATCAATTCATATCCTACCAAAAACCTACGCAAGCAAATGATCATGATAAAAAAAATATTCACCATAGCTGGCTTAATTCTCCTCTCCAAATTTTCTTTTGGTCAGCAGGATGCACAGTTTAGCCAATACATGTTTAACGGTATTTATATTAATCCGGCCTATGCCGGCTACCGTGAGCAGCTCAATGTACATGCTTTTTACCGCAACCAGTGGACAGGAATAACAGGAGCCCCCAAAACCATGTCGGTAGCGGTAGATGCTATTGCCAATAATGGCAATGTAGGTTTGGCCCTCCAGCTCTCCAGCGATAGGTTAGGGGCGCAGCGCAATCAGTCGGTTTATGCCAATTATGCCTATCGCATTCGCTTAAACGCAGATGGCACTTCCAGGTTGGCGCTTGGTTTGGGTGTTGGGGCAGTTCAGCTGGGTATCGATGGTGCAATGCTAAATCCAAACGATTTTGAAGTTTACCAGCCCACGGGTATGGAAAGCACCATTGTTCCCGATGCCAGGGCAGGTGTTTACTTTGCCAACGATAAATTTTACGCAGGCATAAGTGCCGATAACCTGGTTTCTCAGTACATCGATATCGATCGATATGCTTTTATTCCGCAGCCTAAACCGCACTATTACCTTACCGCCGGGGTGTTAGTCCCGCTGGTGCAGGATGTGCTGTTAAAACCGTCTTTTTTATTGAAAGATGACCGTGGCGGACCAACCAGTATTGATTTAAATGCCTTTGTGATTTTAAACGAAAAGTTCTGGCTGGGGGCCTCGTACCGTTCGGGAATAAAACTTTATGATAAGAGCTACCTGCAAAAAGACCTAAGCAAAATGAACTCGGCTGTTGCAGCAGTACAGTTTTTTCCAACAGAAAATTTGAGAATAGGTTACGCTTATGATTTTTCGCTCGGTGCGCTACAGCAATATAGTGGTGGAACACATGAAATATCGATCAGCTACTTCTTCAATAAAAAGAATATGAGAATGTTAACCCCAAGATTTTTTTAAGCCATGGTTCATTCATCAACGCCAAATATGACCGCAACAAGCATGAAGAGATTTTTATTTGTTTCTATTATAACTACATTATTATTGTTTTTAAATAACGGAGTAAAAGCTCAATATGTGCTAAACGCCGCCGATGCCCAGTATGAGCTTTTCAATTACACCAGGGCCATAGATCTTTACGAGCAGGCCTACCAAAAAAAGCAAACAAAATATGCTGCCGAAAGGCTGTACCACTGCTATTCGCTGGTAAACGATTATAAACAGGCCGAAAGCTGGAGTGCTATTGTGGCTGGCATGCCAGAGGCAAAACCCGAAAATATACTGGCTTATGCCGTGGCCTTGCAGCAAAACAGTAAATACAGCGAAGCTAAACAGCAGTTTCAGAAATATGGATCGTTAAATAAAGCCATCAACCCGGCCGAATTAAACCGCTGGTTATTGAGCTGCGATTCTGCTTTGTACTGGATGAAAAATCCTAAAGAAGTTGTAATTACGAATGCAGGCAAACTCAATACCCCTCAATCAGACTGGGGATTAACAACCTATAACAATGGCGTTGCTTTCGCTTCAGATCGCGGAGCCAGTACTACCCTTCAATCAGCTTCAAATCGGCCTTTCTTAAAGTTTGATGGTGCCAGGCAGCCCGATGAGACCATTTACGGCTGGACCGGAAATCATTATTTAAGGCTTTATATGCAAAACGGACAGGATGATAGTGTGCGTGTTTTCCCGATTCAAACCCATACAAATTACCACATGGGGCCGGCAAGTTTTACTAAAGCAGGCAAAGAAATGTATTTTACCCTGACTAAAATTCCGCCCAAACCGGTTTTTGTAAAAGGAAAACTGGCTACTGTTAATGTAGAAATATACTCCAGTAAATTGGATGAGCAGGGAAAATGGACAAGTCCGATTCCTTTTAGCTACAATAAAGTAGACGAATATTCGGTTGGCGATCCTTTTATCAGCCCCGATGGTAATACCTTGTATTTTAGTTCGACAATGCCCGGTGGTGCCGGAGGAGCAGATATTTATGTTTGCCAGCGCAGCGCAGATGGTAACTGGAGTGTTCCGGTTAACCTAAAGGCACTTAATACCCTAGGCAATGAGCGTACTCCGGTATTGGGTGATGATCAGTCTTTTTATTTTAGCAGTGATGGCCGTATAGGAATGGGTGGATTGGATATTTACAGTGCAAAAATGCTACAAATGCAATTCAGCGACATTAAAAATCTGGGCTATCCAATTAACTCACCGCAAGACGACTTTGCTTATGTAAAAACGTCAGCATTAAACGGATACCTCAGCTCAAACCGAACGGGTGGACAAGGGAACGATGATATTTACAGCTTCGCAGCACAACAGCTACTGGCATTCAAACTCACCGGAATTGTTTTCGATAAACGCAGCAATCTTCCCTTAAGGGATGCGATTGTTACCTTAAATAAAGTAAAAGGCCAAAGCCTGAAAATGCAGACCGATCATACCGGGGCATTTAAGTTCAATTTAGAGCAATTGTCCGATTATCAGCTTATAGGCGAGAAAACGGCATATCGAAATGATCTGGCTCAGCTGAGTACCAAAGGTTTTACCACCAGTACAGTGATAGAACGCAACCTGTATTTAGAAAAAGCAGAGCTGGAGAAAGCCATCAGGCTGGAGAATATTTACTATGATTTCGATAAATCCAATATCCGGCCAGATGCTGCCATTGAGTTAAATAAATTGGTTAAGATAATGCAGGATAATCCAACCATATGGATCGAATTAGGCTCGCACACCGATAGCCGCGGTAACGATCAGTATAACCAATGGCTATCGCAAAGCAGGGCCAATGCAGCTGTGCAATACATTATTGACCAGGGGATAGATAAAAACCGGATTACTGCCAAAGGCTATGGAGAAACCATGCTCCTTAATAAATGCGCCAATGGTGTAAAATGCACTGAAGCAGAGCATCAGTTAAACAGAAGAACCGAATTTAAAATTGTAAAGCTATAAAACGCTGTTGTGCAGCAAGGTGCTTTTGGTTGGGGATGACTTGAAAGCCCTTGTTAGCATAGCTGCGTTTTTTATAGCTGGTTGCGGGCATCTGCTTCCTCTCTGGAAAAATACCCTAAAAAAATTAAACTTTCTGTGTTTACAGCCGTCCAAATTGTACACACAGCATAAAGCTTGATTTATTATTTACTTAAATTTTAGGTTATGAAAAAGATTGTAAATGCATTGCTCTTATTGGTTATGGTTATAAATTTTAGTGCCTGCGTGGTACATACCCGGGGACCCAGAGGAGAATGGGTGCGAGGACACTATGTAATTGGCCCTCATGGTGGTCGCTACTGTGTACATGGCCATTATCGCTAACGCGGGGGCAGAAGGACTGAATGATTGAATTTTGAATGAAAGAATGGCTAGCTATTCAATCATTCAAAACTCGATCATTCTCTCATTCAAAACTCATAGTTTAAAAAAACGTTTACGTAACGATTGTGATTTTTGAATAAGATTTCAGGAATAAAATAATACATTAGCAGCATCAATCTCATTTAATATATGCAGGAAGAAATTCTTTTACAGATAAGCGGAAAAATTAAAGAACGCCGTAAAGAACTTGGTATTACCGTGCAGGAACTTGCTGATAAAGCATCGGTAAGCAAGGGACTTATTTCGCAGATCGAAAATAGCCGGACCATACCATCGTTAATGGTGCTAATGGATATTATTAAAAGCCTGCAGATTGATTTGAATAGCTTTTTTAAAGATATCAATTTCCATAAAAAGGATGCACCTGTTCTGGTGAAGCGAAAAGACCAGTATCAGCAATTTGAAAAAGAGCAGGCCATGGGTTTTAATTACTCGCGTATCCTGACTAAAAACATTAAATTTTCTACTGCGGATTTTGTATTGCTCGAACTGGAAGTGAATGCACACCGCCCGATGGTTAAAACCGAAGCCTTCGAGTTTAAATATATGATTGAAGGTAAGGTAGAGTATCAGTTCTCTAAAAAGAAAATTATTCTCGAAAAAGGAGATTCGATGCTTTTCGATGGCAGACTATCACATACACCCGTTAATATAGGCGAAGGAAAGGCATTAATGCTCGTTATTTATTTTTTTGAGTAATAAAATGATAAACAATGTTTATTAATACTTAACAATTTTTTTACCTTCATGTTTATAAACACAAATAATAAACAAATGAACATGAAGAAAATTTTATCAGCTGCACTATTACTGCTCTGTACCTGCCTGTCGGTGATGGGGCAATCAAAAAAAGTTAAACACGTTGTTTTAATTGGTTGCGATGGTTTTGGTGCCTATGCGCTGCAGCAAGCCAAAATGCCAAATCTTAAAGCATTAATGAGCAGCGGCTCCTGGACCGATAAGGCCCGTTGCGTGTTGCCCTCTTCGAGTGCCGTAAACTGGGCTTCGTTATTAATGGGAGCGGGACCTACCGAGCATGGTTATACCGAATGGGACAGTAAAGTACCCGAAATCCCCTCTGCAACCAAAACACCTTACGGTATATTCCCTACTATATTCAGCGTAATCAGAGATCAGAAAAAAGAAGTTAAAACTGCTGTGGTTTATAGCTGGGGTGGTATTGGTTATCTTTTCGAAAAAGAGGCGGTTAATATTGTGGTTAACGGAAAAGATAAAGACGATTTTTGTACCGATACTGCTGCAACCATTATCAGGAAAGAAAAACCTTATTTTACCTTTTTGCATTTAGATGAGCCTGATCATACAGGGCATTCCATTGGGCACCGTACGCCTGAGTATTATAAACAACTGGAACTGGTAGACCAACGCATTGGTAAAATTGTACAAGCTGTTAAAGATGCCGGAATAGCAGACGAAACCATCATATTGGTTACAGCCGATCATGGTGGCACAGGCAAGGGACATGGAGGAAAATCGTTAGATGAGATTCAGATTCCCTGGATTATTGCCGGCCCGGGTGTGCGCAAAAACCACGAGCTTAAAGATGTAATTATTACTTACGATACCGCTGCTACTTTAGCCTGGATAATGGGATTACAGCAGCCGCAAAGCTGGCGGGGGAAACCAGTGCAGGAGGCATTTACAAAATAACACCCACTTTTGCCGGTGTAAACTTAACAATTTGATAACTTAACGTTTGTTTACAAATAATAAACTATGTTTACTATTGCGATGTTAAATACAAGAGTTTATGGCTATCAGGTTAAAAGCGTTAAACAAAACAGGCGCAATCGTTAAAAACAGGTATTATGCCGGTAATAAATTTCAGCAGGCTCAAATTAATAAACTCGGCAGTTAAAATGAGCCTGCTACATGTTGCCCGCAAAAAAGCACTTAACTGGCCCTATTGGTTAATTACTGTGCTTGGTGGTATTGCTGCTTTTGGCTGCTATACCAGTATGTATGCTTTCAGAAAAGCTTTTGCCTCGGCCACTTTCGAGCATCAGGAATTTCTGCATGTCGATTATAAAGTTTGGCTGGTGGTTGCACAAATGGTGGGTTATACGCTCAGCAAGTTTTATGGCATCCGCTTTATTTCCGAATCGGGAAAAAATAACCGGGCGCGGAGTATTATCCTGCTTATAGTTTTTTCCTGGCTGGCCTTACTTGGCTTTGCATGCGTGCCTGCCCCTTACAATATTGTTTTCCTGTTGCTTAATGGTTTTCCCTTGGGGATGATCTGGGGTTTGGTATTTAGCTATCTGGAAGGTCGCAAAACAACCGAATTTATGGGCGCATTAATGTCTATCAGTTTAATATTTGCTTCGGGCTTTGTTAAAACGGTAGCGCGCACTTTAATGTCGGTGGTTGGGGTAAGCGATAAATGGATGCCCTTTCTTACCGGACTTGTTTTTCTGTTGCCGCTCTTCTTCTTTGTTTTCTGCCTGGAAGTAATGCCGCCACCCTCAAAAGAAGATAAGCAGTTGCGTACCGAACGTGTACCCATGAATGCCAAACAGCGTACTAAATTTATAACTGCTTTTTTGCCGGGCATTGTGCTCACCATTATTATTTATGTGTTACTTACCTGTATCCGCGATATGCGCGATAATTTTGAGGTAGAGATCTGGAATGGCCTGGGCATTCACGATAATCACATTTATACCCAAATCGACACGCTGATTTCAGTAGTGGTACTGGTGATAATCGGATTGCTGATTCTGATTAAAGATAACCTTAAAGCCTTTACTGTTATCCATCTAATGATTATAGCCGGCTGTTTGTTAATAGGCTTCAGTACCTTTCTTTTTGATAGGGGCTATGTTGGACCTGTTAGCTGGATGGCTTTATTGGGTATGGGGCTTTATATGGCCTACATCCCTTATAATGCCATTTTCTTTGAACGGATGATAGCTAATTTCCACTATAAGAGTAACATCGGCTTTATTATGTATGTGGCCGATTCTATTGGCTATGTAGGTAGTTTTTCGGTGTTAATGCTGCACGAATTTGGTGAAACCAATGTGAGCTGGATGCATTTCTTTAAACAGTGTTTAATCGCTGTGCCACTTATTGGTGGTGTGTGCAGTGTGCTTTCGCTCATTTATTTCAGGAGAAAAACCCTTATGGCCAATAAAAAACAGCAGACTATGCCAGCCAAACAGGTGTGGAGCAGTGTTTCAGAATAACGATTAATATAAATTTGTGCCGGTCTGAAATTAAAACCAGCGAGGCACCAGAATAAAAATTCAATGACAAATAAACATTTCGATCTTATTGTAGTTGGCGGTGGCATATTGGGTACTTTCCATGCTTACCATGCGCTGCTTGCCGGTAAAACAGTATTGCAGTTAGAAAAAGATAATTATCCGGTAGGCGCTACCGTGCGCAACTTTGGTCAGGTAGTGCCATCGGGTATGGAGGCCGAGTGGTTTGAGTATGGCGTAGCCGGACTGGAAATCTACAAATCTATCCAACAGGAATTTGATATTTCAGTGCGCAACAACGGCAGTGTTTATATTGCTTCCGATGCCGATGAGCAAACCTTAATACACGAGCTAAAAGCACATTACGATACTTTAGGTTACGAAACCGAATTGCTTGGTCAGGCTGCAATCTTAAATAAATATCCAGCCATAAAACCTGCTTATGCAAAGGAAGCTATATTCTTTCCGCAGGAAATTAGTGTAGAGCCCGAATTGATGATTCATCGCCTGCAGCAATACATGCAAACGAAGTTTAAAAATTATCAGCTGCACTACAATAGCCCTGTAACCGCATGCCAGCGCAAAGGTAATGGGGTAGAGGTAGGTTTAAAAAACAACAGCGTGCTTTTTACCGGTGGTAAAGCCGTAATCTGTAATGGTTACGAGTTTAAGCTGCTTTATCCCGAGTTGTTTAGCGAAAGTGGTATTGTAGTGAGTAAACTGCAAATGATGCGCACAGTGCCATTGGCCGATGTAAAGCTATCGGGAAATATTTTAACAGGCTTAACTACCCGCAGGTATGAAAGTTTTGAGCATTACTGCCCTTCTTTCCAATCGATAAAAACACCTGAACACTACGAAGAACTTAAAAAATGGGGTATTCATATCCTGTTTAAGCAGGCGGCAGATAACAGTATTATTATCGGCGATTCGCATGTTTATGCGGATGTAAACCATTTTGATGACCTGGGTTTTGATCTTAGTCATCACATTAACGAATTAATGCTCGAAGAAGCAGCGCGGATTGTTGATTTTGATATGCGCAAGCTGCAAACTACCTGGGCTGGCTTTTACCCACAACACCCTACAAAGCATATTGTAACCTACGATTTAGATGATTGTATTCATATCCGCACTGCCATTGGTGGCAAAGGTATGACCGCAAGCGCCGGTTATGCGGCTGAAAGCATTAAGAATATATTTAGTTAACAAATACTAAACAAAATCATGGCATTTTGTTAACTAAGAGTTGGTATTAGGCTAACATGCACGTCTTAATATTGCATCTATAAACCTTAAAAATTTTATAGATAGATGAAACATCTCTACAAGATGAAGATGTGCATGGTAGCCTTACTGCTGCTATGCCTCACGCCTTATTTTACATGGGCGCAAACAAAAATAGCAGGTCTGGTTAAAGACGATGCACAGCAACCCATCCCCGGTGTAAGTGTGCTGGTAAAAGGCACTAAAAAAGCCACTTCTACCGATCTCTCAGGCCGCTTTAACATTGATGCCAAAGCAGGCGAAACTTTAGTGTTTAGCTCTGTTGGCTTTCTTCAGCAAGAAGTTGAGGTTAGCGGTAACAACCTTACCATAACCTTAAAAACAGATTCGAAAAACTTAAATGAAGTGGTGGTTACCGCACTTGGTATCCGCAAAGAAAAACGTAACCTGGGTTATGCCATTCAGGAAGTAAAAGGAGCCGATCTGGTAAAAGCCAGAGAAGCCAATCCGGTAAACGGTTTGGTGGGTAAGGTTGCCGGTTTAACTGTAGGCGTATCTTCAGAGCTTTTAGGGCGTTCGTCGCTTTACCTGCGCGGTAACAATGTAAATCTGGTAGTGGTAGATGGGGTGCCAATTAACTCGGATACCTGGAACATTAACCCCGATGATATTGATACCTATACCGTACTAAAAGGTCCTGCAGCTGCGGCGCTTTATGGCTATCAGGCCTACAATGGTGCTTTATTAATTACCACCAAAAAAGGAAAGCTGAGCGATAAAGGCTTCGTGGTAGAATTAAATTCGAGCACACAGTTTAACAAGGGTTTTATTGCTTTGCCTAAAAGCCAGGATGAGTACGGCCCGGGCGAGCACAGTGCCTATGCTTTTGGTGATGGAAAAGGCGGTGGCTTAAATGACGGCGATTACGATATCTGGGGCCCAAAATTTGAAGGTCAGCTTATTCCGCAATACGATAGCCCGGTTGTAAATGGTGTGCGCCAGGGTACGCCCTGGGTAGCCCGCGGAAAAGACAACTTAAAGCGCTTTATCCAAACCGGACTGCTTTCGGCCAATAACATTGCGCTATCTTCAGCTACCGATAAATACAATTTAAGGGTATCGGTTTCCAATAATTATCAAAAAGGGATTATCCCGAATACCCAGCTCAACATTAATAATTTTAATGTGAGTGGTACATATAACATCAGCCCTAAACTAAAGGCCGAAGCTTATATCAATTACAGTCGCCAGTTTTCTGATAATATTCCGGACGTAAACTATGGCCCGAACAGTGTAATTTATAATATGACGCTTTGGGGAGGTGCCGACTGGAATATCGATGATATGAAAAATTACTGGCAAACCGGTAAAGAAGGCATCCAGTCTGTTTATGCCGAGTACCAGCGTTACCACAACCCTTATTTCATGTCGTACGAGTGGTTAAGAGGCCATAAAAAGAACGATATTAATGGTTATGCATCATTAAACTATAACCTGGTTAAAGGTTTGGATGTGATGGTAAAAACGCAGATTTCTACCTACGACCAGTTAAGGACAGAAAAAATGCCATTTTCGGCGCACCCTTACGGTCGCGAAGAAGGTTTGGGCGATTACCGCGAAGACCGCAGGAGTATGTTCGAGAATAATACCCAGCTGCTTTTAAAATACGATAAAAACGTTGGCGATCTGTTCGAAATCAGCGCCTTTGGTGGCGGTAATGCGCGTAACTTCAGCTACAACTCCAGCTTTACCACAACCGATTACCTGAACGTACCTAATGTGTACAATTTCTCTAACTCTAAAAACCCCGTAAAGGCATTTAACTTTAATTCGAAAATGCTCGTACTAAGTGCTTTTTACTCGGTAGATATCAGCTTTAAAAAATACCTGAATATCAATACTACGGGCCGTATCGATAAGAATTCTGCCTTGCCTATGGGCAACAATTCGGCCTTCTACCCTTCGGTTTCTTTAAGTTCGGTAGTATCTGATTATGTAAAAATGCCGGCTTTTATTTCTTTTGCAAAGGTAAGGGCATCTTATGCTAACGTTAAAGATCCGGGTTTAGGTACTTTAGAATATATTGGTGCTACGCCGCTGCAAACTTATCCTTTGGGTTATGGTGCCGAGTATACCTCATCGTATGGTGGTCCCGGTTATGGTCTGTCTTCTCCATATAGCGTTAGGCCTACTTTTAACAACCAAACCGGCGCTTTTTATACCGATAACCTGATCGATTTAAATGCAGTAAAAGCACAAAGCCGTACCAATTATGAAGGAGGTATAGACCTTAAGTTTTTAAAAAACAGGTTGGGTTTTGAAGCCACTTATTTCCGTTATATCGACGGGCCAAAAATCATCAGGCAAAACATTTCGCCTGCAACAGGTTACCAAACCAATACCATTAATGGCCGCAAAACACAAAACAGTGGTGTGGAGTTAAGTTTGTCGGGTACACCTGTACTTACCGATAAATTTGGCTGGGATGTATTGGTAAACTGGTCTACCTATAAACAGATTTACAAAGAACTTGCCCCGGGCGAAACCTCGGTAGATCAGTTTTTCAAAGCAGGCGACCGTATCGATAATATTTATGGTTCGGTGCTGGCTAAATCGCCAAACGGACAGGTAATCCACACGTCGAGCGGTACCCCCATTTCCTTACCGGTTAACCAGTTGCTGGGGCATGCCGATCCAAACTGGGTGTGGAGTATCAGCAATAAATTCAGGTACCAGAACTTCTCTTTCAGCTTTCAGTTAGATGGAAAAGTTGGTGGCGTAATGCAGGATTATGTGCGGTTGAAATCCTTTCAGGGTGGTCGCCAGATCGAAACCATCCAGGGTAAAATGGGCGAAGCCAGATATCAGGATTATGTACGCGTAAACGATCCGAACTACAAAGGTACCTGGGTAGGTGATGGTGTGGTTGTAGCCAATGGTGCCAAGATTAATTTCGATCCGGTTACAGGTGTAATTACCAATTACAACCAGCTTACTTTTGCGCCAAACACCACTCCGCAGTTGCTGCAGGATTATCTGGGTGTTTTTTATGGAGCCAAAGAAAATACCATGATGAGCCGCACCTATGCCAAACTGCGCGAGGTAACCTTCGGTTATCAGTTGCCTAAAAAGCTATTGGCCAATACCTTTATCCGTTCGGCCAATATATCAGTAGTGGGACGTAACCTGCTTTATTTTATCAATTCTACCTATAACGATGTGGATGTAGATCAGTATTCGGGCAGAGAAGGCACTTCTACCCTGCAAACACCAACTACGCGCAGTGTTGGTTTTAACCTGAATGTTACTTTCTAGTCATTAAAAAATATAAGATCATGAAATCAATATATCGCATACTGTTTCTTTTCATCGCAATGGCAGCAGCCACGGGATGTAAAAAGACATTCGAAGAAAATTTTAATAATCCCAACCAGGCCGAGCATGTTCCGCCAAATTTATTAATCAATGGTATTTTGTACAATATGTACGAAGCGCCGTTTTCGGGCTCCGAGCGCTGGAACCAATACACCGCGGCAAATTATTTCTATTATGCCAACAACAATTACGACTGGACAGGTGCATCGTTAGATTATACTACCTTAAAAAACGTAGTTAAAATGGAAGAAGAAGCCAGCCGTTTAGGCGGCGAGGTAGCCAAACCTTACCTGGCACTGGCTAAATTCTTTAAAGCTTATTTCTTTGTTAAAATGAGTTTAAAGGTGGGCGATTTACCGATGACAGATGCTTTAAAAGGTTTTGCTAACCTTACACCGAAATACGATACCCAAAAAGATATCTTTAAGCAATCGTTAAACTGGTTAGATGAGGCCAACAACAGCCTGACAACCCTTATTGTTGCGGGCAACAAAGAGTTAAAAGGCGATATTTATCTTAAAAACGATCTGCTGGCCTGGCAAAAGGTGGTGAATACCTTTAGGTTAAGAACTTTAATCCAGCTGAGCAGTAGAGTTGATGATGCCGACCTGCAGGTAAAACAGCAGTTTGCAAGCATACTGGCTAACCCAACCAAATACCCGGTAATGGATAGTATGGCCGATAACCTGCAGTTTGTATACAACGAAAGTTTTAACAAGTACCCTAACAATAAAGATAACTTCGGTAACGATGCCCTGCGTTACAACATGGCCGGAACTTATTTAAATACACTTTCGGCACTAAAAGACCCGCGGGCTTACATGGTGGCCGAACCTGCCAGGGGAATTGCCGAAGCCAATGCTTATACGCTTACCGATTACCGCAATTTTGTGGGTGCAAACTCAGGCGAAGATCAGGGTGTGATGCTGGATAAAGTGCAGAAAGGTTTGTACTCACTTATTGGTCGCTACAGGTATTACAGCGGCTATACTGCCGAAAATACTTTTATTATTGCCTATCCCGAACTGTGTTTCATCAAAGCCGAAGGTATAAACCGTGGCTGGGCTACCGGCGATGCCGAAAGCTGGTATAAAAAAGGTATTCAGGCTTCTATTGCTTTTTATGGCATTCACGATGGCAGTAATACCGTTACCTTTTTGAAAAAGGATGGAAAACTGGGCGAATTTGAAATCTATACCGTTAATTTTTCTTTTGAGACCGATTATTATGCACAAGCCTCTGTTAAATATGCGGGCAATACTGCCGATGGTTTGAAACAAATCCTGACCCAAAAGTACCTGGCTTATTTCCGTAATTCAGGCTTCGAAGCCTACTATCAAAACCGCAGAACAGGTGTGCCGGAGTTTCAGACCGGACCTGGAACAGGTAACAGTCAAAGGATTCCTAAGCGTTTTCAGTACCCCGATATTGAGCGTACCACCAATGGCGATAACCTTAAACAAGCTTTAACACGCCAATATAGCGGTGTTGATGATATTAATCAGTCACCATGGATTGTTAAATAGCTGTTCTTAACTGTTTGGTAATCAGTTTAAAAATGACAAAATGGCCTTTCTGGTAAAATGAAAGGCCATTTTGTTTGATAATATTTGCAGTATTTTTTGCATAAATAATTAAAAAGCGCTAATATTGCACTCCCAAAACGAACAAGGGTATAAGATACCGCAAAGTATACACCATTCGTTTAAGGAAAATAACCAGCACTCCTTCTTAGCTCAGCTGGTTAGAGCATCTGACTGTTAATCAGAGGGTCGCTGGTTCGAGCCCAGCAGAGGGAGCTCAGATTTTCAAGTCCGAAAATCACAAAAAAACCCCATTTCTAGCAATAGGATGGGGTTTTTGTTTGCATATAGGAATTCTCCTACCCACTCGAACAGTTTCTCAATTGCTGTTCTTCGTCAAGTTTTACACTAAAAAATGTCAAACTTCTCGAAAAACCTTTACAAAAACCTTTACAAAGAAATCTTGCTGTGTAGGCCTTCCGGCATCCGTTAACCCATTTAAACCTACAAAAGAATGGCAACAGTAGAAGCAAAAGTTTTTGCACACCATTACAAAAATGATGGAACTTATAATGTTAAGATTAGAGTGTTCCACAAAGACAAATTCAGATTCATCGACACAGAACATTGTGTCTCGAAAAATCAGGTAAAGAAACATCCAGAAAACAAAACAGAACTCATTATTAAGGACCCTTTCATAAACAAGTTGATAAATTCACAACTTGATGATTACAGGATAGCGATAAGCAGTTTGGGCAATCGATTGAAATTATTCAACTCTGATGAACTCAAAAATTATTTAACCAAATATGATGAAGATATTGACTTCATTAAATTCTGTAATGAATATATAAAAGAGCTTAAAGACGGAAAAAAAGATAAGAGTGCAGCCAATTTCAATACAGTTAAGAACAGCATAGTTGATTTTTTCAAAAGAGAACAAGTGTTTGTTGACGAGATTAATTTAGACATGCTTTACGACTGGGAAAGGTTTCTCCGAACGGAGCGAATAATCACAAGATTAAACCAATTTAATGATCCAGTCACTAGTGTGCAAAAAGCTTTGACAGATTCCAGCGTCCACAATTATCTGCGTGATTTGCGTGGGCTTTTTAATCATGCACGCAAAAGATACAATAAAAAAAGTCTCGGGATAGTGAGAATAGAACATTATCCTTTTGAGGAGTTTAAAATTGTAGATGCACCTGAAACGAAGAAGAGAAACACTAAGGTGAGTACGGTTAAAGATATTAGGGATTGCAACCTAAAATCTGGTAGCCGAGCAGAACTAGCTAGAGATTTGTTTATGCTTTCATTTTACATGTGTGGGGTAAATGCTGTAGACTTATTTCAAATAGATGAATCAAATATCATTAGTGGAAGGCTTGAATACAACCGATCGAAGACAAAAGGTAAACGGAAGGATAATGCCTTTATAAGTATAAAAATTGTTGATGAGGCCAAGCCATTGCTAAAGAAATATATGAATAATCTTTCTCAAAGGTATTCTACTATCGGTGGGTTAAATAAAGCATTGAGTAGCGGAATGAAAGAAGTCTGCAAACTGGTTTCAGTTGATGGCATCACTTACTATTGGGCACGGCATACAGTTGGCAACCTAGCCAGAAATAAATGCCGAATGAGTAAAGATGATGTGGCACTAGCATTGAACCATGTGGATCATGGACGTAAAACTACCGACATCTATGTAGATAAAGATTGGAGTATCGTTGATGAACTGCAGAAGAAAGTTATAGGTCTTTTAAATGAATGAAAAACAAACTGTAATAAAAGTAGCACTTGCCTGGCTTTATTTCTTAGCGATCCAGGTTTAGTTAATAATTGAAAATCTTAATTTTAAGTATTATGAAAAATCTTATTCTATTTTTCCTTACTTGCATTATTGGAACAGGAGCATTCCTTGCTGGTACCACTATGAAAAATCCACTTCCTGCTTTTATTGTGGCTTTTGTTGTTTGGATGCTTTTTTTATATAGAATTGCGAGAAAATAGCTCTTAAAAAAACTTTATGGGAGTAGCCATTCTAACGCAATATCTTTGAACTGGGATTTTATTGCGAACTATTTGGCAATTTTTTCGAGGAAAAGTGAAAATGGCGGATTTTTGACAAGAAAATCTGGGTCGGAATAATAAATGTAATTATCTAGCGTATTTATATACGAGAGCGTTAATTTAGATAAGCGGGAATAGTCCATAAAAACTATTTCCGCTTTCTTTTTTTGCTGAAAATTTTAGTAGTGGGGAATTAATAGCAAAATATTTTTTAATATTGACCTTGATTTTTAGTAAATTAGAGAGGATATCTAGTGCAATGCCAGACTACAGTAAACATACCGATCATGAATTGGCATCCCTTTTAAGGGAAGGAGATCAAGGTACGTTCGCTTTCATCTACAATAAGTTTAAGGCCTCGCTTTATCTTCATGCACTCAGGACGATCAAGGATGCAGATCATGCTACCGATATTGTTCAGGAAGTTTTTACCAACATATGGGAAAAGCGTTCAGAATTTACTCCCACCTCATCTATTGATAATTATCTTTATGGAGCGGTGCGGAACAGGGTATTCAATGCCATCGCCCACCAGAACATTACAGATCGTTACGCCAAATCCATCCAGGCCTTTTTTGAAAAAGGCGAATTTTTTACCGACAACCTGATTAGGGAAAAGGAACTGAACCAGATCATCGAGAAAGAGATCGATGCATTGCCCCGAAAAATGCGCGAAGTTTTTCTAATGAGCCGTAATACTGACCTTTCCCATAAGGAAATCGGTAAGGTATTAGGTATTTCCGATACCACGGTTAAGAAACAGGTCGGCAATGCTGTGCGCATCTTAAGGCTGAAGATTAACCTGTCCATCCTGCTGTTTTATTTTTTTTAAAATTTTTCTACTCCATTTTGCACCTTTACCTGTCTGACGTTTTAAAGGGGGAAATATTTTCCTTTAAGGCTTATGAAAAACCTAAATGTAAAATCACTGATTGAGCGGTACAATAACGGCACCCTCTCCGAGGAGGAACGGGCGATGCTAGAAAGTTGGTACATCAGCGAAGTCAGGTCTAATAAAGACTATCATGGACTGGAAGAAAATCTAGCAAAACTTGATCAGAACTTTACGCACATTAGTGGTGCAGAAGAAAAGAAAGGATCCAAGCTTTGGCCGAGGGTTGCAGTGGCCGCTTCCTTTTTTGCCGTTTTTGGATTAAGCCTATATTTTTATAGTTCGAAATCTCCTGATAAGGTTGACCAAGCAAATGTTGAGGTGGCAGACATTAACCCTGCTGGCAATAAAGCATACTTGACTCTTGGCAATGGAAAACGCATCGCACTTACAGATGCGAGCAACGGCACTATTGCTGAGCAAACTAATGTAAAGATTACCAAAACTGCCAATGGACAATTGGTATACACCATAGCGGAAAATAATACAGGTTCTTCATCCAAGTTAGAATACAATACAATCGAGACGCCAAATGGCGGGAGGTATGAAATTGCACTTCCCGATGGAACGCATGTTTGGATGAATGCTGCATCATCACTAAAATACCCATCTTCTTTTGCATCGCTTAAAGAAAGAACAGTAGAACTTCAGGGAGAAGCCTACTTTCAGGTGGCAAAGGATAGACAGCATCCATTTATCGTAAAAACCACTTTGCAGGAAGTCAAGGTATTGGGGACACATTTTAACATAAATAGTTATGCTGATGAGCCAGAGACAAAAACAACCCTGCTCGAAGGGTCGGTAAATGTCGCTAATCTAAATGGCAAAAATTCTAAAATATTAAAGCCTGGTCAACAGGCAACACTAAAGGGAGTTGACATCAAGGTTGGTGATGCAGATGTCGATCAAGCGATGAGCTGGAAAAACGGCGATTTCGTTTTTGTTGGCGAAGACCTTAACGCAGTTATGCGCCAAGTTGCCAGATGGTATGATGTAGAAATCGAGTATCAAGGAACTATAAGTTCTTCTGGTGTTGTCAGTACAATTTCCCGAACTAAGAAATTGTCGCAGGTTTTAAAAGCGCTACAGATCAACCAGGGGATTCATTTTAAAGTTGAAGGAAGGAGGGTTTTGGTTATGCCTTAGAAAATTCTTGAGGTTGGCTAAAACAAGACCGGAGGCGTTGGAAGCGCCTCCGATCAGATGTTTAGCCAATCAGATAATAATGCTACTAACACAATTTCAACAACTAACTAAACAAACAAATGTATAAATTTTACAATACAATTGGGTATGGTGTAACCGACCATGTCCGAAAGTCCATAACTAGTTTATGGCAGATTGCCCGGAATCCGAATCTTAGAAAATGGTTTATGAGGATAAATCTAACATGCTTGATATTATTTGTGGCGTTTTTGCAGGTTACTTTAGCTGCAAATGCCCAAAAAATCTCTTTGTCAAAAAAGAACGCATCGCTCACCGAAATTTTTAAGGAATTAAGGAAACAGAGTGGATATGATTTTTTGATCAATAAAGACCAGATTAAAATATCTAAACCTGTAACTATTCAGGCAAATGAAAATGAGCTGACGGATGTACTCAATAAGTGTTTTGAAGGGCAGCCATTTACCTATAAAATAGAAGACAAAACGATCATTGTTATTAACAAGAGGCAGGAGCAAACAAAAGCCGATGTGTTACCAATTGAAGTCAAGGGTCGGATTATAGATGAGAACGGAAATGCTTTAGTTGGTGCCTCTGTTGTAGTAAAGGGAACAGAACGTAGAATCGCTACCAATGCCAACGGTGAATTTGCTTTTAGTAATCTGCAAGACAATGCGATTCTGGTAATTTCCTATGTTGGCTACGAGCTTAGGGAAATTGGAGCTAAGGCTAATTTAGGTGACATTAAATTGGTTATGGCAACTGGTAAGCTTGATGAGGTTTCTATTGTATCTACCGGATATCAGACCCTTCCTAAAGAGAGGGCAACAGGATCTTTTGTACAGATAGACAACCAATTACTTAATAGAAGGACTGGTACAAATATCTTAGATCGCTTGGATGGTATCGCTAGTGGTGTAATATTTAATAAAATATCCGGACCCGTAGGCATTGCTCCTCCAAATGAAAAGCTTGGTATTTCTATTCGAGGCCGTGCTACTATAGACAATAATGTTAGTGCAGACCCTTTGGTGATTCTCGATAATTTTCCTTACGAGGGTGACTTAAGTAACATAAATCCTAATGATGTGGAAAGTATTACATTACTTAAAGATGCTGCGGCAGCATCTATTTGGGGTGCTCGCTCTGGAAATGGCGTTATTGTAATTACAACAAAAAAAGGGAGGAACAATGAAGCCCTTAAGATTGATTTTAATAGTAATGTTACTATTGGAGATAAGCCAAATTTAAAGTATTCGAGGAATTTTTTGAATTCGTCAGACTATATTGATCTTGAGAAACTTTTATTTGACCTTAAATATTATGATGCTGATCTGGCTAATACAACAACTTATCCGTTAATTTCATCCGCAGTTAATATCTTTGCAAGTCAAAGAGCAGGAACAATCTCAGACACGCAAGCTACCCAACAACTTAATGAACTAAAGAACAATGACATAAGGGACCAGGCTAGTCGATACTTTTACCAAAGGAGTATACAACAACAATATGCACTAAGCATACGCGGTGGAACAGAGAAAAATAGTCAATATGTTTCAATTGGTTATGATCATAACCGAAGTAATAATATAGGAGGTGAATTTGGCAGATTAACGCTCAACGCCTCTAATACATATAAACCCGTTAAAGGATTTGAAATTAGCACATCAATTATCCTAAACCGAAGTATTACAGAAAATCCATATACTTTAATAGCATCATTATCCCCTTACTCACAGATTGTAGATGCTAACAACAATCCACTCGCTGTACCTTTTGGCTTTAGTGAAAAATATTTAGCATTGGCTGAGAGCCAAGGATTTTTAAATTGGCATTTACGTCCTTTACAGGAAAGGGATGAAATGGACAATGTTACCAAAACAAATAATTTACTGTTGCGTACTTCAGCAAAATATAATATTATTTCCGGATTGAGTGCTGAGATTTATTATCAGTATCAAACAGAAAGCAGCAAAAATAGAAATTATTCATCCCCAGACAGGTACTATGTAAGAAATTTAATTAATTCTTATGCGCAGAGAAGTAGTTCCGGAATATTTACCTATCCAATGCCTATTGGTGGAGTACTGTTCCAAAATGAGAATGAACTAAGTGCACATAATTTAAGGACCCAGTTAAATTTTAATAAAACCATAAATGAAAACCATCAAATATCGGGTATTGCAGGGGCCGAAATAAAGGAATCCGTAAGCTCTACAAGTAATAATACTTTTTATGGCTATAATGAAGAGTTTGGGACTGCTGTTAATAACCTAAACTATACCACATTCTATACAATAAACCCTAGTGGCACAGGTTCAAGGACATTACCAGTTCCTACTGATTTTGTGGGTGGCGCTACAAATAGGTTTATTTCCTATTATGCTAATGGGGCATACACCTATAAGAGTAAATATATTTTTAATATTAGTGGACGTAAGGATGGCGCAAATATCTTCGGCGCAAAAACGAACGATAAAATAACGCCATTATGGTCAGCGGGTTTCGGGTATGAAATAAGTAAGGAATCTTTTTATAAAGTTGGTTGGATGCCCTATCTAAAAATACGAGCCACTTATGGTTATAATGGAAACGTGTTTAATACATCATCATATCTCACTGCCTCATACAGTACAGATGGCTTAACAGGGGCCAGAATTGCAACGGTTACTAGAGCCCCTAACCCCGAGCTTAGATGGGAAAAAGTCCAAAACAAAAACTTCGGGATTGACTTTGCCAGTAAAAATAATCGTATCAGTGGAAGTTTTGAGCTTTACAGGAAGGTTGGTTCTGATTTAATCGATAATGCTCCATTAGCTTTAAATACGGGTTTTATGTCGTTTAAAGGTAATGTGGCTAGTGTGCAGACAAAAGGAATTGATATTGTACTGAATACCATTAATACCAAAGGAGCGGTAATCTGGCGAAGTAACATATTATATAGTTACAATAAAGACAAAGTTGTAAATTTTAATACTAAATACACACTTGCTCAATTGGCAAATGTAGAGGGATCGGATGAATTGCAGAGGTATGGGTTGTTTTTGAAAGAAGGCAATAGTATGTTCGGTGTATACAGCTACCGTTTTGCAGGTATTGATCCTACGAATGGCGACCCTTTAGGATTTCTAAATGGGGTAACTAGTAAAGACTACACAGGAATATTAAATACCAACAATCTAAACGATATTGTTTATCATGGTTCCGCCCGTCCTATTAATTACGGCTCATTTCGAAATAGTATCTCCTATGGGGGTTTTACAGTATCAGCCAACTGCACCTTCAAATTTAATTATTTTATAAGAAGAAAAAGCACCAACTTGAATTACACTTCAGCTGTAAGTCTTCAAGGAAACGCAGACTATGTAGACAGATGGCAAAATCCAGGAGATGAATTGAAAAGTAACGTTCCTTCGCTAGTGTATGCTATAAATGCCAACCGAAATACTTTTTATCAATCATCATCAGTACTCGTGGAAAAGGGTGATCACATCCGTTTGCAGGATATTAACATAAGCTTTGATTTCAATAAAAAGCAACTCAGCAAGTTGCCATTTACTGGGATACAAGTTTATAGCTATATCAATAATATAGGGATATTGTGGAGAGAGAACAAATCTGGTATAGATCCTGACGTGAGCAGTTTTAGCACTTACGGAAATATTCCTAATCCAACTACGTACGCTTTTGGAGTCAGGGCAAATTTTAAATAAACGATTATGAAAAAAATATTATACATAACAGTTATACTGCTATTAAGTATTTCGTGTAAAAAGCAAAATGAATGGCTAGATATAAAATCAAATAAAGCAGATGTCATTCCTACAACATTGGAAGATTTCCAAGCTTTGTTGGATAACTCAACAATAATCAATGTTAATATGCCTAATCTGACAATGGCTGGCATAGATAATTTTACAGTAACAGATGTAGTCGCACAGACCTCAGGAACAGTTGCTGATAGAAATGCTTATAAGTGGGCAACGGACATTTACGAAGGCACAACCGCTGATGATCTTATTTGGTACTATCCATATAGAATGGTGGAATATGCAAATATTGTTATCGAAGGGTTAGAAACAATTGATAGATCAACAATTAACCAATCGCAATATGACATTGTAAAAGGATCAGCATTATTTGTTAGAGCTTTTGCTTATTATAGTTTGGCACAAGGACATGCCAAGCCATATCACCAAAGTACAAAAGACCTAAAACTCGGAATAGTTTTGAAAAAAAGTTCAGATGTAAACGAAGTTGTAGAAAGGGCAACGGTTCAGCAGACCTACGATCAGATTTTGAGCGATCTAAAAACAGCAGAAATGTTATTGCCAAAAACAGCTCAGTTTAAAATGAGGCCATCCGCTGCTGCTGCACAAATCATGCTTGCAAAGACGTATTTGCTAATGGGTGATTATGAACAAGCAGCGGTTTATTCTCGAAAAGTATTGTCATCTAATCCTGCTTTGATTGAATTTACCACATTAAATGGTGCTTTGACTCGTCCGTTTCCTACTTATTCATCTGGTAATCTAGAAGTCGTGTATTATTCTACTACACGTGGGTCTACCCTCACAAGTCTTGCGAATATGTCAGTTTCTCCTGAACTGTATAACTTATATGATAACGACGACCTTAGAAAGACGATATTCTACTCCGCAAATTCAACTGGTATGATCAATTTTAGAGGAACTTACAATGGTGGAATATCGCTCTTTAGCGGACTGGCTATTAATGAAGCTTATTTGATTTGTGCCGAAAGTTTGATAAGAACTAATCAGATAAATGAGGGGATGAAATATTTGAATACGCTTTTGAAAACGCGCTGGAAAAAGAACAGCGCTGGAGAAAGCTTATATGTAGATCAGGTTGCATCCAATGAAACAATTGCACTTACTATCCTATTGCGTGAAAGAAGAAAAGAGTTACCATTCACAGCTTTAAGTAGATGGGAAGATTTAAGGCGCCTTAATTTTGATACTCGATTTGCAAAAACACTCACTAGAACAATTGCTGGTCAAGTGTACACCCTTCCGCCTAATGATAACCGATATGTATTACCTATTCCCTTTGCAGAAATTCAGCGTAGTGGAATTGAACAAAATCAAAGATGAGAGTATTTTATATGATATTATTCCTTCAATGTGTTTATGTTGTAGGTGCTAATGGAAATTTTTTTGCCTCCCCTAATAATAAGGCGCTGATAAAAATTGAATTGGCTAAGAAATATGAAGTGGACAGTGTTTATATTATATACTCCCCATATGGATTTGGAGTTATTCCTGGGCTAGAAAAAATAGTGGCGACAAAACAGAATGCTAATCAGTTTACAATTGAATTTAAAAACAACGAACCTATAATTTACTTTACATTATACAAAAGAAATAGAATTGGAAATGTTAGCATCTTACTTGATCAATATGTCATCACGCCAAATGACAATGTAACTGTTCGTCTGGCTGAAGATGATAGAATATCTTTTTCGGGAGTTGGAAGCTTAAAATTAATTTGCGCCTATAACATACAATACGATATAGACAAACACATGCGAGATAAGTTATCAAAAATGGTCGCTGAGAGAAGTAAGATAGGTGATTTCCACTCAGAGTTAAATGATGATTACTATACCAAACAAGCGCTCAGTATGGTTGAAAATTCAAATGAACGTAAGCAAATTATCACAGAGCTTATGCCAAAGTATGAGCATAAACTTTCTGATTTCATATACCAACTTATTAAAGCAAACCTGTACGGAGCAGTAGAAAACTCTCATTTAAGTTCATTCAATAATATGTTAGGTGAGATAAAGAGGGCTAAAACAAAGAGTGTTGATTCGTTAAGAAGTAAGTTATTGGCGATCAACAAGAATAAACCCACCTTTGATTATACACAGATAGCTGATAAATCATTAACCTATTCACGTGGTGTTGCGGAATTTATTATTAGGACTTGGCAATATGGAAAAATAAATGATTTGGATGGCCTAGTGAGTCATTATGGTGGTGAATTTAGGGATCGATTAATTGTTCAATACGTGCAAACCTGCAAGAATACTAGTTGGTTTGACCACACCAACCTACAAAGAGCACAACAACTTGTTAATAGTTCCTATTGTAAAAAAATACTTCAAAATTCAACAGAAAATTTATCTATTGGTAAATCAGTATTCCCTTTTGTACTTCCAGATACTTCCGGAAATATGGTGAATTTAAACAGCTTTAGAGGTAAAGTAGTATTTCTAGATTTTTTTTTTACGGGATGTGGAGCTTGCAGTGAATTAAATAAAAACATGTCGGGGGTTTATAATAGATATGCCGGTAATCCAAATATTGTTTTTGTAAGCATCTCAACTGATTTAGATAAGGAAAAGTGGAAAAAAAGTATAAATGCCCACACTTATACGCATAAAGGAAGTGTAGATCTTTATACAGAAGGTAAAGGAGTGGGCCATTCTATAATAACCCGTTATGGAATATTTGCATTCCCTACGGTATTAATTATTGATAGAGATGGGAAATTATCAGCAATTAATCCACCGCGTCCCAATGATGCAATCAAGGAAAGAGAATTAATAAGTTTAATTGAGAAAGAAATAGCTAAGCAGTAGTGAATTTTAAAATCTTCTTAATACAAATTTAGGTTAGATAGTTAATGATGAGCATGGGCCGAATAGATTGTTGGGCATGTCATTAAAATAAGTACTAATGAAAAAAATATCATGTTCAATACTCCTTTTGTTTGTTGCTTTTCAAATGAAAGCACAAATCAAAGACCCCGTTATTTGGAGCTATGTTGCAAAAAGGACAAATGGTAATGAAGTTACGTTGTTTATCAAGGCAACTTTACTTGATGACTGGCATATCTATTCCGTTAACCAGAAAGAGGGTGGGCCTCAGCGTACCATATTTGAGTTTGTTAAATCAAAAGATTATGAACTGGTGGGCAAGGTATCAGAACCCAAGCCACTGGTGAAATACGAGCAGGTTTTTGGGATGAATGTCAATTATTTTACCAAAAGTGTGGTGTTCTCCCAAAGGGTGAAACTCAGGGTCAAGCAGACCAATGTAAAAGTTAAGGTGAGTTTTATGGCCTGTACTGATAAGGAATGTTTGCCGCCTGCGGATGTGTCGTTTAGCATTACGGTTAAATAAGAATTTAAGTTTAGGTTATAATAGTTAATGATGAACAGAGGCCGGATGGATGTCCGGCTATGTTTTTTGACTGATGATGAAAGTAAAGTTTAAATAATTCAATAAGAAATGAAGCTATGATAACCGCACAGCCTGAAGATAAAGAGACCGTAATCAATATCCTTACTGCAGCTTTTTTGGATAATAAAAGCGTGAATTACCTTATTCGCCAAGATGGCTATAAACTTTTTCGCATACGAGCGCTGATGGATTATTCATTCGAAGCTTGTAGGCAGCATGGTAAGGTGCTATTGTCAGATGACAGAAAGGCCTGTGCGCTTTTAATCTATCCGGAATTGCAACGGACCTCAGTATGGTCAATTTGGCTAGATCTAAAATTGGTCTTTAATGGCATCGGCTTCTATAATGCCTTAAGGGCGATGAAGCGCAGAAAAATGATCACATCTATCCATTCTGTAGAGCGTATGGCTTACTTATGGTTCATTGGGGTAGATCCAAGATACCAGCATTTCGGTCTAGGTAAACGCTTGATGGAGGAAATTATCATTGCAGCTCTTCAAGACAATAGGCCGATCTATTTGGAGACATCTACGCTGGCAAACCTGCCCTGGTACAAGAAGTTTGGGTTTGAGGTTTACCACGAACTTGACCTGAGCTACAGGTTATTTTTTTTGAGGTTCAATATGTGATTAAGCCTTATTTTCTGGTCTGTTAATTTTTCTAAATATCATCCCTTAATTCCCCACCTGGGGTAAAATCCATACCGAACTTGCTTTCAAATACGGATAAAAACCGAAAAAAATTAAAATGATGAAAAAAATTGATTTTGAAAAAGCAAGTTTTAAGGACTTTGAGAACATCCAAGGAATGGATCCCTATGGATGGGCAAAACTTTGGGGTGACTATGTAACCGACCGTAGTAAGAATGGACAGTTTAATTATAGGCAGGAAAACCTTTCTGGCTGCGGTCCTGAAATCGAGCTCAACCTGCCTAGTAACCCACATCGTAATTTTGTGAGTTTGGTTTCCAACGACTATTTAGGCTTTACCCAGCATCCAAAGGTAAAGGCAGCCGCTATTGCCGCTATTGAAAAATATGGTTCGGGAGCTGGTGCATCTCCTGCAATAGGTGGGCATTATCTTTTCCATCAGGAAATTGAGAACAAGATTGCAAAGTTCTTTAAAAGGGACAGTGCGATTGTATTTAGTACAGGTTATACAGCAAACAGTTCTTCTTTGCAGGCTTTGCTCAAAAAGGAAGATCTTGCGATACTTGATATGGCTGTTCACGCCAGTGTATACGAAGGATGTTTGAATACGAATGTGAAGACATTTCTGCACAATGACCTAGAAGCTTTGGAAAGGATATTGAAGACCTCAAAGGATAATTACCGCACAAGAATGGTAATTATTGACGGTGTATATTCTCAGGATGGCGACTTGGCACCACTCGATAAGATTATTCAGTTGACCAAGCACTATGGGGCATATCTGGTCATAGATGATGCGCATGGTACGGGCGTGATCGGTGAAACTGGAAGAGGTGTTATTGAATTGCACAACTTATATAAGGAGGTGGATATCATTACGGGAACGTTCAGCAAGACCTTTGCCCATGTTGGCGGTTACCTAGTGGCAAGTCCCGAACTTGTTGGTTTTCTGAAGTTTCAGGCAAGGCAACATATATTTTCGGCAACACTTTCTCCAGCTTCTGCCTGTATTTCAAAGGCCATTGACCTGGTGGATGAAGAGCCGATATGGATGCACAAACTATGGGACAATATTGAGTATTTGAAAACCGGACTCGAATCTTTGGGATTGGATACCGGAATATCACAGTCAGCCATCATCCCTGTAAAGATCGGGGACATTAGTTTGAATGCGAAAATTTGTGGAATGCTCCTCGAAGCTGGCATATATGCAAACCAAATAAATTATCCAGCTGTATCAAGAAAAGATGCTAGAGTGCGGATGAGCGTGATGGCAACACATACGCATACGCAACTGGATAAAGTGCTTAATGCGTGGGAATGGGTAATTAAGAAAACACACTTGGAAAAATAGCGGTTTGACAAAAAGAAGGCTCAATAAGGTTAGGGATACGGATGCAACAAAAAGGAAATTTTTGGATGCAATAGGGACGATTTTGACCGAACAGGGCTTCAATGCAATTAGGACGAATAACATTGCCAGGTTGCTTGGAAAAGATAAGAACCTAATCCGTTATCATTTTGGGAGTTTAAATGGCTTGCTGAAAACCTACATACAGAATAAAGATTATTGGAGGCCTTTTTTTGAGCGTTTCCGATTTACCGAAAACCCACAGGCCAAGGAGATTGAAATGTTATTTGTTGGACTGATGCAGGAAAACTTCAAGGTATTTTCAGGTAGTGAGGAAATGCAGAAAATTATCCATTGGCAGATTTCAGAGGCAAGTGCACTAATGAGGAGCATTTCCGATGAACGTGAGGTTGAAGGAGAAAAGCTGTTGAGAATGGCAACCCCCTACTTTAGCGAAAGCGGAATAAATTTCAAGGCAATCATTGCGCTTTTATTGGGTGGAAGCTATTATATGGTAATGCAACATAAAGCAATCAATGGCGTGGTCTGTGGTATTGATCTCAATAGTGAAAAAGATAAGGCTGATGTGCTAGTGGCGATAGAAAAAATAATAGAATGGTCATGGAGATATGCCCTAGATAATCATAATGATAAATTACAATCTACCGAAAAGATGAATTACGAATTTGAACAACTCGAAGAATTATCGAAAACCCTTCTGAAAGATCAAAGGGATACGACCGCACTGCGCAAATTGGAAAACGAGCTCAAACGCTTGGAAAGGGTATTGTTAAAACAATTGTTGGAATTGTCCAATGAAACCCAGATCAGTAATTTCCTGCAGATTAACCTCTATCGGATGGGTGAAATTTGCGACGACCATTTTGATCCTAACAAAGTAGAGAACATTGTGGCACAGGCCATACTTAATTTGATGGATCACCTCACCTCTCAGGTTGAGCCGTTACTGCCCGATACCTTGAGCCTCCCGAAACTCTTCTGCAAACAGCAGTCCCTAATCTATAATGATAAATGGCAGTTTCTTAAAAACTGGCTTCAGAAAAAGGAATAGATGAACAGCTTCTGTTGGTGATGGGAATACCATTCGATCAATTTACCCATGATGGAAAAATGCGATGGCACAACTATAAGTACCTTAAGAAGTATGAAAAGGTATTCAACGAAACAGGTGAAGAACTTCCTGGTGATAATTATGAGTTGATGCATTTGCTGATAGGTTTGGGTTTAAACCATGTTAGGTTTGAGAACTATTGTACCAAGGTCTTTTCTACCAAAACGGACGGCCTCAGCACAGCAGAAGCAAGATCGCTTTTGGAAGCAGAAAGAACAAAGGTGTTTCAGGTCAACCTGCATACAAAAATGGTATTTGATCAGGATAGAAAACCAGTGGACGACGCTCTGGCAAAATGGATCGATGCGACTATCAAGGGGCTTAATGAGCGTCCTCTAGATATCCAACTTAATCCATTGAAACTGAAAACCAGGTTGACTGCGATGCAATTGGCATTGTTTGAAAAGACCTTGTATGCGCACGGATTTTACGATGAGCCTAACCTTGATGTTTTTTCGGAGAAGATTGCCTGTAATTTTTCTACCAAGGGGCAAGATGTACTTTCGGCACCAAGCGTAAAATCAAAGATGTACACCAAAGATATTTCTGCGATCAAACCTTTGGAACCAATGGTAGCTGCGGTTCTGGAAGACCTACGCAGTTTTCTAGTATAATAAGAGTTAGTTAGTTTAGTATAGTTGGGGTCGGGCAGATTAATCTGTCCGGCCTTTTTTTATGGGTCGATCAGGTGTCCCATTTGGTTCGTTTCCAGAAAGTCCACATACTCGTAAACCAGGTGCTGGTCAAAGCCAGGCAAGCTTAATAATTTAACAGTCCGATGGCGTAGTAGATCTGAAAAAGTATGGAAGCCAAGTATTTCTGTTACGGTTTTGAACTCTGTACTTAATGGGCTTTGTGCAATTGGTTGATCAAGAATATCAACATTTTCTGATTGCTTCATATGATTAGTCTAGGCCTGCCACCCCGAGTGCAGAATTCTATAAAACGATATAGCGCGGGATACGAACTACACCTGTCTTAAAGGCCTGCAACAGCCCGGACAACAAGATAAGCCGCACCCGCGCTGTAGCGCAGGCGATGGGCCTATTTTCCTTGTTGTCATTTTAAAAGTTGCAGTTTTTAAGACAAGTCAAATAGCTATCGCTATACAATATTTTAATTGTGGCAAATATAAGCATAAGCTTTATAAATCGGTGTACATGTTTTATACATCCACTTTTTCCCTAGGTGGGAAATAGAGTTATTTGGTCTAAGCCTGCAGAGTGAAAATATACCATAAAACTGGCAAAAGCAGGACCAACTTAATCGCACCTTATGATTGTAAAGCCTTTTCGTTTAATACTCTGGGTTGAAGAAAATATTCGACCAGAACAACTGAATAATCTACCAGAATTAGGCAACTATATTCCTTTTCTTCATCAGACGTTCATATCTGGATTAATAAATTTCAGAGAATTACTGTTTGAGCAAATGGTAATTTCAAAGAAGGATGCGGCGCATGGTGTTAGGCAGCTTGTGAACATCAGTAATACAATCCACAGCTATCTCTACCGCAGTAAACCGATTTGGAAAACAATAGTGTCAAAAACCAAAATAAAATCATTCTATAATTGTCTTCTTTGTTGCTTGGAAAAAATTCTTGAAGAGGTAAAAAAAATATCACCACCATTATATATGGAAATGCCAATAACCCATTATTCGCTTCCTAAGGTTAAGGTGGAACTTCAAACGAAATTTATTGAATTTTCAAAATACCTTGATAACGAAGCATTGGATAATGACCTGAGTATTTTAGTGAAAAAAGCAACACAACTGATGATTCACAAAAAAGAAATTACACCATCAAATGTGACTTATTGCCATCGAATAATGAGCGAAACAATTTGTGTTAAGGAACTTGATACAAATTCAATGTTGTTTTTGCTGATCAAGAATGGGTTTAATATCCCAGAATTTTACCTCTACTACATTGCACATCTTAAAAAATCATTAGATAATCTGGGCGGGCTCCATGAACAGCTCGAAATGCTGATTATAGAGAAGGATAAGCTGAACGGAATACCAGGTAATGAAAATCTTAGGATCTTGAAAGGAACCGCGCCGATAAAAGAACAGCTCTATGCTTATCTCGACGAAAAGCAAAAGCATACTGCACAGATCTTGGAACTAAGACGGTTGGCATTACAGGATGATCCGTTGGTGAAATCAGCGAAACGTCTAAAGATTAATCTCCCTGTTGCTCAACTAGCGCTATTCATTAGGCTTCAACTAGAAAAAGGATTCTTTGAAAAAGAAAATATCGGTGCACTATTTAATTTCTTCGCTGAACATTTCTACACCTCTAAAACCAAATTTATATCTGGAGATAGCCTGAGAAAAAAATCGACTGAGGTAGAGTTCACGACTGCACAAAAATTGAAATCCCAACTTATCGCAATGTTAAATTGGCTCAACGAGAACCATAACCTATCAAACTATAAATAACATCCCTTGCCCATTCTGGCGCAGATTTCATTACCAAATCTTCAGAATTATTTCTATTTCCACCTGCTTAGGTGACAACCTTTTGTCGCCCCCTGTCCCTGTTTTGGCGTACCCCATTTTTTTTGCTTTGTCTCGGAAATGATGAAAGAAACAACATTTTAAGGAACGCAAATGAAGCTGAAAGAACTGGTAATCCTCTTAAAAAACGCCACCGCTATGGGCACTACAAAAGCCCTTGCAGAATGCGGTCAATTAGCGGACCAGATCAGCAAGGCCGAAGCCTATCGCCTTTATGGACGGGGCAGCGTAGACCGATGGATCAGCGAAGGTTTAATAAAACCATCTGCAACCATCGGTAAAAATCCTTCAAAATGTCTAGACCGGGAAAAAGTGGAAGCTGTTGCAGCATCCAGTAACCGGAAAACTTACCTGCCAGTGGCAGAGCGGTAAACCATCATTTCCATTAGGTCTTTGACGTATGGGGATGAAGCATTATCCTGTGTAAACAGGAAATTCTGCGAAAGTGAGGTTAGGTATCCATTGTTACACTGGCATTTTGCCCGCGTGGACAAAAAGATCAAGCACCGAAACTGAAAGCGCATTGGCAGGCGAAAGCCCGGTTCGTAGGAACCGACGTGGGTAGTCCCGAATTTATAAACCGGCAAAAGCGGATTGCTATGGGTTCGTTGCCCATTGCCGGTTAAGGACTCTTGTACCCACTACACTATTACTTTCTTACAATATATTTTCATGAGCAATATCCAACTATCCGGCTATCAGCTGCAAATGCTTTTGCAGGATGCAGCCGAAATGGGCGCACAAATGGCGTTGGCCAAAACAGGCAAGATCAAGCCCTACCTGAAAAAATCCGAAGCCTTTCGGCTTTATGGCCGAAAAAACGTAGAACACTGGATAGCTATCGGGCTGATCACCCCCCGCAAGGATGGAAACCATTCAGCCAGTTGGCGAATAGACCGGTTGGAAGCAGCAGCAGTCTGCAAATCAATAGACACCATGCGCCACTTCTGAAATCTTCATTTAATAAATACGAATATGGTAACTAAAATTACAGAACGCGGTTCCAGTGGAGAACAGGCAACCTTATGTGTACTCTTGTCGAGACTGGGATACCATCCAGCAAAAAGCTCGGGTGAAGAACTTTTGTACAAGAATGTCCTACATAAATTCGAAAAGGTCCCGACACTGGTCGTAAACAGCCAGCTCGGCCTTTGGTTCGACCGTCTGACCAAGCGTAGCGGTGACCTACTTGATTTTGGTATGGCCTTTTGGGCCGAACTTTCACCGCTAGAGGTGTCGGAAAAAATCGGCCAGCTCTGTGGTCCGTTCAAGGATTTACAGGCCAGAGCAGATAAGCAGCATACACGAAAACGAAGAGCTGTTAAAATACCACATTATCATATCGGAGAAATCCGGCAACTCGGAGGCAATTCGGAAATTTCAGATTTTCTCAAAAGCAAAGGAATTTGGGAAATTGCCATCGGACACCTAAAAGAGGTCTATTATTATGTAATAGACGAAAAAAAAGGCGGAAGGACTTTTTTGCTGCCGGATGGGAAAACGAAAACGGTGGATGGGAAGTTAGGGGACGGAATTACTCCAGCTGTCTTGGCCCTAGGGGAATGTCATTTATACCAGGCAATGAGAACAAGCTCGTCGTTTTCGGCAATTACATTGAATATCTCAATTGGAGGTATGAATTTAAAAGTTCTGATGCAAGTGTGCTTGTATTAAACGAGCCCGAATTTTTAGCTGCCGCTTGCAAGCGCCTGTCCAAATTTAAAGACGTAACAATTAGGGCCGAAGATTGGCAATTGGCAGATCAGCTCAATGCTGTAATCAATCTTTAATCATCTCCTAAATCAGTTCACATTATGTCAAAATTTATTGATATATCCGCATTGCAGGATTTTTCCATCGTTGAGTTTCTGGCAAGGCTTGGTCATCATCCGGTCCGCAAGACCGGACGCGATCATTTTTACCATAGCATGCTCAGGGAAACTGGACAGAACACGCCCTCGCTCACCGTTTGGGACGAGGCTGGAAAATGGAAAGACTGGGGTGGTGCAAACCAGAGCAATATTTTTGGTGGTGGCATCATCCAACTTGGCATGGCCTATTGGCCGGGAATGCCTTATGTTGAGCTACTAAATAAGATAAGCGAGGTCTGCAATCTTGACCCCTTACTGATCCCCAATTATCTGCCGCCCGTTAAGTATCCGGTAGAATCCAACAATTTTGATTATAAGTACGAACTTGTGAGAACAAGTCTTGTCGGCTCGAATTTTATCCTTAGGAACTACCTGCTGTCAAGGGGCATTTTAGATGTGGCAAATGGTTATCTACATGATATCTATTATCGCCATAAAAATGATCCCGAGGACCATCGCACCTTTTATGCGGTTGGTTGGCAAAACAAAAACCAAGGATGGGAGTTCACGACGGCCAACGGATTTAAGAGCAGTATTGGAGGAAAGGATATTTCATTAGTTCAGCGTAGCCCAAGCCATGCTGCCCTATTCGAGGGCTACATGGATTTTCTGAGCTGGCTGAAAATGCATCAGCCAGCGGTTATGCCCACGATAATCGTACTCAATTCAATTACGCAGTTAGCCAGTGCAATTAAGCTTGTAAAGGATTTTCCTGTTGTCGATGTATATTTCGACAACGATGCCCCTGGCCAAAAATGTACGAGCGATCTGATTGCGAATGTACCGCATGCTATAGACCGTTCTGGCGAATACCTAGGCCATAAGGATTATAACGAAAAGCTGATGCATGAAATGCAAAATGGAAGTGTCCAAAAAGTAGAAGCACCCGAAGAAATAGCAAACTCTAAGACAGGCCGTAACAGGTAATATAGTTATACAATTATCTGTTTATATCGATATCCATATATATCGCTAATCAACCTTTTGGATAGATAACTAATCCTCTATATGGATGGATATATATAAGTATATCCCAACCTATAGATATCAGCATATTTAATTATCTACTTATTCCTATAGCTGTATGTTCAGCTAAATTTAGGCTGTATATTTTATATCGGGATAGATAGCTGTACAAGCATTCGGATATATAACTATCTCTATGAATATCTATTCACATAACTGCATATAATTTATCCACCTATCTGTTTATCCAACAGTTCAAGGCAACTTACCCAACTTCACTTACCTGGAAACCTCTATTACCTTAACCAAGGCAATACTGCCATTTTTTTGTTTTGTTTTCTGCAAGTTGTGTTTTTGTCCGTACAGCCCGCCTTCGGCTGGGCTGACGTACAAAAACGAACTTGCCTCGCCCTGCTAACCCCGGTGGGGAAAGCTAGGCTGAGGAAATAAAAAAGCTCGCAACTCCCTTTTTTCCAGCATAGTGCTCACAACCGCCATGGGGCAATCGCCCATTAAATCTTTAACCTTAAACTTTATCTTATGCTAATATGCAATTACTTGATGACCAATGTCATCAGGGCTTCTCCATGCCAATTTTTTCAAGAACCCTGTTCATTCAAAAGCGCCGCCTATGCTTAGACACGGCAGCTTATTCAGCGGTATTGGCGGTTTTGATATCGCCGCTACCTGGATGGGATGGCAAAATGTTTTCTCCTGTGAAAGGAACCCGTTTTGCCAGACCATATTGAAACATTACTGGCCAAACTCCCACCATTATGACGACATCTTTCAATTCAGTGCAGCTCAGTTTAGGGGAAGCGTTGACATCATCAGCGGAGGATTTCCGTGCCAGCCATTCAGCCAGGCCGGAAAGCGGAAGGGCAAAGCGGATGACCGTTACCTCTTCCCAGAGGCTTGCCGAATTATTACAGAAGCACGGCCCAAGTGGATCGTTCTTGAAAACGTTGCTGGACTGTTCAGCATTCTCGAACCAGACAGTCTATCTGAAATGGAAATCAAAGCGATTGAGCTTTTTTGTCAGGACGATCATCAGCAGGCGGACAGCACCATCGTCCGACTCCAGCGAAGGGTTATCGGAACTATCATTTCAGAGATCAGTGCCGCAGGATATGTACTACCGCAACTTGAAGACGGCACACCAGTCGTTCTGTGTATTCCGGCTGCTGCCAAGGGCGCCCCGCACCAAAGGGACCGGGTCTGGTTTGTTGCCCACGCCAACAGCTACCGAGATGAGCAACAACTCGGCGACACTGTCCGAGGTAATGGAACAGCGGCAGCTCGGCGACCGCAAGAACGACAAGGGCAACGGAGGGCAGGTTTCCCTAACAGATTTTCTGGTCTACTACACGCTTCTGGATCAGTCGAACGCCTACAGTCCGAGACAGGAAAATATGCCAGTCTCAATATTGGAACGTTTAAAGATCCGGTTGCCCAAAGCGGAACAGATTGGCAAAACCAAGTTCCCGGCTGGGAAGAGTGGCCAGCTGAACCCCCGTTTTGTGGCGGAGATGATGGGCTTCCCACCGAACTGGACGGAATTGCCTTTCCTGCCTGGCGTGCAGAAAGCGTAAAAGCTTACGGCAACGCTATTGTCCCACAGGTCGCCCTAGAGATATTCCGTGCCATCCAGTCCGTGAGCCAAGGGACATAAATTCATCTCTTATGGGAAATAGCCATCCGGCAAGAGAAAGGCCTCTGGCACCTAAGGTACGCCGCTTCGAATTAAGGCTGAGTGAGCAGGAGCTGATACAGTTCCTTGAGCTGGAAAAATCACTGGGCATCAGCCGATCTGACATTGTACGCATCAGGGTATTAAAAAATGCCGACAATATGCTGACCAATACAAAAGAGCTGATGAAAAAGCTGGATGGCATCGGAGCCGAACTCGGCCGTTCCGGTAATAACATCAACCAGCTCGCCAAGCATGCAAACATACTTCAGAAACAAGGCCTACTTAGCCAGAGCGTGGCCACGGAATTTACCAGTTTGCTGGGAGGTTATATTATCGTTCAACAGGAACTCGAAAAGAACATCCGGCAGATCATCCGCCTAATGAAAGGTCAATTATGATAGTCAAAATTCTGCCTCCCTCTGCCACCTTTAAGGGCGTGAATTACAACACGAACAAAATAGAGAAGGACAAGGGCGAACTGATGAAAGTTGAAAATTTTGGCGTATTACAGGCTTTTGAACACCTGAGGCCACAGGACTATATCAATTATCTAGAGGCACGGTCAAAAACAAGTGCCCGTATCAAGTATCCGCAATTCCATGCCGTAATCTCCTGCAAGGGAAAATCGCACAGCAAACAGCAACTTACAGATTTGGCCACCGAATGGCTTAAGGGCATGGGGTATGGCAACCAGCCGTACCTACTTGTTTTTCACAAGGATACCGCCAATAACCACATCCACATGGTGTCTACCCGCGTCGATGAGAGTGGCAAAAAGATCAATGACAGCTATGAGAAGATACGCGCCTATCAGGTATTGAACCAGGTTATGGGCGTTGATGAAAAGCAGCAGCTCAGCAAAGACATAGTCAATGCCCTCGGCTACAATATTTCTACCCGCGCCCAGTTTATGATGCTGCTGGAATGTCACGGCTACTCGCTAAAACTTGAGGGTAATCAATACAAGGTTTTCAAATTTGGCAAACTGCAGGGAGAAATTGAAACAGCCAAAATAGATGCCCGGATCGCTCAATATCAAAAAAACATTGATCGGCTGTTGCAATTGCGGGCTATTACCGAAAAGTACAAGGTCAGCCATGACCCGAGCGCAATTCCTGTAACGCACCTGCCGGTCGGAGGCAAATCCGCTAAATCTCCAGGCTACTCCTCGGAACTCGCCGACCTACTTGCTTCGAAGTTTGGATTGCAGGTACTTTTCCATGGAAAACCGGGAAAGCCGCCGTACGGCTATACCCTGATAGACCATGCAAAAAAGACCGTCTATAAAGGCAGTGAGCTGATGCCGATAGCGGAATTTATCGGGGCACAAAAAAGCAGCACCAGCGGTCCGGAGCATGCTATTGCCGAAATTGTTGAGCCTGACAATACGATTATTCCACTCGACCGAAATGAAACTGGCCACAAGGTTTACACCGATCTTCCTCCTGGAATGAACACGCCCACAGAAGTTTCCGGATACTTCGAAAGTTCGGTTTCTGCTACATGGCTGCCAGAGATCAATTTGGATATAGCCGATGACATTGACGATGAGGCTATACTTGGCCGCAACCGGCAGCGCAAGCGCAAGGCCCGGACGAACACACGCTAAAAAATCTACTATTATGGTCATACTCATTGGAAACCAAAAAGGCGGTGCTGGAAAAAGCACGCTTACCCTGCTATTCGCTAACTATCTGACCCAGATCAAAAAGCGAAAAGTAACTGTTCTGGATATGGACTACCAGCAATCCCTTGCCTCAAAAGCTGAAAAGGCAAAGATTCTGGAAAACGAACCCTTGTACGAAGTAGTGCCCGCCGACCTGAAACATTTTCCCTCCCTTTACAGTGCGCTCAGCAATAGGTCCGGAGAACTTATCTTGATAGACCTGCCCGGCAAAATGGATGATGACGGACTGTTGCCGCTTTTCGCAGCAGCTGACCTGGTACTTTGTCCTTTTTCCTACGACGAGTTCTCGGTGGATTCAACCGTGCTTTTTGCAATGGTATTGCGGAAGATCAACAATAAGGCTCCATTCATCTTCATTCCCAACCGCATCAAGAACACCGTAAAATATGAGACCCGGGCCGAAATTGAAAATGTAATGCAGCGATTCGGGGTGATGGCCCCAGGCCTTGCCGACCGGGTGGATTTTCAGCGCATCAGTACCTTTCAAACCCCATTGATACTTTATCCCGTTGTTCTGCCACTGCTCGACCTGATCTATGGTCAGTACCTTGATTGGGAGGAACAAACATGACAGGCATCAGATCACTGGCCGACGAGCTTAGGGAAACCATTAAAAAAGACGGCAACCCAGGACAGAACGATCAGGCCAAAACAGAGGCGGGCAAAAAAAATACCATTACAAAATCTTCTAAAAAACCAGCGGATCCATCGCTCGAAAACCTGTTTGAAAGTATCCTAGCCTTTGAACTTACAGGCAGGGAGAAACTTTTGATACGCCTTGATGACCGCACGATATTCCTGTTGAAGCAGCTTAAAATCGCGAAGTCCATTGATATGAACAAGCTGATCGCCTATTGTCTACAGGATTTTCTCCATCGACATCCCGAACTTATCCAATACGTTAAAGAAAACATCAAAACCATAGAATTATGAACTGGACACAATTTCTGCTCAGCCTCGCTGCTGTTTACTGCCTGTATTATTTGCTAAATGTACTTTTCGACCTACTAAGGTCAAGGGGGCAGCCTGCCTCTGAGGCAGGCCAGGGAGAGCTTATTTTTTCCGAAGAACACCAGCCCACGCGAATTAGCCCCGATGGAACAGCTACAAGCTTAGCTAAAGCAGCTGCTCCTGAAGTTGAAAGCAGGCAGTCTATTTCTTCAGGTCAGCTGCAAAGCACTGGCGGGGTCAGCCTTAAACAGCTTTTCTCGCTTGCGCAGTCCGATCTGATCGAGTACACCAAAGCCATCCCTTACTAGACACCGATGAAACTCATGCACCTTCTTCTAAAGACAACTCCGGTTGTCTTTTTTTTGCCCTGCCATTTTTGGGCTTCGCCCAAACGCCGCCCGGGATCGGTGAATTTTACCAGGTTAGCGGGGAAATGCACCGCTGGTATTTCAGCCTTTCTGATATGGTGCTTGTGCTGGGTGCCATCAGTGGCATTTTGGGCGGCCTTCGGGTCTATGCCAACTGGCAATCCGGGAAACACCACATAGATGCCCAGGTCATGGGCTGGTTTTTTTCCTGCCTGTTCCTTTCGGTCATAGGGGCGGCGCTCAAAGCCCTCTTCGGGGTGCACTAAACAGCCTATCAATTTTTATTCACTTTTTAATTTCTTAATCCATGACAGTAAAAAACAAAAAACTGTTCGCAATCGCTGCACTTTCCATTCTTGCAGCTCAATCTTCATTCGCCCAGGGCGGCGGTTCAACTGGGATCAATGCCGCTACCTCTTCACTGACAAGTTATGTAGACCCTGTGTCTACGTTGATCCTTGCCATCGGTGCGGTGGTCGGACTGATCGGCGGGGTACGCGTTTACATCAAATGGAATGCGGGAGATCAGGACATCAACAAGGAACTGATGAGCTGGGGAGGTTCCTGCCTTTTTCTGGTGCTCGTATCCGTGGTCATCAAAGCGTTTTTCGGCGTTTAATGACAACCAGGTATTCAATCTATAAGGGGCTTCAAAAGCCCCTTATCTACCGCGGTTTCAAGGGAAAGTTCATTTACTGGGGAATTGGCTCCCTGGCCAGTGGCCTCATTCTGGGTGGCCTGATCGGGGCACTCACCAGTATGTACCTTGGGGGTTTTCTGACCATTGCCCTGATCTGTTCGGGCCTTGGTTACACCTACTTCCGCCAAAAGGACGGCCTGCACGCCAAAACCCGCAACTCCGGGATCATTATCCATCCAGTCCACTTAAAGATAAATCATGCAACGAGAAAGAAGAACGGCATTTAGAATGCCCTATGCCGGGATCGATACCTATAACGGGCTGGACATCCTGTACGGTGATAAGGGCGATTTTTCTGTGATCCTGCACATCACCAACCCCGTACTCCAGTATGGTGCCGACCCCGATGCCTATTCAGCCTACCAAAGCCTATTGCTGAACATCATCAAGATTTTGGGCGAAGGGCATATCATCCAAAAACAGGATGTATTCATCCGCAAAAAATATAAAGGTGCAGCTGCAGGGGAATTTCTCCAACAAAAGTACCACGCACATTTTGAAGGCCGGGAATACACCGAAATAAAAACCTACCTGGTCATTACCCGACAGACTGGCCGTGGTACCTTTTACACCTTTGATAAAAAGGTGCTGGCCGACTTCTACCAGAATACGGCGAAGCTTTCAGATCTGCTTAGCAATGCGGGATTTAATCCGCGCTACCTGAACGAGGCCGAAATTAACCGCTATGTAAGCAAGGTGCTCAGCATGGAATTTGCCGCTCCCAACATTGTACTTAACAATATGCGGTGCGGGGACGAACATCTGAACCTGGGAAATCTGGCTATCCGCTGCCTTAGCCTGGTCAATACCGACTCCATTGACCTTCCTGAAAAGATTGGTCCCTATATCGAAAAGCAGGATAATAAGGGAATGCGGGACTTTCCCGTTGACAACCTTTCCTTTTTGCATCAGGTTCCAGGGTACCAAGTTATCATCTACAACCAGCTGATGGAAATACCCGCCCAGCAGATGACGCTCAACAAACTGGAACTGAAACGCAAGCGCCATTCTGGTGTTCCCGATCCGGCCAACCTGATCTGTGTGGAGGACATCGACCTGCTGCTGGTCGATGTGGCCAGGGAAAACCAGCTTCTGGTCAACGCGCATTATTCCATGGTCATCTGCGCCGAACAAGAACAGATCAGAAAGGCGACCAATTACATCGAGGCAGCACTATTCCAGCAGGGCATTATTCCATCACGGAATGCCTACAACCAGTTGGAACTGTTCCGCTGTGCCCTACCGGGCAACGGCGTGGAACTGAAAAAGTACGACTGGTTTCTCACTACGGCCGATGCAGCGTTATGTTTCTTCTTTAAGGAATCCCTTTTAACGGACGAACCATCAGATTTTCTGGTACGGTTTACCGACCGCCAGGGCATCCCCGTAGGGATCGATCTCTCGGATCTGCCCATGCGTTCTGGGCGCATTAACGCTCGCAACCGGTTTTGTTTAGGTCCATCGGGATCTGGAAAATCGTTCCTGATAAATTCTCTGGTTGAGCAGTACATGCAGTACAATATGGATGTGGTTATCGTGGACACTGGGCATTCCTACTCCGGTCTATGTGCCTACTATCAGGGAAAGTACATTACCTGGTCGGACGACAGGCCCATTACTATGAACCCCTTTGCCATTGATGAAAGTGAATACAATATTGAGAAAAAAGACTTTTTATGTACGCTGATCAGCCTGCTATGGAAAGGTGCGGAAGGAACGGTGAGCACAGTGGAAAGGGACGTTATCTCCAGCCTGATCTCATCATACTACGGCCAATATTTTATTGCCGATAGGCAAAGGGACGAGGTGCCACAAATGAATTTCAATTCCTTTTATGAGTTTGCCCTAAAGAAAATCCCACAGATCAAAAGCGAGGAACAGATACCCTTTGACCTGGACGAATTCCGTTATGTGCTAAAAAAATTTTATTTGGGTGGTGAGTTCGGCAGCATCCTTAACGAACCTGCCGATCAGTCGCTGTTTTCCGAGCGCTTTATTGTCTTTGAAATAGACAACGTGAAGGAAAATAAGACCCTGTTTCCGATCGTCACCCTGATCATCATGGATGTTTTTATCCAGAAGATGCGCCACAGGGCATCCCAACGAAAAGCCCTGATCATTGAAGAAGCATGGAAGGCGATTGCATCCCCGTTAATGGCAGGGTACATTCTGTACCTCTATAAAACCGTTCGCAAATTTTGGGGAGAGGCTATCGTAGTGACCCAGGAGCTGGCCGATATCATTGGGAATGCCGTTGTAAAAGACAGCATCCTGAGCAATTCCGATACTATTTTCCTGCTCGACCAGAGCAAGTTCAAGGAGAACTATAAGGAGATTGCGCAACTGCTGTCGATTACCGAAACCGAGCAGAAAAAGATATTTACCATCAATAAGCTTGATAACAAGGAAGGGCGCGGACGGTTTAAAGAAGTATATATACGCCGGGGCACGGTTGGGGAAGTCTACGGCGTAGAAAACTCGATCTATCAGTATCTCACCTACACTACAGAAAAACCAGAAAAGGCCGCAGTGGAAATATATGCAAACACATATGGGACCTACCAGAAAGGGCTGGAAGCCTTTGTATCCGACCTTGAAAAAAGCGGGCTGCCATTGGAAACTTTTGTCCGCAAGGTCAATAGTAACGGCTCGCCTCTTAACAGTTCAATAGAATATTTTAAACCCGATTTTAAATGAGAAGAATACTTTTTATAGCTGCGATTAGCTTTTCCTTAAGCCCAGTTTTTGCCCAGATCTATATAGACCCTACAACCGCCGGGGCGATGGCCGCCCACTCTGGGGTCATCAACGGCCAGCTCAATAGGACAAATGACAACCTGACCCTTATACAGCGTGGGCAGCTGGCGGTAACAGGCCAGTTGGTCATTGTCAACGACCTGCAACAGCAGATCTATCGCGGCCTAAGTGAGGTGTCCGGAGCAGTACGTTCGCTACTTGCGATCCAGGATATTGCAGAGATCAGCATGGATATAGTTGAAGATGTAAACAAGGCTGTTTCCCTTGCCCAAAGCAACCCCGCACTGCTTCTCTTTGCAGAGGGGGGCGCCCGCGAATTCAAGCGAAGGGGAACTGCGCTTGCCACGGAGGTAAGCTCATTTGTATTGCAGGGCGGCGTAAATAACCTAATGGATTCGGGCGAACGGGCCAAATTGCTCAATAGGATCAGGACCGAGCTGATGATACTGCGAGGTGTAGCCTACGGTATGCAGCGCACGATGTTCTGGGCAAAACAGCGCGGCATACTAAACTCCCTGAACCCATACGCCGGTTATATCAATATCGATATGCAGATCGCAGATGACATTATCAGAAATGCTAAATACCTAAAACAATGAGAGCGATAATTTTTATAGGCTGTTTGTTTTTGGTCCTGCAGCAGGAATCATTTGGCCAGCTTAACGTGGAGCTGATCCATCAACTGGTTTCAGAGAGCAAGAGCGAACACAGCAGGCAGGACCAAGCAAAGAACAAGCAGGCGGTTGCCTCCGCCAATGAAGAGTTCAATAGGTCTCAGATGGGCAAACTGAAGATGAAGTACAGGGAACTGCAACAACGTTTTCATACCGTGGGGCTGGCTATCGACGCGGCGCAGATCGGGCTGGAAGCTAGCCCGGTCGTCTCGGAAATCATCCGGCACCAAAATATTATTTACCAATTGGCAAATGATAATCTTATCCTGATCGCGCTTGCTTTTCAGACTGAAAAGGACCTTGCAGACCGCGCGAGGATGCTGGCAAATTATATAGCTGGACTAGCGCTGAGCATTGGCGATATCAACCAGATGAAGGCGAGCGACCGCAAAATTCTTTTTTCTCACGCGCTTACCGAACTCCGGCTGATCGAGGGCGCGAGCAAAGGACTGGCGGTAGCTATGTTACAGGCAAGCTACAAACGCTCCGTTGATCCATTCGCTGATTTCGTGAACCAGGATAAACAGCTTGTCGATGATATAATCCGCAACACAGCCATCCTTAAAAACCCCTAATGCATGAGGTATACGATATTAATAGCCGCCCTTCTCCTGCTTATTACCGTAAGAGGCTTGAGAGCGCAGTCCGTGGTCTTTGATCCCGGACATTTTGCAATTGTCAATGAAAATGGCGCCGTACGCCTGGCTGCCGAAAATACCCATAACAGCTATCTGAATACCATTCGCAGTCGCCTGGACGACATCAACGTAAATGTCAGTTCGGTGGTATTGGTCCAGACCCTCATCCATAATTCCCTTACCCAGGTCAACCAAGCGCTCAAGAGCGGGATCGCTGCTGCCCAGATAGTCCAGATAAGTTCCGAGATCGTCCAAGAAAGCAACGCAATGATTGCAATTGCAAGCTCTGAGCCTTACCTACTGCTTTTCGCCGAGGACGTGGCCCGTCAGATGAAATCCCGCGGGATCAACTTGGTCAGTGAAGTATCGGCCTTTGTTCTTAAGGAAGGAAGCAAGGTACTGATGGATTATGAAAAGAGGGACGCGCTGTTGCGAAAGATTATTCTGGAGCTGAAAGTTATGCGTGCACTGTGCTATAGCATGGGCAGGTCCATGTACTGGGCCAAAGTAAACGGCGTACTCAAAACAGCCAACCCCTATCGAAATTTTGTAAACCAAGACACCCGGATGGCAGATGATATTATCCGCAGTTATCAACTTTTAAAACAATAAAATGATGAAGAGATACCTTTTAATCGCATTGCTCAGCCTGCTGACCTCAGTAGTATCCGCCCAGCGTATCATTCGTGACAGGCATATCGTCAATCAGCAGGAACGCATGGTGTTCAAGCAATGGAGCAGGAACAAGTTTACCCCGACCAGTGGATTTTTGGGCCTGAACCCAAACTATCTGCTAACCTGGGCATGGCACCCTGATTACCCCAAAAACGACCTGCGCCCTTTGGGGCCTGCCGGGCCTCAGACCCAAAGGCTGGCTTTTGCGGCCGCAATGCAGAATACCGAAAATGCCTATAAGCTCCATGCCGATACTCTAAAAAATACCGCTGTAACCGAAGCCGTAAACTATTCTTCCATCTTTTCCACTGCCGATCCCTTATGGATGCTGTATTACAGGAACGAATTTGAACCGCTGCTAGACCAGCAGGATGAAGAGCTCTTATCAAATGTTCCAATAAAGGAAAGCGACTATCTCGTCCGAACGGGTGTCTACAACTGGTACCTCGAAGAATCCGCTGGCATCAGGGAACGCCTCGACGGAGCCATGAACACCACGGTGGACCGCGGCTCTAGGATACTGGCCTATCACCGCCTGTTTTTGGAATACCGAAAATTGAAAACAGCTTGGGAAGCGAAAAAACAATATGCCAGGAAATTCCTCTCGCTGAGCGAATCTGCCGGCAAGATGAAGTCCAGGCAACAGCCCATTGTCCAAGGCCAGGGCTACCGTACCGATCAACAGATTGCAGATGATATCCTGCGCAAATCAAAACTTTAGATCAACATGATGAACATAATCAATTCACTGACCGGCACCGCCGGTTTTAAGAACGTTCTCTTTGTGCAATCAGGTTCCGGTGATGTGCCGGATTCCTTTAAAAAGACCTTTAATTTTTTGCAGGGCAACGGTGTGTACGAGGAAGGTATGATGCATTTTCTCAAAGCGATGAAAAATACCATATGGACACATTACGATGCCTTTATTGCCGATGCACAGGCATTATCCGCAATTTTTATGCTCATTTTTTTCGCCGTCAAATCCTATGAAATGATGTCCGGGGATAAAAAAATGGAGATCATGCCCTTGCTCCGACCCTTCGGGCTGGTGATGGTCATTCTCTGGTGGTCCACTTTTACTAGGGTGGTCGCCTATCCGACCGAGCTTGTAGCAAACAAGACCGAGCTCATGTTCAACGATAGCCAGACGGAAGTCAATAACCTGCGCATGGAACGAGCCCAGCTTATGGTACAGGTAGCCGATCAACTGCTGACCGTACAGGCGCAGACCGAAACCGCAAAACAGGAAGCTGATACCTGGTATGAAAATGCTTGGGAATCTGTCAAGTCTACGGTCAAAGAAGGCTTTGCCGAGGTATGGAATCCGATCGTGGAACTGCGCAACCGTATGCAGGTCGGGTTGCAGCTACTGGCCAGCTCGATCCTTGAAACACTGGCGCTTTGGATTCTTCGCATCTGCGTATACATCATCTTTATCATACAGATTATTTTTTCTACCATACTGATTATACTCGGACCGTTTTCCGTTGCCATTAGCATACTTCCCGCATTTAGGGACAGCTTCAGTACATGGGTTGCCCGTTTTATCTCGGTCAACCTGTACACCGGCATCGGTTTTTTGGTACTCTATGTTGCCAGTCTTTTCCAGCATTATGCAATGGAAGCAGAGATCAGCCGATATAAAGAACTGGTCGGTACATCTGGTGAAAGCCTAGAAAAGCTGGGCTGGTTCGCAGGTAACGGCCTGCTTTCTTTCGGGATCGTAATCGTGACCTTTTTGATCGGCGGGCTGACCATGCTGACCGTTCCCAGCATCAGCACCTGGATAGTATCTACCTCAGGTATCAGTTCCGCCGCATCCACAATGGGGCGTGGCGCTTCCAATATGTCCAGGTTGCTCACCAAAATGATGAAATAATGATTATCAAAAACATAGAGGCCAAAGTGCGCCTAGCCACTTTTTTATCTGCCGGGAGTTTTGTAATGGCCGGAACTATCGTGCTCATCGTTTCCTTTTTTGCCTATCGCCAGGTTTCCGATGCCCGAAAGAGCGTATATGTACTGGACGCGAACAGCGTACCGCTACTGGCAAGGCAGACCAACTTGCAGATGAACCGTGCCGCTGAATACCGCTCGCATGTCAATCTTTTCCACAGCCTGTTTTTTTCGCTGACCCCTGACGATAAGTACATCGAATACCAGATGAAAAAGGCAATGTACCTGGTTGACGAAAGCGGAGCATTACAGTACAATAACCTCAAAGAGAAAGGCTTTTTCAATTCTATCCTTTCTTCCAGCGCGGTGCTGACCCTTCAGACCGATTCCATCTTTATCGATGATGTCCGAAAATATTTCCGCTATTACGGCCGGCAGAAAATAGACCGCCGTAGCTCTACCATCATCCGCTCACTGGTAACAGAGGGGTATCTGAAAGACCTCGAAATCCGCTCGGACAACAATCCCCATGCAGTGCTCATTACCCGCTGGAAAACATTGGAAAATAAAGACCTCGAAAATGTACAGAAAAACTCATTTTAAAACCCGCCCTGATCTATACAAAGAGCTAAGCAAAGAGTTCGGAATTTATTTTCTCCAGATTGGGGCTTTTTGGAAGCGGATCAGCACAAGGTATCCCGCGCAGATATTTGCGGTTATGGTAACCAGTATCCTGCTTTCAGGCATACTTGCCTTTACCGTTATGAGGGTTAAGGTTGCCGAGCCGCTACCGTCGATCAACGGTTCCGGTTCGGATATCTCACAGGGACTGGGCCAGATCGTCGGCGCGGGGCAGGCACTTAAAAAAGTACTTGACCTGCAAAACCAGATCAATACCGTGCTGCATAAGGACAGCCTCACGGCAAAGGACAGCCTGCTTGTCAAAAATGCCATCCGGCAGCTGGAAAACATCCATCACGAGCTCAATACAAAATCAAACCATTAATTATGAAAATCAATTTTAAGCAACCTCGGTACATGTTGCCGCTGATCCTGCTGCCTTTTTTGTGCCTGTTCTTTTACGCATGGAAAAGCAGTTTCGGCAAGGAGGCACCCGTACAGCAAAAAGGAAATACGCTACAGGAAAATGTTGCAGACGTTTCCCAAGATGTAAAGAACAAAGGCCTTGAAGATAAACTGGATGCCTACCGAAAGCAGTATAAAGATGCGGACGGTTATACCGCCGTTGGAGAAATAGGCGAAGAACAGACCGGAAAACAAAATGTGCCTGATCTCTATAACCTGACAGAAAAGCGCATGCTAGATTCAATCGAAAGGGAAATGAAACGCAGGTACGGCAGCGCCATTCCCGAGCCTCGCAAGACGCATGCTTCATTTGCCGACCCCAGCCCCAGACCACGGCAGGTAAGGAATTATGATCCAGACCGCGACCTTGCAACCGCACTTTCCAAACTGAAACAGCAACCTCCAGCTCCAATGCAGCCTACACGTTCAGCGCAAACAGACCCGATGAAGATTTTTCGGGAACAGATGTCGCTGATCGACAGCATGGGCAAGGCGAATGATCCTGAATACAGGTCAGAGCAGGCCAGGGAGAAAGCTATGGCACTTGCAGAAAAAGAGATGAAGAACCAGAAAAAGCTGAGCGTTTCCAAAAGTTCGGCATCTGCATCACTTTTTAATACCATTTCACCAGTGACCGAAGGAAGCTTTATCCGAGCCATTGTAGATCAGAATATCACGGGGTATGCAGGGTCAAGGCTTCGCATCCGCCTACTAGATGATATGAAAGCAGGAAGGTTCCTGATCAAAAAAGGAACTTATCTGTACGCCCAGGTCACAGGTTTTACGGGCCAACGGGTTAACCTGTCGATCAGTTCTGTTTTTCAGGAAAATCATATCCTGCCGGTCAGGCTGGATATTTACGACAATGATGGTATGCCGGGGCTTTATGTACCTGCATCTGCCTTCAGGGAATTTTCAAAAGCTCTAGGAAGCGATGCAAGCCAGGGTATGACGATTCAGCAACAGGCCGAAAACAACAACCAGCTGGTGATGAGCATCGTCCAAAAGATGTTCCAGTCTACCACCACCGCCGTCAGCAAATTGGTAAGAAGCAATAAGGCAAAACTGAAGTACAATACAGAGGTCTATCTCATAGACCCCGAAGAACTCAAAAACACCCAAAGCAAATATTAACCTACCTCATTATGAAGAAATCTATTGTTTTTTTGATGGCCATCTTTTCGATGGTCCAATTCCTCTATGCCCAACAACAGTCAGTTATAAACCGCAAAGACCTGCCCGAAATAGCTATCGGCCCAAATATTTCACTGCACTTTATTTCCCCTGAGCCCATTCAGTATGTGGATATATCCACGAATGCCATTGCGGGAGACCTGCCGTTAAAGAATGTGCTGCGGTTAAAGATCGTACCTGATTCCGCCAAGTATTTCGATGTAGCAGGTAAGATGACAGGTATCGTTACCATCGTCGGGGAAAGCTTTATCGCACAGTACAATCTGCGCTACATCGACAGCCCTGCGCCCACAGTTCCCGCGCAGATCAATATCCTACCGGAACATACCCGGCCGCTGGAAGTTCCAGGAATTACCCTGACCTCTAAAGAGATGCAGGATTTTGCCTTAAAAATCCTAACTGAGCCAACAGCAGTCAGCCTTCGTAAATCCAAGGCATATGGACTACAGTCCACACTAAATCATATCTATACAGCAGGTGACTACATCTTTTTGGATATCACCTATTTCAACAAGAGCAACCTGTCTTATCAGATTGATGAACAGCGCTTTAAGATTGAGGACAAAAAGATCACCAAAGCGACCAATGTCCAGTCCGTTGAAATCAGTCCGGTCTGGCAGATGTATCCAAATACCTCGTTTAAAAAACGGTACAGGAACATATATGTGCTGAAAAAGGCAACCTTTCCAGGCAACAAGATTCTGAATATCGAACTGACCGAAAAACAGATTTCGGGCAGGGTACTCACCCTTCAGATCAGATACAGCGATATACTGAAAGCAGACAGTCTATAAATTTCCAGGAAGCAAGCCAGCGGCTTTTTCCGTCCATTAGAAAAATTACATATGGAAGAAACCAAAGAACAGCAGAGCCTGCATCGCTTCCTGCAATTTGGTGTCTATTTGTCTGTCCTGATCGAAATCTTCCTGTTTTTTTATGCCGATAGATTTCTTGTTCAGGATCATGCGGACAAATACAGCCTGCGCTTTTTCGCTGTCAGGCTTGCCAAGATACCATTCTACCATCAGCTACTCTACAGTAAGCTGTTTATCCTGCTGCTGATCTGCCTGGTTTCGGTAGGGACGCTCAGCAGAAAAAATAAGGACCTCAACCCCAAAAACCATATCGTTTATCCATTGGCTGCGGGACTTCTCATCTTCTTCTCGGGGATATGGTTCCAAGGAAGGCAGCCGCCCGCCATTTGGATGGGCGCCGGCTGGTCCGATCTTGCCTATATCGCAAGTGCGATAGCCGGAAGCCTGCTGATCCATGTTGCCATGGATAATGTTTCCAAGATCATCAGCTCAAAACTGGGCAAGGATAAGTGGAACATAGAGGGCGAATCATTTATGCAGCCCGTAAAACCAATAGACACGCCCTACTCGGTGAACATACCAATGCTGTTCTATTATAAAAAGAAAGTGCGAAAAGGGTTCATCCCCCTGGCAAATCTGTTCAGGAGCCTGCTTTTGGTTTCGGTGCCGGGAGGAGGGAAAACTTTTTCGGTGATCATGCCCATCATCAAGCAGTTCATTGCCAAATCTTTCACCTTATGTGTATACGATATCAAATATCCTGATCTTGCAAAGGTTGCCTATCACCATTATCTATTGGCCAAACAGAATGGGCCATGCCTGGATTATAAATTTCACGTCATCAACCTTAATGAACCTGAGAAAAGCCGGCGGGTAAACCCCTGGAAAAGGCAGTACCTAAAGACGCTTGCCGATGCATCTGAAACTGCCGAAGCTTTGGTCGAAGCCATGAAGAAAGGCGACCGCTCAGGTGGCAGCGACCAGTTTTTTACCCAATCGGCCATTAATTTTCTTGCGGCCTGCATCTATTTTTTTAGCAGGCACGAGGATGGCCGTTATTCGAGCTTGCCACATGTACTTTCATTTCTTAACCTTCACTATGATGAGATTTTCAGCACATTATTTTCAGAGCCGGAACTTGTCTCATTATTATCCCCCTTCAAGAGTGCTTACAACGCAAAAGCGTTCGATCAGCTTGAAGGACAGGTAGGCACACTTAAAATTTTCATCAGTCGGCTCGCAACCAAGGAAACTTTTTGGGTATTTAGTGGGGATGATTTTGAGCTAAAGATCAGCGATCCTAAAAACCCATCGATCCTTGTTCTTGCCAACGATCCATCGACGCAGAGCATCAACTCGGCGTGCTATTCGGTGGTGCTTAACAGGGTGACCAAACTGGTCAATACCAAGGGCAATCTACCTGCCGGACTGGTCATTGATGAGGCACCAAGCCTTTATATCTATCGCATTGAACAGGTCTTGAGCCAAGCTAGAAGTAATTTGGTGGCATCTGTCCTGGGTATCCAGAGCCTTCAGCAGTTCCAGCAGCAGTACGGCAAGGAAACGGCCGCAACGATTACCTCAGTAGTCGGCAATGTACTTTCTGGATCTGTACAAAACAAGGACACACTGGAATGGCTGGAAAGACTTTTTGGCAAGGTAAAACAGGAAGGCGAAAGTTTGAGCATTGACCGTAGCAAGGTATCAGTTTCCCTGAGCGAAAAGCTTGAACCATTAATTCCCGCAGGTAAGATAGCAACGCTGCGGGCAGGTGAAATGGTAGGCCTGATCGCTTCGGATGCCGTAGAAACCTATACCGGGAAATACCAGCCATCAGCGGTTAACTGCCGCATCAATCTAGATGTGCAGGCCATCAAAAAAGAAGAGAAGGGATATCGCGATCTACCGGTCTATTATGATTTCAGCGGAAGGAAAGACGAAGTCCTTCGGCAGAATTTTCACCGTATCAACCGGGAGGTCCAGGAGCTTGTAAGCCTCTTCAGGCCCTCTCCGCCAAATGCCACCATACCACAGCCTAAAGGAATGATGAAACAGACCTTTAAAAAGTAAGTGCAGCCAACCTTGAGAGACAATTTTTTCACTTAACATTTAATATTATGGACGATTTAACGGGGAACCTGGTCATGGTACACCCTAAATTAGAAAACGATCCCGTAAACCGTCAGGCGCAGGTCGGGATCATCACCAGCGCAGACCTCGCCAAAGATGAGGTGTACGTCGGTTTTGGCAACAGCCCGCTCGGCCTTTATTCAACAAACGCCCTACTGGTGCTTAAACCCCACAATGATCTCTATCAAGATATATTGACCAATATCAAAAACATGGATACACCAGACTTTAAAACACTGATGGAAATTACCATTCTTCAGGAAAAAGGCTCGGTAAACTCCCTTCGCGATGCCATGGAACTGGCGGCGACCAATGAAAGGACACTGGCCTACAGTACGGTTTCACTTCAGGATAAGCTTGGTCTTGTCAGGGAAGAAAGTCACCAGCAACAGATCACCGCCGGCGTTGGCCGATAAGCACCGACCATTGAAAAACTATTTCATGGGGACTCTGCTTTTTCTGGCGCAATTTTTTTTGGGTGCCCATGCACAGCAACCCGCAAACGTCAGTCTCCCCCTGATGCAATTAAGGGTCAATTCCCCGTTTGGTATGCGTATCCATCCCGTCACGGGGCAGGCCGACCTACACAAGGGAGTTGATCTGGCCGCCCGCTGCGAGCCAGTTCTCAGTATTATGGACGGCATCGTGAACGAAACCGGATTTAACCGCTTTCTGGGAAGTTATATAAGAATTGCACACGGCGAATTCCAGAGTATATATGGGCACCTTTCACAAATCCTGGTAAGCCCAAATGAACACGTAAAAGCCGGTCAGCTCATCGGTGTAACCGGCTCAACTGGCAGGGTAACTGGGGAGCACCTGCATTTCAGCATCCGTTTCGGGAACAGGTACCTCAATCCGCTTCAAATTTTAGGGTCGCTGTTATTGCCCGAACAGCCGCCCCCAAACATCAAATAATTTTATGAAAAAACATTCAAGATCACTGGAAGATAAGTTAGATACACTTGCAGCTGGCCAGGCCATAGGTCTCACTGCCGCTGAAGCCGCCGTTTACGGAGTGGATTATGCAGATGAACTGCCCGAGGATGACGATAACGAACAGGAGGTTGAAGATGAGCAGTGATAAAGCAAAGGTGCTGCACGTCCAGGTTGCGGAAAAACTTATCGAGCAACTCCAGGCAGGAACCGCTCCCTGGCAAAAGCCATGGGCTAGCGACAATGTTCCTGCTTTTGAGCTGCCCTATAATGCCATTACCGGAAACCGATATAAGGGCATCAACACCTTTTCCCTAATACTTGCCGGCTATGAGGACCCGCGCTGGATGACCTTTAACCAGGCATCGGCGAACGATTGGAACGTCAAAAAAGGCGAAAAAGCTTCGCTGATCCAATTCGTAAAAACCACCGATCTGGTGGTCAAAAGGGACGAAAGCGGAAAACCTGTGCTGAACGCAGAAGGACAGCCCGTCAAGATTTCGCTGAGACTTGACCGTCCAATCGTTACCAGTGCATGGGTATTCAATGCCGCACAGGTAAACGGGATACCTGCGCTGCAAAAGCAGGAAATCGGCAAACTTGGCTGGGACCCGATTGAGCGGGCCGAAAAACTGATAGCCTCATCGGGTGCAAATATCATCCATAAGCCGGGTGACAATGCCTATTACAGTCCTATTCGTGATAAGATCACCATGCCCATTAAGGAGCAGTTCGATGCTCCGGATAAATACTACGCAACATTGCTCCATGAACTGGGACACTGGACCGGACATAAAGAACGGCTTGACCGCAGTATGATGAACAAATTCGGCAGCGAAGCCTACGCCCGCGAAGAATTACGGGCGGAAATTACCTCCCTATTGATTGGACAGGAATTAAGGATTGGCCACGATCCCGGCCAGCATACCGCATACGTAGACAGTTGGATCCAGATCTTGCGGGATACGCCATTTGAAATCCATGCCGCGGCGGCCGATGCGGAAAAGATATTTAACTATCTCACCGCACTGGAACAAAAAAGGGAAATCACCGCAACAGTGCAACACGTTGCCGCAGAACATCTTCCCAAGAACAGGACGGATTCAAGATACCTGATTGCTGGGGATGAGATCGCCTATAACGATACCACCTACAAGGTCAAGGGCCATTTAAAACAGGGACGTCTTCAGATGGAAGACCAAGGCTCCGGAAAAAACTTTATCCTTTCCAAAAACGATGCGCTATACGGCTCCCTGCTAGATGCCAAACAAAATCATGCAAGACAGTCCACCACCACGGCTGAAAAAGAAATATCGGTAACCCAGGATACTGAACCAGCCGCCGCCTACGGAGTGCGACGCTAAACCATTAAGAATTACAATCAGTTAAATTATGGAAACATTGATCAAGGAAAACGAGTTGCCACTTAAAGAACTCGAAAAGCTCGGACTTTACCAGGACGGACAGATGAACCTGAGCAGTGAAGACCTCGACGCATTGCTTGCTGGAAGAAGAACAGATATGCGCAGTTTGGTACATTTAAAGATGGACGGATTTGCAATCCGTCAACTAGATGCCAAACTATCGCTCAATAGAAATGAAGACGGTCGCATTGAGGTAAACCTACATCCGATCTACAAAGAGGTTAAGCCACATCCCCTGCTCAGCGATTCAGAAACTAAGGTGCTACTGGACGGCACATTACAGTCTGTACAGAAAACCTATGAGCAGGCGGATAAAAAACTTTCGCAGCTTATCATCGAGTACGATCAGCAGACCAGGGAATTTGTCGGCTATGATCCAGATCAGGTAGAAGTTCCTGTTAAGATCAACGGGGAAAACCTTTCGGAAAAGCAAAAAAAGGCATTCCAAAGTGGAAGTATTGTCGAACTGGAAGACGGGACACGTATCCAGCACAGCGCAACGGACAGTAAAGGAATCAGGTCTGACCGAAAGGCACTGATATTATCTGTACTACTGGACGGTGGAATTTCTTATCTGCTGCTCCGCGGTATCCGCAACCTGGCAGGAAACAATGATGAACAGAAAGAAGGATATACCAAAGGGTACAACCAGGCACTTGCCGACAGCATGGTGGGCAAGCCTAAAAGAGAAGTTGAAATGACAGTTGGAGAGCATTCTGATCACTCCCGATCATCCCAACATAGCCGAGGTTATGGGCGCACTGCCTCTCGTTGATGTTTCCTTTGTGCGATCTGGGTCCGGCCAGACTTAATCCCGCCGTGCAGGTTTTTTTTTTAAACTGGATAACTGTAAAGGACGGTGTTCTGTTGTTTTTTTATCAAGGCCAACATGGGAACTTAGCAACTGAATATTGGGCGCCGGCAATGCACCTTGTTCCCGTATCATCTGGAACCTGGCTGGTCCACGAAGGATTTGCAGCACAAGTGAGACATTTGTTTATAGGCGGGTCCGCTGCCGACATCCTTTGTTTCTGCCATTTCAATCCTGACTGGCTAAAGGATGATGTTGCTGTAGCCTTTGCTGCACTGGGACTGCTACCAAACGCCGGCCAGATAGTTTTTTTAAAAGAACGATTTCCTAATGCCAAAGTCCATACTCTTTTTGAAAGCGGAATTACGGGCAAGGTGACGGATTGCAAAATCGCTTTATGGCAAAAAGGTAAAGATGCCAGTTTCAGGGTTTCGGGCGACCTAATCCAAATCATGTACAAAAACCGTCGATATAAAATTCCTCTAACCGTTTTTTCACTCAACCGATTTGAAACTACTATATCTATCCGCAGTAAAATCCGTACCCATAAACCGAAAGGCTGCATAGGTTCTTATCACGAATTTTTAGTGAGCAATCAAAATAGAAGATAACAGTAAATGTCCCCTGGTTCCTACGGACCAGGGTGCTTTGCCGTGGGTAAAATCGAGGCTTTGTAAATCAAGATAAATAAGAAAACAATGAGCTAATAAATAAACATTATGAATATTGAACTGAAAAAAATCCATCACAGCATACAACTTAGCAGGGAAACAGAAGCGTTCACCGCGGATCTTTATATAAAAAATATCCATGCCGGCTATGCCGAAAATGCAGGGCATGGCGGTCCAACAGATTATCATCACAAAGATGAAAAAGGAAGAGAACTGATCAAAGAAGCAGAGGCCTATTGTAAGGCACTACCGCCACTGCAATATCCTGCTGATAAATACATGGAAGCATTTTCAATAGATATGAATCTCGAACACTTTATCGATGACCTATTGAACAAACATGTTGAGAAAAAGGAACAGGCCAAGTTTAATGCGAAGATGAACAAGGCAATGGAACGAGGTATAGTTTATGGTATCGCTGGGGACTCATTTACTACACTTTCCTTTTCGGTTCCTTTTGCAAAAGTGCTCGCCCATTCAAATGCTACAACCATAATTAGAGACGCGATTGTCAACAAGATTTTACCGGACCTCAAGGATGGTAACATTATTCTAAGCACCAATATTCCTGAAAATATTCTAAAAGAAGCTGGGTTAAAACAAGACCAATACGTAAAGCCATCAGTCCAGGATGTTGGCCAGCCTAATATTAAAGCCGCAGAAGATAATAATCTGCAAAACATCGCCAATGGTAGGTCAAGATAGTTGTTTTATGAAGCGTTAAATTATTAAGAGACCGTATTTCCAGCTTGCATTTAGGAAGCAGATTTCTTAAACCATCTTGATTTAATGTTGTTTTTGATGGTATCATTCACCTAAAAATTAAGATTATGCCAAGAGGAAGCAAAGTAGAAAGGAATTCGGTTTCCAATCAGCCACATGAGATCAAGTACGAAGCAGATAAGTTGAACGTGAAATCTGCCACGGTCAAGGATGCCAAAAAGAACGGTTCGAACCAGCGGAAAGAAATCGAGAAAAAAATTAAGTAGCGTTCGCAATAAATCTGCCTTGCCAGCGTCTTTATATATGAGAGCGTTAATTTATAACGGGGAACGGTCATTATGATTGTTCCCCGTTTTTCTTTTTGCCTAATCTTTAGGTGTTTGACCCTTTTTGAATCTTAGATTTTTTCTTTAATTTTAATGATGAGGGAACTTGAACCACCATTCGAGCTGGAACTGGAAGGGCAACAGATTACAGTCGCCGAACATGAGATCGGTTCTAACAGGGTATTTCATGTTGATTTCAAAGGCTGGAAAAAGCCACTGGTGATTGCGATAGGCATCGACCTGCGTGACCAGAAATTCTGGACCTCCATACCACAGGGAAGACAGACCGAAGCGGAACAGATTGGGAAATTGATTGCGGAGCATATCCGCGCTAAAAGGAGATAAGATTATGTGTTATTACAATGGACAAAAAGTTACCAGAGCGGAATTTATCCAGCTTAAACAGCTCGAGAAAGCGGTAAGGAATTACGATTTTCTTGATAAGGGAGTACATAATGGATTTAATTACGCACCATGCGCCATAATCGTGGCAACGGACGACCGTAGGGATTTTGAAATACAGCAGGCCGAATGGGGATTTATCCCTGGTTACGCGAAGGATCGTGAGGAAGCCAAAAAGTTCAGGGCTATTTATACCACGCTCAATTTCAAGGCAGAAAATCTGTTTGTCAATGAATCTGGCAAAAAATCGATGTGGGCAGAGGCAGCAAGACAGCGCAGGTGTTTGGTGCTATCCACTGGAATAATAGAATCCATGCACGTGCCTACATATGGTAAAAAAGGCCAGCTGCTTAAGGCCACAGATAAAGTTCCCTATATGATCGGTATCGTTGATAAGGAATATTTCTGGTTTCCCGGAGTATATAACGATTGGTTCGACAAGGAAGCTGGACAATGGGTACGGACAGTTGCTTTTGGGACTACCGCGGCAAATGGGATAATGAAGCAGATCCATAATTCCAAAAAGAGAATGCCTACTATACTAACAGATGACCTGGCTTGGGAATGGCTGATGGAGGAACCGAGCGAAGAGCGTCTAACCGAAATCGCATTAACGCAGATCCCTTCAAAACTAATGGAAGCCTGCACCATTGATAAGGACTACCGTTTTGCGGGCGAAGCCACGCCAGCGGACTATCCTGATCATCCCGCACTTGACCTTAGTTTTGTGGATCAGGAGCAGCTGGACTTTGACCACTGGAGAAATTAGTGTTTCTTTCTTATTTTAGTACAAAAGAAGAAAAGATATGTCAGGTCAAAAACCGCTCCAGCCGCAGATGGCAAGCCAGGGATGGAAACAATTCCTCGCTGCCAAAACCCGAATGCTTGCTGCCTATGATTTAGCAAAGGATCTAGAAAACAATAAGCTTGTAAAGGTCAGACATGGCCTTGTAGCAGAAGCGGAATTTCGAAAATGGCTAAGCGAATTTCTGCCAAAGAGATATGCGGTTACCTCTGGGTACATCATTTCACCCGGGATTTCTAGCAAGGAACACATGGTGCATTATGATGTGATCATATATGACCAGTTGGAATCGCCAGTACTTTGGGTCGAGGATAATCCAGATTCTTCCGGTCAGGGAAAGTCGCTGGCCATACCTGTAGAGTATGTCCATGCTGTATTCGAGGTAAAATCCGCATTTAACAGGCAATCCGCCAAGGAAGCGGTCGACCAGCTTTCCAAGCTAAAGCCATTATTGGCGCGGGTAGATCCTCCCAATAGTCGCGCAAAAATGTATCTTCCCGCCAATTTCTTTTGTGCAACTGTGTTTTTTGAACTGCGTAAAGAGCATGAGAAGGATTTTGCGGCAATGGACGAGCTGGTCAACGCCACAATGATCCGCAGATTCTACGGGGGAATTATTCTTCGGGCCGAAACGCTCGACAGATACAATAGCGGAAAAATATACTTTAGAAATGAAAATATCGATACCGAGCCAAATAATAGCTCATCGTTATCCTTTTGGACAACTTCGAAATGCCTAAAGTATAAGGATGATCAATATTTCAGCCTGTTGCTTACATTCTGGGAACAACATTTTTCCGAGTTTGCGTTTGACATCTTAGCGCTTTTAAAAAATACCTATCAGCCCAATGTCCTGTCCAGTCTATATTGCATGGGTTCAACAGCAATGGAAAATGGCAGCTGTGTAGAAACAAGGTACGCTGATCCCGAGGCTGTGAAAAGATACCAAGAGGAAACTGCGGAAATTCTAAAAGCCCGGGGATTCGTGGGTTTTGAACCATCCGACCTTATGTCGTAATATATTTCATTTAATACTTTACTTGCTTAAATAACTATCGCATTTTGTTTTTTAGAAATAGGAAAGTCACGGTTCTGTAGCATCATCACGAAGAGCTCTTTCAGAGCCGACTTATCCACCAAAAACGAAAACTTTTCCACAAATCATTTTTTACTAACAATTTTAGCTTTATGTTTGTTGTGTAATTTTATAATACTAAAAATAATAGTATTAAAATTGTTTCAATCATGGACGCTAAAAAGGAGTTGTTTCAAAAATTGCAGCAGGATATCCTGATGTGGCAGGGCTTTAAGCCCGTGTCCGCGAGCAAGGCCGAACGCATAGGCCTCGGCGAAATCGAAGATTCTTTTCCAGGTGGCGTATTCCCCAAAAAAGCCATCCATGAATTCATAACGATAGCCCCCGAACATTCGGCGGCAAGCGACGGATTTATTGCCGGATTGCTTGCGGTGCTGATGGAAAACGGTGCAGCATGTGTGTGGGTCAGTACCTCCCGCAGATTGTTCCCAGCGTCGCTTAGCCTTTTCAACGTAGAGCCCGAGCGCATCATATTTATGGATGTGCAGAGTGAAAAGGATGTGCTGTGGATTACTGAAGAAGCACTTAAGTGCGAAGGGCTCGCTGCAGTGGTGGCGGAGTTAAAAAATGTTAGCCTCATCGAATCGCGCAGATTGCAGCTTGCCGTAGAATCCAGTGGAGTTACCGGATTCATCCTTCGAAAGGATGGAAATAAAACCGCCAGCACGGTAGCTACTGCAAGGTGGAAGATCAGTCCATTGCCAAGCGAGAGCGAGGACGGCATGCCTGGACTGGGTTTTCCCCGCTGGCAGGTTGAGCTGCTCAAGGTACGCAATGGCAATCCTGGAAGTTTTGTGCTGCAATGGGCGGGCGAAAAATTTGAAGAAGTCAAGAAAACGGAAAAACAAACGGTTTGGTCTGATCTGGGGGACAGGCAAATTGGATAAATATCATGCAAAGGCGTTTTGTGTCTATATGGTTCCGCCAGCTACTGGCTGACTGGCAGCTTATCCGCAGGCCCGAGCTTTCTGGCGTGCCCTTTGTTTTCGCTGCGCCCGAGCATGGTCGGTTGATGATCACGGCAGTCAGTCATTTGGCATTTGGTTTTGGAGTAGAGGTCGGCATGCGTGCCGCGGATGCCAAGGCAATCTGCCCGGGACTTGAGGTGCTGGATGATAAGCCCGGCCGTCCGCGAAAACTGTTACGCGGCCTTGGCGAATGGTGCGTGCGCTATTCCCCGATTGTTGCCATCGATGAGTTTGGAGTGGATGGGCTGCTACTCGATGTTTCAGGATGCACGCATCTTTGGGGCGGAGAGCGGGGATATTTAAAAGAAATAGTTTCTAGGCTGAAAAGCAAGGGGTATACAGTGAGGCTGGCAATTGCTGATACTCCTGGAGCGGCTTGGGCAGTTTCCCATTACGGCAAAATTACCCCTTTGATTCCTGCTGGCGAACAGGTGGAGGCATTGCTAAATCTTTCCCCAGAGGCGCTGAGGCTGGAAGAGCCGACACTTGTAAAGCTCAAGAAACTGGGTTTTTACCAGATCAATAGCTTTATCGGAATGCCGCGGTCGGTCCTCCGCCGGCGCTTTGGCGAGGACTTTCTGTTGAGGTTGGCGCAGGCCATAGGAACAGAGAATGAAGTCCTAGTTCCCCTGCAGGTACCTGTTCCGTTTAGCGAAAGGTTGGCCTGTTTGGAGCCCATAAAAACCAAGGTAGGAATCGAAATCGCCATTAATAAAATGCTGGAGAGTTTATGTAAGCGGATGCAGGCCGAGGGAAAAGGATTGCGGACGGGCGTGCTCACTGGTTACCGCATCGATGGAAAAATTGTACAGGTGGCTATCGGTACCAGTGGAGCTACCCATAGCGCGGGCCATCTGTTCAAGCTTTTTCAGCTTAAGGTAGACCAGATCCGACCTGCCCTTGGAATCGAGCTTTTTGTGCTGGATGCCCCAAAGGTGGATGATGTGGAAGTGCCCCAGAAAGAGATGTGGTCATCTCGCCCGGGACTGGATGACCAGAGCGTAATACGGCTACTCGACCGGGTTGCTGGAAAGGTTGGCCAGCAGGTCATACATCGCTACCTGCCAGTTGCTCGCTATTGGCCAGAACGTGCTGTTTCTAATACTAGCTCGGTTACGGAAAAACCCCTATCTGCTTGGCGGGTGGATAAGCCACGACCCACAGAGCTGCTTAACATCCCTGCGCCCATAGAGGTGATGGCAATTATCCCAGATCATCCCCCAAAGTTTTTTATCTACAAGGGCGTTCGGCATCTGGTAGCCAAAGCCGATGGCCCTGAGCGCATCGAGCGCGAATGGTGGCTGGATCAGGGAGAGCATAGGGATTATTACCAGGTGGAGGATGAACAGGGCGGCCGTTATTGGCTCTTCCGTTCTGGTCACTACGGCGGTGAACAAAAGTACAAATGGTTTATTCACGGATTTTTTGCATAAGGGAGATAGATTATGGCTTACAGCGAGTTACAGGTGACATCAAATTTCAGCTTCCTTCGGGGCGCCTCACATGCCCATGAGCTGGTAGAGCAGGCAGAGGCTTTTGGGTATAAGAAAATTGCAATTACAGATAGGAATACCCTTGCAGGTATCGTGCGTGCCCATGCGGCATGCAGGGAAAAAAACGTTAAGTTGATCCCTGCTTGCAGGCTTGATCTATTGGATGGCCCGAGTTTACTGGCCTATCCCACCGACAGGGAAGCCTATGGCAGGTTATCTGCGCTATTAACGGTTGGCAATATGCGGGCCGAGAAAGGATCCTGCCATATTTCAAGGGCCGATGTCTATGAGCACGGCAAGGGAATGATCTTTACCGTAGTGATGCCAGGAGAGCTGAACCGCAGGTTTGAGTACGAGCAAAGTTTTATCAATGCGGTTGCAGAATACCAGCAGGCATTAAGAGGCCAGCTGTACCTAGGTGCAACACGGTCCTATATGGGAAATGATGATAAGCTTATTTTCCGTACGGCCCAGCTCGCTGATTTTTACGGAATACCCTTAGTGGCTACCGGAGACATACATTACCATAATCCATCCCGCAGGGAATTGCAGGATGTGCTTACATGCGTGCGCGAGAAGTGCACGATCCAGGAAGCGGGCTTTCGGTTGCACCAGAATGCCGAGCGTTATATGAAAGAGGTTGCAGAGATGGAGAGGCTATTTAGAAAATATCCCGATGCAATAAAAAATACGGTGGCGATTGCCGAGGCCTGCAACTTTTCATTAGATGAGCTGAAATACGTTTATCCAGAAGAGATCAACCAGAGTGGCCGCGGTCCGATGGAGGAACTGGAGTATCTCACATGGAAAGGGGCGCATGAATTTTATGGTGAGGAGATCCCGGAGAAAGTGGTCAATATGATCCACCATGAGATGGCCTTTGTAAAGCAGATGGACTATGCTAATTATTTTCTTTTTGTCGAGGATATCGTGCGTGAGGCCAGGTCTCGGGGGATCCTGTGCCAGGGGCGCGGTTCAGCCGCGAATTCGGCCATCTGTTTTGTCCTGGGAATTACCTCGGTCAACCCGATGAAGTTTGACCTGCTGTTTGAGCGCTTTATTTCCCCTGCAAGGAACGAGCCGCCGGATATCGATGTTGATTTTGAGCACGAGCGCAGGGAAGAAATCATCCAATATATCTATAATAAATACGGCCGCGACCGGGCGGCAATCGTGGCCACGGTTACCCAGCAGCACCAAAAGGGTGCCATCCGTGATGTGGGCAAGGCAATGGGGCTTTCGGTGGATACGATCAACCGCCTGTCAAGTTCGATATGGGAGTTTACAGATGAGTGGTTCGAGGGCAAAAGGGTTACAGAACAGGGCCTAAACCCAAACGACCCGCATCTTAAAAAAACGTTAGAGCTTACCTCGCAGATGATGGGATTTCCGCGGCAGTTAGGTCAGCATACCGGCGGATTTGTAGTTACCCAGGGGAAGCTTACGGACCTGTGCCCAATTTTAAATGCCCGGATGGAGGACCGGACGAATATCGAGTGGAACAAGGATGACATCGATGCGCTTGGATTTTTAAAAGTGGATGTGCTGGCGCTTGGAATGCTTACCTGCATACGCAAGGCCTTTGACCTTTGCCGGGACCATTACGGCAAGCAGTTTACCCTGGCAAATATTCCCCAAGATGATCCCGACGTATATGATATGATCTGCCTGGCCGATACGCTCGGCGTATTCCAGATCGAGAGCCGTGCGCAGATGTCAATGTTGCCAAGGTTGAAACCGCGGGAATTTTATGATCTGGTGATCGAGGTGGCAATCGTTCGGCCGGGCCCTATACAGGGAGATATGGTGCATCCTTATCTGCGCAGGCGAAATGGCGAAGAGCCAGTGGTCTATCCATCTCCGGAACTGGAGGAGATTTTGGGGCGGACATTGGGCGTGCCGCTGTTCCAGGAACAGGCAATGAAGATTGCCATTGTTGCTGCTGGCTTCAGCCCGGCAGAAGCGGATGGTTTGCGCCGTAGCATGGCAACATTTAAGTTCAAGGGGATGGTAAACCAATATGAGCAGAAACTTATAGATGGAATGCTGGCAAAAGGATATACGCTTGAGTTTGCAAAGCGGATATTCAAGCAGCTGGAGGGATTTGGAAGTTATGGGTTCCCAGAGTCCCATGCCGCAAGTTTCGCACTGTTGGTGTATGTTTCCTGCTGGCTAAAGCATTATTACCCTGATGTTTTTGCTGCCGCACTTTTAAATAGTATGCCAATGGGCTTTTACCAGCCGGCGCAGATCGTTATCGATGCGCAGAAACATACCGTTGAGGTGCGCGAGGTCGATGTCAACCATTCGCTGTGGGACAATAAGCTAGAAGAAAAATCGGGCAGATATTTTGCGCTAAGGCTGGGATTCCGGCAGATCAATGGCATCCGGTCTGATGATATTGACACTTTGGTAAATGGACGTGGTGAAGGATATAAAAGCATCACCGCACTTCGTGATGCGGGGGTCTCTATTGCGGCACTGGAAAGGCTGGCCGATGCGGATGCTTTTCGTTCCATGGGAATGGATCGGCGCAAGGCATTGTGGGAAGTTTCTGCATTGCAGGATATGCCGGTGGAACTTTTCAAGGGACAAGCATCAGAAAGCGTGCTGGAAACACAGGTAGAGTTGCCGTTAATGAGAATGGGCGAGCATGTGGTGCAGGATTACGCAACGGTCGGACTTTCGCTAAAGGCGCATCCGGTGAGTTTCGTGCGGCCGCAACTGGATATGCTCAATATTCGAAGTTGCCATCATATCAACAATGAGTCTACCGATGGGCAACTGGTGAAAGTTGCAGGACTGGTACTGGTACGCCAGCGTCCAGGCACTGCGGGAGGTGTTTGTTTTATAACCATTGAAGATGAAAGCGGATATTCGAATCTGGTGGTATTTGAGAAACTATTTGAAACCTACCGGAAGGAAATACTGCATTCGAGGCTGCTAATGGTAGAAGGGCGTTTGCAGCGCGAGGGGAAAGTGGTGCACGTGATTGTTAGCAAGTGTTTTGATTTCACGAAGATGCTTGGCAAGTTGGTACAGCGCGAAGTCGATGAGCTGCCGGTATTAACATTAGCTCGTGGAGATGAAAAAACTGCGCCTTACCCGTCACAGAATAAACGGGCTCAGGTTCGGGAAGAGGCAGCAAAAATTGCATTTCACGAGGGTCGGAATTTTAAATAATTGAATCTCTTGTCAGACCATACTTGTATCCTACAGCAGGTCTCTGCTTTTGAGCAAGTGCCTGATATACTCAATGGAACAGTAGAATTCGCGATCTTCATGATATACTGATTTCAGGTATTGCAGTTCCGCGTTCAATTCTAGATCATCTTTGAAATAATTAGTGAAATAGTCGATGCCAAAAATCGGATGCCGCTCTCGCAGTTTTGAAAACTCATAGCGGAGATTGCTCTTGACCTTTGACTTAGTGCTTCTTTCGCCACCCCCACTTGTAAATGTGATCTTTGTGGTTGCGGTTTGCTCTGGAAGATTTTTGAGAGGAGAACTGTCGTTCCGGTATTCGCTGATATTTTCCCTTGTTTCAGACAGGGCAGTCATCAGATCCTGGATGAACCTATCTGTCGCCACCTTGTATCGTGGATGGAATTCATTACGGTGTAAATAATATAAAAGGTTTGATTTGGAATAAAGTGCCGAGTAGTCGAACATGTTCTCCAAAAGGTGTTCTGTTCTATTGATCAGATCTACGACGTTCATTTTTGGAAACGAAATATTGAATTTCTCCAGCTGGATCTGGTAGACCCTAAGCTTTTTTTTTATCGTTGCGATGATCTCGTCCAGATTTTCAATTAAAAAATCTTCATGGACTTTGACAAGATCTGGCCAGGAATGTCTGATTAAATCTGCTTTATAACCAGTATCTTTATGGTACCTCAAATATTCGATCACTTTACCATGGGAATTGCGGGTGAAGAAGACTGATGAGACAAAATTATTTCCATTGTCACGGCTAATCGGATGTCCGGTCAGCTCGTTTCTCATGTTCCTGATCAGAGCCTTTCCCTCGCCTGAGCTCTTTGGCATTTTAAAGATAATTCGCAGCTCATCGATCAGATCCTGCCCTACGTACATCAACTGGAGCACGGAAACGGTATCATAAAGTGCCAGCTGGTAATCCTGTTTAAGGGGTATTCTGGCCAAAAGCTCAATAGTGTCGTCAAGATAGTTCAGCAGGTCTCCCATATAATTGGTGTGCTCTTCGCTGCCGTACCTGATCAGGGACTGGCAAAATTTACTTTCCAGGAAAAAGTCGTTCCAGCTCTCCCTGAGCTTTTCTGAAAGCCTGAGCACTGCAGCGCTGTCTATTCCCTTTACGAATTGTTCCGGCTGATGTGACATGCTATTCCTCCCCATCATTCATTTCTCCCTCTAAAGGTTCGAGGTTCATCATGTGGTTTTTTGTATTTGCATTCAGCCGCAGGCTTTCATCCACGGTATTCAGGTCAAGCCTGCCATTTGGTAATTTTCGTACTTCTTTCAACCTGGGATAGGTAAAAATATAAAATGACCGCTGGACGCTTTGGGTGCTAGTCGTGATGTGTTCAGCCTCCTCAATGAGTTGATTGATATTATGTTCAAATTCGCCGCGCGACTGGGGGGCATACATTTTTTTCATTGCCTATCTTTTTTTCGTTTTATCTTCTTGTTCCATAAAGTCCCTGCGGGAAGCCATATTCATGATCGCCCTGGCACCTTCATTGATCGAATGCAGGTCGATCCTGCCATTGGGAAGGGTCCTGACTTTATCGAGTCCGTGGTTGGTGATGGACTCTCGAAAATATAGATTACCGCCAATGCCCAGTTCGACGACCACATAAGCGTTCCGTTCCAACATCGCCCTGTCCTCAGGGAGGTTATCGTTCCTTTCAAATTTCATCTAAAAAGTCGATTTTCAATATATCAGCAACCTGTTCCATTTTGTCCTTCGCCACTCTGGGCAGTATCGTCAAATTTATTCCCTGACGCAGGATATGTACTATCCTCCGGTAAAATTCCTCATCATCATGGTAGCTCCGCTCTAGGTAATGCCCTGCCCGGATCTGTCCGTAAATGTCCAATGGGTAGGAGAGTTCCGAAATCTGTTCGAGGAAATCACGGCAAAATTTACCATTCAACATTCCCAGATCTTCCAGTGGATCCAGGATGTCATTTACCAGATGCATATATGGTTCATCGAAGTCGACTTCTGCTCCTGTAGTAACCGAATCAGGGAAGCTTGCCAGGATTGAATCATAGAGTTCAACCATTGCTAGGTCCTGATCTTTTAGCGTTTCTGCGATCTTCAGCAAGTAGTAACGAACCATAAAATGCGGTTCATCGAGGATCACTTCAATAGCTTGTTGATCGATTGATATGTCCCGTAGGAATAACTCAGGACGCTCTTGGCTGATCTTGTACAACAGGAATGCGCAAATCTCTTTGATTACGGAATCGTCAGGATCGAGAACATGCTGAAAAAATGCTTTCAATACCGCTGGCCTGAGTTCACAGATTGACAGCATAGCATGGATGGCTCTTTTCTTTACGCTGACAAAGGGATGGTCCAAAAGCCAAATCAATAGTTCGATGAGCTGTTCATCACTGGAAAGCTGACCTTCCATCGGCAGTAGTATCCAATTGAGTTCTTCGACTATTTCCGGCTCACGGACCATATAATGCAGGTGATCCCTCACAGATTGGAGTACTGAGTTGACCTGAGCTGCGTCAAGATGATTCCTCAATACCCGCAACATTTTTTCGACAACCTGCCAGTCCTCGGTGTAATGTCCGGTGATGGGCTCTTTGAGCTGAATCAATATTTCTGAGATCGTGCCGTAGAGCGAGAGCTGATCCCATAATTCTCCAACTTCCTCCCCGAGGTTGGATCCCATCCAGATGTCCGATTTTCCGCTGTGAAGCAGCACAAGACCCTCAACGAGAATTTTTGTAGCTTCGGGTTTGTTCTCCATTTCCAATTGCTGTTTCGCTCTTCCCAACACGTCGGGGAGCTCCCTGAAATTGCTGTGCTTTCCCATTCCCGGAAAATTCATCTCATCATACATTGCATCCTCTTCCGAACTGCGCTCAACCTTTGGCGGCCTTGGCCCTGGAAAGTCAATTGCTGAGCTTTCCAGATCGGATTTCAATAGCTCATATTCAGCTGCCGACAAATCATCTCTCAAATCTTGAAGATAATGGTGCAGGTTACTTTGCAATTCTTCGTCCTTCACGCAGGCCTTCAGCCGTTCTCGCAAGTAGGTGAGTTCCGGCGATGTGCCACCTGGCATTAGCTCGCTTATACATCCCGCCTGTATTTCTGCAAAGGAATTGATGTACCTATAGATGTCGTTATTGACAATGAATACCTCTGCAACCGCCCACCTAAGAACCGGGTCGGCCTTGGTATGCTTCAATAAATGGATGATCCCGCTGGCTTCATTGATATTCCTGGCGCCCCGCACATATCCATCGCCTGGACTTAGCGAATCGACCCTGGAACGTTCTGCGTTGAAAATGATCTGTTCTGGAGAGGGGATCGTCTGGTATTTGTAGTAATCGATCGCCGACGCTATGTTTCCCTGCATGGCCAGGTTACCGATAAAGACCTGTTGGGATACCCTGACAAATCGCTGGAAAGTAATCTCGCCTGCAGCAAATTCAAGCTGGTTGGCAAATCCCTCGAACAGGTCGTTTTCGGCTCCGACCCGGGGAAGAGATAGTGCGGTATTGATCAGAGAAAACTGATCCTCCTTGTACCAGCTTGGGCCCATCGAGGTATCGAGCATTTTCTGATAGGTGGCCTCAGCCTTCTGTTTGTTGCCAATTTTGGCATAGCCTTCGGCAATTTCCAGTAAAAGGGGCACCCTTTCCCAGCGGTTCTGCGTAGCTATCAGCACATGGGTTTCCAATTCCTTCAGCACCAAAAATGTAAGGGGCGTGTTTGCCTGAGAATTGGAAAGCCTGGAGGTTATAGCGCTCAATGTGGCCCTGTAACCCTCTGTATAAAGGCCCAATTGTTCACCTGACCTGGAAAGGATGCCCTTGATATATACTTCTAGATGTTCTGGCGCAAACTCCATATGGAACCTGGTCAGTTTATCATATAGATAGGGCAAAGTGTGTTCCGGCAGCGCATAACTGCGTTTCCATTTGCTGCGCTCCTGTAATGTAAACCCAAAACCCTTGAGCAGATTCCTGACATGTTCCAATACTGGTCCGATCTGCTCTAGCTTCCCTTCAGCCTTCAATCTCCAGGCTTTTCCAAAACAAAAACCGATCAGTTTTATCCGGTCGACCAGGGATTCTTCCCAGATTGCACCCATGAGCGGCCGCTGGCCGGGATAGGAACCTGTTGTATCCAAATAACCCTTGCCTTCGTAATAGTTAAGGATCTTATGAAGATTAGCAATATCAGCATCAACCCCATTTCTCTGGCGCAGGGTGTCTAAAGGAGGGGACGGGTAGGCCTCCGGTATAAGTTTTCTGATGATGTCCGTCCGTTTGGAATCTTCCAGCAGAGCAGCATAGATGAACTGGGTATTCCTTGGAAAGTAACCGAAATGGTCGATCGCATATTCCAGGTCTTCTACGATCAGCTGGTTGATCTGGTTTTGTTCTGCGAACTTTTTTTTGTCCCGGAAGAGTTCGAAGGCGACTGCAACGTGGGCGATCTGGCCCGTCCATTCTTCTTTTGGTATTTGTGGCATGAGCGCGCTGAACCTTTCCGCTCTTTTCCGGTATTCACCATTGTGAGCGGTGACAAAGGCTGCCAGATATGCTCCTATATCTTCGCGTAGCTGCTGGATATCCTCCGAATTTTCTCCTGCGTTTTCGGTTTCCTGTGCAAAGCCTTTTAATGTCCCTAAAATTCCCGTGACCTGTTCAATGGCATATTTCAGGTCATGGACAGCATCCAGTGCCTTGGATTTTGCCATCAGATTGAATATTCTCAATGGCAGGGTGCCTTTGGTACGGTAGTGTTCGAACATGGACTGGTATCGGCTGCGTATAGCTCTGGACAGACGATCGGCTTCGGCAATTGCGCCCATTTCGTTGAACGTCCTAAGAAAGTCTAGAGCCTGGTCGTCGGAAACCAACAGCACTGAAAAACGAACGATATAGGTCAGCGCATCGGCCGGATTGCCCATTGCTATCAGGAATTGGGCAATCGCTGCTGCATTGGCCGCAAGTACATTGTCGTACCTGAACCGGATCCTTTGCCTTAAAAGTTTGATGCGGACCAGGCTGGTAAAATCTCCCTGGTCCAGACAAAACAATTCGATCTTGGCAATATCTCCTAGTACCAGTTCGGGCTCTACACTTATCCAAGCGCAGGCATCCGCCCATTTTTGATCACAACGCTCAAGCGCCGGTTCGGATTTACTGCTCTGGAGTAGGTGATAGACGATATTGGTGATGCTGTAGTGGTGTTCATTCTGATCGCTACAGTACGTGGCTATGTAGTCATGGGCGGAAGTAACCAGGGCTCCAGCTTTGTGTTCGATGAAAAGGGCAAAGGAACTGTGGTAGATGCCGGTCTTACCGTTTACCTTGAAAAGGTGCCGGATTGAACCAAACTTGGAGGGAAACGCCATTCGGGCATTTTCCGGTAACATCTGTAACAGGATCTGGGTTGTCACCGGTTGGCGCAGCTGGGATACCACTAATGCGATCCAGAACTTTTCCTGGTCCTGGGCAAAGTCGCTTAGCCATATTCTTTCATAGTATCTCTCGATATCACCGTCAATGGTCGGTAACTGGTCGATCCAGCCCGTAAGGTCCTCAGGGAAATTGTCTTTGAGCTGCTCTGTGAGGTATCGAAGGTACAGGGGATGGCCCTCTGACTTTTCGGCGATGAGATGTAACAAGTGGAAGCTGATCTCCGGGTCGGTTTCCCTAAGCTGCTCATGAAGGTAGGAAACACACTGGTCGATCTCCAAGGCTGTAACCCTGATCTCCTGTTCAGGACCTATCGATGACTGGATGCCAACTGACAAGCTGTCCTTACGGATGATGGACAAAAGAAAAGAAAGGTTGCCTGGTAGCTGTTCGGGGAACAAACCAAAAAACTCATTGATACCGGTTTCGCTGTATGAGCGGATATCGTCGAGACCGTCAATCAGGAAATAGCCGATCTGGTTGTTCTCTTTATAATATTCATCAAGTGCTACAAGGAGCTGCTGGAAGTTTTTGACTCGTTGGTCCCAGCTTCCGCTTTGCTTAGGATATACAGACCCGGTGAGTTTCTGGCTGATCAGGTCTTCCATCCATTCCAGGAATGCTTCTGTCGAGACCCGGTAGCTCAGGGCGCGCTGGTCGTTGGGCAACCGGACAAAATACCTTCCAGCGATCACCCGGCGGTTGTCACTGAAGTCAAGCGACGCGGTTAGCATTGTCTTACCTGAACCTGGGGAGCCCTGGAGCAGGTAGAACCTACCGCCCTGTGTAAGTTTTTCATCCAAGACTGCTAGGGTTTCCCCATTAGGAACGGTAGCTTCAAGGTCATCTCTAAGGTTTTCGGGCAGGTCGCCCAATTCCACCTGCATTCGGAATGGAACACTGCTGCTTTTCAGAAATTCGGATATCCTGGATATGCTCAGCGCACCGAAGCCGTCCACGATATTATAGGTGAGTATGCCAAGGACTTCGTTTTCAATGACCAGCGCAGCCCCTGAAATTCCGCGGTAGTCCAGGCTATTGTCGGATGGTTCGCTGATCAGTTCCACATCATAGGGTTTTTCGATGTTGGTCTTTCTGACCGAACCCTGGTAACGGTTTCCGGAGATCTGGTGTGCGAAGGGATAGCCGAAGGTTTCCCACGGTGCATTGTAACGCACCTGTCCAGAAAATAGCGGCAGGATGAACATTCCGTTCTGCTCGGGTATTTCCAAAAGCGCAACATCCAGCTCCTCGCCGCCATCGCCTAACAATTTGCAGGTAACTTGACTCTCGCCGCTTCCATTTGCTACTGGAAAGGCGAGTATCTCTTCGCCATCTTCGATGGCATCAAGGATCACGTGTCTTGCCGTCAGGATGTGAGTCTTGGAGATGTAGAATCCGGAGCCGTATTCATTTCCACAGGAAAGGCGGAGACTGGCCTGTTCGATTTGTTGGGGTGTGATCAGTGTTCTCGGCATCAGAGCGTTATGTATAGCGGACTGTCCTTTTGCTGCGGATAATCCAGTGTATAGTTGTATTTTTCTTTCCAGGCTTGGTTCTCCAGAAAATCTGCGCCAAAGTGCTTATAGTTGAAGCAGATGGTACGCGTATAGGTATTGGGCCTGCCGACGATCCAGCATAGGGTTTCCAGGTTGGGGTGATGGCCGAGCCCGTCGGTAGAAATGCAGTACATAGGCGCATCGATAAAATTCAGCAAGTCCAGGTTGCTGTTGTAGTAACTTCCATGATGGGATATCTTGATTAAATCGAACTGCAGTGGCTCATCTCCGTAGATAGACTTCAAACTGGAGAGGATCACATTGGGGTGGGAGTCGCCAAGAAAAAGCAGTTTCTTACCACCCATTTCCAGTACAAATGCGATCGAACTTCCATTGGATGCGCGGTTGTCTTCTGACATTTTGGTAGTAAAGAGTGTATCGAACGACACCGGTGAGCTGGATGCGGGTGTCTCTACCAAGGTGGGATTGGTTTCTTTTTCCTTCAGCACCAAAAACTCCTGGGCATCGTCGAACAGGTCGTTTTTGCCAAACCTGCCCTTAAATCCAATCTTTGACAGTTCCCGCTTCCAGAACTTTTCCAGTTTCTCCAGTTTTTGTACTGTCGGGGAAAGCAGGGTAATGGTGACCCCATCAGCAATGGAAATTGGCGCTGCGGGCGCCATTACGGGACCTTCATCAAAATCTGTGTTCCAGTTGTATTTTCCACCGAGCAGTCCGGCGGCCAATGTGGAACCTTCCTTGGCGCTTACTGTTTGCCCGACCGAACTGCCCGATGTCTTCAGGCGGGTAATAACCTGTTTCCCCTCGGGGCTAATTTCTGCAGGTTCTTCGTTTTTGTGCAGGTGCCTGTAGCTGTTGTGCCATACTTGTTCGATTTCGATGAGGTGGCTCTGCTGGGAATTCCCATTTGCTTTGATCATTGGAATGGCGCCATGGATATGGTCCTGGTCGATGTGGGTGATGATCAGCCTAGAAAGTTTCTGGCCCGCCTGCTTCAGCTCACTGAATTTGGGAACCAGGTATTTCTCAAAGGTATCATCATAGCCCGTATCGATCAAAATATGGCATTCCCCACAACTCACCAGCAGACAATCTCCATTTTCAGCTGGAAATGCAGTTATGGTTACGGGTATGCTTTGCGTTTGGTTCGTCATTTATTTGATCTTCTATTGGGTATCTGAGCCAGCGCTGGCTGCGAGTATAAAGTTACGTTAAAAGAAAATAACCGCAATGCGATCTTTCGCCGGGTTATCCACAGGAACAGAAAATATGCGAGATTTGATTGTGACAATTTTGGCTGCCATTGTATCACCCTGTGTAATAGGCCAATGGTGAGTCCGGTTTCCATTCCGGATATCTTGGCGCATCCTGTCCGCCCAAAAATGTTTCAAAGTCTATTCGCAGCTCGTTTCTGTTGGTGATCACATTGGCGTAGACCCATTGGTTCTCCTGGCCGAAATGGGAGACCTGCATGCGTGTAAAGAGTTTTTCTACGGTACGCAGGGCCTGTGCGGTTACATAGCACATCGCGTCATTTCCGGTGTGTACGAAATGGTTGGACCACTGATAGATCACCAGCATCTGCCGGGGATCGAAGGGGAATTTGAAATATGGCCGACCTACATATTCATCCAGGAATTTCCATGGCAGTTGGGTGTTGCCGCGATCGGGTTTGCCATCTGTTCTTTTTATGGATTTCAGCCCCAGCAGTTCCTTGCCCGCCGATTCCAATGACTGCCGGATGGCGAAGATGGTAAATCCGTTTAGCGTGTTGGAGCGCTGTATCGTTTTGGGATGCGAGAAGAACTGGCTGGCTATCTTAAAGGAGGTATAGGCGTCAACCCTGGTGTTCCTCGATCCCGCAAAACCATCTACCGGTAGTTGGTGCGCCAGGGCTGCCGCTCTGAGCAGTTTGGCATAATCGAATATCAGGGCTACGATTTCATTGTCTATCACAATCTCCGGATCTTCGGCAATGCGGCTACTGAGCTCAAGCGCATATTCTTTGGCTGCAAGCAGATGCGCGGAAAGTTCTTCCTTTCTGCCCAGGTCGGCCACTGGGGTAAAAAGGTGATTAAAATATCTGGTGCTATTGACCGGGTTGACCGCGGAAACGAATTCTGCGAACCGATCACAGAACTGCACCAGGGTAGCCTTGTCATCAGAGGAACTGTGATAGGCCTCAACCAGCCTGGCATGTAATGCATGGATACGCTTCAGCATATCAATCCTTTTGTCCATCTGCAGTCTGTTTTTTACTTTTCATGCTAAAGCTCAGTCTCTCCACGTGTAGGTCTTCTCGGAAGGCCAGTATGAGTTTCTCGGCACTGTTGCGCGCCAGCTCATCGTTCGCCCAAAAACTTTCATCGTCTACTTGTGAAAGCTTTCCGCCAGCGCCAAAATTCTGGAAGCTGACAAAGTCCATCAGCAGCCGCAGGATCTTTTCGGGAACGAGCATATGCGCATCCAACACCAGGTATTCGATCTCTTTTGCCAACAGGTCAGCCTTTTTGGCCTGTTCCAGGAGAAGGTCTTTGACCGAACTGTCGTGTTTGGACCGATTTAGGGTTGGGCCAGCCTGGTCCAGCAGTTCGATGAATTCTGCAAACTTCCTGCTGAGCTCGATGTATTTTTTGAGCTTTTCGTTGAAGATCTGGTTTTTGATGTTGAGTGTTTTGTTCAGCGTATAGTTGTAATAACTGATCACTGCGGCGGCCAGCGAAACGAAGACTGCCAGTAGGGGCGCTAGATAAGTGGGCATCCAGATTTGTTGAGAAGATTAATGAAAAGGTTAACTATTCCAAAGGTAAAAATATTCTGTTCGCTGCAAAGCCCAGGCGCGATGGCCTGAGGCAAAGTAAATGGACGGGAAATAAGATCGAGCTGATCTAGATTGCCCATAGCATCTATTATACCGCTGGATAAATTAAGGAAACGTAGAGGTGAAGGATATCGTGGAATGGCTGGAGGATACCCTGGAGATAGACTTGGGTGATATTTACCGTTTGTTCCTGGATCTGAAAAGGCGCAAGGGAAAAAGTTATACGAAGTTTTTGGAAAAAATGATTGAGGCGATCAGAAGGGAGCATTGAAGAGGGAAACCGGTTTAGGGTATCGGCCAAGTAATGTCTGTGCTTGCCGATATTGCTAAATAATTACTTATTTTAATCAAAAATTATTTCATGGAGCTTCAATACATCTGGATCAAGGATTTTAAGAATATCAAAGAGCAGGGTTTTTCTTTTTCGGATCGTTACTCGATCGATTACGACCCAACACAGCAACATCTGGAAATCACCGAAAATCCATTTCATATCCCCAAATTTTTCCCTGGAAACATCAGTTCTGTTACAGGTGTGGTTGGTGCTAATGGCGCTGGCAAGTCCAACCTCTTTGAGTTCATCAAATATTTTCTGGCGTCATTCAGTAAAAGTAGCAGCACGGTTTTCGAAGGACTGCTGCCGATTGCAGTCTTTGACAAAACAATCTGTGCGCACGTGGATATCCCGCTGTCCAATGAGACAGACCTGGAGCAACAGGGTTTTGAGGTGCTCCGATTTAAGGATTCATTGCCCTACCTGGTTGATGAAAGCGGAGCGGATGTTCCCGAAGAGTTTCTGGACGAGAAGCATGAACTGCACGAAAATTCCTATATCTATTATTCAGGGATCTTTGACAGCAGGGAAGAAGATTATATGTTCGAACTGGTCGACATTTCGACCAACCATTTGCTGTATTCCAGTGTAAACGATCCAAGGTATTTCAATTACGGGTCAATACTTCCCAGCAAGGAAATAGACTCCGTAATGGCCTACAATATCCTGGAGATCGAAAGGCAGATCGAATTTCTTGCCGGCAATGATCTTAAGCTCCCTTTTGATCTCCCCGGATCTGTCATTATCCGGATCGAGCACCAGCACAACAAGTTTTTGGCGGATTATTCCGATGCATTCAAAAAAAACGGCCTGGATCAGTTCGATGAGATCTGGCACAAACCCTGGGGCAATATGGATTCAGAGGAACCCGATAATCTAAAAAAGATCTATCGCCGGATCTTTATCCACAAGATCCTGATCGTTATGCAACTGCGCGTGCCAGATGCATTCAAATCAGTTTCTACAGCGCAATTTTATGATATCATATTCAACGATAACGATCAAGGACTGGTTGATCTGTTTGAGCCAGATGAAGCCAAAAAGGTACAAGAGTTTCTTAACAGCCTTGATGAGGTCATCAAAGTATCATCTGCAAGGAAGCGAAGGGGAAAATATACCTATGATTATGAATACCACGATATTATCGATACGCCGTTAACTGAAGATACTAGACCGATTTTTTTCAGGTTCTTCAAGGCCTATAGGAGCGTTACCGGAGCAATATCAATATTGGCTTTTCACTGGGAGGGAATGAGCTCCGGGCAATTGGCGATGCTCAACCTGTATTCCAGGTTTCACTTTGCGTTGCAATTTGAAGTTGTCAAACAGAGCAAACACGTGGTGGTAATGCTCGATGAGGCGGAAGTAACCTTGCACCCTGCCTGGCAGATTAAGCTGCTCGATGACCTTATTGTTTTCCTGTCTGCCCGTCTGGAAGGTAAATCTATCCAGTTGATCATAGCCTCGCATTCACCATTCGTGGTCTCTGATCTCCCAAAAACAATGATCAATTTCCTGGACCGCGATTCGGAGGGGAATTGCGTGGTTGTGGATGGACTGACTGACCTCAAACACACTTTTGGTGCAAACATCAACACGCTGTATTCTGATTCGTTTTTTATGAAACAAACCTTGATGGGAAAATTCGCAAAGGGAAAAATCGACAGGTTGATCAGCATCGTGAACAGGGAGCGGGATTTTGACGAGGAATTTCCCGACTGGAGTATTGTCCAGCACTGCATCGATATCATTGGCGAACCACTGCTGCGAGGATTTCTGCAGAAACAGCTCAATGATAATCTGGCGGTCAAGAAAAAAGATATCGAGGATCTCAGAAATGAGGTGAAAACGTTAGAAGCCAGGATCAAAAAGATAGAGGGGGAAAATGGTACCAATTAGGGTTGTCAATGCGCACCGCAAGGCTGGTAGACATGCCGGTTTGATCTATAAGTATCTGCAGGGATATAAAAGCGGAAGGCCGATAAAGGCTATAGACAAATGGTTGGCCAGTGTTTTTGGGGCCACGGTGGATATCCGTACCGTTCTCACTGCGGATCCGGTAAAAATGGAGATGATGATCAGGAAATACAATTCTTCCGGCATCGCTCTGGCCAGCGAGCTGCAGGAACTAAAACGCATTTACAAACGTTTCAGATCGCCTAGCTCAACCCCACTACTTATGGCTTCGGGAGCAAAGTACGATGGGTTTGCGTTCTGCGCACTGCTTGACGTATCTGTCTGTCCGTATTGCAACCGGAACTACATCATCAGCCTGGAGAAATCCGGTATTGCAACCTGTGAACTGGACCACTTTTACAATAAGGATGATTATCCCTTTTTCGCATTGTCCTTCTACAATCTTATTCCTGCCTGTAAACCTTGTAACCACATCAAGTCGAACAATACGGGAAGCTATCATAACCCGCACTCCAGAAAATATTCCGATTCCGACCTGTTGAAGTTTTCTGTCACGATCACCGGTGCCAATTTTCTTGACCGTCTGGACGATCTCAGGCTGGGTTATGATGTGCACCCAGTGTTTAACGATACCTTTACTGACTTAAAACTTGAGGAAGTCTATGAGTTCCATAAGATCTACGTCCAGGATCTGATCAAAAAAAAGCACCTCTACAGTGAGGAGTACATAGAACAACTGATAGCTGATTTTGGAGGAAAGCTGTTCAATAACCGAGAGGAACTGATGGGTTTGTTGCTGCCGGGATATATAGCTGAAGATAAACTCGCGCTCCGGCCATTCTCCAAACTTTCCAAGGATATCTGGGAGCAGCTTTCCATTATTTACTAGATTCTGAGCGGTCTGGTGTGCTGGTTTGGCGAATTAATGGTGCAGCCAACCCATCGGTAATGGACATTTTATTGTGGTCGTTACTATTTTTTTCCGGTCTTGTAGAGTTTTTCCATTAGCGCGCGAAATGCGTCGGCTTCCAGGTCCCATTTGAACTGGTGGAAATGAAAGCCGTCGAAAGCTTCTTCCTGTAAAGTTTCTGCAATACCTAGGTCTTTCAGCAGATTGTAGATCAGCACAAAACGCAGCTTCAAAAACAGATGCTGCAAACGTTCTGACCTGAACAGCTCTTTCCTGTTCTCATAGGATTTGTCATAGTGGACTAAGTAGTTCCTGGTGTCGCAGATCGCCCGGATGAATGTTTGGATGAAGACGGTTTCCGGGAGTTGGTCTTTGATGTGTTCGGGCATACTTCCAAAAAGTTCGGTTATCCGATCCCTGAAACCTGGACTGTTTGAAAATGCCAATTTTTCATGCAGGATTGCCCTGAATGGTTTGTTTGTTGCCGATTTGATGGTCTGCTCCTTGATCCGTTCAAATTCTTTGCTGTCCATCCGGACCCTGTCGTGAAGCCTTCTGTGCAGATTTTCCAAGGTAGAAAGGATATTGATGAGCCTGAAGTCGATCGGTGATCTGGGATTCTGGTCCAGGCTGTCTAGCGCCGCCAAGTATATGGGTTCAAGCAGTCCACGGTTGCTGAACCACTGGTTGATGTATTGGTCGAAAACAGGAGCCAGTTGCTCAAAGGGTATATAGTATCGGTCCAGATGGTCGATTTCGGATTCTGGTTGTCTGGTGGTACTGTACTGGTAGCCGTTCAGACCCCTGTACATCTTGCCATCCCTGCGGATGGCATAAACCCGCAGGTTGCTGTACCGGATCTGTTGGTATAGGGCAATGGAAATGGCCGAGATAAACGATTTTTGGATGTCGATCGATTCTGACAGGACCAAGGCTTTGGGAAAGCTCAGCTCAAGGCGATAGCTATTGTTGATGGCCACCCCGTCTTCGATGCCCATGATGTAGTTCTGGCAGACGATTTGGTATTTGAATTTTTTCCCGACTGCACCTGACAGCAATATTTCGGTGTGTTTTGGGTCAAGGGTCAGTTCTGGGTGGGCTTCTAGGCGGTGGGAGATGTCCCCTGGAGTGAACCACCTGTTGAGATTGTCCAAGTGGCATACCGCGCGGGTGAATCTTTGGGCATTCTGGTCGAGGTTTTTATGTCCGGTCAGAAACTGCTGGCAGATTAACCTGATGCGGTCACCCTTTATTCCCATATAGATGTTTTCCACCTGGGAATTGATGAAGGTATAGCAGTCGTGTTCGTACTCTCCAAACAAGAGGTCGATTCTCGAACCTCTGCGGTCGAAGCCCTTGATGAAAAGGACATCAATCCTGGCCACGCCAGTGGATTTGTCGAGGTTCAGTGTGCCCATTTCCTTTTGGCTTTTTTGCCCGGGCATAAAAAATGTCATCATCTTTTCCATATCGGCTAGGTTTCTATTTCCTTTTTCAGATCATCGATAAACAGATTTGGCGTTTTTCCTTTCAATAGTCCGTCGAGGACAAAGGTGTCCAGCAATCCCAGCCCAAATTCTGTGGCTTTGACGCCTACTGCACCGATTGCAGCTCCGGGTGGTCCTGCAAGTGCTACCCCCAGTCCCGCACCAATGGTATACATGCCTACATTTTTGATGAATTTTCCTCCGGTACTTTCAAAAAACTTGTTTGTCCCTTTGATCTCATTGAGGTATTCTACGGAAATCTCCTGAGCATTTTCGTCGGTACTTACCTGGTTGATCCATTTTCGGAAGTACTTGGCATTGCCGGAATGCCTGATTTTAAACACACTGTCGAAATCTAGTCTCTCCTGGAGGAAGAGGTCTTTGAGGTTAGGTACGGCCTCGATTTTGAGTAGCGCTGAGGTGTTTTGTTCGACTTTAAGGGCATTGCCGATATTTTGCAGGTTCTGCTGGTAGATGCCCGGGATGCTGTGATCGCCGTAGCTTTTCAGCCCGTATTCGGATACCACGGCAGTCTCCAGGACTTTGTAGCCCAATTCCAATAACAGTTCGCGTTCAGGCAGATGGAGCTGGTTGGGCTCTTTTTCGTAGGGCAGGCCCAACTGGCCAAGGTTGTTGCTGGTGTAGGCATCCATGATGAATTCTCCTGCCTGGGAAGAATATTGCATCCCGTCGGGGATGATGTAGTGTTTTCTTGCAATCCTGGTAAAGATCCTTTTGCGGTCACGGTGGAAATTGAAATAGCTGAGGGCCTTCTCGATGTTGCGGTCCGGATCCAGATCTTCGTTGACCAGCGAACCTGTTGCCAGTGGGGGCTGCTCATAGATCACCGAAAGGTCCATGGTGCCATCAGGCTTTTGACGGCCTTTCCCGGTGAAGATCATTGGAGACCATAACATGATCTTGATGTAACCGGATTCGAACAGTCTTTCTACGGTATTCAGGCCCAATTGTGCAATGAGCAGCGCAAGTGTATAGTTTAGACGGTTTGTGGATAGTGTGATGCGGTCAAAGATTAACATCTGTTCGAAAAGGTCTGCGACAATTGCTCTTTGTTCCTGTTCATTGAAACTTGGATTTTCAAGGCTGTATTTTGATCCAATGGTATTGTTGAAAACGTTATTGTTCATTTGTTTTGCTTTGGTTCCTGCCTGACTAAAGGCCTGTGGACGCTGGTACAGCAGGCTTGTTATCTGAGCTCTGAAATTACTTATTTTTTTTGATTTGAGGTTTTCAGCAATCGATGCATTCCGTTTGTTTTTTACGACAGGGTGTTTAAAATGATTTTAGATTCTGTCTATTAATTTTACGATTTTTAACGCTTATGAATCTCATCAAACAAATTGAGGCTGGTCTATTGGCCATCAACCAGGCAAGGTTTTAGGACCTGATCAACCATTTGCTTCATGTGCAGGGAAGGACCTTTATTGCGGCCCCGGTTCGGTAGTTGCCAAGGAAAAAACAAGTAAGGGAGCGCCGGATTTTTTTTTGCGGACAAGGTAGGAAGAACTATAAGCTATCCCATTTTTCAGGATTTCGCAAAATATAAATGATCAACGCGATCCCCCCCACGATTGAAAAATACGCTCCACCTATAATTTCGATGTAGCCACTGTCTTTCTCAAATGGATAGGTAAGCCCATAAATGCCGCCTGAAATTAAGCCAATTGCCATTGTTAGTGCAATGATTACAATTATGTACTTTTTCACGATACAAAGGTTATTTTACTCAAATATAAGACATATTAGCTTTCGACTTGTTCTATTTACATTATCCATCTGTTTTTATCGAGTTAAATCTCTACACGGTGTAAATTACATCTATCATTTATTTGTTAACGATACGGATAGTTATTTTTATTCCAAAAAAAGCTATATCTTTAATTAACAAAATTAAAACCGTTACAAATACATTACGGGATTTCTTTGAAGGCTTGTAACTAATTGATAAACATATTATTAGAAATGGGTAGCGTCCGTCTGTTAATCAGAGGGTCGCTGGTTCGAGCCCAGCAGAGGGAGCCAAAACCCGCAACGAAAGTTGTGGGTTTTTTTATTTACAACTTTTTTAGATGCTAATTTCCTTCTTAGCTCAGCTGGTTAGCGTCCCGATTCATCGGGATTAATCTTCAAAGATAATCTTAAAGCCTATTGCATTAGGATTCCCGCCTGCGCGGGAATGACGGCGATTATTATTAATCTGTGACTGGTAGTAATTTTATTGAGTTATTTTAAGATAATCGAAGCTTAGTTTGCATTATTAAATTTATTAATGCAATTTTGTTGCAATTTGAGAGAGGAAGCTACATATCTGCAATATGTGAAAAGTGTTTTGGCTGTTTGGCTAATGATACTTTTTGTGGGCACCTCATTTTTTCAGATTTTTCACCACCATCATCAGGATTTACCCACGCATAAACACAACAACCAAACATCTGTACAGAAATGGGTTAAAAGTTGTGAAGTGTGTAACTATCTGGCGCATCATCATGCGGTAGCAATTTTAACCGCTCATCATTTCGAATTAACAGCACCGGTAAAACCTACTGCTGCATTTGCAGGCAGGTATTATATTGGTTGCTATAAATTTACGCTGCAAGGCTTTACCAACAAAGGCCCTCCAGCCATCATTTCCTGAAATCAGGTTTCATCTGCTTAGCAACGCCCAGTCCGGGCGGGTTTTTCCTATTCCCCAATTTTTAACCGGTTAACCGAATTCGTTTCGGTTGGCTTAACAATTCGCGTTAGCGTATCAATTTTTCTATGAAGAAAATGATGATGCTATTATTTAGCACATGCTTTTGTCTTGGCTCATTTGCCCAAACCTACCCGGTAAATGGCATGGTTACAGATGGTTCTAATCACCCACTTGCCGGGATAACCGTAAAATTAAGCAAGACTAATGTCTTTGCATTAAGCGATTCTTTGGGCAAATTTTATTTTCAGCTTGCCAATGGATCGTACCAAATACAGGTAAATGTAATGGGTTTTCATCCCCTTACCAGCAAAATTGTGGTTGATGGAAAAGCTATTCAAACGGTTTTAAAACTACAATCACATGCCCGTGTGTTGAAGGAAGTAACCATTAAAAGTAAAGCTAATGAGGAGCGCGTGAGGGAGGAATCGTTAAATGTAGAAATCATAAAAGCCGATTTCATTCAACGCAATTTGGGCGGAAGCTTAATGAATACCCTGCAACGCTTACCGGGGATCAAAACCATTGGCATTGGTTCTGGGCAATCCAAGCCTTTGATACGCGGCTTAGGTTTTAACAGGGTGGTGGTAGTAGATAAAGGAATAAAACACGAAGGACAACAATGGGGCGCCGACCATGGGTTAGAAATTGACCAGTTTGCCGCCGAAGAAGTTGAACTTATAAAAGGCGCGGCCTCTTTTGCTTACGGTGCCGATGCCATTGGTGGTGCCATCAATATCAAAGCGCCAGCTATGCCTGCACCCAATAGTTTTGGAGGCGATGTAAACTTAATTGGCAAAAGCAACAATGGTTTGTACGGCACCTCGGTACGGCTATTTCAAAGAAAGGAAAAACTCTTTTTCGACGGCCGGTTTACCTATCAGAATTATGGCGACTACCGGGTACCCACAGATATTTTGTATGTGTATGATTTTGCAGTTGGCCTGTACAAAAACTACCTGAGGAATACCGCAGGCAGGGAAACCGGCATCCATTTTAATACCGGGTATGTGACTGAAAAATTTAAAACCATATTTTATCTGAGCAACACGTACAGCAAAAGCGGATTTTTCGCCAATGCCCATGGTTTAGAACCACGAAGAGTTAATACAGACTTACATGATGCCAGCGCACGCGATATTTTGATGCCGTCGCAACAAGTAAACCATTTTAAATTGATTAACAGAAGTACTTTGGTAACAGGCAATCATCACCTGGAACTGGAATTAGGTTATCAGCGTAATTTCCGTCAGGAGTACAATCACTATGTTAATCATGGTTATATGCCGCCGGTTTATCCGGTTAACCTGAATATCCCAATTGATTTGGAAAGGGAATTCAATAAACAGGTTTACTCGCTCATGGCAAAAAATCAAATCAAGCTGGAAAAACACCTGTTACAGATTGGCCTCAACGGCGAATTACAAGACAATTTGATTAATGGCTGGAGTTTTTTAGTACCGGCATTTCAGCAACGAAGTTTGGGCTTGTATGCTTATGATAAGTTCAAAGTAAACGATAAGCTGCTGCTGCATGGAGCGGTAAGGTATGATATGGCACAACTGAATTTGTTCAGTTATACGGATTGGTTTTTTTCTGAAACCGCCAGTGGTTCGCAGGAAAAGTTGTTAAGGGCAGCTAACCTGAAACGAAACTTCAACAGTCTGGTTTGGTCAGTTGGGATGAACTACAATGTCGGTTTATTTGAATTAAAAGCAAATGTTGGAAAGAGCTTTCGCATGCCGATAGCAAAGGAATTAGGGGCAAATGGCGTAAACTACCATTATTTCAGTTACGAGAAAGGCAATCCAAACTTAGATCCGGAGCAATCTTACCAGGCAGATTTTTCAGTTGCATTTAAAACAGAAAAATGGTTAGCCAAGTTAAGTCCTTTCTTCAATTATTTTCCGAATTACATTTATTTAAACCCTACATCGGCACACGATTATTTCTATGGAGCAGGTAATCAGGTTTTCGAATATGCAGAAAGTGAAGTGATGCGCTACGGTGGCGAAGCACAGGTAAAATATCAGTTCAGTAAACAGTGGAATTCGGAAGTATTGGTAGAATATTTATATGCCAGGCAATTATCCGGAGATAAAAAAGGATATACTTTACCTTTTTCCCCTCCTGCTTCGGCATTATTTAATCTAACCTATTCGCCACAAAAGTTTCTGGGTAGTGCTGATACCTACTTCTCGCTGGATTACCGGATTACTTCGGCACAAAATAACATTGTGCCACCAGAACGAAAAACGGCAGGTTATAATCTGTTTAATTTTCAGGTAGGTACCAGGCTTCAAATTGGGCAATATCCGCTTAGCATCAGCGCGCAGGTACAAAATGTGTTCAATACCAGATACCTCAATCACACCAGTTTTTACCGCTTAATCAGCTTGCCCGAGCAAGGTAGAAATGTAGTGCTGTCTGTAAAAATACCTTTCAATTTCAATCATCATCTATAATTAAAACCCATGAAAAAACAACCATTTCCATTGCTCGTTTTAGGCCTTCTCCTTTGCTTCTCGGCTTGTAAAAAAGAGAGTGAAGCAATCGATACCGAATATCCGGTAATTGACGTAAGCGGAACGGCTTTTCCTCAGCAGTGCTCGGTAATTAAACGGGGCGAAAAATTCGTTTTCAAAGCAAAACTGAGCGACAATGCCGAACTCGGCTCTGTAAGCATCGATGTGCACCACAATTTCGACCATCACAACCACAGTACAGAAGTGAACGAATGCAATTTAGCTGCGGTAAAGCAACCTGTAAAGCCATTCTTGTTAATCAAGGATTTTCCGCTGTCAGTAGGTCAAAAAACACACGAAATAGCGCAGGAAGTAACCGTGCCAGCTGACGTGGATGCAGGCGATTATCATTTCCTGATTCGCCTGACTGATAAAGCCGGATGGCAAACGCTTAAGGGATTAAGCATCAAAATTAATTAACAACCCATCAATTTATTTCAAAACACAAAAAAAATGAACACTAATAACAAACTTAAAGCTACTGCATTATTTATATTATTAACGGTTGGTTTTGCCGCCTGTAAAAAAGACAACGATACGCCAACGCCGGAACCCGTTGTTACCGCAAAAGAGCAAAAATTTGTTCGGGTGTTGGTAAGCGATGAAACATCGACTATCTTAACTCAAATAGATCCCTTTGCAGCTAAAATATCCACTTTTACAGGTAAATATCCATTAGCCAGTATTTATGGGACAGCATCTGGCCGCTACGCCGCTGTGTTGTATGGTGCACAAAACCTGGTTGAGGTTTTTGATAGCGGTTTGCAATCTCACGATGATCATGTGGATGTAGATGGTATTGCCAAATGGGCTGCTATTACTGCCAATGGCGTTAAGCCCACCCATTTTAAAAGTAAGGGAAATGAATCTTTAATTTTTAACGATGGAGACGGCACACTGAGTGTGGGTAACGATGCTGATTTCAATACGGCAAATGCAAAATTTAAAGTCGTAAATGCAGGCTTATTGCCACACCACGGTGCTATGGCACAGTTTACCAATGGTAACTATGCCATTACTGCTACCAATACCGCAGGGGCATCTCCAACTAAGGTAATTGTTACCAATAAAAACGGAACATTGGTGCATGCAGCTACGCAAAATGTTGGCAATATCCATGGCAATGCAAGTGATGGGCAAAATGCGGTGTTTGGTGCTTTTACCACGCCTGCAGCAACTGCAGGTGGTGTTTTGGTAGTGGAGCAGAATGGTACACAACGCATTATCCCTAATCCGGATGGTTTTGGTGCATTTCGCCTGGCAACGATCTTGTATGCAGAAAGTGCCAAAAAATTTATTGGGTATGTAGCCACTAAAGGCGCTTACCTGATTGATCTTACTGCCAATCGGATTACCCCAATTTACGCCGGAGCAGATGCTTTTCAATGCAAGGTAGATTATGCTGGTAAAAACTTATTGGTTTTAACGCTTGATGGCAAACTGAGAATTTACGATTTAGCTTCTGGCAGCTTGAAAAAAGAAGGTGCTGCAATAAGTGCAGTTGTAGCTACCGATACGTATAAACCGGTTTTAGAAGCTACCACAAGGTATGCCTACATAGCTGTTCCCGGAGCTGGTGAAGTACAACAAATAGACCTAACAGATTTTACCAAAGTAACCAAACACAAAGTATCTGCCAGACCAGTGAGGCTAACCTTATTTGGTTTTGAAAGTAGCGCCGGACATAACTAAGAAACCCAAGCCGATTAAAATGAAAAATTCAATTAGTAAATCAATCACGTGGCTATTGCTGCTGGTAGTTTTTGCAACAAGCTGTAAAAAAGATAAAGAACCAATTATAGCTTCGCCAACAGCTACCAATGTGGAGATAGGAACAGCAAATAACAAGCAGGCCATAAGGGGAAGAGATTTCCATTTGAATGCAGATGTTATAGCCGGAGATAAAATAAAGGGGGTAGAAGTTAAGATCTTGCAAAAAGCCGGACAAACTTATACCGCAACATGGAAACTTGAAATGACCTGGGACCAATACAAGGGTGCAAAAAACACCAATGTACACAAGCATTTTACCATCCCGGCAGATGCACCGGAAGGGAAATATGATTTCTCTTTCATTGTGTTGGATGAAAACGGAACAAAGCTGGAAATCAAAGAAGATTTTATCATCATTGATGCAGCAAATATGCCCGTTGATCCCAAAATCGGACGAGATATATTCTCCAGAAACGGTACCATGATTTACTACATGGACACCTTTGTAGAGCAAGAGCTTATTTTTAAAAAAGGCGACGAATTTACAGCTCACGCTCAGGTAAGTGAGATAAAGGGTGATGGAATTTTGTACACCGTTCTCATCAAAAGAAAAGCAAATTATTTTCCTGAATCGGTAGACAAGCTTGATCTGAACAAAGCCATCGTAATTTCTAAAGTCGAACACAAAGGACTTCCGAATGCATCAAAAGTATCTACGCTAAAACAGGTAAACGGAGTTTATGGCGGCGAAACCATCACCATAGGTGCAGAAAAAGATGGCAATGAACCCGTGGCAAATCCGATCAGCGGCGAAAAAGCTTGGGAATCGGGAAAGTATAGTCTGGTGATTCTTTACAAAAACAGCACTTACAATATCAGTACCTACAAATCAATTCCGGTTACGATAGTTTATTAAATTGAAAAAAAGAAGCAGTCTTTTTAGTATTTCGATCAGGTTGATGCTGATCATTACCTTTTTATTAGGCATGCTGTTCGGGGCTGTCCTGGCCTTACACCTGAATTAGTACAACAAACAAAGCGGATAACGAAAGTTATTCACTTTGTTTGTTAATGCTCAATATAGGATTTTTATCAGGAGGGTTAATTTATTGTTGAAACAGTTTGAAATAAATAAAAAACCTATAGTTTTACCGCAAAAAAAACATGAAAATATTTACTTTAACAGTGCTACTCGCGTTCGCTACAACATTTTCTTTTGGTCAGCAGAGCAATTACAAATTATCATTAACAAAGCTAGTAAAGGTGTCAGGTTCAGAAGCCGCCTATAAAGGGGCTATCAGTCAAATGATTTCTATATTTAAGCAGCAGCAATCAAATGTTCCCAAAGAGTTTTGGGATGAATTTAGTGTTGAAATAAATAAAGATGGCGTAAATCAGCTTATTGATATGATTTTGCCGGTATATCAGAAGCATTTAACAGAGGCAGACCTGTTGGGAATAATTGCTTTTTATGAGACGCCTGTGGGTAAAAAATTCGCCGAAAAAACTCCATTGATCACTCAAGAATCTATGCTTGCAGGTCAGGAATGGGGTAAGCAAATCGGTCAAAGAGTGCTAGATAAGCTTAAAGCTAAGGGATATTTGAAGCAATAGCCATCCTGTTTGATCTTAGCTTCTGGCTGAAGCCAGATGTATAAATCTAAAATTTCCGGGTAACGGACATCAAATAAATTCCAGTCAAAAAAAAGCAAGCAACACATCCGTTGCTTGCTTTTTTATATTACAAAATTAGCCTTAATGCTCAATACCCATCTGTCCGGAATCTTATGTAATGGGAGTGAGTTTAAGGGGACTACAGATTAAATAAATTCTGTAACTTGAAATTTGGTAGCGAACCAGAGCAGCTTTTCTATTATAAATCCGCAGAGACGCAGCGGATAGGAGTGGTTTTAAAGACAACAAATGATAAATTTAATAAATATTGTCTCGTTTTTCCTCGTGCTATGCTGTAATGGCTCAACTGCACCTGGTAACATGAAAAAGGAGACGGATAAAACATTTACGAAATCAGCGCCAATACTGAATCCCAGAGTGCAGACTTCAAAAAAGTTGCAAACAGAAACGATTACCGTTTCTTATGCCGCAATAGCCTGTGGATGCCCGCAATGGTTTGAAACAAAGTTTAAAAAAGAAAAGTTTTTAAACAATGTCACGCGATTTTATCTTGAACCAACCAATAAAAAATTAGTGAATGCAAATGATTTGTGGGACGGACAAACGCTTCCGCTCACATTAAAATTAGTTGGAAGGTTTTCGAAGGACAATGAGCTACCGAAAACATACATGACAAAAAGCCCACCTGAAAAGGCAAAGATTTTTTGGTACGATAAAATAATTATTATTTCAGCTTCAAAAATAGCTAAAGGCTAGTGTACACGACTCCTTGTTAGCCAGGATTTGTAATCCTGGCCTTATCCAGACTACAACAACATTTTTAGGAAGATAGCATATTATGAAATATTTTAAATTATTATGCGGTATAGGTTTAGTTCTTTTAGTAATCGCCTAATTAAATGGCAGTAAATTCAATAACTCACTTGGTTGTTCAATGACTGACGATTTTAAAAAGGAATCCTATTCCGGTATAATCATAAGGAAATTTATTGACCAAAAAAATCACAGAGCGAGAACAGTGCTATTAGATAACGGAACAAATATATGCCTGGCAAGAGACACTTCTCAATTTTACGAAAAAGTTAATGTTGGCGATATGCTAAAGAAAATTAAAAATGACAGTAGTTTAATTGTTAATCGTCATGGTAAAACATCAGCATTTAATATTTATTTTGGATGTGAGCATTAACTGATGCGTTAGCCGGGATTTGTAATCCTGGCATTTATAAAGCCAATAGGATATACCTAAACCATGAGATTAAAATACAAAAGCCTCATCCGTTCAACAAGCTTGTCGGAAACCGAATTAGTCGAAAACATAGTATTTGAACTGGATAAGTCAGGATATAATGTAACTAGACAAGATCGAAAGGGTATATCGTTTAAGTATAATATCTGGCGATTTGGTTCCAGTAGTGAAACCTTTCGCCGGGTAGATGGGGGTGTATTCGAAATGAACACGGAGGCTGGAAGTATCATTTTTACTTTTTACATCTCTTTAACTTTCGAAATACTGGTAACTGGTATTATTGTGTTGATTTCTCTTTTCCAGGATTACACTATTTTGTTTTTTATGGTTTTTATCTGGCTAATGTTTTTGGCGAGGGTATTTGCAGTGAGAGATGCCGGTAAAAGGATGCTGGTTAATGTGATAAAAGCTGCTTAGTGGAAGAAATAAGTTGTTGTTGGTGAAACACTTTATGGGGAATAACACCTTGTTGGTCGGGATTTATAATCCTGACAGTTTTTGTAAAATTAAAAACTAAAATGAACAGATTAAGGTATTTGATTTATACTATTTTGTTGCTAGTTTTTTCATCTATTGTTTTTTACAATCTTCAAAAACCGGATAAAGAGACATTGCTACTTTTAAATAACAATGTGGTGTTTGAAGGAAAAATCACTAAAATCCAGAAATCAAACAATCATGCTTTCGGTATAATTACACTACTTCACTTAAAATCAAGTGTGAATGAGTTTAGTAAAAAAGCCAAGAGTGGTATTTATCCTTACAGGATTAGTAATAACTTAATCGAATTGTATTGTACGGTTTCTGTGGATAGAAAAATAGGTGATTTGATTAGGGTGATTTCGAAGGATTTTACTATTTATTACAATCCCCAAAACAGTAATGAAAAAGGAAGTTTATATGTAATTAACGATTCATATAATATTGGATATGTAAAAGAAAATACCCAGTTTAAGTGATCTCATTCAGCAGAAACAAAGGGGCAATCTTCCTTATGCTTTAGTTGTTCTTGACGGGATGCGGCCAATGCTTTCCGGTTTTCCACTTTTTCCTGTATTTTAGCAAAATACTGATCCCGGGTATTAATGCTTAGTCGCTCGCTATTAACCTTTCTTGGCATACTGTGCTGTTTGTTTGCCACAGCGCAACAAAACGATATTGAACCATTAATTAAGGCCTGGCGTACAGCAGATACCAGCCAAACCCACCGGGCAGAAGAAACCTATGCCGAACTCAAACATCGACGGGAAGTAGTCGAAAAAATGACGGTGGGCAGGGATCAGGAATGGAAACGCTTATTGCTTGAGCAGCAGAAAAGGGTTAGCGCATTGTATGCCTGGCTTGCCAACAATCCCGACGACAGGTTAAAAGTAAGGATAACCATGTATGAGATTCTGGGGAAACGGGAACTCAGCGTGAAAAGAACACCCCAAGATTCGGTCGCGATTTACAACAGCATTAAACTGGCACATAAACTAAAAGACGAGCAGTTAAAAGCCGAAGTGTATACCCTTTGTGCTGAGGTTGGCCGGGGTACCAACAGGTATGTTTTATATAATTTAAAAGCCCTTGAGCTCGAAAGAAAGATCGGTTTAACGCATTTTAAGTTTGTACATAACCGTTTTTTTAATGTAAGTCTTGGTTTATATCAGAGCAATAATTACCGGCAAAGCATCAATTACGGCTTGCAGTGCCTGTCGTTTAAAAATACGGCAAAAAAAACATGGGATCCCCGGGTTTACCTCTTTCAGCTCGATGTTGTAGGCGCAGCTTACCTTAAACTTGGTCAGTATGATAGTTCGCGGTATTATTATCAGCAAATCATTGATACGCTGACTAAAAAGCCAGATCCTGTTCCGGAGGTTCATGTTTTATGGCTGGGCATTGCCAAAGGTAATATCGGACACGCCCTCATTTTACAAGGTAAGGAAACGGAGGGCATCCCGTTGGTAAAACAGCAGTTAATGAGCGCTAGGGAGATGAAATCTTACAACAACATGGCCATTGCACAAAATATCCTGGCCGACCTTGATTTTAGAAATAAACGCTATAGTGAGGCCGTTGCCAAATGGAAGCTGGCTTACCAATGGGCATTGCAGAGCGAATATTATGTGGTAGAACAAAAGCTATTGTCGCTAAAAGGCCTTGCTGATAGCTATCGTAAGCTTAACCAGGCAGATAGTACTTATCAGTACAGCGATCTGTACAACAAATTAAATATGGATCGCCTATCAGACCTCAGCTCTATGAAACTATCGGCCATCAAAGCTAAAATGGAGTTTGACGATCTGCAAAATAACCTCGAAGTAATTAATGCCCGGCTAACCAAAGAAAAACTAACGCGTAATTTTGTGCTGGGAGGTGTTTTTTTGTTGATGGTTATTACGTTGCTGCTTTATAACAGACAAAGGCTGAAAGATAAACACGGAGCCGAAATGCTGCGTCAGCAAAGAGCAGCTGCAGAGAAAGAGGTGAGTGAAGCGCGCGACAGGATAAAGGTTTTTACACAACATATCCACGAAAAAGAAAAACTCATCAAAAGCCTTGAACAAACCATCAGGCACAATAATGGAACCGATGCGGCCGAAAAGGAAATCATTAACGAAAGTTTGCTGCATTATGTGTTGCTTACCGATGATGAATGGAGCAGGTTTAAAGAAGCTTTTAATAAGGCTTACCCTATTTTCTTTCACCGGTTAAAAGAGTTGATCCCCCGTATTAATCCGGCAGAAGAGCGTTTGGCCAGTTTAATCGGCCTGCAATTAAATAACAGGCAAATCGCGAATATGCTGGGCATTAGCGCCGATAGTGTAGCACGAAGCAAGCGACGCTTAAAAAAACGGATCGATCTGCCCGATGATGTACTTCTGGAAGACTATATCCTAACATTAAACGACTAATCTTTTCATCAAAGCACATCGGCTTCTGGTAACCCTATAGGCCCCACCATCTCAGGCCCAATTATTATATTCCTATGTCGTGCATTTTTTCAGGAATGCCCCTAATTGTCCTGTACAGGGCATAAAATGTCAATTGTCCGCTTTTTGTCCGCCCTATAAAACATATTCCTATAAGGTTTATGATAAAATTTGCGCATGCTTAAACCCAAAAGAAAGTTAAGTATTCCAGTTGTAATCATTTTGGTGGCCATATGCCTTATGATTCTGATTTGGCTATACTTTTCTTACCGTATATTAAAAATCTAAATATGATTAAAGCGCTACTATTTCTGCTGTTGTTTTTTGCTGTTCGCCCATTAATGGCTCAAGATGTTTGGTTGCAAAATCATTTCTCGCCAAATTCAGGGTCGGCGTTAAGTAATTTGGAAACGATAACGGTATTGATTAACAATAACTCGGGTGTAGTTATGCCCTCAAATACGATAACCGTTAATTATTCAATTAACGGCAGTGCAACAGTATCGCAACTGCTAAGTACAAATTTAACAGCTGGTGCCAGCTGGAATTTTTCTTTCAATACAAAAGCAAATCTGTCTGCTCCCGGAATCTATGTAATAAAGGTATGGGTAGTACGGGCTGGAGATACAAATTCATTGAACGATACCTTACAATGGACCGTGCTAAATGGTTGCCCGGTAACCATGAATCAACCCGCAAACCAGCAGGCCTGTAGCGGGACAAGTACCACTCCGTTTAATTTTACCAGTGGCACTTCAAATGTAGTTTATAGTTGGACAAATTCGAATCCGGCCATAGGTTTGGCAGCAAGTGGCAATGGCAACTTGCCTTCGTTTAATGCCGTAAATAGCGGAACAGGCCCGGCCGTTGCAACCATAACAGTTACACCAAAATTCGAAACGAGCCAAACCTACAGTTACACCGGAAACATGCAAACATTTGTAGTTCCGGCAGGCGTAACCAGTGTTAAAGTTGATGTAAAGGGTGCGCAGGGCGCGAGTGCTATATACAACCAGCCGGGTACAAAGCCCGATGATTTAGGAGGAAAAGGAGGGAGAGTGAAAGCCGGGTATCCGGTTACACCTGGCCAAACACTTAATATTTTTGTGGGCGGTATTGGCTACAATGGTGGGGGGACCGGAGCAGGATCGATAGCACAACCTGCCGGTGGAGGTGCTTCCGATATCAGGATAGGTGGAACAGCATTAGCCAACAGGGTAATTGTAGCCGGTGGCGGTGGCGGCGGTGGAAACAATTGTAGTACCAATGCCGAACCTGGAGGAGCAGGAGGAGGTTTAACCGGTGAGACGGGCTATCAATGTAGTAGCCAGTCGGGTACAGCGGTTGGGCAAGGCGGAACACCATCAGCTGGTGGAGCAGCAGGTACTACACCCGCAACAGCAGGCCAGCTAGGTATCGGCGGAAATGCCGGTGGCCAGGGCACAGCCTCTGGTGGTGGTGGCGGTGGCTACTATGGCGGCGGTGGTGCCGCTTATGGTGGCGGCGGCGGTGGCAATAGCTATACCGATCCTTTAGCCACTGATGTAGAACATACACAGGGTTTTCAAACAGGCTTAGGCGAAATTATTATAACTTATGATATGCCATGTGCCAACCCGGACATCAAGACTTTTACTTATACCATCAGCCCTGCGGCAACTGTTATACAACCGGCCGATCAAAGTGTATTTGCGGGAGGGAATACCACAGCAATTAACTTTAACAGCCCAACAACTGGTGGGTATCTCACTTACGACTGGACGAATGATACCCCCGCTATAGGCCTTGCGGCAAATGGCACAGGCAATATTCCTGCTTTTGTTGCAACGAATACAACCAATGCACCACTTACTGCTACGATTACGGTTACACCAAAATTAATCAGCGGCATTTTAGATGTTAATCAAGCAACAATAGGCAATTGCATTGCGAATATCTCGCAGGCTAATCTTGCACAATCTTTTAAAGCTGTGGCCAATTCTATTGTAGGAGCGGGTATTTTGTTGAACTCATTTGGCGGCAATGGAACAATTACTGTTTCTTTGTGGGATAAATTGCCTAACGCCGGGGGCGTGCAACTGGCTACAGGTACCGTAGCATCTTCTCCAAATTCGTGGGCAGATGTTTATTGGTCGCCGGTTTCAGTTACTCCGGGTACTACCTATTATTTAGTACTATCTGGCACAAATGTAAACAACTGTGTTGCGGGAAGTAATTCTAATCCCTATCCCGATGGACAGGTATATGCCAATAGTGGCTATCAATCGTTTCCAACTTTTGATTTTGCTTTTCGAACTTATGGCCCTGGTTCAGCAAGCTGTACCGGTACGCCGCAAACTTTTAAGATTACCGTAAAAGCGCTAAAACCCGGTGCCAATGGTATCATCTATGTGAAAAAAGGAAGCAATGGCAATGGCGATAGTTGGGCAAGCCCAATTTCAGAACTGGCTGATGCATTAATAGGAGCCAAAAGCCTGAATGTTGCTACACCTGGCAAGGTAAAACAGATTTGGGTAGCAGGAGGAGTATACAAGCCGATGTACAATCCGGCAGATAATGCTTTTGGTATTCCCGCAGGCCGGAACAATACCTTCTTGCTGGTTAAAGATGTGCAGGTATATGGCGGCTTTGCCGGTACCGAAACCGCTCTGGTGCAACGCGATTTGAGCATCGTTGCCAATCAAACCGTATTAAGTGGCGATTACAATGGCGACGACGTCCTTTCCGGATATGGAGCAACACTAAACTTAACAGGAAATGCCGAAAACGCCTATCAGGTGGTGATGGCTGCAGGCGATGCCGGAACTGCATTGCTTGATGGCTTTACCATCAGCGGAGGTAATGCCAATGGGGGCAACCTACCGCAAATTAATGCGCAACAGTTTTTGGTTGGCTCCTGGGGCGGCGGCATGTACGCGTCTAACAGTCCAACCTTGGCGGTAAACAAGCTTCGCTTTGTAGCCAACAAGGCCAGTACTGGAGGTGGTATGGCTATTAACGGCTCTGGTACTGCACCTCAAATGCAAGCGCTTGTTTTTGCCCAAAACTATGCCGAGCAATCGGGAGGGGCATTATACAGCGCCCAAAACATGAACTTAACCAATTGTGCCTTTACCGGAAACAAATCAGCCGACCTGGCAGGAGCGCTGTTAAAAGCAGGAGGCATTTTATTGGCCGATCGCTGCTTTTTTGCCGGAAATGCCAGTGCAAACAGCGGTGGGGCTATTTATGATCAAAGCGGGCAGGGTAATACCTATATTAATACTGTATTTGTTGCCAATCAATCGGGTAACAAAGGAGGGGGACTGTTTGTAGGCAATATCTTTAACACCCGTACCAATAACTTTATCAATTGTACTTTTTCAGGAAATACGGCAACTCAGGGAAGCGCAACTGTAGAGTGGACTAGTGCCACCACCACATTCCAGCACCAGATGGCCTTTGTGAACTCGATTGTAAACGATGGCGAAAACGCTGTTGGTGCCGGAGGAGAAGTTAAGGCTTATCTCAAAAATACGCTGCTAAAACAAAGTGCAGCAGTTTCGGCCAATGTTATTTTACAAGGCAATTCGGCCAGCCTGCTCAACATGGATCCCTTGTTTACCGACGCCGATGGTGCCGATAATTTATTGGGTACAGCCGACGATAACCTCACTTTAAAATCGACCAGTTTAGCCATCGGAGCAGGCGATAATGGCTTGTACACCGGTAATATCAATACCGACAAAGACCTGTCGGGGAATATGCGCCTAACTGGTACCCAAATAGATCTTGGTGCTTACGAAGCCTTAGTGCAGGCACAAACCATTACAGCAACCAATCACACCAAAACCTATGGCGATGCAGCCTTTGAACCCGGTGCAACAGCCAGTTCGGGTTTAAACGTAACCTACGCATCGGCAGATAACAGCATAGCCGAAGCTTTTCAGGATGCTGCTGATGGGAATAAATGGAAACTGAATATCAAAAAAGCCGGTACGGTAAGTATTACGGCCAGCCAGCCCGGCAACGGTGCTTTTAGTCCTGCAGCAGATGCGGTATTTAGCCTGCTAATCAATCAGCGACCGGTAACAGTAAGTATCAAATCAACCGCTGTGCTTAACAAGGTTTACGATGCCGGTACTGCCGTAACAATCCAGTCAACCGATCTTACCATGGCCAGTGGCGATGTGATTAATAACGATGATGTACAGCTGAACCTGAATTCTGGTGCAGCGCAATACGATACCCCGAATGCCGGAACCGGAAAGACAATTACCTTGCCTATAACCCATGTTTTATTAACCGGTTTACAGGCAGGAAATTATAAAGTAGCCAATATTAGCGATCTCTCAAATTCCACCGCTTCAGTAACGCCAAAACCATTGACCATTACTGCCAATAATTTCAGTAAAGTGTTTAATGGCTTTGGCTATAGTGGTGGTAACGGGGTAAGTTATGGTGCTTTCGCTCTTGGCGAAGACCCAACTGTACTTTCGGGAACACTTACCTATGGCGGTACATCGCAAGGCGCTATAAGCACAGGCAATTATACCATTGTGCCCGGCGGGCTAAGCTCGGCTAATTATGCCATCAGTTATACAAACGGTCAGCTGGTTATTTCACTCAATAACGTAAACATTTTAACCTTTAACAGCCAGGCAGCAGGTAGCCTGGTTAATAAAACCTATGGCGATGCCGATCTCAATGCATCGGCCAATGCCAGTTCGGGTTTACCGGCAAGTTACCAAAGCAGCAATTCATTGGTAGCAACAGTAAATGCTTCGGGCCAGGTAAGCCTATTGGGTACAGGCACTGCCACTATAACCGTAAGCCAGGCTGGCGATACAAATTATGGCCCGGCTACACCGGTAACTTTTCAGGTACAGGTAGCCAGAAAAACACTAATGGTTACGGCAAACGATTTTAGTAAAACATACAATGCAGTGGCTTATGCCGGAGGAAATGGCGTAAGTTATAATGGCTTTGTAAATGGCGAAACAGCAGCAGTGCTTGGCGGAGCCATCGGCTACAATGGCAGCTCGCAGGGTGCCGTTAATACCGGGAATTATACCATTATACCCGGCGGATTAACCTCGGCCAATTACAATTTCGATTACAGGAACGGGACACTCAGTATTGTGCCTTCCGGTGCCAATGTAATTACTTTTAACAATCAGGTAACAGGAGCTACTTTACTGTTAACCTATGGAAATCCGGTTGTTGATGCATCAGCAGTAGCTTCATCAGGTTTAGCGGTGAGTTATGCCAGCAGCAATCCGGCAGTAGCGCAGGTAAATGCTTCAGGGCAGGTACAGCTACTTGCGGCAGGAACTGCAACCATTACAGCCAGTCAGCCCGGCGATGGTAATCATACCGCTGCTACACAGGTAAGTTTCACCATCAGTATACAACAGAAAGCGTTGACTGTTACCGCTAACAATTTCAATAAAACTTATAATGCGATGGCCTACACAGGGGGCAACGGGGTGAGCTATAACGGATTTGTAAATGGCGAAAACGAACAGGCTTTGCAAGGTACATTAACATACATTGGTACAGCAGTTGGGGCAAAAGATGTGGGTAGCTATTTTATTAGTCCAACAGGATATACATCAGGCAACTATGCCATTACTTATCAGGATGGAAGCCTCACCATAACCAAAGCAAGCTTAACCATTACCGCCCAGGCAAAAAGCAAGGTTTATGGCGATGCCGATCCGGCATTAACCTATGCCACTTCTGGCCTGGTAGGTACCGATGCCATCACAGGTGCTTTAAGTCGTGTGGTTGGCGAAAATGCAGGTACTTATGCCATTGGTCAGGGTACGATTAACGCCGGTGCGAATTACAGCATCAGCTATGTTCCTGCTAGCTTTAATATTGGCACCAAAACGCTTACCATTAGCGCCCAGGCAAAAAGCAAGGTTTATGGCGATGCCGATCCGGCATTAACCTATACCACTTCTGGTCTGGTAGGTACCGATGTAGTTACAGGTGCTTTAAGTCGTGTGGTTGGCGAAAATGCAGGTGCTTATGCCATTGGTCAGGGTACACTTAACGCCGGTGCGAATTACAGCATCAGCTATGTTCCTGCCAGCTTTAATATTGGTACCAAAACGCTTACCATTACCGCTCAGGCAAAAAGCAAGGTTTATGGCGATGCCGATCCGGTATTAACCTATACGGCTTCTGGCCTGATAGGTACCGATGCCATCACAGGTGCCTTAACTCGTGCCATAGGTGAAAGTGCAGGTACTTATGCCATTGGTCAGGGTACGATTAACGCCGGTGCGAATTACAGCATCAGCTATGTTCCTGCCAGCTTTAATATTGGCACCAAAACACTTAGCATTACCGCCCAGGCAAAAAGCAAGGTTTATGGCGATGCCGATCCGGCATTAACCTATACCACTTCTGGCCTGGTAGGTACCGATGCCATCACAGGTGCCTTAAGTCGCGCCATAGGTGAAAGTGCAGGTACGTATGCCATTGGTCAGGGTACACTTAATGCCGGGGGCAATTACAGCATCAGCTATGTTCCGGCAAGTTTCAATATTAGCAGCAAAACACTTAGCATTACCGCCCAGGCAAAAAGCAAGGTTTATGGCGATGCCGATCCGGCGCTAACCTATACGGCTTCGGGCCTGGTAGGTAGCGATGCCATCACAGGTGCTTTAAGTCGTGCCATAGGCGAAAATGCAGGTACTTATGCCATTGGATTGGGAACGCTTAATGCAGGTGCGAACTACAGTATCAGCTACCTGTCTGCTAACTTAACCATTACCAAAGCCCCGCTTTTAGTAACCGCCAATAATGTTGCCATGTGCGAAGGGAATAATCTGCCTGGTTTTGGAGTGGCTTATTCGGGTTTTAAAAATGGCGATACCGAAAATAGCCTCAGCACCAAACCAACGGTAGGTTCGGTGGCCAATAGCAATTCGCCTGCAGGTAATTATCTGCTTAATCCGGGCGGAGCAGTTGGCGGTAATTATACCATTAGCTATGCAACAGGTAATTTAACCATTAATGCATTGCCAGTTGTTGGCATTACAAGCAGTAAGGGACTGAGTATAAGTAAAGGTGAAACGCTAAATCTTTTGGCAACAGGTGGTGGAAATTACAGTTGGAGTATGGCAAATGGGATTATAAGTGGCCAAAACAGTTCCATGTTAACCATCAGGCCAGGCCAAACTACTACCTATGCCGTAACCGTTACCAATGGCAATGGTTGCAGCCGTTCGGCCAATATCACCATCGAAGTTCGCGACGATTTTGAAGCCGTAAAAGCCAATAATATCCTCACACCGAATGGCGATGGGGTGAATGACCTTTGGGTTGTTGAAAACATAGATGCCTATCCGAATAACACCGTGCAGATATTCGACCGTGCCGGAAGGATGCTGTTTTCTAAAAAGGGATATAACAATACCTGGGATGGTATGGTAAACGGGCAGGTATTGGCCGAAGGTACCTATTACTATATTATAGATTTTGGAACAGGTAAGCTTAGGAAAAAAGGTTTTATTACGCTGGTTCTACAGCAATAGCGGGTTCCGGTTCACAGTTAATATAGCTTCACGATGAAAATAAAATGTTCGATCTTATTTACTGCTATGCTGATTGGCTGTTCAATTGGCTTAAAAGCACAATTGAATCCCCTTCAGGCACAGTACTATACCAACCGCTATTTGGCTAATCCGGCTATGGCTGGAATAGAAAAAGGCCTGGCGTTAAACCTGAGTCACCGTTCGCAATTTAGTGGTATGCCAGGGGCGCCGGTATCGCAGAACCTCACGGCCGATTATGGTTACAACAGGGTAGGCATGGGGCTAAATGTAACCCTCGATAAGGCAGGTTTGCAAAATTTTGTGCGGGTACTGGCAAGTTACGCCTACCATTTGCCTTTAAACGAAAGCTCAATCCTGCATTTTGGCCTTTCAGCCGGAATCATGAACCAGCGTTTGGCCACCGACGAAATTAGTGGCAATCCAAATGATTATCTGGTGGGGCAATACAACCAGCGTCAAACGCATTTTGACGGCGATTTCGGATTAGCTTTAACTACCGGAAGGATCAGTATTGAAGGCGCTTTACCAAATTTAAGAAACCTGTTCTGGAACGATAATGGCAAATTGGCCGATCTGCCTACCTTCTATTCGGCAATGAGTTATAAGATCCCTATTAACGATGCCGAGCTGGAACCCAAAGTAGCATTCAGGGGGATTAAAGGCTTAGCCAATATTTGGGATGCCGGCGCCCAGCTGAGCGTGGTAAAAAAACAAATCATGCTCAATGGCATTTACCACAGCACAGGCAGTACAAGTTTTGGTGTAGCTCTTGATTATCAGAAAAAGTACCTGATTTGTTTTTCGCACACCTTGCCAACCAGTACTCTGGCCAATTATGCCAATGGCGATTTCGAGATTAGCTTAAGACTGAGGCTTTAATGCTGCAGGTACTGATGCGATTTTTTTAAATCCGGTAAGGGTTAAGCTTTTATGCTAAGGCATTAATTCATTTTTTTTAACATATAGTGGTCATCCCGGAAGCACATAAGCCCTCAAAACTGAGGGCTTTTTGCTGTATAGTCCGGTCATAACTTTACTCTATTTTCATGTCTGGTACATTTAAGTTATTATGGAAATGTAACGGATCTTCTTCGGATTATTGCGAGTCAGTTCCGTAAATAATCCGAAGAAGTTCCGAAGGAACTCCGAAGAAACAGCTAAAAAATACCCTTTTTATGCTGCACTAATTTTAAACCAATGCAAAGATAAAAAGGGTAAAACTATAGCTTAATGAATCGTCGGGTTGGCTAACATTAACAGCTATATAAAACAGTCGTCATTGCGAGGTACGAAGCCCGCAACAGGCGGGCTTCGTACCTCGCAATGACGATCCCGGAGGAGCGGTCACTTAAATTGATTTTTAAACCATAAATTATCCCTGATGTTCAGGAACGCCATTCGGATTCATCCATACATATTCCCAGTGGTGCCCGTCCAGATCATCGAAACTGTGCTGGTACATAAAGCCGTAGTCGGTAGCAGGATTTGGGATGGTAGCGCCAGCAGCCACCGCTTTGTCTACCATTTCGTTAACCGCATCTTTGCTATCGGCCGATAAGGCAATAGAGCATTCTACAGCTTTGTGGGCATCTACAATTTCTTTTTGGGTAAAAGTCTGGAAAAAGGGTTTGGTAAGCAGCATCACGTAGATGGTATCGCTAATGATCATACAGGTTGCCTTCTCGTCGGTAAACTGAGGGTTAAAAGTATAACCAAGTTTGGTAAAGAATGCTACAGAGCGGTCGAGGTTTTCGACTGATAAGTTTACAAAAATTTGAGTTGCCATAATTGTTTTGAGTTTGAGTATACCCAAAGATACGGCAATGCTTGTCTGGTGTAAATGTGTAAAAACGACAAGTTAAGGGGTTAATCGCGACGGATTTGTCATCGTGCAGATTTGGCATTAGCTGCTTTATAAAATCTTATTTAAAAAAAAGAAAATCTTTGCAGCCATTTTTCTATATTTAATCAGTTCTATGTATTAAAACCATTAGCTGGCCAGCTATCCCATGGTACAATGGTTAATTCATCCCACAATTTTTAAATCCCAGGTACAGGCTCATTAGTAGCTTGTATGGCTATTGGTTTGGGTTTTTACTTTTTTGAAAGCGTGATAATTAACTTTTTTAAAATAAAAACCATTTACCATGAGTTTAAGCAACCGGATTTCGATCGAAATCACACCAAAACAACAGGCAGTTATCGCCATAGTATTCGAACAATTAAAAACAGTCCAGACACCAAACTAGAAACACGTTTTTATGATTGTATCTTCAATGGCTTTAATCGAAATTCACAACGAGCTATCTAAAGACTTAGCAACGCTTAGCAATAAAATATTGAATTGCCATAAGGAATTTAGACGAAGAGTTTTAAAGGCTAGCCGATATCCAATACTTATTCTTATGAGTGTTACAGCAGGTTAAATAAAAATCGCTTTATCCTAACATTTATGGCTATGAAAAGGAGCGATTATCATAACCCAACTATTGGTGTACGTTGTTTATACAATCGCGCCGAAGGTTTGTACGCCGCTGTAGTGTCTAAAGAAGAGGGGACTACGACTATATATCCACCTCATTTTTTCAAGAGGTATCGGGAAAGGATTGTAAAAGATTTTTCGGCTTCCAATGAAGATATCATAAACCGTTATTTTTCCGGAACCTGGGGCTTTGCTTTTACTATTTTAAGTAAAGATATACAATCGCTTTACCGTAGCTCCGAAAATGAAATGCAAGATGGTGCAGAGCGTTTTGTGTGTGCAATGACTGATGGTTATTGTTTTGGAGAGCAATATGGTAAAATTTACCTCATGAAAACCATTGTATCAGAAGAGATGCTTTTTGAAAGCCAAAAGGAAGTTTTGAGCAACCTTCGAAAAGATTTTGTTAAAGAGAATAAAGAAATGTATGGAAACATCAACTTCTAACGCGTAAAAATGTAAGATTTTAACCAAAACAAGGTTCTTTAACTGTGGTTTTCCTGCACCTGTAAGGCAATCCGTTCTCTAAAGGTTTTATAACGCGAGCGGCCAATGGGTAAAATTTCTCCGTTCTTAAGCTTTAAGGCATATTTGGTGCCCGAAGAGATTAAGATCTGATCAGTTTGTTTAATTTGAACCAGGTACGATTTATGGATCCGTTCGAAACCAGCTGGCAAAATCTGCTCCAGCGCATCAAGCCCCTTATCGTGCAGTGTGCTGCTGCCATCTACCAGGTGCAGTTCGCTGTATATGCCCGCACCTTTAATATAGATAAGCTGGCTAAGCTCGATGAGGCGAACACTGCCGTTTTTTCGCACGGTAAGGTAGCGCAGGCTGCTGCTGAGTTCTTTTTTTGTGGCTGTTGCCCTGCTGAGCGCCAGGCTAAGCCTTTCCTGATCGAAGGGCTTTGGAACAAAATCGAGCACACCTAATTCAAAAGCACGCATTGCATTTTCGGTATTGGCCGAAACCACTATGGTTTGGAAAGTGTGTGAGGTTAAAGATTGCAGGACTTCAAAACCGTCTTTCCCGTTTAGGTTTAGATCGAGCAGCAAGATATCAATGCTGTTCTTTTTCAGAAAATCCATCCCCTTTTTAAGCGAATCGCAGATCTGGATTACAGCATTACCTTCGAAATGAGCGGCCGTCATGCGCTCAACCCTTTTCGCTATCCGTGCCTCGTCTTCTATAATCAGTATTGTCATTTTAATTTGTTGCTTATTTTAATGGTACTTGCCCAGCCTTGTGCCGATGCTGCGGATGAAAATTTCCAGCAGCCCGGATAACTTTCTTCGAGCCTGGCCTTAATGTACCTGAAGCCATTACCGCCGGTACGGTCGGTCTGTAGTTCCCTATTTTTGCCAAAGGTTTCGAAGGTGTATTGGCAAAAATCATCGCTTTGGCTAAAAGAAAGTTTAAACCCGATTGTGCCATTATCTTGTGGTGTATTGTGGGTAATACCGTTTTCGAGCAGGGTATGGATAATGGCCGGAGGTATGGTTGCCGAGGTTATAATTCCGCTATCTTCCCATTCGTAACTGATTTCTTTTCTAAAGCCCATTACTTTCAGGTGCATCTGGCATAAAGCAATTTCCTGCCGGATGGGGATTAAACTCTGTTCGGATATGGCATTCATGATATCAAACTCATTGGCCAGTGCCTGGATAAATTCGGTTCCTTTTTTAGGCGATTCTTCAACCCAGTCGATAAGCGAGGTTAAGGTATTTTTGATAAAATGTGGCTGGATATTTTTCTTTAAAAGTTCGAGTTGCAACCTCGACGAAAGCAGCAGGGAACCCGAATGTTCCTTTTCTATCTTTTTCATCCTGACGGTGTGCAGGTAGAGCATGGTTAATACAATACAAGTATAGAAGATAAATATACCAAAATCGTAAAGCAGGTAATAATTCATGCCGGCACTGGCTAAAATGCCTGCCATCAGCAGCCAGCTGCCTTTTTGTTTCCGGTAAACCGCATCAATTGCAATAAGCAGCATGGTAAGCCACATGGTTCTGCTATAATAAATAGCCGATAAATCGTAGTGACCATAATTACGGATGTAAATAAACAGCAGCACACTAAAAAGCAAACAGATGAGCAGGTATTTTCTTTTAATGCCAAACTGGATACAGAAGTAGAGGGGCACCAGGAGCGAAATGGAAAAAGTTAACCACCCGATTACTTCCAGCCGGATAAAGAATTTGGGGTAGGGGATTTCGATATAAAATTTAAGGTACTCGGTAACCAGCAGCGAAAAGAAGAGCAGGCAGATTACAGAAAAGATGAGTACCGGATATTGTTTTTTATGGCTGTTGAAATACAGGAAAATATAATACAACGAGGCCACCAGAAAAGCGCCCGCCATGATAAACATGAGCGAAGAAATAAGTAGCGGCCTGCGGATGAGGTTAACATAGGTATCGAGCTTTACGCCCACGCCACGCTGCAGTTTAGGGTAGCTAAATTGGGTGCTCCGCAAGGCTACAGTATGCTCGCCGGGGTTGGAAAGCGAATCGGGAATTAGAAAAAACATGGCTTCAGTACCCGGAATTTCATCAACAGTGGGCGAACCGGGTTTCCCGTTGATCCCTATTTTAACCCCATCCCAGTAAATTTCGTAAGCTCCAAAGGCATCAACCTGCAGGCCAAGCGCACCACCTGTGTTGGCAATAAGCCTGGTGTTTTCCCTGATCCAGAAAACCTGCCGCCCGGTAAAGCCCCGCTCTTGCTGCCAGCCGGTTTCGTTTAAGTTTTTGGCAGCCCAGGCCACATCATCACCTGTTTTAAATACGGGATCGTATTCTTCGTACAATACCTGCCGTTTGCAGGAGCAAAATAAAACTACCGAAAGTATAAGCAGGAGCATGCGTTTCATAATTCAAATGTAAGATAAAGATTAATCGTGCTTATGCATTTCAAAAGGATATAGAGCTGTTTGCATGTTTTTTTATTTAGCTCTCAGCCGGGAGCGCTAATCTTGCTGTATGAAACATATCGCTATCACCTTTACCCTCTTTATTTGTTTTTGGTTAAACAGTACCGCACAATTAAAAGAGCGTTCGTTTTCCGGTCACGTTAAAGAGAAAACAACCAACACGGCAATACCTTTTGCAAGTGTTACCATTTTAAATGAAGCTGGTAAAACACTGGTATCGGGCATGGCCGATGATAAAGGGAAGTTTATTTTGGGCACCACACAACAAGGCAAACTCAGCATCGAATTTAGTTTTATGGCCTACCACAAAGTAAGCGTAACAATTGAGGCTGATAAGCATAAAGCTGATTTGGGAACTGTTTTAATGGAGCCCGATGCAAAGATGTTAAATGAAGTATCGGTTATGGCCGAAAAAGCTGCTGTAAGTTTAAAGTTAGATAAAAAGGTTTTTGAGGTTGGAAAAGATATTCTTTCGCAATCGGGTTCGGTAACCGAATTGCTGGCGGGTGTGCCCTCGGTAAGTGTTGCGCCGGGTGGCGGGGTAAGCCTTCGGGGCAACAGTAGTGTATTGGTGCTGATTAACGGCAGGCGGTCTGGTTTAACTGCCGGTACCGCGCTCGAACAATTGCCCGCTGACCAGGTAGAAAGGGTAGAGGTGATTGCCAATCCTTCTGCACAATATGATGCGTCTGGTTCGGCAGGGATCATTAATATTGTGCTTAAAAGGAATAAAAAAAGCGGCTTTAACGGGCAACTTAGGCTGGTAGGCGGTATTCCGAACGACAGCCGGATTTCGCCGAGTTTAAATTATAAATCGAATAAATTAAATCTCTTTTCAACCATTGGGCTAAGGTTTTCTGATTATGTTGGTTTATACAAAACCAACCAAACGGTAAATCAAAATGGTTTTAACAGTATGCTTAACCAAAGGCAGGATGAAAACCGCCATGACGATGGAAGACTGGTTTATTTCGGGGCAGATTATCAGCCTGATAGTTTAAACACCATTACCATCGCCTACCTGCGCAATGCCACAAAAGACCACGACAAAACAACATTGGGTTATAATTATTTCAGGTCGGTGCCCGATAGTACCCTTGTGCGTTCTGGCGAATCGTGGGAAAACAGAAACTACAATCAACTGGAATTTAACTACACCCGGCTCTTTAAAAAGCCCGGCAAAAAGTTAACGATAGATATGCAGTACGATTTCTGGAACAGCGCTAAAAACTGGAATCTCGCCACCAGCAAAATATTACCATCAGTTGAGCAACGACCCGAAATCAGAACAAGTGCCATTGGTTCGAGCAAAGATTTTGCAGTGCAAAGCGATATGGTTATCCCGCTTAAAGGCAAGGCTACTTTAACCTATGGTATTAAGGCCGAAAACAGGAAAGTAAACAGCGATTTCCTGGCGGAAGGAAGAACCGCAAATGGTTGGGCGGTAATTGATAATATTGACAATGGTGTGGGCTACAATGAATTTATTGGAAGTGCTTATTTACAATTCAGCAGTAAAATCAGCCGCTTTTCATATCAGCTGGGGCTAAGGAGCGAATATACCGAAGTAAGTATCGACGACAGAAAAGGGGTTTATAACAGCAATAAGGATTACCTGAAGCTATTTCCAACCCTACATTTAGGTTACGAAATGAGCAAAAGTACTTCTCTGCAGCTGAGTTACAGCAGGCGCATTAACCGACCGGCTTTAAACAACCTTTATCCTTTTAACGAAATAACCGATTACAATTCCAGGTATGTAGGCAATCCCGATCTTAATCCATCTTATGCCAATGTGCTCGAACTGGGTTTGCTTAAACGGGTAGGTACGTTGATTATTAACCCATCGCTATATTACCAGCATAACACCGGGGTAATGATCGATTACAATTACCGCGAAAACGGGCTTTTTATTTCAATGCCGGTTAATATTAAACAGGAAGAACGCTCAGGAGCAGAACTTTCGGTGCTGTATAATCCTTACAAATGGCTGCAAATGAATATGGAACTGAATGCCTATCACTTCAGTCAGGCTGGGGTTTATGCCAGTCAGGATTTCGCTTTTTCGGGCAATACCTATACCTCCAGATTAGGTACGCAGGTAAAATTGCCCAATAAATTTAGTGTGCAGGCCCGTTATAATTTTACCGGTGCAGTTAATAATGCACAGAGCAATATGAAAGCAATCCACTCGATCGATGTGGGCTTTGGTCAGAACTTTTTAAAAGATAAGGCTAGTTTGTTGTTAGATGTGAGCAATTTGTTTAACCTGCGCAAATTTTCTACTACCACAACAGGACAGGGTTTTAGCATTACACAAGTAAACAGCCCCAATGCAGCCAGGTATCGCCTAACCTTTGTTTACAGGCTTAATTTAAGCGATGGTCAGGGAGTTAGGCAGGCCAAGAGCGGAAACAGGAGTTAGGGGGACAGCGGATTTTTCACCACTTAAGACATATAAGCTCATGTAGGAGGAATTGCACTTACATGAAACTTATATGTCTGATATGGTTTTTGTTTTACATGGTAATAAATGAGTTGTCATCCTAAGCTTCCCGATTAATCGGGACAAGTTAGTCGAAGGACCTGCCTTAACCTAATTCAATCATTCAAAATTCAATTACGCCAGTACCTCTTCGCGCATTTCCTGGGCTGCTGCCACCATTTCGATCAGTGCTTTTTTGGTTTCATCCCAATGGCGGGTTTTTAATCCACAATCAGGGTTTACCCAAAGCTGATCGGCCGGAACCACAGCTTTCGCTTTTTCTAAGAGCTGCACCATTTCTGCCCTCGAAGGTACCCTTGGCGAGTGGATATCGTAAACGCCGGGGCCAATTTCGTTGGGGTATTTAAAGTCGGCAAAAGCATCAAGCAATTCCATTTGCGAACGCGAACATTCAATGGTAATTACATCGGCATCCATATCGGCAATATGCTGTATAATATCGTTAAATTCCGAGTAGCACATGTGCGTGTGGATCTGCGTTTCATCTTTTACGCCGCTTGCCGAAATTTTAAAGGCCGTAACAGCCCATTTCAGGTAAGCCTGCCAATCTGTTTGGCGCAATGGAAGGCCTTCGCGTATGGCTGGTTCATCAATCTGAATAACTTTGATTCCCGCTTTTTCAAGCTCAACCACTTCATCGCGGATGGCCAGTGCAATTTGGTTACAGGTAACCGAACGCGGCTGGTCGTTACGCACAAAAGACCATTGCAATATGGTAACCGGACCGGTTAACATACCTTTTACCAGGGTTGGTGTTAACGATTGCGCAAAGGCTGTCCAATAAACCGTCATGGCTTTAGGACGGTCTACATCGCCATAAATAATAGGAGGTTTAACACAACGGCTACCATAGCTTTGTACCCAGCCGTTTTTGGTAAAGGTAAAGCCGTTAAGTTGCTCACCAAAATACTCCACCATGTCGTTACGCTCAAACTCGCCATGTACCAATACATCAATGCCAATTTCTTCCTGCCAGCGAATGGCTTCTTCAGTTTCTTTTTTCAACAAGGTATCATATTCGGCAGGTGTAATTTCTGCTTTTTTAAATTGTGCCCTCCAGTTTCTGACTTCGGTAGTTTGTGGGAAAGAGCCGATGGTTGTAGTAGGGAAAAGTGGCAGTTTTAAAATATCCTGCTGTGTTTTTTTTCTGGTCGAAAAGGCATTTTCACGTTGTGCATCCTTATCGGTGATCGCACTCACCCTTTGCTTCACCGCTGTGTTGTGGATCAGCGCAGAAGTTCTGCGGCTTTCAATGGCATTTTTGTTTTCAGTGAGTTTCGCTAATGCCTCCTGCGTAGGCGTTTCTTCAGCCAATGCTTTCAGCGTAACCACCTCATCAATTTTCTGTTTGGCAAAGGCCAGCCATTGTTTAATTTCGGGGGTAAGGGTTTGCTCGTTGGTTTCGAGGTCCAGATCGCAAGGCGAATGTAATAATGAGCAGGAAGGCGCAATCAGCACGCGCTCGCTGCCCAGCTGGGCCACTGCTTTTTTGATGATGGCTAAAGATTGCTCAAAGTCATTTTTCCAGATGTTTCGGCCATCAACCACACCAAGGGATAGGGTTAACGTAGCCGGAATGGCATTTAATACTTCATCCAGCTGCTCAGGGCAACGTACCAGATCGATGTGCAAAGCCTGTACCGGTAAGCCAGTCGCCAGTGTAAGGTTATCTTTTAAGCCTTCAAAGTAAGTGGCTACCAATACCTTAAGCTGTGGAAATTGTTTCCTGATTTCGGCATAAACATAATTGTAGGCTGCACGGGCTTTTTCGTTAATATCTAAAGCTAAAAACGGTTCATCAAACTGGATCCATTCGGCTCCCTGATCTTTCAGCTCTGTTAAAATCTGCAGGTAAACCGGTAATAGTTTTTTAATCAGATCAATTTTATCGAAACCAGCTTCTTTTTCCTTGCCCAGCAACAGATAAGAAACAGGGCCAATAATTACGGGTTTGCTGTTAATGCCGAGTTGTTTTGCCCTTACAAATTCGTTTACAATTTTACCCGAGAAGAGGCTAAACTCCTGGTTTTTATAGAACTCAGGCACAATATAGTGGTAATTGGTGTCGAGCCATTTGGTCATTTCCATGGCCGTAATGTCCAAACCATCTTTCTGGTAGCCCCGGGCCATGGCAAAATACAAATCGAGTTCGTTATTGGTTTTCTGTAGTACCACCTGGTTGTAACGTTTCGGAATGGCACCTACGGTTAGCGACATATCCAGGATCTGGTCGTAATAAGAAAAATCGTTTGAAGGGATCAGGTCGATACCTGCCTCTTGTTGTAGTTTCCAGTTTTGATCGGCAATACTGCGGCCTTTGCTTAGGAGCTCTGCCAGGGTAATTTTACCGGCCCAATATTGTTCGCTGGCTTTTTTCAGTTCTCTGTTGCTCCCGATACGCGGGTAGCCTAGGTTGTGGGTTTGCATTGTTTCAACTTTTTAAATGGTTAATAATCATTGTAAAAGGCTCCTGGTTAATTTCGTAATGCAATAGCGAAGGAGGGATGAAGGAAAGCCAGTGCCACGAAACAACCGGGCACAACAAGCCCATAAAGGTTTTGTACCAGTGTAACAGCATTTGTCTGACATCAGGCTTCAATCGCGAAAGCATTGTCAATCCGGAACAGAAAGGTATCCTGACTTGTAACCGTTTTATCATCTATGGATGTTTTGATAAAATCTTAAATGTTACTTACAGTTGCGCGACAGTTCGTGATTTGCACACGATTCCCTTTTCACTTCCGGTTGTTAAAATATATACAAGAACTTTTTGCTTACAATCAGTTTTTAATTCTTTTCAAAGGTAGTTAAGTAGGTATTAAAACTATTGATTGTGAAATAATAAGATGAAATGGCTGTTTTTCTGTTGTTTTTTAGTGTGTTTTGCTTTTGAGTGATTAGATTTGGCTCCGTAAAAGAAAAATATTCTATGAACGAGCTTGATGAAACCGACTTATTACTGTTGAAAATTTTAGGTAATAACTCCAGTTATACCACAAAAGAGTTGGCAGCGCAGGTAAACTTATCACCATCGCCTGTTTTTGAGCGTGTAAAAAGGTTAGAAAACAATGGCTATATTAAAAAATACATCGCGATACTGGATGCTGAGAAATTTAACCAGGGTTTTATTGTTTTTTGCAACATTAAGCTGAAACAACACGATAGAAAAATAGGGCACCACTTTGTCGAAGATATTTTAAAAATAGATGAAGTTACAGAATGTTATAATGTTTCGGGCGACTATGATTTTATTTTGAAGGTATATGCGAGGGACATGAAACACTATCAGGATTTTGTTTTCAATAAACTCGGCTCAGTAGAAAGTATTGGGAGTACACACAGCACTTTCGTAATGGCCGAGATTAAAAATTCGCATAACATTAATTTTTAAGAGGCTGTGGCATTCTTTCGTTTGTCTACAAGTTTGCCACACTGAGCCTGTTGAAATGCCTATTTAAACTGGTAGGTTTTAACATAATCAAATACAACCTCGTCGGGATATACGCCCTTGGTATAGTCGCCACCAAAACCAGTTAATTCGGTACTTAAGATCATGTATTCTGAAACACCCGACAGGCCTTTACTGGTGCGGAATACTTCGGCTCCATCGACAAAAAAGACGTATTCTACGTTGTTCCAAAGTAAACCAAAAGTGTGAAAATTATTGTCATTAATGGTTTCGCTGGCTACAATTTTACTTTCGCTTTTGTGGGTTGCACCGTAACCTCCCCAATGTACCGTGTGGTAAGTGGCGTTTGGATTCGGCTTCAGGTATTCAAAAATATCGACTTCTGCACCCACTGCGAGGGCATTATCTGGCTGTGAACCCATTGTATTTGTTTGTAGCCAAAAAGAGGAGTGTGTACCCAGCGATTTTTGCATTTTAGCCCTGCATTCAAAATAACCGTACTTCTGGGCAAACTTACCATCGGTACACAGTTGCCCAACATAATATTTTCCATCAGTATCTTTAATCGTTTGTACCACCAGATTTCCTTTGCCATCAAGCGAAATGGTTTTATTGCCCGAAACAGTGGCATACCCCCTTACGGTTCCATCAGCCCTGTAAGCCCATTTCGTTGCATCGATTGCTGTTCCGTTAAAATCATCAATAAAAACAGGAGTCATCTGCCCAATAAAGTCGGCTGGTTTTAAAGGTTTTTGGAGAAACGGATCTATTTTTTCCGGAAGGGTTGGTACTTCGGGAACATTATTTTTCTTGGCACAGGATAAAAATAGAACGGCGGTTAAAATTAAAACTGAGTTTTTCATAGTAGATCTTAAATTTGGTTACAGGATAAAGATGTACTTTACTTGGGATAAGCAGGGGTCAAAATCCTTAACAAATAGGGCGAAAAATACAAAGATATTATAGGTAATATGGATGACCTATTCCAGCGCGTGTAAAAGCTTGCGGGTAGGAAGCCTTTACACGCCTGTAATCTTAATATTTTCTTAATGTTCACAAAACTTAAAGGGTACACTGTCCAAATACCTTTGCCGAAAAAAGATTTATGAAACGAATAGTTGCCCTAATGGCCTTGCTGTGGCTTTCGGCGGGATATGTATCGGCACAAGAAAACCATGTGGTACTGATTAGTATAGACGGCTTACGCCCTGAATTTTATTTAGACCCGCAATGGGGAATGGTTAATGTACGCCAGGCCATGCAAAACGGAGCATATGCAGAGGGCGTAAGAGGCAGTTTTCCAACGGTTACCTATCCTTCTCACACCACCATTGTAAGTGGTGTACTGCCAGCCAAACATGGTATTTATTACAACACGCCGGTAGAGCCATTGGGTATATCGGGCAAGTGGTTTTGGTATTACAAAGATATTAAGGTACCTACTATCTGGACCGCAGCGCAAGATGCAGGCTTAACCACAGCAGGTGTAAGCTGGCCGGTTACGGTTGGTGCACCAATTACGTATAACCTGCCTGAGTATGTAATCCTTCCACAGGGTAAGGGCGAAAAAAAGGACGAGATTAAAGCCATGTCTTTAGAGTCGAACCCTAAAGAACTTTTTCAGGAAGTGCAGGATTATGCTGTTGGTAAATTTAATGAGGAATTTGGTGCATCGGTTGATTTTTTTACCAGCGATCAGAATAAATCGCGCATGGCCGCTTACATTTTCAGGAGATATAAGCCTGCTTTTCTGGCATTGCACATTGCGCTTTTAGATCATTTTGAGCACGAGCAAGGTCGTGATGGTGATAAAGTAAGATCGGCCATTGTTGGTGCAGATGTGGCTATTAAAACCATTATGGATGCAGTAGAAGCATCGGGTATGAGCAAAAACACTACTTTCATCATTACCGGCGACCACGGCTTTGTTGATATCCACACGCAGTTTAAACCAAATGTAGTGTTAAACAAGCTTGGCCTGTACGATGATGCGAATAAAGAAGGCTGGAAAGCTTACTTTCAGCAAAGTGGAGGCTCTGCCTTTTTACACCTTAAAGATCCAAACGATAAGAAGAGTATAGAGCAGGTAAAAAAGGCGCTAAGCCAGCTACCTGAAAGGATTCAAAGCATGTTCCATGTATTGGATAAAGAAGCTATAGCGAAAGCACAAGGCGACCCAACTGCTGTTTTAGCACTTGCGGCAAATCAGGGTTTCAGCTTTGGTGCTTCGGCCACTGGCGATATGCTTGCTCCGGCCAGCGGCGGTACGCATGGTTACCTGCCAACCGATTTTAAAGAGATACAAACTGGTTTTGTTACTTTCGGTAAAGGAATTAAAGCAGGTGCTGTTTTACCTTTAATTGGTCAGGAAGATATTGCACCTTTAATTGCAAAATTGCTTAACCTGAATCTGAAAACGGATGGAGTACTTTATCCAGGCATACTGGCTCCGGCTAAGAAATAAAAGAGGATTTTGACTATAAAAATGCCCCAGGCTCTGGGGCATTTTAGCATATTGTATTTTTTACAATAATTTCTGATAGCAAAAAAAACGTAATCCGGGGCGTTTGGCCAGGGTAATTTCGCCGCTAAATGCATAACCTAGTTTGGGGAATAATGCTTGCGTTGCTTTATTCTCACTATTGGTATCTACCCTTAAAATGGTAATGTTACGTATTTGCGCTACAGTTTCTGCCTGTTGCATTAAGGCCCGGGCAATGCCTTTGCCTTGGAAATCGGGGTTTACGGCCAAGCGATGTGTTACAATTGCTTCTTCGGTAATGTCCCAGCCTGCATCTGCATACTCAGGGTCCTGATCGGTAGTAATGGCTGTAACTCCTGCAATTTGATTGTCGATTTCTGCTACCCATAACTGTGCCAGCGCAATGTCTTTCTCAAATACTTCTGGGTTTGGATAATCGTTTCCCCATTGAAAATTGCCCGAAGCCTGCATTAAAGGCACTACCTTGCTCACCAATTGCATAATCCCTGCTATATCTGCCGTTACGGCCAATCTGATTGTCATGCCCCAAAGATAAGGGAATGCTCAAAATAAATAAACCACAGATAAAAAGGATAACCACAGATAGGGTATTAAAATCCCTGCCTTAACAGCAGGGCCGTGTGCATCCGTGGCAAAAAATAGTGAATTAGTTTATGCGTTTGGTCCTAAAAAAATAAACACAGATTGTATATTAAATCTGTGTTTATTTGTGGTAAAAATTAATGCTTTATTTCAATTAATTATTCAAAATCTCTTTGGTTTTTGATAAAGTTTCGGCTGCGGTTGTTTTGGGCAGGTTACTGATCTCGAACTGTTTTAAAGCGTTTTCCAGCTGTTGCAGTTTTTCGCTTTGGTTTTTATCGGTATACTCTTTTCTAAGCAGTTTTATTTTTTCAAAATCCTGTGCACCCTCAATCATCTTTTCGAAACGCACCGAGCTAAACGGACCGGGATAAACCAGATAAGTATCGCCTGCAGGCCATGCCGTAAAACGCGTATCGGTTAACGGATTTTTGGTCCAGCTGTTAAAGGCCCAGCGAAGGTAGCCATCCATGTTTTTGTTGGCGGTGTACCAGCCCATCCAAACCGACTCTGCCGGCGATGAAAAGCTAAAAGCATTTGGGTAAGGTTCGGTACAGCAGGTATACCAGGTGCTTATTTTACCCGCTGCATGGCGGTTTTTCAATACTTCGGCCGGGTATTCCCATTTAGAAGCAATGCAATAGTTAAAAATATCTTTTTCAATTTCCTGGTGATATTCGCCGGCCAGTGCGATTTTCCATTCGCTATCAATCGATTTTAGCAGGCTGATTACGCTTTTCATGGCAGGCATTGGCCTTTCATCCATAGCAATATAGGTTTTGCTAAACCAGTTTTTCTGTTTCAGGTGACGGGTAAAATCTTTAAGCATGGTGCCCCAGAAAAGGTTATAACCCGGGGTGCCAATGGCCTCGGTAAAAACGGCTTCTTTGTTGGTGCTTTCGTCGAAATAGCTGAATGCAATTTTCCAGGGTACCATACTGTAGCAGTTAATGCGCTGGTTAATGCCGCAGCTCATGGTAAAAGCTACATATTTATCAAACAGGCTATAATCGTAACTCCAGGTACCATCTTTTTTCTTCGTCCATTTAATCAGGCTGGGATAGTCGTCGTAAGTTTGGTGGCCCCAGGGTTCGTTTACAATACTTGTGGTAATGGTTTTTTGTCCGGCATTGGCCAGCATTTTATAATAATCTTTCATTAAAGCAAAATGCTCGTCGCTCCATAATTTTACCTGATGCACCCGCGCAATTGCTGCCGGATGTTGCCACAAATCTAAATCGTAGGCCCACTGCTCTGGCGAAGGTAAGGTTCTGTCTACCACCCTAACCGAAATTTCAAGGCTGTTTGCTTTGTCGCCATTGATGCTAACAGTTCCTTTGTAGGTGCCTGCTTTTACTCCTTGCGGAACTTTTATGGTCAGCCAAACGGGTTGGGTACTATTAGGTGTTAAAGTAAGCGCCTTTGTTTTGGTATCGATAAGATCGGCAACGTATGATGAATCAAAATCTTTCGATTTCCGGTAGCCACAGCCATCTCTGAATTCGTCGGTAATTACATATTTGATAAAACCAGCCGATAGGTTTTCCTTTTTTATGGTTTGGCCTTTAGGACTTTTTAAATCGCTTATATTCAGGCTTACCGAGGCAGTACCTTTTGTCCAGATGAGGATTTGGGTGTTTAGGGTTTCGCCTTTCCAGCCGTTAAATACCCAGTTTTTGTTGTTGTTTACTGTTGGAGGCACTTCGCGCGGAAAGCGTTGGTTGCTGCTGGCAAAGCTTAGGTTTAATCCGGCAGGTACTTTTGCCCATTGGGCAGTAACAGCATCTGTACTTAATTTGGGTACTTTTTGGAGAGCCAAACTGGCATCTTGTGCATTAACCGTTGCAGCGGTTAACAGGGTTAAAATAAATAGAGAAAACTTCATAATCCACAAGTTAACAAATTGTAAATCATACTGTAGAAAGCATTTTTAGCGCAATCGTTTGTGTGAATGTAACAAAGATGATGCAAGGCAGAAGGTTGGAAGGCAGGAGGGTTGAGGGAGGCAATTAAAAAAATACTCGTTTATATATTCCCGGTAAATCGTCGGGCTGGCAATCTAGTGCTTTACATCTTTACGAAGCAGTTTGCTAACATGGCTTTCATCGGTAAGGTCGAATTCGGCTGCAATTTGCTTCAGTCCAAATCTCCCGCTGGCCATCCGCTGTTCGATTAAATGTTTGCGGTAATCGTTAATGTAGCTGCGAAGTGTAAATCCGGTATTCCGCTTAAAATATGGCCCAATATAATCTTCAGATAGCTTAAAGTGTGCTGCCATTACACTTGCTTTTAACCGCTTAGGTTGGTAAATGTGTTTATGCAGGTAACAGAAAAGAGCCTGTATATCTTTAGTACGCTGGCTATTGCTTTTAATTTCGGGCATGTTGCGCTGCATAATATGCGATAGGGTAAGGATTTGCGCCCAGATCAGCATTTCATTTGCAGCATATTGTGCTTTAATGCCAGTATAAGTGCAATAATCTGGCTGGCAATCTGCTGGTCTTCTTCCGGGAAATTAAAACCTGAAAGGTGGGTTTCCCGACTCTTGATCAGGTATTCTAATTGCCTGACTCCTCCCGGACTAACTTCGTTTTGATGGATGTAGATATCGGTGAATTTGATATAAACAAAATGTGTCTTTTCTGCTATCTCAAAATAGTGTTCATCATCAGGGCCGATTAAAAACAGGTTTCCCTGCTGATAGGCAATAGGTAAATTATTAATGAAATGAACACCAATACCCGATTTGACATAAATCAGCTCATAGTGGTTGTGCCTGTGTATAGGATGAGGCCATGCTGTTGCCTCAAACTCTGAAACCACAAGGGGTTGAAACTGGATATATCGCCTGATCATAGATTTATACAAATTTATCAAAGTATTTTACAAAAGCACCTGAGGTTTTATGGTTCACATTTGCATAGTATTAAATAAAACGGCAATGAAAAACATTAAAGCCGCACTCGTAGTAGGTGCAAACGGGGTAATTGGAAGTAAGCTGATTGAGCATTTGGAAAGCTTGGGCAATTGGAATATTATCGGTTTATCGAGAAGAGGGGGCCTAAGTACAAATAAAACACAATACCTCGCTGTTGATTTACTGAATGAGGCTGAAAGCAAAGAGCAATTGAGTAAACTGTACGAGGTAACACATATTTTTTATGCTGCGTACCAGGACCGATCGGATTGGGCTGGCCTCGTTGCCCCAAACATGGCCATGCTGATAAATGTAGTTAACGCGATAGAAAGTGTAGCGGATAACCTGCAGCATGTGAGTTTAATGCAAGGCTATAAAGTTTATGGTGCACACTATGGACCATTTAAAACGCCTGCAAAAGAAAGTGATGGTGGACACATGCCTCCTGAGTTTAATGTTGCACAGCAAGATTTTTTAACAGAACGTCAAAAAGGTAAAAAATGGACCTGGTCGGCGCTTAGTCCTTCGGTTGTTGCAGGAACAGCTTTGGGTAACCCTATGAATCTGGTGATGGTTATAGCTGTATACGCTTCAATTTCAAAAAGATTAGGTATCCCCCTTCGTTTTCCGGGTAAACCTGGAGCATACGATAAGTTGCTGGATATTACCGATGCCGGATTACTGGCAAAAGCTACGGTTTGGGTTGCTACAAATGAAGCATGTGCCAACCAGGCTTTTAATATTACCAATGGGGATTTAATCAGATGGAACGACCTTTGGCCAAAAATTGCCCGCTACTTTAAAATGGAAACTGCTGCTCCTTTACCAATGCCTTTACAGCAAGTAATGGCCGATAAGGCAGGAATATGGGCAGACCTACAGGCCAGTTATGGTTTAGCCGGTACTCGTTACGAAGCAGTATCGTCATGGGCTTTCGGCGATTTTGTTTTTTTATGGGATTATGACTTCTTTTCTGACGGAACCAAAGCAAGAAGACTGGGCTTTAATGAATATATAGACACTGAAAAAATGTTCTTCGACTTATTTGATGAACTTAAGCGTCAGAAAATTATTCCTGAAATTTAGGATTAAAAGAATGGTTTAAACTAAAAAGCAAAGTAACCGGCTGGCTACTTTGCTTTTTAGTTGGGTATAGCTAAAGGTTATACATCCCTCCGTCTACAATTAGCTCCGATCCTAAAATAAACGAAGAGTCATCGGAAGCGAAGAAGGTAATTGTTTTGGCAATTTCTTCAGCATCGCCAAACCGGCCTACCGGGATTTTTTGGGTAAGGCTATCGCCCATTTGCTTTAAATCTTCGGTAGATAAACCAAGTTTATCGGTGCTGTGTAAAGGCGTAACAACCGGGCCCGGACTTACGGCATTTACCCTGATTTTGCGATCGGTTAATTCGGCCGAAAGGTTTTTGGCCAGGCTTAGCAAAGCTGCTTTACTGGCCGCGTAAACTGTAGCACCTGCCATGCCAATGTGTGCGTTTATCGAAGTATTTAATATAATCGATCCACCGTTATTGATTAATGGTAACAATTGTTGTAAGCTAAAATAAGCGCCTTTAAAATTGATGTTCATAATTTCATCAAATGTTTCTTCGGTCATGGTGGCCAGGGCATCAAACTTTCCTACTCCTGCATTTATCACAACAATATCAAGTGTAGGTGTAATGGTTTTTACCTGCTCGCCCAGTTTGGTAACTTCTTCCATGTATGCGCTATCCGAAATTATACCGTAAGCATTGTTGCCCAGTTTGGTCAGTGCTTCATTTACAGATTTCTCATTTCTGCCTGTGATGATTACTTTGGCGCCTTGAGCTAAAAAATCTTTTGCTGTTGCGAAACCTATTCCGCTATTTCCGCCGGTGATGATGGCGGTTTTACCTTCTAATTTTTTCATTATCTTTATGTTTTAATACATCAAAGAGACGGCTAATCTCAATATCCATCAAGTAGGTACTTTTTAGTTCGGTACGTACTTTTTTGTAAGAAATGACTCGGGTTTCTTTAAATGCCTGTAGCAAAATTTTATATGACAAAGAAAAGACAAGCCTATTATACCTGCTCCATGGAAGCTGCCCTAAATGTAATTGGAGGGAAATGGAAACTAACCATTTTAAACCGTTTATTATCGGGACCTAAACGTTACGGCGAACTTCACCGTAGTGTGGCAGGCATTACCGAAAAAATGCTTACCCAGCAGCTGAGAGAACTGGAAGAAGATCAGATTATAGAACGCACCATTTATCCGGTAGTGCCGCCAAGGGTAGAATATGCTTTTACCGAGTCGGGCAAAAAGCTTGGCGATGTTTTTAAAGCTTTAGAAATATGGGGAAGTAATTTTCAGCACCGGATTAACCCGATATCGGGAAATGCAGATCACGATAAAAGCTGTTACGCGTTTAAAGATGAAGAACAGCCAGACCAACTTATCCACAACCCATAATAGGCACATGCTGATTTAATTTAAAGGAAAATCAGATATTTGCAACTGCTTATCCTGATATCCCTTTATGAAACCCTACCTGCAGCTTTTCGACTTTTCTAAGAAAATTAATTACCGGACTGAAATTCTTGCAGGCTTAACCGTTGCGATGACGATGATTCCCGAATCATTGTCGTTTGCCATATTGGCTGGCTTCCCCCCTTTAACCGGTTTATATGCTGCTTTTATTATGGGCCTGGTTACGGCTATTTTAGGTGGCAGGCCAGGTTTAGTTTCGGGCGGGGCAGGGGCAACCGTAATTGTGCTGATTGCTTTAATGAAAACGCAGGGTATCGAATACGTTTTTGCTGCGGTAGCCCTGGCAGGGCTAATTCAGATTTTATTAGGCTTGTTCAGGTTGGGCAAATTTGTAAGGCTTGTACCACAGCCGGTAATGTTCGGTTTTGTAAACGGCCTGGCGGTAATTATTTTCATCTCGCAATTGCAACAATTTAAAACTTTGGTAAATGGTACCGAAGTATGGCTAAGTGGCCCACCTTTGTATACCATGCTTGGGCTGGTGCTGTTAACGGTTGCCATTGTAATCGTACTACCGAAAATAACCAAAGCGGTACCGGCATCGCTGGTGGCCATTATCGCTGTTTTTATTATTGTGCTGGGTTTTGGCATTCATACCAAACTGGTTAGGGATATTGCCTCAGTAGCGGGTGGTTTTCCTCCGTTTCATATTCCAAATGTGCCCTTAAACCTCGAAATGCTTAAAATCATTTTTCCGTATTCGCTTATTATGGCTGGTGTTGGTTTAACAGAAGGCCTCCTTACCTTAAACCTGGTTGATGAAATTACAGCCAGCAAGGGCGATAGAAACCGCGAGAGTATGGCGCAGGGGGTGGCCAATATCTTAAATGGTTTTTTTACCGGTATGGGCGGTTGCCCAATGATTGCGCAAACGCTGGTTAATCTTTCGGCGGGGGCAAGGGCACGCTTATCGGGTATTGTTGCGGCGCTAACCATTTTACTTATTATTTTAATAGGCGCCCCGGTAATAGACCGTGTGCCCATGGCTGCACTGGTTGGGGTAATGATGATGGTTGCCATTGGTACATTTGAGTGGATGAGCTTTAAGGTTATTAATAAAATGCCTAAGCAGGATATTGTAATCGGTATTTTGGTGGCATTAATTACCATCTGGCTGCATAATCTGGCCCTGGCTGTACTGGTTGGGGTAATTATTTCGGCACTGGTGTTTGCCTGGGAAAGCTCTAAACGCATCAGGGCTAACCAATATACAGATGAAACCGGTACAAAGCATTACGAATTGTTTGGACCCTTGTTTTTTGGCTCAGTGTCCAATTTCAATGCCTTATTCGATATTGCCGGCGACCCTGAAAAGATAACCGTAGATTTTAAGCACAGCAGGGTTTTCGATATGTCGGGAATTGATGCGCTAAATAAGCTTACCGAAAAATACCACAGTGAGCATAAAAAACTTCAGTTAAAGCACCTGAGCGATGACTGTAAACGCCTGCTTAAAAATGCCGATAAAATTATTCAGGTTAATATTGTCGAAGACCCCACATACCGTGTGGCGACCGAAAGATAATTCTATCTGCATTGCGTTTGCCAATCCGTTTTACCTTCCTCAAAGGGTAACATACTTGCTATGTTTTATCAAATCTTTTACACACGTTGAAAGGCTTATGGCTTTCGTATCTTAAATGTTGCTTTTTGCTAAAACGTTTAACTAGTTCTGGAATTTGTAACTAAAAAGCGCCTGTTTTATTGTACGCGAAGCCTCATTTTTTCGTTAAATCCTGTTTTATAGGATGTTAAAATATCAACATATTTTATCAATATTTAATTTTTTATCTGTCTGTTCGACAATTATTTTAAAATAATTAAATATTATGCTATCATTTTATAAAAATTTCATAAAAATGACAATTCAATATTAAAACGTTTTAGTATTATATATATTTGATTTAACCAAATACTAATTATATGAGAATTACTAACCTTTACTACCAAACTACCAGTCTTCGTGACCTGAGATCCTTCTTGCCGTTTCCGAAAAATTAAGTTTTAGCAATCCATTTTTTTTACCAATTAAAGATCCATTAACTATGCGATACTTATGGGCGTGCCTTGGCTTTTTTGCAGCGTTTACGTTAAACGTTTTACCAGCTTTTGCTGGCGCTGATAAAATGCATAAAGGCTTAGCAATTAAACACTTTGTTCTTCAGGATACGACGAAAATCAAGTTCGTTTCCTTAAAAGATTCATTGAGAAAAGACAGCTTAAATCAGATTAAGCAAAAAACACTTTACAATAAGTTATCTGGCGGTGTACAGAAGAACACCAGAGACTTATCTCTTTTCCCTGCCATTTCATTACAGCAAAATTTAAAGGGCAATTATGCTGGTCTGTATGTTCAGGAGCCATCGGGCGAACCTGGTAGCATACAGAATATGTTTTTAAGGGGAGCACCCATGCCGCTCTTATCTAAAAAGGATGTGTATTCTTCACAGCCTTTGGTGGTGTTGGATGGGATTCCGCTTATTGGCGAACATCCTTTCGCTTTTGATATCCAGCAGTACGATTTTAACAGGATTGGTACGGCTACCAATTTGTTGAGCACCATCGATATTAACAATATCGCATCTGTAGAAGTATTAAGCGATTTAGCCAGTACGGCCATTTACGGTCCCAGGGGCATAAACGGTGTAATACTGCTCAAATCAAAATCGCCTGATGGCATTGCACGCAGCATTAGCTTTAATTCTTATATCGGTATGGTGCAAAAGCCAACCGTTAACACCATCAATGGTAAGTACGAAAACGAGTTCAGACAGCGCTTTTACGATATCTATACCACAAATGGCAGGTACTCTGACGATGAGGCTTACCCGGTTTATTTAAGCGATTCGTTAAATAATGTTTATAGCGGTAAATCAGACTGGACCGATTTATACTATAAAAATGCATTGGTTTATGGGATCAATTTAGGTTTAACAGGGGGCTCTGACAGGGCCAGTTTCCGGTTTTCACTCGGTAATACCAAAAGCGAGGGCGTGGCTGATGGAACAGGTTTAGATCGCTACAGTGCCATGTTTAACATTAATATGAAGCCCGTTAAATGGTTATTGTTTTCGGCAATGATTAACGGTAACCGTTTAAACCGTACCCGCAACAGGAGTTTAAGAGACCGTTTTGCACAGATTAATTATTTCCCTGATCTAAGCGCACCTCTTGCACCCAATAAAGATTATTATGCCAGCTACCTGAACGAGTATACTAAAGGTTTCGACGATAATAAAACCAATAGCATACAGGGCTTTGCCAAGCTGGTAGGTACTTTGGGTAAACTTAAAATAAGCTCATCGTTTAATGTAGATTATAACGAAGGGTACCGCGATGTTTTTTACGCCCGTACATTATTGCAGGGAAATAGCTATGCATCTAACTATTATGGCTTTAACCAGCGCTTAATGATGGATAATAAGGCTACTTACGATCTGAACCTTAAAAACGTACACGATTTCCACTTTGAGCTGGGCCAATCCATGATGTGGGATATTTATAAGTATAACAATGCTTATGCTTATAAAGGTGCCAACGATTATATCAAAATTAACCTGCTTGATTCTAAACCACTAAATGATAACGGAAGTGTTAATGGTGGTTATTTAACACCAGTTGCGTTTCCGAGAGAACTTACTTACAGGTTTTTAGATAAAACAGCCGATAACCTGCTATCATTTTATGGTAAGGTAAATTATTCGTACAACGATAAATATTTTGTTTCGGGTACCCTGCGTCTTGATGGTTCATCGAACGCGCAACCTACCAAACGCTGGTTTTACTCGCCTGTACTTTCTGCGGCCTGGAACATTAAAAACGATTTGTTAAAAGACAACAAAGGGATTGATGATCTGGTACTACGTGCCAGTGCCGGTAGAATGGGCAGAACCTTTACCTACGATAATTATGCACAGGGACCACAATACACTGCATCCGTAGGTTATACCGGAAACTTAACGGTACCGGGCTACAATGCGATTGGTGTACTTACCAGGCCTTACTCTTTTGGTTGGGTAGGCTATAGTGTGCCATGGTCGTACTCCGATCAGCTTAACATAGGCGTAGATGTAGCGATGCTTAAAAACCGCCTGCATGTATCGGCTGATTTTTATACCAAAGCAGAGAAAAACCAGTTGGTGGGCATTCCATCGTATGCTGAGTATGGTTACAAGCAATCGATAGAAAGTGGCCTGAACATGAGCAACACCGGAGTAGATTTAACCATTAGCGCTTTGGTAATTGCACAAAGCAAATTCTCCTGGAATTCGGCCCTTAATTTTAACCACAACAGCAATAAATTAACTGCATTGCCAAGAGGTTTAAATGAAATTATTATTGGCAACAGGTTCTTAAAAGTGGGCCAGCCGGTAGATCAGTATTGGTTACTGGAAAATGAAGGTATTTACACGGCAAACAGCCAGGTGCCGGTAGTAAACGGACAACCTTTAAAATACAATGGTACGCCTTTAAAAGCAGGCGATCCTCGCTGGAAAGACCAGAACGGCGACAACATTATCGATGAGAAAGATAAAGTATTAAAAGGTCACTCATTACCGGTTTTATCGGGTGGTTTCGATAACTCTTTCACTTACGGTAACTGGAGTTTAGGTACCAACCTCTATTTCAACCTGGGCCGTAAACTGATTAACCAGGATATGGCTAACCGCTTTGATTTTGTAAACCGCGAAGGCAATACCGATGTATCGTCGGTAAAAGAAATCACTTTCTGGGAGAAAAGAGGCGATTACAGCAAATACCCGCTGTACAATCCATGGAGCACCGTAATTCCTTACCGCACCGATCAGGACTTGTTTTTGGAAAATGCATCATTCCTGAAACTGAGATCTGTTTCAATCGGATACGATTTAGGAACCGTACTGAAAAAGAAGAACATCAAAATCAACAAGTTTTTTGTGTACGGATCGGTTAATAATGTATTTGTAATTACCCCTTATACCGGGCAAGACCCCGAGCTGGTAAGTTACGATGGTATTGATACCGGCTATGGCCAGCCTATACCAAGAACATATACCCTGGGTGTTAAAATGGAATTATAATATGGAAAGCAATACGAACAAAACATCAACAATGATGAAGAAGATATTATACACATTTCTGCTGGCTGTAGTGGTTTTATCGGGTTGTAATAAAGCCCTGGAAACCGATTCGACCCGCGTTGTGGGCGAAAAAAACATGTGGAACACTGTAGAGGATGCAAGGGCAGGTATTATGGGCGTTTATGCGCTTACACGTGCTGCACTATCTGATAACAACAGCCACTGGATTTATGGCGACGTGAGGCCTGGGGAGTTTACCAGCCCGAAGAGGCAAGACCTGAAAGCCATTATCAGCAACAATTTAAATGCATCTTACCCGGTAGTAGAATCGCTTTCCGATTGGACCAGGTTTTATGCCATTGTAAATGGCGCTAACGTTTTTATGGAAAACGTAGCCCATGTAAAGGCTACGGATAAACGTTACTCGGATAACAACATGACGGTAGATATTGCTCAAGCTAGGTTTTTAAGGGCTTTTGCTTATTTCTACATGGTACGCATCTGGGGTGATGTGCCTTTCATTATCTCCTCAAATGAAGGGGTATTTGAAAACAAACCACGTGAAAACCAGGCCAAGATTTTGGCATGGGTAGAAAGTGAAATGTTAAAGGCCGCAGCTGATTTACCTTACATTTACAGTGGAGGGGACATTCAGCAACCCAGCAATTATTACAACGAAGACAGAAGTCGTTGGGGTGGTGCCTTAGCTACTAAAGTTACGGCATATGCGGTTTTAGCACATGTTGCAGCATGGACAGCTGATTATTCGAATGTAGCCAAGTATGCCAAATTTGTAGAAGATAATTATGGCAAAAGTGGTGGTGGCTTTACTTCGAGCACCGATCTGTCTAACTCAAATGGCTTTTTCTACAATAAAAACACCAGACAAATGTTTGGCTTTAACTCCGATTACGGTCACATTGATGGTTCATCAACTGGTCACCTTGAAGAGTTAACACTTGCCGAACCGATTATTACCAAAGCTATTCCAGACATTTATTTACCTAAAGATTCGATTTTAAAGTATTTCAACCTGGCTAAAGACGAACGCTTTGCGGTGGATACTTTGGGTCAATCTAAATTCGACAGGTATTTTACCAATTTAAATGGTAAGTACCCCATCTTCAGTAAAATAAAGGTAATTCAGGGTGGAGGTACCGATCCTAATTTCAGGTACTTTACCAGCGCACTAATTTTTACCCGCTTAGAAGATATTGTGCTTTTAAGGGCCGAAGCACTATCGGTACTGGGCGATCAGGAAGGTGCTAAAAACGAATTGCTTCAGGTAATGACCAGAAGGGTAACATCGGGAACTGAGGTTGTAATCGACCTGGCCAAGGTTGATATTCTGAAAATGATTTTTGAAGAAAGGCACCGTGAGTTAATGGGCGAAGGACAGCGCTGGTACGATATGATCCGTTACAATAAAATCAGGCAGAACGACGCCAGGTTTATGACCCTGATCAATTCGGGCGGCATTTACTGGCCAATTTCACGTAAGCTTTTGTTGCAGAATAATTTATTAACACAGAATACTTACTGGCGCTAACAATAAGGATATGAAACCATCATCATCTTTCAAATCGCACAGCGAAATGCTTAAGCTCATGATGGCTTCATCACCATTAAAATATAATCAGATGAAAAAAATTGTAAAATATGCGGGAGCCATAACCATGCTTTTATTGCTCGCCCTGGTGTATTCGGCTTGTAAAAAGAACGGAGGCTATTACGAAGCAGCCGATCAGACCGCGCCGTTTTCGGGAAATATATATGAATATTTAAAAAGCAAGCCAGGTGTTTACGATTCGCTAATTGTAGCGGTTGACAGGATGGGACTAAAAAAGACACTTACCGATAGTAATGTAACTTTGTTTGCCGTTACCAATCCTAGTTTTCAACTGGCTTTGCGCAACTTAAATACCTTAAGAAAACAATCGGATAAAGACCCTTTGTTCCTGTCGAATATTGATGGCGTACAGTTAGATACCATGATTTCTTACTACATTATCAGGGGAGTAAAACCAACCGATTCGTTAAAACTGCAGGATGGTTTAAATTTAACCAGTGTAAAGGTAGCTTACCCCATGCATGCCAAATCGGTAAAAGGATCGGCATCGGGCCAGGTGGGTGCCGGACCTGAAGTAATCGAATTCAGCAATACCAAAAAAAGCAAGTTTATCAGAAACTGGTCTACCAGTACAACTGCTTCCAATAATATCCGTACCAAAAACGGAATTGTACATGTAATCAGTCCCGATCACCTTTTCGGTTTCGATGGCTTTGTTACCCGTTTAACATTTGTGCCGCCACCACCAAATTTAATGGTTACTGTGGGTGGAACTTTCTCTACCAACCGCGAAAATGGAGGTGGGCCAACCAGTGGCGAGAACTCTAAAAAAGTAATCGATGGCGATGACCATACTAAGTTTTTATGCGATTTGCAGGGCTTTTTAACCATGCAGTTTAAGCTTAAAACGCCAGAGGTATCGTCGGTTTATACGCTAACATCAGCTAACGATGCGGTAGAAAGAGATCCGAAAGCCTGGACATACGAGGGCTCTCAGGATGGTGTAACCTGGACCGAACTGCACCGCGTTACCAATTTCTTCTTCGAAGAAAGGTATCAGCAAAAAGTATTCAGGTGTACCAATACTGTGGCCTACCAGTACTACCGGGTAAATATTACCGAGTTAAGAAGCGGTGGTGTATTCCAGCTGGCCGAATGGACAATTAATAAAACGAAATAGATGATGGAGTACGGAAAAAATAAATTAGAAAAACTTATGAAGTCAATCCTAAAAAAGGAACATCTTTTTGTAGCGTTTGCGCTGGTTGTTTTTAGCGGTTGTAAAAAACTATACAATTTGCCTGACGAAAAAGATTACTTAAGTAACAATGTAAATTTTAGCAATAAAATTCTGGAGCCGATTATTGGCCGTAATAATTTAATAGGCGGTTTTAATGGCGATAACTCAACAGCCCCAATCACTTTCGAAATTGTAAATGCAAGGTATGGAGATGGAAGGCCGGTGAGCGATATTTTTCAAAAAGTACCTACTTACGTTTGGACTTCTCCGTATACAGGCTTAGAAAAAAGCCTGGCCGAGATTGAAGCCAAAAGAAAGTTAGAGGAACATTCTTTACTGGAAATCCGTTCTTCAGGGCAGTTTATTTTATGGGCATCGTCAACCAATCAGCTCATTAACCCAAGGCCTGTAGATAGTACCAATTTTTCTCAGGATACCCGTTTTTTTGATGTAAAAGTTAAAAATACAGGTGGCGAGCGATTAATTAAAGATTTCCAGATCAGGCCATTCAGGGAGCGCCCTTACGAGCCTTCGAACGATTTTAATGCGTTTACAGGCTTGCCTGCACCCGATCCTAAATTTCCACTCGATAAAAAATTAAGGGATTATATCCGCCCTTATTTAAACAATGTGGTGGGCGCCAGCAGCAATAAAAATCTGGTAAGTAATAACGACCTGAAAGATGTGGTTGTTTACATCCGTCCGTTTACAGGCGGTAATGGCCATTCGTTACGGATTAAAGCTTTAAATAAAGATTCGGTAGAAATCAACCCTGCCTTTTTTAACGAAACTGTGTGGGATAAAATGATTCATGGTTTTAACATGCAGAAAACCGATAAGTACGTACAGTACGATGTGGCTTATCCAATTCCACTGGTAGAAATACCAACCTCTTACGCCACCGGCGGTTCGAGGGCAAAGGCCGAGCTGAGCTATTCGAGAGGTGCTTTTGGTGGCGGGCGTATCATTGCCAACTTTGGTGTTGATTTCGCCATTTACAAGGCTGGCGACTGGGAAATTGTATTTCACTTTAAAACAGATAACCCAAAATTTGTAAACGAGTAGGCAACATTTAGCGCTAATATTATGAGAAAAAATATACTTTTTTATGCATTGCTTATAGTATGCATAATGTTTGGCACAAGTGCTTATTCGCAGGATAAATACATCATTGTGAATGGTACGGTTGTCGATAAAGAAACAAAACAAGGGGTGCCCGGGGTTTCGGTAATTTTAGAAGAAACCAACAAAGGTTTAACCCAAACCAATGGTAAAGGCCAGTTTACAGTAAATGTACCGGTTGGCGGAACACTTGTATTTAAATTTTTAGGTTTTAACACCCAAAAAACCAAAATAACAGGGGCTACCAATATTACCGTAACCATTAGCGAAGACCGCAAGGCGCTTGATGAGGTAATTATTGTGGCTTACCAGAAAAGAAGTAAGGAAACCACTACAGGTTCGGCCACTTTAATACAGGCAAAAGAAGTTCAGGATATTCCGGTATCAAACGTAGAGCAGCTTTTGCAGGGTAAGGTTCCAGGCTTAAACATCCAGAACAATACCGGTGCACCTGGTTTCAGAGGTTCGGTACAGGTGCGTGGTCTTTCGAGTCTAAGTATTTCGGGTAGTGGTAACGAATCTTTCTTGCAACCTACATCGCCACTGTACATTATTGATGGTGTGCCTTTGGATGCTGATAAAGCTGCCGAGTTTGGTTTTCAGAGCCAGGGCCCGGGGGTAAGTCCACTTTCGTTAATCCCACAAGAAGATATCGAGAATATCCAGATCCTGAAAGATGCCCAGGCAACTTCGATGTATGGATCAAGAGGTGCTTACGGGGTAATTATCATCACCACCAAAAGGGGGAACTCTAAAGTGCCGCGCATCAGATACGTAACCAATGCCTTCGTTAATGCGCCACCTAAACTGCGCGAAACATTAGGCGGGAATTCTGAGCGTTCGTTAAAAATTCAGCAGATTATCCTTAATGCCCAAAACGTAAACGATATCCGTGCCATTTCTAACACACCTTTTTTGGCCGATAGTTTAAATTCATATTGGAACAACTCTACCGATTGGCAGAGCGTATTTTATCAAACCACTTACAACCAGAGTCATAATTTGGCCTTGGATGGCGGCGACCCTAAATTTAACTATAAAGCCAACGTAGGTTACTATACCGAAAAAGGGGTAATTAAAAATACAGGTTACGACCGTTACAATCTGAATATGAACATGGAGTTTAAACCAAACGATAAATTCAGATTCTTTGGTTTCATTAACGGTTCAGTAGGTAAACAAAATAAAGGTAATGGGGTAGGTTTACTTCAATCGGGTGTTGCTGCCAATGGCCAGGCTTCTACTTTATTGCCACCGCCATCTTTCTATCAGGCATCGGGCGGGGTATTATCGGCTTTACAAACCTTAAACGATAACAACTCGAGGAACTTACGTACCAACGTAGAAGCGCGTTACGAATTTATACCAGGTTTGGCGGCTTCTTCTACTTTAAGTTACGATTACACTTCCGATACCGAATCTACATTTACACCTGCTGCTGCCAATGGTCAGTACGCCAAACTATACGATTACGTTGGAAGAAACTTTCAGTTGTATAACCGTAATGGTATTACTTACGCTAAAAGCTTTGGCGAAAAACACAATATTTTCGTAAACACCTTTAACGAGATTTATAAACAAGGTGCACAGGCTGGTATTACCCGTCAGGAAAGATTACCTAACGACCAGCTGCAAGGCCCAACAGGTTACGATGCCTACAACTCAAGAGGTGGTGGTGTATTAAGCAATTACAGAAATGCAACCATTGCATCGTTTGCCGGATCACTTTCTTACGATTACGATAAAAAATATGTGGCAGAATTTTCATACCGTTTAGATGGTACCTCATCAAGCGGATTGGAGAACCCATATTCTAAAAACCCATCAGTAGGTTTAAGGTGGAACTTTAACAAGGAAAACTGGTTAGCCGATTCAAAATGGTTATCGTATGGTAGTTTGAGGTTAACCTGGGGACAAAACATTGTACCAACCGGAAACCTGCAAAGTATTTATGGTATTTATAACCTGAACGGTAACTTTAACAATAACCCTACTATTGGTATTAATTACGACCTGGTTCCGAACCCGAACCTTAAACCAACAACAACTACCCAGTATAATTTTGGTTTCGATTTAGGTTTATTTAACGATAGGTTATCGCTAAACTTCGATACCTATTACAAAAAGGTAGATAACCTGTTGTTCGATAGGTTTTTATCGAATACTACAGGTTTTAACAAACTGGCCAGTAACGATTTGGGTATTGCCAACTACGGTAGCGAGCTAATGGTAACCTTCAGGCCCGTAGTAAGCAAAGATCTCGATATTTCAGTATCGGTAAACGGCGCCTTAAACCGCGATGTATTGTTAAAACTTCCGGCCGAATATAATGGCCAGTACATCAGGTTCGATGGTTCGGGTTACTTACAGCACAATGTTTTCCGTGTGGGCAGAAATACCTTATCTAACTATTTAAGAATTAACCAGGGTGTTTACAGCACCGATGCCGATGTGCCTGTAGATCCGGTTACCGGAAAAAGATACCAGAGCAATGGCCAGTTTTTCTTAGGTGGCGATCCGATTATTAAAGATGTAAACGGCGATTATATTTTAGATGGCCGCGATTACGAAATTACCGGTAACTCACAACCTTTGGTTACAGGTGGTTTATCGGCCAATATCAGGTATAAAAACTGGGGCTTAAATGTGTATGCAACCTATACTGCAGACCGTACCATTTTAAACAATGCCCTGGCTGATAGGATTGCCATTATGCGCAACCCTTTTTCGCAAACCTCGGTAGTGCCTTTAAACGATCTGGATATCTGGAGAGCACCAGGCGATGTAGCTAAATACCCTTACCCTTATGATTATGCCCGGTTCGATCAGATTCAGCCTTTGCGTGCCGACCAAACCCTTTGGCAGGAAAGCGGAAGCTATTTGAAAGTAAGCAACGTAACGCTTTCGTACATGTTCGATAAAAAGTGGATCAGAAGATTCGGACTTAACCAATTGCGGATTTACGCTTCGACCAATAACCTGGTTACCTTTTCTAAGTACAGCGGACCTAACCCGGAGAACGTAACCACATTAGGTCGCGATATTTCGAACGGTTACCCTGTACCACGTACTTATAACCTTGGTTTAAACTTAGAACTTAATACAGGCAACTAATCAATATTATTATGAAAAAAGTTATCATTTATACTATAATTATGGCGGCAACTTTCTGTTTGCCTTCCTGTAAAAAGTTTTTAGATGTACAGCCACTCGATAAATTAACCGGAAATAATTTCTTCCAGTCAAAAGATGATGTGGTGGCCAACATTTATAATTTATCGCGTATTGTTTTTGGCAAGTACAACGAAACGCACTTTGTTGGTGCAACCGGCGAGTACCGCTCGGGTGAAGTACTTTACGAAAGTCAGTCGGATTTGGCACCTGCCCGTGAGTTTGTAGAAATTTTAGGTAAAAACAACATCCTGTTTTTAATTTCTGGCGGCAGGCCGTGGGATTTTTACAACTTTAGCCGCATTACCGATTGGACTGCTTATTACCAGGCCATTCAGGGGGCAAATATTTTAATTGCCAAACTGGATGAAGGCGTTCCCGGTGTTTCAGAAACCGAGAAAAATTCGTTCAAGGCCGAAGCAGCATTTATCCGCTCGCTGAGCTATTTCACTATGGTGCGCTTATATGGCAACGTGGTGTACTATACCGATGCATTTCACTCTGCCGCACAGCCGAGAGAAAATTTTGTTTCAGTATTGAACAAGTGCATCGCCGATTTAAAAACTTATAAAAACAGTATTGCCTGGACTTATACCGACCCATCATTAAAAGGTGTACGTGCAAGCAGGGGTAGTATTGTGGCATTAATGATGGAAATGAACATGTGGAATGCAGGTTTCGATCCAGGAAATGCACAGAAATACTATCAGGAAACAGCCGATTTGGGTAAAGAACTAATTGCAAGCAATGCTTACCGTTTATTGCCAATAAACGAATGGGCAACTGTGGTAAAAGGTCGTTCGGATGAGAGTTTATTTGAATTTTACCGCAGTATTAACTACGGCGATGCAAACGCAAATATTGCCCCGATTGCCGATATGTTTCTACATTATCCATACAAAAGACCAGAATATACACACCGTGTAAGTTTCGCCTACTACCGTGGAGAATACATGCAGAAACTCTTTCAGGATGGTAGCGACAAACGCATTACCAGCTGGTTTAATGAAGATATTTTTGCCGATAACGGAAAGTTCATGATGCTGAAGTTTGCGCAAAATTCATTTTCAACAGGAGAGGAAGATGCCAACCCCGATAACACCTTTATGGTTTTCAGGTATGGTGGCGAAATATTACTGGCAGCCGAAGCATTGGCTAACCTGGGCGAAGATGCAGAATCTATCAAACTGCTAAATATGGTTAGGGATCGTGCACAAGCCTCTAAGTATACTGGTGGTGGCGGTTCGGCCCTTAAAGATTTTATTTTTTACGAAAGATCAAGAGAGCTGATTGGTGAAGGTCACCATTATTTCGACCTGGTACGTACCAAAAGGATTTTAAGCAACCAGTGGTCGTACAACGTATTAACAGCTGATAAATTTAGCCGTGGCGCCTGGACCTGGCCAATAAACTCAGGTGCATTAAACAATAACCCGTATATGGTACTGAACGAGTACTGGGTTAACGGCGGTAATTAATTTGATTAAAAAGATTAAGAAGAAGATATGAAAAAGCTAATAATGATATGTGCGGCACTTTTACTCTTGTTAAACGCTTGTAAACGTGACGAATATTATATAGATGGCGGTAGGGCCAATCCCGATTATCAGGGGAATATGTTGCAATACCTGAAAGATAAAAAAGTTCCGTTCGATACCGTAGCGCAAATTGTTAAGCTGGCCGGTATGGAAGATCAGTTTAGCAAAGAAGATTTTACCTTTTTTGCTTTCGATGACGATGTAATTAAAAGAACAATCGGAGATATACATACCAACGACAGGAATAAAAACCCAAGGTTACTATCCTTAAACCAACTGCTTTATGAAGCCGGAAAAGATACTGTAAAAACCCTTGATCAGATCAGTCCGCTAATTTGGCGCAAATACCTGCAACGCTATATGTTTAAGGGTGTAAATGCATTGAAAGATTATCCGCAGATTGATATGGATTTAAAAAGCATTTACCCTGGTGCCCTTCATTACGATTACAATAATGATGTATCAAACATTGGGGTGGTTTATAACAGCGCCAATGGTATTAAATACATCGGTTACAGGCAGCTGGTATTTTCTTACATACCCGATATTTCAAAACCAAACGACAACTGGTACATCAGTTATATCGCATCGTCAGATATCAAGCCAACCAACGGCATGATACACAGCCTGCGCTACCAGGGGGCCTACCTCGGATTTAGCCTTTATGAGTTTTTTAACGATGTATACAATACCGGTTTAACACCAAGTAACAAATAATTAGCCTGTTGTAATTTTAAAAGAACAAAAACATGAAAAAAATAAAATACATGCTAATCGTATTTTTTCTTTGCTCCTTAGTTATTCAGGGATGTAAAAAAGAAGAAGAATTGGGTAGCGATCCTTATGCAGATGGAAAGGCTGCTTTGGGTATAGGTATTAGTCAGACTTTACTACCGGTACCTGCAGAAGGTATTGTAGGCACAACGGTTACCGTTAAGGCCACCGGGCTTTTACCATATAAAGATCAGTTAAGCTTTATGTTTAATGGCGAAAAAGCGCAGGTATTAAGCGTAACGGCAACCGAAATTACGGTTAAAGTACCCGATGCCGGAAGTACAGGTATTACTTCAATAGCCATCGGCGATCAGTTAATACTTGGTCCGCAGTTTACAGTAACAGGCATTATCAAAAATGATATCACCTGGAAAGCAACAGCAGGTACAAACGGTTACGTAAGCCAGTTTTACGAAATGCTGGATGGCCGTGCGCTGGTAATCGGTGCTTTTAACAACTACGATAATAAAGGGATTATTACCAACATTAACCGCATTGCCAGAACATCGTTAGATGGCGATTACGACCGTACTTTCAGAACGGGCAGAGGAGCTAATGGTTCGTTATCGCGAGTAATCGAAATCGGCGGCAGGTTTATCATTGCCGGAGGTTTTAGTGGTTACAACCAGCGTACCGAAAACATCAGTAACATTACCAGTTTATACCCTAACGGAGCGATTGATACCATTAAAATACAAACCAAAAAGAAACCAACTTTAACCGATACGGTTACCCAAAAATGGTTTCCGAAATTTAATGGCGGTACAAACGAATTTATCAACCGCATTTATCCACATCAGGGAAAAATACTGGCAACAGGTAATTTCAGGTACTATGTAAAACGTACTTACGACAAAGATAATTACGATTTTACACGCGATACGGTTATTCTGGATAGTACCGAAATCCGTCAGATATTGAGGTTTAACCTTGATGGTTCTTTAGATAAAACCTTCCGTTTCAATACCGGAACCAATAAAGGTAACGTAAGTGCTAACGGACCTATCGATACCTATATGCACACCGATGCCGCTAACATGGAAAAACTAATGGTTTTTGGTAATTTCAATACTTTTGATGGGCAACCTGCCGTAAGGATCTTAAGACTTGCAGCCAATGGAACGGTAGATCAGAGCTTTAACCCGGGCAGCGGGGTAGATAACGGTATCGGCTCCCTTACCTACAATGCTACTACCCACAAGTATTTAATTACCGGAACTTTTACCCGCTACAATGGCAAACCTGCAAACGGAATAGCCTTGATTAACGAAGACGGAAGCTTAGACGAATCGTTTAGTGCGCGTTCGTTCGAAGGTGGCTATCCTGGTTTTGCACGTCAGATTACCGGAGGCCTGATTGTAGTAGGCGGAGGCTTTAAAAAATACAATAATGTAACCCGTAATGGTTTTATGGTACTTACTGCGGCAGGTTTACTTGCACCGGGGTATAACGCCACAGGGCCCTTCTCCGGAAACCTTTCGGATGTGGTCGAAACCAAATCTGCCGATGGTAAAAAAGCATTATTGCTGATCGGTGGCTTTAACCGTTTCGATAATCAGCCCTATAACAATATTGTAAGAGTAACTATTGAATAAGCCCAGTTAAATATAAATTAAGATGAGCATAATGAAAAAATATAAATTATTGATCGGTTTAATGGCCGCAATAATTACAACCGCCATATTTTCTTGTAACAAAGATTTCGATAGAACGCTTTCCGCTAAAGATGGTAACGATACCACAAAGGTAAGATATGGCAGCCGCAAGGTTTTGTATCTGGTTGTTGATGGTGCAAGAGGACAATCGGTAGCTGCGGCCAATATTCCAAATATTACCGCTTTACTGCCAACCTCTATTTACAGTTGGGTAGCCTTAAATGAGCCCGAGGCTACACAGAATGCCAGCAATTGGGCAAACATGCTAACCGGGGTTAAGAAAACCAAAAGTTTGGTAAACGATGATGCGCTTACCAATAATAACCTGCAGAACTATCCGATTATTTTTAAGCGGATTAAAGAAAGCAAGCCTCAGACTAAAATTGCGGCTTATACCTCATCAGCAGTGTTTAAGAGCTTAACCACCGGTGCCGATATCAGCGATCTGGTAGCTGGCGATGATCAGGTAAAGGCAGCGGTAATTAATCAGCTGAATACCGATACAGCCTCTGTGGTTGTGGGGCATTTTACAGATGTAGATAAAGCTGGTATCGCTTCTGGTTACGATAATTCATTTCCTGCCTATAAAGCAGCTATCGAAAAATTTGATGCTGGAGTAGGGGAGATTATCGCCGCTTTAAAGAAACGTAAAAACTATGCAAATGAAGATTGGCTGGTCGTAATTGCTTCGAGCGATGGCGGTGCATTTACACTTCCACCAAATGCTGATGATCAAACCATTTTTAGTAAAACAGCCAATAATGCATTTGTGATCTATTACAGTGCAAGCTATAAGAAAAGAATCCTTGTAAAGCCATTTACCGGTAACCGTTACCTGGGCAAAACAGTTAAGCTGGTTGGACAAAACATCAGGGCCGAAATTGCACCGGCAGATGCAAGCGTTTATAATATCGACGATACCACCAAAATGACCATAGAGCTCAAAGTGAAAAAAAATAAAGAGCAGTTTTTCTGGCCAAGTATCTTAGGTAAAAGAAATGAATGGTCGGGCGGGCACCCAAGTGTGGGCTGGGTAATCTATCTCGAAGACCGCTACTGGTATTTTGAGTGGAGAGGTACCAAAGATGGCGATTATAAACAATGCAGGGGCGGCGATCTTATTCAGGGCCGCTGGGAAAATCTTTCTGTAAAATTAGAGCAGCGTGGCAATCAAAGGTTCATCCGTACTTATACCAATGGTAAATATAACAACGAGGTAGAAATTACGGCTTCAGGCTCATTGGCCAATTCGAACGCACTTAAACTGGGTTATTTAAATGGCCAGGGCCATGGAGAACCAGATGTATATGTTACCGATATCCGTTTCTTTAAGCTGAGTGTACCTGATGGGGTAATTGATCAATATGCTTGCGAAACCGCTATTGATCAGAGCCATCCATCTTACAATTATTTAGTTGGTTACTGGCCTGCTACCGATGGAAACGGCGATAAAATGATCGATCTTTCATCACAGGCCCACGATTTCAAATTGCAGGGAGCATACGTTTGGGAAAACTTTAACGACCTGATCTGTCCGCCAGCAGCCAGTACTTTGGCGGTGCTGGTTCCCCAAACATCAGATATACCGGTTCAGGTAATTAACTGGTTAAAAATAGCCAATAAGCAAACCTGGGCGCTTGACGGAAGAGTTTGGTTAGATCAATAAAATTTTGATGATCATTTAAAAATATCAAAAATGAAAAAAATTATATACTCCCTGCTAATGGGTTTAACCATCATTGTTGGTGCCTATTCATGTAAAGAATCGCAGATAGAAGATTTGAAAATACCCGATCCGGCTGGTAAAAGTATTACAGGTGAGGGCATTGTGGTTGGTAATGTAACCATGGATAACCAGTTTGTGAAAGTGCCCTTCAAAATTTCCCTTTCGGGGATGGCTGAAGAAGCTTTTCAGGTTGGCTTAACCTTAAATAACGATACCGTTACCCAGTTAATCGGTAACGGAGGTTTAACCAACGCTATTTTAATGCCGTCGGCAGCAGTAGAATATCCTAACGTAATTAATGTGGCTTTTGGCACCGACAATGCCGAAGGAATTGCTATTGTACGCAGGTCGGTACTGGAACGCTATTTAGGTAAGAAAGTGGTTTTCGCTTTAAAGCTTTCGGCACCTGGTAAAGGCAACAAAATTGCAAACGGTAAATCGACTATTCTGGTGGTGATTAACACATCCGATTTACTTAAACAAAGTGATGTACATTACCTTACTTTCCAGGGCGGCGGTACCTATACCGTTGTTCAGGGGCCAAATTATCAGGTAGGTCCGGCAGGGGTTACCATTCCATTAATTATCAGTTTGGATAATGCCCCCACAACAGCATTTAATGTTAAAGTTAGAGATAATATCGATACCATTGCCACCTTACTTTCGGCAGGTACCCTTACAAACGCCATCCACCTTGCGGCTAAAGATTTTACGATTGATACTTTAGTAAGGTTCAACACCGGTGCAAGCAGTGCTACCGTTAGGTTATCTATTCCATGGCCGGTTTTCGATGCCAATATTGTGGCCAATAAAAAATTCGCTTTTGCATTAAGCCTTAGCGATAATACCAACCATGTAATTCACCCTATAAAAGGTAAGGTAATTGTGGTAATAGACCCAAGTGTAAATCTCGATAACAACTCTCCGATTATTGGTAATGGTACCGGTCTAATTGCCAAATACTATACCAATACCCAGCTGGCACCAGATGACGGACGTGAGCCTTTTGCTACCCGTGTTGATGGTACAATTGAGTTCTCGGGCGATGGTTGGCCGGATAATGTGAAAAATACTTCCGGTACAGCTTTAAGCCGTGATAATTTTGCCACAAAATGGTCTGGCGAATTTTTAGCACCGGTAAGAGGCGATTATGTCTTCTATCAAACCCGTTGGGATGATGGATCACGTTTATACATTAATGGTAAGGCCATTATTGATGACTACACCACGCAATGGGATAAACCCGAAAGAAAAGCAACTATTCGTTTAGAGCGGGGTATCAGGTACAGAATTGAAGCACACCACCGCGAAAATGTAGGTGGCCAGCAGGCTTACCTCGAATATGAAGTGCCATCGGCTGGTATAACGGGTAAACGTGCTATTCCAAGAACACAATTATTTCCAACCCCATAAACATAAATAGATATGAAAAGTAACATGAAAAGATTATTCAACATCTGTGCGCTTTTACTGCTTATCGTTGTGTTAACGGTAAAATGCAAAAATAGCGATACCGAGGAAGTTGTTCCGATAGTGGAAGAACCCAAACCACTGGTAGCTTTCGATTATAAAATACCAGATCCGGCAAAATACCAGGAGGTGCAGTTTACAGCTGAGCTGAAAAATTATAAAAGCTTGTTGTGGCAGTTTGGCGATGACAGTACTTCGGTTGAAGTTTCGCCTAAACACGTGTACCGCTTTCCGGGAACTTACCGGGTAATTTTAACCATCCGTAACGGACAGGGTTACTCTGCAACCAAAGAGATTAATTTGAAAGTTGTCGATCCGAATTTCGACCCAACCAAATACGGCGAAAACTATATGAAAACCATTGGCGGTAAATTTTCAGTTAACCTCGAGGCAGGTGCGGGCCCCGATTCTAATGAAGGCTCTAAAAAGCTGGTCGACCAGGATATTAACACTAAATTCTTACAGGCAGGTTTTGATGGAACGCAGCGCTGTACTTTCGAACTCAATACCCCACAAGTGGTGGGTGCCTATACCATGACTTCGGGTAACGATGCGGCCGACCGCGATCCAAGGTACTGGATTTTTCAGGGCTCCTTAGATGGTATTCAGTATACCGATCTGCATACCGTAACGGTTTGTCCCTGGGCCAATGAGAACAGTGGCGTAAGCAGGAAACAGACAAAACTTTTCCACTTCGATAATTATATTGCCTATAAGTTTTACAGGCTTTACATCAAATCGAACAGGGGAAGCCGTATATTCCAGCTTGCCGAGTGGACAATCAATAAAAAACAACCATAAATAACATTCTCTCCACACCATTTGAAAATACATGAGGCATAAAAACTTCATGTATTTTTTTTGGGAAAATTTTTATGATATCTATGGTTTGATTTTAATTGTCAGTTGGACAATTAAAATCTGAATTCTCTCGTCTATTTAAATTATATTTTATACTTTAGTAAAACGTTTAACTAGTGCTGTTTCTAACCGGAATATAAATTTCAATACACACAATTATGAACAAAATTAAAACTTTAAAATTTTTAGGCTTACTGGGTTGCATGTTTGCAGGTAGTTTGCTAAAAGCGCAGGACCGAAAGGCACCGGCTTATCCCTTAATTACGCACAATACCTATTTCAGCATTTGGTCTAACACCGATAAATTAAACGAATCGTCTACTCAGCACTGGACAGGTGCCGAGCATTCGCTTTTAGGGCTCATTAATGTAGATGGCGGGATTTACCGCTTTTTAGGTAAAGAAGTTACGAATTACAAAACCATTGTGCCTGCTTCTGACGAAAAAGGCTATCAGGTAAATTATACCGAAACCGAACCACAAGGCGACTGGAAAGCAGACAACTATAATGCTGGTAGCTGGCAAACCGGTGCTGCACCCATTGGTGATGATGCAAAAACCGTTAAAACCTTATGGAAATCGCACGATATATGGCTGCGTAGAACATTTAATGTTGCCAATCCCAAATCAATAAACGAACTGTTTTTAAAAATAAACCACGATGATAATATTGAGGTTTACCTTAACGGCAAGAAAGTATATACCAAAGAAGGCTGGACAAATACTTTTCAATATATTGCCTTGAGCAACAGCGATAAAAATGCATTAAAAGCTGGTTCGAATGTAATTGCCATTCATTTAATTAATACAGCAGGTGGCCGCTACCTCGATTTCGGCCTGGTTGATAAATTAAAAGATAACGCAGAAAAAGTACAGCTTGCTAAACAAAAAAGTGTTGATATTAATGCTACACAAACCATCTACAACTTTACCTGTGGCAAAATCGATTTAAAAGTAACCTTTACATCGCCATTGTTAATGAACGATTTAGGTTTGTTTGCTCGTCCGGTTTCTTATGTTTCTTACCAGGTAAAAGCCAACGATGGCAAAACACACCAGGTTAAGGTTTATTTAAGTGCATCAACCAATATTGCGGTTTACAGGCCTTCGCAAGAGGTAATTGCCAGCAAATACAACACGCCAAAATTGTCTGTTTTGAAAGCCGGTACTGTAGAGCAACCTGTGCTTCAGAAAGCAAGTGATGATATGCGGATTGACTGGGGTTATTTTTACGTTGCAGCACCAAAAACCAGTAATGCCATTCAGTTTGTAACTTCCGAAAAAGATGCCGCCGATGCTTTCAGAAACGGCAATGCTGCCTCAACGGCTAAACAAGGCAAAATGCTGGCGCTAAATACCCTTATTCCTTTTGGCAATGTGGGCAAAGCGGCTGTAGAAAAATTTGTTGAACTGGGTTACGATGAGATTTATTCGGTTCAGTATTTTAACCAGAATTTAAGGCCATGGTGGAATACTTCGGGTAAGGAAACGATCGAAGGTCAGTTAACTGCTGCGGCAAACGAATATAAATCTGTAATAGCCAAATGCGAAGCCTTTAATACATCAGTATATGCCGATGCACTAAAATCGGGTGGGAAAGAATATGCCGATTTGTGCGTTTTAGCTTATCGCCAGAGTATTGCTGCCCACACATTGGTAAAAAGCCAGCAGGGCGAAATTTTATGGTTATCAAAAGAGAACAATAGCGGTGGTTTTATCAATACCGTTGATGTAACTTATCCATCTGCACCATTATACCTGATTTATAATCCACAATTGCTGCAGGGCATGTTAAATGGTATTTTCTATTTTAGCGAAAGTGGAAAATATCCTCACCCATGGGCTGCACACGATTTAGGTACCTATCCTTTGGCAAACGGTCAAACTTACGGCGAGCCAATGCCGGTTGAAGAATCGGGCAATATGATTATCCTAACTGCTGCTATTGCTAAGGCGCAAAGAAATGCCGATTATGCAAAAGCACATTGGAAAACATTAACTACCTGGGTCGATTATTTAACCAAAGAAGGTTTAGATCCAAAAACACAATTGTGTACCGATGATTTTGCCGGTCACCTGGCGCGTAATGCCAATTTATCGGTTAAAGCCATTGTAGGTATTGCCTGTTATGCGCAAATGGCACAAACTTTAGGTTATACAGAGGTAGCTAAAAAATACCGTGACATTGCCGAAAGCATGGTGCCCAAATGGATGGAAATGGTCGATGCAGGCGATCACTACGCTTTAACCTTTGATGATAAAAATACCTGGAGCCAGAAATATAACCTGGTATGGGATAAGGTTTTGGATTTAAATCTCTTCCCGCAGAAAATTTACGATACCGAAACCAAATATTACTTAACCAAACAAAACAGGTACGGTATTCCATTGGATAGCAGAAAAGCTTATACCAAAAACGACTGGATTTTATGGACAGCTACATTTGCACCAACAAGAGCAGAGTTTGAGGCTTTGGTACATCCGGTTTATAAACATGCTATAGAAACAGAATCGAGAGTGCCGTTAAACGATTTCTATGATTCGAACACGGGTATCCGCGATAATTTTAAAGCGCGCAGTGTAATCGGTGGTTTTTACATGAAAATGTTTGCCGATAAACTAAAAGCCAAATAGGATTTAATTTACTACCCTTTAAATTAACAATCGAAGGTCTTGCATTAATGCAGGGCCTTTTTTATTCGGCTTGCATGCTTTATTCGTTATAAAACGAATGGCTATTTACACACTCTTTAGAAACGCGCGTGAGCGGCAAAATTAAGCTTTCGCGCGTTTATTAACGCGTGCACTTTAGTTTAGCGACTTTGTCGCGCTTTTAAATCGTTGCAATAAATGTCTCATCTGGTAAAACAACAGCGGCAAACTAAAATTCAAACTCCAGTTGATTGCTTTCTGGCTTCTCTACCGGTCCATCCTCGTAAAAGCGCGACAAAGTAATGCCTAGCAACCTTACTTTCGATGCACCCAGCTCAGCTTCTTCAAGCAGCTTAATCGCTTCCTTATACATTACCTCTGCCTGATAAATGGGTGTAGTAAAGGATCTGCTCCGGGTAATGAGCTTAAAATCTGCAAATTTTATTTTTAAAGTAACTGTTTTACCACTCAACTGGTATTTTTCCAAACGTTTGCTAACGGTTTCACTAATCTGTTTCAGCAAATCGTGCATTACCGCATCATCATTAGTATCCTCAGCAAGTGTATCTTCAGCACCAACTGATTTTGTTTCGCGGTGAGCTTGTACCGGCCGCTCGTCTATTCCACGTACAATTTTATAATAAAACCTACCCGATTTACCGAATTGTGCAATTAGTTGCGATTCTGTTAAATGCTTTAAATCTGCTCCAGTGTTAAGTTGCATGGCCTTCATTTTGGCGGCGGTTACCTTGCCAACCCCGAAGAATTTTTCTACCGGGAGTTTTTCCATAAATGCCTTGATTTTCGATGGGCCGATAAAAGTTAAACCATCCGGTTTGTTCATATCAGAAGCCACTTTGGCCACAAATTTATTGATGGATACCCCGGCTGAAGCGGTTAAATTCAACTCGTTTTTAATGGCATCTTTAATCGACTGCGCAATATCAATAGCCGATCCAATACCCAGTTTGTCTTCGGTAACATCCAGATAGGCTTCATCAAGAGATAAAGGCTCTATAAGATCGGTATAACGGCTAAATATTTCCCTGATGGCTTTTGAAACAGCTGTGTATGCATCGAAACGCGGATATACAAAAATAGCTGTAGGACATAACTGATAAGCTTTACTGCACGACATGGCCGAACGGATTCCAAATTGGCGGGCTTCGTAACTTGCCGTAGCCACCACGCCACGACTATCGGGTTTGCCTCCAACTACTATGGGTTTGCCCCGGTATTCCGGAAAATCGCGCTGCTCTACCGATGCATAAAAAGCATCCATATCAATATGGATTATTTTCCTTAAAACCGTATTGCTTTCTTCCAACATCAATGGTTAAAAAATAATCCACGGTGAGTCCTAACGGAGGTTGCAACTTAAAATAGCAAGCCAGAGTAGGGGTAGCAGGGATTAATGTTGCCTAAATTTCGCTATTTTTTTTAGCATTATTGGATTAGATTTTTTTTCTTTACAAAATATGGAAAGATCGATCCGTTTTTATAAGAATGCAAAACACGAATGGTATGCCGATATTCCCGAATGGGCTGGAGCTTTGGGCGACCTGCAAATGGTTGAGGGAGCCGATGATTTGTTAAACTGGATTGCTGCTTCAGCAGCCGAATGCAAATTGCTGATGGCCGACCAGCATTTTGAGCAGGCCGAAATTTTAGGGCTCGTTTACATTCGTGACGAAAACCTGGGCGGCGGCGGCGATTATATACTGGAAACCTTTAAAGGCGAAGTTAAAAACCACAGGCTTTGGCTTTGCCATGTTACCGAATTTGTATTTAAACAATTACCCGAGCGGATTTATTTTAAAGTATTAGATCAATAATGGCAAGATGCTTAGTTCAAAAGATGATCTACCTTATTGAGCAGAGAATCCATTTCGAAGGGTTTTTCCATAAAATCATTGGCACCGGCATCCATAGCAGATTGTCTGATATCCCTGCTGGCCGAAATCATCAGGATTGGAATTCCACTGTATTGCGGATCATTTTTTAATTGTTTGCAGATATCCCTTCCGTCGTAACCACTCATCCAGATATCGAGCATAATTAAATCTGGTTTATTTTTTACCGCATCTATTACCGCCCCGCCGTCATAAGTATAATCAACATCATAGCCCATCACTTCCAAAATCATCGTCACAGCGTCAACAATGCCTTCGTCATCGTCTGCAATGAGTATTTTCTTATTTCTCATTTTGTAGTTTTATTTCCATTCAGTTCTCTTTACATTTTGTAAAAGCAAACATGATCATTGACCTTTAACTATTAATACATTAAATATGCTTTTTGTTTTAAAAAAGTAAATATTTATTTGTTAGTTCAGGCCCTTAAAAATGATATAATTTATTGGGAAAACCATTAAAAATCATTTTAATTTAACACAGTTTTCAGTCGTTTACTTAGGTGTGCTTAATTTTTTTTAGCCCGACTAAACAGATAATTTGCAGTGCTTATAAATTATTTAGGATTTTTATGCTTTATATTTACAGCATTAATTCAGGTTAATTGAATTTAATGGCCAAAAATGGATAGTATTAATATTAAGAAGTTAGCGGAGGCTTTAAATTTATCTACGTCAACAATTTCGAGGGCTTTCAGGGATAATAGCGATATTAACGTGGCTACCAAAGAGCGCATACTAGCCAAAGCAAAAGAATTAAACTATCAGCCTAACCACTATGCCAGCAACCTGCGCGAGCAAAAAAGTAAAACCATTGCGGTTATTGTACCCGAACTGGCCAACAACTATTTCTCGCAGGCCATACACGGCATAGAGCGGGTAGCACGCGAAAACGGTTACCATATCCTCATTTATGTAACAGACGATGATTACAAAAAAGAGGTTACTTTTATCCGTCACCTGCACAATGGCAGGGCCGACGGTATAATCATGTCTGTATCAGGCGAGGCTAACGACCATAATTACCTGAACAAATTTGGGGCAAAACGGCTGCCTTTGGTGTTTTTCGACAGGATTTACGAAGATATTGATACCCCGCGTGTAATTACCAACGATTACGACAGCAGTTTTCTGGCTACCGAACACCTGATAGAACAAGGCTGTAAACGTATTGCCTATCTCGTGGTAAATAAAAGTTTATCTATCGGTAAAACCCGTATGCAGGGTTATATCGATGCGCTTGCCAAACATCAGGTTCCGTTTGATGAACACCTGATTGTAGATTGCAGCAACAGTTACGAAGAAAACAGCATCATTATTAAAGAAGCATTAACCGGGTTAAAACCCGATGGGGTTTTTACTTCGGTAGAACGTTTGGCCTTTGCTACTTACTATGCCTGCTACGATTTAAAGATCAATATCCCGACAGATCTAAAGGTGATCAGTTTCTCCAGTTTGGAAATTGCCCCCTTACTCAATCCGTCACTTACTACCATTACCCAGCCGGCCACCGAAATAGGGGAAGAAGCTGCCCGGTTGCTCTTCTCAATCCTGGATAGCAACGCCAATAAAAACGCTTCAAATGAGGTGATTTTAACCTCTAAAATCATCAAAAGAAATTCGACTTCAGCAGGCTAAAAAGAAGCCTGAAAATCTCCTCTTTTTTCGGCTCAAAAATTTCAAAAAAAATCGACACTTAGTGTAAAATACGCAGAATTTCAGCTTGTTTTCGGGAACGTTCCCGAAAATTGACCTAAAAATGATTCTGATTTTTCGGGAACGTTCCCGAAAAATAGATTAAAAATGGCTTAGTGTAAAAAATACACTTTATTTTTGAATTTAATAGTTGTAATTAATTGAAAATTAGATAATTATGAAATTAACAATTATTTAACGTTGAATTTAGTTATGCCGGAAAATGAATTTTTCAGCTTAAAATTTTCAGCTAAAAAATGGCGACAAATATATTTTTTAAATAAATTTTGAAATGTCATTATGTGCTGTAAATTAGGCCTATGTGTAAATCACTATAATATTTAACCAAATTTTTATACTTAAACGAGCTTCAAATATGAGAGTATTTTACCTGTTAAAACAGGGGCTTTTGGTGCTGTTAGTTTTTTCAGCATTAATGGTAAAAGCACAAACCGGATCGGTATCTGGTAAAGTGCTTGATGAAACCGGCTTGCCATTACCTGGTGCTTCCGTAATTGTTAAAGGAACAACCAGAAGTACATCGACTGATGCGAATGGCGTTTTTAAACTGGCAGGATTATCAAACGGTTCTATAACTGTATCTGCTAGTTTTATCGGTTATCAGACCCTCGACAAAACGGTTAGCGTTTCGGCAAATGCTACTGTTAATTTCCAATTGGTGCCCGATGCACAAAAACTCAACGAAGTTGTAGTAATTGGTTACGGTACTGCCGAAAAGAAAAACCTAACGGGATCTATTACTACGGTAAATGCCAAGGATTTTCAAAAAGGTACCATTACAACACCCGAGCAGCTTATCCAGGGTAAGGTAGCAGGGGTTAACATTGTTTCCAACAGCGGTCAGCCAGGTGTTGGAAGTACCATCCGTATCCGTGGTGGTGCATCACTTAATGCCAGCAACGATCCTTTGGTAGTGATAGACGGCGTGCCTTTCAGCGGAAACTCAATTGGCAATGCGCCAAGTCCGCTATCATTGGTAAACCCGAACGATATCGAAACCTTTACCGTTTTAAAAGATGCAAATGCTACAGCCATTTATGGTTCGAGGGCATCGAACGGGGTAATTTTAATTACCACTAAAAAAGGTGCTTCAGGCGCTCCGGTAATCAATTTCAGTACCAATAATTCTATTGCAACCGTTGCCAAAAAGGTAGATATTTTATCTTCTGAGCAAATCCGCAGTTTTGTAAATGCCAATCCAAATGCTTCGTATGATGATGGTAAGAAATTTACTGCTTTATTGGGTGGGGCTAATACAGACTGGCAGGACGAAATCTATCAGAATGCTTTCTCAACCGATAACAGCTTAAGTATTGCCGGTTCGTTTAAAGGCGTGCCTTACCGTGTTTCGGCAGGTTATTTAGATCAACAGGGACTTTTACTTACCGATCATTTTTCGCGTGGTACTGGTGCCATCAGCATTTCGCCAAAATTATTCCAGGATCACCTTAAAATTGATTTGAACCTGAAAGGAGCATTAACCGATTCGCATTTCGCTAATGCGGGTGCGGTAGGTTCGGCCATTCAGTTCGATCCAACCCAATCGGTAACTGCCAACAACAATTTTGGTAATTATTTCGAATGGTTAAGAAGCGATGGTTCTGTAAACCCGAATGCACCGCGTAACCCGGTAGCGCTGATCAGGCTTAACGATAACAATGGTAAAGCTGAAAGAAGTTTTGGAAATGCACGTTTCGATTACTCTTTCCACTTTTTACCTGAATTGCACGCCAATTTAAATTTAGGTTATGATGTATCTAAAGGTCATGGCGCTGTGCATGTTCCTATTTTTGCCGCACAAAGTGTAGCTACACAAGGTTCTTATACCCACTCTTTAAATACCGAAACCAATAAACTTTCTGAGTTTTACTTAAACTACGCCCATACAGCGGCAAGTATTAAAAGCCGTTTCGATGTAACAGCAGGTTACGGTTATTACGATAACTCAAAAACAGGCTACAATTTTACCTCGTACAAAGGAACAGGTGAGGTGCAGGTAGTACCAGTTTTCCCTTTCTCTACCGATCGCGATAAATTGCTTTCATACTACGGAAGGTTCATTTATACTTTGGCTGATAAATACATTTTATCCGGAACTTTAAGGGCCGATGCTTCTTCTAAATTCTCAGAAAAAAACCGTTGGGGTTATTTCCCTTCAGCTGCCTTTACCTGGAGAATTTCTAACGAAAATTTTCTTAAAAACAGCGAATCGGTTTCTGATCTGAAATTACGTTTAAGTTATGGTGAAACCGGTAATAAAGATGGTATCGGTTATTACGATTACTTATCTAAGTATTATGCCAACAGCAATACAGGTCAGTACCAGGTTGGCAATACTTTCTACAACTATTACACACCTGCTGCCTACGATCCTGATTTGAAATGGGAAACGACAACCACCTACAATGCAGGTTTGGATTACGGTTTTATGAAAGGCCGTTTATACGGAAGTATTGATGTGTACTACAAAAAAACTTCCGATTTGTTAAGCAAAATCAACATCCCGGTGGGTACCAACTTCAACAACGAGTTAACCACCAATGTGGGTAATATGGATGTAAGAGGTGCTGAAGCCAGCTTAAATTTTGCTGCCATTAAAACTGAAAATACCAGCTGGGATTTAGGAGTAAACGTTGCCTACAACAAAAGAAAGGTAACCAACCTAACACTTAATCCCGATCCGGCTTCGAAAGTTGGTGCCGGCGATATTACCGGTGGTACAGGTGTAACCTTGAAATACAATGCAGTTAACCAGATTCCAGGATCATTTTACGTGTACAAACAGGTTTATAATGCTGATGGCAAACCATTGGAAGGTGTATATGAAGATTTGAACAAAGATGGTGTAATTAATACGAGCGATCAGTATTTCTATAAATCTCCTGATCCGAGCATTACCCTTGGCTTCAATACTTCTTTTTCTTACAAGAAATGGAGCTTCACTACTTCGCTTAGGGCCAACTTTGGCAACTATGTGTACGATAACGTTTCTTCAAACTTTGGTATCAGATCGAATATCTTAAGCCCGTCGGGTGTAATCAACAATGCATCAACCGATTTTCTGGCTACCAATTTTCAGAACAACCAGTTCCTGAGCGATTATTATGTTAAAAATGCTTCATTCCTGAAAATGGATAATGCAGGTATTTCTTACAATGCCGGAAAATTATCTAAAAACGGAACTGCTTCTTTAAGGATTTCGGCAAACTGTCAGAACGTTTTTACCGTAACCAACTACAATGGAATTGATCCGGAGCTGAGCAGTGGTATTGATTATAACCTATACCCACGTCCGCGTACATATACCTTAGGTTTTAATGTTGGTTTTTAATAAAGAGATAGAGATGAAAAATTCATTTAAAACGATATTGGCATCAGGTATTTTATTGTTGTCATTAAATTCATGCAAAAAAGGAGACCTGAACGTTTTGCCAACCAACGATGTTACTTCGGCAACCGTTTATGCTACTCCGGCAGGTTATAAACAAGGTTTGGTTAAGCTGTATGCTACTTATGCATTAACCAGTTCTACCGGATCGGATAATAGTGATATTGGAGGATTAAACTCTGGTTTCGCAGACTTTTTACGCTTATTCTGGACATCACAGGAATTGGTAACTGATGAGGCCATTTGTGCCTGGGGCGATACCGGTATCCCTGAACTGGATTATGGCATACCAAGTGTAGATAACCAGTTTTTAAGAGGTTTATATTCGAGGAGCATTTTACAAATTACGGTTTGTAACGAATTCCTTCGCGAAAGCACACCAGAAAAACTGGCCTCGCGTAACATTACAGGTGCCGATGCGACTGCTATTGCAAAATACCGTGCTGAAGCCCGTTTTTTACGTGCTTACCAATACTGGGTATTGTTAGATGCTTTTGGTAACCCACCTTTCGTTACCGAAAACGACGAGATTGGTAAAGTGGCTCCAAAGCAAATTCAGAGAGCTGCGTTGTTTGCGTATGTAGAATCAGAACTTAAAGCAATTGAAGGCGATTTAGCTGAACCACGTACCAATGAATATGGTCGTGCAGATAAAGGTGCCGACTGGGCTTTACTGGCCAGGTTATACCTAAACGCACAAGTGTATACCGGTACTGCTAAATATACGGAGGCCATTACTTACTCAAGTAAAGTAATTGCAGCTAATTATAGCTTAAAAGCCAATTATATGGATCTTTTTAAAGCCGATAACAACATCAATAATACCGAAAATATCCTGACTATTAATTACGATGGTGTAAACGGCACCAATTATGGTGGTACTACTTTCCTGATTAACGCCGGTATTAATGCCGATATGGGTACCGCATCTTATGGTGTGCCCAACGGTGGCTGGGGAGGAAACAGAACGCGTCAAAACCTGCCTGCATTATTCCCTGATCCGAATGGAAATGCCGATAAACGTGGTACTTTTTTCGGTGCTAAAAACACAGTTGATGAAATTGGTGTATTTACCGATGGATTACGTGTAACCAAGTTTAAAAACATCATTGGTACCAGTACCATTCCGGCATCATTAAACGGAACCTTCAGCTCGCTTGATTTTGCCTTGTTCCGTTTGGCCGAGCAATATTTAATTTATGGCGAAGCAGTAGCACGTGGTGGTTCTGGCGGTACGGTTGGTCAGGCATTAACTTATGTAAATGCATTACGCCAACGTGCTTATGGCAATGCAAGTGGTAATGTTACCACTGCAGCATTAACGGTTGATTTTTATCTGGATGAGCGTGGTCGCGAGTTGTATTGGGAAGGTCACCGCCGTACAGATTTGGTACGTTACGCAAAATTTACCGGTTCTACTTATTTATGGCCATTTAAAGGTGGTGTTAAAGCCGGAACTTCAATTCCAGCCCACCGCAATATTTACCCTATTCCGGCAGCAGATTTAATTGCCAACCCGAATCTGGTTCAAAACACAGGTTATTAATCTTAATATTTAATAAGATATGAAATCAATATTTTTCAAAACCTTAGCCCTTTGCTTCATCGCCTTATCGCTTTGGTCATGCAAAAAAGACGAAACCCAAACGGTTTCAGTGGTTGGGACAGCAGGAACGCTTACTGCATCGACCACCACATTAAATTTGGTACAAGTTAACGGGGCACAGGCAGCATTAACGCTTAGCTATCCTTTAGCTACATCAACAGGCTATGTGGTACCTGTAAACACCACCTTGCAGTTTGCTTTAAAGGGTACCAATTTTGCAGCCCCAAAAGAGATAGTGGTTACTACTAAAACCTATGCACCTACCGTAACCGAGATCAATAACATGATTTTAGCTTTAGGTGGAAAAATTGGCGTAGCTGCCCAGGTTGAAGTGCGTTTAAAGTCGGGCGCAGCTGCAAACGATTTAACCTATTCGAATACCATTACCTTAAGTGCTACACCATATTTGGCATCGGCATGGATTTATGTTCCTGGTAATTACCAGGGCTGGAACCCTGCAACTGCCGATAGTTTAGTTTCACTAACCAGCAACGGAACATACGTGGGTATCATCAAGTTTGATGGCGGTAATTTTAAAATTACGCCAGAAAAGAAATGGGATGTAGCTTATGGCGATGCAGGTAGTGGAGCAATTAGCACTTCAGGTGGAGATATTGTTTCAGGTGTTGCCGGCTTAAAACAAGTAACGGTAAACATGACGGCCAAAACCATTAAAATAGAAGATGCTAAAGTTTGGGCAGTTATTGGCGATGCAACTCCAGGCAAATGGGATACCGATACCGACATGAAATTTATTAATGATGGTAAAGGAACCTGGAAAGTAACCACAAATCTTACTGTTGGTTCAATTAAATTCAGACAAGATCATAAATGGGATGTTAACCTTGGTGGAAGTGGAGGCAATTTAACTGCTGGTGGCGCTGATATTGCAGTAGCTACTGCCGGTAATTATACCATTACGCTGGATGTAGCAGGGAATAAATATACCCTCGTTAAAAATTAATCATTAACTAAAATCGCCCTGTAAGGATCGTTTTGATCTTTGCAGGGTTTTTAAACCTTTTCAAAGTTTAAGCATGATGAAATTTCTTACCTCAGCTATTTTTCCTTCCGTTCTTCCGTTAAAAAATAATGCTCAAACTAAAGTCTATGTATATGCAAATGGTGTGCGATTAACAAAAATATTCCTTACCCTGCTTATGCTATTGGGCAGTGTAAACCTATTTGCCCAAAAATTAGAACGTATCGAACCTATGTTCTGGTTTACCGGTATGCAAAACCCGAAATTGCAATTGCTGGTACACGGCGATCAGATTGCCAATGCAACCGTAACCTTAAATTACCCAGGCGTTAAACTGGTTAAAATTAATAAGGTCGAAAACCCAAATTACCTTTTCCTCGATTTAAGCCTTTCATCAACCGTAAAGGCGGGAATGTTTCCAATTAACTTTCTGGTAAACGGCAAAAAAATATTCAGTTACAGCTACGAATTAAAAAACCGCGATAAAAGCGCCGGACGGATTCAGGGCGTAACGCAAAAAGATTTCATTTACCTGTTAATGCCCGATCGGTTTGCCAATGGCGATAAAACCAATGATGTGGTTAAGGGTTTAAACGAAACAGCCTTAAACCGCGACAGTATGTACTACCGTCATGGTGGGGATTTACAAGGGGTAATGAATCACCTCGATTACCTCAAAGATTTAGGTGTAACCACTGTTTGGATGACTCCGGAGGTAGAAAATGATATGGCACAAGCCTCCTATCATGGTTATGCCGTAACCGATCACTATAAAATCGACCCCCGCTATGGCACCAATGCGCGCTACAAACAATATGTAGAATTGGCCCATGCCAAAGGGATGAAAGTGATTAAAGATATTGTACACAACCACATTGGCACCCAGCACTGGTTTTATAAAGATTTACCAATGAAAAGCTGGTTAAACCAATGGCCGAAATATACGCAAACCAGTTATCGCGATCAAACCGTAATGGATACGCACGCCGCTACGGCCGACCGTAAACAAATGTTGAATGGCTGGTTTGTACCGTCAATGCCCGATTTAAACGAGCAGAACCCTTATGTACAGAACTATTTAACCCAAAATCACATCTGGTGGATCGAATATGCCGGAATTGATGGCCTGCGTTTAGATACTTATCCCTATAACGATCCGGCTTATATGGCCGATTGGGCTGTTAAAATTAAAGCTGAATTCCCCAGCTTGTCAATTTTTGGCGAAACCTTTGTAAACGGAGTAGCCAATCAGGCCTTTTTCACTCAGGGCAATACGGTAAACCGTGGTTTCGATACCCATTTACCCGGTATTACCGATATGGCTGTTAAAGATGCCATTTACGAGGCTTTAAATGGTAAAAATGGCTGGACAGATGGTATAAACCGTTTGTACGATGTAGTTGCACACGATTTTTTATACCAGGACCCAACCCGGAACTGCATTGCACTCGATAACCACGATATGAGCCGTTTTTACTCGGTAGTAAACGAAGATTTCGATAAATATAAAATGGGAATGGCCATATTGTTAACCATGCGTGGCATTCCGCAAATGTACTATGGTACCGAAATTCTGATGAAAAACTTCTCTAATCCCGATGGCTTGGTGCGTGCCGATTTTCCTGGAGGATGGGAAGGTGACCAAAAAGATAAATTCGTGACTGATGGTCGCACAGCGAAAGAGAATGAAGCTTTCAATTTTGTTAAAACCCTGGCCAATTTTCGTAAAAACAGTACTGCCCTGCAAAGCGGAAAGCTAATGCAGTTTGTACCGCAGGATGATGTTTACGTTTATTTTCGGTACACAGCCAATGTAAAAGGTACGGTAATGGTAATCGTAAACAATACTGAAAAAGAGAAAAACTTAAACACCGAAAGGTTTGTTGAACGCACAGCCGGAATTACAGCAGCCAGAAATGTGATCACCAATGAAAACGTAGCTTTTAAAGAAATTAAAGTACCGGCCAAAACAACTTTAGTGCTGGAGCTAAATTAAAAAAGCTAAAAGTCGAAAGACTAAAGCGGAAAGCAAAACCAGGTATTCTGTCTCGCTATTCGCTACTGACTACTTGATACTCGCTACATGACACTCGCTACTTAATACTCACTACTTGATACCTGATAAAAAACATAACGAAATGCAACAAACATCTAACATATTACCGCCTACATCTTCCATTAAAGCCTGTCTCTTCGATTTAGATGGTGTACTTGTTGATACCGCTGTTTACCATTATCAAGCCTGGAAACGTTTGGCCAATACCATGGGCTTCGATTTTACCGAAACACAGAATGAGCAATTGAAAGGGGTAAGCCGTGTAGAAAGTTTAAATAAAATTTTAGCCTGGGGAGGTGTAGAGAAAACCGATGCCGAAAAAGAAGAACTGGCTACCCTAAAAAATAGCTGGTATGTAGATATGATTACCAAAATGACCCCTGCAGAGGTTTTGCCGGGTACAGTTGATTTTCTTACGACGATACACAAGGCGGGTTATAAGCTGGCACTGGGCTCAGCCAGTAAAAACTCCGGTATCATTCTGGAAAGAACAAACCTTGCTCATTTCTTTGATGAAATTGTTGACGGGAACATGGTTACCAAATCCAAACCCGATCCCGAAGTTTTTTTAAAAGGAGCAGAACTCTTAGGCTTCAAGCCGGAAGAATGTGTGGTTTTTGAAGATGCTGTTGCCGGTGTAGAAGCAGCCAAAAGAGGTGGGATGAAAGCCATTGGAATTGGTGAAAAAAGCGTGCTTACCGAAGCCGACAAGGTAGTAAGCGGATTAGATAAATTAACAGTAAAGGATTTAGAGAAGTTGTAGGGTTAGCAGGTATAGAGTATAAAGTAGCGAGTATCAAGTTAGGATTTGAGGTGATATTTTAGGCCGTCTTTATACTCATTACTTACTACTCAATACTAATCACCAGATACTCCCCTTAAAAAATAAAAAAACAGAGTTTGGTCAAGTCTTGCTACTTGATACAAATTACATGATACTAGAAAATGAAAAATTACATTAAAGCAGATGAGTGGAACATTATCGAAGAAGGCTTTGATCCACATTTAAATAAAATTTCGGAAAGTATTTTCAGTTTGGGTAACGGCCGCATGGGGCAACGGGCCAATTTTGAGGAAACTTACACCGGCGAAACCTTGCTGGGAAATTATGTTGCAGGTGTTTATTATCCCGATAAAACCCGGGTGGGCTGGTGGAAAAATGGCTATCCTGAATATTTTGCTAAAGTTTTAAATGCAGCAAACTGGGTGGGCATTGAAGTTAAAATAGACAATGAAATCCTCGATCTGGCCACTGCAGAAGTAACAGATTTTAAACGCGTGCTGAATATGCATGAGGGTTATCTGGAGCGTACTTTCACTGCAAAATTAAAAAGTGGTAAAACAGTTAAAGTTAAATCTACCCGCTTTTGCAGCATTGCCGATGATGAGGTAGGGGCAATCCGGTATAGCATTACACCTTTAAATTTCGATGGAAACTTAACATTAACACCATTTATTGATGGCGATGTTAAAAATCAGGATAGCAACTATGATGAGAAATTCTGGGATCAGGTAACTGATGAGATTTCGGGTGCTGAAGCTTACATCCAATTAAGGACAAAGAAAACAGAATTTGAAGTTTGCACCGGAAGCCATATTCAGGTTTATCAAAACGGGCAGCAATTAAATGTTAATACCACCGAAGTACGCAAAGAAAAATTTGTTGGTCAAACATTTTCTGTCGCTGTAAAAGCAAATGAAGATGTAACATTGATCAAAATTGCGGCGAATTTATCTTCCGAAAATTACCCTAAAGCAGTCCTTTTAGAAGAAACCAAAGCAGTTATTGCCAAAGCAACAGCCAAAGGCTTCGATACTTTATTGCAAGAGCAGGCAGCTGCCTGGGCAAGCAAATGGGAAGAAAGTGATATCGTTATTGAGGGCGATGTTTCTGCACAACAGGCCATCCGCTTTAATATTTTTCAGCTTTTTCAAACCTACACCGGTAAAGATGATCGCCTGAATATTGGGCCGAAAGGATTTACCGGCGAAAAATACGGAGGTTCTACTTATTGGGATACCGAGGCTTATTGCGTGCCTTTTTACCTGGCTACTGCTCCGCAGGAAGTAAGTAAAAACCTGTTGGTTTATCGCCACAAACAATTGGGTAAAGCTATTGAAAATGCAGCGAAGCTAGGCTTTAAAGATGGTGCAGCCTTATATCCAATGGTAACCATGAACGGTGAAGAGTGCCACAACGAATGGGAAATTACCTTCGAAGAAATTCACCGTAACGGAGCGATTGCCTTTGCCATTTACAATTATATCCGTTACACCGGCGATGAAAGTTACCTGTCTGATTACGGTTTGGAAGTACTCATCGGCATTGCCCGTTTCTGGAAACAACGGGTAAACTGGAGTAACGAAAAACAACAATACGTGATGCTGGGTGTAACCGGACCTAACGAATACGAAAATAACGTAAACAACAATTGGTACACCAATTTGCTGGCTACCTGGTGCATGAAATATGCAACCGAAGCTGCTGAAACCGTACAAAAACAACAACCGGAAAAATATAACGAACTGATTAAAAACTTAAGCTTCGATCAGAAAGAATTTGAAGATTGGGCTGATATCATTGAGAAAATGTATTATCCTGAAGATAAGGAACAGGGCATTTTCTTACAGCAGGATGGTTATCTGGATAAAGAGCAAATCCTGGTTAAAGATTTACCGGCGAGCGAAAGACCAATTAACCAAAAATGGAGCTGGGACCGAATTTTACGTTCGTGCTTTATTAAACAGGCCGATGTTTTGCAGGGTTTATATTTCTTTGAAGAAGATTACGATCTGGATACTTTGAAACGCAATTTCGATTTTTACGAACCGCGTACCGTTCACGAAAGTTCTTTATCACCTTGTGTGCACAGTATTTTAGCCGCCAAATTGAATGATGAGGCACGCGCTTACGAATTTTACCTGCGTACCGCACGTTTAGATCTCGACGATTATAACAACGATACCGAAGATGGTTTGCACATTACCTCGATGGCAGGAACCTGGATGAGTGTGGTAGAAGGCTTTGCAGGTATGCGCGTGCGCAATGGAAAATTGCAGTTTAATCCTTTCTTACCGGGCAAATGGAAATCGTTTTCGTTTACCATTGGTTTCAGGGGAGCTACCTTAAAAATCAATATTACTGAGAATGGTATCAGCATTAAGAACAATACCGCTGTAAGTTTGGAAATTGGAATCAGAAACCAGGTTTATAAATTGGATGGAAATGCCGAAATTGAGGTAAATAACGCCGAGTTGGTATGATTCTAGCTGTAAAACGTAAAATGGGAAATGTCTCTTTTTCAATGATCCGTCATTGCGAGGAGGAACAACAGCCTGTCCCGCCTAATCGGGAAAGCAATCTCACTAAGATAGCACGCTTTGTGTCAATTCTATTTTTACTAATTTCATCATCATCCTTTGCACAAAAACAGCCGAAAAATATGAACGATAAACAAATCGTTATATACCAGTTACTGCCCCGTTTATTCGGGAATAAAAATACGGCCAATATCCCTTATGGCACCATCCAACAAAACGGTTCGGGAAAGTTTAATGATATAACCGATAAAGCTTTAGATGGGATTAAGGAACTCCACGTAAATTATGTTTGGTACACCGGCGCTATTGCCCACGCCAGTTTAACCGATTATTCGGCTTACGGAATAAAGGTTAATGATGCCGATGTAGTAAAAGGAAGGGCAGGCTCGCCTTACGCCATCCGCGACTATTACGATGTAGATCCCGATTTAGCCGTTGATGTTAAAAACCGGATGCAGGAATTTGAAGCCCTGGTAAAAAGAACACATGCTAAAAACCTGAAAGTAATTATCGATTTCGTGCCCAATCATGTGGCGCGGAGCTATCATTCGTATGCCAAACCTAAAAATGTGGTCGATTTTGGCGTGCAGGATGATATAACCAAAGGTTTTAGTCCTAAAAATGATTTTTATTATATCCCGAAACAAGCTTTTGTGGCACCAGCCAACGGACAAAAAACGCCAATCTCAGTTTTACAAGATGGAAAGTTTGATGAAAACCCGGCAAAGGCAACAGGAAATAACGTATTCTCGCCTTCGCCTAAATATGATGATTGGTACGAAACCATCAAGTTAAATTATGGGATAGATTATCAAAACGGCAATACACCATACTTTGATCCCATTCCACCAGTTTGGCTAAAAATGCGCGATATTTTAATCTATTGGGCAAATAAAGGAGTTGATGGTTTTCGTTGTGATATGGCCGAAATGGTGCCCATTGCCTTTTGGAACTGGGTAATTCCGAAGGTTAAAAAAACGAACCCGAATTTAATTTTCCTGGGCGAAGCCTATAACCCACAGGTATACAAACAATATTTAGATGAAGGTAAGTTCGATTACCTGTATGATAAAGTTGGTTTGTATGATGGCCTAAAAAGATTGATTAGAAATGAGCCAAATGCAAATGTAAAAGATATCGCTACCGTTTGGCAGAAAGAAAGTGCCGGTTTTGGCAATCGCATGTTGCGCTTTCTGGAAAACCACGATGAAGAGCGTATTGCTTCTGCAGGTTTTGCAGGCAAAGCCGAACTGGCGCTCCCTGCCATGGTCGTTTCGGCAACTTTAGGTGCAGGCCCGGTAATGCTTTACTTCGGTCAGGAAGTTGGCGAACCCGGAAAAGGAGTGGAGGGATTTGGCGGCGATGATAACCGCACTACAATTTTTGATTACTGGGGCGTTCCAAATCACCAGCAATGGATGAACGGAGGTTTATTTGATGGACAGAAATTAGCTGCTGATCAAAAACAATTACGAGCCTATTATCAGCAACTTTTAAAAGTAACCACAAGCAGCGATGCCGTTTTGCATGGCGATATTTACGAGGTTCCGGCTAGTGGTAATATGAACAACCACATGTATGCTTTTATCCGTTACTCGGGCAAGCAGCGCCTGTTAGTGGTAGCTAATTTTGATAGAAATCAAACTTTAACGGCCAATATCGAAATACCCGATCACATTTTGAAAACAAAATCTTCATCTCCGGTTACGGATTTGTTGAGCGATAAAAAATTAAATATTCCGGCAGGAACTGCTATACCCGTAAAGGTTGAACCGGCTTCAGCACAGGTGATTGAATTTTAAATAATTATAATACTTTAACCGCAAAGCACGCTAAGTGCTACGCAAAGTAAGCAAAGAATTGATTATTAGTTTACACTTTGCGTCGCTTTGCTTCCCCGCATTTGCGCACTTTGCGGTTAAAAAATAGACCAGATACAATGAGTTTAAAAACAGTATTCGAGAACCCGAAATTAACACTGGTTCAGATTATTAACATGAGCGTTGGTTTTTTCGGTATCCAGTTTGGTTGGGATTTGCAACGGGCCAATATGGGACGTATTTACGAGAACCTTGGCGCCAATCCAGATCAGGTTCCCCTATTGTTTTTAGCTGCTCCCTTAACCGGACTTCTGGTACAGCCAGTAATTGGCTACCTGAGCGATCGTACCTGGCACCCTAAATGGGGCAGAAGAAGGCCATATTTTTTAATAGGGGCCATTGTTAGCAGTATTGCTTTAATTTTTATGCCGCACAGCAGTGTGTTATGGATGGCTGCCGGTTTATTGTGGATTTTAGATGTTTTTGGCAATATCGCTATGGAACCTTTCCGGGCTTTTGTGACTGATAAACTACCCGATAGTCAGGTTAACCGGGGCTTTATTATGCAAAGTATGATGATTGGTTTAGGTGGGAGTGTAGCTTCGGCTTTACCGTGGATCATGAACAATATTTTCCATTTAACCAATACTGCCGTGCAGGGCAGTATTCCTGAAAATGTAAAGTTTTCTTTTTATATCGGTGCATTTTTCTTTTTTGCCGCTGTAATGTGGACGGTGCTTACCACCAAAGAATACCCGCCACAGGATGTTAATTTTAAAGAAAAAGTAAGGGCAAGCAACAGTGGTTTTGGCGGCGGGATCAGAGAGATTTTTCATGCCCTGCGCAATATGCCTAAAAGAATGCAGGTGGTATCGCTGGTGCAGTTTTTTACTTGGCCAGGCTTGTTTTTAATGTGGTTTTATTATACCACAGCAGTTGCCGTTAATGTTTTTGGAGGTAAAGATGCGGCCGATCCGGTTTATGCACATGGGGCCGATTTTGGTAGTTTAACGTTAGCTTATTACAGCGTGGTTACCTTTCTCTTTGCCTTAGTACTTCCTAAAATTGCTGATACTTTAGGTCGAAAAACCACGCACGCCCTTTGTTTAATTTGTGGTGCTATCGGTTTAATTAGTGTGGCCTGGGTGCATGATAAAAATATGTTGTATTTATGTATGACAGGGGTAGGTATTGCCTGGGCGAGTATTCTCTCTATGCCTTATGCCATGTTAAGCGGTTCGTTACCAAAAGATAAAATCGGTATTTATATGGGAATTTTCAATTTCTTTATTGTATTGCCCGAAATTATAGCTTCGCTGGGCTTTGGCTGGTTAATGCGCAATGTTTTAAATAACGACAGGTTGCTGGCCGTTCAGCTCGGTGGCGGTTTAATGGTTCTGGCGGCTGTAATTTGCTATTTATTTATCCGCGAAAAGAAAACCGACGAAGTACTGGCTTCTAAACTGGAAGTAGAAGAAAATAGAAGTGTTTAACCTTTTTACTTATAAGTTATACGTCATTGCGAGGAGGAACGACGAAGCAATCTTAATGCGGTTGTAGTAAGATTGCTTCGTTCCTCGAAATGACGAGTGTCTATAAAAAATAATTTCTAACCAGATGAAAAAAGTATTTTATCTTTTGCTGCTAATGGCATCAACGCATACTGCCTGCAAAAAAGCGGCTAACGATACCCCCGAACCTACACCAACCAATCAAACTTTCGATTTACCTGCCGGGGCAAAAGATGGCGTTGTTTTTATCAATAATGGAACCTCGGCCACTGTAACGCTTTATGCGCCAGGTAAAAAAACTGTGGCTGTAACAGGCGAATTTAACAATTGGTCTACAAGCGCCTCGGTAATGAAAAATACTCCCGATGGAAATTACTGGTGGATTCAGTTAGATAACCTGAACCCTAATACAGAATATGCCTACCAGTTTTATGTTGATGGAAACCTTAAAGTGGCCGATCCTTATTGCGAAAAGATTTTAGACCCCGATAACGACAATTACATTTCTGCGGCTACCTATCCCAATCTTAAAGCTTATCCGACTGGAAAAACAACGGGAATTGTGAGCATCATGCAAGCCAATCAGCCGGTTTACAGCTGGAAAAACACCAGTTTTAGCCGACCTGATAAAAACAACCTGGTTATTTATGAATTATTGGTGCGCGATTTTACTGCCGATCATAACTATGCTTCAACGCTTGCAAAACTAGATTACCTGATTGGTTTGGGCATTAATGCGATAGAACTGATGCCGGTTAATGAGTTTGAAGGCAATTTAAGCTGGGGTTATAATCCATCATTCTATTTTGCACCCGATAAATATTATGGTACCAAAACGGCTCTGCAAAATTTTATCGATGAATGCCACGGAAAGGGCATTGCCGTAATTATGGATATGGTACTGAACCATTCATTTGGTCAGTCGCCAATGGTGCAGTTGTATTTTGATGGTTCAAAGCCAACTGGTTCAAGTCCATGGTTTAATGTTGATGCCAAACATCCTTTTAATGTAGGTTACGATTTTAACCACGAAAGCGCTGCAACGAAAAAGTTTTCAAAAGATGTCATGAAATTTTGGATGCAGCAATACAAAATTGATGGTTTCCGTTTCGACCTTTCCAAAGGGTTTACCCAGAAATCGTCGACCGATGATGCACAGTTTAGACTTTATGATGCAAGCCGTATTGCGATCTGGAAAGACTATAACAGTTATATCAAAAATATCGATCCTAATTTTTATGTAATACTGGAACATTTTGCAGAAGAAACAGAAGAGAAGGTTTTAGCTGATGATGGTATGATGCTTTGGAATAACCTCAATCACGATATGAACGAAGCCACGATGGGCTGGCTTGGTGGTTCGAATTTTCAATGGAGCTTTTATACCAACCATGGTTTTGCTAAATCAGAGAATCTGGTAAGTTATGGCGAAAGTCATGATGAAGAACGCTTAAATTTCAAAAACATCAGTTATGGAAATGGATCTGGCAGTTATGTGATTAAGGGGAATCTGGCTACTTCTTTGAAAAGAGAAGAATTAATTGCCGCATTTTTATTCAGTATGCCAGGCCCTAAAATGATCTGGCAATTTGGTGAGTTGGGCTATGATGTGAGTATTGATTTTAACGGGCGAACCGGCGATAAACCCATCAGGTGGGAATATTTTAGTGATCCTAACCGCAAAGCGCTGTACGATGCTTATGCGAAATTTATCAGACTAAAAAAGAACAACAGCATTTTTAACTCCGCCAGTTTTACTTACAACCTTGCCGGAGGCGTTAAGTACATTAAATTAACCGAAGGCAGCAACACTGTTGTTGTAGTAGGTAATTTCGATGTGGTAACCCTGGCCGCTAATATCGATTTTGGCGCCAATGGTACATGGCTCGACGCTACTGGTACCAGTATAAACTTATCTTCAGGTACTTACGCCGCAAATCTGGCTCCCGGCGAGTACCATATTTTCAGTAAAGCTGCTTTAAAGTAACTGAAACCTGCGAGGTCTAACTTTAGCCTTGTTTTGTGTCGCCAACAACCGAAACATAGTAATAATCTTGTTGTTTTTAGTTAATATTGCTTTAACAACAAAGCATCCTAAATGAAAGATAAACTAACGCATCACTTACTCTGGGAACGGCTACGCGCCGGCGACAAGGATGCGTTTTTTGATCTCTATGCCGAACTTTATTACCCGCTGGTCAATTTTGGGATTAGGGTATGTGCCGATGCCGATACTTCAAGCGAAGCTACCGATCAGGTTTTTACCACCATTTGGGAAAAGCACGAAACCCTGACGCGGGTCGAAAATGTGGAAGCTTATCTCCGCACCTTTCTTAAACGTAAACTGCTGCGGATCCTCGAAAGAAAGCGTAAAATTAACGATGCGCTTTTTAATGCAGGTGCCGATGGCGATTGGATGGAAATGAGTTACGAAGAATTTATTGTTAAAGTACAAAGTGATGAACTGGTGAAACATCAGCTCAAAAGTGCATTGGAAAAACTAACCTTCCGCCAAAAACAGCTTATCCATTTAAAATTTTTTGATGGTTTTAGTTATGAGCAGATAGCTGAACAAACCAATCAAACCATTAAAACAGCCTACAATACCATTTATGATGCACTCAAAATATTGAGGAAAGAGTTTAAGGGCTAGTTCGTTTTCTCCAATTTCATTTTTTTCGACAGTCAATAGTTACAATCATTCGCTTATTGGTAATTCATTCATGGTTTTGCGTCATGCGATCTTAACGAACCATTGATTAGCGAATAAACAAACCTTTTTATTGAAATTAAATTTCCTTCTTCCAGGCCCTTCAGGGCATATATTTCGTTGTGTTAAAAAAAGTTAAAATTTCCTTAGGAAAAAGTAAAGCTTTTGGGCACTGATATATAAAAGGCAAAAATAAAATGGTTGATAGAAGTAAATTCAATGCAGAAGACTTCCTTGTCGATAGTACTTTTCAGCAGTATTGTGCTGGAACAGATGCGCTATGCATTGGATATTGGGAGAAATACATTAGTGCCCATCCCGAGCAGGCATTGGTGATAGCAGAGGCAAAAAAATTATATGTGATACTGAGCGGAAATAAACGCCCCTTAAATAAACAGCGTGAAAATTTAGCAGAAACGATGTTTCCCGTAATTGAAACCGTAAAGCTTAAAAGTTATGGCTGGTTAAAAATTGCAGCGGCCATTGTTTTGGTATTGAGCTCCGTGCTTTTATATCGCTTATATTTTAATAAAGACAACCAAAACGCGGTACAGCAGATCTATAGTTTTACTACCAAAAGTGGCGAACGTAAAAAAATTATTTTAGAGGATGGCACTTCGGTTTTGCTTAATGCAAAAAGTAATTTAACCATTACCAAAGGTTTTAACGATAAATATCGCGAAGTAACCTTAACCGGTGAGGCCTTTTTTGATGTGGCGCACGATAAAAGCAGACCTTTTAAAGTACACACCAGCGATTTTAACATCAATGTGCTGGGTACAGCGTTTAACGTTAAAGCCTATCCCGACGAAATTACATCAGAAGCAACGCTCATTCGCGGTTTAATAACCATGGAAGCCGTAAACGGAAACGGAGGTACCATAACGCTAAAGCCAAGTCAGAAGGTTACCTTTTATAAAACGATGGTACCAAAGGAGTCCGCTAAACTGGTTAAACCTACAACGCCAAAACCTGAAATTACCATTAACCATTATACCAAGATTAAAGATAGCACGATTGTAGAAACCGCTTGGACCCAGAATCGCATAGAGATTTATGACCAGGATTTCGACGAAATTAAAAACATACTGGAAAAATGGTATAATGTCGAAATCAGGTTCACAGATCCGGAAATTGAAAAATACCGTTTCACTGCAACCATTACCAACGAGACAATAGAAGATGTTTTAAAAGCATTAAAAGAAACCGAAAACAATTTTAAATATGAGATAAAAGGAAAACAAATCACCATCTCAAAATAGAGACAAAAAAAGGACGGTGTTGGAGCACCGCCCTTATAGGTTTCTTTTTTGATTAATTAACTGGCAGTTTATGCGCAAACAGATTGCTGCCAATAACTTATGCAACCAAAAAAAACAAAAATATGATTTATTATTACTTACTGCAAGGGCATCCGAGATGCAGGACGCTTTTAAAATTGATTATGCTAATGAAACTAGCCTGTATTATGGTTTTCATTACTTGCCTTAATGTTTCAGCATCTGTTTTTTCCCAGGAAAAAATTTCTTTAGATGTAAAGAAAACAAAGTTGGCAAAGGTTTTACAGATTATTGAGCAGCAAAGCAGTTACCATTTTGTTTACAGCTCTTCTTATGTACCCGTAAACCGGGATGTAAGCATTACTGTAACCAACACTTTGGTTACCGATGTGCTGGCAGCTCTTTTAAACAGAACGAACCTGAAATATTCTGTTTCCGATGGCGGCTTAATTGTCATTAGCAAAAATAAAGAAGTACCCATTACCGGAACCGTAAAGGATGCACTTGGAGGTGCTTTACCCGGTGCCAGTGTGCGGGTAAAAGGAACAGGTATTGGTACCTCTACCGATGTAAACGGTAAGTTTGCATTAAACGCCCCCGAAAATGCCATTCTGGTAGTTTCTTATGCAGGTTTTCAAACCAAAGAAATTCCAATCAGCACTAAAACAGTTATCGATATTGTGCTCACAGAAGATACCAAGCAGCTCACCGATGTGGTAGTTACCGCCCTGGGTATTAAGAAAGAGAGAAGGGCATTAGGCTATTCGGTTACTCAAGTAGGTGGCGAAACCCTAACCCAGGCCAGGGAAAATAGTGTATTAAACTCATTGGTAGGTAAAGTTGCCGGTTTAGATGTTAGCTCAACCTCAGGTGGTGCCGGTGCGGCAACCAGTGTTATTATCCGCGGTGTTTCCAGTTTAGGGCAAAGCAGTCAGCCTTTATATGTAATTAATGGTATTCCGATGGAGAGCGAACCCGTAGGCAGGTTCAATGCGAACTCTGTTGGCAACTCTGGCGGGCAATATGATAATGCGCCCGACCGTGGTGATGCCATCGGCAATTTAAATCCCGATGATATAGAAAGCATTTCGGTTTTAAAGGGTGCGGCAGCGGCAGCATTATATGGTTATCGTGCCAAATCAGGCGTAATTTTGATTACCACCAAAAGCGGTAAGGGAAACAGCATAGAGTTTAACAGCAATTATGTGGGCGAGCAGGTTATGGATAGAACAAACTGGCAGTATGTTTATGGTCAGGGTGTAAACGGCCAAAAACCAGCAACTCAACTTGCTGCAGCCTCAACAGGCGGATCGAGTTGGGGCGCACGATTGGATGGCTCGAATGTGATACAGTTTGATGGAGTAAGCAGGCCTTATTCGGCTCAGGAAAGCAATATCGAAGATTTTTATAAAAACGGAAATAGCTTTACCAATACTTTAGCTTTAAATAAAACCTTTACCGGGGGTGTAATCCGCGTTTCGGGAAGCGACCTGCACAACAACTCTGTTGTACCGAACTCAGGCCTTAACAGGCAGAATTTTACCCTGTCAAGTACTTTCGATCCGGTTAAAAACCTGGTAATTGATGCCCGGTTTAACTATATTTTAGAGCAGGCTAAAAACCGCCCAATGGTTTCGGATGGCGCTGGTAATGCCAATTACAATGCAGCCTTTTTGCCAACCAGTGTAAATATTAACGACTTAAAACCCTGGAAAAATGATAAAGGAAACGAAATCCTTTACAATACCGGTAACCCTTACGCAACTAATCCCTGGTTTGCAGCTTACGAATTTATCCACAACACCAAAAAAGAACGTTTACTAAGCTCAGCCAATGCAAAATATACTTTTGATAATGGATTGTTTTTACAAGCAAGAGCTGGTAGGGATGCTTATAACGAAACCTATTTGGGCGTAACACCTTCCGGCACGGCTTACGATCTGGATGGAGGTTACACTGAACAGTTAACCAATTTTTCTGATATCAATGTGGATGGTTTAATTGGTAAATCTTTCAAAATAGACGATTTTTCAATTACGCCAAATATTGGAGCCAGTTATCGCCGTACAAAATTAACGCAAACTACCAACCAGGGCGGTTCTTTTCAGATCCCTGGAATCTATACCTTATCCAATACTGGCGGAAAAACGGTTAGCGTTACCCAAAGCGATCAGGAAACCCAATCCATTTACGGTACTTTAGAATTTACTTATAAAGATATCTTTTACTTAACAGGAAGTGGAAGAACCGACTGGTTTTCTACTTTAGCAACACCAGGAAAAGATAATAAACTGAGTGTGTTTTATCCGGCCATTAGCGGTTCATTCGTTTTTTCTGAACTATGGAAACCTTCTTTCTTAAGCTTCGGTAAATTAAGGGCAGGATATGCCATAGTGGGGCAAGGAGCCTTACCATTTAAAACGCAATTGTATTATAACCTGCGCAGCGAAACGGTTAACGGAAGTCCGATTGGGAATATCGTAAATTCATCTATCCCAAATGCATCATTATTTGCTTCGAAAGCTAAAGAGCTCGAAATTGGTACCGAAATGCGTTTCTTTGGTGATCGGTTAAATCTCGATCTGACCTGGTATAACAAAAAATCGACCGATGAAATTCTGGATGTACCTACTTCAACCACAACCGGTTATAATGGTGCCACTTTAAATATCGGTGAACTTCAGAATAAAGGTGTCGAAGCATTAATCTCTGGCGTGGTGCTAAAAAATAAAGATTTCAGCTGGACATCAAGCGTAAACGGATCGTACAACGATAATAAGGTAATTACGCTTGCCCCAGGCACTGCTTCGCAGCTGTTGGCCACTTCAAGAAGTAACGTTGGCTTTTTACAAAATATAGCAGGCTTGCCAGTGGGACAGGTAATGGCTTACGATTTTAAATACGATGCCAGCGGAAATATTGTTAAGGATACCAACGGAGCACCTGAAAGAGGCGAGCTAAAAGCTTATGGTTCTGCCTATGGAAAATGGGGTGCAGGCTGGAATAACGAATTTAGCTATAAAGGCATTAACCTATCGTTCTTAATTGATGGAAAATGGGGCGGAAAAATTTTCTCTGCAACCGATTACTACGGTTATGTTTTCGGACTTCACCAGGCTACTTTAGAAAACCGCGATGCGCTGGGTATAAATGCCGCCAATTATTATACCACCTATGCCAACAACGTTTCAAAACAATTTGTTCAGGATGCCAGCTTTGTCAAATTCAGACAGGTGATATTGGGGTATAATTTCCCGGCAAAACTGTTCAACAATAAGATTAAAGGTCTCAATTTAAGTTTTGTTGGGCGTAACTTATTCATTATCATGAAAAAGACAGATAATATCGATCCCGAATCGAGTTATAATGCCACTTTTCCGGGGATGGAGTTAGGCGGAGTGCCGCCTGTGCGTACCTATGGTTTAAATTTAAGTGTTAAGTTATAATCCTTTAAACGAATTGAAAATGAAAACGATCATAAAATTATACATACCACTTATTTTATCTGGATTAGCATTGATAACTGGTTGTACAAAAGACTTTGAAAAAATTAATACAGACCCGGTTTCGGTTGGGCAAGAACAATATAACCCTAATTATTTATTATCAACAGCGCAGTTAAACTATACCGGAAGCATCGATTTTGCTTACGAAACCTGGCGGGGGAATTTAATTTATGCCTCTACCATGATGCAAGGAATGTCATCAGTAATTGGTTATTGGGCAGGCGATAAATACATGTTAAACGAAGGCTATACGGCAGCTTACTGGGAAAAAGCCTATCCAGATCAGGTAAAATACGCTGCCGATCTGGTAGAATTTACCAAAGGTAAAACCCAATACAATAATGTTTATCAAATGGGTAGAATCTGGAAAGCCTTAATTTTTGAACGCCTAACGGATTTATACGGCGATGTGCCTTATTTTGATGCAGGTAAAGGTTATTATACCGGAAATTTGTACCCTAAATATGATGTACAACAGGCCATTTATGCCGATCTTTTGAAAGAGGTTGATGAGGCAGGCAATGCCTTAAACGTAGGCGGAGATGCAGTAACAGGCGATTTGGTTTTTGCCGGCGACGTTGCAAAATGGAAACGATTTGCTGCCAGTTTAATGTTGCGTATGGCTATGCGCTTAACCAAAGCAGACGCTACTTTAGCACAAACTTATATTAACAAAGCGGTGGGCAAAACCATGACGGGTGATGCAGATAATGCTTTTTTCAAGCATGATGTTAATGGTAGCCGTGTTACCCAGAACAGAAATGCCCAGGTTTTATTGGGCGATGGCGGTCAGGAGAATTTTTACACCAGATGGAGCAGTACATTTATCAACTACTTAAAAACCAATAACGATCCACGTTTAAGTAAAGTAGCCGTAACTAAACTGTATTTAACTGATGGAACTAAAGATCAGAACCCTGCATATATTACTACAGCTGCGGTGCAAAAAGGAATGCCAAATGGAAAAGATTTAAGTGGTATTGCCGGTAGAGATGTCCGTCAGGATGCATCTTATACCGATTTTACAGATTATTCATCGCCAAACCCAGGCATGTTAAAGCGAAACGGCAATACCTTTATCCTAACCTACGCAGAAACTGAGCTGCTTTGGGCTGAAGCTGCCCAACGTTATGGTATTGGAGGCTCAGCCACTACACACTACAATGCAGGTGTAACCTCAGCCATGACTTATCTTTCGCAGTACGATGCTGCCATGGCCGTTAGTGCAACCGATGCTGCTGCTTATTTAACTGCACATCCTTATGTGCCGGCAAATGGTTTAGATATGATTGCTACGCAATACTGGGCACATACCATTACCATGCTCGATTTTTACGAAACCTGGTCTAACTGGAGAAGAACCGGAATTCCGGCTTTAGTACCTGTGGTATATCCTAATACCAACACAGGAGGCTCCATCCCCCGCCGTTTCCCTTACCCGCTTTTTGAAGGTGTATCTAATGCCACGAACTACAAGGCCGCGTCAGCAGCTGTTCCGGGAGGAGATAAACTGGTAGGCAAGGTATGGTGGGATAAATAAAACAAATCATCCCTTTTTACTGGCCGGCATTGCTAAAAGCGATGTCGGTTTTTTTATGCACAAGCCACTCAAAACTTCTGTTCAGTCAAACGTTTGTGCGGCAATTTATAGTGTTTTAACTTCAATACTGCTTTTGCGCTTTGATGTTGTGGTAAACTTTGAAAAATATGCCAAAAACAGCCATGTACTAAATTTTTAGGTGAATTTATTTTCCGTATTTCCATTATAATTCGATCAAACGTTTGCGCATTGTTTTAAAAAAAAAGTGATTTGTTTGACCTTACCTTTAAGTAACAAACAAAACTAGCGTTCCCAAAATAATTTCTGATTATAATTTATTGTAAGCGGTAAAAATAACAACTAATCAACCCTAATTTTTTTTTTCATGACCAAATTTTACATCCGAAAAATCGGCCTCCTCGCCGTTTTTCTACTCGTTGTTACGTCCGTATCAGCGCAGTTAAAAATTACCGGAGTTGTCAAGGGCTCTGACGATGGCCTATCGTTACCGGGCGTATCGGTAAAGGTAAAAAATGCCACAACAGCGGTGAGTACCGATGGAAATGGCCGGTATAGCTTAACCGCATCAAAAGAAGCTACTTTAATCTTCAGCTATGTAGGCTACAAACTAAAAGAAGTACCGGTAAACGGGCGTAGCGAAATCAATGTTAACCTTAATCCCGATCAACAATCATTAACCGATGTGGTTGTAGTAGGATATCAGCAAATAAAGCGGAAGAACTCTACCGCTGCACTTGCCACAGTAACCAGTAAAGATATTGAGAACCTTCCCGCTGCCAGTGTTGATGTACTTTTACAAGGTAAATTGCCCGGCGTAAACGTACAGAACTTTACCGGTCAACCGGGGGTAAGTACCTCTTTAATGGTTCGCGGTAATACCAGAATCATGTCGGCCGGAGAATTTGATGGCGACAGGGCTTTCAGTAACCCCTTATATGTTATCGATGGTTTGCCAATATCAGAAGATGAGGTCGAATCATTCACTCAAACCGGAACCAACTTTTTAACCTCATTAAATCCCAATGATGTAGAATCTATCGACGTGTTGAAAGATGCTTCTGCAGCAGCTATTTATGGATCGAGGGGTGCAAATGGTGTAATTTTGATTAAAACAAAAAGGGGAGTAGCTGGTGTACCGAAGGTAAGTTTCAATACTTACTATGGTCTGGTTAAGCAACCTGATTTCTTAGAAACCGTAATCGGGGCCGAAGAAAGAAGAAGAAAACTGGATCTGATTTACAATTACGGAAATCCGACACAAATAAAAGACCGGATTCCGGTAATGCTAACGGACAGTTTAAACCCTTCATTTAACAACAATAACAACTGGCAGGATTTATTTTATCAGAACGGCGCAGTATCCAATCAGGATTTAGCCGTATCAGGTGGAAGTGAGAGATTCAACTACCGCGTAGGTGTTGGCCATTACAATGAGAAAGGGATTATTAAAGCCACAGGATACGAACGTTATTCTATCAATGCCAATTTGGGTGCAAATTTCAGCGAAAAATTTCAGATGCAAACCTCAATGCGTTTAAGCAGAGGTATCAGACTGGCAGGTAGGGTTAGGCCAGAAGAACAGGGCTATCGCAATGCATTTAAAATTAATCCGGTGAGCATGCCCTCATCATTGTTTTATTTATCCGACCAGGATAGGGCCGATATAGATGCACCTTATGATGCGGTACGGAATAATAACTCCGATAATAACGTAAGTGTGGTAACAAAGTTAACTTATAATATTGTTAAAAACCTTTCTATCAACACCGAGGCAGCCATTAATTACAATTCATCGAAACGCGATTTCTTTAGTCCGGCCAGAAGCGAATACAATGGCAGGGCTTACGCATATTCGGGCTATAGCGAAGGGTTAAAATATTTGGTTACCAATACCTTACTTTATCATTTTAACCTTAACGAAACCCACAACTTTAATTTTCTTGCCGGACAGGCTTTTGAGAGCCGCGATAATAAATCGTTATCTGTAGCAGGAGAAGGAATTCCGAATGATAATATCAAAGTAGTATCGGGCGTTGCACAAGGAGATTTATCAGGTGGATCAGATCACTCTACTTATGCCAAACTTTCGTTCTTTGGTAGCGCACACTACGATTATAAAGAAAAATACCTTTTCGATTCTTATATCAGGGCTGATGCATCATCAAGATTTGGCCGTGATAACAGATGGGCCGTTTTTCCATCATTTTCTGCTGCCTGGGTAGCTACCGAAGAAAATTTTATGAAAAACATTTCATGGATTGATATGGCAAAAGTAAGGTTTAGCTGGGGTTTAAGTGGCGATGAAGCCAGTATTGGCGATAACGATCGTTACAACAGCTTTGCGCTTGGTGGCGCTGGTTATGAAGGTAGTAGTGCCGGCACTTACGACGGTGTTCCGGTAATCTATCCAAACTTTAATAAATTAACCAACAATAACTTAACCTGGGAAGAATCGGCACAAACCAATATTGGTTTGGATTTAGACTTCTTTAAACACCGCCTTAGCTTTACAGCTGATGCTTATGTAAGAAATACCACCGGACAAATGTTAAAGGTACTGGTACCTGAAACCTCTGGTTATAGCACCTCGTTAAGTAATGCTGCAGGAGTTAGAAACTCAGGTCTTGAGTTTCAGATTTCAGGTAGGGTTTTTAAACCAGAGTCTGATTTTCAATGGAGCCCGTCAATTAATATCTCGTTCAATAAAAATATAGTTACTGCGCTTCCAAACGGGAACCGCGATTTGTACAGTAACGGTACCATTTATGTAGTAGGTAAGCCACTAAACATGTTTCAGATGTACATTACTGATGGGGTAATTAACTCTATAAACGATTTATTAGTAAATCCTTACACTGGGCAGGTTGGTAGTACCAAATGGGGTACATTAATTTTGGGTATGCCAAAATGGAGAGATATCAGTGGAGACTACAAAATTTCTGATAACAATGGCGAAAACGATATTACCTTTTACGGTGATCCAAATCCTAAAGCTACTGGTGGTATTAACAATGCTTTCAGATATAAAAATTTCTCGTTATCTGTATTCACCACATTTACCCTGGGCAGAACCATTGTAAACAGCACATTGGCACAAAGGTTATCGAACGGATTGTTTTATGGTAACCCCGAAGATTTAGCCAGAGCATCAATCGGGAACTACGAGCAATATAACTACTGGCGTACCGCTGGCGATAATGCCACTTTTCCTGCATTAAATCCGTTTGCAGGTTTATACGTATTCAGATCTAATCAGAGCTTTTACGTAGAACCAGGCTGGTATGTTCGGATCAAGAATGTGAATCTGAGTTACGATTTTACACCAAAAAATTATCCCTGGATGAAAAAGTTAAGCATTAACCGCTTAAAACTTTACACCATGGTAGATAACCTGGTGATGTTCCAGAAATTTTCTGGAATTGATGCTGAGGCGGTAAATGCACAAGGATATGATTTTGGCGATGGTTACCCTATCCCTAAAAAATACACCTTTGGTCTTCAGGTAGAATTTTAATAAATAAGCAGATGAAAACGAATTATAAAAAAACAAGAAGTAGTTTGCTTATCATAGCAACGCTACTAATCATATTAATTGCCCCATCCTGTAAAAAGGCTTTAGATAATGAACTAGATAACGCCACTTACGATGATAAATTCTGGAAAAACGAAGCTGATGCCCAAGGGGCTATAGGCGGGGCTTATGCGCTTTTACGTACCAGTTTATATACCGATAATGCTTTCTTTATTTGGGGCGATTTACCTTACGGAGAGTTTAAAACCGACGATACCAACATGCAGGGCCCTTACGTAAACGGTGGCTTAAACGCCGTTTATTATCGCGAAGGTGGCGCACATACCTGGACCAACTGGTATAAGGTAATCAATGTTTGTAACCTGGTTATCGATAAGGTGCCAACTATAGCTGATGCTTCCTTTGCAGGTGGTGCTAAAGGAAAGAACTACATTATTGGCGAGGCGTATTTCTTGCGCGGCCTGTGCTATTTCTATATGGCAAGGGTATGGGGCGAAGTACCCTTACAAAATGAAGCCATTTACACTGCAGAACAAATTAAGCTATTGGCGCAATCGCCCGAAGAAAAAATTACCGATCAGGTAATTAGCGATGCTACAAAGGCATCGGCATTAATGACCTTTGAAGGTACTACACAATATCTAAGGGCAAGGGCCAATAAAGGTGCGGCTCTAGGCTTGCTGGCTCATGTTAGCGCCTGGCGCCACGATTATGCTAAAACTCTGGCTTATACCGATTCTATTATTAACAGGGTAGATACCTACGGATTGGAAACAGGTGAGAATATCAGAATGCCATTTAAGAATACCAATTCTAAAGAGAATATTTTTGTAATCCCTTCTTCAAATGCAAAAAAAGAAGCGTATTTCTACGGAGGTATTGGTTTTCAAACCTTAATGGAGCCTTACACAAATAGTTTCAGCAAGCCCCTGTATTATATCAATCCTGACTTTCTTTTCAATATCTATCCAAACACTGCAGATGTGAGGTTGGAAAAATTTTATGGCTACAGTAGCAGCGCTGATATCGATCTTTTAATCAAGTACAGTGATGTGGGGTACAAAACTCCAACCGAGCCTTATATCGAGAGCAACCTGATTATTTACCGTTTGGCAGATATGTATTTGTTAAAGGCAGAAGCACTTAATGCGCTGAGTAGAGATACCGAATCTAAAACAGCTTTGAATGTGGTAAGGGCAAGGGCCAATACCGGGGCAAGCAGTGCGGTAGGTAACCTCTTAAAAATCGACATCATGAACGAACGTGTGCGGGAACTTGCAGGCGAAGGGCAGAATTTCTTCGATGGGGTAAGGATGAACCGTAGCCCAATCTGGATGACAGATGCCCGCAAAGCACTTAAAGGTTGGAGATGGCCAATTGCTAACAGTATTCTGCAAAACAACAACCTCATTAACCAAACCGAATTTTGGAAAGGTAAATATTAAGCATATACAACATGAAAAGATACATATTTATAATTTTTGCAGCTGTAGCGATTTTTTTCGGCTGTAAAAAAGGAAACGGCATTATCGATGGAGGGCTAAGCAATCCAAAGGTGAATTTTAATACTTACGATTTTTTAAAGTCGCATCCTAAAAAGGTTTTCGATACAACTTTAATGGTGATTGATCGTGCGGGTTTAAAAGATATCATTAACGGAGATGTGACCTTCTTTGTGCCCAATAATTATTCGATTAATAACTTTCTGAATATTAAGCGCGATGAAGCCCGTCAGATTGATGAGAACAAAAAATATACTTTAGATTCTCTTTTTAAATATTTTACGCCTGCCATGCTTCGCGATTCGCTGGGAATCTATGTTTTTAAAGGCAAAATATCGTACGAACAACTTACAGAAGATGGACAGATTTACCATTCTGCAGTTGCTCCTGCTGAAAGCTTTATTATTTCGTATACCAAAACGTCGGGCTATCTTGTTGATGGGATTATTACAACCGATGCCCGACTGGTTTACTTTATAAAAGTAATAGGCGACAGAGACATTATGGTTAACGGTAAAAAAGAAGATCCGACTGGAGATCCGGATCTGCTCGACAGAAGTACCGTTTGTCAAACTTCAGGTATTCAAACCACAAATGGTATTGTTCATGTGCTGAGCAATTCACACCCATGGACATTTAAAGTAAAAGATTTTTAAAGCAATATTTTATGAAAAAGATATATTTATTTGGAGGCATACTTTGCCTTATCATAGCTGCCATAAGCTTAAATGCCTGCAGAAAAGTAAAAGAAGGCTTTTTAAGTGATTATCTGCGCTATTCTTCAAATCCGTTAAGGGTTAATGCAGGTTCGTTCTATTTGTCGCAAGGATTAATTCCCGATGCATCAACGCCACCGTTTAAAGTAACCCTGTTAAATGTTCGGAATAAAGCAACCGGAAAACGTGCCGATGAATTTTTTAAAGAGTATGAGTTAGATGTTTGGAAGTTACCTTACGATCCCAGAACAGATACCACCCTTGCCTTAATAAATGCAAAAAGAACCCGGGTTAAGAAAACACCTTTCGAGGTAGCACCTGCCAGCGGGCAAATGGTTTTTAATGAAGGAAGTAACAATATCCCTCCGGGCGAATATTTACTTGATATCCAGGTTGAGAATCCAAACGGCACAAAAGTATACAATGGTATATGTACCATTATTTTGGCACCACAAGTAGAGTACGAGTATATAAATGCGCCATACTCGCTTGCTGTTGAGGCAACCAGCGAAACTGCAATCAGGTTTGCTTACGATGCAGATTGGATTGATGCTACCGTGGGCCGCTCAACTACGGCATGGTTGAAAATTAAGCGTATTGCCGATGCTCCAAATCAGGTGGTACTTAAATTTAAGGATAAAAACGGTGCGCTAATTACCCCGTCAGAGTACAAGCAAAGACCAAGTGGTAATACTTACCTAAAAACATTAGGCACTTTTGCCTATAAAACTACTGTTACCGATACAGCCGTACTTTACGATTATGCAACCAGCCCTTTTCCTGCGCTTTATTGGGATACGCAAAGCAACGGTATAAACTGTTACTATAGGATTAATGCCAACAACATTGCATCTATTGATACGGCAAACGCTCCAATTTGGGGACCGCCATCACAATTACCTTACGGTACCTGGAGTAAAAGACCGGTTAAGCTGAATGTTAGGTTTAACACCCGCATAAACAGACCGGGTAAATATTTGTACGAAGTTATTTTAGCAGCAACCAAAAAATAAATCTATAAACAATTTAAATCTTAAAAACATGAAAACAACACGTTATTTTGCATTGATCGTGGCAGCAGCCATTTGTTTATTCAGTAGTTTTAAGCCGGATGTAGCCGAAAGCGCAGCCACACATTTGCCCCCAATAGTAATTACCAAAAACTTTACTGCCGACAATAGTGTGCCTGGAGTTGCAACTACCCAGTATAATACAGGGCAGCTTTATGGTGCTGTAACAACTACTATCCAGGGAGTGGGTACTGTTACTTTAACCAATGTTTCACATTCGGGAGGTACAATTAATGTAGATAAATTTGAGGGCTATATTTCGGATGGTACCTACGACTACCATATCTATGTTACCATTACCGGAAATACCACCAGTGGTTGGCAAATTTATAGTGCCACAGCAGAAGCCGTGATATAAATATTTGCATATAGCGAATTTAATTTGAACACTTAATCAGCCTGCATTGCTTTTGGCAATGCAGGCTTTTTTATTGGTAACATTTCTAATGCGATTTTTGATTAACCACACAATAGTTTGATATTTAGAAACCAAACCAACTAACGCAATGAAATTCAGATTTGTACTAGCCACTTTACTAATAGGAGGTCTTATGGCTCAGGCCCAGCAAGGCCCTAAAAAAAACCAGTCAAAAGAAACCGTTACAACCACACAGGTTACCGTTAAAGAAGAAGCCAAACCGGGTAATAACGAGCGAAATATAAAAGTAGAAAGTACAGTGGTGAGCAACCACTCGGTAACTATTGATGGTAAGGCCGTGCCGTATAAGGCAACTGCCGGCACCCTGCCTGTTTGGGATGAAGATGGGAAACCCATTGCAGGTTTGTTCTACACCTATTACGAACGCAGTGATGTGCAAAACCGAGATAAAAGACCACTGGTGATTTCTTTTAACGGCGGTCCGGGTTCTGCATCAGTTTGGATGCACATTGCCTACACTGGTCCGGTGGTATTGAACATCGATGACGAAGGTTACCCTGTGCAACCTTATGGATATAAAGAAAATCCATATTCGATTTTGGATGTAGCCGACGTGGTGTACATCGATCCTGTGAACACAGGTTATTCGAGAGCGGTAAGTAAAGATATTCCAACCAACAAATTTTTTGGAGTAAGGGCCGATATTAAATACCTGGCCGAGTGGATCAATACTTTTGTAACACGCAATAACCGTTGGGCTTCTCCTAAATTTTTAATTGGCGAGAGTTATGGTACCACCCGCGTTTCTGGCCTGGCTTTAGAACTGCAAAACAACCAGTGGATGTACTTAAATGGAGTTGTATTGGTTTCACCTACCGAGCTGGGTATTGAGCGTAGCGGCCCGGTTGATGCAGCGTTACGTTTGCCTTATTTTGCGGCCACAGCCTGGTACCATAAAGCTTTGGCTGCAGATTTACAGGGTAAAGATTTAACGGCAATGTTGCCTGAGGTAGAGACTTTTACCATTAACGAGCTCATTCCGGCAATTTCACAGGGTGGCATGCTTAGTGCCGATAAAAAGAAAGCCATTGCAACCAAAATGGCCCGTTACTCAGGCCTTTCTGAAAAGGTAATTTTAGATTATAATCTCAATGTGCCTACCGATTTCTTTTGGAAAGAACTGTTAAGGGATAAAGGTTTTACTGTAGGCCGCTTAGATTCGCGTTACCGCGGTATAGATAAAATGAGTGCTGGCGAAGGCCCCGATTATAATGCTGAGTTAACTTCGTGGTTACATTCGTTTACGCCGGCTATTAACATGTATCTGCGCAATGAGCTTAACTATAAAACAGATTTAAAGTACAACATGTTCGGCTCGGTTTATCCCTGGGATAAAAGCGGTGACCAAACCGGAGATAACCTACGCCAGGCCATGGCACAAAACCCTTATTTACATTTGCTGGTACAATCGGGCTATTATGATGGTGCCTGCGATTACTTCAACGCCAAATACAGCATGTGGCAGTTAGATGCAGCCGGTAAACTACAGGATAGAGTGAGCTGGGAAGGTTACCGTAGCGGACACATGATGTACCTGCGTAAAGACGATTTAAAAACGGCTAATAACCATATCCGCGAGTTTATTAAAAAAGCCTTGCCAAAAGCTGGCGAAGCTGCTAAGTTTTAATCAGGATTTTAAGATATACTGATTTTAGGATTCACAAATCCAGAGTTGACAACTTTTATAGGCACAATGCTATTTTAAGTTGTCAACTCATAGCCGAGGTTCGTGTCTCACGGACCTTTTTATTTGGATCAGGGCTAAATAATCCATGGCAGTGTAGGGAAATACCCCTCATAGTAGCAAAAGCTTGCGTAAACTAAACCCGACCATAGTGAGCTGCCGGTTTAAGCAGCTGTTTTTATTTACTTATGGTATGCTTGCTTGTTTCACAGGTTTCAACCGGCAGAAACGGGGGCGGGACTGTTTTAACCGAAAGATAACTGCAATTGCTTTTCAAATGGTAGCAGATAATAATCAGCTTTGCGGCAAGTATTTATATAGTAAAACTGTAAACGAAAAACACATCACTGCAAACTAAAAATAATTACTTATTTTTGTGGTTCAATTATGCAGCAGATAAAAACATCATTCGATTTTGAAAAACCTATTGCCGACCTGGTTCAGCAGATAGAAAAAGTTAAGCAAGTTGCCGAAAAAACTAAGGTAGATATGTCTGCCACTTTAGATGAGCTTGACGGTAAATTAGATGAAACTACCAATAACTTATATAAAAATTTAACTGGTTGGAACAAGGTTCAAATGAGCCGTCATCCAGACCGCCCGCAAACACTCGACTATATCAATATGATTTGTGATGATTTTATTGAGTTGCACGGCGATAGAACGGTTAAAGATGATAAAGCTATTATAGGTGGTTTTGCTTCAATAAACGGCCAAACCGTAATGGTTATTGGTCACCAGAAAGGTAAAAACACCAAAGAGCGCCAGTACCGTAATTTCGGTATGGCTAACCCCGAGGGTTACCGCAAAGCTTTACGTTTAATGCGCCTGGCCGAAAAATTCAATAAACCGGTGGTTTCTTTTATCGATACCATGGGTGCTTACCCTGGCTTAGAGGCTGAGGAACGCGGACAAGGTGAAGCCATTGCCCGCAACTTGCTTGAAATGTCAATCCTTCGCGTGCCGATTATCTGTATCGTAGTGGGAGAGGGCGCTTCGGGCGGAGCTTTAGGTATTGGTATTGGCGATAAGGTTTATATGCTCGAGCATACCTGGTATTCAGTAATTTCTCCTGAATCTTGTTCATCTATTTTATGGAGAAGCTGGGATTTTAAAGAAAAAGCAGCAGAATGCCTTAAATTAACTTCTGACGATATGTTCGGTAATAATTTAATTGACGGTATCATTCCTGAACCTTTGGGTGGTGCACACCAGGACCCTGAATTGATGGGCCAAACCCTGAAAGAATATATTATTAAAGATTTGGCTTCCTTAGGTAAGCTAAAAACTGATAAACTGATCGAACAACGGATTGATAAATTCTGTGCGATGGGTGTTGTTAACGAATAATCATCATTAACTAAAATAAATTTGAATCCTGTTTGGCTATGCCGGGCAGGATTTTTTTTGTTAATGGCTTATCCAAAACGGCCGCATTATATGAAGTTTTTCTGCTCACGCTCGTTTCAAACGAGTGTGTAAATAGCCTGTCGTATTTTACGATGTTAAGGGTTTTTACTTGCGATTGAATCGCAAAGCTAGATGTGCACTCATTAGAAACGAGCGCAAGCGAACCTATTTGAATTAAATAAAAAAAGCAGCTACAAATTAATGCAGCTGCCTGTAAACTATTTTTAAGATACACTTATTATTGCGGAGCTTGTTGCGGGAAGAACATCGATAAACGGCCCTCCAGGCTGTTAAATGTTTTTTGAAGCTTATCGCTCAACTTATCCTGACCGGCTGCCTTGCTGGTTTTAATCATTCTATCCAGATAGTATAAGCCCGTTTGGATATTCTGCGAACCCGTTAAGCCTTTCGATTGAGAAATATCGGCCAGGTAATTTAATTCCTTGCTGATGTATACCCCTGATTTTTCTAAAATATCGTTGGCTCTTGCAGTTTCACCCAGTTTATATAAGTTTTCTGCCATGTAGAACTTCACTACTACTGTACGGATACCGAAGAATTTATCAGGCATTACCTCAAAGTATTTATCTACAACTTTTTTAGCTTCTGCTATTTTACCTTCCTTAATCAGGCTGTTGGTTAAGCTGCTGAAAATGTTGGTGAAGATAAAAGTATCATCCGATGATTGTGGATCTAAATATTTAGCGGTTTTCATGTTACCCCACTTAAATTTAGTCATTACGTTATTGTATAACGCCGGTGTATTTAACTGTTCTGGTCGCTCGTCAGTTGATGTAGTATCAGCTTTGAACGGCAATAAGCGCAAAGCTAAACCTTCGCTGTATAAATACTTGTCTAAGCCGTTATATTGTTCAGAAGGCACTGTAGAAGCGAAATAAATCGGACGTTTCCAGTTATTGTGTGCCAGAATATCGAACATCGCTAAAGTTCCTTTGGTTACATAACCTTTGTTAAACTTCCAGTCCATTTCGGTGGTAATTTTCGAGGCATCTGCCGCCGAAACCGTTCCGGTGCTTACTACCTGCTGCGGATCTACTGTAATTTTAAAGTTTTTGGTTGGCAGGAAATTAGATTTCGATCCATCCTGCATTGGTACTTTATCGCTCTCATCGTTTGATAATAACAAATCAACCACGTTTTTAAGTTCAACGTTGCCTGCAAGTTTATAATCATCGTAAGGCATTACATCGCGCTCGCCCTGTACATATTGTTCAGGCTTCATCGTAATTGGCAATGGAGCCGATTCGTTTTGTTTCTGGCGCAAGCCGTTAATATACCAGTCTGTATCAAATAAACTCAGGTTTACAATACGCACATCTGGGCGTACATTTTCTACCTCCTGGATATACCAAAGCGGGTAGGTATCGTTATCACCATAAGTAAACAAAATGGCGTTAGGTGCGCATGATTGCAGATAATCTAAAGCAATATCGTGCGGTACCAGTTTGGTAGAACGGTCGTGGTCATCCCAGCCTTGCTCGGCCATAATAACCGGCGCAGCCAACAAACCAATTACTGTTGCGCCAATGGCACCTGCAGTTGGGGTTAATTTTTTAAATACCCACTCTTTAAGGGCAAGTGCACCCAAACCGATCCATATGGCAAAAGCATAGAAAGAGCCCACGTAAGCATAATCCCTTTCACGTGGCTCAAGCGGTTTCTGGTTTAGATATAACACAATGGCGATACCGGTAAAGAAGAATAGCAAACCAACTACACCTGCATCTTTTTGATTACGTTTAAAGTGCCATAAAGCGCCTATAATACCCATAATTAAAGGTAAAAAGAAGAAACGGTTGTAAGCTTTATTATCAATGGTTGATGGAGGCAAATTGCTTTGGTCGCCACGTAACCAGGTGTCAATAGGTTTAATACCGCTAATCCACTCACCCTCAAAACCGCTACCCTGGCCTTGCTCGTCGTTTTGGCGACCAACAAAATTCCAGAAAAAGTAACGCATGTACATGTAACCAATCTGATAGCTGGCCAGGAAGCCTACGTTATCAACCAGATTAGGGGCTTTAGAATCGTCTAAATGCATCCATTCTTTGTAAAACTGGGCATGTTTAGGGTCATCGCTATACATGCGTGGCAACAAAGTGTTATTGTTATACTCGTAGTCGGTCTTTTTACCAGCTACTTCATATTTTTCTTTTCCTTTTCTCCAGATGGTTTTTCCTTCAGTTACACCCGTTCTTTCTGAGTTGTAGTTAGGGCCGTAACCCAGAGGTCTGTCGCCATACTGCTCACGGTTCAGGTAGCTTAAGAAAGAGAAAGCATCTTTAGGTGCACTATTATTTAAGTTCGGATCGGCTTTAGCCCTGATAATGATCATCGAAAATGATGCATAACCGAAAATAATGAGCACTGTAGAAATTAAACCTAAGTTTAAGAGTTTCTTTTGGTGTTTAATCGAATAACGGATACCCCAAACCAAGGCGCCGATTAATAGAATGGCAAAGAACAAAACACCTGTTCCAAAGCCCATGCCCAATGTATTTACGAAGAATAAATCAAAGTATGCACCGAACGAAACCAGGTATTGAATAATACCATACTGGATTATCGCCAGAATTAATATACCTACAATTAAGGTTTTAAAAATACCACCCGTTGTAGCTTTATCTGTTCTTTTGAAGTAGTAAATAAAAGCCAACGCCGGAATGGTTAATAAGTTTAATAAGTGGATACCGATTGATAAACCCATGATATAGGCAATAAACAATAACCAGCGGTCTGCCCTTGGCTCGTCGGCATGTGCTTCCCATTTAAGGATAGCCCAGAAAACAATAGCAGTAAATAACGACGATTGCGCATAAACCTCCGATTCAACAGCCGAAAACCAAAAACTATCAGAAAAAGTATAGGCAAGGGCACCAACGGCACCAGCTCCCATAATGCTGATCAGTTTACCAGTGGTAAGTTCTTCGCCAGCTTTAACAATGGTTTTTTTAGCCAGCGCAGTGATTGTCCAAAATAAGAATAAAATAGTTGCTCCGCTCGAAACCGCTGAACCCACGTTCATCCAGTAGGCAATCCGGGTTAAATCGCCGGTAGCAAAAATAGAGAAGAAGCGTTGGATCATTAAAAATAAAGGCGCACCTGGCTGGTGAACAACCTGCATCCTGAATGCCGATGCAATAAATTCGCCGCAATCCCAGAAGCTGGCAGAAGGCTCTAAGGTTAAAACGTAAGTTAGTGTAGCAATTAAAAAGCAGATCCAGCCTACTATATTATTAACTTTTGAATAATTCATTGGTTTGTTTAATGATATTAAAAATTGTTTTTACATAAAAATGCTGCCGAAATTAACTATTCTAGTCGATAAAACAGGTAATTTTTTGGATTGATTTAACAAAATTTAACGCCTTAATCCCGTTCGCTTCAGGGATTTTGGCCAATCCGGAAAATAAAAATCCACGGGCTTAAATGTAAAATCTGCCCGTGGGTTAAAATTTGAACTGTTTTTAGCTTAACCCGTTGCAAATGGGGTAAACCTGGTAATGTGGTTGTTGTATTGTTTTTCGAGGCTTTTGCTCAGCCCATCTTGTTTAAAGGCTTCTGTAAGTTTTACCATTTGCCCTAAATAGGCCAGGTAAAAGCGTACATCCTGCTCTGCAGCAAGCTGGTTTTTGCTCTCCGAAACATCTGCCAGATGGGTCAGTTCCTTGTTTACATAATCAGCAGTTCTTTGAATCATGGCATTTGCATGGTTCAAATCGTTTAAACGATACAGGTTTTCAGTAAAATAATAGGTACTCATTACCTGGCGCATGCTGTAAAATTTACCAGGAATCACCTCCATAAATTTATTGACTACCTTTTTACTATCCGCAATTTTACCTTCGTTTATCAGGCCGTTTAATAAACCGTTAAACATGTTCGATAGCATGGTTACATCATCTGATGACTGTCTGTCTAAATGGTTAGCATTTTTAATGTTACCGTAACCATAAACATTCATCAGGTTGTTGTATAATGGTTTGATGTTAATGCGGTCATAATCTTGTTCAATTGCCGTATCTGGTTTTAAAGGCAGCAGTCTTTTGTTCAGTCCTTCCGAGTAGAGGTATTTATTTAGCCCTACATATTGCTCATCGGGCATTGCTCCGGTAAAATAAATCGGGCGTTCCCAGTTATTATGGACCAAAATATCAAATAAAGCCAGCGTGCCTTTAGTTACATAGTTCTGGTTAAAAGTCCATTCCATAGTGCTGGCAATTTTACCTGCATCCTCTTTGGGTACTGTGCCTGTATCTAAAACCTGCTGCGGACTTACTGAAAGTTTCAGGTTTTTGGTTGGCAGCACATTGTATTTTGAACCATCGTTCATGGTTACCTTATCCGCGTCGTTATCCGATAGCAGTACATCCAGGATTTCTTTCAGCTCAATACGCTGTGCTATTTTATAATCCTGGTAATACATAATATCGCGTGTTCCGGCTACATATTGGTTCGGTGTTAAGGTAATGGGAAGGGGCTCCGATTGGTTTTGTTTTCTCCGCATACCATCTATGTACCAATCGGCAGTAAACAGGCTTAGGTTTACTACGCGTACATCCGGGCGGATGTTTTCTACTTCCTGTGCATACCAAACGGGGTAGGTGTCGTTATCTCCATAAGTGAATAGGATGGCGTTGGGTGCACATGATTTTAAGTAATTAACCGACATATCGTGGGCCACATCACTATCCGATCGGTTATGGTCATCCCAGCCTTGTTCGGCCATAATAAGCGGTGCAGCAAATAAGGCAATAATAGAGGCGAAGATACTTGCCCGTACAGGTGTTAGTTTTTTAAACGCCCAGTCTTTTAACCCCAATACACCTAAACCAATCCAGATGGCAAAAGCATAAAAGGAGCCAACATAAGCATAGTCTCGTTCGCGTGGCTCAATGGGAACCGAATTTAAATACACCACAATAGCAATGCCCGTAAAAACAAACATTAAGCCAACAACACCAGCGTCTTTCTGGTTACGTTTAAAGTGCCAAATCGCACCGATTAGTCCGATAATTAAAGGAAGAAAGAAAAAACGGTTATAGGATTTGTTTTCTATAATCGATGGAGGCAGGTTTTTCTGGTCGCCTAATCGGATGGCATCTATAGGCTTAATGCCGCTTAACCAGGTGCCTTGGGTGCCGCCAAACTGACCGTCTTCATTATCCTGCCTGCCCACAAAATTCCACATAAAGTAGCGCATGTACATTTGGCCGGTTTGGAAAGAAAACATGTATTTGAGGTTATCCATTAATGTAGGCTGATGTGTATCGTCAAAGCCCATGTAATTTTTATAGAATTTAATATGCTCAGGTTTATCACTGTACATGCGCGGTGCAAGGGTTTTCTCGCCGAAAACATATTCCGATCTGGTTCCCGCCGATTCGTATTTTTTTTCACCTCTTCTATACAACTGGCCGGTTTCTTTAATGTCGATTTTTTCCGAATTGTAATTCTCGCCATACAACAAGGGCCTGTCGCCATATTGGGCACGGTTTACATAGCTTAAAAAGTTAAAAACATTTTCGGGGTCGGTATTATTTAAATTGGGTTTGGCTTGTGCCCTGATAACTAAAAGCGCAAAAGAACTGTAACCGAATAAGAGCAATACAGTAAATAACATGATTAAGTTTAATGCCCTTTTGTTTTTAATGATGGAATAGCGGATACCGTATATCAATCCTCCGATAAGCAAAACAGCAAAGAACATTACACCGCTTCCAAACCCAAAACCTAGAGTATTTACAAAGAAGTAATCAAATTTGGCTGCCAAAGCGACCAGGTATTGGATCAGGCCAAACTGTATCACGGCTAATACTGCTATAGAAACAAAAAACATTTTTACAATATTTTGCCATTTTGGCGATGGATTCTTTTTAAAGTAATAAACAAATATTAAGGCCGGGATGGTAAGTAGGTTTAGGATATGTACACCAATAGAAAGGCCCATGATATAAGCTACAAACAGTAACCAGCGGTCTGCTTTAGGTTCATCGGCCTGCGATTCCCATTTTAAGATACCCCAGAATACAATTGCAGTGCAGAGCGATGACAGTGCATAAACCTCAGCCTCTACTGCCGAGAACCAGAAGCTATCAGAAAAGGCATAAGCCAATGCGCCAACCAGGCCTGCGCCCATGATGCTGATTATTTTTGGCGTGCTAATAACTTCACCTTTTTTTATAATGGTTTTTTTGGCGAGGGCGGTAATGGTCCAGAACAGAAATAAAATAGTGCCCGCGCTGGCCAATGCCGAAGCTACATTCATAAAATAGGCGATTTTGGTTTTATCGCCCATTGCAAATACAGAGAATAATCGCTGGATCATTGATACCATTGGTGCTCCGGGCTGGTGTACAACCTCCATCCGGAAGGCAGAAGCGATGAATTCGCCACAGTCCCAGAAACTTACAGATTGATCTAATGTTAAAATGTAGGTGGTTGCGGCAACAATGAAGCATAGCCAGCCCCCAATGGTGTTAATCCTTGAGTAATTCATAGTGAAAATTTAGTCTTTGATAATAAATGATTTAAGTGGTTCGTAATAAAAAAAGTCGCAGAAAAAAAGAAAATGTTGCACGCTATATGATGATTTTTTTATCTTTGCATCGCAATCAGGAAGAGCAGGAAAGAAATTAAAAATATTTTAAAATCACTCTTGCATATTTAAAATAAGCTTCCTACATTTGCATTCCCTTTCGAGGAAATATCTTCGAGAAGTTTTTGTCCGATAGTATAAGGGTAGTACAACGGTTTTTGGTACCGTTTGTCTTGGTTCGAATCCAGGTCGGACAACAGAAATTTAACGTCGGATCATGTTTTAAACAGACATGATCCGATTTTTTTTAACAGCAAACTACACGGACCCATGCCATTGCAGTTCAACCCGGTTAAACTTTTTTCCGGAACAGGTTCTAAGGGATTATCACTTAAGATTGCCGAACACTACGGCAAACCACTTGGTAATGTAACCATTCACAAATTCAGTGATGGTGAATTTCAGCCTTCTTTTGATGAATCAGTTCGTGGTAGTGATGTTTTTCTAATCCAGTCTACTTACCAGCCCAGCGATAACTTAATGGAGCTTTTGTTAATGGTTGATGCAGCTAAAAGAGCATCGGCGCATTACATCACTGCAGTAGTTCCTTACTATGGTTTGGCCCGTCAGGATAGAAAAGATAAACCACGTGTGGCTATTGGTGCCAAACTGGTGGCTAACTTATTAAAGTCGGCAGGTATTCACCGCATCATGACGATGGATTTACATGCTGCACAGATACAGGGTTTCTTCGATATTCCGGTTGATCACTTAGACGGCTCGGTTATCTTTGTTCCTTATATCAAAAGCCTCGGCTTGAAAAACTTAACTATCGCATCACCTGATATGGGTGGTTCGTACAGGGCACGTACATTTGCCAAGTTTTTTAATGCAGAGGTAATTATTTGCGATAAACGCCGTAAACGTGCCAACGAAATCGAATCGATGTCGATTATTGGCGATGTACAAGGACAGGACGTTGTATTGATCGACGATATTTGCGATACAGCCGGAACCTTATCAAAAGCTGCGGCCTTGATTATGGAAAACGGTGCAGCAAGTGTTAGAGCGGTTTGTACACATGCTGTTTTATCGGGTAAAGCTATAGAAACGGTAGAAAATTCGGTATTAACCGAGCTGATCGTTACCGATACCATTCCTTTAAAACAGGAGAGCCCGAAAATTAGAGTGTTAAGTACAGCAAGTTTATTTGCAAGGGCAATTGCCAATGTAAACGAACACGGCTCAATTAGCGATCTGTTTAGAGTATAGCCGGTTAATTGTACAAACTGGTTAATCTGTTAATTGTGGGTTTCGTGCTCAGTTAACCAATTAAACAGTTAACCAAAAAAGAGAATAATAAGGTAGAAAGTAGTACGTAAAAAGCTTTAACGCTTGATACTAAATACCCGATACCAATTACAAATAAATATAAATAAATAAAAAAAATGAAAACAATCGCAATTAGCGGTTCTCCAAGAGAGAACGTAGGGAAACGCGATGCCAAGGAACTTCGTTATGAAGGTAAAGTTCCGGCGGTATTGTATGGTGGTAAAGAACAACAACATTTTGCTGTGGTTATTGCCGACTTAAGAGACGTTATTTATACCCCGGAAGTGAACTTTGTGGAGATCGACATCAACGGTACTAAAACTAAAGCTATCGTTAAAGATGCTCAGTTTCACCCACTTACCGACGTATTATTACACATCGATTTTCTTCAGTTATTCGACGAAAAAGAAATCGTTATGGAAATCCCGGTTAAATTAACCGGAACTTCTCCAGGTGTTAAAATGGGGGGTAAATTAATCCAGAAATTACGTAAACTACGTGTTAAAGCGTTACCAGCTAACATGCCACAAAACGTAGAAGTAAGCTTAGAGAAATTAGAAGTAGGTAGTTTATTCCGTGTTCGTGACCTTTCAGGTGATAAATACGTAATCACTAACACTCCTGAAGATACTATCGTTTCTGTTGCAATGTCAAGAGCATTAAAACAAGCAGAAACTGAAGCTGCTAAAGGTAAAAAATAATTAAGGGATTACCCTGATTAAAAGATTACACAGATTAAAAGCGGTAAAGAAGGAATTCTTTACCGCTTTTTTCTTTTACCAGGATTTCGGTTAATTAAAGGTGTTCCCAAGCTTCTGACCTCTGACTTCGGACTCAGGACTTTTGACTTAAGCTTTCTGCTTTTCCCTTTTGTCTTTCCGCCTTAAGCTTAATCTTCCGGCAAACACTTAACACTTATCGCTGGGCTTTCCATAATCCGTTTTCCATCTTCCATTAAACATTTTATCTTTGCGCCATGAAATATCTTATCGTAGGCTTAGGGAATATTGGTCCGGATTATGCGCATACCAGACACAACATTGGTTTTGATATAGCCGATGAACTGGTTAAAGGCTTAAACGGAAGTTTTGATAATATCCGCCTGGCTTATTATGCTGAAGTAGGTTTTAAAGGCAAGAAACTCCATGTAATTAAGCCAACCACCTTTATGAACCTGAGTGGCAAAGCGGTAAATTATTGGATGAAAGAGCTTAAAATAGCGCCCGAAAACGTGCTGGTAATTGTTGATGACCTGGCATTGCCACTGGGTAAGCTCAGGTTAAAACTGCAAGGTTCAAGTGCAGGGCATAACGGTCTTAAAAGTATAGAAGAAGTTTGCGGTGGACAAAACTATGCCCGTTTGCGTTTTGGTATCGGTAGCGACTATCCAAAAGGCCGCCAGGTAGATTTTGTACTGGGCTTATTTGATAAAAATGAACAGTTAGAATTGCCGGCACTTATTGATAAAAGTGTTGATTTGATTAAGAGTTTTGTTACCGTTGGTCCGGCCCACACCATGACAGCTTTTAATAAATAATTTAGGTTAATCGGTTAACTGTTTAAATCGGTTAACCGGTACACATACATATCGTCATTTCGACCGTAGTGCCTACCCGTACAGGCGGGGAGAATCTGTTAACGGATATTCTTTGCAGCCTTGGGATCTTAAACTTCTTGTTTCTTAAGTGCCTTATATGGTAAAGAAATCAGTCGACCGGAAGCTACCTAAACAAAAAAAGACCACCTTTCGATGATCTTTTAAGTAAAATATAGTTAGTTAATGATTATTTAACTTGCTCTTGTGCTCTTGCAATGTAAGCATCAATTAACTGTGCTTCTGCACTTTCAGGATATTGTGTTTTTACTTTAGTATAAGCATCAACAGCACCTTTAAAATCTTTAAGGTTTTCGTTAACCAATCCTAATTTCTTTAAAAACATTGGCGAAGTAAATTTGCTCGCTTTATCAGCAGCTTTTTTATAGTATGTAGCAGCTTGTTTGTAATCTTTTAATTCGCTGTAAGCATCGCCTAATAAACCTAAAGCTAACGGATCAGCAACCGGGCTACCGGTAGCGCTATACTTGCTTAACGATTCTACTGCTTGTTTAAACTCGCCTTTACGTAAATAAATACCACCTAAATAAAGGTTCGCTAAATTTGCCGATTTGGTATTATCGTATTCTTTTGCAATTTGCTCAAAACCAGGAAAACCAGCTTCGCCCTTAGCCGCTTTGTTCGATAATGAATCTACTCCGACATATTGCTCAGCTCTGTACATTTTGCTCGCAGCTTCTTCAGCACGGCCTTTTAAGTATACACCCTGGTACCAAAGATAGATTAGAACTAATAAAACTACAGCGCCTGCTATAAAAAGTAAGCTCTTATTATTCTCTTGTAAAAATGAACCTTTTTTAGTCGGTTGAATTGTCTGATTATCTGTTGTAGACATGTTTGTTTAAAAAATTAAGATTGCAAAAATACATTTTTCAATCAAAGTATCAATCTTTATTTTGAAGTATTTAATTAAACATTAGTTATTTAGGGGCCAAAAGTGCAAAATGCCCGTCACAATTAACGGAGCAGGCTAATTAGCGTGTTAAACCAGGTTTGGTTGTCGCTAAAAATACCTGTACGGTTAATTACAAGGTAAACTGTTTGGCTTTCCGAACGGCTGATGGTTGAGCGGATGCGGATAGGTTGCCAGAATAAGCCAAAATTTTTGACGGCTGAAGCCGGGAACAGCTCGTCGAAACCCATATAAACTTCTTCTATATGCGATAAAGGTACCTCCAGTTGCTTATCGCCCGTGATAAAAATCCCGTTCGAAGCCAGTAGTATATTGCCCTCGTGTTTGTGTATCGGCTTTAAAAATGAAAATAAACCGGCTATTTTTCTAATCCAGCCCGTACCCTTTTCATTGGTCAGTTCATGATCGTAGGACCACAGAACATTTCCTTCTAACATTTTTTGTGCAACCATTGAAATTTTTCCTTGCTATGAAAGTACAATATTTTTAAATGTAATTAACGTTAATTTTAAACATTGAATGTTAAGCAGCTAAAAAACGGTAAATTTGTGACATATTTATGTGGTTAAAAAATATTACCCTGCTCAATTTTAAGAACTATACCGATGCCGATCTCCGTTTTTCGGAAACGGTGAACGTTTTTACGGGTAATAACGGATCGGGTAAAACCAACATGCTCGATGCTATCCACTATCTCTGTCTGTGTAAAAGTTATTTTAACCCAATCGATACCCAGCAGATTAAAACAGGAGAAGAGGTCTTTATGATTCAGGGCGATTTTGACCGGAGTGAGAAGAATGAAAAAATCTCTTGTGGTGTTAAGCGCAACCAAAAAAAGCAGTTTAAACGCAATAAAAAAGAATACGATAAACTGGCTGATCATATTGGCTTGTTTCCGGTGGTTATGGTTTCGCCATACGATGTAAACCTGATTATGGAAGGGAGCGAAGAGCGCAGGAAGTTTATCGATAACGTAATCTCACAAACCGACGGGCATTATCTCGATCAGCTGATTACTTATAACCGTATTCTGGCCAACCGCAACGCTTTATTAAAACAGATTGCCATTACCCGGAAATACGATCCGGCACTGCTCGAAATTTTAGACGAGCAACTGGTGCTGGCTGGTAATAAGATCTTTCGTATCCGTAAGGCATTTATGGATGAGTTTATCCCCATGTTTAACCAGTATTATACTTACCTAACCGAAAACAAGGAAACGGTAGAGCTAAATTACCAATCGCAGCTCAACGATAGCACCTTCGAAGAATTGTTAAAGAAATCGGTTGAAAAAGACCGTGTACTCGAGCGTACTACTACCGGAATACATAAAGATGAGCTGGCTTTCGTAATCAGCAGTATGCCTTTAAAAAAGTTCGGCTCACAGGGACAGCAGAAATCTTTTTTAATTGCTTTGAAACTGGCACAGTATGCCTACCTTGCCAAAAATAAAGGATTTAAACCCTTACTCTTATTAGATGATATTTTTGATAAGCTGGATGATAACCGTGTTCAAAAATTAATGCAAATGGTATCGCACCATGATTTTGGACAGATATTTATAACAGATACCGGAAAAGAGCGAGTAGAATCTATTTTTGAAAAAATAGAAGTTGATGTAACTTTGTTTGAAGTTGATAATGGAACTATAGAAAATGCGTAAACCTAATGATGTTACTTTAAAAGATGCCATAAGCAAAATGCTTGATGTGTACCGGTTGCGCCGGAAGTTTGATGAAACATCCATTTTATCGGTATGGCCCGAAATTATGGGTACTGCCATTGCCAACCGTACCAAGCAGATTTATATCCACGATAAAAAACTTTTTTTAAGGATCGAATCGTCAGTCATCAAAAACGAACTCATTTTAGTTCGCCAGGGTATTATCCAAAAACTGAACGAACATGCCGGGAGCGAAGTCATTACAGAAATGATATTTTTATAAACAAAATAAAGGGCATAGGTTTTTTGCCTATACCCTGAAAGATTTCGGACTATGAACTGAAGACTCCAAACTCCGAATTCCAAACTAACTTTTCCCTCCGCCAAATACTTTGGCCAATATCCAGATTAGCAGGGCAACCACTACTACCACGATAATAATACCCGACCATACGCCGGCTTTAAATATACCTTCTACCAGCTCACAGCTACTTAAGGTAGTGCACAAAAATGCGATTAGTGCTATTGGAAATATCTTTTTCATATTGATGTTAATTTTTTAATAGCTAACATTAAATAGTTAAGAAAGTTTTGTGAGGCTTTAATAATCTTCTCCCGGTACCGTCAGATTTTATCTCTGACTGCACTAAATACTGAGTTTAGGCAAAAAAAAATCGTCATTTCGGTTGTTGCTTTGCTTCAACCGAAATGACGATCAGGAAGATGGATTAATCTTACATTTTCCATCCCCCATTTTCCATCATGTTTTTATTTACCGTTTACCTTCAGCAGCTCTACCTCAAAAATCAAGGCACTGTAAGGAGGGATATCTGCACCTGCGCCACGGGCTCCGTAAGCCAGGTTATAAGGGATATAAAATTTATATTTCGAACCTGCAGGCATTAATTGTACACCTTCGGTCCAGCCAGCGATAACAGCATTAAGCGGGAAAGAAATTGGCTCACCTCTGTCGTAAGAGCTGTCAAACTGTTTACCGTTTAATAAGGTACCTTTATAGTGTACCAATACCGAATCTGTAGCTACAGGTTTAACTCCTGTACCAGCAGTTAAAACTTCATATTGTAAGCCACTTGCTGTGGTTTGTACGCCAGCACGTTTTTTGTTTTGTTCTAAGAAATCTTGTCCTTCTTTCATAATTGGTGCGTATTTAATTTTATTTGATTCAGTTTCTGCCTTATTTTTTACTGCCGAGGCTTTAGCCAATGCATCGTTAATGCATTGTTGTGCCTGTTGCTGGTTTAGTACAACTTTGCCTCCAGTAAATGCATCTTTTAGGCCTTTTAATAAAACCTCATAATTTAATGTAGATAACCCGGTAGTTTTTAAGCCTGCACCAATTGAAGTACCAAAGGCATAACTGGTCGAGTCTAAAGTAGATTTTAATGCAGTAACCGTTGAGGTTTTACTTACTGCCGTTGTTTTTTTTGCAACCTTTTTTTGCTGCAGTTTTGGTTTGTGCGAAAGATGCAACAGCAATGCCCGAAAGGCATGCCACTAAGAAAATTCTTTTCATTCGTATTAATTTGTTTTCATTTGTGATGAAGCTATCAGATAAATCATGATGGTTTCATTGATTGTTTTATGTTGTAATTATTTTCAGCAGTTAAATGATAGACACTATTTTTTTGCACGAAAGATACAAAAATGCTAAAACAATAAAACCCCGAATTTTCGGGGTTTTATTGCAAATATTTTGTTTCAACAATTAGAAACGTTCGTCTGCTTTGAAGAAAAAGTTTCCTTCAATTTCTGCGTTCTCGTCAGAATCTGAACCGTGAACAGCATTAGCATCGATTGATTTAGCATATTTCTGACGGATAGTACCTTCTGCAGCTTCAGCAGGGTTGGTAGCACCGATTAATTTTCTGAAATCTTCAATTGCATTGTCTTTTTCTAAAATAGCAGCAACAATTGGTCCTGAAGACATGAAGCTAACTAAATCTTTGTAGAAAGGACGCTCAGCGTGTACTGCATAAAACTGACCAGCAGTTTCTTCAGTAAGTTTAGTATATTTTAATGCAATGATTTTAAAACCTGCATTAGTAATGTCGTTAATGATAGATCCGATATGGCCGTTTGCTACTGCATCTGGCTTAATCATGGTAAAAGTTCTGTTAGTGCTCATTGTGCTTTGATATCAATTTTTGTGCAAAAATACGTTTTAATTGATGAATATAAAAGGATAAGCGTAAATACACCTTATTTAATATTAAAAATTACTTAGCTTTGCAGCGCAAAAAATATATGCTTACACTACCCGAATTAAAAACATTACTGGCTTCGCCACAGCGCATTGTAATTACCACGCACCATAAACCTGATGGCGATGCAATGGGTTCATCATTGGGCTTATATGGATATTTAATTCAGAAAGGTCATCATGTTAAGGTGGTTACACCTACCGATTACCCTACTTTTTTACACTGGATGCCAAACAATGGTGATGTAATTATTTTTACAGAGCAACAAGAAGAGGCCGCCAGATTAGTAGAAGAAGCCTCTGTTATTTTTTGCCTCGATTTTAACACCTTAAGCCGCATTAACGAACTGGGCGAGTTGGTTAGGGCTGCAAGTGCTAAAAAGATCATGATCGATCACCATTTAGAGCCAGAGGATTTTGACGATTACCGCTGCTGGGATATCAATGCTTGTGCCGCGGCGCAACTGGTATACGAATTTATTGTAAATCAGTTACAGGATGGCGAGTTGATTAATAAAGATGTGGCTTCTTGTTTGTATACAGGGATTATGACAGATTCTGGATCTTTCCGTTTCTCATCAGCAACATCAACTGTATACCGTATTGCCGCAAACCTGATCGATCTCGGTGCCGATCAATCGAAAATCCACGAGCTGGTATACGATAATTCGAGCGAAAACCGCCTGCGCTTTTTAGGGTATTGCCTTTCTAACAAACTCGAAGTTTTAAGAGATTACAATACAGCCATTATTTCGGTTACTAAAGAAGAACTGGCGCAATACCATAGCATTACAGGCGACACGGAAGGAGTAGTAAACTATGCCCTTTCTATCAATGGCATTCGCTTGGCGGCACTGATTGTAGAGCGTACCGATAAAGTAAAACTTTCTGTGCGGTCAACAGGTGATTTTCCGGCCAACGAAATCTGTAAAAAGTATTTTAACGGCGGAGGTCACAGAAATGCTGCCGGTGGAGCATCAGAAAAACCATTAAATGATGTAGTTTCGGAATTTAAATCGATATTAGAAGATTATAAAGAACAATTGCTGGCCTAATAAGGCAGAAATAAAACAATCAAAACTTAAAAAAGTCAAATTAAATTAATGAAAAAGGGAATTATTATTCTAGCAGCAGCCACTTTAGGTTTAGCAGCATGTAACAAAGAGAAAAAGGGTGCAGGAGGGTTATTATACACTGTTCACCACTCAGCAGGTAACGAAAAAATCAAAGAAGGCGATATCGTTAAAATGAATTTTATTCAGAAAAACGATAAAGATTCAGTTTTATCAAGCACTTTCGATAGCGAAACTCCAGCTGTTTTCCCTGCACAGAAAAAAATGTATGCAGGTGATATGAATGATGTATTAACTTTGTTCGGAGAGGGTGATAGTGCAACTTTTAAAGTGAATTTGGATACTATGGCTTTCCATAGCAAACAACCAAAACCTGAGCAGTTCAAAAACGATAAATACATCACTTTTACTGTAAAAATCGAGAAAGTATTCAAGAAAAAAACTGGCGAAGCCGATTCTACTTTCAACAAAAGAGCTTCAGAATTTTTCCAGGCTGATTACAAAGCAACAGCTGATAAAAAGAAAGCTGCTGAGCCTGCTAAATTAAAAGCTTACATCGACGATAATAAATTAACTACCAAAACTACTGCAAGTGGTTTACATTACATTATCGAGAACGCTGGTAGTGCAGAAAAACCAGCACTTGGCGATACTGTATTAATTGATTATACTGGTAGGGTTACTAAAAAGAACAAAGATGGTAAATACAAAATCTTTGATACCAGTGATGAGAAATTAGCTAAAGCTGAAAATGAATTTAAACCAGGTAAACCTTACGGTCCTCAAAAAATGCCTGTAGGTGGTACAATCCCTGGATTTACCGAAGCTTTACAATTAATTGGTAAAGGAGGTAAAATCAAAGTTATTATCCCTTCTAACTTAGGTTACGGTGAGCAAGGTGCTCCACAAGTTGGTATTATGCCATTTAGCCCAATTGCTTTCGAATTAGAAATTAAAGATATTATTAAAGGAAAGCCTGCACCGGTACAAGCTCCGGTTCAAATGCCTGCTCCGATAGTTAAAAAATAATTTATAATAACATATTAGTAAATCCTGCTTATTTATTTAAGCAGGATTTTTTTTTGGTCGTTTTTTTGCTGTAGGAGCGAAATAAAACATTTCTACGATTTATTGAAGCTTATTATAGTCTATCTTTGTAGGGATTTATACGGATTAATGAAAATGAAAAACGGAATTATACTACTACTGGCCACAGCACTGGGCCTTTCGGCTTGTAACAGATTTGAAAAAGGCGAGGGTGATATGACTTACAAAATCTATAAAAGTGAGGGTAAGCCAAAAATAGAAGATGGCGACTATGTAAAGTTAAACGGCATACAAACTGTAGAAACCAATACCAATCCCGATTCGGTGATGGTAAATACTTACGATAATGAACGCCCGGCATTTTTTGCCATTAGTAAATCGATGTTTAAAGGTGATTTAGCATCAGGATTAAAATTGCTTGGTGAAGGAGATAGTGCGGTTTTTAAATTAAATTTAGATTCGATGGAGAAATATTCGGGCCAGCCAAAACCAAAAGGCTTAAAGTCGAATATTGCTTCCTTTACCATTAAAATTGAAAAAGTATTGCATAAAGGAAAAGACCCTGATTCGATTTTTGATGCTAAAAAAAGACTTTTCTTCGAGGCAGAATACAAAGCCTTAAATGAAAAAAATAAAGTAGTAGAGCCTGCTAAAATAGCTAAATATATAGCAGATAACCAGCTTAAAGTTACCACAGCCCCATCAGGATTGCAATATGTAATTGCCGCACCAGGTAATGCTGAGAGGGCTGTTCTAACCGATACAGTATTAATTGACTATACCGGTCAGTTTACCAATAAAAAATCGAGCGGTAGCATTAACGTTTTTGATACTTCTGATGCTAAAATTGCAAAAGAAGCGGGTGTTTTTTCAGAAAGTGTACAATACGTGCCGCGTAAACTGCCTCTGGGCCAGTTGCCTCAGGGCGTGGTACAAGGCATCCAGTTAATTGGTGTTGGGGGTAAAATTAAAATGATTTTGCCATCGCGTTTAGGCTTCGGCGAAAATGGTGGCGGACCAATTAATCCATTTACACCGTTGGTTTTTGATGTAGCACTAAAGGGTATCATTAAACCCGGCGTTGCGTTGCCTTTAAGTAAATAGATCTATAAATAAAGACTAAAAGCACAGGGAACCTCAATTTTGAGTTGTTCTTTGTGCTTTTTTTATGCCCTGGAAATCATAAAACTATAGCAGAAAGTGAAATAAATGATTAAATTAGTTTAGCTAAAACTAATCACCCCACTGATCATGGTGCGCTCAATCGCTATTGTTTTGTTCCTTGGCCCGAAAAACCTGCTAATAAGCATGTTTTTTAACAGAAGATTTATATCCTTTTTCAGTGGACAGAAAATTGGTTTTAGGAGTTGTGTAATAAAAATCAAAAATAGCTATCTGTTCAATCAGCAAGGTGTTTGTTTATACTTCTTCGTCCGTTGGATATTAGTCCCGATAAAAATCAGTTTACAGTCTATCCTTCCTGATAACATAAAATTTATAGCTTTTAATGAAATGCTTTTACCTGTATAAAAAGATGTAAACTGAATGGTCAAATTTTGTTTAAACCATTAGGTAGTAAAGCCAGTTATTAAGAGGTAAATAGCTAAACTAAACTTTATGCAGAAGATTAAGGTCTTTTTGGTTGATGATGCTCATACATTGGTAGCTTGTGTGGATAAGGTATTAAACAAGGCCGTCAATATAACGGTTGCGGGTAATACCACTTTTGCCGCAGTTAATCAAAAGGCCATTCAAGCAAATGTGCCTGATATTGCTATTGTAAATTTTAGTAGCAACGAAAAGGAGGGGACGCAATTGTTAGGGATGATTACCAAAGAATTTCCTGCGCTGAAAGTTATTGTATTATCTGCGCAAGATGATTTTAACAGCATTTCGGCCATGCTGAAAGCAGGGATTAAAGGGTGCTTGCTTGCGGATGTAAAGCATACCGAGTTACATAAGGCCATTAATAAAGTTATGCAGGATGAAACTTATATCCAACGTGCTATTGCCGGTAAATTTATTAATGGTTACCAAAAAGAAAACCACGTTACTGCCATCAATAATTTATCGCCAAGGGAAGTCGAAATCATCAGGCTGATTGCAAAAGAACACACTTCTGCCGATATTGGAAAAATGCTTTTTATCTCCGAGCATACTGTAGAAACCCACCGTAAAAATATATGGCGCAAAACCGGGGTAAAATCTATCGTTGGTTTGTTGAATTTTGCGCACGAACACCAGCTGATTTAACAATAAGCCCTCATAGATTTAAAACCATGAGGGCTGTTATACTTTAAGCCTGAGCTTCTAAATATTGCGCATAGCAATAACCTTCTTCACCATCATTGGTTCTCACCAGCCACCATAAATCATTACTCCTGTTTACCAGGGTAATCACTTCACCATGGGCTGCCTTGCCTACAATAGGCTGGTCGGTACCAGGACCTTTACGAATATTTAAATTGCTGCTTTCTGTAACCACTTTTGCATGGGTAACAGCAGCATCAATGGCTACGTTTACATTCAGAACGAGATCTCCTGAAGTGAAATTTGGATCAATCTGATTGTAAACTTCCCAAAGGTGATCTTTAGTTGCTCCATCAGCCGCAGTTCCGTCTATATATAAAATTCCATCTTGTTCCCTAACTGCTAGGTCTGTTATGCCTGCTGCAGTTGCTGCGTCGGTTAATGCTTTATATTTATCTTCTAATGCCATGGCTGCTCTTATTTAATGGTTAGTTTATTGTCGATTTTTTTAGGTTTTAACGCACTTAGATGTTGCATTAATGTAATTAGAGAAGCTTTTTTAAGCTCGCCTGTTAACACAATTACACCATCTTTAACCTCCGCTTTCACTGTTGGGAAATCTTTGGTTGCATCGGCAACATTTTTAATTAAAACCGGATCTTCTGAAATAACTACAGGAGCTTCTACTGGTTTAATGGTTAAGCTGTTGATTACAGATTTTACTCCTTTTTCTGCCTTGGCAATTTCCTCTGCTTTGGCTTTTGCAGCTTCATCATCAACTATACCCGTTAAGGTTACGTCGCCTTTAGTAACAGCCACGGTAATGCCTGTGGCTTCTTTGGCCTGGATTGCAGCCTGAATGGCAGCATCTTTCGGTTTACAGCCTGCAAAAAATAGCGTAGCTGCAATAACCATACTCATTAATAATCTAGTTGTTTTCATCCTTTTGGGGTTTATATTGATATTATTTGAAATTCAAAATATTGAAACTGAAATAACTACGCTTATCGGCGGGGATGAATCCGATTAATCTAATATATGAAATAGGTTTAACTCATTTGTAAATAAAATTTAAATAAACTGTTAAATCCAGTTTTTAAAAGGAGTGATGGTGAGATTGGAATTGTAATATTTTTCTTCTTCGGTAACTTCTTTACTTACCCAGTCGGGCAGATTAAAAGCTTCCATTTCGCTTTCCAGTTCTATTTCTGCAACAATTAAACCTTCGTTTTGACCTGAAAATACATCAACTTCCCACACTTTTCCTTCAAATGCAATTTCGTACCTTGTTTTCGAAAGTTCAGCTTGCGAGAAGTGATCCAGAAGTTCAACGGCTTCAGCTAGCGGAATTTCATACTCATATTCTAAGCGTGTAGCACCAACAGTTTGACCTTTAATGGTTAAAAAGCCTTTTGTTTCTGTTGCCCGCACCCGCACTGTTTTATTTTTATCGGTAAGTAAATAGCCTTGTCTGAACAGCTTTCCGTCTGGTTTATTCAGGCTATCCCACTTTTGCAGATCGATCAGGAATTTGCGTTCTATTTCTTTTCCCATTATTTTGATCTTTTCTGTAAATCTGTAACAGGCATGCTAATCAATCTTCCAATGGGTTGTTTACCACGATAAGTGATTACCCGTAGCATGCTGGCATCTTTAGGTACCTGTAGTGCTCCGGTATATTTAGGATAAAAACGATCAGGTGTCGAGTTGTCAAAACTATAATAAATATCCAGCCCGTCTATTTCGGGGGTTAATTCTACCATTAATTGTTTGTCGGCACTGCGTTTTACTGTAATTACAGGGTCGTAAATGGCTGGCGAATATTTAATTTCGGCAAAATCCAAACGTTTAAAATGCTGCTCGGTACGGTCAACAAAGTTGGTCCAGTTTTTCTTTTCAATTGGGCTCCATACCGATTCTGAAATAGCAAAGGCGCGTGGCCAAAGCATATATTCTACCTGACGGAAAGTGAAAACCTGTTCTGTCCAAAGGTTAGCCTGTGCGCCGATTACATATTGTGCATTTACACTTGCCGGTACAGGGTTAAACTGGTAGGCTTTGTTTAGCCTTAGCGAAGCGTAAACCCTGGGTTCGGTAATGGCATCAGCCTGCATGTAATCGAGGTAAGCAAAATCAGTTGGACTCATTACCACATTGTGCTTATCGTTAGCGGCCTGTATGCCGTATTTCATGCCCCTCCAGCTCATTACTGCTGCTGTTGGCGATACGCCTCCCTCTAAAATTTCATCCCAACCCATAAATTTTTTACCTTTTGCCATCACAATCTGTTCAACACGTTTTTCGAAATAAGCCTGTACCTGAGGAATGGTTTTTAAGCCTTCTCTTTGCATCAGTTGCTTAATCTGGTCATTCTTCTCCCAAAAGTTATGCGAGGCTTCATCGCCGCCCATGTGGATGTATTCGAAAGGGAAAAGTTGCGCAACCTGCGTAATTACAGTGTCTAAAAAGCTGTAGACTTTTTCGTTGGCCGGACAAAGGTTATTATCAACTAGGGCTATTGGTGGGGCGCCACGGCTCCAGTCCATTATTTTCTCGCCCGAGCGTACTTTATAATTCACCGCATCTGGCGTGCATGATAGCTCGGGATAGGAGGCAATGATGGCTAAACTGTGTCCCGGTACATCAATTTCAGGCAGGATATTTACAAAACGTTCCTGCGCATACTGTACCAGCTCTTTAATATCTTCTTGTGTATAAAAACCACCATAAGTGCGGGGCTCATCGGCAGTTGGTGGGATAAAGTCGCCAAAAGTTCCTGTTTTTTTAACACTCCAGGCACCTATTTCGGTCAATTTTGGCAAGCCTTTAATTTCAATTCGCCAGCCTTCATCATCAGCCAGGTGCAAGTGCAGCAGGTTAAACTTATAGCGCACCATATCATCAATAAACTGCTTTACTTCCTGCTTGGTAAAAAAGTGACGAGCCACATCGAACATTAAACCACGCCAGCCCAGTTTCGGATAATCGACCACATCTACACAGGGCGCTTTCCATTTAATATCTTTCACCAGTTCCTTACTTTCTATTTCGGCAGGGAAGAGCTGTAATAAAGACTGCACACCATAGAAAATACCTGCAGGCTTGTTTGCCGTAATAACGATCTGTGTAGGGTTTACGTTTAGTTTATATCCTTCTGCCCCCAGTTGTGCATCATCCTGCGTGTTTAGGATAAGTTTTACGGTAGGGTGGGTAGAACTGCTCAAAGTGCTTACAAATTTTCCGGTAGCGGTGGTAATTCGTTCCGATAAATAGGCAATGGATTGCTTTAACTCTGCACTTTTCGTCGTTTGTATAATTACATTTTCTGGTAAAGTAAATGTACCTGCCTTTTCATGAGCGATACAGGCTCCGGAATAATGGCGCAAGGGGTTTGAACAATGATGCCTTCTGCGTCGCCGCTTTCAGTTTCAGAAACAATATTTTGGGCGAAAGTGCTGGCTGTAAAAAAGCAGCAGGTGATAATCAGGAATAATTTTTTCATTAAATAAATAACTGCGGATTAACCGAATAAGTATTAACCTGCAATTTATTAAAAAAGATTTAATCGGAGGTGTTTGTGGGAGGGAAATGTGAAAGATGGAAGAGATCGTTAAGCGCTCCCGCAGATTTCGCTGATTACCGCAGAACTGATTTAGCAATTCATTTACTCAAATAAAATTGCAAAGGTTTTTAGTCAGATACTTCTTGCTTTTTCTGATTGAATTTTCTGATAATTATCGATATTTCTCCATTCCCTTTTTTTACCCGTCTGATCGATCCGGTATGATTGTCAATAAAATTGTTGATTAACCTATCGCTATACTTTTCTTTTCTCGCCATCTCAATAAGGTCAGAAATAAGTGTGGCAGGGGTAGCAAATAGCCCATACCTTGACCACCAACCTAAAGCAAGTGTTGTTAGCATACTTTTTAAACGTAATTTTTTTGCACAGGAGGTACAAATAATTTGAGCCTTTTGTTCGTGATTGCATTCCAGGATGAAAGACATTAAAGTGTTAAAAGTATAGCCATGCAATTCACTTTCGTAGTTGCAATTGGTGCAAACAGTGTTTCTGATCTCTCTAACTAAAAGTTCCCTTTCGGCTCCTTCATAAAAATTGGTTTCATCCTTTACAAATTCAATCAGGTTTACGTCTAAATTCCTTTTTCTAATCTCATCATTCAGCACAGATACCACTTCCGTGCGTAAGTCTTTGGCACTCCGGATGATTTTTAAAATGGTTGCGTCGTCGTACTTTTCGTAGTTTTTACGAATGTCTTCTATGGGAATCATATGTTTTATGATTAAATCACAAAAACCGCATTAACCATGCTTTGGCTTTTTCATCATCAGTGAAAGATTTCATCGGGATGGGAGGATTTTGGAATGTAAATAGTAGTTTCATTATAAATTGCGCCAGGCCAGGTTTCGAAACCATGGCCATTGCAGTATAAATATTAGGCAATTGTTCGGTCGAAAATTTTCGCGTCGCTTTATCGGGCACTGGAGAATTTTTTAGGTAAATTAACAGGGGTACTTTCTTGTTATGGGTAATTTCCTTAACCAGCGCAACATTGGCCTTAATGTTTTCTACGGTACGTAAAATACTTTTACTGTAGGCAACCAGTATGCCTGTATCGGTCAGCAGGTAATCGGCAATTACGCCTTCTATAAATTGATTATCTACATTATTCTCCATTTTACCCCCTTAAATGATATGCTTTTGGTTTGGTAAAAGCCCTTAAGCCCTGGTGAGAAAGGGTTGCCCCAATGCCCGAATATTTTCTCCCGCTCCATGGGAGGGCAGCACTTACTCTATCGCAGCAATTCCAGTAGCCGGAGCCAGCATCCAGTTGGGCCAGTAATTTTTCTGCGCGTGACTGATCGGCAGTGTAAACAGATGCCGTTAGCCCGTAATCTGTATCCTGCATCATCTTTAAAGCTTCGGCATCGTCTTTAACTTTCATAATGCCTATAATGGGGCCAAAGCTTTCTTCCTGCATCACCAGCATATCATTGGTTACTTCGGTTAAAACTGTTGGTTCAAAATAATAACCTTTTCCGCTGAGGGTTTTGCCTCCTGTTAAAAGTTTGGCGCCTTTATCCAGCGCATCTTTTATCTGGTTTTCTAACACCGGAATCTGCGCTTTCCGTGTTAAAGCGCCAAGGTATACGCCATCGGTTGTGGGTAAACCACTTTTCCAGCTTTTTACCTCATTTACAAAGGCCGATAAATAGGCATCGTAATTTTTTTCGTGTACGTAAATACGTTCAACAGAGCAGCAGCTTTGTCCGTTGTTGTAAAATGCGCCATCAGCAGTACCAATCGCTGCAGCTGCAACATCGGTTACATCTTCGGCAATGTACAATGGATCTTTACCGCCCAGTTCCAATTGGCAGGGAACCATTTTAGGTGCAACTTTTTCGTAGATGTATTTTCCGGTCTGGTATGAGCCCGTAAAGAAATAGCCGTTAAAATCCATTTCCAGTAATGCTGCTCCGGTTTCCTTTGCACCAATGGCAATTTGAAAAACCTGATCGGGTACACCTGCTTGTTTTAATAGTTTCTCGATCTGAAGTCCGGTTAAGCTAGCATATTCGGATGGTTTGTACATAACGGTGTTTCCGCTTAGTAAAGCAGGGATAAAAACATTTACACCAACCAGATAGGGGTAATTCCAGGCAGAAATGTTGCATATTACACCCAGGGGTTCGTATTTGATGATTTCTTTCAGTCCGGGTTCATCAACCATCACCTCATCTGAAAGGTACTTTGCGGCGTGATCGAGCATCCATTTAATCCGCCCTCTTGCACCGTTAATCTCGTTGCGCGATTGTTGCAAAGGCTTTCCAACTTCGCTGGTTAATATGTGCGCCAGTTCTTCCGTTTCAGATTCGAGTAAAGTGCTGAAAGCTGAAAGCATGGAAATCCGTTCGGCTAAACTTTTACCGGCCCACAGTTGTTGTGCGCTTTTAAGCATTTCGAACTTGGATTGAAGACTCTCTTTCGAATCTTCGGTTAAGCTGGTTATAATTTCTTCGGTTGCGGGATTAATGATTTGCATCTTACTTGCGGTTAACAATTGAATTTAAAAATGCGGTGTGTATATTTTTGCTAAAAGGGCCTTGCTGGTCTTTTAACCTTTCGGGGTGCCATTGTACAAACAAGAGGAAGGATTTTCCTTCAGGTTGAATACGCTCCATGGCTTCAACTACGCCATCGGCCGATAGCGCGCTGGCCACCAGGCCTTTTCCGGTTCTATCGGTACTTTGGTGGTGGTTGCTGTTTACCAGGCCCTTATCGGTGTTTACAATACTGTTTAACCATGATGATGGGTTGATTATAATCTCATGGTACCTGTCCGATTTATCGGGCATTTTAGCATGATCAAATTTGCCCCAGGTTGGTATATCGGGAATCAGTGTGCCGCCAAAAAAAACGTTTCCTACCTGTATGCCTCTACAAATACCCAGAACAGGAATGGCATTGGCTTCAGTGTAGGCTAAAACCTTAAATTCGAACTCATCACGGTTTTCGTCAATATCATCTTCGTAGCAAAACGGATAATATTCGGGATGCTGGTAGAAACGCGGGTGTACATCTTCACCACCGGTTAACACAACGCCCTGGCATTTTTTTATCTCGTCGAAGTTATTGAGTTTATAACCCAGCCGGATCACTTCAACGGCTTCGTTATAGGACAATACCCAGTTGCGGTAAATATCAAATTTGCTGCAATCAGTAACCCCAATTATTATTTTATCAGACATCATTATTTAATTATACTGATTCATCTTACTTTTCCTTCGGTATGATTACTCCGATTTTTGGATTACACTGATTTTATATTATAATCCTCAAATCCTGTAATCAATTAATCCCAGCTATAACGCTTTTAGATAAAGTTGTTTAAAATCTTCTCGACTTACCGGTTTTGGATTGTTTGGATGTGCAAAATCGGCAAAGGCTAAATCGGCCAGTGTTTCTATATGTTCATTTTTAACGCCAATATCACTTAATTTATGCGGAATATTTACCTTATTATTCAAATCGAACAGATATTTTACAACCGCATCGCCGCTTTGTTCGGGAAGTGCTAAAGCAATGGCTATTTTCATAAAGCGATCTTCAAAGCCGGCAATATTAAACTGCATACCATAAGGAATATTAACGGCATTGGCCAGGCCATGATGGGTATCTAACAGGGATGACAGTGGGTGCGCCAGTGAATGCACTACGCCAAGGCCTTTCTGAAAAGCAATTGCTCCCATCATCGAAGCCATTAACATTTTGCTGCGGCTTCCTAAATCAGGTTTATTAGTCGCCTGCACCAGCGAATCTTTAATCAATGAAATCCCTTCTAAAGCAATCCCATCGCACATGGGATGGAAATTTTTGGCCAGATAAGCTTCCATATTGTGTGTTAAGGCATCCATGCCCGTGGCAGCAGTAATAAAAGGAGGTAAATCCATAGTTAACTCCGGGTCTGCAAAAACAATTTGTGCCATTAATTTTGGTGAGAACAGGATTTTTTTCTGGTGCGTTTCATCATCTGCAATTATGGCACTGCGGCCAACCTCGCTTCCGGTGCCAGACGTAGTTGGGATGGTGATAAAATGAGGAACATCGTTGGTTACGTAAACATCTCCACCTATTAAATCGTCGTATTTAAATAAATCTTCGCGGTGATTAACGCGGAGTACAATGGCCCGGGCAACATCTAATGCTGCACCGCCGCCTATACCCACAATGCTGTCGCGTTGGGTGGTATCCCAGGCATCGGTACCTTTATAAACATCGCTCTTTACCGGATTTTTATGGATATCGCTAAATACCTCAACCGAAATATTTTTTGCCTTTAAATCTGCAACAATGCTTTTAAAAAATGGAAGTTGTGCAATGGTTGGATCGGTTACAATTAATGGGGCTTTTAAATTGTGACTGGTTAAATAAGCAGGCAATTCTTTAACAGCACCCGCACCGAAACGAATGGTAGTTGGAAAGTTAAACTGATGGATCTTATCGAATATCATGGTGTTTGTTTTATCTTTTGTTTTTCTGAACTAAGTTCAAATAGTGGTTCTCCCGGTTAAATAATTTCTAGATACCTTTTCAGTTCCCAGTCGGTTACCACTTTAGCATATTGTTTACATTCCCATTCGCGGGTCATGGTAAAATGATCAACGAAATCTGCGCCTAATAATTCTTTAGCTAAGTCAGAATTTTTCATCTTTTCTGTGGCTTCGAATAAATTGCGCGATAATGTTCCGTTTGATAAATCGGTGTAGCCATTTCCCTTTGTTGCGGGCTGCTCCAGTTTGAGCTTGTTTTTAACACCATAAAGTCCGGCTGCCAAACAAGCAGCAATTGCAAGGTATGGGTTGGTATCAGAGCCAACAATCCGGGTTTCTAAACGTGCAGCTTTTTTGCTTCCGGGCAGTGCGCGCAATGCCGTGGTGCGGTTATCAATCCCCCAGGTGAGGGTAGTAGGTGCCCAGGCTCCTTCTACCAGGCGTTTGTAGCTGTTAATGGTTGGTGCAATCATGGGCAAAATATGCGGCAAACAATGTAGCTGACCTGCCATATAGCTTTTCATCGTTGCACTTATTTTATCAGCATTTTTTTCATCGTAAAACTGATTGTTTTTATGCTCATTGTCCCACAAGCTCTGGTGCACATGGCCGCTGCAACCGGGTAGGTTTTCGTTAATCTTTGCCATAAAAGTAGCCAGGATACCGTGTTTGTAGGCGATTTCTTTTACAGCGGTTTTAAACAATATAGCCTGATCTGCAGCTTGCAGGGCATCGGTATATTTAATGGCAGCCTCGTAAACACCCGGCCCGGTTTCGGTATGCAGTCCCTCAATCGGGATATCGAATTTATTCAGCAGTGCGAACAGATCGCTCATAAATTCATTTTTATAACTGCTGCGCAAAATGGAGTAGCCAAACATACCCGGACTTAGCGGTTTCAGGTTGTTAAAACCTTTTTCATGTATTGTTTCAGGTGTTTCAGTAAAATTGAACCATTCAAATTCCTGTGCAAAAATGGGGGAGAAACCTTCGTTTTCACATTCGGTAATAATCTTTTTTAACAGTTGCCTGGGGCAAACAATATTTGGCCGATCGTGCTCATCAATAAAATCGCCTAAAAAGAAGGGCACATCATTTTCCCAGGGAATTTTTCGAAATGTGCTTAAATCGATTTTGACCTGCGCATCGGGATAGCCGGTATGCCATCCGGTATATTTTCCATTTTCGTAAGCCAGATCGGCGGCATCCCAACCAAAGGTAACATCGCAAAAACCTAAACGGCCTTCAATTAACGAGGCAAATTTTTCGGCGGCCACATATTTGCCTCTTAAAATACCGTCGATATCTGCAACGGCTAATTTTACTTTCCCAGAGGGATGGTTTTTAACATAATCCAGAATTTCTTTGCTTGTACTCATTCATCAACCTTTTTAAAAAGTTTATATAGTAGAAATATGCCTAAAACAATACCCGAATAAATTAATCCTAATTTAAGATTATAAATCAGCATTGCGATAAAAGAAACACACGAAATGATTAGTGCAACAACAGGAAACAGCGGGTAAACAGGCGTTTTAAACGGGCGATGCATTTCGGGTTGGCTTTTGCGGAGCACCATTAGCGAAATCATTGAGATGATATAAAGTGTTAAAGCCCCAAATACCGATATAATGATGATTTCGGCTGTTTTGCCCGATAGCAATGCTATAATTCCGATAACCATATTACCGATTAATGCATTGGCTGGTGTCTGGAATTTTGGCGAAATTTTGCCCAGTATGGCCGGAATGCTCTTTACCCGCCCCATTTCATAAGTAGAGCGGCCAGCAGCCAAAACCAGTCCGTGGAAAGAGGCTACGAGCCCAAATAAACCAACGGTAATTAACAGGTGATACATTAAATGGTTATCTCCGGTAATCATCGAAAGGGCAAGGGGCAGAGGAGAATCGGAAGTTTCGCCCGATTTCCCGTTTTTATATACAATGGCCTCCCAACCACCAATACCAATAGTTGAAATGAAAACGAGTATACACAAAACCACCAGTGTAAATATGCCCCAGCCAAAACCTTTGCTAATATCGCGTTGTGGGTTTTTGGTTTCTTCGGCAACATTGGCCACGCCCTCAATACCCAGAAAAAACCAGATGGCAAAGGGGATGGCTGCAAATACACCACTCCAGCCATTGGGGAAATTATTGTGGATAAGGTTTTCTGCGTGTAATTTTGGCAGGGTAATACCCGAAAACAAAAGAAGCTCGCCTACCGCCAACACGGTAACAATAACCTCGAATGAAGCCGCCGCCTTTACGCCATACACATTTAAAGCCGTAAAAATAAAATAAATAGCAATGGCAGAAGTAAGAATAGGCACCTGCGGAAAGAAAGCATTAAAATAGGCACCAATGGCAAAAGCAATAGCGGGTGGAGCAAATATAAACTCAACCATTTGTGCAATGCCTGCAATGAAACCTACGTTTTTGCCTAAAGCCGTATTGGCATAATCGAAAACACCGCCTGCTTTTGGAATGGCACAGGCCAGCTCGGCGTAGCTGAAACTAAAGGTAACATACATTACCATAATAGCCACGGTGGCAATGGCCATACCGAGCGTACCACCTTTTTCGAGACCTAAATTCCAGCCAAAATACATGCCCGAAATAACATACCCTACACCAAGTCCCCATAACATGAACGGGGTAAGTGTTTTTTTTAAGCCATTCGCATCTGCCATACTGAGATTTTATCAATAAATAAAATAGACCAATAATCAATCTGCCCGGAAATTATAATCTACCTCGTATCGGCCGTTTAAATTAGCAATTTTTTATGCTTATCTTAAATTAATCAGGTAGTTAGATTCATTAAAATATGCCTAAAAGAAATAACGTTAATTTAAATGATATCCGGTTGATGTTTGAAAAGTACCATATAGGTTGAAGTGTTTTTAGTAGAACTTATCGATGTGTATTTAAATAAAAAAGCCAGTAGGTTTTTCTACTGGCTTTGCTTACTATTCCGAATCCCGGCTTTTATTCACAATCTGACTATCCCTCGTATTCTTCTGCACCGTTATGGCGCCAAATAGTGAGAGTAGAAAGGCAAAGGCATAAAAGCCTTTCTCGCTTGGTAAAAGTGTTGCATTCCACAAACCGATTACCAGAAGGGTGATGGTTAACAGTGTAGAAAACCAGCTTAACCCATAATAAATTTCTGTAACGGGAATGCCTTCCAGTTTATCGCGAACAGCTTTTTGTAAAGAAATTACGGCAAAAAGGCCAAACATCAATACGGTAAAATAATATCCTTTTTCGTTTAGGAGCATATCAGAACGCCACAGGCCTACAATAAAGCCGATCATTCCGATACCTAATGCAATCCAGGCGGCTGCCACGAATGCATTCGATGGTTTTTGATTCATTGTTTTGAGATTTAATTTAATTCATTAGAAAACGCTAAAGCATTATAAAAGGTATAAAAATAGAAATATTAGTTTAGCGTGGGCGAAATACTTTTCGACCAAATTGGCCGCCTAGGCGGCCGATAGCATTTTTTAGCTAAAAATATTATATTAGTAATATGCTAACATTGCTTACTTCGGCGCAAATGCGCCATGCCGATCAGTTTACCATTGCCAATAAGCCCATTGCATCCATCGATTTGATGGAAAAAGCTGCCCGTGCATTTGTACAATGTTTTATCAGGGATGAATTTGATGCCAGCAAGAGCATCGCAATTTTTTGCGGGAAAGGCAACAATGGGGGCGATGGTCTGGCCATTGCACATTTGCTTTTGGTTAATGGCTACGATAACGTTAAGGTTTACATCGTAAATTTCAGTACGAAACAAACCGACGATTTTGCAATTAACCTGCAGAGGCTGGATGAATCGCGCTGTAAAAAAGCCATCATTAACCAGCCTGGCGATCTAAAACACATTAAACCCGACTTAATTATAGATGCCATTTTAGGTTCGGGCTTAAATAAGCCCTTAACCGGCGATTATGCCGAGCTGGCACATGCCATTAATAAGCTAAATAAAAAGGTGTATGCAGTTGATGTACCCACCGGTTTTTTTGCAGAGGGTAAGTTAACAGACAGTTATAATGGCATAAAGGCCTATAAAACAATCTGTTTTCAACGGCCGAAAATAAATTTTTTCTTCCCCGAATCGGCTCTGGCAACCGAAAAGTATGAAGTGGTCGATATTGAGCTGGATGAAGATTTCATCAGGCAGCAGGATAGCGATTTTTACCTCACTGAAGAGAAAGACATTCAAAAAATACTTAAAAAGCGCAAACTCTTTAGCCATAAAGGCACTTATGGGCACGCACTCATTATAGCAGGAAACACCAATACCATGGGGGCAGCTTTACTGGCATCAATGGCTTGTTTGCATAGCGGCGCAGGTTTAACTACGGCTTGTGTGCCCGAAAGTGGACTAACTGCACTCAATACCACCTTGCCGGAGGTAATGGCTTTGCCCAGGGCAGAATATATGCGCATTGAGCATCCGGCAAAATACCAGGCCATTGCTATTGGTCCGGGCTTAGGTGTTGATGCTGAAAATGAAAGGCTGTTAGAAAGCCTCGTCCTGGCCAATCGCGAATTGATAATAGATGCCGATGCCTTGAATATTTTAGCAGAAAGACCAGATCTGATTAAAAAACTCCCTAAAAATTCGATGCTTACCCCGCACATTAAAGAATTCGACCGTTTATTTGGCGAGCACAATACCTGGTGGGACCGTGTACAAACGGCCAGAGCACAAGCCCGGCAGCTGCAAATTGTAATTATACTTAAAAATCAATACACCTTTGTTTGCTTGCCCACTGGTAAGGTTCATATCAATCCAACCGGAAACCCGGCCATGGCACAAGGCGGCATGGGCGACGTTTTAACGGGGATTATTTCGGGCCTGGTAGCCCAAAAATATGCAGCAGTTGATGCGGCTATTGCAGGTTGCTATATTCATGGACAAACAGGCGATGATTTGGCAAAAGAACAATTTGTAGTTACCGCATCGCAGCTTGCGCAAAACATTGCAAAGGAAATTAAAGTGCTTATATCCAAATAGTTTGTTTAACAGGACTCGGCGTGGTTGTGGAAAAAAAGCCAGCTTAAACTTCGTACTTCCTGCCAGTAAATGTATAGTTTAAAGGAAAATTTAAAATAACAGATATCTTAAACTTACGGAAAACTTAAATTATTATGGCACAAAGAGAGTACACACTGAATGAGCTAATTCAGGAATCGGCAGAAAATCCACACGAAAATGATTTTTTTGAACTGGAAAAACCTGCCATGCTGGAGGTGAACTTAAAAAACCAAAAGATTTTGGCTAAAGCAGGTTCGATGGTTGCTTACATCGGTAATATCGACTTTAAAAGAGAAGGTTTGTTGAGCAAAGGCTTAGGCGGTTTGTTAAAAAAGGCGATATCTGGCGAAGGCACCTCGCTGATGCATGCCGCGGGAACAGGTAAACTCTATTTGGCCGACGAAGGTAAAAAAGTAAAAATTATTAAACTCCAGAACGAGGCCGTTTTTGTGAATGGTAACGATGTACTGGCTTTAGAAGAAAGCATCAAAAACGAAATTAAAATGCTGAAAAGCATTGCTGGTATGATGAGTGGTGGTTTATTTCAGGTGAGGCTATCGGGTAGTGGTTATATTGCCATTACCACACATGGCGAACCAATTTTATTGCGGGTTACAGGCAACCAACCCGTTTATACAGATCCGAATGCTACGGTAGCCTGGTCTGAAAACCTTAGCCCAAACATTAAAACCAATTTAACCTTTGGGTCTTTTATTGGAAGAGGAAGTGGCGAATCTTTCCAGCTGGAGTTTTTTGGCGAAGGATGGGTATTGGTACAGCCTTACGAAGAGGTAAAGTACGCAGCAAAATCTTAAGTTAGTTGTATTTTGGTTGGTGGCAACACAAAGCAAGATTTTCTAAACTCATTATCACTGACAGACTTCAATAAAAAGCTTCGTCATTGCGAGGAGGAACGACAAAGCAATCCTACAACAATCGCTATAACTTATAGTTTAAGATTGCTTCGTCGGCTGAAAAAAGCCTTCTCGCAATGACGATTTATGTAAAACAAAAAATCCCGGCAAAGAAAATTGCCGGGATTTTGTATATCTGTTCATAATTTCTATTTACACACCACCCATTACGGTAAGCTTATCCATGGTAGGGTTGACACTTCCGCCCATTGGCTCTAAGGTTACAGCGAAAGCTTGCGCTTCCTGTATGGCCTGCATTTTAACCAGTGCCTCGTTCGATGTAGAATCGCTTTTGCCAAATACGCCTAAACTTACTGGTTTACCATTTACCAGAGCCCATAACTGATATTCGTGCTCCTTATCGGTTTTAGGTAAATCCATGGCCACATAGTTAATCAATACACTTTTATCTTTTTTGTTCCAATATACCTTCATTTTAGCGGTAGGACTAAAAGCCTGCCCCTGCATATTAATGGTTGCCCATTCTTTGCTATCGGCCATTGCTGCCATATTATCCAGGCCCTGGTTTTCGAATTCCAGTTTGCTAACCACGCCAGCAAACTTTTGTTTATCCAGGTTTAAACTGGCAATCTGATCATGTGCATCGGTAAGCTTGTTATATGTGATAAACAAGGCAGCTGTACTAATGATCAATAAAGCAACACAAGCTACCAGTGCATAGCGTAAAGTTCTCACTTTACCGTCACTTTCATCCAAACGTACAATTTTAGGCTCTTCTGTATAAATAGCTTTTGGTTGAATGTTCTCCTCCACCTCGCTTAGTCCCAGCTTTTCGAATAGTCTTGTTTCTACATCGGCTGATGGTTCTACTGCATTTTGCATAGCATATTGCTCAATAGCCTGCTCAATAGCCGCTATTTCAGCTCTCACCTCAGGGTGCTGAGCTGCTATTTCCTCTACCTGCAACGCTTCTTCGGGTGATAAATCACCTAAAACGTACAGCTCAAGTACTCCAGATTCTATATATGCCTTTAAATTTTCCACGCTCAATTAAAATTCCTTCTCAATTCTATAATAGCCAGTCGTATACGCGTTTTTACCGTACCTAATGGCAGATCTAACTTTTCTGCGGCTTCTACATGCGTAAAGCCTTTATAATAAACTAAATCAAGAACAGCCTGCAGATCCGGCTTAAGGCCGTCTACAAGTTGCTTAACCCCAAGCGTATCGGGATTAAATGTAACCTTGTTTTGTTCATCAACGAAACTTACGTTATTTTCTATATCTTGGTTTTTGAGTGAATTCTTAAAATCTTTAGAACGGAGTTTGTCGATTGATAAGTTACGGGCAATATTCATCATCCATGTAAACAAACGTCCTTTGGTGTTGTCGTAGTGTTCTGCAGACTGCCAGATTTTTACAAAAGTTTCCTGTAAAACATCTTCAGCAAGTTCGGTATGGGTAATAATGCGCGAAATTACACCGTAAATAGCCGAAGAATACATGCTGTACAGTGTTTTTAGTACCGCAGGATCTTTCGATTGCAGCGCTTGAACAAGTTCTGGCTCGGTTAGGGTTAATTTTTTAAATGCAGTCACTATTGGTTACTAAGTTACAATACAGAACACTAAAAGCAAAAAAATGTTTTATAAACGCATTCCGTATGGGAGTGGGATTTTTATATGGCTTAAAATTAGTTTGTTAAATAATGTATTGGAATAAATTCACGCAAAAAAAAATAACGATTTTTAACAGCTTCTATCCTATAAATAGTTCTACTTTAGGTAAACAGAATAATAACAGCTCTTATGAAAACATCTCTCAAATTCCCGGTACTTATAGTAGTTTTATTTTTAAGTATATCTGTATTTGCCCAAACAAATAATACTATAAAAGAAGCAGATATGTTAGCTGGTTTTGGTAAAGCAGGTACTTTCGTATTAAAGGGGAAGGCAAAAAAAACGAGCAATAAATTTTTCGAATTTGGTATGACCAGTTATTTGCCCGCTAATGAAATTTTTTTTGTTGATTTTAACAAAGACGGATCATTTGAAAAATCTTTTCCAGTTATTAACAGTCAACAATTATACCTGTATTTAAATGATGATGCCATAACCATTACCGTTGCCGATGGTGATACCATTTTGCTAAACTGGGACGAAAAGAATTTTACCCCCACTTTTAGTTTAAGTGCAAACAAAGCCGAAAGAGCGCAAGCCTTAAATGTGGAGTGGGAGATTTATAAAAATTTTAGGAAACCTGAAAGTGAGTTGAGAAACCGGTTAAACAAAGAACGCGAAACTTTGGATGCCAAAGAAAAATTTGATCTCATAAACGAGCTCTATAACAAAAAGGTAAGGTTCATTTTATCGAATGATACGCTCAAAGCTTATAAAAATATAGATTACCTGCTTTCGAACACTTACTTTTCATATGTATCATGGCTGTGGAGGAATAAACTGTTGGAGCAGTTTAAATTAGAGGTAATAGAAGATAGTACGTTTAAGTTACCACTGATTGAAGGGCAGGCAACCGAAAAGGGTGTTAAATTTGCTAAATACAATATCAATGATGAAAGTTATAAAATCTCTAATGAGCTGTATTTAAAAGATTTACCTGAGTACAGAGCGTTTATGTTTAACTATATGCGTTTTGCATCACCAATTAACCGGTTTGTGAGCGCAATCAAGGGGAATATTCCAATTAATTATATTTTTAAAGATTATTACATGGCAAAGGCTGCTTTTCTATCAACTTTGATTGAAGATTGGTTTATTACTAACTGTCTAATTTTTGGTTTCGAACACGACTCGTTTAAAGATGTTGAAGAAGTATATCATCACTACCTCCCTCAGGCAAAAACGCCATACTTTAAAAACGCATTAGAAGAAAAGTATGTTTGGGTCAAAAACCTGAAACCGGGTGTGCAGGCACCCGATTTTTCGTTAACGGATGATAAAGGAAAAACAATTTCCTTAAGTGATTTTAAAGGTAAAGTTGTTTATATCGATTTTTGGGGTGTAAACTGCGGACCCTGCATTGGTGATATCGACGATTATGAAGCTAAACTACATGATAAGTATAAAGATGTAGTGTTTATAAACATTTGTGTAGATAGTGGAGATAAAATTTGTAAGAATGCAATAAAAGAGCATAAACTAACCGGAGTTAATTTAATTGCTGAAGGATGGGTCAAAAATCCTGTTTGTAAAACCTATGGTATTAATAGTATACCTCATTATCTGATTATCAATAAAGATGGTACCATTGCCAATAATAATGCACCTCGGATGAACGAATTAGTCGGTAGAGGAAAAAATGAACTGGATATTGCGCTGGAGAAAAATTAAACACAGGCACCTTTTAAAAAGAATGATTTAAAAGGTGCTTGTATACGTTGCTAAATAATTAGCTTATGCAATCCCATCAATTGGGAAAAGGTGTTTTTCTGCATGGTAAGATGAGCGTACCAATGGTCCGCTTTCTACATATTTTAAGCCTTTGGCCAAGCCAACTTCTTTGTACATGGCAAAAGTATCGGGGTGTATCCAGTCTACCACAGGGTGGTGGTTACGTGTTGGTTGTAAATACTGTCCCAAAGTTAAAATATGTACGCCGTTGGCAACCAGGTCGTCCATAGCTTCAAAAATATCTTCTTCAGTTTCGCCTAAACCCAGCATAATACCGGTTTTAGTTCTTAAACCAAATTCCGAGATTCTTTTTAACGCTTCTAAACTTCTGTCGTATTTAGCTTGAATACGTACTTGTCTGGTCAGGCGTTTAACCGTTTCCATGTTGTGCGATACTACTTCCGGGCGTTCTTCTAAAACGCGGTATAAATTATCCCATTGACCTTTAAAATCAGGGATCAGGGTTTCGAGTGTAGTAATTGGACTTTCCCTGCGGATAGCCTGTAAAGTTTCGGCCCAGATAATCGATCCGCCATCTTTTAAATCATCGCGGTCAACCGAAGTAATTACACAATGTTTAACGCCCATTAATTTTACTGAATTGGCTACACGGTTTGGTTCATCTACATCAACAGCCAGTGGTCGGCCTGTTGCAACTGCGCAAAAAGAGCAGCTACGTGTGCAGATATTTCCTAAAATCATAAAGGTTGCCGTACCTGCACCCCAGCATTCGCCCATATTAGGGCAATTGCCGCTTTCGCAAATGGTGTGAAGCTTGTGCGTATCCACTAAACTCCGAACTTGTGCGTATTCTTTACCAACAGGTAATTTAACACGTAACCAATCTGGTTTACGTTTAACTTCAGTTACAGCAGGTACTACCGGTAAATCAATCATGCCACAAAGTTAATGAATAGGATTGAATTGTTGCAATGCCGAAATGTTTGAGGGTTGTAATAAATAATAGGGGTGTTTAACTGGTCAATTGTTTAAACTGGTTAATTGTGGCGCTTTGCGATTCTGCGCTGGTTTAGCCCTCCCAAAAGTGCTGGAATTTGCTACCTAAACCCTATTGAAGCGGCAGCTCCCGATTATAAGCACTGTTTTTGCTTTTTATGGTGTGTTTGCTTGCTCCACAGGTTTCTATCGGGACTACAGCGGAAAGAGGGACTGTTTTACCCGATAAGAAGTACAGCACCTTTTCAAAAAAAGATAAAAATGGATGCATTCCCGAGCTGGAAATAATACTAAATGCTGCCTGTAAATGTTATATAAAAATCATAAGCTAAACATTGCAACTTTAAAGGTTTCAACTTTCTAACTAAATCTTACATTTGCAATATGAATACTGGCTTACAGCTTTACAACACGCTTTCGCGCAAAAAAGAAGTTTTTCAACCCTTAAATGCACCCAATGTTGGGATGTACGTTTGTGGTCCTACAGTTTATAGCGATGTGCATTTGGGCAATTGCCGCACTTTTATTTCTTTCGATTTAATTTTCAGGTATCTTAAATATGCCGGATATAAGGTGCGCTATGTGCGTAATATTACCGATGCAGGTCACTTAGAGGGCGACAGGGATGAGGGCGACGATAAATTTGCAAAACGTGCCAAGCTTGAGCAATTGGAACCGATGGAAATTGTACAAAAATATACTTTGGGTTTCCATGATGTGCTGCGTATGTTTAACACTTTGCCACCAAGTATCGAACCAACGGCTACCGGGCATATTATCGAGCAAATCGAAATGATTAAAGTGATTATTGCCAATGGCTATGGTTATGAAATTAATGGCAACGTATATTTCGATGTAGAAAAATACAGCAAAGAATATAATTACACCATATTAACCAACCGCAACCTCGAAGATATGCTGAACAATACCCGCGAACTGGGTGGGCAGGACGAGAAAAGGGGCAGGTTGGATTTTGCACTTTGGATTAAAGCAAAGCCAGAAACTTTAATGCAGTGGCAATCGCCATGGGGCATGGGTTTTCCGGGCTGGCATATCGAATGTTCGGCTATGAGTGCTAAATATTTAGGTTCAGAATTTGATATTCACGGTGGTGGAATGGATTTGGCCGCAACACACCATACCAACGAAATTGCACAATCGGAAGCTTGCAGCCATAAACAACCTGCACGTTACTGGATGCATACCAATATGCTTACTGTTAACGGTACACGTATGTCGAAATCGGCTGGTAACGGCTTTTTGCCTTTAGAGTTATTTACCGGCGCACATCCCTTGTTAAAAAAGGGTTATAGCCCAATGACGGTTAAGTTCTTTATGTTGCAGGCACATTACCGCAGTACTTTAGATTTTTCTAACGATGCTTTGGATGCTTCAGAGAAAGGGTTTAGGCGTTTAATGACGGCTGTTGGTCTTTTAGATAAACTTCCGGTATCAGAACAAAACGATTTTGATATCGATGCACTGAAAGAGAAATGCATCCACGCAATGGATGATGATTTTAACAGTCCGATTTTAATAGCTGAATTATTCGAAGCTGTTCGGATGATTAATACCGTTTACGATGGTAAAGGGAAAATTTCGGCGGAAGCTTTAGCTAAATTAAAACAGCTGGTCCATGATTTTGTGTTCGATATTTTAGGTTTAAAAGATGAAGATGCGGGAAGTAATGACCTAAATGGCGTTTTAGAAATGGTAATTGATTTAAGGACAGAAGCTAAAGCGAATAAAGATTATGCTACTTCCGATCGTATCCGCATTGGCTTACAGGAGTTGGGCATTCAGCTTAAAGACGGTAAAGAAGGAACTACCTGGAGTAAGGCCTAGTCTAAAGTAATTTAGTTTTATAATGAAAAAGATTGGTTTGGTAGGTGGAATAAGTTGGGTATCGACCATCGATTATTATAAATTTATAAATGAGGGAGTAAATGAACGCCTAGGTGGATTAAATTTTGCCGAGTGTTTAATTTACTCCCTTAATTTTGGCGATATACAGGATAAAACCTGGGAAAGATCATTTGAATTGCTTTTAAATGCCTGCCAAAGCTTAAAAAGCAGTGGGGTAGAAGCAATTGTGTTATGTGCAAATACAGCCCATTTATTTGCCGATGAAATTGAAACTCGTATCGCTGTGCCCATTATTCACATTGGCACTGAAACAGCTAAGGCTGTAAATAATGCCGGGATTAGAAAAATTGGCCTTTTGGGCACCATATTTACCATGGAGAAAGATTTCTATATAAAAAAACTCCAGGCTAACGGATTGGAGGTTTTGATTCCAGAGCAGCAGGATACCCGAAATTATATACAGCACACATTAAAAGAAGAACTGGGCAGAGGACTGATTTTACAGCATACCAAAGCACGTTACGTAGAGATTGTTAATGAATTGGTTGTAGGGGGCGCCGAAGGTATTATTCTGGGCTGTACCGAAATTCCGATGCTAATTAGTCAGGATGATTTTGATATACCGGTATTTGATACCACTAAAATCCACTCAAAAGCAATCGTTGATTATATTGTTTCGTAAAATAAACTCTATTTTAGACCAATTGAATCTCTTTTCCGTTAAATTGATCATGAATAAAAAAATATTTATCCTGCCTATTATTGCCCTGATGGGGCTACAGGCTTGTAGAAATAAGCCAGCTGATACCAATCAGAATGAAGAAAAAATAACCCTCGTATCACCTGATTTTAATGCTGATAGTGCTTATGCCTATACCAAAGTGCAGGTAGACTTCGGTCCACGTATTCCGGGGACAGCAGCTCACCAAAAATGTGCTGATTATCTGGTGGCCAAATTAAAGTCGTTTGGTGCAGATGTGAAGATAGAAGGCGAAAAAACAACTACGTACGATGGTAAAAGCTTTCAGCTTAAGAACATTGTAGCAGCTTTTAACCCAACACAAAAGAACCGGGTTTTAATTACAGCCCATTGGGATGCCCGCCCTTTCTCAGATCAGGATACCGACCCGGTCAACCATACCAAAGCTTTTGATGCAGCAAACGATGGCGCCAGCGGGGTTGCCGTAATTTTAGAAATGGCACGCCAAATCCAGCAAAAACAACCTAATGTGGGTGTCGATTTCATTTTATGGGATTTAGAAGATTACGGCAAAGCCAATGATGAAACACCTGATGAAACCACCTGGTGCCTGGGCTCACAGTATTGGGCCAAACAAGCTGTAGCCTCTGGTTACAAAGCGATTTATGGCATTAACCTCGATATGGTAGGCGGCGGCAATGCACAATTTACACAAGATGAAATTTCACGTCAGGCAGCACCGGATGTAGCTAATAAGGTGTGGGATATTGGCAACGAGATTGGATACGCCTCTTATTTTACCAAAATTCCAAGTGGTAAACTGGTCGACGATCATTTCTGGATGAACAAAGCAGGTGTGCCATCCATCGATATTATCCATTATAACGATAACAGTGGCTTTTATATCAACTGGCACACCCAATTGGATAACATAGCCAATATTGATAAAAATACCTTAAAAGCCACTGGTCAAACTGTTTTGGAAACCATTTACAGGGAGAAATAAGTCAATAATGTGAAATTGTTGATTACTTTTAAAACCATACCCTAAAGAAAATTTTATATTCGCCAAACTATATTTTTAAACTGATAATGAAACAGATATTTTCAACTGCCATAGCTTCACTTTTAGCGCTGAGCACATTCGCCCAAAAAAGTGATGGAACAACCAAATCTTTAGTAAGTGCTGAGAAAGATTTTGCCAAAGCGGTGGCAAAAAATGGAGATAAAGATGCCTTTCTTGAATATTCGCTGGGCAGTGCTTTGGTATTCAGGCCAAACCCGGTTAATGCCAAAACTTTTTATACCAATAAAGCAAACAGTGAGAACGATGTTTCCTGGACTCCTAATTTGGCCAAAGTATCGCGTAGCGGTGATTTGGGTTTCACTACAGGCCCATATGAAGTTGGTGCTGCCGATAAAAAATACGGTCAATACCTGTCTATCTGGAAATCAGAAAACGGCAAGTGGAAACTGGCGATCGATTTAGGTACAGAAAGCAATAAACCTTTGGCTAAAGTTACGCCACAGTTTGTTGAACCAAAAGACCACGTAGCTCCAAAATTCTTAAATGAAAAAGAAGTTAAGGCTGGCAAAGAAATTATTTTAACTACCGAGAAAACTTTAAACACCTTGTTAAAAACGCATGGTATTGCTGCATTTGGTGGCTTTTTAACTAACGATGCACGTTTACTTTTCCCAGGTAATGAAGCCATTGAAGGAAAAGGTAAAATTGTTGCCTTCTATAACAGCATGGTGAGCAAAATTAGTTTAAAAACAACTGGTGTAGATAAAGCAATTGGTAGTGATTTAGCCTACACTTATGGTGTGGCTACCATTGATTATAAAGCCGACCTAAGAGAAAGCTTTAACTATGTTTTTGTTTACGAAAAAGCTGCAGATGCAAGCTGGAACTTAATTGTACAGGCTTTTGTACCTGCCGAAAGATAAATAGCAAAATGTGAATTGAAGAGGGCTCTCCGTAAAAAGAAGCCCTTTTTTTATGTCGGAACCTGTGCTTATCTGCTGTTTTAACCCCGAACTTTAAAAACAAGCGTAGTGTTGGCGCTCTAAAGAAAAAATAACACAAATAAAATTGTTCATTTTACGTTTAAAATTCATGCATAAAAAAATACTTCTATTTTCCGCTCTTGCTTTATGGTGTTTTAATGTTTCGGCACAGAAACAAAAGTTTGATGTACAGGGTAAAGCCGGCGCAAGGGGAATTATGCCCGAAAATACCGTTGAAGGCATGTTAAAAGCGCTCGATTTAGGGGTTACTACTTTAGAAATGGATGCTGTGATTTCGAAAGATAAAATGGTGGTACTTTCGCAGGAGCCTTATTTTAACAATGAAATTTCTTTACAGCCAAACGGAAAAGCCATTAGCCTTAAAGACCAGAAGAAGTTTAACATTTATAAAATGGACTATGAGGAGGTTAAGAAGTTTGATGTAGGCAGTAAGGTTCACGACCGTTTCCCGGGGCAAATGAAATTTAAAGCTTATAAACCACTACTTACTGAAACCATTGATGCAGTTGAGGCTTATGTGAAAGAGCATAAACTGGCCAAACCGGTTTACAGTATCGAAACCAAAACCATAAAAAACGGCGACAACGAATTCCATCCCGAACCTGCTGAATTTGTGGATTTGATTATGGAGATTATAAACGCTAAAAAACTCGCCAAACGGGTAATTATCGAGTCGTTTGATATGCGTACCCTGCAATACCTGCACGAGAAATACCCGAAGGTGCAAACTTCGCTATTGATTGATGAGAAAGAGCCTTTCGAATCGTACATTGAAAAATTAGGCTTTAAACCTACTATTTACAGTCCATATTCGGTATTGGTAGGTAAGGGGCTGGTAGATCGTTGTCATGCCATGGGGATCAAAATTATTCCGTGGACGGTGAATACGATTAAAGATGTGAAATACTTTAAAGATTTAGGGGTAGATGGCATTATAACCGATTACCCGAACATTATGGGGCAGCTGGATAAATAAGCTCTGACTTATATTTTATCCTTAGTTAATCCTATCGGTTGGTGTCCTCACCGCCCGAAGCCGGGAGTAGCCAAGCCAGTTGGTGCAGATACCAAGGTAGTATAAAAGAGAAACAAAAAAAGCGCTGGTTACAGCGCTTTTTTTGTTTCTATACTGGCAATGCCTAGTGGTGCGATTCAGCAGCTTCTGAGTGATGCACTTCAGTTTTTTCGTGTGAAGCACCTTCTTCTTCATGGTGGAAAATTGGTCTTGTGAAAGCCACAAGCAAGATTAAAACAATAATCCAGGCAGTTAATGGTAATGCCCAAATGCCTTTAGTTTGCTGAACTGGTGCGTGTGAATCGTGAGCTGACATATTGAAATATTTTGATTTTAAAAATTTATGCTTTGTAATTGTGCGGTAAAGATAATAACAAAATTAAAATAAAAAGATTAAACTACTGATTTGTATGGCGAAAAGGATAAAGGCTGGCCTTTATCCCTGTAAATCATAAATCATCGCCTTAGTGCTGTTCAGTTTGTTTTTAATCCGATCTTGATGCTCCTGTAAAGCACTGTGTTTATCCTGCACTGCATTAAACAGCTCGGCTTTTTTAAAATAATTGGCTGCACCGGCAAAATTTTGCTGTTGTTCTGCATACAGACCTAAATTTTCATAAATGTGGGCTTCGCAAACACCAGCAATAGTTAAAGCTTTAGCTGCAACCTGCTGAGCCAGTTTATGCATTTTAAGGGTAATAACCAGCTTTAAATAAGGCTCATAAACCTCCGGAAAATCAGCATCCAGTTCGATACAGCGCTTGTAATAATACCCCGCAGTTTTGTAATCTTTAAAGCGGTAGTGGTATAAATTTCCAAGCTGAAAATAGCCCTTGGCGTAATCCGGATCAAAAGCAATAAGTTCGGTAAAATACTGAAGCGCTTTGGGCAGTTCGCCCCAGTTCAATTCTTCAATAGCCTGCAGATATTTTTCATCTGCAGTGGTATAAATGTCCATAACGGATATAAATAATTTTGATAAGCGCTTATGGCTTAGCAAAGGGTAATTAAAAAGATTTGTTAAATATCGGTTTTATGGGTTAGCCCCTTAAACCTTAAGGATTGGAAAGGAAATTTACTTCAATACCCCAACCCTTTAAGCCACAAGACGGGCTAAAGTTTGTTTGTTGGATATGTATTTGACGTAGCATTGCTGTAAAATTTGATGCAAATATATTTATTTCCAGTGGATTGCAAATGTTAAAATAAAATTTTAATGGTTTACGTGCGCTAAATAAACAATACAATAGCTGAGTAAACACACCACACTATTGAAATTGAAAGCATTAAATACGTTTTCCAGACTGGCTTTTGTATGCGTTATTTTTAAAGCAAAAAACCAGAAGAGCAACGAAACCGTTATATCCAGTATATCGAAACGGCCATTCGTAATGTGAAACAGTTGAAATAATTCGAGCCCTACAGCAAATACCGGCGGGATTAAAACACAGTCGATTTGCCTCTTAAAAAATTTAATGTAAAAGCCTTGTGAGGTTAGGGTAATGCAGAACACCCAAAGACCCTCGGGTAAGGAATAAATAATGTATTTGTTTAATGGTAGACTGCTGGTTATGCTATATTTTAAGGCTTCGTAAGTTTTTAAAGAGCTCAGCTGGATGAAAATCTGGTTAACCAAAGTTTTATCTGTCCGGTAAAACAGGTAGATAAATAAACTGATTACTAACGTCGGGGCAATATACCAATAGTGTTTTTTCAAGATTTGACGAGCATTAAGATTTTAAAATAAGCAAATGGCTTTAAGGCAATTTCTTTTTCGGGTTTAAACCGTTCAATAGCCTTAATATTATGGATGTAAAATAAAGATTTCAATTGAAATAAGCCAGCACATAAGTTAAAAGCCCGATCAACATATTTTAACCAATTGTTGGGGGTAAAATGGTTTAATATCAATAATTTTCCCCCTGGTTTTAATACTTTATGGCATTGCAATATGAGTTTATCGGGGTTCTGTGCTACAGCAATTACGTGCGACAGTACCACATAATCAAAACTTTCTGTTTCAAAGGCCAGCTCTTCACCATTCATCTGGAAAAGTTCAATGTTGCCAGCCGAATGTTTTTTAGCAATATTGAGCATAGCCGAAGAAATTTCTATTCCGGTAATCTGATGCTTTTGGTAAAGGTGAAAATGGGAGCCATTACCTACACCAATTTCGAGCAGCTTGCCGTGGGCTAACCGGTTAATTTCGTGGAAGAATCTTTTCTTTTGTGGTTTAAGAAAAATATCTACCAATGGATAGAAAAAGGCAAAACGGTTATAAAAATTGGTTAGTGCGCTCAATTTAATTTAGGTTTAAAGTTTAACCAAAGCGTTTTCAATTTGCCGCCTATGCCTTAATACATGAACAATGGCGTGCTCCAATATTTGTTCAACATCGTATTCCTGTCCCCAGCGAGTATGTATTTTTTTGCCGGAGTTAAATTCTTCTAAAGTGATACCGGGCTGCTCTGCGAATAGCGTTTGATTGTAAGTAAAAGCTTCATTCAATCTGGATATGTAGGGGCTAATTGTGTTAAACGATAATCTTTCGGGCCTTTCTGTTTTAAGGCCAATAGCGTTTTCGATGTACACCGCATAACTAAAAATGGCAGCAGTTACATGGGTTAAAATGGTTTGGATAGAAATACAATCGGGATTGGTACTTTTCGGTTCGATGGTTTTAAGCAATTGCTCATTCGTGACAGGACTTATCACCATAATCAGTTCATCTATTGCTTTTTTATATTCAGCTAAAAGGGCAGCTTTTGCACCGGTAAGTTTTTGGTCAGGCATGGTTATAACAAATATAATTGTTTGTACCTACTTTCCATTCGTACACGAAACGTGTTGGTCTGGATTTGCAATCCAGATCTGGCGCATTGTGGATTTTTAATCCACATAAATAAATTAAGAAATGTTTATTAACCAGTCGGGATTGCAAATCCCGACTAACAGTTAAACTAAAAATTAAAACTGCTTAGGTTTTTTATTTTGGCTGGCCAGATCAACCAGTTCGGCAATTCTTTTTTGCCTGGTTTCGGGGCGTTTGGCAAAGGTAATCCATTGTAACATGGCCTTGCGTACCGATTTACTTAAGCCCATAAAAAATGTTTTTGAGCCTGCCTTACCTTCCAGTGCTGTTGCTAAATCGGTAGGTATGATGAGTTCTTCTACATCATCTAAGATGGTCCACGAGCCGTTTTCTTTTGCACGATCGATACATTCGAGCCCTGCCTTCGCCATTAAGCCTGCAGCAGTTAATTGCTCAACCTTGGCTTTATTAATTTTCGACCAGCCACTGTTTGGTTTTCTCCTGCTAAAAAATTGCGTAAAACTTTCTTCATCAATTGTTTTCCTAACGCTGTCAATCCAGCCAAAGCAAAGGGCTTCTTCTACAGCATCACTCCAGGATAGGGTTGGTTTGTTGGCTTTTGCCTTATAGCAAATCAGCCAAATCGATTGTTTGGTGTCGTGGTTTTTCAATAACCATTCGCGCCAGGCTTTGCGGCCCGTAGGGCAAAAAGTTTCAGCTGTTTTCTCTGCCATAGTGGTTTAAGCGTTAGGTTTTGTGGAGCAAAATGTTTTGATCATACTGCTAAACAAACATCAATCTTTTAGTTTAAAAACAAAAATCCCGCAGTCAGTTTTATCTAACTACGGGATTTTTATCGGATATAACTTCTTTACAGCAAATCTTTGATAATTTTCTCAATCGATAAACCCTCGGCTTCTGCGCGGTAGTTGCGTACAATACGGTGACGAAGAATGGGTTCGGCAACAGCTTTAACGTCTTCAATATCGGGCGAGTATTTGCCTGTTACTGCGGCATGGCATTTGGCACCCAATACCAGAAACTGCGAAGCCCGTGGACCGGCACCCCAGCTGATGTACTTATTTACGGCTTCGGTTGCAAATTCGGTATTCGGACGTGTTTTAGCCGCCAGTTTAACCGCATATTCTAAAACATTATCTGTAACCGGAATATCGCGGATTAACTTTTGGAAATACTGGATATCATCAGCATGGATGATTTTCTGCAGCTGTACGGTTTTGTTGCTGGTGGTATTTTTTACAATGTTTAACTCATCTGCAAAGGCAGGGTAGTTTAACTGGATATTGAACATGAAACGGTCTAATTGTGCTTCGGGTAGGGGATAAGTTCCTTCCTGTTCAATAGGATTTTGCGTAGCCAAAACGAAAAACGGTTTGGGTAGGCTATGGGTTTGGCCTGCTGCGGTAACCGATTTTTCCTGCATGGCCTCTAATAAAGCAGCCTGCGTTTTTGGTGGGGTACGGTTAATTTCATCGGCCAGGATAATATTAGAAAAGACAGGCCCTTTTATAAATTTAAAGTGCCTGTCTTCGCCTAAAATCTCTGCGCCAATAATGTCGCTTGGCATTAAATCGGGGGTAAACTGGATGCGGTTAAAACCGAGGTCTAATACCGATGCTACAGTTTGAACGAGTAAAGTTTTGGCTAATCCGGGTACACCAACCAACAGACAGTGCCCGTTGCTAAAAATGGCGATTAAAACAGATTTTATGATGTCATCCTGTCCAACAACTACTTTGCTTATTTCGGCTTTAATGTTATTGAAAGATTGATGAAGCGCATCAACAGCTTCTACTTCGTTCTTATACTGCATTGGTATTATTTTGCGGCTGTGGTTTTAGTCCAGATTTTTAATTCATCGCAGGTATTGAATTCGTCGTCTATTTTAATGTAAGTACTTTCACGACGTTTCTCAAACCATTCGCTTAAAGTACGATTAATTTTATCACTTTGTGCAGCGTCTCTGATTTTCGAGAAATCTTGTACCATGTTGGCTTTGTGTGGTGGTATTTTAGCTTTTAAGTATAAAATACGGTAGCTTTGTTTTCCATCAGGTGCAGTAAACAAATCAGGCTTAGAAATACCGCCAACTTTCATTGAATCGATTACTAAAAATACCGATGGATCTAATTTATCAACAGGAATTAGGGTGCTTCTTGCCTGAACATTCTCGGCATTAAGCATCATACCTCCATTGTATTTGGTTTCTTTATTATCCGAATAAAGGTTGGCAGCAGCTGCAAAGCTTAATTTTTTACCTGTAATGTTGTTGTAAATACTATCAGCATGCAATTTTAAGCGGGTTAAACTTTCTGGTGTTGTTTTAGGCATAATTAAAATGTGCCTAACGTGTACCTGCTCGCCTCTGCGCTCTAATACCTGTAAAAAGTGGAAACCATATTCAGTTTCGAATACCGGCGAAATTTCGCCAGCTTTTAATTTAAATGCCCAGGCGGTAAACTCTTTTACCATGGTGTTCCTGTCGATAAAGCCATAATCACCACCGTCTGCGGCAGAGCCCGGATCTTCTGAATAGGTTTTGGCCAATACGCCCATATCCTCGCCACTCTTAACCCTTAACCTTAACGCTTCAATTTTATCGCGGAATTTTTGTTTTTCGGCACGGGTTAACTGTGGGTTTAACACCACTTCACCAACTTCTACTTCGGTATTAAATTCAGGAATACTATCGCCCAACGATTTGAAATACTTTTCAACTTCCATTGGGGTAACGTTAATATTCTCGGTAATTTTTTGTTGCATTTTTTGTGCAATCAGCTCGTCTTTCACCGATGGACGAATCTCATCTTTGTACTGAAGTACCGATTTGTTCAAAAACTGCTCTAAACGCTCTTGTCCACCGGCACGTTGCATGCTGTAACGCATACGCTTGTTCACCTCGTCATCCACAGCACCATCTTCAACCATTACCGAATCGATTTCGGCCTGTTGTTTCAGTAGCTTTTGGGTTAGGGTTTGCTGCAAAATTTTACACTTAATGGTTTCATTGGGTGGATTTCCCTGGTAAAGATATTGCGTGTATTGTTGATTTAAATCTGACAGCAGGATAATATTACCTCCTACAACAGCAGCAACTTTATCTACAGTGTGCTTTTGTGCATAACTGTTTAGAAATAGGCCCATTAAAGCGGTTGCTACTAAAAAAACTTTTTTCATTCTATTGTTTATATTTTGCAAATTTAATACTTATTGGTTACTAAAAAACCAGCTTAATTATAGCTTGGCCAGCTTTTTTAGTTCACTTTCGTTAATTTTAGTCTGGTATTTTTGTTTAAGCCCAGTCAGCCATTTTTCTTCCAGACTTTGCTGGTAGTCGGCAATTACATCGCCTCTAACCTCGCTCAGTGGTTTATTGTAATTTTGTTTGTTTTTACTGTAAAATTCGTTTATTGCCTGCTCATCTTCCTGTGCTTTATTCCAGATTTTTTGTTCAGAAACATTAAACATCAAAACACCTTCGCGATATTCGTTCAATAAAAAATCATGGTCTTTGCTACTGGTACCCGGTTTTTTATGGGTAGTTAGGGCTTCTTCATAATTTTTGATCTCTTCCTGGTAGCCAGGGCTTTTATCCAGCCCCATTTCGCGGGCATCTAAAACCTTCAGTTTAAAATTTATATAAAGGTTTAAATAAGCCTGTAAAGTATCGTACGAAATACTGATATTTCCGTTGTGGCTTTTTTTGTATGCCCAGGTAAACTCTTTGGTACTTATTGGTTTGCCGTTAACTACAGCCACGTTTTGTGCAAACGAAATGCTATAAATAAAGCTAAAAACAAATAGGCAAAAAGCTTTTCTCACGTAGAGCAGTCTATAAATTTTAAGGGATAAAAGTAACAATTAGCGTCGCTATTATAAGATATTTAACTAATTTTAACAGAAATTATTATCCGGCAAAAATACGAATGGAAAACCAGCTTACCAACAATGCGAATGCTTTACGCTTATTTTTTACCGATGAGGTTTTTCTGGTAAAAGATGAAAGTGTAGAAATTCAGCCTTTACGTAATACTGAGCCAGTTTTTGTAGCGGAAAGGGTGGTTGTCGAAGTAGAAAAAGAATCTACTTTAAATACCGGGGTAACGCAAATTCCGGACATTAAAGCGCCTGAAATGCCAAAAGTTTATCCTCAGGCTCCTGAAATTACGCACGTTGTGGCCGAGCCTGCACCCGAAAAAACCTTTAAGTTTTTGGGCGGAAATAAAAAATCGGTACTGATTCTAGTTAATGATGAAAGTAATGATGTGAGCACCGAACAGGGTCGCGAACTGCTGCGCAAAATTGTTAAAGCAGTAGATCTCGGTACACCCGATTTTGCTATCCTGAATTATTCCAAATACCAGGGCACCGGCTTTGCGGAGCTTTACCAGTTTTTTAAACCCATAACGATGCTCTCGTTCGGGGTAGAAATTGCACATTTGAAATTAGATCTGGTTTGGCAGAACGAGATTATTACCCACGGTACTACCCGTATCATTTTTGCCCCTAACCTGCATCATTTAGATAGCGATTTAACCGCAAAGAAATTGCTTTGGGGCAACTTGCAGAAAATTAAATAGAGGCTTAGCATCAGAATTAAGTATTTAGTATCGAGTACTTATAGTAAAGTATTTATTACCAGGTATCAAGATGTGGAATTTTTAATTCAGTTACTGAGTCTTAAGCCTTACCCCCTAAACCTTTTACCGCTTTTAAAATGAAAAAACTTGTTTTCGCAACCAACAATCAACATAAAACCGAAGAAATCCGCCTGGCTCTGGCTGGCAGGTACGAGGTGCTAAACCTGGAAGATATTGGCTGTTTAACCGATATTCCGGAAACTGCGGATACTTTTGAAGGTAACGCCACTTTAAAAAGCAGTTATGTGGTTGAGCATTTTAACCTGGATTGTTTTGCAGATGACAGCGGTTTGGAAGTAGAAGCGCTTAACAACGAGCCAGGAGTGTATTCTGCCAGGTACTCGGGTAGCCGCGATAGTTTAGAAAATATGCAGCTTGTTTTAAAGAAACTTGAAGGAAAAGAAAATAGAAAAGCCAGCTTTAAAACGGTCATTTCCTTAATGCAGGATGGAAAGAGCCATATTTTTGAAGGGTTAATTGAAGGTGCCATCAGAACGGAATTATCCGGTTCGAAAGGCTTCGGTTACGATCCTATATTTCAGCCCAATGGTTATGACATTACTTTTGCTGAAATGGATATGGCCGAAAAAAATAAAATTAGCCACAGGGCCATCGCGCTGAAAAAGATGATGGCTTTTTTGAAAGGGGAGTTATAGACCAACGATGGTCGTCACCCTGATCCGATAGCTATCGGATTTATTTTAGGGACTCTTTATGATGATGTTAAAGTTTGGCTCCTGTTTTCTTAACCGCTGTCGAATCTTTTTTTACCTGCGTCGAATCCTTTTTAGGTAAAATAGGCTTAATGCCAAAATTGGCCGTATCTGCAGGTTTAGCTGCAGGCAGTTTTTTATTCAGGCTTAGGCTATCTTTTACCACTGTTATTTTTGGTTGCGCAACAATTGGCGTTGTTGTGGTTTTACCTGCAACGGTTACGACTTTAGCATTTACAGGTGCTTTACCCGGAGGAGTTTTGCCTGTTGCTTTCGGTTTAATTTTAGCTTTTGGTTTCCCTGCCGAGCCAACAGCATCTTTTTTCGATTTAGGTCTTTCTGTTGGCTTCCACGAAAAGCCCTTTAAAACATGGTCTTTTGCAATTTCATTTTCGGGGTTTAATGCACCCTCAACACCTTTAATGTAAACAATGTCTTCGATGGCGTTTTCTTTACTTTTAAAAATAAATTTGATCCGGCTACTCAGGGTCTGGTTCATTTCCTTGTAAACCTTCGTGCTGTCGTCTTGTGTATAATAAATGCTTTCGGCATTACCATCTACGTAAAGGGTTTTAAGTTTGCCATCATGAAAAAAGCCGGTCATCAGTCTGCCTTTTATCTGGTTAAACCTTAGCGAATCTTTAGGTGTATTTACCAGAAAAGCATTTCTGAAAGCTTTTAAGTTGTTTAACTTTTTATTCTTAAACTGTACATAAATCGTATCGCCCACCTGCTGTGAACCTTCCGACCAGATGATCGGGTTGCTGTAGCAACGCAGGGTAGAATCGGCACTGGTGTAAAAAAGGCTATCGGTTTTAGCCTGAATGTTGGTTTTATAAACCTTTACACCATGATACGCTTTAATAATGCGGGCCTGTACGGTATCGGCAGGGTTAAACTTAGCGGTATCATTCTTCAGGGCGCCGGGTTTTAAATTGCCAATGGCTTTGGTTAAACTATCTTTAACGCCAGGTTTTAGTGCCTTTTTACTCAGGCTGTCTATCTGGCCTTTGGTAGTGGTTTTAACCAGCGCGTCGGCCTTGGCTATTATCTTTTTCTGAATGCTGTCTGTTTTAATTGCAGGCAGTTTTTTGATTATCGAATCGGCCTTGGCCTTTAAAATATTGTTCTTTTTAAGGCTATCGGTTAGGAGGGTAGGTAAGGCTTTCCCTACCGAATCGACTGTGGATTTTAAGCTATCAATGTTTTTATCTTTCAGCAGTTCTGTTGGATCAGCGGTATCGCTGTCACCTTTACCTTTCTTTTTCTTATCTGCTTTGTTATTCCTTAAATTACGTTTACTGCGGTCTTCTTTTTGTGTTGGCTCACTTTCGGGTTTATACTTGGCTTCGCCTGTGCCTTTTTTTGCAGCGCCTTCTTCATCATCCTCTCCAACCTGATTATCGGCTTTGATAGAAATCTTGGGGATTAATTTTAGCGTTTTTTGCAATACCATCTGTGTTTCGAGGGTATCGGCCCCCATCCACAAACTATCGGGGCGCTTTTTATTTTTTACCATGATCGAATCTTCCGTTCCAATGCCAACATAAGCATTTCGGGTAACCAGGGTTCTTTGATCGACTTTGTAATAGTAACCCAAATCGCCAAACATCTTCATTTTATCCTTGGTATCAGAAAAAACAATGTTTTTAACGGCTTTACCAATTCCTTTTTTGCCGTAATAATACAAACTATCGCCTTTTAACGAACGGGTGCCCTGGGTGTAAAGGTTTTTCTTCCCAAAGAAGGCATCTTCGGTCATGGTATTATACTGGCCATTTTCAGTGTACAGATTATCGTCTTTTCCTTTAATGTTTGTGGGGCCGTAAAAGAAAGTCCATTTGCTCTGCGTATTATAGCTCATGGTATCCGATTTGATCGTTGATTGAGGCGTAACCACCACTACATCATACCGAAAGTAAGCGTCGTTCGAATTGCTGAAATAATAACCATTTTTACTGGTGAGGGTTACATCCTTATTCACAATTTTACCACCACTGGTATAAGTGCCTATTTTGCTCAGTGTATTGTAATCTAAAATATTGGTGGTTAAGATCGAAGTAGGATCGATCATTTTTACATTTCCGGTTAAGTGGGCGTGTTTTTTATTTCCATCGTACTCCAGCTGATCGGAATAAATATCGGTTGTAAGCTGATTGATGTGCACGTTTTTGTAAGCCTCAAAATAGTTACGCTCGCTGTAAAAAACGGCGCTATCGCAGCTTAATGTAGCATTATCTTGCTGAAAAACAGGATTGCGAAGATAAGTAGCATTATTTTTCCTGTCGCCGTTTACTTTTGTAAAGGAGACGATTTTAATTTTCGACGCGGGTTGCTGACCGAATAAAAATACGGGACTGATTAAAAGGAATAAAAAGACAAATAGTTTTTGCACACTACAAAGTTAGTTTTTTGTTCCGAACGTTCGGAATACCAGTTAAAATTAAATATTTTTGGTGGATGTTACCCTTACAGCAATTTCGCGATTTTATTGAACAGCACCAGCTGTTTACCGGGGGTAACCGCATTCTTTTGGCGGTGAGCGGCGGTAAGGATTCTATACTGATGTTACATTTGTTTAAGGCAATAGGCGTAGATATTGGTGTAGCACACTGTAACTTTAATTTAAGGGCCGATGAGGCGCAGCGCGATGAACATTTTGTAGCGCTTCTGGCCGGTAATTTAGGGTTACCTTTTTATGTAACGCATTTTGAGACCAAAAAATATGCTGACCAGTATAAAATTTCAACACAAATGGCTGCGCGCGACTTGCGTTATAACTGGTTTGAAGAAATAAGGAGCCACGAAGGCTACGATTACATTGCTTTAGCCCAGCACCAAAACGATGCAGTTGAAACGGTATTGATTAATCTGGTTCGCGGCACCGGAATTAGCGGCCTACACGGTATCTTGCCTAAACGCGATAAATTAATCAGGCCATTGTTGTTTTTAAACCGCCAGCAGGTTAATGAAATTGTAGAAAACAACAACATTGCTTTTGTCGAAGACAGTTCGAACCTGAGTACACATTATACCCGTAATAAATTGCGGTTACAGGTGGTGCCGCATTTGCGGGAAATCAATCCGCATCTGGAAAAGACCTTTGCCGAAAACATGGAGCGCTTTGCTGAAATTGAAACTTTTTTAAACCTGGAGGTTCAGAAGTTGCACGAAACGATTTTAGAAAGGCGGGCTGATGGTATTTATATTGCCTTAAACGAGATTGCGAAGTTAAATCCGCAGAAGTTATTGTTGTACGAATTGTTAAAGCCATTTGGTTTTGGTGAAAACGTGGTGCAGGAAATCCTGGATAGCCTGAAAGCATTAAGTGGAACACATTTTTTTAGTGCCAGCCATCAGGCCATAATCAACAGGAACGATCTGGTTATCGTTGAAAAAAATGTTACGGTTTTAGCTAACCAGTTTATACATCCTGATACTGCCGGCATTGAGTTTGCGAACAATGAAATTACCATGGCTTTTAGTGCTGAGGTGAAATTTGATGTGGATACAAACAAAGCTTTTGTAAATGCCGATAAACTGATTTATCCTTTGGTGTTGAGGAAGTGGCAAAATGGCGATAAGTTTATTCCGTTGGGGATGCGCAACCCTAAAAAAGTAAGCGATTATTTTATTGATGAAAAAGTGCCCTTGCATTTAAAAAATACAACGCCGATATTGGTAAATGGAAACGGCGATATTGTTTGGATTGTGGGTATGCGGCAGGATAACCGATATAAATTAATCAACACAACCAAAAAAGTTGCTATATTCGAACTCAAAATAAAATAAGTGGAAAGCAAATACGCCTATATCGAAAAACAATACATTGGCCGTGATTATGTACGCATTTTCATCAGGCTTATTATGGCTGCTTTTTGTTTTGCCGCCTATGTTTACGAGCGCGACCGCGACAATACTCAAGATCTGTTTCTGGTGGTGGGGTTCGGGATTATTGGCGTTTCGATGCTTTTACTTTTTTTAATCCAGTATAAAATTATTGTCGACAATGGCAGCCTGATTTTAGACGGCCTGTGGACAACCAAACGCGTAAAAATCGATTTGAACAGTATTGTTGATGTGCGTAAAGCTGTTTACAGCCGCTATTTTTTTAACAATCCGGTTTATAACCTGCATACTAAAGGTACTATTCGTTTTTACTCATCCGGTAAAGATGCGGTAGTATTAACTGATCGCGATGGGCTGGAATATTTTATTGGTACACAAAGGCCTAACGAGCTTTTCCTGGTAATAAAAGAGGAAATGCGTAACCTTAAATAATTCCATTTCTTACACGCTAACTTTTTGCCACAATTTTTAGTTTTTAGCCCTGCTTTAAAAAGGGCTGCTGGCCCCCCGCTTCTAAATAAAAATGCTATTGTTATTGTTACAGGGATAAACAGGAAAACAACACAGAAATGTCACTATTTTTATTGCAATAAACCGACATGCATTATAGCGTAAAATCGGCTACATTTGCGGTAACAACAATACATTTACGATGAAGATAGGAATTGTTTGCTACCCCACTTTTGGCGGTAGTGGAGTAGTTGCAACAGAACTTGGTAAAGCGCTTGCTAACGAGGGGCACCAGGTTCACTTTATTACTTATAGTCAGCCGGCCAGGCTCGATTTCTTTTCAGCTAATTTGTTTTATCACGAGGTGTCGGTAAGGGATTACCCGCTTTTCGATTATGCCCCTTACGAATCGGCACTCGCCAGTAAACTGGTAGATGTTGTGCGTTTCGAACAATTGGATGTATTACACGTTCACTATGCTATTCCGCACGCATCGGCAGCTTTTATGGCCAAACAGATTTTGGCTAGCTACGGCATCCAAATTCCGGTGGTAACTACTTTACATGGTACCGATATTACACTGGTTGGTAAAGATCCGACTTATAAACCAGTGGTAACTTTTTCGATTAACCAAAGCGATGGTGTAACTACCGTTTCTGACGATTTGAGAAAAGATACTTACAATCATTTCGAAATTACGAAGGATATTAAGGTAATACCCAATTTTATCGATTTCAGTCGCTTTAGCTTGCAGGCCAAAGATCACTTTAAGAAGGCCATTGCTCCCAATAACGAACGTATTTTAATCCATACTTCCAATTTCCGTAAGGTGAAACGTACGGGCGATGTGATTCGTATTTTTGAAAAAGTACAGGCAGTAATTCCATCCAAACTATTAATGGTTGGCGATGGGCCGGAGCGGGTTTACAATGAGCAACTTTGCAGATCATTGAATATTTGCGAAAATGTAAGGTTTTTAGGTAAGCAGGATGCCGTTGAAGAAATTTTATCGGTTTCAGACCTTTTCTTAATGCCTTCAGAATCGGAAAGTTTCGGTTTAGCTGCATTAGAGGCTATGGCCTGTAAAGTGCCGGTAATTACCACCAATGCCGGTGGTTTGCCAGAGTTAAATGTAGATGGCTTTTGCGGCTACATGAGCAATGTTGGCGATGTAGATGACATGGCTGCCCATGCAATAGAAATTTTAAAGGACGACGAAACCCTAAAACGCTTTAAAGAGAATGCATTTACACGTGCACAGGATTTTGATCTTAAGAAAATACTGCCTTCATATATCAGTTTTTATAAAGAAGTAATTGAGTCATCTTTGCAAGCCAAATATTAACTTTTTCGAATTGCAGGATTCATTAAAAGCCACCTGATTTATTTCAGATGGCTTTTTTATTTAAGAATGATGCACTGTTTGAGTCTATTGGCCCGAAAGGGTTTTTACATGTGTTGCTGTTAAATTGATGTTACCAGAATAAAAAGTTTAAACAGCTTGTGAAAGAAATACTTATCAAAACAAAACTTTCTCAAAATCAAATCATTATAAATCGTACCTTTGCGGCAAATGAAGAAAATAGTAGATTACAGAAAGCTGTTGAATGTAGATAAAACAGCTCAGCTTGCGGCGCTTAAGTCGGTTTACCGTACCATGATGAAAGAGTGTCATCCTGATAAATTTCAGGTGGAAGAAGAGAAACTGGCTGCGGAAGCAAGAAGTAAAGAGATTATCGAAGCTTATCATTTCTTAGTGAGTATTGCTCCTGAAACACGCGAACAAAATATAGAAACTTATACTGAGACGATTACCAATTCTAATATTTTAGATTTCGAATACAAACAATCGGTTTTAAATATCCAGTTTTTTGATGGCAGTGCTTACGAATATTTTGACGTTCCACGGGCGATTTATATTAAACTGGTAAATGCCGATTCGCCGGGCCGTTTTGCACGTCGTCATATCTGTAATTCTTATCCATACCGTAATGTAGCTAGAGTGGCTGAGCCTGCTTAAGCTATAGTATAACAATATTTAAAAAGGTTCCGATTTTAATCGGGACCTTTTTTTATTCTTTAATGTCGGATAAAGATAATTTCTCGGTCTCTCCGGTATCTTTTAAAGCAACCTTAATTTCGATATGATTTTCTTTTCTGTTGGATGGAGGAATTGGAATACCTCCTGCAAGCCCGATAGAAGCTAAAAAGATCAGCAATGCCAGTCCCGTTAGCCTTATGGCTTTTTTTAAATATTTCATCTTGAAGAAATAATGATTTCCTGGTCAAATGACCAACAGATCCATAAATAATATTTGAATAACCTGATTAGAGATTTTGGCTATTGCCCCAATTAATTTGCTGGATTTATTTCTACAGGATAGTTTGAGATTGCTTCCTGAACAAAAAAGCTTGTTGTGGTTGAAATGGATAAAAATGTCTCAGCTAGTTTGGCCAGCTTAAGGCGGAGCAATTTATTAAAAGCTAAAATCTGCCAGCCATATTGTTTTAGGCAAATTCCTGCTTTTCTTGTTTTATGGAATAAAACCTGTGCTGTAAAATCCTTGCGCTTTTGATAAAACCATTCTGTTTGGTAAGCTGGATTGCTTTGAGAAATGATTGAATTTGACCCATTGTTCGAAAGTGTAAACAAGCTCAAAAACAGGGCAAATATTATCGCCCATTTAGAGTGCTTCTGGCCCAAGTATGTTGATTTACAATCCATTCCCTTTTTTAAAGGTAGGGTTATTCTTTAATTATTCAAAATTAAGATATTCTGACCAATGTAATTCTTTGGGCAGGGCCTGATTACTGAATTCCAGGTGTATAACCCTTCTTTTCTTGCTGTTGGTTGTTCTGCCTGAACTATGCAAAAGCAAAGGCTTCATAATCATAATACCACCACATTTTACATTGCAGGTTACCTCTGTTTCAGTAGCCCAGTCAATATTTTCGGGGCGGTAAATTCCTTTACTGGGCGAATCGGGAATTACTTTTAGTGCCCCGTTTTCTTCATTCGTATCATCAAGATGGATGCGGATTGTAAAATTATTTTCAAGGATGTTTAGCGGCGGTTGAACAGCGAATTGATTGTGCTTATTGGTATAAGGTCCGAATCCCGCTATCTCAATTTTTTGATCTACAGAGATCGTTAAATCCTGATGGTAGGCAACAAACCAGTTTGAGTTTTCGGGTTTGTCGAAATAGATCGATTTAACCAGAAAATAGTCATGGCCTAAAAGCTGATGGATTACGTGCTTTAAGGTAGGCGTGAAAATTAAGCCCTTTACGTCCGGAATTTCCCCTAAAAACTGTCTGATGGCAAAAAGATCTTCCGATTTCCGGAAATTTGATCGATCGGCATTAGCTGCATCAATGGTTTTAGCAATCTTATCTGTTTCTGCAGCAGTGTAAATGCCGTTTATCACCGTAAAACCTGTGCGGTTAATTTCTTCCTGGTGTTTTTTCAAATCCTTTTAATTATTCAGCATCGGTTTAAAACGATTGTCTTTATTGCGCAAATCCAATCCACCTTCGTAAACCGACTTTAAGTTAATCAGATAGAAACTCCATCCGTTGTGACAGCCTAGTCGGATATTTCTTTTAGAATTATCGTCTTCAGGTATGTTTTTTTGTGTAAGTTCTACAATGGTGTATTCAAATTCTTCATGGAGTCTAATTTCTACCAGGCAATCGCCGGCAAAAGTAAACTGAAAATAATTTTTACCATTCGTTTCTGTTATGGTGCCGTGTTCAATATCATCATACAGGTACCAGATCCATTTGTAATGATCTCCTTTAAGGGCATTTTGTGTTTTATTCAGTATCAATCCGTTTTCATCAGAAAATTCGGCATCGCTTAAGAACCACTTTTCAATCTCACCAGCGGTTGTCCATGCATTATAAATGTCCTCAAGTTTTGCTTTAACAGCCACTTTTAAAGTGAATTTTGTCCAGTCGAAATTTTCCATAATAGCTTGTTTTAATCAAAAACCAGGCATACTGGTGTACCTACATCAATTCTCTTTCCGCTATCGGTTAGTTTGCCGGTTTTCTTATCGCGTTTGAAAATAACAACGTTATTGGTGTATTGATGGCCAACCAGTAAGAAATTGCCGCTCGGATCGATGCTAAAGTTCCTTGGCCCTTTACCTAAAGTACTTATGGTTTCAACAAATTTTAACTTTCCGTTAGGTAAAACTGAAAAAGTGGAAATACTGTTGGCATCGCCACGGTTGGTTTCGTACAAGAACTTTCCATCAGCTGATACATGGATGTCGGCAGCATCAACACGGCCAATGAAATTTTTTGGCGTCGTGCTAGTTTCGTCGATTTTGGTTAGTTTGCCATTGGCATAAGTAAAAGTAGTAATGCTGCCATTAAACTCGTGTGCTAAATAAGCAAACTTTCCATTCGGACTAAAGGTGATGTGTCTTGGCCCGGTGCCGGCATTGGTTTTAATTACCGATTTCTGGGTTAATGTTTTGTCTTTACCTGCTGCGTTGTAGCTGTATATGTAGATTTGGTCTTCGCCGAGGTCGTTAACAATTAAATATTTATGGTCTGGTGTAAATAAGGTCATGTGTACATGTGCACTTTCCTGCCTGCCTTTTGGGTCGATGCTTTTACCGGTATGTTTAATTACTTGTGTAGCCTCGGTTAAAGAACCATCTGCATTGCGCAAAAATACAGCCAGACTTCCACCAGAATAGTTGGCTACAATTACATTTTTAGTATCGGCTGTAATAAAGCAAGGATCAGCACCGCGGCTGTCTACTTTGTTAATAAATGTTAGTGCTCCGGTTGCTGCATCATATTTAAAGGCACTTATGGTACTGGTGTTTCCGGTTTCATTAACTGTATATGCATATTTTCTATCAGGAGAAATGGCCAGGTAACTTGGATTAGCTGTTCCTTTGGTAACATGTTTTAAATTTACATCAGCTGTAGAAGTATTAAAATTATAGGTGTAAATGCCTTCGCTTTTGCCCGGAGCGGTATAGGTGCCGATTAAAAGGTTATGATTGCTTTTTTGTGCCAGGGCAGCTGTTGATAGTACCGACATTAATAATATGGAAAAATACTTCTTCATAAAAAGATGATCTTGTTTTAAACAAATATGGGAAAATTTTATAAATCGCCATTGTTTGTAATGTGTGTGGTTGAGCTTTGCATTTTTAATTAAGGCGATACAATCGCCTTTCTCACGCATCTTTGTTGTAAACGAGGATGATATACCGCAAAAAAAAAGGCAATCTTTCGATTGCCTTGAATATTATTTTATTAAGTGTTTTATCTGGATCAGTTCGTGATCTTCAAGATAGCGCCATCTTCCTCTTGGTAAATCTTTCTTGGTTAAATTACCATAAACTACACGATCTAATTTTTCCACACTGTATCCTAAATGTTCGAAAATACGGCGCACAATGCGGTTTTTTCCACTGTGAATTTGGATGCCGATTTCCTTTTTAGTGCCACCTGCAACGTAAGAGATATTGTCAGGTTTAATCAAACCATCCTCAAGCTCTAAACCGAAAGCAATTTTATTCAAATCACCTTGCGATAAAGCTTTGTTTAGCTCTACATTGTAAATTTTGGTGATACCATTTTTAGGGTGCGATAATTTATCGGCTAAATCGCCGTCATTTGTCATTAGCAATAAGCCTGTGGTATTGCGGTCAAGACGACCCACCGGATAAATGCGTTCGCGGCTGGCTTTATCTACCAATTGCATCACGGTACGGCGTTCCTGCGGATCGTCGGTAGTGGTGATGTAATCTTTAGGTTTGTTTAATAATACGTAAACTTTTTTCTCGCGTTTTAATAGTTCGCCATTGTAGCGTACTAAATCTTTCGCGGGATCAACTTTATGACCTAGTTCGGTAACTGCTTCTCCGTTCACGGTAATAATACCAGCTGCAATTAACTCATCAGCTTTACGGCGAGAGCAAATGCCAGCATTAGAAATATATCTGTTTAGGCGGATTAAGCCTTTATCTTCGTTTGTTTTGCGAGCCGGGGCAATAACTGTTCTTTCCGGACGGTTAAACTCTGTATCCCTTGGCTGCGCCTCTTCGCGTTTTCTGAACGGACGGCTATCGCCATCTTTCGGCTCTCTTGGTTTTACATCTCTTGAGCTTCCGGCACTTGGTTTAAAACCATCTGATTTGCCTCTCGATTTGAAATCCTTGTAACCACCAGTTCTCGGTTTAAAATCTCTCGAATCTCCATCCTTAGATTTGAAATCGCGTTCTCCTGTTCTTGGTTTGTAATCTCTTGCTCCACCTTCTCTTGGTTTAAAATCTCTGTCACCTGTTCTCGGTTTGTAGTCTCTTGAACCTCCTTCTTTCGATTTAAAATCTCTGTCACCGGTTCTTGGTTTATAATCTCTTGATCCACCGCTTCTTGATTTGAAACCACGATCTTCTGAACCTGAACCAGTATCTTTGGATTTAAACTCACGATCGCCAAATTTGAAGCTCTGTGGTTCCGAATCTTTCGACTTAAAATCACGTCCTCCTGCTCTTGGTTTGAAATCTTTTTTGTCTCCGAAAGATTTAGATTTGAAATCTCTGTCTGAACTTCTGGGTTTGAAGCTGTCTTTTGAATCGGATGATTTTTTGAATTTGTTGTCTTTGTCGTCTGATCTTCTTCTGTCAGATCCGGCAGCATTGCTTTTGCCTTCTGTTCTCCGGCTGCCCGGTTTGGACTTGTCATCCCGACTGTTCCTGTTGTTTTTATTTATCATGATACGCTTTTAACCACATCGAAAATGCGGGCTGCAAATTTATAAAAAATAGCTGAACATAACAATTTTTGGAGCTGAAAAATCAGATAAAAAAATAGCCTCTAAAATAGGAAAAAATGGCTGAAATTCAAAATCTGAAATCGCTGTTTAAAGCACTTTAAAGGGCGATTTTTGCAGGTAATTTCGTAACTATTTGATAATGTGCTTATTATTTTTTACCTTTGCCAACGTTTTTATATAAGTTCACCAAAAAAAGGAGGAAAATGTTAAAGAAACACATCGTACCATTTGCGGTAGTGGCAACACTATTTATCTTGGCAAAAGTGTTCGCTTACCAAATGCCCTTAGCACAAAAAAGTCTTGTAAAAGAAGAAAAATTAAACACTACAACACCCAAATCTGATAGCCTGGAAGTTGAATATGAGGCAGGCCCTCTATCCTTAATGGCACAATTAAATTTCGCTCAGGAAACTTTGCCATTAGGCGATAAAAAGGTTGAGCGCAAAATGAAAAAAATCCTTGCAGCACACACTTATGGGAATACTCAAACCAATCGTTTGCATTCAAAAGCAGCAAAATGGTTTCCAGTAATTGAGCCCATTCTCGCGGCATACGGGATTCCGAACGATTTTAAGTATTTGGCCCTGGTCGAATCTGGAATGGCCGAAGGAGTTTCGCCAAAAGGTGCAGCCGGAATCTGGCAGTTTATGCCTGGTACTGCCCGTACTTATGGATTAAAAGTAAACAGCAGGGTTGATGAACGCTACAATTTACGTAAATCGACCATTGCAGCATGTAAATACATCAAAGAAATGTATCAGGGTTTAGAAAGCTGGACCTTGGTAGCTGCAGCTTACAACATTGGCGACGGGCGCCTGCGCAAGCAAATCAATAATCAAAATCAGGATAATTACTACAAAATGAAGCTAAACCGCGAAACCGGTGGCTATGTTTATAAAGTAATCTCCATGAAACAGATTATGGAACATCCGAAACGTTACGGTTACGCAAAACCGAGAGTATTATTGGCTTACAACGCCGAATAATATAATTAAGATAAAGACAAGCATTTGGTAAGGCGTCCCGGTTTCAGAATCGGGACGCTTTTTTTGTGGGTGATTATACTGATTGAGGATTACACCGATTGCTTATTCTTTCTTAATCGTGAACTAATTAGCCAATTTAAACAGTTAACCGATTAACCTTCTGGCCACGGATGCACAGATTAACACGGAACTTATGCTGCATCATGCCATCAATGAACATTTTGCAGTTACCAATTAACAAGTTGGGAGTGGGTGTTCGGAGTTTAGAGTCAGTTAACCGATTCGAACAATTAACCAGTTAACCTTTGTGCAGTTACCAATGAACAAATGGCTAATGAAGCAATGACTATTTAGCCAGTGAACCAAAAAATCCTTTTCTTTGTAATATGTTCAAACTGCGTATCCAGAAAATCATTAACCAGCCGGGCGATAACATTACTTTTGAATTTGAGGTGTTAGGTGAAAGTTATCCTAAGTATCTGGCCGGGCAGTTTTTATCGCTGATTTTTGAAGGAAGGCACAAGGAAATCAGGAGATCATATTCTTTCAATAGCTCACCGGATGTGGAAGAGCCTTTGGCTATTACAGTTAAACGTGTCGAGAATGGCGAAATTTCGCGTTTCCTACACCATAAAACAGCTGAGGGGGATGTGCTTTTAGCGCAAGAGCCGCAAGGTTTATTCAGTTATCAACCTGTAGAAAACCTGGAGCGCGATATTTTCCTGTTTGGTGCGGGTGTAGGTATTACACCCTTGTTTTCGATCATGAAAACCGCCCTGGTTACCGAAAAAAAATCTAAAATTACTTTGGTGTATAGCAACCGCTCAATAGAAGAGGCCTTGTTTTACGATGAACTGAAAGATTGGCAGCAAAAATACCCCGGGCGTTTAAAAATAGTTTGGGTATTTAGCAACAGCAAAAATTTAATGACCGCACGGTTAAATAAGTTTTATATCGAAAAACTGCTGAAGGAACATTTATTGTTCGATCGGCAGGATGCACTTTTCTACACCTGCGGACCAGTTATTTATATGGATTTATGCCGCATTACCCTATTGGGTATGGGTTTCGATATAAAACAGATTAAACGCGAAACTTTTGTACTGCCCGAAGATGAAGTGGATGAAGACGATAGTTCGGAAAAGGTGGTGGATAAGAATACCTATTCGGTAATTCTAAACTTTAAAGGAGAAACCTATCATCTGGATGTGCCCTGGCCAAAACGGATCCTGGACGTTGCCCTGGAGCATAAAATTAAACTGCCTTACAGCTGTCGCGGTGGGGTATGCAGTACTTGCGTAGCCAACTGCACTAAAGGAGGTGTGCGCATGGATTATAACGAGGTGCTTACCGACGATGAATTGGAAAGCGGCAGAGTTTTAGTATGCACGGGACATCCTACAGAGAATGAAACTACGATAACGTGGTAGCATATCCATTTGATCGGTTTTTTCTCTAAAAATACAAAACCATCGTCCATTCCGCAACGTTTATGATGTGTAAAAAAGATGGCGACTTATTTCAAAATATAGCTTTTGCATTATGACATTTAATCCTTAATACAGATTGAATTAGGCTTTCTTTTTGATAAAATTTTTAGCAATTTTGCCGATTGAAATCTGGCTTTTTCAGTGGCCTGACTTTATCCCCAACTTTAAATAAAATATGAGCAATAAATCTATCGACCTCGGTGAGCAAAAAGATGTAGAAGTATATGGTGCGAGGGTACATAATTTAAAGAATATAGATGTAAGTTTTCCACGCAACCAGCTCGTTGTAATTACGGGTTTAAGTGGTAGCGGGAAATCATCCTTAGCTTTCGATACCATTTATGCGGAAGGCCAGCGCCGTTACATGGAAACATTTAGCGCCTATAGCCGCCAGTTTATGGGCGGGATGGAGCGCCCCGATGTGGATAAGGTTTCGGGATTGAGCCCGGTTATTGCCATTGAGCAGAAAACCACCAGTAAAAACCCACGCTCAACAGTTGGTACCATTACCGAGATTTACGATTTTATGCGTTTGCTCTATGCCCGTGTGGCCGATGCTTACTCGTACAATACCGGCGAGAAAATGGAGCGCATGAGCGAAGATCAGATTTTGCAGAACATTTTCCACAAGTTTGATGGTGTTGCCGTAAACATTTTAGCCCCGGTGGTTAAAGGTAGAAAAGGACATTACCGCGAACTTTTTGAGCAGATCCGCAAACAAGGTTATGTAAAGGTACGTGTGGATGGTGAAATAAAAGATATTACGGCCAAAATGCAGGTCGATAGGTATAAGATACACGATATTGAAGTGGTAATTGACCGCCTGATTATCGATACCAAAGATAAAAAACGCTTATTGGATTCGCTTCAAACCGCCATGAAAATGGGTAAGGGCGTAATCAAAATCAGCGATAAGGATAATCATGTAGCACATTTCAGTAAGTTTTTGATGTGCCCTACAACCGGTATTTCTTACGATGAACCACAGCCAAACAGTTTCTCGTTTAACTCGCCTTATGGCGCCTGCGAGCGTTGCGATGGTTTGGGCTATATTTTTGTGGTTGATAAGGAATCGGTTATCCCGAATCCAAAACTGAGCATTTTAAACGGTGGTTTGGCACCGCTTGGCGAGTACCGCGATATTTGGATGTTCCAGGTATTAAAAGCGCTGGCCAAAAAATACAGTTTCTCGCTTTCTACACCGATCGAAAAACTGAGCGATGAGGTAATCAATATGATTTTGAATGGTTCGCCCGATCTGATCAAAGTTGAAGTAGAATACAACAAATGGAATGTGCAGAACTATAATATCACTTTCGATGGTATTATTAAGATGCTGGAAGAGCAGAACGAAAAAAGGAGCGAGTCTGCATCCGATGATATGGATGAGTTTCGAAAGCTGAAAACCTGTCCGGAATGTAATGGTGCCCGTTTAAAAAAGGAAAGTCTGCATTTTAAAGTAGATGGGAAGAATATTTTCGAGCTTTCTTCTATGGATATCAGCAACCTGTACCAATGGTTCGAAAAAGTTGATGAGCGTCTTTCAGACCGCCAGAACATTATTGCAAAAGAGATATTAAAGGAAATTAAAGCCAGGATCGGATTTTTAACCGATGTAGGTTTAACTTATTTAACATTAGATAGAACCGCACGTACCCTTTCGGGTGGTGAGGCACAACGGATTCGTTTGGCTACGCAGATTGGTTCGCAGTTGATGAATGTGATGTACATCCTGGATGAACCGAGTATTGGTTTGCACCAGCGTGATAATGAGCGCTTAATTAATGCTTTGAAAAACCTGCGCGATTTAGGGAATACCGTTTTGGTGGTAGAGCATGATAAGGATATGATTATGGAGGCCGACTGGGTAATTGATGTTGGTCCGGGGGCAGGTATCCATGGCGGAACAGTGGTTGCTGAAGGTACTGCAAAAGAAATCCTGAAATCGAAAACCCTAACCTCTGCTTACTTAAACGGAACCAGGAAAATTGAAACCCCCAAGGAGCGTAGAAAAGGTAACGGACATAAATTGTCGATTATTAAAGCTACGGGGCATAACTTAAAATCAGTTTCGGTTGATTTTCCACTGGGTAAATTTATTGCAGTAACCGGCGTATCTGGTTCTGGTAAATCGAGTTTAATTACCGAAACCTTATATCCGATATTGAACCACCATTTCTTCAGGGCTAAAAAAACACCACTTCCTTACGAGAAAATTAGTGGTTTAAAAGAAATTGATAAGGTAATCGAGATCGATCAGGCGCCGATTGGCAGAACACCGCGATCTAATCCTTCAACTTATACCGGTGTGTTTTCAGATATCCGTAACCTGTTTGTGCAACTGCCCGAAGCCAAGATCAGAGGCTATAAACCAGGCCGTTTTTCTTTCAATGTAAAAGGTGGCCGTTGCGAAACCTGTCAGGGAGCCGGATTGAAAGTGATTGAAATGAATTTTCTGCCCGATGTGCAGGTGCCATGCGAAGAGTGTGGAGGCAAACGCTATAACCGCGAAACTTTAGAGGTGCGTTTCAGGGGGAAATCGATCAGCGATGTGCTGGATATGAGTATTGAAGATGCCTGCGATTTCTTTGAAAATATTCCGATTATTTACAGAAAAATAAAAACCTTAAAGGATGTTGGTTTAGGTTACATTACTTTGGGCCAATCGTCAGTTACCCTTTCGGGTGGCGAGGCCCAGCGGGTTAAGCTGGCTACTGAGCTATCTAAAAAAGATACCGGCAAAACATTCTATATTTTAGACGAACCTACTACCGGACTTCATTTTGAAGATATCCGCGTGCTTTTGGGCGTGCTGCAGGAATTGGTTGATAAGGGGAATACCATTTTGGTGATCGAACACAATTTAGATGTGGTAAAAGTTGCCGATTGGGTAATTGATCTGGGTGAAGAAGGTGGTGCCGGAGGCGGAAGAATCCTGTTTGAAGGTACTCCCGAGGGTTTGATCCAGAACCCAATCAGTTTAACCGGTAAATTTTTGAAAAAGGAAATGGAATATAGTCCGGAGTCCGCAGTCGGAAGTCCGGAGTCTACTGCCAAGGCGCCGAAGAAAAGTACAGCTAAAAAGAAAAAGTAATCAGAAGAACATGATTTACAAGTGATTTGTCATCCTGAGCCTGTCGAAGGATATCTTCCATATTACATCTTCCATCTTACATATTACAAAAATGATTTTCACCGATACCCATACCCATTTATATTACGAGCAGGATGCCGAAAAGCAGGAGCAGTTAATGGAGCGCTGTTTTGAAAATAACGTGAACCGTTTGTTTTTGCCGAACGTAGATGTAAAATCGATTGCCATGATTGATGATCTGGTAGCGAAATATCCGGCAAATTGTTTTGCTATGGCCGGTTTGCACCCTTGTGATGTAAAGGAAGATTATCTGAGTGTGCTTGACGAAATATATGCCAGTATTGCCGGGCGAAAAATTTATGCCATTGGTGAAATCGGAATCGATTTATATTGGGATAAAACTACGCTGGCGATTCAGCAGGATGCCTTTCATAAACAGATTGTCTGGGCAAAAGATTTGGGACTGCCTATCGTAATCCACTGTCGTGAAGCTTTTGATGAGGTTTTTGAAGTTTTGGAAAGTGAGCGGGATGAAAAACTCCGTGGGATTTTCCATTGCTTTACCGGTAATTTGGTACAGGCAAAACAGGCCATCGATTTAAATTTTTATTTAGGTATAGGTGGGGTTGTTACCTATAAAAAAGCAGGATTGGATGCTGTACTTGCCGATATTCCATTGTCGAATGTAGTGCTGGAAACTGATTCGCCTTATCTGGCACCAGTGCCATTCCGCGGTAAATCCAACGAAAGCAGTTACCTGATTTATATTGCCCAGAAACTGGCCGATATTTATGGCGCTCCTATCGAAGAGATTGCAGCTGTAACTACAGAGAATTCGAAAAAGATTTTTGGGGTTTAAAAAGGATCGTGCATGATCTCATCTGTCCGTAGCGTTCCGAAGGGCTCTACGGATTCTGAATGGAGCAGCGTCTCTGACTCGTTCTAGTTATTTCTTCTACTGGTTAGCTCATCGCTATTTGTTTCGGTCGGTGAGGACACCAACCGATATGATAATCATCTACTGGTTGGTGTCTTCACCAACCAGCTTAGTAATTTGTTTTGCGGATTTGTTAAATAAAAACTATTTTTTTTAATTTATTGGCAACTAAAGCGTTTTAATAGGAGTTTTTGTTGTTAATTTCAAAATATCGCCCCGTCATTTGTAATTTTTTGCTTTCTTTGCGGTGAGCAACCTTCACCAACCAAATGACCAAAGTACTTATAATTTATACCGGTGGTACCATCGGTATGGTTAACGATCCTACCAACGGGATGTTAGTTCCCTTTAATTTCGAACAGATCAAAGAAAATGTTCCGGAATTAAACCGTTTAGATTATCATTTAGATGTGCATTCCTTTAATCCGGTACTCGATTCATCGAACATGGACCCCGAGATCTGGAAGACTTTGGCCGACCTGATTTACAATAAGTATGATCAGTACGATGGTTTTGTGATTTTGCATGGTTCTGATACCATGGCTTTTACCGCTTCGGCATTGAGTTTTATGCTCGAAAATCTCGATAAACCTGTTGTTTTAACCGGTTCGCAATTGCCAATTGGCGAAATCAGGACAGATGCTAAAGAGAATTTAATTACCGCCCTCGAAATAGCCGCTACTAAAGAAGATGGCAGGGCATTGTTTCCTGAGGTTTGCATTTATTTTGATGCACAGCTGTTTAGGGGCAACCGCTCTATTAAGTACAACAGTGAGAAATTCGAGGCTTTCCGCTCACCCAATTACCCTATTTTAGCCGAAGCAGGCGTTCACCTCCAGTTCTACAGAAATTACATCATTAAAGCTCCACAGGGCAAATTAACCCTGCATACTAATTTCAATTCGAATATTGGCGTGCTGAAATTATACCCAGGTATTACCCCGCAGGCCGTTCAGGCCATTACCGATTCGAAGGTAGATGCCATTATTTTAGAAACATTTGGCTCGGGAAATACCACTACTGCACAATGGTTTTTAGATAGTTTACGTCAGGCCATTCAGAATGGAAAAATCATCATCGATATTTCCCAGTGTAAAAAAGGATCGGTACAGTTAGGTCGCTACGAAACCAGCCGGGAATTACTAAAAATGGGGATACTAAGCGGATACGATTTAACTTTCGAAGCTACTGTAACCAAACTGATGTTTGTAATGGGTTTGGGTTTACCGCTTGAAGAAAGCCGCAGGTTGATGGGAGAGTCGCTAAGGGGAGAGCTGACTAAAGATTAAATATAAGGTCGGGATTGCAAATCCCGACCAACGGATACCGCGGGATACTTCATAAGCTCCCAAGGGTAGTAAAAAAGGTCTGTATAGTAGCTTCAAAAGGTACCTAGAGATACTTCATAAGGTATCCAAGGGTAGTAAAAAAGGTATATATAGTACCTTCATAAGGTACCCAAGGGTAGTAAAAAAGGTCTATGTGGTAGCCTCAAAAGGTACTGAGGGGTGCTTAATAAGGTACCTAAAGGTAGTAATTAAGGTCAAACAGGAGCTTTAGAAGATATTAGGCTATAAAAACCTGCGGTTATTCGTAAAAAAAGTAAAACTTCTGCAATTATGAGCAGTATCATTTCGGTTATCCGGTTTTAGCCCTATTTTTGCCAGGAAAGAGGCATAGGGTATAAAGTGTAAGGCGAAAGGTTCTGTCTTGATATTCACTTCTCCATACTTGATACTGAACACCCTCAATACATATTAATCATGAAAATAGAACAAATATATACAGGCTGCCTGGCAGAAGCTGCATATTACATCGAAAGTAATGGCGAGGCCGCAATTATCGATCCTTTAAGAGAAGTTGCTACTTATCTAAAAAAGGCCGAAAAAGCCGGCGCTGTTATTAAGTATATTTTCGAAACCCATTTTCATGCCGATTTCGTTTCGGGCCATGTAGATTTGGCAGAGAAATCGGGAGCGGAGATTATTTATGGCCCAACAGCAAAAACCGAATTTAAAGCACATATTGCTAAAGATGGCGAGCAGTTTAAATTAGGTGCCCTAACCATTACGGCTTTACACACACCTGGCCATACTTTAGAATCGACTACTTATTTGTTAACCGATGAGAACGGTAAAGATCACTGCATTTTTAGTGGCGACACCTTGTTTATTGGCGATGTTGGTCGTCCCGATCTGGCTCAAAAGGGTAACTTAACCATGGAAGATTTGGCTGGAATGCTTTACGATTCGTTAAACGAAAAAATTAAGCCTTTGGCCGATGATGTAATTGTTTACCCGGCACATGGTGCAGGATCGGCATGTGGCAAAAGCATGAGTAAAGAAACTTTTGATACACTGGGTCACCAGAAACAGGTAAACTATGCATTGAAAGCGGAAACGAAAGAACAGTTTATTGCAGAGGTAACTGATGGTATTTTGCCTCCGCCACAATATTTTGCCAAAAACGCAGCCATTAATAAAGGTGGTGTAGAAAGCATTGATGAAGTCTACGAAAAAGGCTTAAATGCCTTAAATCCTCAGCAATTTGAAGATATGGCCAACCAAACCGGAGCCATTATGCTCGATACCCGCGATCCACAGGTTTTTGCAAAAGGTTTTATCCCGAATTCAATTAATATTGGGTTGAACGGACAGTTTGCACCATGGGTTGGCGCATTAATTACCGATTTGCAGCAACCTATTTTATTGGTTACCGAGCAGGGTAAAGCAGAAGAAACCATTACGCGCTTAACCCGCGTAGGTTACGATAGTACCATTGGTTATTTGGATGGCGGCTTTGAAAACTGGATTGCTGCCCATAAAGAAATAGATACCATCGAATCGATCTCGGCCGATACTTTTGAACAGGTTGCCACTCATGCAGATATTACTGCACTTGATGTACGCAAGCCCGGCGAATATGAATCGGAGCACCTGGAGTTTACGCTTAGCCGTCCCTTAGATTTTATTGACGACTGGATGGGCGAAATTGACCCGAAAGCAACTTACTATATTCATTGTGCCGGCGGTTACCGTTCCATGATTGCCGCATCGATCCTGAAATCGCGCGGAGTAGAGCAGGTAATTGATATTGCTGGTGGCTATGGCGCCATTAAAAATACAGGTTTAAAAAGAACCGATTTTGCCTGCCCAAGTAAAGCCATGAAATTTTAATAAATTGTTACATTGAGCTTGTCCAAATGCTTCGCATATTCTTCGACAGGCTCAGCATGACATCCTAAGATATAATACTTTGGTAAATCAAAACCATTACGACCTTTTAATTATCGGTGCCGGCCCTATAGGTATGGCCTGTGCTATTGAAGCCCAAAAAGCCAACCTTAGTTACATCATTGTAGAAAAAGGGGCCTTGGTGAACAGTTTATTCAATTACCCGGTTTTTATGACTTTCTTTTCCACCTCGCAAAGGCTGGAAATTGGAGGTGTACCTTTTGTAACCATTAATCCGAAACCAAACCGGAACGAAGCAGTTGAATATTATCGCCGTGTAGCTGAGAAATTCGACCTTAAAATTAATTTGTTCGAAAGGGTAAACCAGGTTGACAAAAAAGCAGATGGTCTTTTTGAAATAAATACTTCGAAAACCACCTATACTGCTAAAAATGTGGTTGTGGCTACAGGTTTTTACGATGTGCCTTTATTGATGAATGTGGAGGGAGAAGATTTGCCTAAAGTTACCCATTACTATAAAGATCCGCATTTGTATGCTTTTCAAAATGTAGTGGTTGTAGGTGCTAACAATTCGGGAGTGGATGCTGCTTTAGAAACCTACCGTAAAGGTGCAAATGTAACCATGGTGGTGCGGAGTGGCGATTTGGGCCCGCATGTAAAATACTGGGTTAGGCCTGATATTCAAAACCGGATTAAAGAGGGAGAAGTTACAGCACTTTACAATTCAGAACTGATAGCCATCAGGGAAAATGAGGTAGATATTAAAACGCCCGAAGGAGTTAAAACCATTGCCAACGATTTTGTAATTGCCATGACGGGATATCAGCCTGATTTTTCGATGTTGCGAAAATTCGGCATTGATTTGCCCGAAAGCCTTTGCCCGTTTTACAACGAAGAAACGATGGAAACCAATGTAAAAGGATTGTACCTGGCAGGGGTGGTTTGCGGCGGTTTAGATACCCACAAGCTTTTTATCGAAAACTCGCGGGTACATGCCGAAATGATTGTTAAAAGTATTGCAGAATAAACTCCCTAAAAAGTTAGAAGGAGGGGATTCAGGAAGAATTATCGTCATTGCGAGGAGGTACGACGAAGCAATCTATCCTGCTATTGTTTTGCTGCTAATGCTACACCTTAACAGAAAAGATTGCTTCACGCCAGGCAATTCCCGGCGCTTCCGTTCGCAATGACGAATCGCCCACTTAGCTACTCCTACTGGTTGGTGTCCTCACCAACCAGCCTGTAGACTTAATCTCTATTGGTTGCTGTCACCACCAACCAGCCCGTAAACTTATTTTTTCTTAGTGTACAACAAACCAAAGCCCTTATACAAGCCATTGTGTAAAATAGTTAAATGACTTTCGTTGGGCAGTGGTGCAAAGTTTACCTTAAGGTTTTGGTAAGGTTTTAAAACTTCAGAAAGCTTTTTCGCATCTTCTTCCATTACTTTTCCTTCGGTACCTACGGTTATAAAAACATTGGCCTTAGCTTTAGAAAGGTTTTCGGAATACTTTGGGATGTCGTTTAAAAGCGATTCATTATTCCACCATAAACTCGGACTAATAATCAGGTAATTGTTGAAAAGTGAAGGTCTCTTTAGCAGTATTTCTGTAGCCAATAAGGCACCGAGCGATTGCCCTATTATTGTTTTTTCGCCATTGCTTTTGTATTTCTGTTGAATGTAGGGCTGCAGTTCTTTTTCGATAAAAGCAATGAAACCTGCCGATTTACCCGTGGTTGGAAAATCTTTTAAGTCGGCTTCAATGCTGGTTGGAAAAGTAAAATCCCTTTTCCGGTCGACATTGGCAATACCTACTACAATTGATTTAGGCATGGCTTCAATCATACTTAAAAACTGCACAAGGCCGGTAACATGAATGAAATCTTCGTTGGCAGAGCCATCTAAAAGGTAAATTACCGGATAGGTTTTGGCCGAGTCGGGCGAATAACCTTCGGGTAAGTAAATGTTTAATGTTCTGGTTTCTGAAAGTAATTTCGATTTAATTTTTTCGGTTTTGCCCAAAACAAATGGCTGTTCTTGCGAAAAACAAAGGTTGATACTGATGATGCAGGTGAATACCAGGCTAAAAAGGAGTTTCATAGGATTGAAATTTTGCTGCAACGCTAAGCAATAAATTTAATAAGTAGCGGATTTGAGCGCAGTTGTTTGCTAACTGATTAAATGCGAGGGGGATAATTTCGGCTTAGTTATTTTTGTAGAATAGTATAGCTTTCTCAAACTTAAAGATTGTCACCCTGATGGTTAATTTATTGTATAAAGATCAATTTGAGTGACTGCCACTCCGAGGCCGTCATTTCTAGCGGACCCGATAGCCATCGGGTGCAACGTAGCCGAGAACTACGAAGTGCTCAGCGGAGCTAAATCTGTTTCTATAGATTTCTCCCCGCCTGTACGGGCAGGCATTACGTTGCTGGTGAAAGACCGGCTGGGCTCCATCCGATAGCTATCGGATCGAAATGACGATTCTTCTATTGGGTCTGTCATCCTGAGCTTGTCGAAGGATTTTGCGAAGTGATTTTAAGGCATTTCGACAAGCTCAATGTGACAGATCTATAATAATAATTGATGTTAATGAACAGGCAATTTTAAAACATTACCCGTAAAACTATCAATAACGGTTTCTACACCTGGTAAATCTTTAGAGGTAATGTAACAACCCAACACGTGGTTGCCGGCATTGGGAATAGCTATTTTGCGTTTCAGGTTTTCGGGTGTTCCCAACTGATCAAACATTTTGAGCATGGCATCTACACGTACTACAGGATCCTGCTCCAGTTCATTTTTATAATAGTACAGCATTAAAACAGGTTGCTTTACCTGCGCGAAAACCTTTTTGGTCATGGTGCTTTCTACAAACTCCTGCAGTTCTACCAGCGATTCAATGCGGTAATTGGTGTACCAGTATTTTTTATACTCGAGTGTGCGGCCATCTACCTTGCGTTCGTCGCTGCCCAATACCTTACGCGCAATCTGCAATCCCCAGGGGTCGTTAAGCATCCAGGCATTTTTATCGTTAATGGCTACATTGGGCGAAAGTAAAATGAGGCTGTTAATTTCGGGGTAGGTAGCAGCTAATTTTAAAGCCACGGTACCACCGGTAGAAGTACCAACCAAAATAACCTTTTTACCTAGTTTTTTACCAATGGCATATGCCTGTTTGCTGGTTTCCCAAAGACGGTCGGCGGTAAAATATTGCATGGGTGCCAGGGTATCGATACCATGATCGGCCAGGCGGGCCAGATATAAATTGGCGTGTAATTTTTTGGCCAGGTTGATGTGTACAGGATCGCCTTCGGTTTTTGAAGCCGAAAAGCCATGGAGGTATACAATGGCATATTCGGTTTGCTGATGGCTACTATCGGCCCAGATAATTTCGGCAGCATTGCCGGGTTTTATTTTGTGATGGGCTTCGATGCCGGCCACATAATTATCCAGATCTTCGAGATCGGGTACCAGTGTAAGCTGTTGGTTGTAAACTGGTTTTTTGGGCTTTGGGCCTAATAAATAGCCAGCCACGAGCAGTACCGAAATACCCAATACGATTTTGTAGCGCTTTTTCATCTATTTAGATTGAATGGTTTAAATGTAAACTTTTGAAATAAATAAAGCTAATTTTTTAGCGAATTGCTTTTAGCGGTTGAGGGGACATTTACCTGCACCTGCCATTGATTTTAAACCTGATAGCGCCAAATAGCCCGCAGCCCGAAGCATGAGGGCGCGGACTATGGGCAATAGCAGGGCTGAAGAGCTAAATAATTGCTGGCATTGCTTTACTAAACCTGTATAATGCTTTGCATTAGATTATCTTTTTATGGGAAATTAGCTTAAGTTTGCAATCAAAATTTTTCGACTTAATGCCGGGAATCGAACAGATAAAAACACCTATTTCTGCTGATATTAAAGCGTTTGAAAAAACCTTTAAAGAATCTATGCATAGCGACGCACCGTTGCTGGATAGGATTACCCATTACATTGTAAAGCAAAAAGGGAAACAAATGCGGCCTATGTTCGTGTTTTTTGCTGCTAAACTGTGTGGCGGAATTACAGAATCTACACACCGTGGAGCTGCCCTTGTAGAACTTTTACATACGGCTACACTGGTGCATGATGATGTAGTGGATAATGCTTACGAGCGCCGTGGCTTTTTCTCGATAAATGCTTTATGGAAGAATAAAATTGCTGTTTTGGTGGGCGATTATTTGCTGGCTAAGGGGCTTTTACTTTCGGTAAACAATAACGAGCACCGTTTGTTACAAATAGTATCGGAAGCGGTAAAACAAATGAGTGAGGGTGAGTTGCTTCAGGTAGAAAAAGTACGGCGAATGGATATTTCGGAAGATTTATACTTTGATGTAATCCGGCAGAAAACGGCCTCGTTAATTGCCTCATGCTGCGCTGCGGGTGCTGCATCGGCAGGAGCTGATGATGAAACAATTGAAAAAATGCGCCTGTTTGGCGAAAAAGTTGGGATTGCATTTCAGATTAAAGACGATACTTTCGATTTTGGTACCGATGACGTGGGTAAGCCACTGGGCATTGATATTAAAGAGAAAAAAGTAACCTTACCTTTAATTTATGCACTAAACAAAGCCGAAAAAACTGAACGTAAACGAATCATTAACCTGGTTAAAAACCACCAGGATGATCCGGTTAAAATTCAGCAGATTATTGATTTTGTAAATGCCCACGAAGGGGTTTATTATGCTAACCAAAAAATGCTGGAATACCAGAACGAGGCTTTTGCCATTTTGCACGGGTTTGATGCCGGCGAAGCCAGAACAGGTTTAGAACAGCTTGTACTTTATACTACAGAACGTAAAAAATAATGACTAACGAACTACTTTTCAGCTTAGGTTTCCTTTTGTTTATTGTGCTGATACTTGCTTTAGATTTAGGCCTTTTTAGCCGGAAAGAGCATATTGTTAGCTTAAAACAAGCTGGCATAATGAGCTTGATTATGGTTGCCCTGGCTTTGGGCTTTTATTTTTTGTTGTTAACAGAAGGCCATCAGCTGCATGGAATTAAGGATTTTAACCACCTGAAGGATATTGTAGTCAGTCACCAGCACCACATTAAACTGATTCCCGATGATTTTGAGGGTAGTTTAGCCATTTACAGGCAGAACCTGGGACTGGAGTTTTTAACTGGTTATGTAATAGAGTATGCCCTTTCGGTTGATAATATTTTTGTAATTGTACTCATTTTCTCGGCCTTTGCGGTTGAAGAAAAATATTACCACCGCGTATTGTTCTGGGGTATTTTGGGAGCAATTATTATGCGTTTCATCTTCATTTTTGTTGGTGCTGCGCTTATTGCCAAATTTGCCTGGATTTTATACCTCTTTGGTGCATTCCTGGTTTTTACAGGCGTAAAAATGTTTTTCAGCAACGATGACGATGACAAAATAGATCCTGAAAACCACCCTGTCGTTAAATGGGCTTCGAAAATATTTTCAATACACCCTAAATATGAGGGAAAAAAATTCTTTGTAAAAATTAACCACAAAACATTGGTAACACCTTTGTTTCTGGTGTTGTTGATTGTTGAATTTACCGATTTGTTATTTGCTGTTGATTCAATTCCGGCTATTTTTGCGGTAACCAAAGATCCGTACATTGTATTTTTCTCCAATATTTTTGCCATTATGGGCTTACGGTCTATGTTTTTCTTATTGGTAAACATTATCCATAAATTCCATTATTTGAAAACAGGTTTAGCGGTACTGCTGGCTTTTATCGGCGTGAAAATGCTGGGGCATACTTACCTGGAAAAATGGGGTTTTACCACTGAGCACTCGCTAATTATTATCCTGGCAATACTGGTAATTAGTATCGTGGCCTCATTGGCCTTCCCGAAGAAAAAGGTGCATGTTAAACCTTAATTAGTTTTTAGCAGCAAAAATTTTCTGTTACTCTCCTTCTTAACCATTTAAGGAATATAAGCTACAATGACTTTATATGCCTTATATGGTTAATTTTACTGAAAAACCTAAAGCAAAATAACCGTTACAGCGTCAATCCTGTGGTGCAAATTTGTATTTTCACCAAATTATCAACTTATTATGAAATACCTTTTCTCTGCTGTACTAATCTGCTCGGCTGTATTGACCAACGCACAAGATAAATTTGGCGACGTATTTTCGAAGATCAATACCGATGTGCAACAAAATGCTAAAGCTTACCAGAATTTAAAATACGAAACCGAAACCATTGGTCACCGCTTAACCGGTTCGGCAAATGGGGCTAAGGCAGAGCAATATGCTTTCGATTTGCTGAAATCGTATGGCTGCGAGGTAAGGTTTCAACCTTTTGAAGTTGAAAGCTGGAGCAGAAAAACCATTAGCGTAGAAATAGGTGCTGATAAGAATAGTCTGACTAAAATGAAAGCGGTAACGCTGGCACATTCGCCGGTAAGCGCAAATGTGAGTGGCGATATTGCGGATGCCGGTAATGGACTGGAAGCCGATTATCAGGCTGATCCAGCTAAATTTAAAGGCAAGATTGCACTGATTTATTTGGGTGTTTTACCAGGATCGCCTGCCGGAACAAAATCACTGCACCGCTCTGAGAAAACAGCCATTGCCACCAAATACGGAGCCATTGGGGTTATTATCATCAATACAGTAAAAGATGGTGTGCTTTTAACAGGTACGGCTTCGGTTACGGGCAAATTAATTGCCATCCCTGCTGTTTGTATCGGCTTGGAAGATGGCATGGCTTTAAAAGAAAAGCTGAAAACGCAAGCGCAGGTTGCCCATATCGCCATGACAAATTTTTCGGGTGTAATTAAGGCCCGGAATGTAATTGCCACCTTTAAAGGAACCGAACTGCCAAAAGATAAAATTGTAGTTGGCGGCCATTTAGATAGCTGGGATTTAGCTACTGGTGCCATCGATAACGGAATAGGTTCTTTTGCTATTATAGATATGGCACGCACCTTTAAAAAGCTGAATCTGAAAGCAAAACGAACTGTAGAGTTTGTGTTGTTTATGGGCGAGGAGCAAGGTTTATTGGGCTCAAAGGCTTATGTAGAGCAGGCCAAAAAGAACGGAACTTTGGCGCAGGTGAAATTTATGCTCAACTACGATATGACCAACGATCCTAAAGGCTTTTCGACTTCGAGAGCGGAGATGAAAGATTTATTTACAGCCTGGGGTGCAGAAATTGTAAAAATAGATACCGGGTTTAAAAATTTGTTTAATGCAGGAGCCGGTTTACATAGCGATCACCAACCGTTTATGCTGGAGGGCATCCCTACGGGTGGAGGCTTTGGGGGTAAACTGCCTAATAACTCTGGCCCGTTTTACCACTCGGATGGAGATTCGTTTAAGCTGGTTGATGAGCAGGAATTGAAAAATACCGTACGCTACAGTGCCATGCTTACTTACGCATTGGCCAATACCCCTAAAATACCGGTTGGCGTTCAAGATGATGAAGAGTTGCGTACATTTTTAGAATCGCAGAACTTAAAGGAGCCTTTAACTATTGCAGGCGAGTGGAGGTGGAAGTAAGGGCCTTTAACCATTAAAGTAGCCAGTAAAAATACGGTAAGCTAAATACTCTTTTTCTAAAGTGCTATGCTTATTTATTGGCGAAATATCTGCGAGTCTTAATTTTTTTTCGTCTTTCCCTTTAAAATTTTCTTCGGGAAATCCACTTATTCTACTGCTGTTAGTTTTTGTATCTAAAGGTGTAAGGATAAAGGTTAGGCTGTCTTGTTTGTTAATTCTGATCAATCTGATTGCATTGTTATTCAGCTGCTGTACTTTAACATTCTTATTGGTTGAAAGAGGTATCCCATTTTGGTAATAGATGCCAATGCTTTCAGTTGTAGTGTAGGTAGTTGGATTTATCACGCTAATGGTATAGGCAGTATCCGGAAGCCGAGTTTTAAATTTCTTTTTTGCTGCTATTATTTTTTCCTCATTAATTGGAATTTGTGGCAGGAAGTAGTCGGATAATTCGATCTTTTTATAGTTATATGCTGTTGTGAACATTCTGGCTACGACATCGAAGGGCTTATTGTCTTCATCTGCTATAAATAAAAAGTAACTCGAAAAGACTGTAATGACAACACCGCAAATTTGAAAGTGTTTTATTTTTTTATGCTTTCGTAGCAAAAAGTAATGTATTCTCGTCAGTAAGAGCGAAATCGTAGCTATTATTGGAATGGTTAATAAAACTCCAAGACTAGTACCTCCACCAGCCATTGGAAAGCTGCTAAGCAGAAAATAGTTTAAAATAAATGCCAGTACAGGATAAAGGAGCGGTTTCATTCCGGGTTTGTTTACCCGCTAATATAGCTTTCTAATTGCGAAATGGTTTGTTTTTGATCTTCAATAATAAACTTAACCACATCACCGATAGAGACCATGCCTTTAACTTCACCATCAACAACTATGGGTAAATGGCGGATATGCTTATCGGTCATCAGTTCCATGCAAAAATCGATGCTGTCGTTTAAGGTAATGGTAATAGGCGTAGCCGTCATGGCTTCATTAATCAACGTATCTTTTGATGATTTACCCTGCAAAATGATTTTGCGGGCATAATCACGTTCGGTAAAAATGCCACGGAGCCTTTGGTCTTCCATCACCAGTACAGCGCTGATGTTTTTTTCGGTCATTACTTTTAAGGCATCCAGAACAGAAATATTTTCGGACACCGAAATAATGCGCGCCTGTTTGGTATCGAGTAAGTGTTTTACGGTTTTCATAACACTGAGATTTGGTTATCTGAATTTAAGCAATAATTGCTTGAAAATCAAAGTTTTGTTTTTATGTTTCCACTTTGTTTGCAAAAATGTATTTAAGGTTTACATTCGGTTACCATTTGAGCAAAAATGTAAAGTGTGGTAAAGCATTTATCAAAGTTTAGTTTGTACATAATGGAGCAAAAAAATGAATAGAGCTCATTTCTATTGCTTATCTTTCGGCTATCAATAAAATTTGTACAAAACAAATTGGTATGTGCAATATTTTAACATTGATATTTTAGAAATTACCCAAAATCAATTAAGAAATCATGGCAGAAGTAAAATTAAATCTTCAGGAAGATGGACCAAGCTCATTCGATATTTTCGACGAAAATGGTAAAGCAGGAGAAATGGTATTTGATATTCAGGGCAACGACCTCACGGTTTACCATACTGAGGTAGAACCAGACAGAGAGGGGAAGGGCTATGCCAAGCTGCTGCTTGATGCAATGGTGAGTTATGTGAGGGAAAATCATTTAATGGTAATTCCATTGTGTCCCTATGTGCATTTACAATTCAGAAGACACGAAGAATTGTATAAAGACATCTGGAATAAGAAACACGAGGATTAATGCTGTAAACCAATAGCAGCTATTTTTCAGTCAGATTTGCTCGGGCAGTTCATCTGACTGAAAATTCTCCAAACGCTTAAATACTGACCTGCCAGCTGAAAATTACCCTGGATGATTTTGACTAAATCTATCCAATACCTTTAAAACCAAACTTACAACTCAACTATTTATAAATTACCTTACCCGAAAATGAAACTTGTATCCATTCAGAAAAACGTTTTAGTTGCTTTATTGGTCTTGATTTCGCCACTGGTGAAAGCACAATTTAAAAATGCTGAAGCGGCAAAACACCTTAACCAGCTTCAGCAGAAATTTGTCGATCTGCGTTTTGGTATGTTTATTCACTACAACATTCCTACCTATGCCAATGCCGACTGGCCCGATCCCGATGTCTCGCCAAAATTATTTAATCCTAAAAAACTAGATGCTAACCAATGGGCTAAAGCAGCTAAATCGGCCAATATGAGCTATGGTTGTTTAACGACCAAGCACCATAGCGGTTTTTGCATCTGGGATACCAAAAGCACCGATTACAATGTAATGAATAGCCCTTATGGCAAGGATGTAGTAAAGCAGTTTACCGATGCTTTCCGGGTCAATGGCCTGAAAGTAATGCTGTATTACTCCATTCTCGATACCCATCATAAATTAAGGCCTAACCAGATTACGCCGAAGCATATCGACATGATTAAGCAGCAGCTTACCGAGCTATTGACCAAATATGGTAAAATTGAAGCTTTGATTATCGATGGCTGGGATGCACCCTGGTCGCGGATTTCTTATGATGATGTACCTTTTGAAGATATTTATACTTTGATTAAAACCTTACAGCCTGATTGTTTGGTGATGGATTTGAATGGGGCTAAATATCCTGCAGAAGGTTTATACTATACCGATATTAAAACTTACGAAATGGGCGCCGGCCAGCGGATGCATAAAGAAAACAAGGTAATGCCTGCTTTGGCTTGTTTGCCCATTAATACTTCGTGGTTTTGGAAAACCGATTTTCCTACAGTTGCGGTACGTAAGCCGAACGAAATTGTAGAAACGTTGATCAAACCTTTAAACGAAGCCAGCTGTAATTTTATCCTCAATGTTGCGCCAAACCGCGATGGATTAATTGATGATAATGCAATTGAATCGTTGAAAGAAGTAGGTAAATTATGGAAGAATGAAGGTGCCACTGCTACATTGCCAGCACTCGATTTACCTATTATCTCGAGCAACGTCGCCATTAACAAGGCTGCAAATGCTACCTGGAGCGATGATATGAATATTATGGATTTTGCGAATGACGATAGTTACCGTTCTTCGTGGACTTCGAATAGCTCGGTAGAAAAACCCTGGTTCGAAATCGATCTCAAAAATGAGCAGGCTGTAAATATGATTGTTATTGCCGAACAAAAAGCTAATATAGATGAGTATGTGCTCGAATATTGGAATGGAGTAGAATGGAAGAAAATTGCAGATGGTAAAAATGCAGACCGGATTAAAATCCATCGTTTCGATCGTGTTTGGACAAGCAAGGTGCGCATCCGCATCGAACATTCAAAAGAAACTGCCTCAATAGCCGAATTTCAGGTTTTTAACGAAAGAAGATAAAAAACATATAAATTTCTTTGCGACCGGTATTTATATTGGTCCAAAGAAATTTTTTATTGCTGATAAGCGCAATGCTATTAAAATGAGAAAGCCTCATATTACTATGAGGCTGAAATTATTTTGCAGTATACAACATCCATCGTATAAAGCTTAAACCAAACAAACTAGTTAATAGACAAACAGGGTGAAAAAATGTTTTAATTTTTTTAAATTATTTTTGAAAACAGATTTTTTTTAGTTTAAGTGGTTGATTACTAGCTTTAAATGATTAAAAGTTTGAAGTGAAACCATCCAGAAGTTCCATGGTTTTTAAGGCTTCCTCTCCGCTGCAGGGATTTTTACTTTTATTCAGGAAATATGCCACAACCTTTTCTATCATCGGTTGCTCTACATGGGCAAGTGGTAAAAAATCAAATTGTTCTTCTACACCATTACGGGTAAGTTTAACCTGGTGGCCAAACATCGGGAAGCTGATTTTACCCTTCGAGCCATAAATATCGCAAACATCCATTTGCTGGCCTTCGGCAACGGTAAAACACCAGGTGCCGTTAAATACCACACCATTTTCGAATAGAATACGTCCGGTTACCAAATCATCAACAGGTTGTTGTTTCGATTGGTTAAGCGCAATTCCGCTAAAACTGTTAATTTCTCCGAAAAAATAAAGCATCAAATCAAGCTGATGTGGTGCCAGGTCGTGAAAAAGCCCGCCGCCGCCAATATTCGGATCCATACGCCAGTTGTAAGCTGTTTTGGCAATTACCTTACTTTTTTGTGGCTGCAGCATGCGCAAATCAATAAAGCGGATATCGCCGATTACTTGTTTATCGATCAATGATTTTACTTTCAAAAACAAGGGCTGCTCGCGACGGTAATGTGCTACACTGAGTTTCACACCGTAATTATTTGCTGCAGTTACCATGCGTTGCGCGGCAGCAGCATTTAATGCCATGGGTTTTTCTACATATACCGGTTTGCCAGCGGCAAGTGCTTCAATGGTGTAAGCCTCGTGTTGCAGGGGCGGTGTAGCAATATAAATGGCATTTACTTCAGGGGCGTTAATCAGCTCAGTTGCATCGCTATACCATTTTGGTACGCCATGGCGCCTGGCATAATCTGCAGCTTTAACTGCATCCCTACGCATTACAGCCACTAGCGATGAGTTGGGTACTTTATTAAACGCCGGCCCACTTTTAACCTCCGTTACATCGCCACAACCAATAATCCCCCATTTAATTTCATTCATAAAGCAAAGCAAATTGTTTTGGCTGGTAAGTTAGCAATAGGTTGCGATTTTTAAAACCAGCATCGAATTTATTTGAAGAAAAGTAATTGTTCTGTATAATTCAGTTAACTACAAGTTGTAAAGCGATATGGGTTTAGTATTCACATCAAAATTACGTACTTTTGTACGCTGTTAATCAGAATAGGTTTGCCAATGGTTTGCATTATATTTTGATTTTCGGTTAAAAAATTGATTATCAATTAATTAAAAAGAAAATTATGTCATCAGTAGAGACAACTTACATCCCTTACAAAGTTAAGGACATTTCACTGGCAGAATGGGGCCGTAAAGAAATCGAATTAGCCGAAGCAGAAATGCCAGGTTTAATGAGTTTACGTAAAGAATTCGGTCCAACACAACCGTTAAAAGGTGCGCGCATTGCAGGTTGTCTGCACATGACCATCCAAACGGCTGTATTAATCGAAACATTAGTGGCTTTAGGTGCTGAAGTTACCTGGTCATCATGCAATATTTTTTCTACACAAGATCACGCTGCTGCGGCAATTGCTGCAGCTGGTATCCAGGTTTATGCGTGGAAAGGTTTAAACGAGCAGGAATTTGACTGGTGTATTGAACAAACTTTACACTTCGGTCCGGAGCAACAACCATTGAACATGATTTTGGATGATGGTGGCGATTTAACCAACATGGTATTTGATAAATATCCTGAGCTGATTGCAGCGATTAAAGGTTTATCGGAAGAAACCACTACTGGTGTGCACCGTTTATATGAAAGAATGAAAAACGGAACTTTGCACTTACCTGCAATTAACGTTAACGATTCTGTAACTAAATCTAAATTCGATAACAAATACGGTTGCCGCGAATCATTGGTTGATGCGATCCGTCGTGCAACTGATGTAATGATGGCTGGTAAAGTAGCAGTGGTTTGCGGTTATGGCGATGTGGGTAAAGGTTCAGCGGAGTCTTTAAGCTCGCAAGGTGTACGTGTAATTGTTACTGAAATCGATCCAATTTGTGCTTTACAAGCGGCAATGGAAGGTTATGAAGTTAAGAAATTTGCTACAGCAGTAAAAGAAGCTGATATTATTGTAACCACTACTGGTAACCGTGATATCGTTCGTGGCGAGCATTTCTTAACCATGAAAGATAAAGCTATTGTTTGTAACATTGGTCACTTCGATAACGAAATCGATGTTGCCTGGTTAAATGCAAACTATGGTTCAACTAAAGTAGAAATCAAACCTCAGGTAGATAAATATACTATCGAAGGTAAAGATATCATTTTATTGGCTGAAGGCCGTTTGGTTAACTTAGGTTGTGCAACTGGTCACCCAAGTTTTGTAATGAGTAACTCGTTTACCAACCAAACTTTAGCGCAATTAGAGCTTTGGACCAACACAGATAAATACGAAAACAAAGTGTACGTTTTGCCTAAGTATTTAGATGAGAAAGTGGCTCGTTTACACTTAGAAAAAATTGGTGTAGAGTTAGATGTATTAGATCAACACCAGGCTGATTATATCGGTGTACCGGTTGAAGGTCCGTTTAAATCAGACGAATATCGTTACTAATCATTAGTCCTGAGTCTACAGTTCAGAGTCGGGAGTCAAAATACAAAAGGGATGTGCACATTGCATATCCCTTTTTTGTTTTGAGACCGTCATTTCGAGCGGAGTGCAACGTAGCCGAGAACCACGCAGTGCTCAACGAAGCTAAATCGTGTCAGTAGATTTCTCCCCACCTGCACGGGCAGGCATTCCGCCACCGATGAAAAACCGGCTTGCTCCAGTCGAAATGACGATGTTTCTATTCAGGTTTATTTTACGCCAAACAGCATTTCTTTATCTGTTAAAATCCTACATTTGATAAAAAATAAGTTATGAAAAATTTAATCATTGCTTTGTGTTTAAGTGTATTTGCTATTTCAGTAAATGCCCAAACCACTCCAAAAAAAGCAGTTGCTGCAAAAGTTATCACCAAACAGACTGTAGATATTGCCTGTGGCGAATGCCAGTTTAAAATGAAAGGTAAGGATTGTGAGCTAGCCGTGAAAATTGATGGCAAGCCTTATTTTGTAGATGGTAAAAACATCGACGATTTTGGCGATGCGCACGGAGAACATGGTTTTTGCAACGCAGTAAGCAAAGCAGAAGTAACCGGTGAAATTGTAGATAACCGTTTTAAGGCAAAAGAAATAAAGTTATTGCCGGTTAAGAAGTAGATTTTACCGCAAAGCGCGCAAAGTTTTTCGCAAAGTGGCGCGAAGTATGGTTTACAAATAATCTGTACGCTTTATGTTTCAGTCTCTGCGGGCTTTGCGTATTTCTTAGCGTCCTCTGCGGTTAAAAATGCCGTTATTCAAACTCCTTTTCCAATCCCTGTCTTAAATCAAATAGCAGCCATTGCTTGCGGTTTACATCGGCCTGTCTGTTTCTTAACAGTTGAATAAAATCTTTCACCCCAATTTCTTCGTTCCCATTTCCATGGATTAGTACAATACTTCCGGCATTGGGTTGCTGCCCTTTGGCTAGCCAGGCATCACTTCCAATGGGTATTAAACCATAAGCTTCAATTTTATCTACAACCGATTTATCTGAAACCAAACCCGGGAAACGGAAAAATACCGATGGCGTTAAGCCGTTTTTGAGCATTAGTTTCTCATTTTCCAAAACTTCTACATCGAAGTTTGTTCCTGCGGCCAGCAAAAAGTTTTCTGCCAGGGGTAATTTGTTTACTTCGTGGTTGTAAGAATGGTTAACCCAGGTAATGCTCAGCTCTTTTTGGGCTACGAGACTTTTTAGCCAGGTTAAATCATCCTCATGTTTTAACATCCATTTTCCCGAAACCGAAATGGCAAGCGGAGCAGGTTGCTCAATTTTTTTAAATTCATCAAAAACCGACTGAAAAATAATTCGGTCTAAGGCCTTGTGCGAAGGACAAAGGTCGATGGTTAAAGTAATACCTTTTTCATTCGGGAAAGCATGGTCGATACCTGCATTTTGCAGCTGGATATCTCTAGCGGCCGCGGCTTCCAAAGCTTTTACATAGGCTGTGTTATTGAAAATCGCCAGCACATTTCCCCATTTCAAGCTGTTGGTGGTGTAATTATTAGCTAAATCAACTTTAGTATCCAATGTTTGTGGATTAACCAATAACAAGTATTTTTCTCCGTCCGCACTGAAGCTTCTTATGGCCAGCCATTGTTCGGTTGCGCTTTTTGCCAAACCATAATTAACTTTGTACTTGCTTAGCGACTCAAATTTTTGCGCGCAAATACGAGTGCTTAAAAGTACGAGTAAAAAAAGCGTTTTAAGTTTTGGCATGATTTAAAAAAGGCTTAAATAAATTGGGTATTAACCATCTTCTTTTCTTTCTTTTTTTCTTTCAAACTTTCTTTATAATCTTTTTTAAGCTCCTTTAAATCTGCTTTCATTTCTTTTCTGGCTTCCCTTTTTTCGGCAGCAGAATCGTAATCACCATTTTTATAATCGTCGATAATTTCTTTTTTTTCTAATTCGTAATCGAGTTCATCAGCATGATCGGCCATGCCTTTGGCAATCATGTTGGCTATGGCACGCTGATCAGTCGTATTGCCTGATTTACCCATTGCTTCTGCAGATTTTAACTGTTTCATCATGGTTTTAACCAGGCTTTTTGGTAATGCTTTTTTGAGCTCATTTTCTACGTTTTTCCAATCCTGACTACTCATTTTCTTAGCGGTATCAATAGCTTTTACAGCTATTTGAGCGTGTATTTGAACTTGTTTAACTGATTTTTGATCATGGGCGAGGAGTTTACCGGTAACCAATACCAGTAGGATGATGATGGTTTTTTTCATAGTTGCGAGGTTAAATGTGCCTTGAAACTAATCATTTTTCGTTAGAATGTAAAACTAAAGGCAATTTACCCAAATTGCTTAAACCTTATTTAAAATCTTTCTAATTTAGCTCAAATCTGTTATCTTTACCACAACAGTAATGAACAAAGAAAAAGTAAAATTATGGTTCAAAAGGGTAGGCCTGCTAGGCTTCCTGTTCTTCCTGATTAAAGGGTTGATCTGGCTTGTTGTGTTTTACTTTATCGGGAAAAATGTTACCTAAAGGTTCATTTGTTCGCTAGTCATTGGTTCATTGAGACATGCGAGTTGTATGCCAAATCATCAGCCGTTCTGCTAAAGGATATAAACACTTAATGACCTTAATTTCTTAATGGTAAAGTGCTACTTTATCTAAACGTAAAAAGCATGTTCGCTAAGAAATTCCATACAAAAACAATTACGATGGCGAAAAACTTGGCTACATAAAAGTTAGTACCGTTTTTGCGTTGATGAAAAAGATAAATGATAAAGGTATTTAGGCCCAAACCAATTAAACTAACTACTAAAAATTTGGTGAATTCTGTTCCCCAATGCGTATTGGTACTCTCAAATGTCCATACCCGGTTAATTAGGTAGTTGTTGGTTACTGCGAGTGTAAAACCAATAGCGTTGGCCAAATACTTGTTTACTTTTATTTTTTCTTTGAAAAGCCATGTTGCGCCAAAGTCGATCGCCATTCCGAGCAGTCCGGTTAAGCCAAATTTTATAATGCGGAAGAATAAATCCATTTTAATGCAATTTAACCAGGTAAAAATGTTCTAATAACTGAGGGCGCGTTTTGGCATTGATAAATTTTGGGCTAAGCTTGGTAATGTGATAATATTCGAACGATTTTAGCACTTCTGCTCCATAATCTTTTTTCAATTTAGGCAGTTCTGCTTCAGGAATGTAAACCACCAGATTTTCATCACCCCTAAATTTATCCAGCGCTTCGTAATTCCAAAAGTATTTTGGTTCTCCCAGCGCATAAAAATCAAAAGAATAAGCGTCCGGATACATTAAAACTGAGGCTTTGGCTTCCGGGTAATTTGTTTTTAACCAGTTTCCAGCTTCCATACCCGACTCGTATTTCAACACCGACGGATAGAAAAATATAGAAAGGAAAAACATCAGGCTTACCGAAATAAAAGTGCTTCGTGCTAAAATGGTTTCGGTTTGAATTCCTTTAAAAACCAGGAAAGAGACAATAAGTATCACAACTAAAATGGCAATGGCCAGGGAATTGTTTTTAAAGCCAAAAGCAACAGCCACCAGGCTAAGTATTAAAGTAATCAGCACGGCCAATACATTTTGAATAGTAAAAAAAACTTTTAAGCTTTTGCTTTCCAGTTTTTGAAGGTACAAAGCCGTAATGATGGCAAATTGCGGCAAAATAATTAAAATGTAGTGCGGCAGTTGAAATTTCGATAGAGAGAAAAGCAGGAAGGTGATTGCAGCGCTCGTCCAGATCATGATACTTTCGGGAGGTAAATTGCTGCGGTTTTTCTTTTTAAACAGGGCAACAACAGCACTGTAGAATAATATCGACCAGGGTAAAAATGCCCAAAGTGTAGTATGCAAAAAGAAAGAAACATCGCCTTTACCTTTAATGGGACCATTGTTAAAAAAGCGCCCAAACTGACTGTCCCAAAAGAAAAACTTTAAGCCTGATACACCGGTTTTGCCAAACACCAGCTTCTCGGGATGTAAATCGAACTGAAGGTATAGGGTGTAAAGCTCGGGAATAATAAAGATGAAAATCAGTACAATGGCCAGCCACCATTTTAATTTTAGCAGTTGTTTAAACTGTTTGGTTAAGAGCCAGTAAATAATGAAGCCGCCAAAAACCGGAATCAAAACGAATATGCCTTTTATCATAATGGCACAGGCTGCGAAAAATGAGCCCAACACAATATGCCAGAAAGAACCTTGATGCGCTTTATAGTAATGATAAATGGCTGCTAAGGTAAAGGTCGTGATGTAAACCTCTGCGCGCACATCGAAGGTTGAAATGAGTATATGCAGCGAAGTCAGCAAAATCAGCGCACTGATTAATCCGGTTTTTTCACTGTAAATGCTTTTAGCCAGTTTGTACAAATACCATGCACCCAGCAGGCCAGCCAGAAAAGATGGAAGTTTATAGGCAATGGCATTAATGCCGAAAATTTTAAATGAGGCTGCAGCCAGCCAAAAGGTTAAATGCGGTTTATCGAGCCAGTCTACACCACGCACATAAATGTTAACCCAGTCGTTTCTAAGTACCATGTTTTTGGCAATAGAAGCGTAAAGTGCCGAATCGGGTTCCATTATACCGCCGAACAGGGCAAAAATGCTCACCAGTACAATTAGTGCAATCAGGAGCTTATATAATGTAGTATCCTTTATATTCATTTACGAGAAGCAAATATGAGCAAAAAAAAGTCAAATTTTTTCAAGGTTTAAGATTAACAAAGGCAAAGCCCTATCTTTGCTTCATGACAAAGTTATCGGTTAACATCAATAAAATTGCCACACTACGCAACAGCCGTGGCGGTAATAATCCTGATCTGGTTAAGGTTGCATTAGACTGCGAACGTTTCGGCGCGCAGGGTATTACAGTTCACCCACGCCCTGATGAAAGACATATCCGCTACCAGGATGTTTACGATTTGAAAGCTGCCATTGCAACAGAATTTAATATTGAAGGCAATTGCAGGGAAGATAAGTTTGTAGATCTGGTTTTGGCCAACAAACCTGCACAGGTTACCTTAGTGCCCGATGCCGAAGGACAGATTACTTCTAACCATGGTTGGGATACGATTAAACATAAAGATTATCTGAAAGAAATGGTAGCTGTATTTCAAAATGCAGGTATAAGGGTTTCTATTTTTGTTGATCCCGTTGTAGAAATGGTTGAAGGTGTAGCAGAAACTGGAACAGATCGCATTGAACTGTACACCGAAGCTTATGCGCACAACTATTTTGCCGATCGCGAAAAAGCGGTTGTTAGCTATATTGCTGCTGCACACCACGCCAATAAACTGGGGTTGGGCATTAATGCGGGGCACGATCTGGATTTACACAACCTGCATTATTTTGCACAAAGCATTCCAGGTTTGCTGGAAGTTTCTATCGGTCATGCCTTAATTAGCGATGCACTTTATTTAGGTTTGGAAACTACCATACAACGCTATTTGCAGCAACTTGCTTAATTAACCACAGAGTGTGCAAAGGAATACACAGAGAAACAGAGCCTCTGTGTGTTCTGCGAAAACTCTTATTTCTCTGTGGTTAAAAAATACATTATGCTTAAAGGAATCCTCCTTGTTTTTTTCGGTGCCTGTAGCTTTGGCATATTATCTACTTTTGTTAAACTGGCGTACCACGAAGGTTATACACTTGGTGATGTAACCGGCGCACAGGCTTTTTTAGGCGCCGTAATTTTATGGGTATTGTTTTTCTTTCAACGGAGAACATCAAATTATAAAGCTAAAGAAATAACCCTAATCACCCCCTGGTGGAAAATGATATTGGCCGGTACCTGTACCGGATTGGTGAGTGTTTTTTATTATCAATCGGTAAAGCTCGTACCCAATTCGGTGGCGATTGTTTTGCTAATGCAGTTTATCTGGATGAGTATTTTAATGGAGTTGGCCTTTTTTAAAAAGAAACCAAGCGGATTACAATTACTGGCTATAGCTTTGGTTTTAGGTGGTACGGTGCTGGCCAGTGGAATGGTTGAAGCCCGCATCAGCGATATGAGCTTAAAAGGAATTAGTTTCGGGTTATTGGCTGCGCTTTCTTATGCAGGTTTCTTGCTGCTGAGTGGCAGGATTGGTAACGAATATCCGGTATTAAAGAAAAGTGCCTTGATGATTACCGGTGCCTGCATCCTCATTTTTATTCTTTTTCCGCCTTTTTTTATTTAATGGAGCGTTAGGTGGGAGCTTACTTAAGTGGGGATTGATTATCTCAGTTTTTGGAACGGTAATTCCGCCCTTGTGTTTTGCCGAAGGTGTCCCGAAAATTGGCACGGCTCTAAGTTCAATTTTAAGTGCCGCCGAATTGCCCGTAGCTGTAATGATGGCTGGTTTTGTGCTGCAGGAGCAGGTTTCATTTTTAAGGTGGGTTGGGGTTGTTGTGATCCTATCGGCAATGATTTTACCTAATCTGAAATATTTAAAGCGGAAATAAACTTAATTTAACCACACAAAGAGAGGGCGCAGAGCACGCAGAGTGATATTTAATAAACAATCCGTGCTTTGCGGTTAACCTAAAAATAAATACCTTTAAAAAGCTTAACGCATTTACACATGAAAAAATTGATCATTTATATTTTATCATTCGTTGTTATTGGTTTCACTGCCTGCAAAACCAAAACCACCATTAACCAGGAAGAAGCAGGTGAAGTAATTACCGATTACCTTAAAGCCAATCCTGAATATAAAACCACGAGGTTTAACTTTGGCGAAATCAAATTTAACAGTACCAACGATATGTTTGAGTTGGGGAAATATAAAACTTTAGCTAGCAAAGGCCTGGTAACACTTAATTTAAAAGAAGCCAAAAAGAAATTCCTTTCGAAGGACAGCAGTTTTGTTTACCAGATTACTTTAACCGAGAAAGCAAGTCCGTGGGTGTTGAAACAGGATGGTGATAAGGCTACCGTTAAAGTGGTAGAGTATGTATTGGCGGACGAGAAACCGGTAGATTTCTCTCAGGTAAATTCAAGCACAGCAAAGGTAACCGTATCTTTAAAAATGGTGACCACCGACTTTGAGCCTTTTGATAAGGAAGCCAATAAGAACAGTAACTTCATTACCAAAACCTACAAGCTGAAGCTGAGTAAGGATGAGGGGTGGAAAGTGCAGAAGTAAGGAGAAAGGCCAAAGCTTAAAGACTAAAGTAAGTTTAGATATTGGAATCCGGTATTTTGTATTTCTATTGATTTTTAAACCCGGTAGCAGCAAAAAGATTGTAGCGGATAGCGGGAACGAATTTAAATTTTAGCACTGCCAGTGCTTTCCAAACTAATATCATATTTGCTTAAAAAGAACAAACGTTTGTCTTTTGGTTAATGTATAAAATCTACCTTTTTTGTAGCCTTTAATGCAGAATAAGACGCTTTTTTACACTGATATATAGCGAAATAAAGCTTCGTTTTTGTTACCTTTGCACGCAAATTTATTATTCATACCGCATGAGCTTAAATATCCACTACAAGGAAGATTTTCAAAATCGCCATATTGCTCCTAATGAGGCCGATACAGCCGAAATGTTGCACACTGTTGGCGTAAATTCTATTGATGAGCTGATTGAACAAACCGTTCCGACGGCAATTAGGTTAAAACAACCACTAAATTTGCCGGCAGCAAAATCAGAAACTGAATATCTTGGTGCTTTAAAACAAACTTCATTGTTGAATAAAGTTTTCAAAAGCTTTATCGGTCAAGGTTATTATGATACCATTACGCCGGGTGTAATTTTACGTAACGTATTCGAAAACCCAGGATGGTATACCCAATATACGCCATATCAGGCAGAGATTGCACAGGGCCGTTTACAGGCTTTGTTAAACTTCCAAACCATGGTTATCGATTTAACCGGAATGGAAATTGCCAATGCTTCATTGCTAGATGAAGGTACAGCAGCAGCTGAGGCCATGTTTATGCAATACAGTACACGTAAAAATCAGGCAGCTAAGAAATTCTTTGTTTCTGAATTGCTTTTTGCCCAAACCATCGATATTTTAAAAACCAGAGCCAATCCTTATGGCATTGAGCTGGTAATTGGCAGTCATTTAGATTTCGTAGCTACCGAAGATTTCTTTGGTGCTATTGTTCAATATCCTGCTGGCAATGGCGAGGTTTTCGATTACAAGAACTTTGCTGCTGAACTGCACAACCTAAACATTAAATTAACGGTTGCTGCAGATATTTTAAGTTTAACCTTATTAACACCTCCGGGCGAGTGGGGTGCTGATATTGTGGTAGGTACTACACAACGTTTCGGTATTCCGATGGGTTTTGGTGGTCCGCATGCTGCATTTTTTGCCACTAAAGACGAATATAAGCGTTCTATCCCAGGCCGTATTATCGGTGTAACTATCGATAGCCATGGCGATTATGCTTTACGTATGGCTTTGCAAACCCGCGAGCAGCACATCCGTAGAGATAAAGCTACTTCGAATATTTGTACTGCACAGGCTTTATTGGCAATTATGGCCGGTTTCTATGCAGCTTATCACGGTCCGAAGGGCTTAAAAGCTATTGCTGAGCGTACACACGGTTTAGCCATCAGCTTAGCCACTACTTTGAACAATTTAGGTTACGAGCAATTGAATTCAGCTTATTTCGATACAATCCGTTTCGATTTAGGCGATTTAAAAGGCGGTATCCACGCATATTGCCTGGATAACGAAATCAACCTGAACTATGTTGGTAATACCGTTACCATTTCAATTGATGAAACCACTACTTTCGAAGACATTACTTTAATTGCTAAAATCTTTGCAAGGGCAAAAGGCTTTGCAGGCGATCAGGTAGAGCTTATTGAAAATGTAGAAACTGTAGTTCCTGAAGCTTTACAACGTACTTCGGCTTACCTAACACACCCGATTTTTAATTCGCACCATTCTGAACACGAAATGTTGCGTTACATTAAATCGTTAGAGGCAAAAGATTTATCGCTTTGCCACTCGATGATTGCTTTGGGTAGTTGTACCATGAAATTAAATGCAACAGCCGAAATGATTCCGGTTACCTGGTCTCACTTTGGGCGCATTCACCCGTTTGCACCAGCCGATCAGGTATTGGGTTATTATTCTGTTTTTAACGAACTGGATAAATGGTTAAGCGAAATTACAGGTTTTGCTGCCATGAGCTTACAACCTAATGCAGGTGCACAAGGTGAATATGCAGGTTTAATGGTTATCCGTGCTTATCACCACGATAGAGGCGATTTCCACCGTAATGTGGCATTAATCCCTGCTTCAGCTCACGGTACCAATCCAGCTTCGGCAGCAATGGCCGATATGAAAATTGTGGTTGTTAAATCTTTAGAGAACGGTAACATCGACGTTGAAGATTTAAAAGCTAAAGCAGAATTACACAAAGATAACCTATCGTGTTTAATGGTAACTTATCCATCTACACACGGTGTTTTCGAAGAAAGCATTATCGAAATCTGCGAAACCATCCACGCTAATGGCGGACAGGTTTATATGGATGGCGCAAACATGAACGCACAGGTTGGTTTAACCAGCCCGGCTAATATTGGTGCCGATGTTTGTCACTTAAACTTACACAAAACATTCTGTATCCCTCACGGTGGTGGTGGTCCAGGTATGGGCCCAATCGGTGTGGCAAAACACCTGGTTCCTTATCTTCCTGGTCACGCTGTAGTTGATATCGATAAAGGAAAATCAATTTCTGCAGTTTCTTCTGCACCTTGGGGTTCGGCTTCGATCCTGATCATCTCTCATGCTTATATTGCAATGATGGGTGCTGAAGGTTTAACCAACGCCACTAAATATGCCATTTTAAACGCCAACTATATGAAAGCGCGTTTAGAGCAACACTACCCGGTACTTTATTCAGGTGCTCAGGGCCGTTGCGCACACGAGATGATTTTAGATTGCCGTTCGTTCAAAGCTTTCGGAATCGAAGTAACCGATATTGCTAAACGTTTAATGGATTATGGTTTCCACGCACCAACAGTTTCGTTCCCGGTAGCGGGTACTTTAATGGTTGAGCCAACAGAATCAGAGCCTAAACATGAGTTAGACCGTTTCTGTGATGCCTTAATCTCAATTAAAAACGAAATTACCCAGGTAGAAAACGGTACTTTAGATAAAACAGATAATCCGCTTAAAAATGCACCTCACACAGTTTCGGTAATTACTGCAAACGAATGGGAGCATGCTTACAGCCGTCAAACTGCTGCGTTCCCACTTCCGTACGTGTTAGAGCGCAAGTTCTGGCCTTCGGTTGGTCGTGTTAACGACAGCCATGGCGACAGGTCATTAATCTGCGCTTGTCCGCCGATTGAAAGTTATTTAGAAGAGATCGTACCGTAGTTTTTCACATTGCGGAGAGGTACGACGAAGCAATCTTAACAGATAAATTATCAGCAGGTTTTATGGATTCATTTCATAAAACCTGCTTTTTTTGTGCCATGAAGCAGAAATATTATTTTCCTAATAGCAAGCCATCAGAATTTACATTGTAACCTTGTATTTTGATCTGGTCGTTTTCTGCAGTTAGCGTAACCGTTTCTTTTGATTGGTATTTTGTTCTTTCTACCACATAATAAAGCACATAATTTGCCGAAGGGTTGGTGCCTTTTATCACTTTCGATTCCCAATGGTCGAGTTTTTCACTTTTAATTTCACCTAATTTGTTTAGTGCTCCGTTTAGATAATCGTTTAATTTTTCGGTGCTGGTAGCAGCCTTAAATTGTGTGCTCAGCATGAGGTCTATTTTGTGGAATTCCTTTTTTTGAAGCAGTGCATAAAATTGATCAGCCACTTTTTCTGCATCTTTTTTATCTTCTTCCCGATTAATATAGGAACTGTTAACATTGCAGCTGCTGGCGATGAAGAGCAAGCTGATTAAAGATAAAGTAGCGTGAAATTTATTTTTCATTTGAGGGATTATGGTTTTTTTGATTACAGGTTTATAACATTTGTTTTTTATTTAAAAGCTCCGAAGTGCCACAAAATCCCGGAAGGATCATGTAGGAAACATTCACTGCCCCATTCTTCGTGACGGATAGGTGTAAGTTTTACATTTTGATACCGGCCTGGTAAATCGAAGGCCAGCAGTTCATTATAGTAGTGTGCTACATTTTCAACTTCCATAAAGATCATGGTGTTATCAATCCAGTCTTTTACATAAGCGTTTTGGAGGTAAAAAGCTAGATTCCCGGTTTTAAAGACCGACATATGTGCGCCTAAAGTGGTTTCTTCGAAGCCCAGGTCACGGTAAAAGCTTCTCGATATTTCAAAATCTTTTGCGCCGATAAAGGGGCGGATGGAGATTGCTTTGTGGTTCATCTCGTTATAATTGATTATTAATATGCTTATTCCAATATAGTTTGCCGCCTAAAATTGATGCGGGAGCAAAAATAAATATAGCTAAAAGCTGGGTCCAATTGCTTCCGTTTGCGCTAAAAAGTGAAAATGTTGCAAAGCCTGCAATAATTATCGCTAAAACATAATTCAGGTTTAAATTGCTGGTTTTGGCAATCAGCCCTAATATATAACCACTTAAGGCAGCAAAGAAAATTCCATAAAGTAATGTAAGCAGTTTGAAGATCATTGATGCATCGGCATGTGGCTTTTGCCCCGATAATTTGAAAAGCAAAAGCGACGAAATGACAAAAATGGCATAGCCAGCTAAAACGGCTAAAATTTTTCTGATCATGTAAAAAAGGTTTAACGAATATAACTTAAATATACCGGGAGATTTAATTCACATTAAAAAGTAAACAAATTAAACCTTTATTATAAATCTGCAGTCAATAGAATGATTTTAAATAAATCCGATTATTTTTGAAAAACTTAACATAGATCAATAACAAGAGGTAATCAGTTGATCTATATTTGTATCAAATTAAAAAACCAGAAAAATGAAATTAAAAATCTCTTCAATCTTTTTATTAGTAGCAGTTGTAGCTTTATCAGCTTTTAAAAACCCTACTAAACCAGTTACTTATACTGTAGATGCAGCAAAATCGACCATTACTTGGGTTGGTAAAAAAGTAACAGGTTCTCACAACGGAACAATTGCTTTACAATCAGGCTCGCTTGCTGTAAATGGTAAAAGTGTAACTGGTGGTACTTTCACCATCGATATGAACTCGATTAAAGATGCTGATGGCAGTGCGAAATTAGAAGGTCACTTAAAAGCTGACGATTTCTTTGGTGTTGCTAAATTCCCAACTTCTACTTTTGTAATTACTAAAGTAGCAGGTAGTGGTGCTAATGTAACTGTATCAGGTAACTTAACCATTAAAGGTATTACTAAACCATTAAGCTTCCCTGCAACCGTTACACTGAATGCTGATGGTACTGCTTCTGCTTTAGCTGGTAAAATCGTGGTAGACAGAACTAAATATGATATTAAATATGGTTCTAAATCATTCTTCGATAGCATTGGTGACAAAGCCATCAACGATGAGTTTGAATTAGCAGTGAAATTAGTAGCTAAAAAATAATTTCCTTTAGTCTCGGAAAAAAATAGAGCCCTGGCAATTTTGCCGGGGCTTGTTTAGTTTAAGCGCTTTGTGCGCCAATTTTTACCACTAAGCGTATTGAGTTTTTACACAGAGCATACTGAGGTATTTGTTTATTTCTGCGCTCTGTGCCCTTTCTTTGAGCGCTTTGCGGTTAAAAATAGCTGATCTTCTAGCCACGGATGCACGGAAACTACGGAATATGAATACTGCTTTGTGTGCTCCTGTGGTTAAAAACGTAAGAGGGGCGCGGAATGCACCAGAACGACGGAACAATAGCTTTGCGCCTTTTCTTTGTATGCTTTGGGGTTAAAAACTAAGAAAATCTTACCTTATTTTAAATCCGCCTTCTATTTCATCTACAAAGCCTGTTGCTGCACTTTTACTGTGGTAAAAAAGACACTCCCAGTTTTCTTCAGCTGCTCTTCTGCCAAAGTCTTTGCGCAGTTCCATTGCCTTACGACCATCAAAATCGTATTTCGCAATGAAATTTTTAACCAGTTCTTCAGGTTCTGGTAGTACATCACCACCAAAAAATACCTTTTGTTTGCCCTCTGTTAAAAGAAAAACCTGATGGTTAGGGCAGTGGGCACCTGTAAATTCGTAGGCAATACTTTCATCTATCGCTCCATCGCCCTCTACAAAAGTTAACTGGGCATTGCGTTGTACAAATTCGAAAATATTGGCATGGTACGAAGTTGACGTACTGCTAAACGCGGTTTCCCATTCACCACGGTTAATAATATGTTCTGCATCCGGGAAACTCAGCTCGGTTTTATCGCCCAACTGGTGAATCAGGCCGCCAGAGTGATCGTAATGTAAGTGCGACATTAAAACCTTAGTCACATCGGTAGGGTCGAAGCCTGCATTTCTGATGTTTTTATGTAAAATGAGTTCGCCGTGATCGTCGCTAAAACCCAAACCCGTATCAAAAAGGATCAGGTCGTTTTTAAGTTCAACCAAAAAAGGTTGTACGTTGATAAACAGCGAGGCGGGTCTGTCTTTAAAATGATGAATGGCAGGATCGAATGGTACAAATTTTTTTGTTGCATCAACCGAATAGGTGCCTTCGTAAAGGGTGTGGACTTGCAAAATGTAAATCTTTAATGTTTCTACAAAGGTAACAATCTAAATAACAGTATTTGTTTTAGTAAAAGCTTGGATACTTCCTTTTTTTGTAAAATATGATTGCTAAATTTCAGGCAAATTATTCTTTATGAGCATCCGTGTTTTAATTTTATTGCTGGTTTTTGGCTTTTCTAACCGTTTATTTGCCCAACAGCATCCAAATGTAATTATTGTGCTGGCCGATGATATGGGGTATGCCGATATTTCATGCTATGGAAGTCCGCTGATTAAAACCCCCTTTTTAGATGGGATGGCTGCAAAGGGAATAAAAGCAACCAATTTTATAACTACTTCGCCAACCTGTACGCCTTCAAGGGCATCACTGCTTACTGGAAGGTATTGCAGCAGGATGGGTTTGCAAAGACCAATAGGGCCAGGCGAAAAAGCAGGCATGCCTGAAGATGAAATTACCATTGCACAAATGCTGAAACAATCTGGCTATGCCACGGCTTTGGTGGGTAAATGGCACCTGGGCGATCATGGCGTTTCGTTGCCGAACAAAAAAGGCTTCGATGAGTTTTATGGCTTGCTATATAGCCACGATTACCGGGCACCTTATGTAAAAACCGATACCACCATTAAAATTTTCAGAAATACCAAACCTGAAATTTATAAGCCACACGACAGTATTTTAACCAGTTCTTACACGCGCGAGTCGATTAGTTTCATTAAGAAAAATGCAGCAGCGAAGAAGCCGTTTTTTCTTTATCTGGCTCAAAATATGCCGCATTTACCGGTTGCCTTTGCGGCACAAAAAAGCCGTAAAACACCATCAGCAGGTGGCGAGCTGGGCGATGTGATTGAGGATATGGATGCTGGCCTGGCACAAATCTGGAAACAGGTGGTAGCTTCAGGACAGGCCGATAACACGATTTTTATTTTTACCAGCGATAATGGCCCATGGATTAACGCGCCATCGAGAATGTACCAGGATGGTTTTACTAAATTTTACCACGTAGGTTCGGCTGGTGTTTTCAGAGGATCCAAAGGTATTTCTTACGAAGCCGGTCATCGGGTACCGTTCATTGTATATTGGAAAGGCCACACACTTACCGATACACAGTTAACCAAGCCCATTTCGAATTTAGACGTTTTTCCTACGCTGGCCGAGTGGACCAAAAGTAAACTTCCGGCGAGAGTGTACGATGGCGAATCTATTGCTGCTTTATTAACCACTAAAAATTACAATAAGGCTCACCGTCCGATTTACTACCACAATTACGTTTTAGAAGGCGTTAAGGATGGCGATTGGAAATTAAGGATTACCAAAAACGAAGACAAGGAACTTACAGAGCTATATAATCTTTCGTGGGATCCTGCCGAGCGGGTAAACCTGGCAGATGATGCGAAGTATGCGACTCAAAAAGAGCATTTATTGAAGCTTTATCAGGAATATCCGGGAAACTCGAAATAAGCTTGTGTTATTTTTCTTAGTCTGCCTAATCAGCGGGGGCAATGTGTACTATTTTTTCCCGCAGATTAAATAGGATTGAAGCGCAGATATCATTGATGCAAAGCATTATCATTTGTAAATCTGTGTTTTTTTCTGTGCCATCAGCGGGAAATAATGAACCAGATAGTATTTATTGCAGCAATTTTAAAGGGGATTACAATACATTGGTGAGGCGAAAACGATTACTATGTAATGATTACTGCTGTCGTATCCAATTAAAATGTATATTTACTGTTCGGAAACAGAATAAATGGAAAAAAGATGGGTGCTTGCGTCAAATTGTGATGATGCTAATATAACAACGATTGCAGAACAACTGAATATAGACCGCTCGCTTGCACAGATATTGGTACAACGGAATATTTGCGATTTCGATCAGGCAAAAGATTTCTTCAGACCGGATTTAGATCACCTTCATAATCCTTTCATAATGAAGGATATGGATGCTGCAATAGTCAGGATAGAAACTGCTCTGGCAACCCATGAAAAAATAATGATTTATGGAGATTATGATGTTGACGGTACCACTTCGGTAGCGCTAGCTTTCAGTTTCTTTTCTCAGTTAACTTCAAATATCGAATATTACATTCCCGACCGTTACCTGGAAGGGTATGGGATTTCTACTGCGGGTATCGATTATGCAAGCGAAAATGGTTTTTCGCTAATCATTGCGCTCGATTGCGGGATAAAGTCAATCGATAAAATTGATTACGCCAATACTTTAGGCATCGATTTTATCATTTGCGATCACCACTTGCCCGGAGATGAAATACCTAATGCCGTTGCCGTTTTAGATCCTAAACGTGCAGATTGTCCTTACCCTTTTAAAGAGCTGGCCGGTTGTGGCATAGGTTTTAAACTGGCGCAGGCGTATGCACAAAAGCATCATTTGCCTAAAGAAAGCTATTTGCAGTATTTGGATTTAGTGATGATTAGTATTGCCGCCGACATTGTACCTATAGTGGGTGAGAATAGGATTTTAGCGCATTATGGTTTAAAAAAGTTAAATACCAACCCCTGCGAAGGTTTACGGGCTTTAATGGAAGTTTCGGGTAAGACCGAAAATTATTCCATTACCGATGTGGTTTTTACCCTCGGGCCACGGATTAATGCTGCGGGCAGGATCGATCATGCCAAACATGCAGTGGCTATGCTGCTCTGCCAGGTAGATGGAAATGCTTTAGAACAAAGCGAACTGATTAACCTTAAAAATACAGAACGCAAAACCTACGATCAGGATATTACGCGCGAAGCACTTGCTTTAATTGGCGACAGTGAAGCTTTGATTAACAGAAAGACCACTGTTGTATTTAATGAAAACTGGCACAAAGGTGTGATTGGAATTGTTGCCTCGCGTTTAACGGAAAAATATTACCGCCCAACGATTGTGCTTACCAAATCGAACGGTTATGTGGCAGGTTCCTGCCGCTCGGTAGTAGGTTTCGATTTATACGAGGCCTTGAGTGGCTGTGCTGATTTACTCGACCAGTATGGAGGCCATAAATTTGCAGCAGGCTTAACCATGCAGGAGCATAACGTAGATGCTTTTGCAGATAAATTTGAAGAAATTGTAGCCGCAAGCATCACGGAAGAGCTGTTAACACCCATGATTAAGATCGATGCAGAAATAGAACTGGCACAGATTGATGGTAAGTTTTACCGGATTTTGGCGCAGATGGGACCATTTGGCCCGGAAAATATGGCGCCTATTTTTGTTACCCATGGGGTATATCTGGCACAACATGCTATGGCTGTTGGCGCAAATCACTTAAAAATTAATATAAAACAACAAAATTCGCCTATTTTTGAGGGCATCGCATTTGGTTTGGGAGAATTTCAAAACCTGTTGCAGCCACGAGTACCTTTTTCTATTTGTTACACGATTGAAGAAAATGTATGGCGGGATAAGAAGCGTTTGCAATTGAATGTTAAAGGAATAAAAGTTAATTAAATATTTCTAAGGTGTTATCCTGAACCTGTCGAAGGATATTTCGACAAGCTCAATGTGACAGCCGAAAAATATCGATCAATATATGATACTAAGAGCCGAAAATCTGGTTAAAAAATATAAACAGCGTACCGTTGTAAACAATGTTTCCTTTAACGTAAACCAGGGAGAAATTGTTGGTTTGCTAGGGCCAAATGGAGCAGGTAAAACCACATCATTTTATATGATTGTGGGGTTAATTAAACCTAACGAAGGACGTATTTTTTTAGAAGAAGAAGATATTACCGAAGATCCAATGTACCGTAGGGCGCAGAAAGGAATTGGTTATCTGGCTCAGGAAGCTTCGGTTTTCAGGAAACTTACCGTTGAAGATAATATCCTTGCCATTTTGGAAATGAGCGATATGAGCAAGGAAGAACAGAAAGATAAACTCGAAGAGCTGATTAACGAGTTTAGCTTGCATAAAGTGCGCAAAAACCGTGGCGATTTATTGTCGGGTGGTGAGCGTCGTCGTACAGAAATTGCCCGTGCTTTAGCAGCCAACCCCAATTTTATTTTACTCGATGAGCCCTTTGCCGGGGTAGACCCTATTGCCGTAGAAGAAATTCAGGGTATTGTGGCTAAGCTGAAACATAAAAATATCGGCATTCTGATAACCGACCATAACGTACAGGAAACCCTTTCTATTACCGACAGGGCTTACCTGCTTTTTGAAGGGAAAATTTTAGAGCAAGGCGTACCTGAGGTACTGGCCGAAAATGAAATGGTAAGAAAAGTATATCTGGGATCGAACTTCGTGTTAAAACGCAAGAAATTTGATGTTTAATTCTCGGGTTGCTGATAAAATATTGCGAACCACAAACAAATTTTAATTTCGGGTGTTGCCTAGACTTTATGTTGAAACGAATTACTGTAAACCAGGGTGCTGTAAATAAAAGAATGTACATAGCTGTAGAAACTTTTGATAAGATGATGTTCATTAATTTTAACCTTTAAGATGGCAATTGTAAATTCGATTTTTACCTGGTTAATGAAAAAGCGGATCCACCAGATCGAGCTTTTTATGAAATATCCGTATGATGTTCAGGAAGAATGGTTCCACACGCTGATTGATAGTGCCGAAAATACCGAATGGGGCAAACTGTATGATTACAAGACCATTTTAACCGTACAGCAATATCAGGAACGTGTTCCTATTCAAAATTATGATACCTTAAAGCCCTACATTGAGCGCATGCTGAATGGCGAGCAGAATATTCTTTGGCCATCAGATATCAAGTGGTTTGCAAAATCATCAGGGACTACCAGCGACAGGAGCAAATTTATCCCTGTATCGGAAGAAAGTCTGGAAGAATGCCATTTCAAGGGGGGAAGGATATGCTTTCCATTTATTGCAATAACCTGCGGATAACCAGATGTTTACCGGTAAGAGTTTGGTTTTAGGCGGAAGCCACCAGGTAAACCAATTAAATGAAGATTGCTTTTATGGCGATTTGTCGGCGGTACTGATTAAGAATCTGCCAATCTGGGCCGAGTTTTACCGTACGCCAGATATGTCTATCGCTTTGATGGACAATTACGAAATTAAAATGGATAGGATGGCCGAGGCCACTATCAACGAAAATGTAACCAGTATTTCGGGAGTGCCTACCTGGACCATTGTACTGGCCAAAAAAGTACTCGAATTAACAGGCAAGAGCAATCTGCTCGAAGTTTGGCCCAACCTCGAAGTCTATATCCATGGTGCAGTAAACTTTGCGCCATATCGCGAGCAGTTTAAACAGCTCATTCCTTCTTCTGATATGTACTATCTGGAAACTTACAATGCCTCAGAAGGATTTTTTGGTATACAGGATCAGGACGACTCCGATGAAATGTTACTGATGCTGGATTATGGTATTTTCTACGAATTTGTGCCTATGGAGCACATTGGTGAAGAGAACCCTAAAGCATTGGTGCTGGGAGAAGTGGAGTTGCATAAAAACTATGCAATTGTAATTTCTACCAATGGTGGTTTATGGCGTTATATGATTGGCGACACCATTCAGTTTACTTCGCTGGCACCATACCGCATTAAAATTACAGGCCGTACCAAACATTTTATTAATGCTTTTGGCGAAGAGGTGATTATCGATAATGCCGAACAAGCCTTAACCAAAGCCTGCCAGGAAACCGGCGCCGAAATTAAAGACTATACTGCTGGTCCAATTTATTTTAAAGGCGAGAAAGCAGGTGGGCACGAATGGATTATTGAGTTTGATAAACAGCCAAACGATTTTGAAAAGTTTGTAGATATTATGGATCAAACCCTGCGCGAAGTAAATTCTGATTACGATGCCAAGCGCTTTAAGGATATGGCTTTATGCCGTCCAAAAGTCCATAATGCGCCTGCCAATACTTTTTACAACTGGTTAAAGGCAAAAGACAAACTAGGTGGACAACATAAAGTTCCGCGCCTGGCTAACGAAAGAAAGTATGTTGATGATATTTTGGAGATGATGAAAAATATTTAATTTCAATAAAAGATAAAAACATCTGGCAGTTAGGTTGTTTCGTCAAATGTGCCGATACAATTAAGATGCTTTTGGCCGTTAATTTGTAATACATTCAGCATGAAATTGAACAGGCAAAAAATATTGGATTTCTTTAAAAAATCTGAGGGCAAGGCAACTGTGATCTTGAATGATAAAACCAGGGCCAGCAAAACCATTAAGGATGCGCTGGGCAAAGCTGTAACCAATAAAGGCGATTTAGATGGCGTTTGGGCAAAGCTGGTATTGTTGTTTGCCGTTGCAAAAGATTATGTAAACGGTAGCTACACTGAAATCCCGAAACGATCGATTGTTGCCGTTTTAGGTGGCCTGGTTTATTTTTTGTCGCCGGTTGATGTGATCCCGGATTTTGTACCCGCTTTAGGCTTTATTGATGATATATACATTTTAAACCTCGTGTACAGGCAGGTACTTAAAGACCTCGAAAAGTATAAGGTCTGGAAAGATGCGCAGGCAAAAATAATCGATATATATGGCTCAACCTGATAAAAGTTTTTTAGATTGGTTGGGCGAACATCTTTTTAGCTGCCCTTTTAAAGCTCATTTTGGTATCGATTGCCCCGGTTGCGGTTTACAGCGTTCAATTGTTGCCTTGCTTAAAGGAAATTTCATCGATTCTTTTAAATTTTATCCCGCAACCCTTCCTTTAATTTTTATCGTGCTTTTTACACTTGTTCACCTAAAACTCGACCTTAAATTCGGCGCTCAGTTGATTAAAATCGTTTTTGCAGGTGTTGCAGTAATTATCTTAATCAATTACATTTACAAAATATACAATCACCAACTACTAAGTTAAAAACGTACTCATGTCAGAAGAACAGGAAAACCCTCAGGAAAATAAACCTATCGATCTTTCGAAGAAAGAGGAACCGATTATTGAACCAATAAATGAGGGACCGATAAGCCCTCCACCATTTCAACAACCGCCGCCGTTTCAGCAGCCGCCTCCATTTGGTCAGTTTGGCGGAGGATTTGGTCAGCAAAATTTACCTAACGCCACCGCGGCACTTGTTTTAGGTATTATTGCACTACCGGCTTGTTGCTTTTATGGTATATTTGGGCTTATTTTCGGTGTTATTGCCTGGATTTTAGGTGCTGGAGATGTAAAAAAATACCAGCTTAACCCTGCACTTTATACTGAATCTTCCTATAAAAATGCCAAGGCTGGAAAGATTTGCGGTATGATTGCCACAATTCTGAGTGTTTTAACCATATTGTTTTTTGTACTTGTTATTGTAGGTGCAATTACCAATCCCCAGATGTACGACGATTTTCTTCGTGGAATGAAGTAATAGAGATCCGATTAATTTTACCTTAAAAATATAAACCGGATGGTACATGCCATCCGATTTTCTTATTTTTGTAGCGTTCAAATTGTAAATAATAAACTCACGATAAATGTATCCAGAATATTTAGTAGAGCCAATGCGTAAGGAGTTAACTAACGTAGGTTTTCAGGAATTAAAAAATGCAGCTGATGTAGACGAGGCCATTAAAGGTGAAGGTACTGTATTGGTTGTGGTAAACTCGGTTTGCGGTTGCGCGGCAGCGAATGCACGCCCGGCAGCAAGAGCAGCAGCAGCACACGAAAAACACCCTGATAAATTGGTTACTGTTTTTGCAGGCATGGAAAAAGAAGCTGTAGATCAGGCCAGAAATTACATGATGCCTTTCCCTCCGTCATCGCCGGCTATGGCTTTGTTTAAAGATGGTAAATTGGTACACATGATCGAGCGTCACCAAATTGAAGGCAGACCAGCACAAATGATCGCTGATAACCTGATTGGTGCCTTCGAACAATACTGTTAATAAGAGATTACACCGATTTGTGGATGACACAGATGGGGTGATTGCACAGATATTTAGCTTACACTGATTAGTATCACATTAATCAGTGTAATCTCCTTAAATCTCCAAAATCTGTGCTGTTAAAAGTCTTTATTGAGCAATTTCTCCAGCTCCCCGAACGAAACGTTCATTCTTACACGGCCTTGCTTGGCATACGATATTTCTCCTGTTTCCTCCGAAATAATTACAGCTACAGCATCTGTTGTTTCAGAAACCCCAATACCTGCCCGGTGCCTTAAACCAAATTGAGAAGGCAACTGATCGTTATCGGTTAGAGGTAAGATACAACTAGCACTTTTAATCTTATTTTCAGAAATGACCACTGCACCGTCGTGCAACGGACTGTTTTTCTGGAAAATACTTTCGAGCAAGCGTTTAGATATTTTGGCATCCACCAGTTCGCAGCTATTGGCAAAAAACTGCTCGTCGTAAAATTTAACAAACACAATCAGCGCACCAGTCCTGGTTTTTTTCATGCTTTTGCAGGCATCAATAATTGGTTTTATCCTCGTTAAGTTGTTTCGTTCAATTTCTTTCCGGCCAAATAAATAGCCCCACCAGGCCTTGTTTTTTTGTAGAAAGGCATTTTTGCCAATGAGCAACAGAAAGCGCCTGATTTCGGGGTGAAAAATAACAATCAGGGCAATGATACCCACACTCATAAATTTCTCTATGATGGTAGTGAGCAGTTTCATGTTTAACGCATCTACCACCCGGTAAAAAATGGCAATGATGAGCATACCTACCAGCAGGTTTACGGCCAGGGTATTGCGGATTAGTGTATACACATAATAGATTAATAGTGCCACCAGCACAATATCTACCACGTCGGTAATGGTAAATTTTACAAAGTCGAAATCCAATCCTTTCATTATGGGCAAGATAGTAAAACAGTTATAGAGAATTCGTCACCCTGAATTTATTTCAGGGTCTCTAGTTCATAAAGATACTGAACCAAGTTCAGTATGACGTTACGTTTATTTTTGTAATCAAAAAAATAATAATCTAAGCTTAACCTAACATCCCCACCAACTTCACGCACTCCAAAGCTTCCTTAACATCGTGTACCCTTAAAATCCCTGCGCCTTTTTGCAATGCAATGGTGTTCAGTACCGAAGTGCCGTTTAAGGCTTCGGTTGCGGTAGTGCCCAGCGTTTTATAGATCATTCCCTTGCGCGAGAAACCTACCAGTATCGGGAGTTTAAAAATCCGGAAGGCCTCCATTTGGTTCAGCAATTCATAGTTGTGGGCGATGGTTTTTCCGAAGCCAAAACCGGGATCAATAATTACATCGTGGATATGCAATGCCTTCAGCCTGGCTATTTTTTTCGCCAGATAATCCACCACATCCAGTAGTACATTTTCGTAAACCGGGTTTTGTTGCATGTTCTGTGGTGTTCCCTGCATGTGCATAATCATGTACGGCACCTGCAATCTGGCAACCGTTTCGAACATCAGCTCATCCATATCACCCGAAGCAATATCGTTAACAATATGTGCACCCGCCTGTATGGTTGCTTCGGCTACTTTGGCCCTGAAAGTATCAATCGAAAAAATGGCTTCAGGAAAAGCTTCGGATAAGCGGGCTACAACAGGCACCAGCCGGTCTATTTCTTCCTGTTCTGAAATATCTTTTGCACCTGGTCTTGAAGAATACCCCCCAATATCGATAAATGTTGCGCCTTCGGTCAGGTGTTTTTCGGTTTTGATCAGGGCTTCATCGATAGATTTTGTTCTGCTGTTGCTGTAAAAAGAATCGGGTGTGATGTTGAGGATTCCCATCACTTTCGGACTGCTTAAATCGATAAGCCGGCCTTTTATATTTAAGCTTTGTTTGGGCTCAAAAAAGTTTTTTTCTGCCATAATAAACCCTTTCGGGATTTGGGTTTCGCTTTAAAAATGTATCTTTAGCTTTTGTTTTTTCACGACAAAAATACACTAAAACTAAATAAATATTGGCTTTGGCACAAACAAATACGGCTACAGAATTTGATGAGGTGATTGCAGTTTGCAGATCATTATTTTTAAAGAAAACGAAAGATTACGGCACGGCCTGGCGGATATTGAGGCCAAGTTCGATCACCGATCAGATTTTTATCAAAGCCCAGCGCATTCGTACTTTAGAAGAAAAAAAAGTGAGCAAAGTAGGAGAGGGCGTAATATCCGAGTACATCGGTATTGTTAACTATTGCGTTATTGCCATGATGCAGCTCGAACTTAGCGATAACGATCCGAACGAAATGCCTTTCGAAACGGTTGAAAATTTGTTTGAAGAAAAAATTACCGAAACCAGGGATTTAATGTTTGCCAAAAACCACGATTATGGAGAGGCCTGGCGTGATATGCGCATCAGCTCACTTACCGATCTGATTTTAATGAAAATTTTCAGGGTAAAACAGATTGAAGATAACGAAGGACAAACCCTGGCATCCGAAGGCGTAAAGGCAAATTACCAGGACATGCTGAACTATTCGGTTTTCGCCCTGATTAAACTGGGTGTTAAATAAATTTTGACCACGAAATAGCCATTTAAATATTATAAAACGACTGAAAAAACAGATTATACAGATGCAAAACGTACTTTTAAGATTTTCCAGATTTTTTGTTGGCGCTTTATTCATATTTTCTGGCTTTATCAAAGCCAACGATCCGCTTGGTTTTGGCTATAAACTACAGGAATATTTCGAAGTTTTTCACATGGGTTTTCTCAATGGAATGGCTACCGGTATTGCCATCTTATTGTGTACCCTCGAAATTGTTTTAGGTGCCTTGTTACTGTTAGGCTTTTGGAGCAAAAAGGTAGCCTGGGGATTATTGTTGTTAATCATTTTCTTCACTTTATTAACGTTTATTTCTGCCGCATTTAAAGTAGTAACCAGCTGCGGTTGTTTTGGCGATGCCATTCCGCTTACCCCTTGGCAATCATTTACAAAAGACCTGATTTTGCTGGTATTGATTATCATCATTTTCGTGAAAAAGGACTTGATTCAGCCTTTGTTTAAAAAGGATGCCACCCAACGTAATATCGCTTTGGCAGTAACCATATTATCTTTAGGCTTTGGTTTGTATACTTACAATGTTCTTCCTGTTATCGATTTCTTGCCTTATAAAGTTGGTGCGCATATTCCGTCATTAATGGTCATCCCTCCGGGAGAAAAGCCAGATGAGTTCGAAATTATGTATCATCTTAAAAATAAGAAAACCAATGCAGAGCAGGATATGAGCGATAAAGCTTATCTCAAAACCGAAATCTGGAAGGATAACAATTGGGAAATTATTGGTGAACCCACCAAAAGGCTGGTAAAGAAAGGTTATGAGCCTAAAATCAAAGACTTAGTAATTGCCGATGCTTCGGGAACCGATTATACCAAAGAACTGATTGAAAACCCTTATTACAGTTTGATTTTTGTGGCTTACGATCTGAAAAATACGAGCGAAAGTGCAATCGGTAAATTAAATGCCATTGCCATAAACGCTACACAGCAGTTTAACATCCGTACGGTTTTGTTAACTTCCAATTCAGCACAGGATGCAGAAGTATTTATCAAAAAGAACAACCTGTTTTCGGAAGTCTTTTATGCTGATGCAGTACCGCTAAAAAGTATGGTAAGGGCTAACCCAGGTGTTTTGTTGTTGAAAAACGGAGTGGTTATCAATAAGTGGCATTACCACAATGTGCCTACTTTTGACCAGTTGAGCAGGAAATACTTCGATAAATAAATATGATTGGCTATGCACTAAAAAAACTGATGTATGGATTGCTGGTAATGGCCGGCGTTATACTGGTTGTTTTTGTGCTGTTTAATATTCTGCCCGGCGATCCTGCCCGGATGACGATGGGCCAGCGGGCAGATGTGCAATCGCTCGAAGCCGTACGTAAAGAGTTTGGCTTAGACCGCTCGAAACCCGTTCAGTTTGTTTTATATCTGAATGATTTATCGCCGCTTAGTGTGCTCGATAACGATAGTACCATGCAGCAGAAATATCATTATGCAAAAATGATAAGTTTTAGTAAAAAAGCTTTGGTAGTTAAATGGCCTTACCTGCGCAGTTCGTACCAAACCAGGCGCGATGTAACCGCTATTCTGGCAGAAACCGTTCCCAATACCTTTATACTGGCACTTACAGCCATGATTTTTGCCACGCTGATAGGTGTGTTTTTAGGAGTGTTGTCGGCAGTTTATAAAGATTCGTGGATTGATAAATCAGCCAATGCATTTGCAATTTTGGGTATTTCCGCACCTTCATTTTTTGCAGGGATTATTATTGCCTGGCTTTTTGGTTTTGTGCTGAGCAATTATACTGGATTGAAAATGAGCGGGAGTTTATATTCTTACGATCCTTTTAACGGAGAAGTGCTTACACTGCGGAATTTATGGCTGCCTATGATTACATTGGGTTTGAGGCCACTGGCTATTATTGTGCAACTTACCCGAAGTGCGATGCTTGATGTACTGGCTCAGGATTACATCAGAACAGCAAGGGCAAAGGGCTTAAGCAGAAATAAAATTATTTATAAGCACGCTTTAAAAAACGCCATGAATCCGGTAATAACCGCTATTTCTGGTTGGTTTGCTTCTTTACTGGCTGGTTCTTTTTTTGTTGAATATATTTTTGGCTATAACGGCCTGGGCAGAACAACGGTAACGGCATTGGAAATGTCTGATTTCCCGGTAGTAATGGGATCGATATTATTTATTGCCTTTGTTTTCGTTGTAATTAATATATTGGTTGATATTTTGTACGCCTATATCGACCCGAGAGTGAAACTGGTGTAAAAAAGAAATAAATACAGCATGAGCAATACCAATGATATAAACAGTGGATATGTAACATCTCTTTCCGGGATCATTTTTCTGGTAGGATACATGGGATGTGGTAAAAGTACCAAGGCCAAGCAACTGGCGCACCGTTTAAATTGTCCGGTAATTGATTTGGATGCCGAAATTGTTGCCAAAACCGGGAAAACGATTGCCGAATACTTTGCTGAGTTTGGAGAAAGTGGTTTTAGGGATTACGAAAGTGAACTGCTTAAAACTTTCGATTATCCGGAAACCTGCGTGGTAGCCACAGGTGGTGGTTTACCGTGTTTTTTTGATAATATGGAGTGGATGAATGCGCATGGCGAAACCGTTTACCTGCAAATGGATCCCGCTGCATTGGTATCGCGACTACATAATCGTCAAAAAAGGCCTTTAATTAAAGATTTAAACGACGAACAGCTGCTGGTATTTATTAAAGAGAAACTTCAGGAGCGCGATCCATTTTACACCCAGGCAAAATTAATTGTAGATGCCTTCGATTTAGATGGCGAAAAACTGGAAGCAGCATTACTGGCAAAGGTTTAATCCAGCTTACTACTTATTGGTAAATAATACCTGCTACTTTATAACCCGCCACTCGCTACTACTTTAATCCACACAATCACTCACAATTTTTGCCGATAACAAAGCCAGGGGAATCCCCCCACCGGGATGAACACTACCACCACAAAAGAATAGATTTTTAACCTGCGAACTGAAATTAGGGTGTCTGAGAAAAGCAGCGAATTGATTGTTTGAGCTATTTCCGTACAAAGAACCCTGATATGAGCCAGTTTTGCTTTCAATGCTCCTGGGATCTAAAACCTGTTCGCAAATAATATCTTTCTGGATATTCCGCTTTAAAATACGGCTGATTTTTTGAATAATACTGGCTCTTGCTTCCTGTATAAGCTGATCCCAGTTTTGACCATTATTTGCGGGTACATTAATCATTACAAACCAGTTTTCGTTATTCAGAGGAGCGTCTGTTTGTAGGATTTTGCTGCTAATGTTAATGTAAACCGTTGGGTCGTCGCTAATGGTTTTATTCTTCCAGATGGCATTAAATTCTTTTTGATAATCTGCAGAAAATAGGATATTGTGTAAGCCTAAAATACTGTAATTGCCATTCATACCCCAGTAAAAAATTAATGCTGAGCTGCTACGCTCCTGGTTGAGTAATTTTTTTGGCTGTAATATGTCTTTGAGCAAATTTTTATAGGTGAACCAGATATCCAGATTGGAAACCACTACATCAGCAGGGTGGAGTTTATCTTTAACCATTATCCCTTTTATTTTCGGTTTACGGCTACCTGAATGCAGGATTTCTTCCACCTTTTGGTTATAACGAAATTGAACACCGAGTTCTTCCGCCAGTTTAACCAGACCGCTTACAATACCATACATACCATTTTTAGGCAGAAAGGCTCCAAAATGATACTCGAAATGCGGAATCACATTTAAAGTTGCCGGAGCCTGATACGGGTCGGAACCATTGTAGGTAGCATAGCGGTTAAAGAGTTGTGCTATACGGCGGTCCTTAAAGAATTTGTTGTTGGCCTGTTGCTGCGTCCTGAAAGCATCAATTTGTCCAAACCTGAAAATTGATTTTAGTGTATCCCAATGGAGATAACTCTTCAATTTGTGCAGGGTTCTTTCCAGGAATACCCTGTGCGTAACATCGTAAATGGTAGCGCTCTTTTTAAAGAATCTTTCAACTTCCGATGAGGTAGATTGGGTTTTTGCTTCAATTTCTTGTGCAAATGCATGCAAATCAGCGGTGGCGGTTAACTTTAGCCCATCTTCGTAAAAATAACGGCAAATTTCTTTTAACCGGATGTATTCAAAATAATCGTTTGGGTTCTTACCGGCAAGTTGGAAAAGTTCATCCACATATTGTGGCATGGTAAATAGGCTGGGGCAGGCATCAAACCTAAAGCCATTCATGCCGATCTCTGCCAGTTTACCTCCTGGTTTTGAGCTAGCTTCAAAAACGTTTACCTCGTATCCCTTCACACTTAGGCGGATAGCTGATGCAATTCCCGCGATTCCGGCACCGATAACGATTGCTTTTGGTTTAGACATTAATCTATTTCAATTCCTCTAAATATACCTTCGTCTGTTTTTCAATCTCTCCTGTTGCAAATTTAATTGCCGAACCTACTCTTGTAGTCTGTGGTTTTACCGCCATTTTGTTTATGGTGGCCAGCGCATCAGTGTACCACTTGCTCCAAACTTCAATAATATGCTTTTCTTCAGCTATGGGTTTGCCTGCCGCTATGGCCTTCTTGCTTAAATCGAACTCTGTTTTTAAGCGAATCAAAGCATCGGCTTTAACTTGCGCAACCGTAGCAGTAGCAGTGTTTTCATCAGCAGAAATTAAGGTGTAGGCCGCAGTTAAACCGCTTATGCCTACATTTTTCATTTCCGTTGGCGAAACTTTATCAATCCTGTCGTTATCTGTATGGTAAAAAACATCGGTAAAGTGCCACATTAACAAACCAGGGATTTTATGCTGCAAAAACGGAGTGTGGTCACTTCCGCCTTCAAAGGGATTGTAATTAACAGTCCAATTGGCAAATTTTCCCTGCGCTTTACAGATATCGAAAATGAAATCGTTGAAATAATGCGGAAAAAGGTCTTTTTCGGTCACGTCGCCTGCGCCCCATTCGGTGTGTTTATCAGTACCTCTGGTCCAGATAGCAGAAGGATCAGGCATTTTTTCGATCAGGAAAGAGCCGCCGGTTTTTTGGTGTTTTCACCAACCATATCCAGGCTCATTCCCCACATAATGCCTTTTGCGCGGGTGGTGTCTTCTGTAATGTATCTTCGGGTCGAAACAATTTCATCGCCCCACAAAAAGGTTAAACTGCGTTTAGGGTTTATTTTTTTTGTCTGGTACAATTCGGCTGTTAAGCGGGCCATTTCGGCTAAAGTTCCTACGCCACTGGCATTATCATTGGCTCCGGGTTCTTGTACGTGGGCGCTAAAAACAAAGCGTTCATCGGGGCTAACACTTCCCCTCACATTCGCTACAATGGTTAGTTCTTCTGATGGATAAATTTTGGTCTGGATATTTACTTTTAACTGCGTTGATCCTTTTAAACAAGTAGCCTTTAATTTTTCTTTGGCTGCATACGATAAAAGCAATGTCCACACTTCGCTATTTGCTTTCATGCTGCCAAATTGAATGGAAGTTTGGTGTACTTCAGGTTGGGTGTATTTAGGCATAGCATAACCTAGTACCCCAATTGCCCCTGCTTTAGTTGCGGCCTGGAGCAAGCGTGATGGATGATTCTCAGAAAAAAGGATTTTTCCTTTCAAATCCATTTTTTCAAGATCGGAAGGATTTGTTTTATCGAGGTAAACTACCTGCGCGGTAACACCACCGGTTGGAGTTGAACCGCAATTAATCGGAATCATATTGCGGTTGGTTTGAAAAGAAATAAAAGGCTGCTTCTCGCCAACAATGGCAATGCTGGCATCAACAGGCTCCCAGGTATTATTTTTCATCGCCCGCTTTTCGATGCGATAAGTTAAAGGTGCTTCAAATTCGTTTTGTTGCTGGGCCACAAAACCTGCTTTCTTCAATATACTTTCTACCTGATGAATACTGGCGTTAAAACCTGTATTGCCGGGCACACGAAAGTACTTTTCTACAAAAGCAGTGGTTCTGTAAGCGTTTTGCTCCTTAAAACCGGCTCGCGTTAGTTTAAAATATTCATCTGTTGGGGTTTGCGCGTAACTGCCCAGTCCCGCAAAAAGCAGTGCAAAAAGTACCTTCGTTTTCATAAGCGTTTATAAAAGCGAAAGATACTAAGAATATTTAAGCTAACTTAAGCGTAACGCTTACCAGTTTTGCGTTTCATTTCTGCGTCAGCCGATAATGGCCCGGAGCCTACTACCCAAAACATAATGAGCAGGAATAAAACCAGCACCGAGAACCAGAGTTCAGAATTAGGAGAAGAGAAACCTGGGGTAAGGTTAACAAAAAATACAGCAAACAGCAAAATCGGAATCTGTACCACCACCGCAAAGCGGGTTACCAGGCCCAGTGTAATTAAAACACCACCAACCAGGTGCGCAAATGCCACCACATGTATGGCCATGCTGATTAACATACTGGAGAAACCAAAAATGTTGTTTTGTGTAATCATGTTTTGGAGTACAGAAGTGTCGCTAACAAAAGAAACACCTTTTCCAAAAATGACAAGGCCAAGGACAATGCGAAGATAATCCAGCCATTTCGAATGATGAACATCGCCCCAATGTTCAATTTTACGGATAACGTTCATAACGAACCTCCATTTTTATGTGAATGATACTTTAAGTTACGGAATTATATCTGATTATCAAATAAAGAATTGAAAATCAGCAAATGGCAAATTGAAACAAAATAAAACAAAGGGTTTAACGATTTGATGTAAAATTAACAAAAACTTAAACTGAACTGTTTTGGTTTTCGGTATGAATTTTGTATTATTGTGTAAATAGATAGGTTTTTTATCATGAGCAAAGAAATACTCGAATTTTCTGTACAGGTAGATGAAAAATTTGACCTAAAATTTAACTGGCTGGATGGTTTCTGGGGAGCTGCACTTAAATTTTTAGGGAAATAGTTTTTTAAAATCAAAATATGCTGAATCAGTTGTTACAAACTGAAAGGAAAAGTATTGCCAAATCTTTCTTGCCAACTATTTATATTCATTCCAACTTTAGCCTTCTGCATTGGTCTTTAGCCTTTGGTCTTTTCGCTTTCAGCTTTTAGCCTTATCTTTGCAAAATAATGAGTAGAAGAAAACCTGGTACGGTAACTATAGTTCCAAACGTACAAATAATCGATATTGCTGAAGAGGGAAAAGGTGTTGGTAAAGCCGATGAATTGGTGATTTTTGTTGATAAAGCTGTTCCCGGCGATGTGGTGGATGTGCGCTTAACCAAAAAGAAAAAGAATTTCGCTGAGGCAGTAATTGAGCAACTTCATGAAAAATCTGATTTGCGTACCGATCCGTTTTGCGCTCATTTCGGTACCTGTGGCGGTTGCAAATGGCAACACATGGGTTACGAATCTCAATTAAAATTTAAACAGAAAAATGTAGAGGCTGCCTTGCAGCGCCTTGGTAAAATAGATACTTCGCATACAGAACCGATTTTAGGCTCGGCGAAAGACCGCTATTACCGCAATAAACTGGAGTTTACTTTTTCGAACAAACGCTGGTTAGAAAAAACCGATGTAGAGCGCGATGAAGATTTTGATATGAATGCCCTCGGCTTTCACGTGCCGTTGCGTTTTGATAAGATTTTAGATATCGAGCATTGCTATTTACAGGCAGAACCTTCAAACTCGATCAGAAATGCCGTACGTAAATATGCTTTAGACAACGGATTATCATTTTACGATCTGCGTAACCACGAAGGTGTGCTGCGCAACCTCATTATCCGTACTTCTTCTACTGGCGAGGTAATGATAGCCGTAGTGTTTGCTTATCCTGAACAGGAGCAGGTAGATGGCTTGATGAATTTCCTAAAAGCTGAGTTTCCGCAGATTACTTCGTTGCTATACATCGTTAACCAAAAGAAAAACGATACCATTTTCGATCAGGAAGTGGTAGTGTTTGCTGGGCGCGATCATATTTTCGAAGAAATGGATGGGATTCGCTTTAAAATTGGTGTAAAATCTTTTTATCAAACCAATTCTGAGCAAGCTTTCGAATTGTATAAAATTACCCGCGATTTTGCAGAATTTAAAGGTGATGAACTGGTTTACGATTTATATACCGGCGCAGGAACAATAGCCAACTTTGTGGCCAAAAATGTAAAGCAGGTAGTTGGGGTAGAGTATGTGCCTACAGCAATTGAAGATGCAAAATTCAATTCTGAATTAAACGGAATTGATAACACAATCTTTTATGCGGGTGACATGAAAGATATCCTCACAGCAGATTTTATTGCAAGCCATGGTAAGCCAGATGTGGTGATTACCGATCCACCAAGAGCCGGTATGCATGCCGATGTAGTGCAGCGACTGTTGGAAATGGAAGCCGAAAAGATTGTTTACGTGAGCTGTAATGCTGCAACACAGGCCAGAGACCTTGAATTGTTAAAAGAAAAATACGATGTGGCGCGTATTAAACCTGTGGATATGTTCCCACACACGCAACATGTAGAGAATGTAGTATTGTTAAGGCTGAAGCCGTAAGATGTAAAATGGAGGATGGAACTTTAAAACCTTCCAACAATAAAAAAATGGATAGAGAAGAATTGTTAAGCGCAATACCGGAAGATGGTGGAGCACCTCAAAAAAAGCAGGAAAGTCCGCTGGTAAGTTTAGAAAAAGATCTGGAACTTTATACAGATGCAATTAAAGAAGTAGCGATAGAAATTATGGTTGAAGGAATTTCTGCTCACCCAATTTTTATTGCGCACCAACATGAAGTTAATATTGGCGAGCTGATTCTAAATAAAGAAGAACTCAACACCAATTGGACCATTCAGGCTTCTACCTTAGAAGAGTTTGTAGAAAAAGGCATCATTAGCAAAGAAAAGAAAGAGCCGTTTTTAAAGGTTTATAAAAGACCGGAAGATTTTATGTGCGTATTCGTGATTGTTCCTGAAGGCGCAAACTTTATTTATTATCCCTACAATAAAAGGTAGTCTTGAGTCAGTAGTCACGAGTCTGAAGTCTGGGTGCTTCAAGATTATGTATAGCAAAAATTGCAATTGCTCAATCTGTGTAATCCCCTTAAAAAAAACAAACGCTGCTTTGTATCCACAAAGCAGCGAGTTATCATTAAACTAAACTAAAATTTTTTAATTCACGTGTCTTACATCTCCGCTTTTAGAGCTCGATGTTTTCTTCAGTGATGCGCTTCCTTTGTAATGTACATCGCCACCACCGCTTGCAGAGGCTTCTAAACCTTTATTCACGTAAATGGCTACATCCGAGCCACCCGATGCCTGTACTTTGGCATAATTGGTAATAAATCCGTAGGCATCAATATCACTGCCGCCGCTCGATTGGATGGCCATGTTTTCAGCTTTACCTTTTAAATCGATATCACTACCACCACTCGATTGGATGGATAAATCAGTACAAACTACATCAAGTTTCAGATCTGCACCACCCGATGAACGTATGGCCAGTTTATCTGTTTTTAACTGATTCTGCGTAAAAACATCCGAACCACCTGATGCTGCTATTGTATTCAGGCTTTTATAATTTACATAGGCTTTAATTATGCGGTTTTTAAATAGTCCGCCCCAATTAATGCCATCTTTAAATTTGATGTTTACGTTTGTTCCATTTTGCTCTACTACAATGTTTTTCAGGGTTTCGCTGTCCGACTGGATGCTTACACCTTCATTTCCGCTTTGGGTAAGGTATAAATCTATTCCGCTGCTGATGCCGATGCTGTTAAAGTTTTTTACGGCCACATTTTTGGTTTCCTGTGCTTTAGCCATATAGCTGCTCACGATCACAAATAATATGGTTGCAGATTTGGTAAGGGTTTTCATAGTGCTTTTTGTTAAATGATTATTAAAGCCATCAAACCTGGTTTTTATGGTAATGACAGCCTGGGATTTTGTTTTTGGTATTAATAAGACGCGGTTCGGGTCAAAACGTTGCAGCCAATCGAAATTATTTTTCAAATAGTTTGAATTTCATGCTTAAAATCGTTCTTTTTGTATTCAACCTTTTTATACAATGGCCACATCACAATTACTTATTCTAAACAAGAAACAAATTCAGCAAAAAATAGATCGTATCGCTTATCAGATTTTAGAAGATAACCTGAACGAGAAAGAAATTGTACTTGCCGGAATTTGGGATCGTGGTTACAAACTGGCTTTAAGGCTAGAAAAAGTGCTTAAAAAAATCTCTGGCTTTAAAATAACGCTGTTGCGTATCGATCTGCAAAAAGAAAGCAGCAAATTGGTAGCCTCTACTGATTTAGACGAAAGCCATTGGAAAAATAAGGTGATCATTATTGTAGATGATGTGCTGAACAGTGGTAAAACCCTGGCTTATGGCTTAGGTGTTTTCTTAAATACACCGCATAAAAAAATCCGCACCGTGGTTTTAGTTGATAGAAGCCATAAAATATTCCCTATTGCAACCGATTTTGTAGGCCTTGAACTGGCAACCATTTTGAAAGAACATGTAGATGTGGTAATGGATGTTGAAGGAGAAGAAGACCGGGTGTATCTGAGCTAGGATGAATGTAAGATGGAATATGTATAATGGATGATGGAGAGATGTATGATGGAAGATGGATGATGGAATTGGTTTTGTGTCGTCCTAGTTTGTAACTGAAATATAGCTCCATTAAACAAACCACATTTGCAATTAAGCCCAATTTTTTGCAATTTTCCAAAATGTATCAGCCCCGGAAAAATAATTTGATTTTTAGCTTTTTCTCCTGGTACATTCAGTTTATCATTAAAAAAGATTTCGCAGCATTCCATTTTGATGGAATTGAAAACAAACCCAATGCGTCTATCCTTATTCTGGCCAATCACTTCAGCTGGTGGGATGGTTTTTTTATTTTCTACCTCAATAAAAAACTATTCAAAAAGCAGTTTCATGTATTGGTTAATGCCGATAATTACAATAAAGTTGGCTTTTTGAAATATTTGGGTGCTTTTGCTGCCGAAGGCAAAGGAAAAGATGTTTTAGATACACTTAGTTATGCAGGTAAATTATTAGACGACCAAAATAATCTGGTGCTTGTCTTTCCCCAAGGTAAGTTGCATTCAAACCATTTAAAAAGTATCAGTTTCGAAAAAGGGGTAATGCAAATGATTAACGCCAGTAAAAAAAGAATCAATATCATTTTTGCTGCCACATTTATCGATTACTTTGCCAAAAGAAAGCCAACGGCTTTTACTTATCTTCAAAATTGGGAAACAGAAGAATACATGAGTTTGCAGTTGTTGAAAAGTGCGTACAATAAACATTACGATCAATCGGTTATTAAACAAACGCAGATTACGGAATGACAATTTTTATTTACGCAGTGTTAATTTTTCTGGTCATCAGGTTTTCAGTTACTGTCTTCAATTTCTTATCCAATCCTAAATTGCCAAGGGTAATTAAGCATTATGAAGATAAGGTTTCTATTCTTATTCCGGCGCGAAACGAGGCAGGGAATATACTTGAACTATTAACCTCCATCCGGGAGCAGGACTATATCCATTACGAAGTAATTGTTTTGGACGATGGCAGCAGCGATGATACTTTTGCGCTGGTAGAAGCTTTTTGTAAACTTCACCCAAGTTTTAGGGTAGTTAAGGGGAAGGAGCTGCCACCAGAGTGGTTAGGAAAAAACTTTGCCTGCCACCAGCTTGCCGAACTGGCTACCGGAAAGTACTTCCTGTTTATTGATGCCGATGAAACCATTGAACGTGGACTAATCAATAGCCTCGTAGCCCGAATGGAAACAGGTAGTCTGGCTTTGCTCAGCATTTTTACTAATCAGGTGATGCGATCAATAGGCGAGCGGTTAACCGTGCCTTTAATGCATTTCATTTTGTTAAATTTATTGCCCTTGCGCCTGGTTAAACTTTCAAAAAATCCGGCATTTGCTGCGGCCAGCGGTCAGTGCATGTTTTTTAATGCCCATAATTATAACGAGAACCTGTGGCACGAAAGGGTGAAAAACCAGGTGGTTGAAGATGTGGAAATTATGAAACGCGTTAAACTGGAAAAATTTAATGCCGAAGCGCTTTTAGCCAACGGCCTGATTTATTGCAGGATGTACAAAGGGCTTAACGAAAGTATTGCCGGTTTCAGTAAAAATTTACTTGCAGGTTTTGGTAATAACATCTTAATCTTATTACTTTACCAGCTTTTGGTAACCATTGGTCCGGTAATTTTAATCTTAAACTTTAACATTACTTTACTGGTATTACCATTAACTTTAATAATTTTAAGTAGAATAATGATCTCTTATTTATCCGGACAAAATGTTTTGATAAATTTGATATTGCATCCCTTTCAGATGTTGTTCTTCTTGATTATTTCATTGATTTCTATAAAAAAGCATATTTTTAAAACAGGCACATGGAAGGGCAGAAGGATCAAAGCGATTTAAAGGTTAAAAGAGTTGCAGTTGCTGTAATTATCATTTTTCATTTGGTTGGTTTGCTTGGTTTTTTAATTCCAGCTGCACAACCCTACTTCATTAAACTCATTCCTTTCCATTTATTACTGATGTTTGCGGTAATTGTTTTTGCTTACAATGCGGATGTTAAACGCTTGCTGTTATTTGTATCGGGTGTTTTTCTCTGTGGTTTTATGGTTGAGGTTTTGGGTGTACACACGGGTAAAATATTCGGTAGTTATTATTACGGACCTACGCTGGGTTATAAAATTGCTGCAGTACCCTTACTTATGGGGGTAAACTGGGTAATCCTGATTTTTAGTGTAGGGCAAATGATGAAAGCCTTAAAGATCAGGAATAGCATCCTTGCTTCTGTTACAGGTGCTTTGGTATTGGTTATTTTCGATTATTTTTTAGAACCTGTAGCCATGAAATTTAATTATTGGCAGTGGGACTGGCACGAAATACCGGTGCAGAATTATGTAGCCTGGTTTATCGTTTCGGTTATTTTATTGAAGTTTTACTATGCACTGGGCTTAAAACAGCAGAGATATCTGGGGACCGCCATGTTTGTGGCACAGTTTATCTTTTTTGTTGTCTTATACATGACAACCGGAACAAATATTTTTGCTTAATTTTGCAATGCAATGGGTTACAACTTACAGGTTAACATCGATAAATCATCAGGCTTTTGTTTTGGTGTTGTGTACGCCATAGAAATGGCCGAAGATATTTTAGATAACGAAGGTTATTTATACTGTTTGGGAGATATTGTGCACAATGATGAAGAGGTTGAACGGTTAACTAAGCGCGGACTGAAAATTATCGATCACGAAATTTTAAAAGATTTGCGTGATGAGAAGGTTTTAATCAGGGCGCATGGCGAAGCACCATCTACTTACCAGCTGGCTTTAGAAAATAACCTTACTTTGATTGATGCATCATGTCCGGTGGTTTTAAAATTGCAGAACCGGATTAAAAACTCGCATGATGATGATGAACAGGTGCTCATTTTTGGTAAGCACGGCCATGCAGAGGTAATTGGTTTGCAAGGGCAAACCGATGGCAAAGCGATTGTTTTCCAGGATTTGGCCGAACTTGATAATGTTGAGCTTCCGGCTAAATTTACCTTATATAGTCAAACCACTAAAAGCACCGATAAATTTTACCACATTAAAGATGAATTGTTGAGCCGTGGCTACGAGGTTAAGGCCAACGATACCATTTGCAGGCAAGTATCTAACCGCTATCAGGAGTTAGAAGATTTTGTGAGCCATTACGATAAGATTGTATTCGTTTCGGGTAAGAAATCATCCAACGGGAAAGTGCTTTACGATGTATGTAAAAAATACAACGAAAATTCGTACTTCATTTCTAATGTTGAAGAACTGGAGCAGGCCTGGTTTACCGAAAATGATAAAGTAGGCATTTGTGGGGCTACTTCAACACCGATGTGGCTGATGGAAAAAGTAAAAGCTGCTTTAGAAAAATACTAAGTTCATTAAAACACGATACTCTTCTTCTTGTTAAGTAAAATAGCGGTTGGAAAGATGCTGAAATAAATCCGATAGCTATCGGATCAGCATGATATAGTGCAAGAGTGCTGTGAAAGACTGTCATCACTTCAATATAAACTGTAAATTGAAAACTGTAAACTCATTTACCGGAATATTGGTTGCCGTAGCCGTAATTACCAGCTGGTTTATATCCCTTTTTTTGCTGCTAAACTGGAACTTTACCTGGAACAATCCACTGGTTTATTTGATGGTTTTGGTTCAGATGCATTTGTACACGGGTTTATTTATTACCGCGCATGATGCCATGCATGGTACAATTTCGGTCAATAGAAAAGTAAACAATCTTTTCGGTTACCTTGCCGTGTTTCTGTATGCAGGCTTTTTCTATAACCGCTTGTATACCAAACACCATCAGCATCACAATCATGTACATACGACTAACGATCCTGATTTTGCACCGCATGGTTTCTGGAAATGGTATTTCAGGTTTATGTTAAATTATGTAACGGTAATTCAACTGGTAATTATGGCCATTGCCTACAACATTCTGAAAATAGGAGTGCCCGAGAAAAACCTCTTGTTATTTTGGGTGCTGCCATCTTTGCTAAGCACTTTTCAGCTATTTTATTTTGGTACTTATTTGCCGCACAAAGGAGAACACGATAACGAATATCATGCTTCTACTTTGCAGAAGAACCATTTCATCGCATTCATTACCTGTTACTTTTTTGGCTATCATTTAGAACATCACCAAAAGCCAGCTACCCCCTGGTGGCAGCTATATAAAACAAAATAAGGAATATCCGGGATTTCAGATTTACCAGCTGATGCTAAAGCTGTTTTGCGGAAATTGATCAACATACCCGCTCCGAAGTAAGTTTTCGTATTTTCTCATGATTTATTGCTGCACCCTGCAGGAAGGTTTCCTGATACTCATTCCGGGTTGCTGCTTACAGCAGTTGAGTATCCTTGCAAAAGCATCATTTGAGTTCATCTTTGGGTAGATCATCCAACAGTTAAACAACTAAGGAATAAATTGCCGTTAATATTATTTTTTATTGACGAAAAAATGTTTTTCATCACTTTTTAACATAGGTTAAAAACAATAAATACGCGATATTTGCGCCACGTAACATATTTTATTATCAATGAGCAAAAAGGGAATTTTACTGGTAAATTTAGGCACACCCGATAGCCCGGCAACAGCCGATGTCAAAAAGTATTTAGATCAGTTTTTGATGGACGAAAGGGTGATCGATATTCCTAAACTCAACAGAACTTTACTTGTAAAAGGAATTATTGTTCCTTTCCGTAGTCCAAAAACTGCTAAATTGTATAAAGAAATATGGAATGAAAATGGCTCTCCACTTTTATATTACAGCAAGTTGCAGGCTAAAATGCTGCAAGAAAGATTGGGCGACGATTACCACGTAGAACTGGCTATGCGTTACCAAAGTCCTTCTATTGCTTCGGCGCTTGCCAATTTAAAAGCCGGTTTGGTAGAAAGCATTCAGGTAATCCCGATGTTTCCACAGTACGCTTCTGCAAGTACAGGCTCGGTAATGCAGTTGGTAATGGAGTTGGTAAGCAAGTGGCCAACTGTTCCACCCATCTCGTTTGTTAATTCGTTTCACAATAATGAATTAATGATTAAGGTTTTTGCAGAAAATGCAAAAAAACACCATGTTGAAAGCTATGATCATGTTTTGTTCAGCTTCCACGGCTTACCAGAGCGTCAACTGTTGAAATGCGATCATACAGGCAGTTATTGTTTAAAAAGCTCTGATTGCTGTCAAACATTAAACGATACAAATAAGTTCTGTTATTCTGCACAAGGACATGATACAGCCCGATTAATTGCTGAAGAATTAAACCTGGCGAAAGACAAATATACTGTTTGCTTTCAGTCGCGTTTAGGTAAAGAGCCCTGGGTACAACCTTACACCACCGATGTGCTTAAAAAATTAGCCGGAGAAGGTAAAAAACGTTTGTTGGTTTTTAGCCCCGCTTTTGTGGCCGATTGCCTGGAAACCCTTTACGAAATTACGGTTGAATACCATGAAGAATTTAGGGAATTAGGCGGCGAGCATGTTCAGCTGGTAGAAAGCTTAAACGATAGTCCGGTATTTATTGAGGCGCTTGCCGGAATGATTAAATAATTAAAATGGCAGGTTTTATCGTTTTAATGGGCGTTTCGGGAAGTGGCAAAACTGTTATAGGAAAAGCCCTTGCACCAGAGATCAATGCCGAGTTTATTGATGGCGATAACCTCCACTCGCAACGCAATGTAGACAAAATGGCTGCGGGTATTCCACTAACAGATGAAGATCGTTTGGATTGGCTTCAACTGATAGCCAAAGTTGGTCGCGAGCATGTAGCACAGGGCACATCGTGCATTATAGCCTGTTCTGCATTAAAAAAGGCATACCGCGAGCTGCTGAGGGTCGATAATCCTAACATCAGCTTTGTATATTTAAAAGGAAGTTTCGATTTAATCCACGATCGGATCATGAAGCGTTCGCATCAGTACATGCCGTCAAGCTTATTGAAAAGCCAGTTTGATACCCTGGAGGAACCACAAAATGATGAAAAGGATGTACTAACGGTCTCTATCGATCAGCCTATTCAGGCAGTTGCAGCAGAAATAGCTCAGGCTAACCTCCTTTCGTAATTACAGCAATGATCTGATCTGTTGCCCCTTTTTTGTCGGCTACATATTTTTTCGCTGCATCGGCAGCATTTTGATTAGTTGCAAATGCATTAAAAGCGCTAACCAGCGCTTCTGTAGACGATATACTTTTCGCCGCCCCAATGGCAATTAAATCTTTAGCTTCCTGAAATTTATCATATTTAGGTCCGAAAATAACAGATAAACCAAATGCTGCCGCCTCTAAAGTATTGTGTATCCCGGCGCCAAAACCACCACCTATATAAGCCACTTTACCGTACTGGTACAAAGCAGAAAGCATGCCGATGTTATCGACAATTAAGACCTGAGATTCGAGATTTGAGATTTGAGAATTGTCGGCTTCCAACTGCGCACTGAAAACCGAAAACCGCAAACTGCCACCCGCAAATTGTTTTTCAATGCTTTCGATGTGACTCGTGTGGATTTCGTGTGGTGCAATAATAAATTTCCAGTCAGGGTATTTGGCGGGCAATACGGCAAGTAACTTTTCGTCTTCGGGCCAGGTGCTGCCACAAATCAAAGTTGGTTTGCCATCAATAAATTGTGCTATCAAAGGCAGTTCCTTTGGTGTTTGCGCATTTTCATAAACCCGATCGAAACGGGTATCGCCGTTAATGGTTACATTGTTTAAGCCAATTGATTTTAACAGGTTTTCGCTCTCTTCATTCTGAACAAAAAAGTAGGTTACTGCTTTAAGTATGTTGCGGTAAAAACCACCATACCATTTAAAAAAGGCCTGGCTATCTCTAAAAATACCCGATATTATATATAAAGGAATGCCCCGGTCTTTGAGTGCCTTAAAATAAAAATGCCAGAATTCATATTTGGTAAAAATGGCCATCTCGGGGTTAATACTTTCAATAAACCATGCTGCATTCTTTTTGGTATCAACTGGCAGGTAAAAAACATCAGCCAAAGCATAATTTTTTCTAATTTCATAACCCGAAGGCGAAAAGAAAGTAACCACGATTTTTTTAGCAGGATAAAGTGTTTTCAGCTTTTCTAAAACAGGGCGCCCCTGCTCAAATTCGCCTAAAGAGGCAAAATGGAACCAAACGTGTTTTTCTTGCGGGTTAATACGCTGAACAATTTGTGTATAGCCATTTTTACGCCCCTTTATAAAGAGTTTAGCCTTAGGATTAAATAAGGAAAAGATCCTTATCAGTAAAATGTAAACCCGAATTCCTATTATGTAAAGCAAAAGCATTAGTGTAATTTCATATCTTCGTGCCAAGATAAAAGGAATATATTTAAAAAGCTTAATAATATATGAAACCATCGGGATTTAGCCTATAAATCAAGGCAATTAGATGAGTCAGGATCGTTTCATTACAGACAAAATAAATTTATACTCTAGATGAAAATAGCCGTTATTGGTACAGGATACGTAGGTTTAGTTACCGGAACCTGTTTAGCAGAAACAGGAAATGATGTTATTTGTGTTGACATTAATGAGGCAAAGGTTAAACAAATGCAGGCAGGCGAAGTGCCTATTTATGAGCCTGGTTTAGATCTTTTGTTCCATAGAAATATTGAACAGGAAAGATTAACTTTTACCACCAATCTTGCTGAAGCAGTGAAAGATGCGCAGATTATTTTTATGGCTCTGCCAACGCCTCCGGGTGGAGATGGTGCTGCCGATCTTTCTTACATTTTGGGCGCTGCAAAAGACATTTCGAAGCTCATTACGGAGTATAAAGTAATCGTAAATAAATCGACAGTACCAGTAGGTACCGCTGATAAGGTGAAAGCTGTTTTTACCGAAAATACTTCAATTGAAGTGGATGTGGTTTCTAATCCTGAGTTTTTAAGGGAAGGTGTAGCCGTTGATGACTTTATGAAACCAGACCGTGTGGTTTTAGGTACCAAAAGCGAAAGGGCCAAAAAACTGATGACCGAGTTGTATGGTCCTTATGTACGTCAGGGAAACCCGATCCTGTTTATGGATGAGCGCTCTTCTGAGCTGACTAAATACGCTGCAAACTCTTTTCTGGCCACCAAAATTACCTTCATGAACGAAATTGCAAACCTTTGTGAGCTGGTAGGTGCAGATGTTGATGCCGTAAGACGTGGTATCGGATCAGACGACCGTATCGGAAAACGTTTCCTTTTCCCTGGTGTGGGTTATGGAGGTTCATGTTTCCCGAAAGATGTGCAGGCCCTGGTTAAATCATCTGATGATTATGCTTACAATTTCCAGATTTTAAAATCGGTAATGGAAGTGAACGAGAAGCAGAAAACAATCCTGGTAGATAAGGTATTGAAATATTATAAAGGCGATATTAAAGGCAAACATTTTGCACTTTGGGGCCTGGCTTTTAAACCCGAAACCGACGATATCCGCGAAGCACCTGCTTTGTATATTATTGATGAGCTGGTTAAGAATGGTGCTACAGTTACCGTTTTTGATCCGGAAGCAATGGGTAATGTGAAAAATATTTTGGGCGATAAGATTCAGTATGCCAAAAACCAGTACGAAGCATTGGAAGGTGCTGAAGCACTGTTGATTGCAACCGAATGGTCGGTTTTCCGTAACCCCGATTTTGATAAAATTGAGAGTATTTTGAAAAATAAAGTGGTTTTCGATGGTCGAAATTTGTATGATTTGCAAAAAATGATCGATCTTGGCTATTATTATAATAGCATAGGTAGAAAACTAATAGATTAAAATGGGTCGAAAAAGAATTTTGATTACAGGTGCAGCCGGATTTTTAGGTTCGCACCTTTGTGATCGCTTTGTGAAAGAGGGTTTTCATGTTATCGGAATGGATAACCTGATTACGGGCGACATGGCAAATATTGAGCATTTGTTTAAACTCGAAAATTTTGAGTTTTACAACCACGATGTTTCCAAGTTTGTACATATTCCGGGTAAGCTTCACTACATCTTGCACTTTGCTTCACCGGCAAGTCCGATCGATTACCTCAAAATCCCGATCCAGACCCTTAAAGTAGGTTCGTTAGGTACACACAACCTGTTGGGATTGGCCAGAAATAAAAACGCAAGGATGCTTATCGCTTCAACTTCTGAAGTGTACGGCGATCCGAATGTAAACCCACAGCCAGAAGAATACTGGGGCAACGTAAATCCCGTTGGTCCTCGTGGTGTTTACGATGAAGCCAAACGTTTTCAGGAAGCCATTACCATGGCCTACCATACCTTTCACGGTGTAGAAACCCGGATTGTAAGGATCTTCAATACTTACGGACCAAGAATGCGCTTAAACGATGGCCGTGTTTTACCCGCTTTCATCGGGCAGGCACTAAGGGGCGAAGATTTAACGATCTTCGGCGACGGAAGCCAGACCCGTTCTTTCTGTTATGTTGATGATTTGATTGAGGGAATTTACCGTTTACTGATGAGCGATTATGCCCAGCCGGTAAACATTGGTAACCCGGATGAAATTACGATCAAGCAATTCTGCGAAGAGATTATTAAACTTACCGGTACCGCTCAAAAAATCGTGTACAGGGAGCTTCCTCAGGATGATCCGAAACAACGTAGACCGGATATTACTAAAGCAAGAGAGATTTTGGGCTGGGAGCCAAAAGTAGACCGTGCTGAAGGATTAAAAATTACATACGAATATTTTAAATCATTGCCTCCAGAGGCTTTGGAAAAGATAGATCATAAAGATTTTACCACATTTAACCGTTAAAATGGCAAAAATATTAGTTACTGGTGGAACAGGATACATAGGTTCGCACACAGCAGTAGAATTACACAACGCAGGATACGAAGTTGTAATTGTAGATAACCTTTCTAATTCGAACATTAAAATTTTAACCCAGCTTCATGCCATCACTGGCAAATGGTTCGATTTTCACGAAATCGACCTTCAGGATGATAAAGCTGTACAGGAATTTGCAGAAAACCATACCGATATTGACGGTATCATCCACTTCGCTGCTTCAAAAGCAGTGGGCGAATCGGTAGAGCAACCGCTAAAATATTATAAAAACAACTTTTACGGATTAATTAACCTGTTGACCTCGTTCAACAGAAAAATTAATTTCGTATTCTCTTCTTCGTGTACAGTTTATGGTCAGCCAGAAAGCTTACCGGTAACAGAAGCAGCACCAGTACAAAAGGCAGAATCGCCTTATGGTAACACCAAACAGATTGCCGAAGAAATTTTGGCTGAAACTGCTGCGGTAACACCAGATTTAAATATCATCGCTTTGCGTTATTTTAACCCGGTTGGGGCACATGCAACTGCTTTAATTGGCGAATTGCCAAATGGCGTTCCGGCAAACCTGGTTCCTTTTATTACACAATCTGCTATTGGTAAACGTGGCCCGATTACCGTTTATGGCGATGATTACAATACCCCTGATGGTTCGGCTATCCGCGATTATATCCACGTTGTGGATTTGGCAAAAGCACACGTTGCAGCCATTAAGCTTTTAGAGGCAGGAAATCCAAACGGTAATTACGATGTTTTCAATATCGGTACCGGTACAGGTTCTTCGGTTTTAGAAATCATTGCTGCTTTTGAAAAAGTAAACGGCGAAAAACTTGACTATAAAATAGGTCCGAGAAGAGCTGGTGATATTGTTCAGATTTATGGCGATGTACAGAAATCGAATGCGCAGCTGGGTTGGAAAGCCAATCTGGATATCAACGAAATGATGCGTTCGGCATGGGAGTGGGAAAAATACATCAAGGCTAACCCTTTTTAAATGAAATTATCGGAGCACAAAGATCTTAAAGAAGCCATTACCAGTTTGCCTGTTAAAGAAAAAGACAAGTTATTACTGCGTTTAATTGCGAAAGATAAAGTGCTTACCGAACATCTTCATTATAAATTGTTGGAAGATGAAACGGACTTAAGCGACCGGAAAGAAAAGATTAAAGCCGATGTAGATGAACAGGTTTTGGAAATACACAAGCTGAATGCGAAGGAAGCTTTGGTAAAAGTCCGGAAAATGATCACCACCGTAAATCATTTTTATAAGGTTACGAAAGATCCGCTAGGGGAGGTAGAACTGAAATTATTTATCCTCAGTGCCGTTCCTTTCGACTATAAGAAATCAATTTTTGGTTACCGCGATTTTATGATATTATTCACAGCATTTTATCTGAAAACAACCGCGGTAACCTTAAATAAGTTTAAAAAACTTCACGAAGATCTTCAGTTCGACCTGAGTGAAGATTTTAATCATTTGCTCCATAAAATCTATTCCTCTAAATTTGCGGGTGCAGCCGAGGCAAGTAACCTGCCAAGGGAAATAAGTTAAAACCATGATTTACCATTATGTTCGGATTATTTAAAAAGAAAAAAATAGCACCCGAATTTAATTTCTCCAATATTGGGACCGATATGCACTCGCACATTATCCCAGGTATTGATGATGGCGCACAAACGATAAAAGATTCTTTACTGCTGGCCAAAAAGTTTGAGGCCCTGGGCTACCATAAATTGATTGCCACGCCGCACATCATGGCCGATTATTACCGCAATACACCCGATACCATTAACCGTGGTCTTGATATATTAAGAAAGGGATTAAGAGAAACTGAGATAGACCTGGAGGTTAATGCTGCCGCAGAATATTATCTGGATGAAACACTGGAGAAAAAGATCAGGCAAAAAGAGGTGTTAACTTTTGGCTCCGATTACCTGCTTTTCGAACTATCTTACATCAATGCGCCGCAAAACCTGCTCGATTTTATAAAAATGATTCAGGATGCCGGCTATAAGCCTGTCCTGGCTCACCCCGAGAGGTATCCCTATTATCACAATGCTTTCGAAAACTATCACCAGATTAGGGAAACCGGTTGCCTGCTGCAGGTAAATACCATTGCCTTAACAGGCTATTATGGACCTGGTGCAAAGAAAGTAGCTGAAGAAATGGTTGAAAACCACCTGATCGATTTTATTGGTAGTGATATGCACCACTTAAAACATGCTGCCGCATTAGAGGATAGCTTAAGCACACCTTTAATGGAAAACTTGCTAAGTCAGCACCAGCTGAAGAATGCCTCGCTTTAGGTTCACTGGTTCATTTGTCATTAGTTCATTGGTTTCAACAAAATGCCAAATAACTAAAATCCTTATAGTTCGCATCCTTTAATTAACTTTTGCATAATCACAGGCCATTAACTAATTAACCATTGGCCAATGAACGATTGAACTTTAATTATTCGTATCTCAGCGCCTCTACGGGATCAAGTTTCGATGCTTTTTTGGCAGGATAATAGCCCGAAAGGATTCCAACCAGTACGCATAATACGAACCCACCGATAATAAATAACCACGGAATCAGGAATGCGCCGCCCATGGCCAGTGATATGATATTCCCCAGTACAATGCCTAAAAATATACCGAGCACACCGCCCATCAGGCAAATTACTACAGCTTCAATTAAAAACTGACGGCGTATTACCTGCGGATTGGCACCAATAGCCTTGCGGATTCCGATTTCGCGCGTACGTTCTGTAACCGAAACCAACATAATATTCATTAAACCAATTGAGGCACCAATGAGCGTAATAATACCAATGGCTACACCTCCGATGGCCACAAAAGCCAGGTTTTCGAAAAGTGTTTGTGCAATGGCATCACTCTTGGTAATTTCAAAATTATTGGTTTCGTTTACCTTTACCTTACGGATATTTCTGAACAATGCTGTAGATTCTCCGATAATATTCTCCTGCATTTCATTGCTGGGTACCATTACCGTGATGGTGTAAGATGGGTTGGCATTTGCATTAATCTGTTTCGCTTTTAACAAGGGAACATAAACGGCTCTATCACCACTAAAGCCCATGCTCGATCCTTTTTTCTCTAATATACCAACAATTTTAAAGCGGTTATTACCTACATTAATTAGCTTATCGAGCGGATCAGCATCTTTAAAAAGTTTTTCTACTACCTCGCCACCTACAATACATACGTTACTTCCCAATTGTATTTCGGAAACACTAAAATTCCTGCCCTGCGATAGGTTTAAGCCTTGCGAAGCCAGGCCATTTTCGTCAATGCCCTGCACATTGATATTCGGATTGGTTTTTAAACTGCCATATTTTACAGTAGAACCACCGCTGGCGAATACACTTACAGCTACAGTAGCGGGTGTGTTTAAGCTGTCTTTAAATTTTACAGCATCTTCGTAGCGGATTGCTTTAAAAGGCTTGGGTCTTTTACCATTCCCGATTCTAATACCTGTACCACGGTTACGGATGGTGAATGAATTGGCTCCCATGCTGCTAAAAGCATCGGTCATACTTTTCTTTACAGCATCAAGTGTGGTTAAAATCCCAACCAAAGCCATTAAACCAATGGCAATAATTAAGGCAGTAAGCATGGTACGCAAGCGGTTACCTTTAATAGATTCTAATGCCAGTCTGATGTTTTCTCTGTAATTCATTTATAATAGGTATCAAGTTGGCTCAGTATAGAGTATTAAGTATCAAGATTGAATGTTATGTATCAACATTGACTAAACCTTAGGCCCTACACCTTTCGCCTTAAACCGCTTGTGGTAAAAATAAAAAAGTCCCGATGTTTAGACAACGGGACTGTATGATATGTTACAATAATATTTTATTTATGCCGAGAAACTCGTACCACAGCCACAGGTGCTGGTTGCGTTAGGGTTAATGAAGGTAAAACCACGTGAGTTTAAGCCATCCTGCCAGTCGATCATCATGCCCATTAAGTACATTTGATGTGCTTTGTTCATGAAAACTTTGATGCCATCGATCAAAAATTCCTGATCGCCATCTTTTCTCTGGTCAAAACCCAGTATGTAGTTCATGCCAGCGCAACCACCACCTTCTACACCAACGCGTAAGCCGTAATCTTCGCCAATTTCCTGCTGATCTCTTAATTTATATAACTCTTTGGCTGCTCCTTCAGAAAAAGTAACTGGTGCAAATGCTGTATCAACTGTTGTGCTCATGTTATTTAAATTTTATCTGTTACAAATATAAATAATAATGCACATTTTTGCTTTTAACGGTCAGCTAATATTACCGTATATAAACAATACTTATGAATACCCAACAGATTTTAATTGATGTAGTGATCTTATTTGCAGGCGTTTTTACTGCGCTAATGGCTGTTTATTATATTTTAAAGGGCGATATTCAGCGTTTCTTTAGCTTAAAAACTATTGAGCTGAATAAAGAAACCAGGGCGCACTTATTACCGTTAAGATTGCAGGCGCACGAGCGGTTAATCATTTTTGTTGACCGGATTAACCCGGCAAACCTCCTGGTTCGCCTTCATCAGCAGGGTATTGATATTGCTACATTACAGGCGGGCATCTTAAACGAAATCCGTGCAGAATACCAGCACAACATTACCCAGCAACTGTATGTAGATCCGGTAACCTGGGGTGTGGTGCGTAAATTAAAGGATGATACCATCGGGATGATCACTAATGCAGTACAAGGTTTGCCTGGCGGTTCGAACGGAATTGAATTAAGCAAGGCCATTTTACAGCACATGGCTACTATTAATGAAAATCCTTACGATTTAACACTGGAGTTGATCAAGAAGGATATTAACCAATTGTTTTAAGCGGCAGTTAAGGAGAGTTAACTGGTTAATTGTTTAAATCGGTTAACTGTTTTGGTGCCCCTATTAGCGTTAGGCCCCTGGCGGTAGTTAACTTAATGAATTATGTTTGAGGTTGAGTACTTGGAGCCGATTAACTGTAACACAGTTTACGATGGGCAATTTGCAGTTACCAATGACTAATGAACTGCTGAATATGTTTGGAGTTGAGTATTTTGAGCCGATTAACCAATTAACCAGTTTGTACAGTTAACCAAAAATGAACTAACTAACCAAATATATGAGCACGAAGAAACACACCACTACATCAGGTATTGAAATAAAAGGGCTGTATACTTCGGCCAGGCCAATGGAGGAGCAACCGGGGCAATATCCCTTTACCAGGGGCATACAAAAAGACATGTACCGTGGCCGCCTGTGGACCATGAGGCAGTATGCCGGTTTTTCTACCGCAGAAGAATCGAATAAGCGTTATCATTATTTATTGGCTCAGGGAACTACTGGATTATCGGTTGCTTTCGATCTGCCCACGCAGATTGGTTATGATTCTGATCATGAAATGGCTGATGGCGAGGTTGGAAAAGTAGGGGTGGCTATTGATTCGCTGAAAGATATCGAAATCCTGTTCGATGGAATTGAGTTGAAAGATATCACCACGTCGATGACCATTAATGCTACCGCTTCTATTTTGCTGGCCATGTACATTGCATTGGCCAAAAAGCAGGGGGCAGATTTAAAACAGATTTCGGGAACCATACAGAACGATATTTTAAAAGAATACGCCGCTAGGGGTACCTATATTTACCCACCCAAGCAGTCGATGCGCTTAATTACCGATATTTTTGAGTTTTGCAGCAAAGAAGTACCCAAATGGAATACCATTTCTATTTCCGGCTACCATATCCGCGAAGCTGGGTCGACAGCAGTGCAAGAGCTGGCTTTTACACTTGCCAACGGTAAAACCTACTTAAAAGCAGCTTTGGATAAGGGTTTAGATATTAATGTTTTTGCTAAAAGGCTATCTTTCTTTTTTAACTGCCACAATAATTTTTTTGAAGAGATTGCCAAATTCAGGGCTGCGCGCCGGATGTGGGCAAAAATTACCAAAGATTTGGGCGCTACTGATGAAAAAGCACAGATGCTTAGATTTCATACCCAACCGGTGGTTCTACTTTAACAGCACAACAACCTTTAAATAATGTAATCAGGGTGAGTAACCAGGCTATGGCGGCGGTTTTAGGCGGCACCCAATCGCTGCATACCAATGGTTATGATGAAGCGTTGTCGCTCCCTACAGAATCGGCAGCCAAAATTGCCTTACGCACACAGCAGATTATTGCCTTTGAAAGCGGTGTAACCGATACGGTTGATCCATTGGCGGGCTCTTTCTTTGTCGAAAACTTAACTGATGAAGTTGAAGCGGCCGCATGGGTGTATATCGACCGGATAGATGCCATGGGTGGTTCCGTTAATGCGATTGAAAGCGATTACATGCAAAATGAAATTGCAGATGCATCTTATCAGTATCAGAAAGAGATTGAAAGCGGTGAACGGATTTCGGTTGGCGTAAATAAATTTACACAAGATGAAGAAGGCTTAACCGAGGTTTTTAATATCGATGATTCTATCCGGAGACTGCAAGCCGAAAAGCTGGAGCGCCTAAGAGCGACGCGCAATCAGGCGGCAGTAGATGAATCATTACGTGCATTAAAAGAAGCCGCTGAAGTCGAAACTAATTTAATGCCTTTGATTATTGATGCTGTTGAAAAGTATGCTACGCTCGGAGAGATTGCAGATGTACTGAGGGGAACCTTCGGCGTTTATTAAAATCATTTTAATGCTGTTAATAAGAAGTTAGTTTAACTGGTATTCATGCTCTCTTTGTTTGGTACAGAATGGTTTGCGGCATGTCGGATAATAACTACAAAAAAAGTATTACAGCGTTTAATAAAATGGTAACCTTAACTAATAAGTTAAAAGACATTTTATTTATACTTTGTAGCTGTTTGATAATCAGTGTTTTCGGTTGATGGGTTGTAAGAGATTTATGGAATGGGCTTAAAATGGCTTGGAATTTGCTTTTTAACAGCGATTTGAAATTAATCGGGAACAATCACGTTAAATAATTGTAAATGTGGAAAACCAGTGTTAATAAATAGTTATTAACATAAAAAATTGAGGTTAAGCAGGCTACTATATTCCTTATCAGTAGGTTACGATTTATTTGAAATTTTTGTTTAAAATGTTGATAATTTTCTCAATATTCGTAGTCCCGAAACGGACCATCCCTTTATATCGAATCGGCACTGTAAACCAATAAATTATAGAAATCGCAATGGAAAAAACTTGTACAGAAGTATGGAAGAACTGTCTCCAAATTATTAAGGATAACATCCCGAACCAAAGTTTCAAAACCTGGTTCGAGCCAATAACAGCCCTTAAGTTGGAAGGTAAGGTTTTAACCATACAGGTGCCAAGTTTGTTCTTTTACGAATGGCTTGAAGAACATTATGTAGGCTTGCTACGCAAGACGGTAAAAAAACAACTTGGAGAGGATGGCAGGTTGGAATATAATATCGTTGTAGATAAATCATCAAACAGCGGTAATCCTTATACTACCAATATGCCCTCAAATGGAAATGGTGCGGAGGCAAAGGTACAATCGATGCCGATTCCGGTTTCCATTAATAAGGATATTAAGAATCCGTTTATTATCCCTGGATTAAAAAAATTAAATGTTGATCCACAATTAAATTCAAACTACACTTTCGAAAATTACATTGAGGGAGATTGCAACCGTTTGGCGCGCTCGGCAGGTTATGCTGTGGCAGCAAAGCCAGGTGGTACATCTTTTAACCCTTTAATGATTTACGGTGGAGTAGGTTTGGGTAAAACCCACCTGGCACAGGCAATCGGTAACGAGATTAAGCGCAGCATGCCGGATAAGCTGGTAATTTATGTGAGTTGCGAGAAATTTTGCCAGCAGTTTGTTGATTCATTAAAGAACAACACCATTAACGATTTCGTTAACTTTTACCAGGCAATGGATGTAATCATTATGGATGATGTGCACAACTTTGCCGGAAAGGAAAAAACTCAGGATATTTTCTTCCACATCTTTAATCACTTACACCAATCGGGTAAACAGGTAATTTTAACATCTGATAAAGCGCCGAAAGATTTAGCTGGTTTAGAAGAGCGTTTGTTAAGCCGTTTTAAATGGGGCTTATCTGCTGATTTGCAAATTCCTGATCTGGAAACACGTATTGCCATTTTAAGAAAGAAAATGTATGCCGATGGTATTGAGTTACCTGGCGAGGTGGTTGAGTATGTAGCGCACAACATCGATAACAATGTGCGTGAGCTGGAGGGGGCTATGGTATCATTGCTGGCACAAGCTACCTTGAACAAAAAAGAAATCGATTTAGCATTGGCAAAACAAATGCTGAAGAACTTCATCAAAAATACCTCGAAAGAAATTTCAATGGAATACATCCAGAAACTGGTTTGCGAGTATTTTGAAGTTCCTGTTGATATGGTTAAATCGCAAACGCGTAAACGTGAGATTGTTCAGGCACGTCAGATTTCGATGTACCTTTCTAAGAGCCATACCAAATCATCACTAAAAACGATTGGTGCTTTCTTTGGTGGCCGCGATCACAGTACCGTAATTTATGCTTGCCAAACGGTAGAAGATCTGATCGATACGGATAAAAAGTTTAAAGCTTACGTACACGATATCCAGAAAAAACTAAAAATGAGCTAAGTTTTATACAAACTTATTGTTCAATAAAAAAGCAGCCAGATGATTAAATCTGGCTGCTTTTTTTACCTGTAATTTTTGAGATAGGAATAAGGGGCCTATCTCAGATTTTATTTAACCTTTGGCTATTTCTTCCAATCCATAAAACAAAGCTGCAACGTGTAAGGCCTGCGCAATCTTGTTTTCTTTAATCAGCTGTTTTACTTCTTCAACGGTATATTCTTCCACATTTAAAATCTCGTGTTCATCTAAGTGTTGCTCGTGGGTTTTAACGCCCCCGGTTAAGAGATAAGTAAAAGTAACGTTATCAGATGTAGCTGGATTAGGATAAAGCTCTGCAATTAACTTGCAGGTTTTAAAGCTATAGCCGGTTTCTTCTAAAAGCTCGCGTTTTATGGCAAACTCCGGCGCTTCGTCGCCATCAATTACACCGCCTGGTACTTCTAGCGAAACAATGTCGGCTGCATGGCGGTACTGGCGTACCATAATTATTTTTCCTTCTTCGGTTAAGGCGATAGCGTTAACCCAGTTGGGGTATTCTAAAACGTAGTAGTCGTCTTTGATAATGCCGTCGGGCAATCTAACCTCATCTACCCTTAAAGTAGCCCACTTTTCCTGTACTAAATATTTAGAGGCAATTTTCTGCCACTTTTCTATAATCATCTATTCTATGTTAATTGAAATTTACTCGAGACTAAAAACTGCCGGCTCCTAACTGAGGTATTGTTGTATTGTTTTCTGACGGTGCAGGTTAACCAAATGCACAATCTTATGCTTATCTGATAAAAACTGGTACACTAAATTTAATTTTGGTGCAATAATCGAATTCCTTTCGGCACTGATTCCTAATTCGTAATAAAGAAATTCGCTAAGCGAATCTAGCTTTTCGGGTGCAAGATTACCTTCGTTAAGCCAGTTTTCAAAAGCTGTTAAATCCTGGCTTTCCAAAACAGCGAGCGGTAGCACGAAGCTTTTCTCCATGCTTTCATCAAAAAGCGATTGGGCTTCTTTAAACTTTCCCTCCAGTTTTAGGCCCATAATGCGGGCCAGTACTTCGGCCAGTTTTTGTATTTCTGCTGTAATTAAATCTTTTCTGTACATTTTTGTTGTAAGGTTATAAGCTGTTGTAAAGTTCCGAACTATTGACTAATGAACCAATAAACAATTGAACAGATTAAGCTACCAGCTTCCGCTAGAGCCGCCACCGCCAAAGCTTCCTCCTCCAAATCCGCCGAAACCACCACCTCCGCCTCCGGAAGAACCTCCGCCCCAGCCACTATTACCACCCCAACCGCTATCGCCGCCACGGCCACCGCCACCACTGCCAAAAAGCATGGCCCAGAATAAAGCATTTGAAGCTCCACGTCCACCAATTACCTCGCTACCGCCGCCGCCACCTTTTCTCATGATAATCAGGATTACGATAACAATAATAATTACGATAATAATGCTGCCGCCGCCGCCACCGCTCTTTCTGTTTGATACCTTGGGTTTATCGTTCTTGTATTCACCTTTGGTGTACTTAATGATGGAGGTAGTTGCTGCATCCAGTCCGGCATAATAATTTCCAGCCCTGAATTCGGGCTTAATGTCATTGTCGATAATCCGTTTGGCATAAACATCAGGTAGGGCACCTTCAACGCCATACCCTGTTTGAATAGAGATTTTTCGATCGCCAACAGCCACAACAATCATAATACCGTTGTTTTTTCCGCTTTGGCCAACACCCCATTTTCTACCCAGGTTTATAGCATATTCATTAATGTCGTAATCGCCTACCGATTTTAAGATAGCTATCGCAATTTGTGTAGATGAAGAATCATCGAAAGCCACCAGCTTACTTTCAAGGGCTTGTTTCTGCTCGGCAGACAGAACCCCCGAATAATCGTTAACCAGCGTATTGGGTTTCTCTGGGAAATCCTGTGCAAATGCAAAGTTGAATAGTAAAGCGAGTAACGATAAAAGAAATATTTTTTTCATTACTTATTTTCTTGAGGATCCATAAAAACAATGTCGTTCGGCAATTCATTAATATCGCCTTTTTGTGGAGGGAAAAACAAAGCCAGCTTTTCTCCGGCCAAAGTTACACCGGCAATAATGCCATCGGCTAAATTACCTTTCGCAAAATGGGCAGTCATGGCAATTTTTGTCGTTTCCCAAAAATCATTAGGCACCAGCTGGTTAATCCCTATATCGCCAATAATGGCAAACTTATGATCAACGTGGGCCAGATAAATCAGTACACCATTCCTTCTGGCTGTTTTATCCATATCCAGTTTAACAAAATATTCAATGGCTTTTTCGTATGGATCAGCCTCACAATATTTATCAATAGCAATTCTGATTTCTCCCGATGTAGCTTTTTCAGCATCGGCAATGGCATTGGCTATTTTTTCTTGTTCAATATCCGAAAATAACGACATGTGCTTAATTTTGTGTGAAGTAAAAAGGGTAGTAAATGTTTATTTGAAACATTTACTACCCTTAAATGTTATGGTTAAAAAGATTAAAACTCTACTTTAGGCGCATCTTTGGCAGCAGCATCAGCTTCGAAATAACCTTTAGCTTTAAAACCGAACATTCCGGCAGTTAAATTGGTTGGGAACGACCTGATTTTGCCATTGTATTCCTGTACGGCATCGTTAAAATCTTTACGGGCAACCGTAATCCTGTTTTCTGTGCCTTCTAACTGTGCAGATAACTCACTAAACTGTTGGGTAGCCTTTAACTCAGGGTAATTCTCAGTAATAGATAATAATTTACCCAAAGCCTGGCTCAACTGGCCTTGTGCAGCCTGGTATTTCTGAATGTTTTCTGGAGTTAGTTCATCAGCCTTAACTGTCATTTGGGTAGCTTTAGCGCGTGCTTCAGTTACAGCTGTTAAGGTTCCTTGTTCAAATTTGGCTGCGCCTTTTACAGTTGCTACCAGATTCGGAATTAAATCTGCTCTCCGTTGATATTGGGTTTGTACTGTTCCCCATTTCGATTTTACGTTCTCATCGAGTTTAACCATGCTGTTATACCCGCAAGAGCTTAAAGTGCTTACTGCAATAACTGCAGCTAAAATCCCAAATATTAATCTTTTCATTTTTATGGTTTTTGTGTTTTAATTCTATTGATTTTGCTCAATTTACGAATTAGATATCAAAATGCATGCCTTTGTTACAGTTTACATTTTTATCTGACAGGTTGACAAATACCTTCGCTAGCTACATTGGCAAAAAAGGTTTAGTTTTTTGTTCTAGAAGAATATTAACCGGAAATCATTTTTTTTGGAGCGCAAGTTTCTTTACTTTTTTTAACGGATGTTCCTGCTCTCCGCTTTATCCCGATTTACATCGGGATGCCCGCTCCATCAGGGCTAATTACTTAGAACAGTGGCACGGAAAACCTGCAAAGTAGCAACAAAGAAATCCAATTTTACCCGGTAGTTTCCAATGAAATACTGCAATTGCTTTCTGAAAAATGAACGTTATGCAATCTGAGATAGTCTCCCCAGATCATCAAATGTGCTTTCAGATGCTTATATTTGTACCGATTCGGGATAAAAACCCGACATGATATGCAAAAAGACATCGAGATTCCTTTGCTCCCAAACCAGGTTGAGCAAACAGAAGTGATTAAGCAGAAGCTTGCCGACGGGCTAAAACTACCTGTATCGCGAATTAAAGGCTACGAAATATTAAAAAGATCGATAGATGCCCGTTCCCGTAAAGTTATTTTCAGGCTACAGGTAAGGGCCTTTATTGATGAAGAGGCTATTCCGGAAGTTTATACCATAAATTACCCTAATGTTGGCTCGGCCAAACCCGTTATTATTATCGGTGCAGGACCTGCAGGTTTATTTGCAGCCTTACAATGCATCGAAAATGGATTAAAACCCATTATTGTAGAGCGTGGTAAAGATGTAAAACAGCGACGCAGAGATTTGGCCGCCATTAACAAACAGGGCGTTGTAAATACAGAGTCTAATTATTGTTACGGGGAGGGTGGTGCTGGAACCTATTCTGACGGGAAATTATACACCCGTTCTAACAAGCGTGGTGACATTAATAAAGTGCTTCAGGTTTTTGTAAGCCATGGCGCAGAGCCCGATATTGCCATCGATGCACGGCCGCATATTGGTACCAATAAATTACCACATATCATCACCGCCATAAAAGAAACCATTTTAAATGCGGGTGGCGAGGTGATGTTCGATAGCCAGATGACCGATATTTTAACCGAACATGGAACGGTAAAAGGGATCGAAATTAATTTTCAGGATAAACTTTTTGCAGATCATGTTATTCTGGCAACCGGCCATTCTGCCCGTGATGTGTACGAATTGCTGAACAGGAAAAATATCCTGATCGAAGCAAAACCTTTTGCTTTAGGGGTTCGGATAGAACATCCGCAAGAAATTATCGATTCGGCCCAGTACCATTGCGATATCCGGTCAGAATTTTTACCGCCCGCTTACTATAGCCTGGTAGAACAGATAGGCAGCCGGGGGGTGTTTTCTTTCTGCATGTGTCCGGGAGGTATTATAGCACCATGTGCCACAGGCGAGAATGAAATAGTAGTAAATGGTTGGTCGCCATCAAAGCGGAACAATCCTTACGCCAACTCGGGTACTGTGGTGCAGGTTACTTTAAACGATGTTCAGGGTTACGATCCGCTACGGATGCTTAATTTTCAATCCGAAATAGAAAAGGCGGCTTTCGAAGCTGGAGGTGGCAATCTGGTTGCACCTGCGCAACGCATGGTCGATTTTGTAAATCGTAAATTATCTATCGATCTGCCTAAAAATTCTTATCTGCCCGGTACAAAAAGCGCCATGCTCGAGAATATTCTTCCTGATTTTGTATCCGATAGCTTGCGCGCGGCATTGCCTTTATTCGGAAAAAAAATCAGGGGTTATTACACCAACGAAGCCATTTTGGTGGGGGTTGAGAGCAGAACTTCTTCTCCTGTGCGTATTCCGCGGGATAAGGAAAGCTATCAGCATCCACAAATAAAAGGGCTTTATCCTTGTGCCGAAGGAGCAGGTTATGCCGGCGGCATTGTTTCGGCTGCAATTGATGGTATTAACTGTGCAAATGCGATATTGACGGTATCTTAACAAACTTTACAGTGCGCAGGTTGTTATTTAATTATGTTTAATATTACGAACGAAATTAAAAAGGCTTTTAATGGGGATGCCTGGCATGGTAATCATGTAATGCAAACTTTAAATAATGTTAACCCTGAAAGAGCATTTAAGCATTTTATTGTAGGAGCGCATTCCATTGCCGAAATTGCCCTGCATTTAACCGCCTGGACAGAAGAGGTAACCTCGAGGTTAACGGGTAAGCCAGCCGGAGCGCCAGAACGGGGCGATTGGCCTTTACCAGAAAGTAAAACACCAAAGGGCTGGGAACGGATCATCTTTAATTTTAAAGTGGCTAATGAAGAATTGATCCGCATTTGCGAAAATATGAAGGCCAGCCATTGGGAAGATGAAGTGAAAGATGAAAGAAATCCGGCTTTGGGTACTGGAGTAACCAATACTGAGCTTTTAAGTGGTTTAGCCCAGCATCATGCTTACCATTCGGGGCAAATCGCCTTACTTTCTAAATTCTAGTCAATGATTTGTTTGAAATATTAATCAGTCAATTTTTGCTAACATGAATAAAACACTCATTATAGGCGCATCGCCAAACCCATCACGCTATTCGTATAAAGCCGCGCACATGCTCAAGCGTTTCAATCACGATATTATTAATGTTGGTATTAAACAAGGGGAAGTTGCAGGTGTCGAAATTGAAAAGCCTGGCCAGATTCATACGGATATTGATACCATCACTTTGTATATTGGCCCCGCTTTGCAAGCGCAATATCACGACTATATCGTGGCTACAAAGCCTAAAAGGGTCATTTTTAATCCTGGCACAGAGAATGTCGAGCTTGAAGAACTATTGATTAAGCACAATATCGAACCTGTTGAAGCCTGTACGCTGGTACTGTTAAGCACCGGACAATATTAAAAACGATATACTACTCCCCAGTTTACATAATCGGCTTGTGCAAAGTGCATGTAAGTTTTCGCTTGTAAACCAATATGTGGGGTGACGTTAAAAGTAGGTCCAAATGTCCAATACCAGGTTGCTTTTTCCATTAGCCTGTTGTAGTGAATATATTTTCCAATCTGGGCAGCTACCGTAACGCGCCATAAATTAATATCGGCACCTAGGCTTAACCCAGTACGCCATCTGTCGTAAGAGGTACCATAATTCTGATAAGTTTCGCCATTACGATTTGGGTCATACACGGTAAAATAATAAACGGCATCAGCCCCGGCCTTTAACGACATGATATCGTTTAAATAGAAATTATAGCCTGCATACAACCCACTTTTATAAAGGCTTTTGGTGTTGTCGCCAAATACACCTCTGGCGCCTATACCAGCGCTAAGCTCAATGGAGTTTCTTTGTAAAGTAGTATAAGTGCTTTTCCTTTCAGCAGTAAGTTGTTTTGGGTTGCTTAGTTTTAGTCCGATATATACATTTCCGGTATTTAATCCACCGTTTGGCACAGTAGCTCCGCCATTCGAAACGTGCAGGAAGCCAAAGCCGGCCAGTAAATCAGTGTATTTGCCCAGGGGCAGTTCCATACCCAGATCTGCTTTAATGGTTTCGTTAATCGGACTGCCCAAAAATCTGTTTTTGGTGTTATTAAAGTAGTATTTATTGGTGTAGCCCAAACCCACACCCGGTGTAAAGTTAAATTTAGCCTTTCCGATTTTGAATAACTGGAAATCCATCTGTAATACTGCTCCGTAAACCTGACCAAATGCATGGGCTGATGTATCTTTAGTCCCTTTGAATTTGCTCAAGTCCCTAAAAATAAATCCAATGCCGTACGATTTCGCTCCGCTAAATCCGATCCATTTATCGCTATTTTGGCTAATGTCCTTAAAATAGGCAGCATCAAATCCAGTTAGCTGGTCCTGAAACAAATGTCCCTGATCGTTATTTACATGTGTGCCAAATACCGGTTTAATAATAATGGAATGATTTTCTGGCGCTATTTGCGCTTGAGTAAAAGATAAACCTGTAAAAAGTAAGGCAAAAGAGAGTAACTGTTTTTTCATATTAACTTTTACTAAAACGGTAAGCAAGACTGTAAAAAGCATATCGGTATCCCGTTGCGCTGTTTTTAACCTCATTTGAGGTAAATGTGGCTGTATAATTAGCTGTCCAGCGGGCAATGGCAAATGTTAAACCTATCTGAGTGGTAAAAACAAAAGGCTTCGGTTTAAAGGTAATCGGGCCTTTGTCGCTTAGAAATAATCCCCCTTGCAAGCTCGAATCGAAGGCTACCACATGTAGTTGAGGTGCTACCGAAAGGAAAAGTTCGTATTTACGTTTAGCATTGCTTTTATTGTTATTGCTCACTAAACTATTAAAGGCAGCTGAGCCGTCCATGTCGTTAAATTTCCCTAACCTAAGTAGAGCACCCACATTAGCTTTAGTTATTACATTGCCTAGGGCAGCCGATGCTGTTCCGGTAACATCAAATATTTCATTAGGAGTAGCTAGCAGGCGCTTGTTATACTCTATGCCCAGATTTAGAGTCGGTTCGCTGTTTAATCCATATTCCCAGCCTTCAATTTGGTTCTGGCCGGCAAGTTTATGGTAAGCTTTCTGGAATTCTTCGCCCAGGGCATCTTTGCCTGTAAGGCCAACCTGTGCCGAAACCTTTAAGAGTTGTTTATTTTGGTAAAACCTGCTGTAATTGGCCTCTCCATACAAATAAGCCGAAAACGGACGATCGTGCAAGGCAGGGTTTGGAGCAAAACTATAATAAGGATTATATATTTTCTGACCCAGTTCAAAACCAATTACCTCTTTGCTTCGGCCATCTTTCAGGTTTTTGCCATTTAAAGAATGCCTGTATTTAATAAAAAAGCCATTGGTGTAATACCTGTCGCTGGTAATATCTATATAAGCGTCGTTTTCGGTAATAACTACCAGCTCGTTTTTATAATTCTGAGCATGGCCAAGCTTTGCAATAAAGATAAAGAGCAAAGGTAAGTATGTTTTAAGCGCAACTTTCATTAATAATAAGGATGATTTATTAAAGCGGTAAAAGTATTAATTATTGTTCATATCCCGATAGTTATGGTATTCACTAATATCATGCAATTTTTGAGCAAAGCCTGTTGCTGTGCTACTATATGTCTTTGCCCTGAGCTTTGCTACAAATCCCTGTGCCGGTGCAAACCACCCCGTCATGGCGCTCCAAAACCACGAAATCCTTTTCCAGCCTTAATTTCCTTACCTGCTTAATGGTTAAAAAGCGGCTTGCAAACCCCGCCAAACCACCCAAAACGCTAATTATTCCACTACTTACAATATTATTTCCTGCTGTAAACCATCGTGTTAGCTTTATTTTCTTAAAAAAGCCATAAAATGATTTGTTGGGGTTATGATTTTTCCTACCTTTGCAACCCGCTCGGAAGGAGAGGGAATTGCTTGAAAAGCGTACAATGGTGAAGATGGGGCAGGATTTATTTTAAAATAATCCTTGCGGGAAGGAAAAAGATTGTTACCTTTGCAGCCCGCTCCGGAAGGAGAGGGAAGCTAAATAAAATTAGCGTATTGAAATAGTAAAGAAGGAAAAAAAGAAACGAAAAAATAAAAAATATTTTATTTGGAAGTTAAAAAAAGATTCCTACCTTTGCACTCCCAACCGAAAGGAAGGGCAAAAAAAGCTGAGCGGCGGATGTCGCGGAAAGCAAACGAAAAAAGATTGAAACAGGCGAAAACTGAAGGCCGGACGAATAAGACCGGCAGAAACCAAGACCCTGAAGATATATAAAAAGGCAACCGCGAGGTGACGCCGATAAGTTCTTAAAAGAGATGTCAATGTAGCGAAAGCGGGTTTAATGAAGTACTGGTCGAAGTACATGATTAAGGAGCTTTATTTTAAAGGTGATGTCTAACAGACAAAACAAAAGAAGACTATTTTTAACAATAGTTAAAACTGGTCAGAATCAACACAACATTTTACAATGGAGAGTTTGATCCTGGCTCAGGATGAACGCTAGCGGCAGGCCTAATACATGCAAGTCGAACGCGATTAAGGGGCTTGCTCCTTATGAAAGTGGCGCACGGGTGCGTAACGCGTATGCAACCTACCTTTATCAGGGGGATAGCCCGGAGAAATCCGGATTAACACCGCATAAAATCACAGGATAGCATTATCCAATGATCAAATATTTATAGGATAAAGATGGGCATGCGTGTCATTAGCTAGTTGGCGGGGTAACGGCCCACCAAGGCGACGATGACTAGGGGATCTGAGAGGATGGCCCCCCACACTGGTACTGAGACACGGACCAGACTCCTACGGGAGGCAGCAGTAAGGAATATTGGTCAATGGAGGCAACTCTGAACCAGCCATGCCGCGTGCAGGAAGACTGCCCTATGGGTTGTAAACTGCTTTTATCCGGGAATAAACCTACTTACGTGTAAGTAGCTGAATGTACCGGAAGAATAAGGATCGGCTAACTCCGTGCCAGCAGCCGCGGTAATACGGAGGATCCAAGCGTTATCCGGATTTATTGGGTTTAAAGGGTGCGTAGGCGGCCTGTTAAGTCAGGGGTGAAAGACGGTAGCTCAACTATCGCAGTGCCCTTGATACTGATGGGCTTGAATGGACTAGAGGTAGGCGGAATGAGACAAGTAGCGGTGAAATGCATAGATATGTCTCAGAACACCGATTGCGAAGGCAGCTTACTATGGTCTTATTGACGCTGAGGCACGAAAGCGTGGGGATCAAACAGGATTAGATACCCTGGTAGTCCACGCCCTAAACGATGAACACTCGCTGTTGGCGATACACAGTCAGCGGCTAAGCGAAAGCGTTAAGTGTTCCACCTGGGGAGTACGCCCGCAAGGGTGAAACTCAAAGGAATTGACGGGGGCCCGCACAAGCGGAGGAGCATGTGGTTTAATTCGATGATACGCGAGGAACCTTACCCGGGCTTGAAAGTTAGTGAATGATTTAGAGATAGATCAGTGAGCAATCACACGAAACTAGGTGCTGCATGGCTGTCGTCAGCTCGTGCCGTGAGGTGTTGGGTTAAGTCCCGCAACGAGCGCAACCCCTATGTTTAGTTGCCAGCATGTAATGATGGGGACTCTAAACAGACTGCCTGTGCAAACAGAGAGGAAGGAGGGGACGACGTCAAGTCATCATGGCCCTTACGTCCGGGGCTACACACGTGCTACAATGGATGGTACAGAGGGCAGCTACATAGCAATATGATGCGAATCTCACAAAGCCATTCACAGTTCGGATTGGGGTCTGCAACTCGACCCCATGAAGTTGGATTCGCTAGTAATCGCGTATCAGCAATGACGCGGTGAATACGTTCCCGGGCCTTGTACACACCGCCCGTCAAGCCATGGAAGCTGGGGGTACCTAAAGTATGTAACCGCAAGGAGCGTCCTAGGGTAAAACCGGTAACTGGGGCTAAGTCGTAACAAGGTAGCCGTACCGGAAGGTGCGGCTGGAATACCTCCTTTCTGGAGTAGCGTCACCTACTCGCTTCGCAACATGATATTTCACAACAAGAGAAACAAGAAACACCCAGAAGAAAACGGTGGGCTACTATTAAGGTAAGCTTAACGGAACTTAAAATGGGGTAAGCCAAAGGAAGCAGTAGCGGTAAGATACTATATACTGCGAACAGATGCCTGCCTTAAAACCATAGTCCCGTAGCTCAGCCTGGTTAGAGCACTACACTGATAATGTAGGGGTCTCCAGTTCAAATCTGGACGGGACTACATTAAAATCACTTTTGGGGGATTAGCTCAGCTGGCTAGAGCGCCTGCCTTGCACGCAGGAGGTCAACGGTTCGACTCCGTTATTCTCCACCAAAAAAAAGCAATTACCTGGATTGGTAATATACATTGACATAATTAAGAAAAGAAGAAACGCCATGGGGCACTGATGTAGACAATACAAACATCAGAAACGGTTCGAGACCGCAGTTTTTTACTAACGAAGCTGATGCGAAGCTTAAGGAAGGGCACATGAAACCCGGACTTTTATACCTTCGGTTTTCAGTCTCAGTAAAGTTCTTTGACATATTGGAAGAAGTTAAAAAAGAAGAGCAAACAACAATAGGCGACTGTTGTGTTTGTGCTCACCAAAGAGAGTAGCAATACAAACTGAGGTATGAGACATCATAACAAGAGCAAAAAAAGCATACCATACGGCGCAAAAGGCGTATGAGTAGAAGAAAGTAATAAAGAGTACACGGGGGATGCCTTGGCTCTCAGAGGCGATGAAGGACGTGATAAGCTGCGATAAGCTTCGGGTATTTGCAAATAGGAATTGATCCGAAGATTTCCGAATGGGGCAACCCGGCATGTTGAAGACATGTCACATATAATGAGCAAACCTGCCGAACTGAAACATCTAAGTAAGCAGAGGAAGAGAAAATAACAATGATTTCCTGAGTAGTGGCGAGCGAAAGGGAAAGAGCCCAAACCTACTTTGTTACGGCAAAGTGGGGGTTGTAGGACTACGATGTGGTATTAGCAAACAGAAGTGGAACGGGATGGGAAGCCCGGCGATACATGGTGATAGCCCAGTACACGTATAGAATGCTAGCCTAGTAGTATCCTGAGTACCGCGAGGTCGGAGACGCCTTGTGGGAATTTGCCGGCACCATCCGGTAAGGCTAAATACTCCTGAGAGACCGATAGTGAACCAGTACCGTGAGGGAAAGGTGAAAAGAACCCCGAACAGGGGAGTGAAATAGAACCTGAAACCGTGTACTTACAAGCGGTCGGAGCGTACAAGTTGCGTGACGGCGTGCCTTTTGCATAATGAGCCTACGAGTTACTCTTCTCTGGCAAGGTTAAGTGCTTCAGGCACGGATCCGAAGCGAAAGCGAGTCTGAATAGGGCGTATAGTCAGAGGAGGTAGACGCGAAACCTTGTGATCTACCCATGGACAGGTTGAAGGTGCGGTAACACGTACTGGAGGACCGAACCGATAAACGTTGAAAAGTTTCCGGATGATCTGTGGGTAGGGGTGAAAGGCTAATCAAACTGGGAAATAGCTCGTACTCCCCGAAATGTTTTTAGGAACAGCGTCGACGTTGAGTTATATAGAGGTAGAGCTACTGATTGGGTGCGGGGGAGTCAAATCCTACCAAATCCAGACAAACTCCGAATGCTATATAATATAGTCGGCAGTGAGGCGCGGGGTGCTAAGGTCACGCGCCGAGAGGGAAAGAACCCAGACCATCAGCTAAGGTCCCCAAGTTACAGTTAAGTTGAACTAACGAGGTCCGATTGCACAGACAGCTAGGATGTTGGCTTGGAAGCAGCCATTCATTTAAAGAGTGCGTAACAGCTCACTAGTCGAGCGATCGGGCATGGATAATAAACGGGCATTAAATTGTACACCGAAGCTATGGGATTGAAATATATCGGTAGGGGAGCATTCTATATACAGTGAAGGTATCTGGTAATGGGTGCTGGAGTGTATAGAAAAGCAAATGTAGGCATAAGTAACGATAAGGCGGGCGAGAAACCCGCCCACCGAAAGGATAAGGTTTCCTGATCAACGCTAATCGGATCAGGGTTAGTCGGGACCTAAGGAGAACCCGAAGGGGAAATTCGATGGACAACTGGTTAATATTCCAGTACTTTTTATAACTGCGATGTGGGGACGGAGTAGTGACACTGCCGCGATCTGACGGAATAGATCGTTAAAGGTTGTAGGTATATCGATGGTAGGCAAATCCGCCGTTGATGCTGAAAACTGATAGTACCGCGAGGCTTCGGCTGAGTGGATAGCGCAGGTAATCAGACTTCCAAGAAAAACCGCTAAGCTTCAGGTTATAAAAACCCGTACCGCAAACCGACACAGGTATCCGGGAAGAGGATTCTAAGGTGCTCGAGTGAATCATGGCTAAGGAACTCGGCAAAATGGCCCTGTAACTTCGGGAGAAGGGGCGCTGTCAGCAATGGCAGCCGCAGTGAAAAGGCCCAGGCGACTGTTTAACAAAAACACATGGCTTTGCAAAATCGAAAGATGAAGTATAAGGCCTGACACCTGCCCGGTGCTGGAAGGTTAAGAGGGGATGTCATCCGCAAGGAGAAGCATTGAATCGAAGCCCCAGTAAACGGCGGCCGTAACTATAACGGTCCTAAGGTAGCGAAATTCCTTGTCGGGTAAGTTCCGACCTGCACGAATGGTGTAACGATCTGGGCGCTGTCTCAGCCATGAGCTCGGTGAAATTGTGGTCCCGGTGAAGACGCCGGGTACCCGCAACGGGACGGAAAGACCCCATGCACCTTCACTACAATTTAACATTGACATTGGGTACAGGATGTGTAGGATAGGTGGGAGGCTTTGAAGCGGCGTCGCTAGGCGTCGTGGAGCCAACGTTGAAATACCACCCTTTCTGTATTCGGTGTCTAATCCCGCTAAGCGGGAGACATTGTTTGATGGGTAGTTTGACTGGGGTGGTCGCCTCCAAAAAGGTAACGGAGGCTTTCAAAGGTAAGCTCAATACGCTTGGTAACCGTATGAGGAGTGCAATAGCATAAGCTTGCTTGACTGTGAGACATACAGGTCGATCAGGGTCGAAAGACGGATATAGTGATCCGGTGGTTCTGCATGGAAGGGCCATCGCTCAAAGGATAAAAGGTACGCTGGGGATAACAGGCTGATCTCCCCCAAGAGCTCATATCGACGGGGAGGTTTGGCACCTCGATGTCGGCTCGTCACATCCTGGGGCTGGAGAAGGTCCCAAGGGTTCGGCTGTTCGCCGATTAAAGTGGCACGCGAGCTGGGTTCAGAACGTCGCGAGACAGTTCGGTCCCTATCTGTTGTGGGCGTAGGAATTTTGAGTGGGGCTGACCTTAGTACGAGAGGACCGGGTTGGACTAGCCTCTAGTGAATCTGTTGTTCCGCCAGGGGCATTGCAGAGTAGCTACGCTGGGAATAGATAAGCGCTGAAAGCATCTAAGTGCGAAACTAGCCACGAGATGAGAATTCCATATAGGACCGTAGCAGACTACTACGTTGATAGGCTACAGATGTAAAGCTGGCGACAGCACAGTCGAGTAGTACTAATCATCCGAAGCTTTCAAAGCAAACAGACTGTTGTTTGTTCTTCAAACTAACTTCTTTCAATAATATGTCATTTAAGCTCGAGATAGCTTATCTAAAGAAATTTAGGTGCCTATATCGGTGGTGTCCACCTCTTCCCATTCCGAACAGAGAAGTTAAGCCCACCAGAGCCGATGGTACTGCGGTAACACGTGGGAGAGTAGGTCGGTGCCAAATCTTAAAAGAAACCCTTTAACAGAAATGTTAAAGGGTTTTCTTCGTTTATGGCCTTTTTTAAACTAAAGACCAAAGCTTAAAGACCAAAGCGGAAAGCTTAAATCATAAGGTTCAAAACGAGATATGCCTGCTTTGGTCTTTAGTTTTTTTGCTTTAAGCTTTTAATAATAGCCCTGATGGCAGTGAAAATCCCTTTTGGTTTGCAAAAAATATTTAAGCTAGCGCTATCCCTCCAAAAGGATAGCAACGAACAGCAGGACCGAACCCAACGGATAAGCAGAGGCAATGCGCTTCAAAAACAATATAGTACATTCAATTATATGACTATTTAGAGTGTAATGCTAATATGTTCCCACAGATTAAGCAGATCGCCGCTGAAAACTTTATGTCTTCCATCATCCGTTTTCCATCTTACATCACCTGATCCTCTTGTTAAAAAATGTAAAATCTTTTAACCTCAAGGCAATAAAACCGTATTATTGTAATATTACGTAGATATGGCTATGATGAATTTGAACCCTAAGAAATTGGTTTTTCTTGCTTTTTTATTATGTGTTAAGTTTAGTCTTTTCGCACAGGATAAAAATGTACAACTCCCTGCCAATTGGTTTAACCTGGATTTAACAGAAAACGGTTATTTCGGTATCAGTACAGAAAAAGCTTACCGCGATTTATTAAAAGATAAGAAGCCCAAACAAGAGATTGTAGTAGCTGTAATTGATGGTGGGGTAGATACCAATCACCACGACTTAAAAAATGTGCTGTGGACCAACAAAAAAGAGATTCCGGGAAATGGGATAGACGATGATGGTAACGGTTACATCGATGATATTCATGGCTGGAATTTTATTGGCTCAAAGAAAGGAAACCTCGAATTTGATAACCTCGAACTGGTACGGTTATTACGTATTTATACACCAAAATACCAATCTACAACGAATTTAACACCATTAGATAGTACGCAAAAAGAAGAGTTCAGACTGTACAAGAAAATGGTTGGCGATTTCGGGAAGAAATATGAGGATGCCAGCAATACATTCTCTGTGCTGATTGCCATTAACAAGGTTTTAGATTCTGTTGCGAAGATCAATAAAAAGGAAATCCCTACTTTGGCCGATATCGACCTGTACAAGGCAGACGACGAAACGGAAGAACAAGTTAAAACCATTATCAGGAAAGGTGCTAAAGAAGATGGCGGTTTCGATAAGTTTTATAAAAATATCAAAGATGGCTACAAACAATACGATGCCATGCTTAAATACAATTTAAACCCTAAATACGATATGCGTGCTGAGCTGGTTGGCGATGATTACAGCGATTCAAATCAGCGCAATTATGGGAATAACGATGTAAAAGGACCAGATGCTTTTCATGGTACACATGTTTCGGGTATTATCGGTGCCGATCGCACTAATTCTACCGGTATTTTAGGTGTAGCCAACGGTGTAAAAATTATGGCGATCAGGGTGGTGCCTACAGGCGATGAAAGAGATAAAGATGTAGCCAATGGAATCCGCTACGCGGTAGATAACGGAGCCAGGGTTATTAACATGAGTTTCGGTAAAAGCTATAAATGGGATAAAAAAGCGGTGGATGAGGCTGTAAAGTATGCCGAAACCAAGGGTGTTTTATTGGTTCATGCTGCTGGAAACGATAATCAGGATAATGATTTGGAAGAGAACTATCCAAACAAATTTTTCGATAGTAAAGAGGCAGAGGCTTATAAACAAGCACATAAAAAAGCGGTTAAGCCCGATTTTACACCACCAAAAACCAATGCACAGTATGGTGGAATGGGTATGAGATCTCCTTATGATAGAACAGCTGCTTTAAAACCAATTCCGGTCGATACAGCTAAATTTAGCCTCCCACATGCAAGTAATTGGCTGGAGGTGGGCGCAAGTGCTTATAAAGACGATGATAACCTTAAAGCTGATTTTTCGAACTATGGTAAATATAATGTAGATGTGTTTGCCCCGGGTTTCCTGATCAAATCAACCGTTCCCGACAATAAATATGAAGAAGCCGATGGAACAAGTATGGCTTCGCCGGTTGTTGCAGGTTTGGCAGGATTAATTTTAAGCTATTATCCCGAACTAAAACCAGCCCAGGTACGGGAAATCATTATGAAGTCGGTGACGAAGGTTACGCATAAAATTAAGTATAAAAACGAAAGAGGAGAGAATGTTCGCGTTCCTTTCAGCGAGATCTGTGTAAGCGGGGGTATCGTTAATGCGTATAACGCCCTAAAACTGGCCGAAACCTACAAGTAATTAACGGGCCTGTTTAGCTTCGGGTATAAGTGGTTTAACAAACTGCTTAATGGTATCGAATGGATATTGTTTGGCTTTTAAATGCGCAATAAAGTTATCCATACGGGCAATCATTTTTGCACCGGTATTTTTGCGTACATAAGCCGGAAAACCAAAACGTTCGAAATCATTAAGATCCGTAAACTCCCAGGGGTGAAAGTAGATGTTCAGGTATCTGTCTTTTTTATAAGTCCAGATGGCTAAGGTTTTATAAATACCTAATGGCAGGTTATGAAAGGATAGCCAGAATAAAGGAAACCTAAACCAGGGGCTAACCGATGCAGGCAATTGCAATACATTGTTTTGCGTAAAATAGGTTCTCGAAATATTGAAATTATTATAGCGCCCGGGTAAATAGGTTGGGTTGATAGATGAGTTATACAAGTAACCAGCTTTTTCAACTTCCTGTTCATCAACCGGCATCATCCTGGCCATGCGGTAACCTATAATTTCATGCCCTGAAATTTCTTCCAGCTTTTGTTTCGATTGCAGTAAGTGTTCTGGTTTAAAATCAGAATGATAATAACCATGCGAAGCCAGCTCATGGCCGCTTTCGGTAATCCGTTTAATCAGATCAGGAATATTCTCGGCAAAAGTAACCGTACAAAAAAAGGTTGCTTTTACCTGGTGTTTATCCAGAATATCCAGAATGGCAATGGTACCTGCCCTTGAAATTGAAATCTGATCTTCAAAAGAAATCGTTTTCCCATACTCAAAAGGCATATCGAACTCTTCGATATCGAAACTTAACAGAACCATTTATTACTGCTTGATATTAGTTGAACGGATAATGTAATTGGGGCGGTTTTTAGCCTGCATAAACATTTTACCCACGTATATGCCTATAATGCCTAAAATAATGAGCTGTAGCCCGCCAAAAAACACAATGGTCATGATTACTGATGCCCAGCCTGAAACCTCCACATGGTTTACGAATGCATAGATAATGTATGGCACATACAACACAGAGGCAAAAGACAGGATGAAGCCCAGATAAACTGCAGTGTACAGCGGCTTAATGCTAAAAGAGGTTACACCATGCAATGCCAGCCTTAACATCTTTTTTAAGGTATATTTACTTTGACCCGAAAAACGTGCCGCAGGATTATATTTAATGGCAAACTGTTTAAAGCCAAGCCATTTTACCAGACCGCGGAGAAAAGGTTCATTTTCGTGGAAATTACGGAAAACGTTAACTACCTTCTGATCGAGCAAACGGAAATCGGCCGCTCCCGGCTCCAAATCAATATCAGAAAGCCAGTTTAATATTTTATAAAACAGGCTGGATGAACTTCTTTTGCCTTTCGATAAGTTCTTATCTTCTTCGCGGATGGTATAAACCACTTCATAGCCCGCTTCCCATTTTGCAATCATGTCCGGAATCAGCTCAGGCGGATGTTGCATATCGCAATCCATCGAAATAACGCAATCTCCGAAAGCATGGTCCATACCGGCTTTAACAGCCAGCTGGTGGCCGAAGTTTTTAGAAAATTCCAGAAAGTATATATTCTCGGCTGTGGCCGCATACGCTTTTATTTTTTCGAGTGTATGGTCGGCACTGCCATCATCAACCAGGATAATTTCGTAATTGTAACTAAGCGCAGCAAAAACCTTTTTAATACTTTCGGCTATTACAAAAATATTATCGGCTTCGTTATAAGCAGGGATGACTATAGAAACTAATTTCTTCATTTATCGGTAATCAGATAAGACTCAAAATCTTCTTTCATCATTTGGTAAACAATCGTAAACCAAATAATCACGCAAGGTAGGGCTTTAAGCGAATATAGACGAATAAATTCTTTAACCGCCTTCGGGAAAATGTCGGTTGGCGACAGGCTGGTGAGTATAAAAGCAAAAATAAACAGTGCAGTTATCCAGCCGTTTTTCTCTTTTTGAATGGTAAACCAGATGGCTACGCCGGCAAAAGCGATAACGTAAGTAGGCGATTCCGATCCACTGCTAAAGATCACCGTAAAAATTAATGTTGAAGCGAGCAGCAGCAGCCTGAAACCGATATGTTTAAACTGTGCCGTTCTTAAATATGGTAAGCCAAACAAGATTAGCCCTCCCAATAAAAAAGGCATATTGGGGATCGTAACATCACCAGTTATTCTTCTCGCCATTCCCATTAACGAAATATCCTGAAAGGAAGTTAACGAAGCATTTAAATCATTTTTATGGGCCAGCGAATTGTACCAGTCGCTGTACGATTGTATAATAAATGCCGGAGAAGAAATGAGCATGGGCAGGGCAAAGAGTAATGCAAATGCCGCCACACCAGCCGCAATAAATTTCAATTTGTTTTTGGTAAAAAAGAAAAAGGCCAGCCCTACAATGCCGTAAAGTTTAACCAAAGTTCCCAGCGCGATAACAAAAGCTGATTGAATTTCTTTCTTTTTAACGAGATAAGAGAAACTGAGTAGTATGATACCGGTTAAAGCGATATTAAACTGAAAACTAAACAATGCCGTTAAGGTTTCATGCGCGCATATCCAGGCAATAACCGATCTTTTTTTTAGGCTGATTGGCAAACTATAAATACCCCAGAGCAATATCGCAACATTGGCTATGTTCCAAAGAATCGTACCTGCACCATCAGGCAGTAAAGCAAAGGGTGCAATCAGTACCGAAAATACCGGGCCATAATGGTTACTGTCTGCATATTCGGGATAGTTGAGGTATAAATCTTGTAAACTGCTTGTATGCCAGTAAACATATTTAAAAATAAGGTAATTGTTGTAGGCGTGGTGATGGTATTGTTTATAGCCTGCAATAATGGCCAGTATAAGGTATATGGCAATTATACATTCCTTTTTTAAAAGAAATGAGATTAGTTTTTGACGTTTAACGTTTTTATCCGGAATCATTGTTTTGGCAGTGCAATATAACTATTTTAACAGTTCCGGTAATAAGATATTCTATTTATGGTTGGTATTACGCCGCAATCTATATCTAAAAAAGGCCATGATGAACCCGGCCTTTTTTTTACCAGTATCAAAACTTCATGTCTAAATTCCAGTTTTTGGCCAGTGCATTGGCTTCTTTTTTGGTAAGGTGTATTACGGCACCGTGTTTGGGCGAAGAGAAATTGGTCGATTTCATTACTCCTTCATTAAAACGGCCAAGGTTAGTGAAATTCGTAAAATCACTGGTCTCGCTAAAGCCAAAATTGTGCGGGGTAATGCGGTAGATATCATAAATCAGTACCCATTTATTTTCGCCAATCCGCTTGTAAACCGTCGGAGCCTCGCAACCAACCTTCTCAGGGTCGTACCAGCGATCGTCATACTGGTAGTCTCTATTAATGGATGAAGAAACAGCTTGTTTTACACCCGATGTACCATCATGCGGAACGTAAAACATATGAAAACGGTCGCCAACTTTGGTAATATCGGCATCGATATACGATACATCTTTCGGGTACTGAAAAAGCAGTTTTGGCTGTGATTCGAACCGGGTAAAATCTTTATCCATGTAAGCATAATAAAGCTTGTCTTTCCCATTGGCAAAACGCATGGTAAAGTAAATCATCATTTTATTTTCCTTTTCATCAAAGATCAGCTCGGGTGCCCAGGCACAACCAATATCGGCCAGCTCAGGAAATGATTTATCGACCCTTAAAACCCGGTGCGACCAATGGATGAGGTCTTTCGATTTCATAAGCACCAGCCCGCGGTTATTGCCCCAGCCATAAGCTTTTCCATCCCGTTCCCATTCTGTATTGCGGTAGCCTGCCTTTTGGCCATAAATATGTAGATCGGTTAAGGCCATGTAAAACATACCGTCGGGACCACGGTAGATGTGCGGATCGCGGATGCCCTTCTGTTCGGCAATAGTATCGCCGGCAATAACAGGTTTAGCCTGGTTTACATCGGTAAAGCTGTAGCCATCTTTACTCAGTGCCATATACAAACCATGGGTGTCATCTTTAAAATATACCATCAGGTAGGCAGCCATATCTTTTTCGCTGACGCGCTGTTTTTGTTGGGCTAAGAGGTTAATCGAAAAGAGCAGGCCTGTTAAAAGTGCCGTAGCCCGGTAGAAAATCATCATTGGCTTTATATTGGTTTTAGCAGATTGAACTCCTAAAATAATAAATAATCGTCGTAATGACGATTATTTATTCCTGATAATATGAGCCATTTAAATTCAGGCGCTTATGAAGAAGAAACAGCTACAACTTCTTTATGTAACTCCTTGCTTCTTATTCTGCTCAGGGTTTCGAGGCGCATGCCCAAATAACTGGCCAGATAGCGTTGAGGTATCCTGTTCATATCAATTTTTTTGCTTTCTTCGAGCATGCGGTAGCGGCGTAGGGCATTCGGAATGCGGGCTAATATCGATCGCTCTGAGGCTGCATAATAATGAAGGGCCAAAAGCTTGCGGCCAATAACATTGGCTTCCTCATATTTGGCATAGGTGGCATCGATTAAAATATAAGGGATGCGAATCAGTTCGCAATCTTCGAGTGCCTGAAGATATTCTACCGAATGATAAGCTTTGTGATCGGGGTGACGGATGGCCCCCACAATGTTGTTACCGAAACTGAACCAGGTGGTAATATCTTTTGTACCGTCTTTAACAAATCCGCGTACAATACCGCTTTTTACAAAGTAAAGCGCGGCATTACTGTCAATCGGGGAAACTATGTGCTTATTTTTTCTAACCTTAACCACCGAACAATGTTTTTCATAGTCGGCAATCATCGAATCAGAAACAGGGTAATACTGTTCAAAAAATTGAATCAATGGCTGTACAAAAGAGCTGTGTTTGGGATGGAGCATCATAATGTAGCGTTTAGTTTGTTGAATAATAATTTGTTAACAAAGGCAATCATTCGATACTTGCAATGAACAAAGGTGCCTATTTATTACGCAATAAAAGCACGTTTAATCCATAAACGTATGATATACTTTTGCTATGTGTTTGCTTAATTAAAACTTACGTACGTAAAATATAGCTGCCAGGTTTTTTCAAATAGTATTATTCATACAAGAAAATACTGTAATAATAAAGTTACCTAATTTTTATGATAAAGCAGAACATCCTGTGGAATTAGCTTTCTTAAATTAACTAAAACTATCTGTATGTGATCAGGTTAGAACTATAAGACCGATTAAAATATGGAAATAAAAAATACTAAAAGACGTGTAATTAGTGAAATTGCAACTGCCGGACTGCAGGCTGCAACAAAAAAGCTCGGTGCAACCGCAAGCCGAAAGCAGATTAGAAAAGGTGTTTCGCAAAATATTGGCCTGATTGATCAATTATTGCGACTTACCTTGATGAAAAGTATAGATCCATCAAAAAAAATGCAAAGAAATATCGAACTCGGTGCGCTTGGGTTAATTGCCATGCACAATTTTTACAGTGGCTTTAAACAGAAAAAGAAATTATGGGTATTGGAGGGTGTTTTTTTAACCGCTGCACTGGGTGGAGTAATTTTGGTAACCCAATTCGGTAATCATAAGTATCAGCCCAATAAAAACAGCTAGATCATTTGCTTTAGCCTGGATGTTTTAGCCTGTTTAATATAGTTATCCATAAACTGGCTAATGCCTGTTGTGGCATAGCCAATAAGCCTCGAATTTTCGCCAAGTTCAGACGATACAATAGTTGTTTTCTCTCTGATCTGGGTCATGCAATAGGTATTAATAGCTTGTTGCATGGGTAAGGTAATGTATTGTTTTGCCTCTGCTATTTTTCCACTTAATATAATCAGTTCGGGGTTAAAAAGTTGAATGAGCATGGCAATACCTTTGCCCATATGGGTACCAATATTCGATAATAATTGAATGGCATACTGGTCGCCTTTGTTCGCCGCTGCAATAATCACAGCTGGTTCTATTCTTTCGAGCTCCTCATTACTGAGCTTATTCAGCATGGAGTTTTTGCCTGATGAGATGCCTTCTTTCGCCATTTCTGATAATGCATTTCCGGATGCAATGGTTTCGAGGCAGCCATGTTTACCACAGTAACACAAAGCGCCGTTCTCTACAAAGGGAATGTGCCCCAGCTCACCCGAGAAACCGCATGCACCCCGCCTCAACTTCCCATCCATAATAATGCCCAAACCTACACCCCAATCCATTAACAAGATAAGCACGTTGTTTTTGCCTTTTGCCATGCCATGCGTAAACTCGGCCATTGTAGAACCGTTTACATCGTTCTGGATTACTACAGGTAAGTCCAACATCTTTTCAAATGCGGCCGTTAACGAAATGTTTTCTACATCATTCAAAAAATAGCTGTAATTCTCGCCACGCTCCGCATCAATCAGACCAGGCATCCCCACGCTGCAGCCAATCAGCATATCGCTGGGTATATTTTCTGATTGCAGGATATCCTGTATGTGGGTATTCAGGATATTGAAGAAATCGGCCCTGCTTTTCGATATGGGTAAAGCAATGGTTTTAGGGGGGAATAAAAAATTATAATTGTTATCGATAATGGCAATTTTGGTATGGAACAATTCGATATCAATACAGATAATGAGAATTTTTTTATCCTTTAAACCATACAGATCTGGTTTTCGGCCACCCATGGATATGCCATAACCTTTTTTCTCGATCCAGCCATCCTCCATCAGTCCCGTAATCAGTTTCAGGATACTGGGGGTACTCATGTTCATCATTTCGCATAATACCGAAACCGGTGAAGGGCCTAAGCTAAAAAGGTATTTGATCAGCTCATATTTATAAGTCAGCTTCTTTTTTCCCTCTCTGTCCGATAAGTTATTTAATGCGTTAAGATTCATGAATATTTGGTTTCTATTTGGGTAAATATATAGAACTTCTATTAAAATTTTATGAAAGTTTTTTTAATACGTAAAGAAATAAACGATGTTTTGTCTTTTTAACAAATTCTTCCTAACATTAACTAACCAAATATGCTATTTAATGTCGCCGCATACTCTTTTGCAATCAAAATGTAATGCGTTGGCCATTAATATAAGCTGAACCACAAAGCAAATTACCATCGATAAGTTTATTTCTACATACCAACAACCAAAATGAAAACTAAAGAAGAACTGAAAACACAAACAAACTCCAGAAGAGACTTCATTAAAAAAACGGCAGTGGGCCTTGCTGCCTTTACAATTGTGCCCCGTTACGTACTGGGCGGACAAGGCTTTATAGCGCCCAGCGATAAGTTAACCAAAGCCGTAATAGGCGTTGGGGGCATGGGGCGTAACCACTTTGTTTACGATGGTACACAGGTAGTAGCCATTTGCGATGTAGACAGCAGGCATATTGCCAAATCGTTACCCATGCTGGATAAGGGCGTAAAAACCTTTAGCGATTACCGCGAATTACTGAAACTGCCCGAGGTAGATATTGTACACATTGCCACCCCGCCACACTGGCATGGAACCATGGCCATTGACGCGGCCAATGCAGGCAAAGACATTTGGTGCGAAAAACCCATGACCCATACCATTGGCGAAGGTAAAAGGGTAATGGAAGCTGTACAGCAACACGGCCGGATGTTTCGTTTAAATACCTGGTTTAGGTTTAAAGATACTTTTTATGGCATGGGAACCACAGTAAAACCCATTAAAAAACTAGTTGATAGCGGTTTACTCGGCTGGCCTTTAAAGGTTACCGTAAGTAAGCATACCGGTTACGACTGGAAATTTTATTGGGTAGGCAAAGAAAATTTACCAGTTGAACCTGTACCTGCAGAGCTTGATTATAATTCGTGGTTAGGACCTGCACCTTTTAAACCTTACAGTACGCATCGTGTACATGGTACCTTTCGCGGTTACTGGGATTACGATGGTGGCGGCTTAAGTGATATGGGCCAGCACTATATCGATCCTATTCAGTACTTTTTGGGTAAAGATGATACCAATCCAATCTCGGTAGAAGTAGATGCCCCTCAACAGCATAGCGATGCCGTAGGTACCTGGAGAAGGATTACCTATACCTATGCCGATGGTTGCCAGATTATTTTAGATGGCGAAGGCAAAGATGCCAATGTGCCTTATATAGAAGGACCAAAAGGAAAGCTCTATCCAGGCTTTAAATCCGATATTCCGGATTTGGAGCGTAAACTGGCCGCATTCCCTGATCCGGCACCACAGATGACAGATTTTGTAACCTCGGTTAAAACCAGGCAGCAATTTGCCCTGAACGAAGAAAACGGACACCGTTCTTGTAATATCGTAAATATTGGTTTGGCAGCACTCCGCTTGGGCCGTTCTTTAAAATTCGACCCGGTTAAGCAGGAATTTATTGATGATGAAGCAGCCAACAAACTGATTAATCCGGTAATGCGCGCACCCTTCACCATATAGTTCATCTAAACCAAACTTTACAGAAATTTTTAATCGATAACAATGATAAAGAAATTAATATTTGCGCTGTTGGCTATTGTGATGTTGCAACAGGCTATATATGCACAAGATAAAACCGACCAACGTACCACCACCACCCGCATTGCCGATCTGTTGGCGCAATTGCCGGCAAGAGATGCTAAACAGCTCAAAAGAAATATGCAGGAAATTGCCGATTTAGGCGAAGATGGCTATGTTAGTTTAATTGGTGGTTTAACTCCCGGTGCAAAAGGAAATGCCGTAATTGAATACGCAGTTAGTGGTTTTTCGGCTTATGTAAGTCAGGCAGGGCAGGAGAACCTGCGTAAAATGAGTGCTGCCGCTTATTGTAAGGCACTGGCAAAATTAAGTGACAACCCAAATAAAGCCTTTGTAATCAGTCAGTTTGAACTGGTTGGAAATGATGAGGCAGTTAGCTGCATTGCGCCTTATTTAAAAGATGAAGTACTTGCCGATCCGGCAGCAAGAGCTTTGGCTAAAATCAATACCGGAAATGCTACCGCTGCTTTGTTGGCTGCCTTGCCGGCAACTGCTGGTAAAGCACAATTGGCTATTGTTGATGCACTTGGTCACAGCCATTCGAAAAAAGCAGCTGAGGCCATAAAAACCCTTTTTGCAGGTAAAATGAGTGGCGATGTAGCTAAAGTTTGTCTCTATGCACTTGCTAACATTGCCGATCCGGCTTCGAAAGAAGTGCTGGCGAATAGCGCGGGCAGTGTGGGCTTTAAACCCGAAAACACCAATGCCGTTGATGCTTATGTGGTGTATGCCAATAACCTGTTATTAACCGATAAAGCATTGGCCACAAGCATTGCGAAAGAAATATTAGAAAAAGCAAAAGGCGATGATTTGGTACACACCCGTACAGCAGCGTTAAAAATAGTAGCTGCTACCGAGCCCGATTATTTATTGGCTACTTTAAACGATCCTGATTTTAAATACCGCGCAGCTGCCATCAAATTTGCTACGGCCAATTTAGTTGCCGGAAAAGGAACCGCCGATGCCTGGATTGGCAAATTAGGTAAAGCCGATGCTGAAACACAGGTATCCCTTATCCAAATGCTTGCCCAGGCCAAAGTACAGGCTGGATTGCCTGCGGTAACCAAACTCATTAACAGCAAAGACCAAAATGTAAAGTTAGCTGCTATTGAAGCTACAGGAAGCATTGGGCAGGAAGCAGCTTTAGCCGCCTTGCTTAAATCGATGACTAAAGCCGATACGTCAACCCTAAGTGCTTACAGCAATGCCTTGCTGAGAATAAAAGGAGATGGGGTAACTACGCAGGTAGCGGCTTTTATTCCTAAAGCTAAGCCTGCTGCTCAGGTTGCATTAATCAATGTACTGGCTGCACGTGCAGCGCACAGCGAGTTACCGGCCATTTATAGCCTGCTTAAAAATAGAAACCCGGAAGTTAAAAACGCTGCTTACAAGGCGCTATCTACAACCGTAAATGCACAGGATTTAGCACAGTTGTTTGTACTGTTAAACGAAACTTCCGATCAGGCAGAACTGGTAAGCGTACAGGATGCTGTTATTGCGGCGGTAAAAGGTGGTAAAGAAGATCAGGTAGATTTAATTTTAAAACAAATGGATGCTGCTACGGCAGAAAAAAAGCCATTGTACTATAAAATATTAGGTAGTTTGGGTGGTAAAAAAGCGTTAGCTGCTGTTTCTGCAGCTTTCAGTAATGGAAGCGACGCTGATAAACAGGCTGCTTTACTGGCTTTATCATCGTGGAACGATAGCGGATCGGCAGATGAGTTGATCAAAATAGCCCGCAACACGACCAATGCCGATTACCTTAACCAGGCTTTAAAAGGATATTTAAGACTGATCAACACTTCGGCGGCTGCTCCTGAGCAAAAGCTGTTGATGTTGCGTAATGCGATGGCCGTAGCCAAAACCACAGCGCAGCAACAGGAGATTTTAAAAGCTGCCGATCAGGCTAAAACATTTAATACTCTGGTTTTTGCAGGTAAATATCTCGATAATCCCGAATTACAACAAGCCGCTGCCACCACGGTGATGAACGTAGCGATGGCCGGAAAGTACAATGGTACTATAGTAAGAGAGCTAATCAATAAAACCATCCAGGTACTAAAAGGTGCCGATGCCGAATACCAGAAAGAAGGATTACGCAAGTACCTGGCAGAAATGAAAGAGGACGAAGGTTTTGTTTCGATGTTTAACGGAACAGATTTAACCGGCTGGAAAGGTTTAGTAGCCGATCCGATAAAAAGGGCCAAAATGGATGCCGCTACCCTGGCTACCGAACAAGCCAAAGCCGATGCAGAAATGAAGGAAAGCTGGAAAGTGGTAAACGGCGAACTGCAGTTTCAAAGCCATGGCAATAACCTGGCTACCCTAAAAAAATACGGCGATTTTGAAATGCTGGTGGACTGGAAAATTATCGACGATAAAAAAGGAGAAGGCGATGCCGGTATTTACCTGCGCGGTACACCACAGGTGCAGATCTGGGATAATGCCCGTGTAAAAGTAGGTGCACAGGTTGGCTCGGGCGGTTTGTACAACAACCGGGTAAATCCGAGTAAACCATTAGTAGTGGCCGATAACAAACTCGATGAGTGGAATACTTTCAGGATTTTAATGCGTGGCGATAGAGTTACCGTATACCTGAACGGACAATTGGTAACCGATAATGTGGTGCTCGAAAACTACTGGGATAAAAACCTGCCTATTTTTGCCGAAGAGCAAATCGAGTTACAGGCACACGGATCGCCGGTAGCTTACCGCGATATTTTTATCAGGGAAATACCAAGACCAAAACCTTTTGAGTTAAGTGCACAAGAGAAAAAAGAAGGTTATAAAGTATTGTTCGATGGTACCAACATGCACAGCTGGACAGGAAATACAACCGATTATATTATCGAAGACGGAAATATTGCCATCAGGCCGAAACCAGGTAAAGGGTCGGGAGGTAACTTATTTACCAAAGATGAGTTTAGCGATTTCGTATACCGTTTCGAATTTAAGTTAACCCCTGGTGCCAACAACGGTTTAGGGATCAGGGCTCCTTTTGAAGGTGATGCCGCTTATGAAGGAATGGAATTACAGATTTTAGATAACGAGGCACCTATTTATAAAGATTTGCATGTGTACCAGTACCATGGTTCTATTTATGGTACCATTGCAGCTAAAAGAGGTTTTCTAAAACCGGTTGGCGAATGGAATTATGAAGAGGTAGTGGTAAATGGTCCGAAAATAAAAGTAATTTTAAACGGAACTGTAATTCTGGATGCCGATATTACCGACGCGAGAAAGAATGGCGCAGCCGACCATAAACCACACCCTGGATTGTTGCGCGATAGCGGGCATATTGGTTTCCTTGGTCACGGCTCGCCGGTAGAATTCAGAAACATCAGGATTAAAGAGCTAAATAAAAAAGTAACCAAATAAAGATTTATGACTGAAGAAATAAAAGATTCAGCTGCCGATAATTCAAGAAGAAATTTTATTAAAACCACTGCCCTTGCGGCAGCTGGTTTTATGATTGTACCACGCCATGTATTGGGTAAAGGTTACTTGGCTCCGAGCGATAGGCTGCAGGTTGCCGGTATTGGTGTTGGCGGTAAAGGTGAAAGCGATTTAACAGGCGTATTTAAAGGGGGCAAATCCGATATTGCCTTTTTATGCGATGTGGACGACAGGCGCGCAGCCAATTCGGTAAAGCGTTTCCCTAAAGCCAAATATTACAAAGATTATCGCCAGATGCTGGATAAAGAATCCAAAAATATTGATGGCGTAGTCATTTCTACACCCGATCATAACCACGCCATGCAAGCCATGGCTGCCATGCAGTTGGGTAAACACGTATATGTACAAAAACCATTAACCCACGATATTTACGAAGCAAGAATGCTTACCGAAGCTGCGAAGAAATATCAGGTGGTAACCCAAATGGGTAATCAGGGTGCCTCAGGAGAGGGTGTACGTAAACTCAAAGACTGGCTGGATGCCGGCCTGATTGGTAAAGTACATACGGTATATTGCTGGACCAACCGCCCGGTTTGGCCGCAGGGTATTTCGTGGCCATCAACAGGAGGCAACATCCCTGCCGAACTGGATTGGGATTTGTGGTTGGGCAGTGCCCCATTTAAACCTTATGTAGAAAAGCTGGTTCCTTTTAACTGGCGTGGCTGGTGGGATTACGGTACAGGTGCCATAGGCGATATGGGCTGCCATTTGGTAGAACCGCCTTTTAGAATACTCGAACTCGATACCCCAACCAGTGTAGAGTGCAGCGTTGGCAGTGTATACGTAGATGAGTTTAAACGTGGTTATTTCCCGGAAAGCTGTCCGCCTTCGAGCCATGTGATTATGACTTTTGATAAAACCAAAAAAACTAAAGGTAATTTGCAGATGCACTGGATGGACGGGGGGATTAAGCCTGAGCGCCCGGAAGAGATGCTGCCGAATGAATCATTTGGTGATAATGGTACCTTGTTTATTGGTACAAGAGGTAAAATGATTTGCGATACTTATGGTGCCAACCCCAGATTATTGCCATTAACCAAAAATGCAAGCGACCGCACCAAACCTAAAGCTCCCCGTGTACCGGGCGATGTGGACGGGCATTACACGCAATGGGCCGAAGCTGCTATTGCCGGTTATGGTAAAATAGAATTGAGTTCGCCATTCGAAATAGCGGGCCCGCTTACCGAAACCCTTTTAATTGCCAATCTGGCCATTAGAGGAATAGATGTACAGCGCCCTAAAGCCGATGGTAAGGGCTTTACCTTCCCGGGCAGGGATATTAAAATGCTTTGGGATAAACAAAACATGAAAGTAACCAACTTTGATGAAGTAAATCAGTTTGTAAAACGCGAATACCGCAAAGGCTGGAGCCTGGGGGTATAACCTGAACCAATGTTAAAAAAGAATAATTTAAGCGTATTGGTGGTAGGCTGTGGCAATATGGGGGCATCCCATGCCATGGCTTATCACATTTTAGATGGCTTCGAAATCTGCGGATTGGTTTCTACCGGCAACAGTAAAAATGTACTGAATGAAAAACTGGGTGGAGGCTATCCGCTGTTTAGCGATTTTTACGAAGCTTTATCCGCTACCCGCCCTGATGCTGTGTGCATTTCAACTTATCCCGATACACATGAAGCTTATGCCGTAAAATCGTTTGAAAGCGGTTGCCATGTATTTATCGAAAAACCACTTGCCGATACGGTTGAAGGTGCGCAACGCGTGGCTGAAGCCGCTAAAAAGGCAGGTAAGAAATTACTGGTAGGTTATATTTTACGCTATCATCCTTCCTGGGAAAAGTTTATCGAGCTATCACAGGATATGGGTAAACCACTGGTAATGCGCATGAATTTAAACCAGCAAAGCCAGGGCGCTAAATGGACGGTGCACCGTAACCTGATGAAAAGCCTGAGCCCGATTGTAGATTGTGCCGTGCACTATATCGATGTAATGTGCCAGATGACGGGATCGAAGCCCGTACAGGTAAGTGCCATTGGTGCAAGGTTAACTGATGAGGTTCCGGAATGGAACTACAATTACGGCCAGTTACAGATCCGTTTCGAAGATAGCTCTATTGGCTGGTACGAAGCGGGCTGGGGACCAATGGTAAGTGATAACGCCTTTTTTATTAAAGATGTTTTTGGCCCGAAAGGTTCGGTATCTATTGTGGCAAAAGCTGCAGCTGCTGCCGGCAATTCCGACAATATCGATGCCCATACCAAAACCGAATCGATAAAGCTGCATCATGCTGATTTAAATGCAGCAGGTGAATTTGCAAAAGCAGATGAATGGATCGATCTCAGTGATGAACCCGATCATCAGGAATTGTGTAACCGCGAACAGCGTTTCTTCTTAAAAGCGATACAGGAAAACATCGACCTGACCCGGCCAACCGAAGATGCAGTTAACAGTTTAAAAATTGCATTTGCCTGCGATGAATCGGTTAAAACAGGGGAGATGGTGCGGTTGTAGAGAAAAATAGTTAACCGTCATTGCGAGAAGGCTTCTTACCTCGCAATGACGATTTTTCTTTATTAAGCATCCGGAATATTAGGCTCTACCAGTTTAATCAGTTTCTCCAGCGATTCCTGCCAGCCCAGGTAACACATTTCGGCAGGGATTACCTCCGGAATACCTTCCTGCAAAACCTTAAGGTCGGTACCTACCATTGTTTTTTCGAGCCAGATAGAAGTAGTCATTACACCCGGTAAATTAGGGTCGTCGAATTTATCGGTATATTTTAAAAACTCGTTGGGTTTAACTTCCAGGTATTCGCCACCAAAAGAGTGGCCGTTACCCGTAGTGAAATTATGGAACGACATTTTAAAAGTACCGCCTACCTTTACGTCCATATGGTGTACCGTGCAAAGAAAACCATAAGGTGGTAACCACGATGCAATGGCTAAGGCTTCGGTAAAGGCCCTGTAAATCTTTTCAGGCGATGCCTTGATCACTCTGTGTAATGAAACTTTATTGCTTGACATAACATTAATTTTTTTGTGTTCTCTACTCATGTGGCTTTTCGGTTCGCCCGTTTGTTATGTGGTTGCTGCTCCACAGTCGCTTGTTGCTAAGGGACTTAACAAAGGTGGCAGGAAAAACCGGTTTTAAGTGTGGTAGTATGCGACAATTTTATGGGTAATTTAAGACTTAACTTTCCATTTCTCCAATCGCATAAGCCTGATCTAAATTCACTCCTCCGATAGTTGAAGGACTTTCTCAAAACTTCCGGGGAAACTAAGGCTTATGATACAGCCTTAAGCTTACAGCCTGTTGCTACCAGCTCGCAGGCAGGGTGGGGCTAGTAAGGTTTTGGCTTTATCCAAAAACGGGCTTTACGCTACTTTTTAGGTAACAAAAGGGTAACGCCAGGGTAATCAGGAGGTAATCAAAAGGTAATCAGCAGGTTACTAAAGCGTAAAGAAAGGGTAAGCATGGGGTTAACATGGTACCAGGAAAGGGTAAAGAACAGGTAAAGGAAGGGTAAAGAAAAAACGGCACATTTTGGCCAGTTTGCCGGGAAACGGCCCCTTAATTATCGAACTTAAACAACAAAAGCCTATCGGTTGACAGGCTTTTGCTATTTCTTTGTTTAAGGTGGGCTAACGTTACTCGCTCATGTAAAAAATCAGCTCGCCACCTTTAGTTAGCTGCTGATGTGTAATCTGGTTCTGAATTAGTGTTTTTCCATTTAGGGTAATCCGGGCAATGTAGTTTGTCTTTGTTGTTTTTTTAATGGTTTTAATCACTAATGTTTTACCGGTTTTAAAAGTAATGCCCGTTTGCTTAAATGCCGGACTGGTAATCTGATAAACATTCGAAACCGGATCGACAGGGTAGAAGCCGAGGGAAGCAAATACATACCAGGCCGACATTTGCCCTGCATCATCATTGCCACTCAGGCCACCCGGTCCATCGCCATATTCCTCTTCCAATATGCGGGTAACCAGTTTTTGTGTTTTGCGTGGGGCTGCGGCATAATTGTATAAAAACGGGATCTGATGGCCGGGCTCATTTCCGTGCCAGTATTCCTTTTTATCGAAAAGTGAATCCAGTTCATTTTCCAGTTGCTTTTCGCCACCCATTAGCTTAATCAGACCGGGCATATCATGGGGTACATAAAAAGTATATTGCCTTGGTGTACCTTCGGTAATATAAGGTTCGCGATGGTCGGCATGGAAGGGGCTGTACCAGCTGCCGTTTTCAAATCTTCCTCTTGCCATCCCCACCTGCGCATCGAACACATTTTTATAGTTCGAAGCCCTTTCCATTAGTTTTTGATAATCATCTTTTTTCCCCAGGTCTTTTGCTACGGTGGCTAAAGCATAATCATCGTAGGCATATTCGAGGGTTCTGCTCACCTGCTCTTTTTTATGAAAAGCATTGGGGATGCTGTCTTCCATCGGGATGTAGCCATATTTCAGGTAACTGTTAATGCCACGACGGCCTTTGCCATTCAGGTAATCGGCCGAATCGGGCATTTGGAATGCATTTTGCCGCATTAAGCGGTAGGCTTCATGGGTATCGTAGCCGCGAATGCCTTTGTTGTAAGCCGAAGCTAAAAAAGCAGTGCAATGATCGCCGATCATGGCTGCGGTATAGCTGTTCCAGCAGGGAAATATAGGTAACCAACCGCCTTGCTGCCCTTTTAAAACCAGGGCATTTGCAAAGTCGCCCGCCAGGTCTGGTTTTAAAAGTGCTGTTAGGGGCAATTGGGCACGGTAAATATCCCACATCGAAAAATCATCGTAATAGTTGCCTTTCGCAATCACTTTCCGCACATAATTACCTGCAAATTGAGGGTATCCTCCATCCACATCGTTAAACAGCCGGGGGTGTTGCTGGGCGTGGTATAGTGCAGTGTAGAAAATCCTTTTCTTTTTTTCGCTGCTGTCGCTAATCTTAATCTGCCCAAGCGATTGCTCCCATACCCGGCTTGTTTTGGCCACAACCGTTTCGAAACCGGCGGTGTTGATTTCTGTTTCGAGGTTAAGCTTTGCTGCTGCTATGCTGGTAAAAGAGGTTCCTGAATAAATGGTAATCGTTTCGCCTTTTTGCAGTTTAAAGCCCAGATAGGCACCTAAGTCTTTTTGTTTTTCGATAGATTGGTTTGCAGACCTGCTATCTGCGCTAAATACGCCACTTGTTTTAAACGCTTTTTTAATGCGGATAAAAAAATAACCGTTAAAACCAGCAGGCTGGCCCCAACCCTGATAAATGCGGTGAACCGGATTATAACCAGATATTTCGCCTTTTTGCCGGTCAATTTTGATATAACCTTTACCCTGATCGCTGTTTGGCGTAATTAAAAGGTAAACACTATCGGTTTTTTGTGCGGTAACTTTGATCACACCGCATCGCAATGTGGCAGAAACCTCGGTTAAGAGGTTGTAACCCGGTAAAATAGCCTTGTAGTAAGCTGGTGTAGCGATTTCGCCTGTATGGGTGTAATCGGTAGCGTAAGCATTAGGCTTGGTTTTAAGCTTGCCCGAAATGGGCATGATGGTAAAACTGCCATAATCTTGCGTACACGAACCGCTTATCCAGTGGCTCGCCCTGATACCATAAAATTTCTTGTTGTTGTAATAGTAAGGAGCCAGGCATTTTTTTTCCGAAAGCTGCGTTTGCGGGGTCCACTGTGTCATGCTAAAAGGTGGTGCAACAGCAGGGATAGTGTTGGCTAGTCTTTCAGTTTTATCTTCTACATGCTGGCTGGCCAGTGTTGTACTGGCTGAGGTTCCAGAAAAGGGTTGCACATATTTAATTAAAGGCTGTTGCTGGGCAAAGGCATTGGTACAAGCAAGTACGAGAAGCAATGAAATGCCGGTGAAAAAAGTAATTGCTTTTTTTTGGGCAGGTGTGTTATGGCTTATCGGTATAAATGGCATTGCAATTTTCATATTGGTAAAGGTAAATCAGGGAAGTGTTTTTATTGCCGCTTTATGGTCGCCAGGCAGTTTAATGTTTTTAATCGATACCTGCTCTGTTTTTTTCAAAATGATCACGTTGGCGTTTTCTGTTTTTTCAATTTCCAGGCCGTTTAAATTGATGCTGCTCACATCATCAAAAATAATGGATGGCCTAAAATCAGGATCCTTATAATTCAATTTCATGTTTTTAAAGGAGACGCCTTTTGCATGGCGTACATAAAATCCCCAGGCCGGCAATTCGCCAAACATACTAAATTCGGGATAACCAGCCTCATTTTCGCCTACCTGATCCAATTGGTCGATAGGAATATGGGCAATGGCTTTAGCGGCCCCACCACCGTAGGTAATTTCGATATTTTCGAGACTTACATTTTCGATATGATGACCCGGTATACCCACAATAGCTGCTGGCAACAGATTGTGAGGCAGTGTTTTAGGTAGTGGCCCTTCAATGGGGTAGCCGGCATCTGGCTTGGCATTCGGAATATCGGCTTTCAAATCTGCAATACGGATGTTTTTTACCGAACTGTACTGTGCATCTTTATTTCTGTGGCCCAGGCGAATAAAGATGGCGTTCCCTGTGTATTTTGCTACGACACCCGCTATATCTACGCCGTCTATAAAGCCACCATCTACTGCTTCGAGTGCTATGGCAGAGCGATAGGTGTTGTAAACGGTTATATTTCTAACTTTTATATTCCTGAAACCTCCGTAAGAACCCGTACCAATTTTAAAACCACTGGCGCTTGAGCGGATGGTACAATTGGCCACATAAATGTTCTCGCAGGTTCCGGGGCGACCTTCGGATTTAAGGCAAATGCCATCATCGGCAGCATCAATATTGCAATTGGTAATGCTTACATTTTTGCTGTTTACAATGTCGATGCCATCATTGTTCCAATACTCGGTGCTTTCTACCGTTATGCTGTCTATCGTTACTTTATTGCATCCGGCAAAGTCTTGCACCCAACCTGCACTGTTTTTAATCTTAACGTTTTTTACGGTAATACCTTCACAATCGCTAAAGGCAATTAACCTTGGTCTGTTGTATTCAGAAGGGCGTTTAACCGTCCAGGTTTCGTCGTGCAAGGTGCCATTGTGCAGGAGCATCAATAAACTTTTAACTACTTCGCGGCCTCTGCCATTAATGGTGCCTTTTCCGTTTATGGCAATGGAGTGTTGGTTAGTGGACAAAATAAGTGCTTGTGCAGCTTCTTTGCCATAATCGAGCCGGTTTGTACTGCCCAGTAATTCGGCACCTTCGTTCAGGTAAAGTTCAACCATCGATTTTAGCTGAATAGGACCGGTAACAAATTGCCCTTGCGGTACGATTACCCGACCACCCGATTTGCCGGCAGCATCGATGGCACTTTGGATAGCTTTAGTATTGAGCTGTTCGAGTCCGGGTTTTGCGCCAAAATCAACAATGTTATAGGTTTTAGCCTGTGCATTAACCGGGGTGGGATACAGCAAACAAATGAAGGATAAAATAAGGACTCTCATAAAATCTGGATTAAATTAAGGATGTACCAGACCCATGGTTTTGCGGTATTTCTGATACATTTGGAGCGCTACGGTAACAGGGGCTCCGATGGTTTGGGTGGGATAGTCTTTTCTCTGGTTTACCCATTTCCATTCCCAGTTACTCACCTCTTCTTTAAACAGGTTGGTATTAAAGTCCGTTTGTTGGTTTAGCGACTGCGCGGCACGGGTAAAGAAAAGCTGCCACCTCGGTTTATAAAAATCACTTAACAAGCCACTCCATTGCCTGCAGGCATATTCGTTTAAGGGGTTTTTGGCATCGCCCCAAAGGGTAATCAGGTCTTTGGCATTCATTTCGTACAATGCTTTTTCTGCAGGTGTTTGTCCCCATTGCTTTGCTGCGCTTACCCATGGGCCAAGCATAAAATCTTTTCTGGTGGCCAAAAGCCGGTCCATATCATCAATAAGCGCTATAAAATGCTCACTTTCTGTTTTAAATGTATTGAGGTCTTTTTGGCGATAGGCTGCAACTATTCTTCTTTGTACAGGCAAAGCATAGTTGGCCATTACCTGTCTGGTAACATCAACCAGATCGTATTGAAAGCCGTCGCTGGTTTTGCAAAGCGGTGCAGCTTTTACAAACTCATCCCAGGCCAGAAGCAGATCGTGTTCCCGGTAGTTTAAGGTGGTTTTTGCCCAGCGCGTTAACGAATCGAAAGTAGGGCGGGCCTGAATAATCGATTCGGCACCGTCTCTGATGTATTTATCGGCCGGAACGCTGTACACGTTTTTGCGCAATATTTCCCATCCTTTTTGTGCATTTACATTGCTTCTTCCATAGCGGTTACGCACAAATTTGGGTAACCAGCTGTTCAGCTCAATAGGCTTGGTTTGCCAAACATTGTCCATCATCAGTTCGTAAAGTACCGGGTTTTGTTCTATGCCTTCCATGCTCAGGCCAATGCCTTTCATTTTACCGCTTTGTGGGTTGTTAAGCGCTTCGGCCGGAGCAGTTGCCACTACATCCATCCTGCCAAACAGGTTGGTGTTTCCACCAAAATTATGGAGCATGTTCCAGATCCAGGGTTTGCCATAAAAACCCTTGGTGCGTTTCCACACCGGCTCAATTTCTGTCGCCAGATCGAGCAAAATCATCTTATCGTTGGGTACGGCATTTAAAAGAGCCTCGGTTTGTGCTTCTTTCCAAAATTTCCGGTCGCTGTAAAAAAGCCAGCCCTGCATTACCCAAATGGCTTTGGGGTCGGCAGCCGACATGCCGTCGTAAATTCGGGCACTGAGGTTACCCAGGTAGGCAGGATCGGATGAGGGTGGCTCATTTTCGTTAAATGTATCGGCCGAGTAAAGGTGATCGGTGCCCAGCAATTCGGTTTGTTTTTGAAGAAATTTTTTGCCAATCTGCGCAAACATGGGATCTTCCGAATCGAGGATATAAGTATCGGCAAACCCGTTGGTCCAGTTGGTGGCTTTAAGCTTCGCTTGGGGGAATTTATTTTTGAAGGCGGCGGGTACGTGTCCGGTAAAGGCAGGCAATACAGGTTTCATCCCAAGCGACCGTTGCCTGGCCAGAATTTTCTTTTGCAGCTCGAAGTGGCTTTTCATCCATGCCACCGGGAGCGGGCCGCCCCAGCCATCGATATTGCCCATCCAAAACCACGAAAAATATGCCGGGCCGGAAAAAATCCTTTAAGCTCTTCATCCGAAAAGCCCATCTCTTTATATAATAAGTACCAAGTGTACTCTTCTCCGGTTATGGCAAGCGGCATGTTAATTCCGTGTAGTGCCATCCAATCTATCTCTTTTTCCCACCTTGGCCAGTCCCACCAGCTCATGCTGTAATTAAAGGTGCAATAGTTTAAATAGTAACGGTAATCGTAGGGTGTTTCTTTCTTTATTTTCCCTTTAACTGCGGGTAGGGTAGCAGGTAATTTTAAATTGGTGCCATTCCAGGTAATCTGGCAATGTGCATATTCGCTGAGGTAATGGTAAAACGCAGAAGCCAGGGCAACACCACTGCTCCCCCTTAAAACAATTTTACTGTTTTGGCTTTCGATTTCAAAAACATCCCTGCCGTTTAGGCTGGCGATGCTTTCTGTAACGAAAGACTGGTGCCTTTGGGGTAAAACCCGTTTAATAAGTTGATTGGACGAAGCAAGATAAGACTGCGACCACAGATTGCCGGCAAACAGCATAAGCAATGCTGCAAGTAATATTTTTAGTTTCATATCAGATTTTCAGGAACCACTTTTTATCGAAGAGGAACTTTAAGCAAAACAATTGTATCATTAACACACCAGTCCAGATTCCCGCTTGCTGCCATGCGGCCGGTATGGTGTTAATTATCCCACCGAAGAGGAAGCTTGAAGTAGATTCGAAATTGAATAAGCCATGTGCACAAACATAAATGAGTATCGAATTGGTACCCATCCAAACCATGGGCATGCTCCATTTTTGCCAGGCCAGCACATCAATAAGGTAATAGAAAACTGCAAACAGCAAAATACTCCAGCCACCTGCAAAAAGTACGAAGGTACTGCTCCACATGGTTTTGTTGATGGGGAAAAAGAAGCTGCCGGCAAATGCAATTACCAGGAGTGCAATACCCGAAACCATTAAATACAATACTTTTTTAGCGGGATTTGGAGATAGTGCCTTATCCTTCATAAATGTGCCGGTAAATATGCCCAGCATGGCTGAGCAAATGGCAGGAATGGTGCTGAGTAAACCTTCCGGATCGTAAACGATACGGTGAAGCTTGCCCGGGAGGAACAAGCGATCGAGATAGGCCGAAAGATTACCCTCAGGCGTGAATATGCCACTACCAAAACCAGGCACGGGTACAAACCGCATGAGGAGGTAATAACCCGCCAGGATAGATACAAAGCAGACCACCTGTTTTTTTAGCGAAGTGTTGAGGTAAATTAATGCGGCAAAACAGGTTGCCAGACCAATGCGGCCAAGTACACTCGCAAAGCGGATGTTTTCGTAACCTTTCCATTGTAGCATGCCGTTAACTACCGCACCCAGTAATATTAAAATCAGCGTTCTTTTAATCAGGGCAAAATAAATACTACCCGAAGCAGCACTTCCATTCTTTTTATCGTTAAAATATTTCTGGTACGAAAAGGGAATAGATACACCAGAAATGAAGATGAATAGGGGAAAAATAAGATCATAAAAGGTAAAGCCGTTCCAGGGCGAATGGTGCAGCTGGTTACTGATGCCAACCAATATACGTTCAAATAACGAAAGGTTTGAGTTGGTGGCAATGGCCCAGTTATTGGGATTTTGTACCAGTGCGTGGTTTTCTTTGATGCCGTTGGCCAGTCCATGGAAAATTCCCTCGCCACTTACAATCCAGAACATATCAAAACCCCTCAAGGCATCGAGCGAAAGGAGCCGTTTGGGTTTCGCCGCAGGTTGTGCTGTTAGGGGCGTTGTACTGGTATTATGATCCATTGTGCAGCTGATTGATTGGTTGTTTTTTTTTATTTTTTAATCAGGGTGTTATAAATAATCTCTCCCTGATCGTTAATGGCCTGTACACGCAACTGGCTGTTGGTAATCGAAAACAACATGAACCCATAATCTGAAGCTACCATTTCGGCATCTGTAATGAGTTTTACAGGCGTTTTTTCGGAAGCGGCACCAGAAATGAAATAATGAGTTTTTCCAGCTGGTTTAATGTACTGCAAGCTGTGTTCGTGACCTGTAAGATACACATCTACACCATATTTTTCAAAGGTAGGTTTTAACGAATTCCTAACGGCTTTGGTATCGTAAGCATCGGTACGGCTGCCCCCGGTGTAAATGGGGTGGTGGCCCACTACAATTTTCCATTTAATTGTTGGGTCGCTATCGGCAAGTGTTTTGGCCAGCCAGCGTTTTTGGGCTGTTGTATCCTGTCCCTTTACATTGGGGCCATATTCTGCATTGCTGTAAAATTCGGGTATGAGTGGGTTGGTATCAATAAAAGCAATGAGCACCTGGTTATTGGGGTCGCCATTGATCGGGAATTTTTTAGCATAGTAGCGTGCAGGCATTTTCCACCTGCGGCTAATTTTTGAATAGTCTACCTGTGCATCAGGATTCGATTTATAATCGTGGTTGCCCAGTACTGGATACCAATCCCATTGCAGCGAAAAATCGGTATAAATATCTTCGAAAGAATATTTGAAAGAGGGATCCTGAGCACTGATTACACCGCTTGGGTAAAAATTATCGCCGGTAGAAATGATAAAATTAGCTTTTACTTCGCTTGCGGTAATGCCCATTTGCCTGGCAACCTGTTTTTGATGATCAGCACCATTTCGCCCCCAATCGCCCATTGCGATAAAGTTTAGGGCAGCAGTTTCTTTGGTTAAATTTTTGCTTAGGGGGGCAGTTTCTGATGACGATTTAACCAGAACCTGTGCCTGCAAAGCTCCGTTGGTTAATAAGAAAAGGAATAGCAGTAAATTTTTAGCCATGAAGATAAATTTAGGAAATGAAAAACGGGAGGCCATTGGCTTAAACGGAAAGAAGAAAAATAGAAATTTCTCTGGCTGTTACCCCAGAGAAATTTCTAGTCTTGTATATACCGCCAGTTAGTTATATCCGGGATTTTGTACCAAAGTATTGTTGGTTGCAATAGCGGTACTTGGAATCGGGAATATACGGCGATAGGTATCGGTATTGGTTTTCGATAAACCATAGGCGTTCTCGAACTTTCCAAACCTGATCATATCGTTGCGGTGCCAGGTTTCCCAGGTAAACTCTTTAGAGCGCTCATTATATAAGATATCTAAAGTTAGGGCACCAAGCGGTGCAGATGTGGTACGGTTGCTCCTTACGCTGTTTACCAAACCCAATGCAGTGGCACCTAATGTTGGCGTACCACCTCTGAATATGGCTTCGGCTTTCATTAATATGATATCCGAGTAACGGAACAAGGGCATGTCGTTGTTTTGGTTACGGTTGGTTGGGTTGGTGTAATCGGGTAAAAATTTAATGTTTCTGTAACCGGTATTCCATGCAATTTCATCCTTGCCTAAATCGTACGCATTTGCACCCAAACGCGAACTGCTTAGCGGAGTTAAGTTTAACGCATAAGTTAAGGCCCCTGCTGGTGCACTTCCGGTATAAAACTGATCGTAGCCTAAATTCGTAGTGCTCACCATAATCGGACTTCCATCTGGCCAGTATTGCGGACCGGTAAGCCATTGTTTATTTCTGATATCGTTCGCATCGTTAAAATTGGCATAAAACTCTGTTGTGGTCATTCTTGGTCCGCTCGGCTTATTGTTGGCTAATCCATTACCACTGCTTTGGTTCATAACCGGGTTGGTAAATGAGCCAGGTGTAGAGCCTGAGTACGAATAGCGGATGCCCAGGTTCCGGTTTAAATCGTAACGGGCCAGAAACATGTTGCCCGAACTGGTAGCAGCATCGAATGGAATGGCGAAAATAAACTCCTTTTGCGATGGCCCGTTAGTGGGATAAAACATTTGCAGGTAGGTAGACATGGGTTCTATGGCATATAAACCCGAGCTGATCATTTGGTCGCAGGCAGCTATACAGTCATCATAACGTGCTGTTCCGGTATATACGGCTGCATTCAGGTACATTTTTGCCAATATCGAATAGGCCAGGTATTTGGTTGGTAAACCATAGGTTGCCATACCTGAAGTCGATTTTAAATAAGGAATAGCCGCTTTAAGTTCACTTTCTACATAGCTGAAAACCTGTGCCCTGGGCGAATTTGTTTTCAATGCTGTAGCGCCATAAAGTGTATCTAACGGAACGTTACCGTATAAATCCATCATCATAAAATACGATAGGGCACGCATGGTTTTTAATTCTGCAATGTTGGTGTTTTTTGCTGCACCTGCCGGGGCTGATTGGCTAATAATTGAAATGGTTTGATTGGCGGTACCAATAATATTGGTAAGGTACGACCAGCCTGCGGCCACCCAGGCATTGTCTTTTGTCCAGGTGTGGCGGTGTAATTCCAGGTACTTATTCCCGTCAATCCAGTCGGAAGCAAAGATGGGCAACACCGATTCGTCTGTTGAGCAGCTTTGTAAAAAGAAATAAGTGGTGGCATAATCGCTTCTTAAATTGATGTATACTGCCCCCGATGCCGATGTTAACTGTGCTGCTGTTTGGGGATAGGTTTCTGGTGTAAGTTCTGATGTAACGGGTACCTCTAGTTTTTGGCAGGAGGTGAATATTAATGCTCCACTAAGCGCAAATAATATTCCAAATAATATCTTTTTCATGTCCTTAAAATTTGTGGTTTAAAATGATGCGTTAAGACCCAGTAAGAAGGTACGGGTTTTAGGGTAGAAGTTATTGTAGTCTACACCCGGGGCTGCACCGCCTTGATTAATCTCAGGATCAATTCCCTTGTAGCCGGTAATGGTAAATAAGTTATTGGTTGATAAATAAACTCTAACGTTATTTACATACTTAACCGGATTTTTAAAATTGTAGCCTAAAGTTGCATTGTCCAAACGCACATAAGAACCATTTTCGATATAGCGGTCTGAGTAGAATGAGTTTCTGGTATCAGTAACTTTATCATCGGCAGCGCTGTTGAGTATATTATTAACTGCTGCACCTGCGGTATAAGATAAATCTGCTTTGGTGGCGTTAAATATTTTATTGCCAAAGGTTCCCCTTAAAAAGATGTTCAGCTCAAATTCTTTATACTTGAAGGTATTGCTCCAGCCCATTAACACTTTTGGCTGTGCATTGCCCAGGTAGAAATAATCGGTTCCAATACCTGGCGTGGTTGTAGTAGTACCATCGTGTTTGTAAAACAACGAATTACCACTGGCATCTTTACCTGCATATTTAAGTGTGAAAAACTGACCAAGCGGGTAACCTACTTTCAGGATTTGTAAAGTGGCATTGGTTTGGCCTGGTCCTTCAGGATCTGAGTAACGAACAGAATCGGCATTAGAGATTGGGCCCTGTAAGCTTGTAATTTTGTTTTTGTTGTAAGCCATGTTAATGCTGCTCATCCAGGAGAAACTTTTGGTAGTAACCGGCGATACATTTAAACTTACTTCAATACCTTTATTGTTGATGCTACCACCGTTTGCCCATAATCTACCACCCGGAACAAGGGCTGAAGGTACATTATACTGGAAAAGCATACCATTGGTGTTTTTATCATATACATCAACACTACCTGTAATTTTGTTGTTTAAGAATCCGAAATCAACACCAATGTTTTTGGTCGATGTTCTTTCCCACTTCAAATCGGGGTTTGCACCTTGTATTGGTGCATAGGCTGCTGCCTGAACGCCATTATTGTAGTACGTACCACTAATGCCATAAATTAACTGTCCGTTATAAGCGCCAATACCCGATGAGTTTCCGGTAACGCCATAACTGGCTCGGATTTTTAAATCACTAACGAAAGATTGTCCTTTCATAAAGCTTTCTTCGCTTACCCTCCATGCTAAACCCACAGACGGGAAATAACCCCATTGGTTATTTTTACCAAAGGCTGAGCTTCCATCACGTCTGATTGAACCTTGCAAAAGGTATTTACCCTTGTAGTTATAGTTTAACCTGAAAAAGTCAGAGATCAACAAAATTCTTGCATAGGTAAGGTCGTTTCCTAAATTAATGCGGTAAGACGGAATGGCATAGGGGTTACCCAAAGTAAGGTTTTGAAAACCTACATAATCGGTTGGGAAATTTGTACTTGAGGTTTGAAAACCATCACCCACAATATTATCCTGATAACTATAGCCCAGTACAGCGTTTAAGGTGTGGTCGCCAATTTTCTTATCCCAGGTTAAGAAGGTTTCTAATATTTTATTGGTGTTTTCGAAGGTGCTTCTTAAAGCCGATCCGTTGGTGCCAAATACACCACCAATAAGGGTGTGTGCGATTCCAATACCTGGATCAGGATTATTGTAAAAGTTCGATGTTGGATATTTTCCAAAATAACTGCTGTAGAACTCGCCATGGTTAGCGGTTGTTTTTTGGTAAGAAAGGTTAATGTTGTAGGTAAAACCGAAAGGCAGTTTAACTTCCGTGTTAAAGCCACCAATCAAAACATTGTATTTTGTTTCGTCTTGCGCATTATCTGCAATGGCTAAAGGATTAAAGTAACCTGTGTTATTCAGGTTTTCGAAGTAAGTTCCATCTGCATTGAAAATTGGAGAAACAGGTAAGCGTTTTGCTGCCTGTAGCAATACAATGTTTTGTAATGGTTCGTTAATCGATTTGCTACTCGAGTTAGACAGGTTTAAACTGAATTTTACTTTATCATTAAAGGCATACTGATCGATGTTTAAGCGGCCAATAATACGGTTTAATGAACTTTTAGATAAAATACCTTCTTTGTTAAAGTAGTTTAAGCTGGCGCTGTAGTTGCTGTGATCGGTACCGCCACTAAAAGAAAGGTTATGGTTTTGCGAATAAGCCGTAGAACGCTCAATGGCTTTCATCCAGTTTACGTTTTCGCCTTTATCATCATTTGGCGAAAATGCAACCTTGTTAGCAGTAAGGTAAGTTCTTAATTGATCGGCATCCATTAAATCGAGCTGATTACTTACTTTTTCGGCAGCTACATAACCACTGTAGTTTAACTGCGGCTTGCCCGATTTACCACGTTTAGTGGTTACTATGATTACACCACTGGCCGCACGGTTACCATAAATAGCGGTTGCAGCAGCATCTTTTAATACATCGATTGATGCAATATCGGCAGGTGCTATCGCTGCAATATCGGCTCCGGGGATACCATCTATCACATAAAAGGGTGCACCCGGACTGTTAATGGTAGATGCACCACGTAAAATTACTGCCGCAGGTTTGTTGGGGTCGCCGCTGGCGCTAATGTTCAGGCCCGGCACTTTACCCTGTAGCAACTGGCCAACATCTGCAATGGCGCCTTTATTTAATTCTTCGGGTTTTACCGAAGTAATGGCACTTGATAAGCCCTTGCGCGAACCTTTTCCGTATCCTACCACAACCACATCTGTAAGTGAGGTATTGGCTTCGCTTATGGTTACTTTGTAGTTAGAACCCGCACCTATGGTAAGTTCTTTAGGCTCGTAACCCATAAAGGTAAAAACCAGTTTGTCGCCGGTTTTTGCGGTAATACTAAATGCGCCCTTGTCGCCGGTAACGGTAACCTTACTGGTTCCTTTTACCGCAACGGAGGCTCCTATTATAGGCATATTGGCATTATCCAATAAGTTTCCTGTAATTTTTCGTTCAGTTTGTGCAAAGGCAGCATTGAACGATTGGCTGATCAGCAGAAAGAGCAAAATAATGCAGCCATAATTTAAGCTTTTGAATTTTGATTTCATGATTCTTGTAGCATTAGGTTCATAATTTGGTTTGTTAGTTTGGTATATTAATATTTGGATTTTAAAACTTAATGCTGGTAGGGAGATATTTAGCCACAAGAGCTTCATAGTAGGGTTTTAGTTCGGCCCAGCTCTTTTGGTTGGGGTTTTTCGAGTAGAGATCGTACGGATTAAAAAGCCTTACCCATTTAAACATCTCGTGGTCTTTTTCGCTCATCAAATGATCGTAGGCATTTTCGCGGTGTTGGGCATAAAAAGAGTGGTACCTGAGCATGTACAAACCCGCCTCTGGAATATAGGGCTTCATCATGTGGTACACATATTCATCGTGACCCCACGACATGTGCACATTGTCTAGTCCGCAGTTTTGGGTATATACCCCCAATTGGGTTTGATATTCGGGATTGTTAATATCGGGGTTAAGCTTAAAGAATTCGGGATATACGATTTTATCCGAATAGGCACAGCCAACCGGAAAAGTATCGCCTACAACAGCCCATTGTGGTTCTCCGTAAAGGCAAAGTACTTTTCCCATATCGTGTATCAGGCCAACCAGCACCATCCAATCGGGGTGACCATCGTTGCGGATCGCTTCGGATGTTTGTAAAAGATGCTGCATCTGGTCCAGGTCGGTATCAGGATCTGAATCATCAACCAGTTTATTCAGGAAATCAAAAGCACTCCAAACGGGCATTTCTTCTTTATCGAATTTCAGGTATTCAGCTTTTTTCTGCTGAACAAAATCATAAGTCTGGTAAGTATGGTTTAATTTGTAAAATTCCTTTACGCCATCTTTCTCCGTTTCTTCGTAATTCCTGAACTGCTCTTCTTTTTTATCCGCATTAATGCTTGTTGGATCCGGATAGCGGATTAAGATATCCTCTTCCCATTGATCAAGATTTTTCAATGGATTCTGATTGTCCTTCGAAAGGGTGTTTTCGTTGCTCATAAGACTAGAAATGATTTGGTTAAATAATATGCTTTGGTTTTATAAAGTTGAGTTTTTGAAAAGTTAAACTTTTATGTTTAACCAATTTTATTTACTTAAACGATTACGTAAATTATTATTTTATGTTCATTACTTGTTGATATACAGTTGTTTAATTTAATTCTGGAGAGCTGATTAGTTATTGCACCGTTTAGCGAAATAGAAGTGTTAAATAACCGTTATTGTTACGATTATTTTGTATTTTCGTATAAACGGATTGGATTTGTTACCTGTAACCTTTCATCCGTAATTGATAACCAGATAGTTTACCCTTTATAAGAAATGCAGCAAGTTTAACCTGGTGCATTTAGGCTTTTTCTTTTTTATCCAGACTCCGAAACCCAGCCATGGGAATTGTGTGACAGTGCTGTAAAAGATTGGAGGAATGGCTGTATGGTTGTCGGTAAATCAAACAAAAACTAACAATACTTAAGGAATTAAAGATGTCGGGAGAGGTTAATATCAAAAGGCTTGCGCAGGAGTTGAATATCTCTATTGCCACGGTTTCGAAGGCGCTGAATGATAGCTATGAGATTAGCTTAAAAACAAAAAACAGGGTATGGACACTTGCAAAAGAACTGAACTATACACCAAATCCCGCGGCAAGTAACCTCCGGAGCAACAAAACCAAAACCATTGCGGTAATTATTCCCTGCGTAGCCAATAACTTTTTTTCGCTGGCCATTAAAGGGATTGAAGAAATAGCCAGGCAATATGGCCACCACGTGCTCATTTACCAAACCCACGAAGATACCGAAATGGAAATGTCGTTTACCAATAGTCTGCTCAATGGCAGGGTGGATGGGATTTTAACGTCGGTATCGAGCAACGAATACAACAATGAATACTATAAAAACCTGGTTAATAAAATCCCAATGGTATTTTTCGACCGCGTTTACGAGGAGCTCGATACTTTTAAGGTAACTACCGATGATTACCAGATCTCGTACACAGCTACCGAACACCTGATTGAACGTGGCTGTTCTAAAATTGCCTATTTGTACGGACTCGAAAAACTTCCGGCAGGCAGGGCCAGGTTTCTGGGCTACTGTGACGCGCTGCAGGCGCATGGTTTGGCGCGAAGCGAAGAACTTGTTGTGCATTATAGCGAAGATGAAGAAACCAACCTGCAAAACATCAGAACCTTGTTTGAACAGCAGTCGCCCGATGGTCTTTTCTCGTCAATAGAAGAGTTTATTATACCTGCCTACTCGGCTTGTCAGGAATTGCAGTTGCAGATTCCACAGGATGTTAAAATCCTGAGCTTTTGCAATATGAGCTCGGCCAAACTGCTTAACCCTTCGTTAACCACCATTACACAACCTGCCTTCGAAATCGGAAATGAGGCTGCAAAATGCCTGTTTAAGGTTTTAAATAAAAGGGGGATCGGCGATGATAAAGATATCGTGCTCAAGTCGGTACTGATTAAAAGGGCATCAACTGAAGGCTAATTACAGCCTGTTTCTGGGCGGTATATCCGAAAACGTTTACGTAATTAAATAAAAGCTTTAAGCCTTTAACCTTGGGATTTTTTCTGAATTTTAAAAAAAACCAAATATAAATATCCCTTTATGAACCACCTTTCCGTACTCGATTGTACCGTGTTTTTTATATACTTTATTATCGTATCTGCCTATGGCTACTGGGTTTACCGCAGTAAAAAAAAGAAACAAACCGATACCAAAGATTATTTTCTGGCCGAAGGTTCGCTAACCTGGTGGGCAATAGGGGCATCTATAATTGCTTCTAATATTTCTGCAGAGCACTTTATTGGCATGTCGGGTTCGGGCTTTGCTATGGGGCTGGCCATTGCCAGTTACGAGTGGATGGCTGCCGCTACGCTGATTATTGTAGCGGTGTATTTCCTGCCCATTTATTTGAAGAACAAGATTTACACCATGCCGCAGTTTCTCTCCACGCGCTATAACAATACGGTGAGTACCTTAATGGCTGTTTTTTGGTTGCTGGTGTATGTATTTGTAAACTTAACTTCTATTTTCTTTCTGGGCGCTATTGCCATCGAAACCATTACCGGTATCCCGTTTAATACCTGTATTGTATTTCTGGCTATTTTTTCGGCCATTATTACCCTGGGCGGCATGAAAGTGATTGGTTACACCGATGTAATCCAGGTATTTGTGCTGGTTATCGGCGGATTGATTACCTGTTACATGGCACTGAAACTGGTGGCAGAGAAACTCGATACCGATACCGTACTGGGTGCGCTTCCGCTTTTAAAAAGCGAAGCATCCGATCATTTTCACATGATTTTTTCGAAGGGTGATAAGTTTTATAACGAGCTGCCCGGCATTGCGGTGCTGGTTGGCGGCCTTTGGATCAACAACTTAAACTATTGGGGCTGTAACCAATACATTGTGCAGCGTGCATTGGGAGCCGATTTAAAAACCGGCAGGAGCGGATTAATCTTTGCCGCCTTTCTGAAATTACTGATACCGGTAATTGTGGTTATTCCGGGAATTGCAGCCTTTGTGCTCTATCAGCGGGGCTATTTTCAAGCCGAAATGCTCGATGCTGCGGGTGTGGTGAAGCCCGATCATGCCTATCCGGTATTGATGAATTTGTTGCCTGCAGGCATAAAAGGCTTGGCTTTTGCAGCTTTAACTGCGGCTATTGTGGCTTCCCTCGCCGGAAAATCAAATAGCATTGCTACCATTTTTACGCTCGATATCTATAAAAAATACATCAAACCCGAAGCGTCTGAACGCAGGTTGGTTGCGGTAGGGCGCTGGTCAGTGGTATTGGCTTCGCTTATTGCCATTGTGGTGGCACCAACTTTAAGAAGTTTCGATCAGGTTTATCAGTTTATACAAGAGTATGTTGGTTTTATTTCGCCGGGTATATTTGCCATTTTCCTTTTGGGCTTTTTCTGGAAAAGAACAACTTCGCGTGCGGCGCTTGCTGCCGCCATGGTAACCATACCCTTGTCGGTTTTCTTTAAATTCCTGCCCACAATTAGCAATGGGCTAATTGGTAACATCCCTTTCCTTAACCGGATGTCGTGGGTTTTCTGTATCGTCATTTTTTTGATGATTGTGGTAACACTTACCGATCCGAAGAGCAAAGACAATAAACAAGGGCTCGAAATAGACCGTGCAATGTTTAAGGTTAGCCCTGCATTTGCAGTATGCTCGGTAATTATCTGTGGTATTCTGGCTGCGCTGTATATTGTATTCTGGTAAACGGATACAATATCAATCAGCAGTAGTTTTATGAAGTAAAAATCAATTCAGCAATAATGAAAATTAAAGTATTCATTGCGCTTGCCCTCTTGTTTTCGATTCGGGGAGTTGCACAACAAAGCTATAACATTAAAAAATTTGGCGCCCTTGGCGATGGGAAAACAAATGATGCCATGGCCATTCAAAAGGCAATTAATGCCTGTAATGCTGCAGGTGGGGGGCAGGTAATTGTTCCCGCCGGCCATGTGTTTTTAAGCGGACCCTTCGATTTAAAATCCTTTGTTGAACTGCGGGTAGAGGGCGGTGCAAAAATTTTAGCGAGCCCTAATGAAAACCTCTATACCAAAAGTGCCTTCCGCGAAAACAAGGGAGAAGGAACCATTTGGATTGGCGGCGAAAAACTGGAGCGGATAAGCATTACCGGCAGTGGTGTAATTGATGGCAACGGAATTTCTTTTATGGGCGAAGAGCTAAGCGATTCTTACGTATTGAAACCTTTTAACGTTGTAGATCCGCGCCCGCACCTGCTCACCTTAATCGACTGTAAAAAACTGAATATAGATGGGGTTACTTTTCAAAATTCGGCCTATTGGACAGTGCATCTGGTGGGTTGCAATGATGTTTCGATTTCGAACATCACCCTGTTAAACAGCATCAAAATAAGAAACAGTGATGGTATTGATTTAGACCACAGTAAAAATGTGAGGATAAATAACTGTTATATCGAATCGGGCGATGATTGCATCTGCCTTAAAAACCGTCGCGAATATGAAGAATATGGTGCCTGCGAAAATATTGTGATTAGCAATTGTACCATGACTTCGAGCTCTTGTGCCATTAAAATAGGGTCTGAAAATATGGACCGCATCAGCCACGTGCTCATCAATAACTGTAACATCCGAAACAGCAACCGGGGGCTGGGTATCCAAAACCGCGACGAAGGAACCGTAAACGATGTGGTTTTCTCGAATATCCTGGTCGAATCGAGGCTTTTTACTGATGTTTGGTGGGGCAAAGCAGAACCCATCTACATCACAGCTTATCCGCGTGCTACAGCCAATAATAAAGATGCCGGCTGGCGCTTACCTAAAGGGCAGACCAAAGGCAAGGTAGGGGCAGTTAGCAATATCTATTTCAGCAATATCCGTTGTACCGGCGAAAGTGGGGTATACATTAGCGGAGAAAGCAAGGATAAGATTTCGAACATTTATTTCGATCAGGTAAGTGTGCTCCTAAATAAAACCACTAAAGAAACTGGTGGGGTGTACGATCGCCGGCCGAGCAATGTAGAGGGACTGGTAAAAAGCTCAATAGCTGGCTTTTACTTCGAGAACACCGGATACGTAAGTTTAATGAACAGTGCGGTAACCTGGGGCGCAAATAAACCTGCCTATGCCGGTAAAGCCATCGAACAGAAAAATACCGCAGAAACCCGGGTGGTGAATTTCCAGGAAAATAAAAACGGCCAGTAATTGCTTTCGTAAAGAAAAAGTGACAAAAGAGGAGCGAATTTACTTAAACGCTTTAGTAAGTATTTAATCGAATAACTTAAACGTTTACGCAAATAAATAGCAGTATATTGGATTTAACAACCCGATTTTTTTAACAACTTAGCCTAACAGTAGTCCTGTTTTAACCGTTTCTATTGTGTATTTATAGGTTTGAGATGAAAAAAAGTATAAACGTGTTGGTCGATTTATTTGGGCAGTCGATTATTGAACTGCCGGTTACCTACACCATTAGCACAGATGAAACCAGACCCACTGAAGCAATGGTGAGCTGTAAAATTACACTGGCCGATGATGATATTCCCGGCTGGCTTTACTCCAGGAATTTCAGTTTCTTTTTCTCACGAACCAATAGCGCCCAAGCCTCTACACTTTCTGTTTGCCGGGCTGCCGGAAAACAAAATGTTTATTACGAACAAATGCTCAATGTAGTTTCCGATTATATCTGGCTAAAGGAATTTTATTCCGAAAAACAGAAAAGGGAGGTAATATACTAAAACAGGCAGCCGACAGCGTTAACCCGCCATCGAAATTGATATGACAACCAAATATAAAAAATTAGAACAAACCTGGCGCTGGTATGGCCCCAACGATCCCGTAAGCTTACAAGATGTAAAACAAGCTGGCGCTACAGGCATAGTTACAGCTTTACACCATGTTCCGCATGGCGAAGTATGGACTGTGGCTGAAATTATGGAACGCAAACAGATTATCGAAGCTGCAGGCCTAACCTGGTCGGTGGTAGAGAGTGTACCCGTACACGAAGCCATTAAAACCCGTAGGGCAGATGCTGGTGTATATATCGAAAACTATAAAATCTCGCTTCAGAACCTGGCCGCTTGTGGCTTAAAAACCATCTGTTATAACTTTATGCCAGTGTTAGACTGGACCCGTACGCAACTCGATCTCGAAATGACCGATGGTTCGAAAGCGCTGTATTTTAACTGGATAGACCTGGCTATTTTTGATCTGTATATACTCAAAAGACCAAATGCCGAAGCCGATTACCCCGCCTCGGTTTTAACACGTGCAAAAGAACGTTTCGGCACACTCAATCAGCAAGCACTGGATGCATTGCGGATTAATGTGCTGATGGGCATTCCGAATGAAAAAGAGATCGAACTCGAAACCCTGCAAAATAGTATTCAGGAGTACCAGGCTATCGGCTTTGATGGCTTAAGAGCAAATTTGGTATATTTCCTTTCGGCTATTGCCGGGGTTTGCGAAAAAGAAGGCATTAAAATGACCATCCATCCCGATGATCCTCCTTATCCCATTTTGGGCTTACCCCGCATTGCCAGCACAGCCAATGATTTTGAATTTATACTGAAAAGTGTAGACCAGCCTTTTAACGGCGTATGCTTTTGTACAGGTTCGCTGGGAGCAGGTGTAGACAATAACGTGCTCGAAATTTTTGATGTGGTAAAATCGCGTACTTACTTTGCACACCTTCGTAATGTAACCAAAGATAGCGACGGTAGTTTTTACGAAGCCGACCATTTAGGTGGCGATGTAAATATGTACGAAGTAATGAAAGCATTATCAGCAGAGAATGCTTTACGGGATATTGCCATTCCTTTCAGGCCCGACCACGGTCACCAGATGCTCGATGACCTGGGCAAACAGAGTAATCCGGGTTATTCTGCCATTGGCAGGTTAAGAGGCCTTGCTGAGCTTCGCGGCCTCGAGGTGGGTGTAACCGGAAACTATTAAGGAGCCAATTGTAATTCACCATTTATGCAGCAAAAGATATCGATAAAAGACATTGCAAACCACGTAGGAACATCTATTACAGCAGTGTCGTTTGTGATCAATGGTAAAGCCAAAGAGAAACACATTAGCGATAAATTAGCTGCAAAAATACGCAAGGCAATAGAGGAGCTGGGTTACCAGCCCAATTTGCTGGCACGGAGTTTAAGAACCGGAAAGTCGAACATTATCGGCTTTCTAGTCGATGATATTTCTAAACCCTTTTTCTCGGGCCTTGCCAGAGCAATAGATGAAAAGGCCGCCGTTCATGGCTATAAAATTATCTTTAGCAGTACAGGAAACGACCGGGAAAGAACAAACGAAATTCTGAATATTTACCAGGAAAGGCGTGTTGATGCATATGTTGCAGCCCTTGCCGAGGGTTTAGAGACCGAAATAGGTGGGCTTATTGGTGGCGAAACACCCGTTGTGCTTTTCGACCGTTACCTGCCCGGACTTGATGCCGATTACGTATTAACCGATAATTTTTGGTCGACCGCTGCCGCCACACAGCACCTGATCGATAATGGCTTCGAAAAAATTGGCTTCATTACCATCGATACCCAGCAGCAACAAATGCTCGATCGCCTTCGCGGATACAGCGAAGTACTGGATCGTACCGGTAAGGCGCAAGAGGTTTTGAAAATCAAATATCAGGATTCGGAAGGTGCGACCCAACTAATTAAAGCCTTTTTACAAAACCACCCCCATTTAGATGCGGTAATTTTTGCGGCCAATTACCTCACCATGGATGGACTCAAATTATCGCGTACCGGAGATGAAGCGCTGCTTCAAGCCAAAGGGATAATCTCTTTCGATGATTTCGAATTGCTTGAGTTTATCAGACCATCTATTACAGCGGTAGAACAACCTATTGAAGCCATTGCCGAAAATATTATTCAGCTCCTGCTTAAAAAACTAGCTGGCGGGGCTGGCAGCAAAGCAGCCAAGCCTGTGGTGATTAACCTGCAGGCTAAACTAAATGTAAGGCAATCGAGCAAGCCTTTAAATGCGTAATGCTGTTCTCCATTAATTAGCGATCCTGTTTCCTTAAAATTTAGCCAGCTTCAAGCTAACAATCTATTGCCCCTGCATTAAAGGATTTTGCTATACTATTAAGCTAATTTGTCAAACAAAAGATTTCTCCGCAGAGATCATTACCTTTAATTGTGGGGAGATGATTGAATGTGCTCTCTAATTACCATCATCCCGAATTAAATTTTAACCAAATAGAAAGATTTAGCATCCGCATTTAACCAAAGCCTGTTTAGGTTTTAGTGTTGGGTTGCCGGATATTGGGGCGTATTTTGTGCGTCTCCGGTGCTGCAAAGCAAGATAATCAAATGGAAGAACAATCATCCGGACGCCGCGCATTCATTAAAAAAGCTGGTATACTGGGCATAGGAATCATGGCTGCCAGATTTCCGGTGTGGGGCAACAGCATCTTCGCCGCAGGCTATCCCAAACACAATATTCCGGAAGAAAAAAATATTGATCCCAAATGGCTGGCTTCCTTGTACAAAAGGGGCACAGCCACTGCCTATCGAAAAAGCAGTAATGAGCTGCGGTATATCGGCATGCCTGTGGGTGGTCTGCATGCCGGTACAGTATACGTTGGTGGCGACGGACGTTTATGGCTGTGGCAGATTTACAACGAAACTTTTGAAGGTGCACAGGAAGGGATTGACCCAAAAACAGTAAACTGGAACGATGGTACTACAATGCGTAAAATAAGACCCAGAGATGGTTCTGCATACATAGAACCCGCAATTGCCAATAATAAGCGGATCCTTGATCAGGGGTTCGCACTTAAAACTGTTATTGCAGGCAAAACCATTATTAAAGAATTGAATGCCGACCATTGGGATGAAGTGGTGTTTTCGGGTTCTTATCCGGTTGCCGATATCGTGTACACCAGCAAGGATTTCCCTTTAGAGGCGAGGTTGAAAGTTTATGCTCCTTTTATTCCGCTTGATGCAGAGAAATCTGCACTGCCATCAACCATATTGCGTGTTGAAGTGCTGAATAAAGGTACTAAAGTACTTGCTGTTGATTTGATTGGCTGGATGGAAAATGGTGTAAACAAAGTTAGTGGCAAATCAGGCTCGGGCAGTAAAACCAATACTGTAAATGCAGGAACTGCATCGGTTGATATTGTTTCGGCTTTTGTAACTACCGATGCTAATCAAATCAATGCCAGCGATCATGGCAGCATGTGTTTTGCCTATCATGGTAAGAATGGTAAAGCCAATCCAGCGTTCAATCCCTGGCCTGTTGAAACTGCCGGTTTTAATCCCTCGCAAGCAGTTACGGCAAAGGTTGATGGAGATGAAAAGCTCGTAGGAGGGATTAGCGTATCGCACGAGCTATTGCCTGGAAAAACCATGCAGGCAGATTATTCGATAAGCTGGCATTTTAACAACGTCAATCCGAAGCTTAAAAAATTGGTGAAGGATGCAGAACAGGGCTATTACTATGCCAGCCGCTTTAAGGATGCCAAAGCAGTATCAGATTTTATCAAAACCAATTTTAACCAGCTTACTACCGGAACAGAATTGTGGAGCAGTACCTGGAAAGCATCAACATTGCCACACTGGTTTTTAGAGCGGACTTTTTTGAATATCGGAACATTGGCAACAGCCAATACCTATCGTTTTGCCAGCGGCCGTTTCTGGAGCTGGGAGGGCGTGGGGGCCTGTGCCGGTACCTGTACCCACGTTTGGCAGTATGCCCATGCAGTGGCCAGGATCTTTCCATCGCTCGAACGCGATCTGCGCGAAAGGGTAGATCTGGGAGTAGGTTTTGTAAAAGATACCGGTGCCATTATTTTTCGTGCCGAGAACGAATCGCGCCCGGCAATTGATGGGCAGGCAGGTACTATTTTACGTTTCTACCGCGAACACCAGATGAGCTGCGATAATACCTTCTTAAAAACTAACTGGACAAAAATAAAGCTGGCGGTACAATTTATGCTGGCACAGGATAAAAACGGCGATGGAATGACCGATACTCCAATGGAAAATACACTGGATGCGGTATGGGAAGGTGAAATTGCCTGGATAGTTGGTTTGTGCATTGCTGCAGCCAGTGCTGCGCAAGCCATGGCTACAGAAGCTGGCGATACCGACTTTGCTACAATATGCAAAAACTATGTAGAAAAGGGCAGGCGCAATATGGAACGCGAGCTGTTTAACGGCGAATACTTTATCCACAGGCCAGATGCCGTACAGGGCCGGAAAAAACTGGGTTCCTATAATACCTGCCATATCGATCAGGTATATGGGCAGAGTTGGGCCTTTCAGGTGGGGCTTCCGCGGGTGCTTGATGAAAAGAAGACGCTGAGTGCACTTAGGTCGCTCTGGAAATATAATTTTACCATGGATGTTGGCCCTTACATTAAAACCCATGTTGGTGGCCGTCCGTATGCGCTGAGCGGAGAGGGTGGTATGGTTATGAATACCAATCCGCACAACGAAGAAGCACCTTTTGGCGAAGATGTGAGCTGGCAGCTCGGCTATTTTCATGAGTGCATGAGCGGGTTCGAACATCAGGTGGCCGCGCATATGATGGCTGAAGGCATGCATGCAGAAAGCCTTATCCTCACCAACAGGATTCACGACCGCCACCATGCCGCCAAACGTAACCCCTTTAACGAAATTGAGTGCAGCGACCATTATGCCCGTGCCATGGCCAGTTATGGTACCTACCTCAGCGCCTGCGGTTTTAGCTACCATGGCCCGAAAGGCATAATTGGTTTTGGTCCAAAGTGGAATAAAGAAAACTTCTCGGCTGCATTTACTGCTGCCGAAGGATGGGGAACTTATGTGCAAAAATTAGAAGGGACTATCCAGAAACATCAGCTCCAGTTGAAGTATGGAACTTTAAACCTAAAAGAAATCAGATTGGAAAAGATAGGCAGGCAGGAACCAGGGCGGGTAAAGGTAAGCCTGATGGGAAAGAACATAAATGCCATTATGGATACTGTTGCAGGCAAGCTGAATATCAGGTTTGCAGAGGAGCTTTCCATTCAAAAAAATCAAACACTCCAAATTTCAATTTTTAGTTAGGGATGATATGAACGCTTATATAAAAATAAAATACTATAGTTTATTAGGTTTGCTTGGCTATTTCATCTGGCTATCTGCCTGCACCAATAAACGGGAAGAAAATAAAAATAACCAGTCAACAGACTGGAAAATGGAGTTTAAACAGAAACTGCCGCTGTTAGGGCACCGGAACTGGATCCTGGTTGTTGATAAGGCTTTCCCTTTGCAGCAATCTGCAGGTATGGAGTATATTTACGCTCCCGAAGGCATGGAGGCTGTATTGAGTGAGGTCATTTCAGGGATCAAATCTTCCGATCACGTGTCGCCCATAATTTACCGCGATAGTGAGCTGGATTATGTTAAACCACTGGTAGGAGCAAAGGCCGATCAGTTAATTAAAGCAACTCAGGCCATATTAAAAGGAACAACTGTGAACACCATGCTGCACGATTCCGTTTTTAAACAGCTCGATCGTGAAGCAGGACTTTTTAAGGTTCTGGTGATTAAAACCAACGAAACAGTACCATATAGCTCAACCTTTATCAGATTAGATTGTGGTTACTGGAATGCAGCTAAAGAAGCAGAACTGCGCAGACAGATGGCTAAATAAAGACCGGTTTGCTAACCTTGATTTCCCAGTTTTTGATTTGTTGTTGATCGACTAACCAGAGCTGGCCCTTTCCATTCTATTAACACCATAACATTTACGGAATTCGAACGGAGTTTGGTCGCTTAAATGCGACTGAAATCCGAAGTTAATCCGAACAAACTCCGAAGGAATTCCGAAGAAAGGATAAATGAAGTCAGTTTTAGTGCAAACCCAGGCATTAAAAGAAACATTCGGAAAAAGGAGCGTTCCGACCTGATAAATTAGTCAGATCTTTCCTTATTTTTAATGCAGATCTACCAGATCTGTAATTTAGCTCCGCCGATGTCATTAATGCCCGAAACCCTAGCTGTAAAAAATGCAGGATTAGTCTTGCTGAACAATTATTTGCCCATGCTTTTTGAAAGGCTTGGCTTGCTAACCGAACACCGGGTTTTTGCCGGTCTTACCAGCCAGTGTAAAGCGGTGCAGTACGCGGAATATGCTGTTACTGGCTTATCTGCCACTTCCGAAACCATGCTTCAGCTCAATAAAGTGCTTTGTGGTTTGCCACTGGTACAACCCGTGCCCGAAGAAATTGATATCTCCGAAGATCAGATGCTGTTGGTTAACGGGCTGCTCGAGGCAATGATTGGTTATTGGCCGGCTACAGGCAGCAGTTCAATTGAAGGTTTCAGGGGCAACTGGCTGGTGCGCGAGGGAGTGTTAACTGAACTGGAAGCGCATTGGGAACTGGTTGTTGAAAAGCGGGCATACGATTTATTACTGAATCAATCGCCCTTTTCATTTTCAGTGATTAAGTATCCATGGATGCCTAAACCCCTTCATGTAACCTGGCTTTAAGACTATAGCAGAGCGGTATGACAAAAGTGTATACCATCATTTTTAAATAAAGTACTAAATTAGAAAGCGATGAGGAAGAAAAAAGCTGCAAAATTAAAGGAAGAAGAGTTTTGGTCGAATTTCTTTTATTTCAATATCCCGAGCCACATTAACGAAGTGCCAGGCACGTCTCGAACGAGCCAATTTTAGGCGTTACCATGTAGATGATGAGGAAATTGGATGGATGATCGAATACGTGCGCAGCATTTATCAGCTTGATTTGGACGGTACCGAAATTACCAATGCAGGGATTACTTTGTTGAGCACTTTGGATGCTGTTAACGAACTCAGGCTTAAAAACTGCCCTAATATCGATGCGGGCTGTTTAGAAGATTTGCAGCAGATTAAAGAACTTGAGTTACTACACCTTGGCGGAACCAGTATTGGTGTAGATGACCTGATTGCTACCCCCCTTAAGTTTAAAAGCTTAAAATTCCTCTTGCTGGATGATGATGAACTCAATGACGAAAAACTGCAGCAGCTTTATGTTTCTTTACCGGTTGGCTGCGAACTTAATATTAACCATCGGGTTTATCCGTTTTAGATTATGGCTTTAATTTTTTTACCATCTAAGATATACCGGCATTTAAGTGCTGTTACGCTCATGTATACTTCCATGCCTTATATGACGCATTATGAGCTATTAAAAAACAACCATTCACAGGTAAATAAAGGCATTTGCTCCTTTGTGCGGCCTTTAAGGCTAGCTTAGGCCTTTTTTTAACCGATTTTCTACCCTTTTCTTTTCAATTTTCATCTTTTTTTAAGGGTAAATACCACAGCTTTGGTTTAAGCAAACAAACACTCTCGCTACAGCAAATACTATAGTGATTAAACTAACCAAATAAGCGCAATAATATTGCCGCTTATCAACAAAACCAAAGACTAATGATGATCAAAGAACAGTTACTCCCCAAGGATGGCTTCTTGCCGGTTCCTCAAAAGTGGCCTTTACTGCTTTTGTGTTGCCTACTTTCCTTTAACTTCTCGTTTGCCAGTGCGGTAGTGCCCGCCTCAAACCGAACGGTTAAGATAACCAAAAGCTTCACTGTAAAAGGTACAGTAAAAGATAATAACGGACAGCCGCTACCTGGAGTTAGCGTACTGGAGAAAGGAACAAAAAACGGAACTTCAACCAATGGCAATGGCGAATTTTCGATTACGGTAAGTGCCAAAGGCGCAATATTGGTTTTTTCGAATATAGGCTACATCACTAAAGAAATAGCCAGCAGTGGTCCGTTGTTAAATTTAGTGCTCGAAGAAGATAAGAAAACCCTAGATGATGTGATCGTAGTGGGTTATGGTACGCAAAAAAAGGCGAACCTTACCGGTGCGGTAAGCCAGATCGATTCTAAAATGCTCGAAAACCGCCCAACGGGAAACCTGGGTCAGGCACTACAGGGTTTAATGCCAAACTTTAATGTTAATATTTCAAATGGTAGTCCGAATACAACAGCTACCTATAACGTAAGGGGAGGAACCTCATTTTTTAAAGATGCCAACGATGGTAATAAGATCAAGTTCTCTGCCGGTTCGCCTTTTATTTTGGTAGATGGTATTGAGATGGATCCCAACTTGCTAAACCCAGAGGATATTGAATCTGTAACCTTGTTAAAAGATGCAGCTTCGGCAGCTATTTATGGCGCCCGCGGTGCTTTTGGGGTTTTGTTAATTAAAACCAAATCGGGCAAAAAAGGGAAATCTACGGTTAACTACTCCAACTCTTTTCAGTGGAGCACGCCTACAGCCATTCCTGATATTTTAGATGCTTACAGTATTCAGGAAGCGATTGTAAAAGCAGCAGCACTCGAAAACACCTCTGCTGGTACCAGCGAATTAATTAAACTGCAAAAGATTAAAGAATATATGGACGATCCTGAGCATCAGGAACCTTATTATTTTGCCGATAATGATGCAGCGAAAAACAACATCATTTGGCGTGGCAATGTAAATCCATATAAAGAGGCCTTGCTTGATTACTCGCCAATGCAAAAACACAACTTGGCTATTTCGGGAGCCAACGAGAAAAACAGCTATTATGGTTCGTTTGGTTACCAGAATCAGGATGGGTTATACCGCATCAATACCGACGTACTTAAACGCTACAATGCTTTGCTTAATGTATCATCGCAGGTAAACGATTGGTTTAAAATCGACTTTAAAACCGGTTTTAATACCTCTACCTATACCGAGCCCGTTAATCCGGCAGGTAAAGGCGGTTGGTGGACGGCCATGTCGCAGGAACCTTCGCGCAACGTAAGTATGCCGATGCTGGTACCGGCATCGCTTGGGGTAAAAGCCAAATACACCGATAATATTTTATCGTTTATGGATTATGGTTCATCTAATAAAGAAACCAATTCCAATTTAATTTTAACAGCCTCGCCAACCTTTACACTTACCAAGGCATGGGCAATTAAAGGAGATATTTCATATCTGAATAATGCTTCCGTACAAAAAACTATTCTGCCAACTTTAGAGCGCTTAGAAACTACACGGAATTCTACCACCACAGTGCAAACCAACCCCGATTACATTTACCGTTATAATTTTAACTCCAATAAATATACCCTTAACCTGTATTCAGATTATACCAAAAGCTTTGGGAAACATAATTTAACTGGTTTGGTGGGCTATAATCAGGAGTGGTATACAGATCAGTCGGTATCGGCCCAGCGCAATGGCATTAATGTAAACGTACCAACCTTAGGTCAGGCTCAGGGCGAAAGGACAGTGGGTGATAGCGAATCGCATTGGGCGGTACAAGGTTTATTTTATCGCTTAACCTATAACTATGATGGTAAGTATCTATTCGAATCGAACGGCCGTTACGATGGAACGTCTAAATTCCCTTCAGCTACACGCTTCAAGTTTTTCCCGTCTTTCTCGGCTGGCTGGCGCTTAAGCGAAGAATCATTCGCTCAATGGATGAAGCCTGTAGTGAACGATTTCAAACTACGTGCTTCTTATGGTAGCCTGGGTAACCAGAACGTGAGGAACTACCTGTATATCTCTAACTATGGTACCTCTTCGCAGCTGCAATACCTGCTTAACGGAGTAAGGCCTGTTGGTACAACTCCTCCAAATCTGATTGACCCCAATTTAACCTGGGAAACGGCCACAACAATCGATTTTGGTTTTGATTTGGTTACGCTTAAAAATTTCGAAATCAATTTCGATTGGTACAGAAGAAGAACCACCGATATTTTAACTGATGGTTTAAAATTTCCTTCTGTGCTTGGTGCACCTTCACCACAAGTGAATTCGGGTACTATTGATACCAGGGGCTGGGAGTTGATCATGAAATATAGAAATACAACCAATTTCGGTCTGGGTTATGATGTTGCGGTAACGCTGGGCGATTACCAGTCGAAGGTGGTTAAATTCGATAACAACCCGAATAATCTGATCAGCGATGCGACGCTTTACGAGGGACAAAAAATGGGTGAAATCTGGGGTTACGAAACCTATGGTATCTTCCAGAATCAGGCAGAAATTACTGCTGCTCCTTCACAAAGCTTAATTTCATCGGGACTTTGGTTTCCGGGCGATGTGCGTTATGCTGATATAGATGGCGATGGCAAAATCGGTTTTGGCAATAATACAGTAGGGAATTCGGGCGATAGAAGGATTATTGGTAACAGCACACCAAGGTACCAATACGGTATCAACACCAACCTGCGTTACGAAAATTTCGACCTTAACTTTTTTATCCAGGGTGTGGGCAAACGCGATTTATGGATTGGCAACAACCTGTACTGGGGTGCTGGTACTACTGGTACTTACGAAACCTACAACAACTCGTGGACACCTGAACGTACCGATGCTTTTTACCCAGCCTATAAAAATGCTGCCCGTAACCGCAACGTTCAAACCCGGTATTTGGCTAATGGTGCTTACCTGCGTTTGAAAAACGTGGCCCTTGGTTATAATTTACCAAACAGATGGGTAAATAAAATCGGCTTCCAGAAAATCAGGCTAAATGCTTCGGCTTACAACCTGTTTGAGTTTAAACATCTGCCCGATACTTTCGATCCGGAACTGGTAAGTATGTCGTACCCGATTATCCGCTCTTACGCTTTTGGAGTACAAGCCATTTTTTAATGGCCAAATGTGAAAAGATTAATTTTTAAAATTGAAGGAAATGAAAAATACAATAAAAATATACCTAGCAGGCCTTTTATGCGCAGTAAGCTTATTTGCCTGTAAGAAAGATTTTTTGGATAGGTATCCTCTTGATAATATTGTTGACCAGAATTACTGGAAAAACGAAAACGACCTGAAGTTGTATACCAATAGTTTTTACCCCCGCTATATTGTAGGATTTGGTACCGATTTTGCCGATGGTACAGTGCAACCCTGGGGTGTAAATGTGAATACACTGGTGTATGGTGATGTAATTACCGATAATGCTGCGCCCTTAACCTATTCGAAAGTAGGTACAAACGAATACAATGCTTACCTCTCAGCCGCGAGCGGATCAGGCGGGTGGAATTTTGAAGGCATTAAGCAGCTTAATTTTTTTATAGATAACTATAAAAGGGCAGAAATATCGGCCGATGTTGCTAACAAATACCTGGGTGAGGTTTACTTTTTCAAAGCCATGGATTATTTCACAAAGGTGAAACTTTTTGGAGATGTACCTTGGTTAAGCCATGCATTGAATATTAACTCTCCTGAGCTTTACGCGCCAAGAACCCCAAGGGCACAGGTAATGGATTCGATCATCAACATCCTCGATAAAGCCATTGCTTATCTGCCAGCTAAAGGGAGCGAAGAGAGTAACCGTATCAATAAAGATATGGCGCAGTTCTTAAAGTCTAGAATTGGCCTTTTTGAAGGCACTTACCGTAAATACCATACCGAACTGGCCTTGGATCCGGTTAAATTCCTGAGATATTCGGTCGATGCTTCGGAAGCATTAATGCCTAAATATGCTTTGGTACAAGGCGATAAAAATACGGTTTACAACAGCCTGTTTGCTACCGAAAGTTATAGGGGGAATACCGAAATCATTATGTGGCGCGAATACTCTGCTGCTTTGACTTATGGTGCGGCCTTTAGCCGTTATTTTGCACAGAACCTGAGACATCAGTTTGGTGCAACAAGAAGTTTGGTTGACGAATACCTGTGCAACGACGGACAGACCATTTCTACCAGTCCGGTGTTTCAGGGAAAGGGTTCTATCCAGACGGAGTTGCAAAACCGCGATCCACGTTTAACCCAAACCATTTGCAACTTTGGTACCTATGCTTTAGCCAGCACAACCATTCAGGGTGCTAACAATGCACCGTTGCCTAACCTGCCGGGTTTAAGCGGCAATAAATGCCCTACGGGTTATCGCCTTGGCAAATGGTTTTACAATAGTCCTGTTGATTGGGACCGCGTAACCAGTGGCCAGCAGGCTGCACCGGTATTCCGCTTTGCCGAAATATTGCTGAACTATGCTGAAGCCAAATACGAGCTGGGTGAGGCTACACAGGCGGTAATCGATCAAACCATCAACAAATTGCGCGACCGTGTTAATATGCCTCGCTTAACCATTGGCAGCGAGCCAGCCGATCCAAGACTGGATGCCATTTATCTCACTTATGCGGGTAAGACAATCGCGCCATTACTTAGAGAGATTAGACGCGAGCGCCGTGTAGAAATGGCCTTCGAAAATACCCGCTGGGACGATTTAATGCGCTGGAAAACCGGTAGGTTTATTGATGTGCCGGTAGAGGGAATTAAGTTTGTACAGTCGCAGTTTCCAACCGTAGTGGTGAACAAGGATATATACCTTAGCGCTGAAGGTTATATTCTGCCGTACTTTAAAACCATCCCTACAGGAAGGAAATTTGATGAGAGTAAGGCTTATTTATTTCCAATACCAAACGAAGATATTTTGCTGAATAACAACCTCAAGCAAAATCCGAACTGGTAAGAAGTTCTTGAGATTAACTAAAAAACCGTGGTTCCCTGATATTGGGAATCACGGTTTTTTAGTTACACAAGTCACTAATCTAATATGGGGCAGCATCTTTACAAAAACAATTGGAAAGGAATATCTCTTGTAAATATTCTGCGCATCATCTAACTTAGTTATACCAAACTATTTAACCAAAACTAACAATACGATGAGGAAAATTTTACTATTGGCCTTATGCTTTTCGGCATTGGCTTTAAACACTGTGCATGCACAAGGTTTAGAAACCTTTTGGGACAATACCCTTTATAAATTTGGATTAAAGGATAAGAGTAACAAAGTGGTGGTAAGCCCGAAATACGATGCTATTTACTACAAACAAAATGTAAATCTGTATGTGGTGCAGTTAAAGCATGTATATGGCATGATCGATCCAACCGGAAAAGAAATCATCCCACTTAATTATGAATTCATAGGTGATTTTACTGAAGGTTTAGCCCGCATCAGGTCCTTAAACTATAAGGATGGTTATGTAGACCAGGCCGGTAAATTGATCATTCCAATGAACTTTAGGGATGCCTCAGACTTTAGCGAAGGTTTAGCCAGTGTTGCTGTCGAAGTAACCGAGAGATATAGTAAGGTAAAGAAATACGGATTTATAGATAAAACCGGCAATCTGGTAATTCGAGCAAGCTTTCCTTTAAGTGGCTCGTTCAGAGGTGGCTTTGCACGTGTATTTGACGGACAGAAATGGGGCTATATAGACCACGTGGGCAAAGTCGTTATTCCTTTTACTTACGAAAAGGTATACGACTTTAACGAAGGGCTTGCAGTAGTGATGAATAATGATAAATATGGTTTTATCAATGCCGCTGGTAAAGTTGTGATTCCTTTAAAGTACAGCTACGCCAATGGGTTTAGTGAAGGTTATGCAGCTGTAAATACGGGTGGCGAAGCGACCTTCTCCGGAGTTCCCAAAGGGGGAAAATGGGGTTTTATCAATAATAACGACAAAACCGTTCTATCTCTTAAGTATGATTTTGCCAACAGTTTCTGGAAAGGCCTGGCTGAAGTAGAGGCAAACGGACGGAAGTTTAAAATTAATAAAAATGGGGATGAGGTGAAGTAATATGCGCTGTAGCGCTCCTGAGGTATGTCAAAAGTTGTTTTCTCTGCTTATGACATACCACTCTTCTCAGTTGATGTACGGTACTCATTAGGCGTACTGCCACCCCGTTTCTTAAATAGTCTGATAAAATGCTGGGGATATTTAAAGCCCAGTTCGTAAGCAATTTCACTAACCGTTTTGTTGCTGTCGAAAATCTTATTTTTAACAACTTCAATAATCTTAGATTGAATGAACTTCTGTGCCGATACAGCATTTGTTCAGCTTGCCATTACCGGATGCGAAAAGGGGTCCACTGTTTGGCTGCAGGCAGTTAGCGACCGCAATTATATTGCAGTGCATTAAAAACTAATTCTCCTTGCTTCACGCAATCGTCATGTTGAACTTGTTTCAGTACCTCATTAATTAAGCAGCCCTGAAATAAATCCAATAGCAATCAAAATAGGGACGGGAGATTTTATTAATCCAACTTAGTTTATTTCATCGCTTAAGTGGTTGGTTATTGTGGTAAGGTGATACAGTTCGGCCGTGTTAATATTGCGCAATTCTTTGCTTAAATAATTGAATATAAAGAACTAAAACACCAGTACTTTTATATGCTGGGTGCATGCTGTTATTGCTAAAACAGATGAGTAAACACAAAGCCCTGATCTTGCCAAACCAGTAAAAAATACCCAATGAAAAAAATAAAGCAGTTCTCTCAGTTCATGCTATTCACATTCCTGTTTCAAGCCGGTTTTGCACAATCCAACACTGCTATAAACTGGCAAAAATTCCTTTCCAGAAACGATATGGTTTATAACCGGTTAAGCACAAAATGGGAAGACGGCGTTTTTACCGGCAATGGTTTACTTGGTGCTATGCTGTACATGAAAGATAGCAATGCCCTGCGCCTGGAGGTTGGTCGCACCGACGTAACAGACGATAGACCAGGCTCGCCGATATTTGAAAAGGCACGTTTACCTATCGGACATTTTGAACTCAGGCCTGAAGGGAAGATTTTAAAGAACACTGCAAGGCTTGATTTATGGAATGCCGAAGCCCGTGGTACAATAGTAACTGATAAAGGAACCATAAATTGGCGCACCCTTACACTTTCACAAAGCAATGTAATTGTTTTCGAAACCAATGTGAGTGCAGGCGAAGCGAAATTTCAGTGGCAGTTTTATCCCGAAGTTTCCATTAGCAGCCGTACCAAATACAGAGGTATTCCAGAAGGATATTCGGCTAACCCACCTGCTGTGCGTGCCAGTGCAGGCGCTGTTGAATACAGTAGACAGCCTATGCTTGCCGGCGGCGATTACACTACCGCCTGGGTGGCAAATCATAAAGCCAGCAGCAGGATCTATTTCCTATCAGTTGCAATGAACAGAAAACAATCTGCAGCTGATGAAGCGGTACAACTGGTGAGTAAAGCGGCAAAAGATAACCTGCAACAATTACTCCATGTACACAGGCAATGGTGGCATCACTATTACCTGCAGAGTTTTATATCGCTGCCAGATGCAAGAATGGAAAGCTTTTATTGGATACAGCAATATAAACTGGCTTCCGGTACAAGAGCCGGAAAACCGGCATTGGATTTAATGGGGCCCTGGTTTCGCGATACCCCATGGCCGGCTTACTGGTTCAACCTCAATATTCAGTTAACCTATTCGCCGCTTTATGCAGCCAACAGACTTGATTTAGCCGGGGGGCTTGTAAAACTGATTGACAATGGTAAAGCAAACCTAAGTAAGAATGTGCCTGCTGCCTATCAATACAATGCCCTGGCTTTAGGCCGCACAGCCGCAGCTGATTTGTACAGTCCGGTAAAAGTTACAGGGGCTAACGATGCTGGAGAAGCAGAAGCCGATCTGGAAATGGGAAACCTTACCTGGTGCCTGTATTATTATTGGTTGCAGTATCGCTATACGATGGATGAAAGCATTAAAGCCCGGCTTTTTCCCTTGCTGAAAGGAAGTATCAATTACTACCTGGATGTAATGACTAAAGAAGAAGATGGTAAATGGCATTTGCCACGAACTTATTCGCCCGAATACCCGGGTGGAATTACCCGCGATTGCAATTACGACCTGTCTTTGCTGCGCTGGGGCTGCCAAACCTTGCTGGCCATTAACCCTAAAGATGAGTTGGCCACGAAGTGGAAAGATGTTTTAACCAATCTAACCGCTTATCCTACAGATGAAAATGGTTTGCGTATCGGTCGCGATGTGCCGTTCGGCCAGTCGCACAGGCATTATTCACACCTGTTAATGATTTACCCGCTGTACACCATGAATTGGGATCAACTAGAAAGCCGTCAATTGATTACACAATCCTTAATGCACTGGCACAGTTTCAAAGGTGCCTTGCAGGGATATTCGTTTACCGGAGGTGCATCGATGTATGCCATGATGGGGAACGGCGATAAAGCTTTAGCTTATTTGAATCAGCTGTTTGACCAGTTTATTAAACCCAATACCTTGTATTTAGAATCCGGCCCTGTAATTGAAACGCCTCTTGCAGCAGCCACCTCGATACAAGAATTACTGTTGCAAAGCTGGGGCGATAAGATCAGGGTGTTCCCTGCTGTTCCGGCTGCCTGGAAATATTTGTCGTTTGAAAATTTAAGAACCGAAGGTGCATTTTTAATTAGTGCTGTCAGGAAAGATGGCGAAACAAAATGGGTGCGGATAAAAAGCCTGGCCGGCGAGCCTTGTACTATTCAGCCCGGCATAAACGGAAAAGTACTGGTAAAGGGAAAAGTTCAATTAAAGGATTTAGGAAATGGACTTTACTCATTTCAACTGAAGAAAAACGAAGAAATTGTGCTCTACAAAAACGAGGCTGCACTATTGTTAAAAGCAGGTGCGGTTAGCCAGGATGGGCGAAACAACTATTGGGGAAATAAAAACTAAGTACCGGCAGTTACAGCGGTTTTGCTATATGCGTGCCATTAAGGGCAAAGTCGAATATGTCGAAATTGCGCGGATCGCCTTGTGCTTTCATTTTATAAATGGCGTTTAAGGGATGCGAAATAACCATTGGTATCATTTCCTCATATCTACCGCCATGCGAGCGTAATGTTCCCTCTAAAGCAGTCAGGTCGTGGTGAGCGGCTGTTTTTCCCACAACCACATCGCGCGCTGATAATACAAAAAGATCACCCGTGCGATCAGCAGGTTGTTCGAGTATACGGCAGCCCGTTTCTTTATCGTACACCTCGGTAATACCCTTTTGCAGGGCCAGCCAGTTTTTAACTTCGGTTATTTTACTTTTGTCGTCTGCATAAATAACAGCATAAGAACCCAGCGCACCATGGTGTTTTACATAAGGATCGGTAATTGGGCAAATTACCCTAAAACCACTTCCAAATTTTGCAGTAAGCATCGTTTCGATAAACAATACATTGGGCGTGCCATCTGCTTTAACTTTCGCATTCATGCCATGATCAGCAGTAGCGGCAATTATAGCATCCAGCTTTAGCATTTTTCCCAGTTCAACATCCTGGGCTTCGTAAAAGGATAATGATTGTTCGGTATCGGGCGCATAAGTGTGTTGCATATAATCGGTTAGCGATAGGTATAAAAAATCGGCCAGGCCATTTTCTATAAGGGCAACCCCTGCCCGAAGTACAAACAAACTTGCCTCAACGCTGTAAATAGCAGGCGTTTTATAGCCAACCAGCTGCTCCGCATTTTCGATGCCATGCGTATCCTGTTTGGTCTGATTAGCGTTTTCGGCAGAAAATGCAATACCGCTTAGTTTATACGATAAAATATCCCTGAGCTTCTCTTTGGCAGTAACCACCGCAACCTTACGCCCGGCATTTGCTGCTGCGGCCAGTAAAGTATCGGCCCTGAGGTAAGCCGACGAGTTCATCATTACTTCTTCGTTTTTTTCGGCATCATAAAAATAATTACCACATATACCATGTACAGCAGGGCTTAAACCCGTAACTATTGAGGTATTGTTTACGTTGGTGAATGAGGGTAGGGCACCACGCACCACACCTCTGTAGCCCTGCACCACCATCTTTTTTAAATTGGGCATCCTTTCGTAGGCCATGGCGCTGTTCAGGTATTCATCTGCCGAACCATCCATGCAAATCACCACAACCGGTTTTGCAGGGGGCGAATAGGTTTTACCATTAACTGAAAAAGGAAGGGTTGAGATGTTGTTCATTGGGGTGTTGCTGGTCATTAAATGGTTTTACTTAGTTATGGCTAAAAGCTCACTGAATCCCAGCAGGCTGATAACCAAAAGTTAACACATAATTATTTTTATGTAAATAAACAAAGTTTAGTTTTGCTAAACAAAAAATATTTTACTAATTTTAATCTTGTCATCCCAAACCATATGCTTTTATGAGCAACGCAAACTTTTTATAATAGACTAACCTACATTCATAATACCCGATTCGATCGAATGTTATAGCTGATTTTCAAATAATTATGGGGTGTATAAATCTGACAGAACTAAAATAATTTAAGCAGCCAATTTAATTTTCTGATGAAAAATTATGATAAACTTACTGATGCTGATTTAATTACTCTGCTAAAACAGGGTAACGAGGAGGCATTTGTAGAAATTTATCAGCGCTATTGGGAAATCTTGTTAAACGCCGCATACCAGCGGTTGCGTTCGCGCGAAGATGCAGAAGAAGTAGTGCAGGAAATATTTGTTAACTTCTATTTTCGACGGAGTGAAATAGATCCAAAATCGACTTTGGAGGCTTATCTTAAAACGGCACTCAAATTTAAAGTTATAGATACCTATCGCCTGCAACAATTACATTATAAACATATTGATAACCTGATTGCTGAAACTACGCTTTATGCTGCCAGCCCTGAAGATCAATTGGATAGTAAAGAATTTAATCGCAATATACTTTCATTGTGCAGAAAATTACCTGAAAAATGCCGCGAAGTATTTATCATGTTTCGCTTTGAAGAATTATCTCATAAAGAAATTGCCGAACGGGCTGCAATTTCAGTCAGTACGGTAAAAAAGCATCTTCACAAAGCAATGCTTTTCCTTCGCGAAGAACTTAAAGGCAGCAAAACATTTCTAAGCCTTTTCTTGCTTTTCCTATTTTCCAAATAAACTTTATTGGTTTAAAATATATTACTGTAATTCAGTTGTTTGTATTTTATTTTGATTTGGAGTAGAACCTTTTTGCCTGTACTTCGAGTACTTTAATATGAGCCAAAAAGAGTTTGATCAGCACTTGCTTGAAATTATAACAAAGTTTAAAAACGGAGAGGCAACAACAGCCGAAATCCGCGAAATAGATCTTTGGTATGAAAACCAGGCTTCAAACAGCGGGTATACCGATACAATGTCATCCGACGAACGCTTTGAAGCAAAACAGAAGATATTACAGCGCATCAATACCAGCATACATCAGGAGTCTAAAACAGTAATCAAAATTAACTCCTATAAAAAGTTAAAAACCTTTGCCTTTGCTGCAAGCCTGTTATTTGCAATAGGAGTTGGCCTCTATTTTAAGTTGGGCAAGCAAAGTACTGATAAAAAACGTATGGTTGCGGTAAATGATATTGCACCCGGAAACAATAAGGCAACCTTAACACTTGCCAATGGGAACAAAATAAGTTTAACCAATTTAAGTAATGGTGAGATTGCCAGTCAATCCGGAATCAGGATTTCTAAAACCGATAATGGCCAGTTGGTTTACGAAAGCGTTGCAAATGCCGAAGCTAGCGGTAAAGCCGAATTTAATACCATAGAGGTGCCGGCTGGAGGCCAGTGGCAGGTAATTCTGCCCGATCGTTCCAGAGTTTGGCTCAATGCAATGTCCACCATCACTTATCCACTCCATTTTACCGGGAACGAAAGAAACGTAAAAATCTCGGGCGAGGCTTATTTCGAAGTGGCGCACAATGCCAAAATGCCATTCAAGGTGCAAAGTAAGCAGCAAACCGTGGAGGTACTGGGAACCCATTTTAACATTACGGCCTATGCAGATGAACAGCTAATTAAAACAACACTGATGGAAGGCTCGGTAAAGGTTTACGAAGGGAAATGCAGTAAGCTACTGGTTCCGGGCGAACAGGCACAGGTAAGTGCAGGCAAGATTACCGTAGCAAAAGATATAGATGTGGAAGATGTACTAGCATGGAAAAACGGTTATTTCAAATTTGACGAAAACCTGGAATCCATTATGTCGAAAGTGGCCAGGTGGTATAATGTAGAAATTGTATATGAGTTTAAGCCCGATCCGGGCATTGTTTACGCGGGTAAAGTTTCGCGTGCCAAAAATATATCTTCCTTATTGAAAATTATAGAATTTGACGGTGATGTGCATTTTAAAATCGATGGAAGGAGGGTAATTGTAATGAAATAGGGATGTTGATCCGGTAAACCCAAAAATGGCCAAAGGTGTTAGCGCACCTCCGGCCGGATGTTGAGTTTACCCATTCCGGTAAGCCGGAATAAAATTTAAACCAAGTATTAAACTGAAACCCAACAATTCAAATTTATGAATTTAAACTTACATAAAAAGTATGGCGGTAACCGCCATGCGCTTTACAAATTTCTGCTGGTGATGAAAATAATTACATTTTTATTGATAGTAACCATAATGCAGGTTAGTGCGAGCTCATTCGCCCAAAAAATAACGCTCAATAGAGCCAATGCGCCCTTATCGTCGATTATCGATGAGATAAGAAATCAGAGTAACTACGATTTTTTTTATAATAAGAAGGTATTAAAGTTAGCCAAATCAGTTACGATAAACGTAAAGAACGCTTCGCTTGATGAGGTACTGTCCATCTGTTTTAAAGACCAGTCTCTGGAGTATTTGATTACTGATAAAACGGTACTGATTAAGAGCCGGGAAACATTACCCAATTTATTTAATCCCCTTCAGGTAGCAGCCGAAAAGATAAACGGAAAGGTAATCGATGAAAAAGGTCAGCCAGTTCCTGGCGCTACGGTTAAGGTAAAAGGAGGAAATAAGGTTACCATCGCAGATATATCTGGTAATTTCGTAATCGAAGCCAACCAGGGAGATATTCTTGTGATCAGTTCGGTAGGTTTTGTAGCACAGGAAGTTAAAGTGAGCAAAACAAACATCTCAATCGTGCTAAAGGAAAACACCAATGATTTAGAAGAAATGGTGGTTGTGGGCTATGGAGCTAAAAAGAAGGTTAATTTAACCGGCTCATTGATCAGGTAACTGCTAAGGATTTGGACGACAGGCCGGCTACACGTTTAAGCCAGGTTTTACAAGGGCAAATGCCAGGTTTGAACATTACTACAACTACTGCCGGGGGAGCACCCAATGCCACTCAGAATATCAATGTTAGGGGATTTACAGGCCTTGGCGTATCTGGTGGTCCGCTTGTTGTAATTGATGGTGTACAGGGTGGCGATATTAACTCTATTAATCCCAGCGATATAGAAAGCGTAACGATTCTGAAAGATGCTGCCTCTGCCGCTATTTATGGATCGAGCGCACCGTATGGGGTGCTGTTAATTACCACCAAGAAAGGTAAGCAAGGCCCGCCCGCTATCTCTTATAGCAACAATTTAGCATTTGCAACGCCTATCAACCTTCCTAAAATGATGAATTCGCTTGATTTTGCCAACATCTACAACGAGGCTTATGCAAATGCCGGACGTGGCGTTGCTTTCAATGATGAAGTATTAAAAAGGATGAGGGATTACCAGGCCGGAGCGCTTAGCACCGAAACGATTGCCAGTAAAACCACTACCGATTGGTGGGGAAGTTGGTTTGAAGCCAATAGTAACCACGATTGGTTTAAAGAATATTTTAAGGATGTTTCAAGTGCACAGCAACATAACCTATCTGTAACCGGAGGTGGTAACTCATCCGATTATTATATCGGTTTGGGCTATAATGATAAAAACGGTATGTACAACTTTGGAGAAGATAGCTATAAACGCTACAACATCAGGGCAAACTTTAATAACGAAATTAATAAATGGCTGGGCTTTAGCTTACGCACTGCTTTGGCCAGATCAAATTTCAATACGCCAAATACCGTTTCTGCGCGTACAGGTGGTAACTATATGCATCAAATTGCACGTAAGTTTCCAAACCTTGCTTTGTTTAATCCAACAGGCGAATACAATGAGGCAAATGATATTATTTTACATAAAAATGGTGGACGAAATATCGACGACCGGAATGATGTAGTAACAACCGGGGAATTGAGGATTTCTCCGGTAAATGGGTTAAAAATAACAGCAAACTATACTTTCGATGGAGTTTTCTCCAATCAATCGGCTCATTTAAAAACACTCTTTACCACACTCCCCAGTAACAACCTGGGCACCATAAGCGGTACATCGCCAAATTCTTACTCACTTACCAATACCCGTACTATTCACCATATTGTTAATGCCTTCGCAAATTATGAAAAGAGGCTTGGCGATCATAATTTCGGATTAACAGGTGGTTATGTTAAGGAGCTAACCAATTACAATACAACCAGTGGTTCGAACACCAACCTTTATTCTGATAATATCCCTTCGTTAAGCTTGACCTACGGTGCCAATGCAGCTGCAAGCGATGGCGCAAGGCAACTGGCAGTTGAAGGTGTTTTCGGAAGATTTAGCTATGCCTATCAGGATAAATATATGCTCGAAATTAACGGACGTTACGATGGTACTTCGCGGTTTTTGGAAGGTGTGAGATGGAAGTTCTATCCTGGTGTTTCGGCAGGCTGGAATATCGACAAAGAAAAATTCTGGCAGCCCCTTTCAAAAGTGGTAAACGCTTTAAAATTGAGGGTTAATTATGGTAGTCAGGCCGACCAGCAATTTTTAGATGTAAACGGCGCAAACTGGTATCCATTTTATCCGAGTTTAGGAACTACCAGGCCAACGTCTACTTCGTGGTTTTTTGGAACAGCGAGAGAAGCATCGGTATCGGCACCACCATTGGTTAATACCGATTTAACCTGGGTTACTACCACTACTTATGGTGTAGGGCTTGATGCTGCTTTTTTCCGTAACAGGTTGAACGCCACATTTGAATGGTACAAACGCGAAGCAAAAGACTTTGCAGGGCCAAGTGCACCACTGCCTACTGTACTGGGTGCAACTGTACCTACAGCAAATAACGCAGCCATCCAAACTAAAGGATTTGAGGTTTCGGTAAAATGGAATGATAAAATCGGAGATTTTAGCTATGGCATAAAAGCTACCCTGGCCGATTACCGTGGAAAAGTAACCGAGTATCCTAACCCTAACAGATTAATTAGCGATTGGTATACCGGAGAAGTAATGGGTAATATTTATGGTTATACGGCTAATGGCCTTTATACCGCTGATAACGTGGGTACTGCTATTCCTACGCCCGCATTCTGGAATGGAAGATGGCAGGTGGGTGATGTGAAATACGAAGATTTAGATGGAGATGGCAAGATCACTATAGGTCCGAATTCGGCCGAAAATATGGGAGATAGAAGTGTAATTGGTAATTCCACCCCCAGATATCAATATGGCGCTACCCTTGAGTTTGGATGGAAATCATTTGATTTTAGTGCCTTTTTACAAGGGATAGCTAAGCGGGATGTTTTTATAGGTTCTAATTATTTTTGGGGCATTCAAAGCAGCGAATTTCAAAGTTCTCCGTTTACAGTGCATGCAAACAGGTGGTCGCCTGCTAACCAAAACGGATACTTCCCCAGATATTACATGAGTGATGAGGTAAATAAAAATTATCAGACATCAACCCGTTACTTGCAAAATGCGGCCTATATGCGCATCAAAAACGTTCAGCTGGGCTATACTTTGCCTCCGTCTATTGCTTCGAAAGTATTTTTAAAGCGGGCACGATTATACGTAAGCGTAGAAAACCTGGCGACATTTACTGATTTGATCAAAACAATGGATCCCGAACTCTCACTGAGTGATGCGAAGATCTATCCGTTGCAACGTACTTATTCATTTGGTATAAATCTCACTCTTTAGTTCACGGTTAATAAAAAATAACATGAGATTGTTTAAGAAAATAAATATACTATCGGCATTCATTATAATGCTGATTTTATCGGCATGTAAAAAAGACTTTTTGGATAGGGCACCACTTACTAATATCAGTGATGCTGAATACTGGAAAACCACAAACGATTTACAATTGTATTGCAATAACTTCTATGCTACCTTTCCTGCATATACTGGTTTTGGTTCAATCGGGAATTTTACTGATGATGCCGACCAGGGAAGTGATAATATGATTGCCGAACAAGTAAATAATACTATAAATGGTAATCGTACCGTACCTGCTTCAGGCGGTGGCTGGGACTGGAACCAGCTAAAAAATGTAAACTATTTCTTAGCCAATTACCAAAAAGTAAATGCACCGTTCGATCTGGTAAAACCATATGTTGGCGAAGCATTGTTTTTCAGGGCGCAGTTCTATTTCGATAAACTGAAAACTTTTGGTGCGGTGCCATGGATCAATAAACCAATACTTTCTTTGGATGATCCCACTTTGTTTGCCGCCAGATTGCCTAGAAATATTGTTGCCGATTCTATTATAAGTGATTTGGATAAGGCTATCTCTTATCTGCCGTCTAAAGGATCTGCTAAAGCATCGCGTATCAATAAAGAAGTAGCTATGCTGTACCTGTCTAGGATTGCATTGTTTGAGGGTACCTGGGAAAAGTATCACGCAGGTACTCCTTTTGGTATTGTGGGGTCAAACGGAGCTAAGTTTCTTCAAAAGGCTGCAGATGTTGCAGGCACACTTGTTTCTGCTAACGTTTATAGTTTAGATAATACTTTGGCAAGCCAAACCAATTACTGGAACCTGTTTAACCAAACCGATTATGCGGGTAGCCGAGAGGTAATGTTATGGCGCAGGTACGAAGTTGGTGTTATTTCTCATAACTGGCACAGGTACAGCAATGGCGGGGCAGGAAGGGGGATAACCAAAAACCTGGTTGATGATTATTTGTGTACCGATGGTTTACCTAAAACGCTAAGTCCGTTATATCAGGGCGATAATACTTTGGTTAATGTAGCCAAAAACAGAGATCCAAGGTTACAGCAAACTATTTATGTAAACGACGGACAGCACTTTATTTCTACCAATCTACCAAATGGACAGGCAAATGTTGTGTTTAATGCCCCTGCTTTGCTGGGAGGTGGTACACAATCTAACACCACAGGCTACCAGCTCTATAAAGGGCATAATGCAAATTACGCACAGCAAGTTGTGGCAGAAGTAGGTACTACTGGCTTAATTTTATTCAGATATGCAGAGGCACTTTTAAATTTAGCCGAAGCCAAAGCCGAGTTGGGATCACTTTCGCAAACGGATGTAGATTTGACCATTAATAAACTAAGAACCAGGGCAGGTATGCCACCGTTGGTAATTGCAGCAATTGTTACCGATCCAAATTGGATTTTCCCAATGCTAAGTCCTGTTATAAATGAAGTTAGGCGCGAAAGAAGGGTTGAGCTGGCCTGCGAAGGGTACAGGAGAGATGATATTTACCGTTGGGCAGCAGCAGATGAGTTACTTGTGGGCTGGAAACCAAAAGGTGCAAAAAAAGCGCAGTTTGCCGGAGCTATAGATGCAGGTACACTGGCTAAATATCCCGAGGATGCCAATGGTTATATCGAATGGTTTAAAAGTAATACCGCCTTAACAGCCGGTTACCGGTTTAACATCGATAGAGATTATTTATCGCCATTACCCGCCAACCAGTTAACATTAAATCCGGCATTGAAACCACAGAACCCGGGCTGGTAAATCAAAGATCAGGTATTTTTCCATTTCGTTAAATAACTGTCCCGATAAAAACCGATAGTTTTAAAACTATCGGTTTTTTTGAAATACCCGGTTAGTTTACCGTTATATTACTTCTACCAATCATTAAAGGGAGGCTTGGCTGTTCCTTAACACCATATTCAGCCCTCATTAAAACAACATGCAATGACGAAAAAATTAAACAGACGACAATTTATCAGCAGTATGATGGCCACTGGTATTGTGCTGCAAATTCCGGGTACCGTGCTTGGTATGTTTCCATCAAAAACAAAAGCCATTAAAGCAGGGATTATTACCGATCTGCATCACGATTTAATACCTACCGGAGAGGAGCGCCTGCAAGCCTTTTTAGCCCATGCCAAAAAGAACCAGGCTAATTTGATTATGCAAATGGGCGATTTTGCTTTACCAAAGGATAGCAATAAATTCCTTATCGATCAATTTAACCATGCACACCCTGTGGCCTTACATGTAATTGGCAACCATGATACCGATTCGGGGCATACCAAAGCACAATGCCTCGAATACTATAAAATGCCGGCCAGGTACTACACTAAAGAAGTTAAGGGGATCTGTTTTATTGTTTTAGATGGAAACGATAAAGGTTCGCCAACACATAAGGGAGGTTACCCGGCTTATATTAACGATGAGCAAAAAATATGGCTTCAGCAGCAACTGAAAACAATTAACAAACCAATTGTTATCGTTAGCCATCAGCCACTGGCAGGAGAGTATGCTGTAGATAATGCAGCAGAGATTCAGGATCTGTTAAGTACCTATTCAGACAAAGTATTGCTAGCTATAAACGGACATACCCACATAGATTGTCAGCTTTTGATCAACAATGTAAATTATGTTCACATTAACTCTGCCTCTTATTTCTGGGTTGGCAGCGAATATAAACATGATAGTTACCCGTCCGAAATTCACCAAAAATATAAGTGGTTATCCAGCACCTGCCCTTATAAAGATCCCTTATTTACGATGTTGACTATCGATCCGGAAGCAGGGATTATGCAGATCGAAGGCCGAAAAAGCAGTTGGGTTGGCCTGTCGCCAGAGCAGCTAAAATATGGGGCGCAGCCAGAAATTAAGCCGGGCAAAGAAATTGTGCCATTTATCAGAAAAAGAAAGATAAGCCGTGCTTAAAAACGGATTGCTTTCGCAGATTATTCGTTAAAGTTGCTTCCAATGGATAATATACAGAGGTGAAAACACGCGGATAGATTTTCAATAAGAAATTAAAGTAAGGGGAGTCTGTAGCTGATCTGTTAATCTGGATAGAAAAGAGCAGCTCCCTTACTATTGAGACGACTAAAGAAATAGCCTGTGGCGGCCCTCCTCAATGGCCCAGCGATTCCATCACATATTGATAAGCCCAAGAAATAAGGTTGTGTTTTTTTTAATTTCATAGAGTTCAGTTTTTATGGTAATCAATTTTTTCCGAAACACACTGACTCAAAATTCCGTAATCCACTGATCACCCAATGCGAATCTATTTTTGTGTAGGATGACCGATAGAAAAATGTCGAACCGGTAATCGGAGGGGTGTGGCTAGTTGTTGCGTAGTTGTTTATGGGTATAAAAAAAGGAAACAACCATAAATAGTGTTTCCTTAAGTAGGGTCGAGCTTCAATATGTCGAACTTTTATGAGCATTGTGAAGCGGTGGTGAATTTTGAGAAATCAGTAGTTACAAGAATTGAAGGTCAATATAGAAAGAAGAAGCAATAGCGTCATTGCTAGAAATTTGTGGGATTGTATACACGATTTTGTCAATTGTGCATGTAGGGCATCTTAATCTTTTTTGCTAAAAATTCCACGAAAGAATAAAATAAAATTTCTCATTTGCAGAGCAGAGGTGATTTTCAGAGTGAAAAAAAGATTTTAGGGGGTAGGATGGAATGTAGCAAAAGTGCTTTTAAACAAAAAAAAACATCTTTCGATGAGCTTTTTCTCAGTAGCCTTAGGACTTAGATTCACGAATCAATTTACAGAAGATTTGCGCCGTTTAGCTAGATTAAACAAACTTCACGATTAATTCGTATTTGTTTCACGCTTGAATTTGCAAACATCGAACTGCCTAGATAAAAGTTTTTCAATAGCTTTTTAGGTAGATTGAAAATACCTGTAAAGAGGCATCGAACGGTTTGCAAAGGAGCATCACCAAAAAGTGTGCATCAGGCCAGATGCGCACTTTCCGGTCGTTCAAAATCCTGATAAAACTATTCTACTGACCTGAGTCGCGATACCTTTTCCATATATCTGTATAATATCTTCATACAATATTTTGGTTACTTTAGCCTTTTGGAGATAATTTAGTAATTCTGCCCCCTATTTTGCCAAACCCTAATTAGCAATAGGAAAAATTTGCCTACAATTGTTTTTCTAATTTCAAAATCTTTTCTTTGATTTCATTTTCCGTTAATTCTGTTTTTGTGTTTGATTTTAACAGATTTTCAAGTGCAATAATTTGCGCTTTTATTAATGCTTTTTCAGAATTTACTTTTTCATCAACATTAATACCTGTATGCTCCCAATTCGTTTTTGTGACCGCATTTTTTTCAACCGATATTGGGATGAATAACTGATATTTTTTGCCAATAAAAAATACTTTTACAGGATTTGCTGCTCCATAGGTTTTATCTCCAATTACCTTTGCAATTTTATTTTGCTGTAAATTATATGCTAGTGCTTCAGCGGCAGAAATGGTATTATTGTTTACAAGTAGGTATACTGGTTTATCTAAATACTTTTTGCCATTTACTTTTTTATATGTGTACTTCTCTTCGGTTTTATTATTATATCTGGTGTAAATCTCACTTAATTTAATTCTTTCATTAAAAAAATAACTTAAAAATAACCTTACCATTTTGCCATCACCGCCTCGATTGTTCCTTAAATCTATAATCAAAGCATTTGTATTTGAAACAAAATTCATTGTAGCAACTAAAATCTGTTGAGCAGATTTATTTCCTTCGGGAAAGCCGGTATATTCAATATAACCGATATTTCCATCTAATCTCATCACTTTATCAAAACCATAATTCCACTGTTTATTAATAGCATCGTATTTTTTTAGCAATTCCTTTTCATTGACTGCTTTTTCTTCCTCTTTACCTGGACGGTATAATACATTGAAATGCAAATCATTCCCGTTTTTTGTTAAATAGGAGGAGAGAGATTTTGCAAATTCTGCATCAGTAAAATTGTCAAAAGTTTTAAGATCTATTTCTGATTTTAATTTTTTAGAAAGTTGATTTGCAACATCTTCAAAAATGTAATATTCATTAATTTTATCTGCTATTTCCGATATTTGCTTATTTCGTTCTGTAAAATCCTGGGCATTCGCTTTTGAGTTGAAGCAGATTACAACGTAGATTAATATTAGATTAAATACTTTTTTCATTTCTTAGATTTTACAATTAGTAATTATTTTATTTAGTGTTTTTTCGAGTAAATTAATCTCATCTAACGACAAACCATTTAGTGCCGTTTCTCTATTTAGTTTTGCAACTGGGTTTATTAATTCTAGCGTTTTTTTTCCCTTTTCGGTTATTTCAAGATTAAATTTCCTTCTATCTTCTTTATGAATAGTTCTATTTAAATAATCTTTTTTAACCATTAATTCTATCATTCTCGTGATGGATGCATTATCCTTAAATACAAGACTTGCCAATTCATTTTGAGAAATTTTGTCATCCTTGTTAAGGATTATTAAGACTAGACATTGATCTATTGTAATATCTTTTACAATTTTTGAGACATTCCTCTGTGATATTTTTCTATACTCCTTAATTGCTTGTTCAATCAAATAAAGTACTGTTGCTGTTGGGTTTTTACTATTCATATCAATTATTTTGATGCAAATATAATTGATATATCAATATAAAGTATAAGAAACTGATTTTTTGTTTTAAGAGATTTTGCTTCTGCACTGATGCGCATTTCGTCTTAGCGTCTCGCTAAGGCGAAAGCTAACTAATTATAAATGTATCTAAACAAAAAAAAGCCCATCTTTCGATGAGCTTTTAATCAGTATAGTCGATTATGAAATCCTTAGTAAAAAGAAAGGGTTACACTCCAGAAGAAGTTGTAAACATCTACAAAAAGCATGGCTCAAATATTACCTTGGAAAAAGCTACGTTAGTTTTAGAATTCCTTAAGAAATTGGCATGTTTGACTGTTGAGCAAATGACTCGAAATAATTAATATATCGAACGGGTTCGATATACTGATTCAGATTTAAGTATCTGTTTAATATTTAGTTATGTGCTAATTCAGCGGTTAGAATTTTCCGGTTTTCATTTATTCTGCGTGTGGTGACTTGAGCGAGATCGAACTGCTTAGTCTTCTGATAATCAGTGATTTGTGCCTTCTTTTAAAAAAAAAATAGGCCCTGAAATTACTATTTTAGGGCCTATTTGTGCTTAAGTAGCGGGGAGCAGGATCGAACTGCCGACCTCAGGGTTATGAATCCTGCGCTCTAACCATCTGAGCTACCCCGCCGGGCTTATATTTACTAAATAACGTAAATACAGATGTGGTTATTTTTAAGAGCTGCAAATATAGGATAAATATGCATTCTAATAAAAATAAATGTGAAAAAACATCTAAAGCGCTATTGCACAGTAAATTTAAATGAACTGGGTGAGTTTTAAACCTGTTCGTGCGTCCAGATTTGGGCTGTTGTTTACAGCGAGATTTATTGGAAACAAGGTTAGGCTGTAAGATTGTAAGCCTAATGTCTTTCGATTCCGGTAGCTGGTCTTGAGTTTGGGAGTTTGGGTCGGGTTAATCTATAAATAGATTGCTTTAGCAATAAAGTCGACACAAGCTAGCTTGCACTGGTCTAGTTTCAGTAATGAGGATCTGGGGAATGGCTCTTTGGCTACGTTCAGGGTGACAGATGGTTTGAATTTTTGAGCTGGTCAACCGGAATACGGTTAGCAATTTGTAGTTACTAATGAACCATTGAACAAGTTGGGAGTTGAGCATTGGGAGTTGAGGGGACCAAAATACAGTTTGCTATGAGCAGTTTGCAGTTACGAATGAACCAATGAACAATATTGGGGTTAGAGTCCGTTAACCAACTATTAAATCAGTTAAATTGAGTAAATAATCAAAAAAATGATAAGAGTTGCAGATATAGAATAAAATACCTTTCTTTAGAAAAATAACATTTAAAATAATCCGGAAATTATTCTGGTAGTGTACTAACATGGCAGAAAAGAAAAAATTTACACTAGAGTACGAAGTTAGATCGTCACCAAGAATATTATACAGTTTTATAAGCGAGCCTAATGGCTTGTCGCAATGGTTTGCCGACGATGTAATTTTCCGCGATCAGGTATATACTTTTACCTGGGACGATGAGCAGCTGAAAGCGAAAATGGTTTCGGTTAAGGAAAATAAACTGGTAAAGTTTAAATGGCTGGACGATGAGCCTCAATGTTATTTTGAGATGGAAATTGTGCAGGATGAACTTACCAACGATGTTGCCCTTTCGATTACCGATTTTACTACTGATGAGCTTCTGGCCGAGAAGAAATTAATCTGGGATAATCAGATCGATTACCTGATTAGTGTTTTGGGTGCATAATATTATCTGCGCATTGTTTACCTTTGTAAGGTGAAAAAACTACATCTCCTATTAATAAAAGCATTCGTGAGACCATTCATTGCAACATTTTTTGTAATGATGTTCATCTTGTTAATGTTTTTTCTGTTTAAATGGATTGATGATCTCATTGGCAAAGGCTTCGAATGGTATACCATCCTGGAGCTGATGTATTATGCTTCGGCAGCCAACGTTTCGATGGCGCTGCCATTATCTGTGCTGCTTTCTTCTATCATGACTTTCGGTTCGCTCGGCGAAAATTACGAGCTAGTGGCCATTAAATCGGCTGGTATTTCTTTGCAGAAAGCCATGCGCCCGCTATTTGTGGTGATTTTAATCCTTACTGTATCGTCGTTTTTCTTTGCCAACTACATGTTGCCCAAAGCGAATCTGAAGTTTGGTTCGCTGCTGTACGATATCCGCAACAAAAAACTTTCCTTCCTGATCAAGCCAGGAGTGTTTAACAATGCCATACCGGGTTACGCCATCCGTGTCGATTCGAAAGAAGAAGATGGTACCCTGCATAACATTATGATTTACGATCATAAAGAAAATAACGGTATTCCGAAGGTAATTCTGGCCAAAGAAGGCAAGATGGAAAAAACTGCCGATGGTAAGTTTCTGGTGCTGAGCCTTAAAAACGGCGTACAGTACGAGGAACAGGCAAGCAGCAGCGGGATGTATAACCCAAGGCAGGTTTTCTCGCGAAGGAGGTTTAAAGAAACCGCGCCACGTTTCGATATGTCGTCGTTTGATGGCAACACAACCGACCCAAACGCATTTGGCAACAGTACGCCTATGTTAAACCTGAAAGGGATTGTGCGCAAACGCGATTCGCTTACCAAGCAGCTCGATACCATACACATGCGCACCATCGAGAATTTAACCAGTAATTTTAAGCAATTTAATGTAACCAAAGGTTACACCAAAATAAAGGCTGCACCTGCCAAAATAGATGATGTGGTGTTGAAGAGCATTCCCAATGGATCGCGCAAACAGGCCCTTGATAATGCCACGAATGTGGTAGCGAATATTATGCAGCATGTGCCCAACTGGGCACCACGCCAAACCGATTTAACCGGCGAAATTATTTTCACCACAGTAGAGTACCAGCGTAAGTTTACCCTTGCCGCCTCATGTATCCTACTGTTCTTTATCGGGGCACCATTGGGCGCCATTATCAGAAAAGGAGGGATGGGATTACCGGTTGTAGTAGCTATTTCATTCTTCCTGGTCTATCACATTATTACCACTGTTGCAGAGAAATCGGCAAGGGAAGGTAACCTGAACCCAATAGTGGGGATGTGGATGGCCATGATTGTGCTGTCGCCACTGGCTGCTTTTTTAACCTATAAGGCCACGGTTGATTCGGCACTTTTTGATGTAAATTATTACAAGCAGATGCTGCTTAAAGTGTTTAAAAAGAAGGAAAAGTAGCCTCATTTCCTTTACTTACAGATGATATTTTAATCCAAAAATTGCTTAATAAGGTTGTACATTTGTACAAGTTAACGCTGCAGCATAAAAACTTATTTAAAGATAATTAGCCGCGTTTTCCTCCATAATGCTATATAAAATGCAAACGAAATTAAACACAATAGAAGAAGCTGTCGCAGATATAAAAGCTGGTAAAGTGATTATTGTTGTCGACGATGAGAATAGAGAGAATGAAGGTGATTTTTTAACGGCTGCCGAAAATGCGACACCAGAAGTGATCAATTTTATGGCTACTTATGGTCGTGGTTTAATCTGCGCGCCTTTAACCGAAGAGCGTTGTAAAGAGCTTAACCTCGATTTGATGGTTGGTAAAAATACAGCGGCTTACGAAACCAATTTTACCGTTTCGGTTGATTTGGTTGGCCACGGTTGCACCACAGGTATTTCGGCCAGTGACCGTTCTAAAACCATGCTCGCTTTGGTCGATCCTAAAACTGATCCGGCCGAGCTGGGCAGACCGGGACATATTTTTCCTTTAATTGCCAAAGATGGTGGAGTAATCCGCAGGGCAGGTCATACCGAGGCTGCAGTAGATTTAGCCCGTTTAGCTGGTATGAAACCTGCAGGTTTATTAGTCGAAATATTAAAAGAAGATGGTGAAATGGCGCGTCTTCCGGATTTATTTAAAATTGCCGAGCAGCACCAGTTAAAAATTATATCAATTGAAGATCTGATTGCTTACCGTTTAAATTTAGATAGCCTGATTAAACAGGAAGTGAGCATTGCTTTACCTACTGCCTGGGGTGATTTTAAGATGACGGCTTATACGCAGTTGGATAATAATGCTACCCATTTGGCCATTTCAAAAGGCGAGTGGAATGCCGATGAACCTATTTTAGCACGTGTACACAGCTCTTGTGTAACCGGCGATATTTTTGGTTCGTGCCGTTGCGATTGCGGTCCGCAGTTGCACAAAGCCTTGGAGATGATTGAAAAAGAAGGTAAAGGTATTGTAGTTTACATGAACCAGGAAGGTAGAGGTATTGGACTGATTAATAAACTACGTTCGTATAACTTACAGGATGCCGGTTTTGATACTGTTGAAGCCAACATTAAACTTGGTTTTAAAGGTGATGAACGTGATTATGGTGTAGGCGCACAGATATTAAGATCAGAAGGCGTAACCAAAATGCGCCTGATGAGTAATAACCCAACCAAAAGGGCTGGTTTAATTGGCTATGGTTTGGAAGTAGTAGAAAACATTCCGATCGAAATTGCCAGTAACGTACACAATGAACGTTATTTAACCACCAAAAGAGATAAAATGGGCCATTCTATTATGAAAGGTTAGTCTGGTTGACTTTGGCTGTTTTTAGTTTAAGTTATAAAAGCTGATTAAGGTTAATTGTAAATCATTGAAAAGGCCGGCATATTGCCGGCCTTTTTTGTGGATATGCTCGCGCCCGTTTTTTATCGAGTGTGTGATTAGGTTAGCGTTTTTAACGCTTCTTAACACGATACAATCGTTGAGCTATTGCTGCACGCGTTAGAAACGCGTGCAAGCAAATAGGCTAAAAAACCTACCTCCGCTGATTTCCCTTCGTTTGATTAATAATCACATCTTTATTGAGCGACTTATTGGTTTTAACCGGCTTTTCGCTCTGTTTTCTTTTTAAGTTGCGGCGGTAAGAACCCGAAATTTTCTGTATAAACTCTTTAAATGTATCAAACTGCTGTGTATACACCAAGCCAAATGAAGTTACGTTCGCCGTTGGACTGATACCGCTGTTTAAGAAAATACTTTGTTGTGTAGGTGGTTTATTAGCAGCTTTAATGGTTAAGCTTCCATCTTTTTTGATCAGGAATACCGCTTCAACCTCTCTACCTACGTTGTCTTTACCAAAATCAATAATGGTGAAATCGTTTACACTATTACGGTCTACAATACCAGCATTGATAATCAGGCGGTCGTTAAAGAACTTGAACGACGCATTGGCTTCGCTTAATGAGCGTACGTTCAGATCGACAAAGTTTAAGTTTAAAGAAGAAAGTACGTTGTTAAACTGGTTAAATACCAGCTCGGTTGCTGTACTTGTAGCGGTTGAACTTAATTGGTTTCCGATTGACTGGCCACCGTTTCCAGGTGCAAAACTTCTTCTGATAATTAAACTGAAGGCCTGCAAGTTCAGGTTGTTCTGATCGCTGAAATAGGTTTGCAACTCCTCTTTAATAGAAGGCTGTGCTGGGAAATTGATGTCGAGTTTAATCTCCGGTTTTAATAAAAGACCTGTTAAACCCATTTCTACCTCGGTATTTACCCTTTGGTTAGCATTGCTGCTCGCATCGCGGTTGGCTGCCTTATACAAATCGTTTAAACTTGCCCTAAGCGCATAAACGGCTTTCAGGTTGATTTGTGCGGCACTAGGGTTGCCCGTCCACCGGATGGTACCGCCTTGTCTGATCTCAAATTTCTTGTTAATTACTTCCTGAGCAGTAAAATCGAAACTTCCGGTTTCAATAATATAATCGCCTGACATTTCGAAATCGCCGAAACTGTTGATATTCAGGTTCAGTTCTGCATTACCCTTACCACTTAAATTACCTAGTGTTGTAAAGATGTTGGCAGTGGTATTCGGGTCGATGGTTAATTTAAAGGTTAGTGTTAAACCATCGAAATTGGTCGTTTTCTTAACTGCTACTGTTGAATCGCGGCTTACAAAATTAATGAAATCTTTATCCGATATCGTTTCTGAGCTGTTTAGCGGCAAATTGAAAACCGTTCCTTTCTCCGTTTTTGCTTTAATATCGATTTTCATCTTATTGGTAGGGCCGGTAAACTTAAATACACCTGTACCGTAAGCACGGCCATAATAAACCGAGTTATCTTTTGCTGTGGTATTTAAGGCCATTAAGCTGTTGGCATTTACCGTGACATCTAAGGTAGGATAGTTAATGTTGTTCAGGTCTACAGTACCTTTTGCGATCGCTTCATGGCCTTCTAAATCGGCCAGTTTAAATTCTTCTCCTAAATCAATCACACTATTGGTTACCTGTACCTCATCGGTAATTACATAAGTGGTTTTGAGGTAGTTTACCATTAGCTGCCCCTTATCTAAGGCTACTGTACCATTAATTTGTGGTTTGTCGAATTTGCCCTTAACCGTTAAATCGGCAGAAATATTTCCTCTTAAATTAGATACCAGTTGTTTTACAAAGGGTTCTAAAATAGTGAGTTTGCTTTCGTCCATTTTTACGGCCAGATCAATTTCTTTCTCTTTCAGGTTGAGGTTTCCGGTCAGCTTAAAAGTTTCCGAATTTTCGGCCACGATGCGGGTATATACATCAATCTTATTGGTGGCATTGTTGTACGATGAAGTATCGGTAAGGGTACCGATATAAATATCGTTAAAGTTCAGCGAATCTATTTTCAGGTCGTCGTTTACACGCGGAGCTTTGAGTATACCATACAAATTGGTTTTTCCGTTGGCATTACCGCCCAGTTTAATACCGGCACCTTTAGTAAAAGGGTTAAGGGTTTTAAGGTTAAAATCTTTAAAGCCTACGGTAATGAGGTCTTTGGGGTCTTCGGAAATCAACCCATCAATGGTGAGCTGTTGCTTTCCGTTAGTGAGATCAAAATTGGTGATTTCTGTTTTGCCATTATTGAGTACAATCCGAACCTTCTCTTGTATGCGCCATTCTTCGTTGTTAATTTTTAATATAGAAGGGAGTACGCTCAGACGGGCGGTGGTATCCTGGTTTTTGGTAAATTCTACCAAACCGTTTAAATCGAGCTGGTTATCTTCGTCGGCGTTCGACATTTTTACGTTGAAAGCCAGACTATCATTTCGCAGGATATTGGAAACGTTTACATCTTTAATAAACAAACTATCGTTAAGCTGCACCCGATCAGAAGTAACAATCAACTGAAGCTGCTGCGGCGTAGTGTTTTCATCGACGATGATATTGTTGACTACTACACCGTTGTATTTCAGTTTTTTAACAAAACCGTTCAGGACTGCTGTATTGTTCCGCGAGTCGAAATCGCCGTTAAAGGTGGCACCTTCCTCAAGTTCGAGACCGGGGATAAAAATCTGCGCAATAGGTTCAAACTTTTTAATGAGTAGTTTAAACTTGAAGATCTGGTTTTTGTATTTAAAAATATCAGCCTTCAGCGATGGGATATAGGTTTTGGCTATGGCCTTGTAATAAGAAACAATGGAGTTTAAATCGTATTCGCCCTGAATACCGGCGTCCAAAATATCCGATCTGATATCAAGCACGCGGTTGGCACCGGTTCCGTTGGCCATTAATTGTACCGAATCTACGCTGTAAGTACCCTTTTGGTTTTGTAACCTAACTTCTTCAATTAATAATTTACCCGAAATGTTATTCAGGTTGGTGCCCGAGAAATTGGTTTTAAACTTCGCATCTACCATCAGCGAATCTTTTAGCAGCTTTAAGGCTTTTAAGCGTGCCTTAGAAATGGTAGCGTTGAAGTTAAATACAGGCAATTTGGGGTTAAGGTTAACACCACCATCAAAAACCAGTTTTACGTTTTTGTCGTTAATGCTCAACTTACCGTCGAAATATTTTTTATCAAAGGTTCCGTCGATTTTTACATTGTGGTAGCGGTAATGGTTAAAGTCGATATAATCTACATCGCCGTTTATTTTTTCAGTCAGGTTTTTGAGTTCCGTGCCGCGGCCTTTTACGTATAAGGAAGAGCTGATGCGGCCGAGACTGCTTTCATCAACCAAATTGCCAAGGTTAAAATCGTAACTCTTAACGTTTCCGGTATAGGTTGGAATATCGTTTTTATCGATTTTCATGTTTACATCTGAAACAATACGGCCAAGTTTGGTTTTAAACTCACCATAGGCAATAAAATCGTTCTGGAAACCGGTAAAACTCCCGTTAAAGTTAATATTGCCAAATTTATTTACAATCGTGGGAACAATTTGCTTCTTGCTGTTGGTAATGCCGGCCAAAACTTCATCCAGATCGGTCTTGTTGGTTCCTGCCATTTCGATCTTCAGGTCCATAAAGGTTTCTTTCCATTTCGGTAATCCCTTTAGTATGAAATCGCCTTTAATGTAAGTGGCTTTTCCTGTCTTTATCGAAAGTTTTCTTGCTCGGAGGTTGTTTACCAGCCCTGTAATCTGTCCATCTACATCCAGGTCGAGTTTCATGGTGCTCATCTCGGGTGCAAAAAAGGCAACGTCTCTTGAGGTAATGTGGCTATCTTTAAAAATAGCCTTCATGCGTACATTGTCTACGTAGTGGTTAAAATCCCTGTAGGTTTTAAACCGCATCTGGTAGTAATTGGTTAAACGGCTCTGGTTGGTTTCGAGCAAAAGGTTTTTCAGTTCAATTGCATTGCTGTCGATTGTGGTTTGGGCAGTTAGGTTTTTAAGGTAAAAGCCACTTCTTTCTTTCAGCGTTAAATTTTTGATATTCGTTTTAACCAAATGGTTTTTGGTATCAAGCCCTTCAAAAATGCCGCTTAGTTCTTTAACATCCACGTTCTCGAAGTTTACACTTTTGCCTAGGGTAGTATCTTTAGCTGAGAAATTTTTGTACCTGAAGGCAAACTTGTTTAAGATAATCCGGCCCAGTTTAATATCGTAAGGCTTGCTTTTCTTTTTCTTTACAGTAGGTTTACCAGAATCGAAGTAGTTTATAATGAAATCGAGGTTAGAAGACTTATCTTTGAAATCCTTTAGGAAAAAACGGCCATTGTTGATTTGGATCGTGCTGATATCAATAATCCGCTTGTCAATAGATAACTGGTTAATATCCACCATAAATTGAGGTGTGCTCAATAAAGTGTCTTTTTGCAGGTCGAGCACTAATAAATCTTCCAGTACGATAGATTTAAAAGGCTTGATATAAAGACTCTTGATGGATATGGTGGTTTTAAGCTCTTTTGACAGGTATGCAGCAGTTTTCTGTGCAAAATAAGTTTGAACGGGCTTAAATTGTAGCGAAAAAATAAGAAGCGCAAGCAGCAAAATTATTGATGCAATTACCCAAAGGAGTATTTTAAATAGTTTTTTAATAATTTTGCAGCTTAAATATTAATAATTTGTCTGTTATACTTGCTATCGAGTCCTCTTGCGATGATACTTCAGTCGCTATCTGTAACAACGGCAAAATTACTGCCAATGTTATTGCAAACCAAACAATTCATCAAAATTATGGTGGTGTAATCCCTGAATTGGCTTCGAGGGTACATCAACAAAATATTGTGCCCGCTGTACAGCAGGCTTTAATTGATGCCAAAGTTACAAAACAGGACATAACTGCCGTTGCTTTTACCCGTGGCCCCGGCCTTTTGGGGTCGCTATTGGTTGGCGTTTCTTTTGCAAAATCGTTTGCATTAGCCTTAAATATACCTTTAATTTCTGTTAATCACATGCATGCGCACATATTGGCGCATTTTATTGATGATCCTAAACCCACTTTCCCTTTTCTATGCCTAACCGTTTCGGGCGGGCATACGCAAATTGTGCTGGTAAAAGATTACTTCGATATGGAAATTGTTGGCGAAACCCTGGATGATGCGGCTGGAGAAGCTTTCGATAAAACGGCTAAACTACTGGCATTACCTTACCCTGGCGGGCCGTTGATTGATAAGCATGCCAAGCTGGGGAATCCGCTGGCTTTTAAATTTGCAGAGCCACTGATTCCGGAACTGAACTTTAGTTTTAGTGGTTTTAAAACTTCTATTTTATATTTTATCAGGAAACAGGAAAAAGAAAACCCGAACTTTATTGCCGATCATTTAGATGATATTTGCGCTTCGGTGCAGCACAGCATTGTACAGATTCTGTTGAATAAGTTAAAAAAGGCTGCAAAACAGTATGGTATAAACGAAATTGCCATTGCCGGTGGTGTTTCGGCAAACTCGGGTTTGCGTAATGGCCTGCAACAAACTGCTGATGAATTAGGGTGGAAAGTTTATGTGCCAGCGTTTCAGTATTGTACCGATAATGCAGGTATGATTGCCATTGCAGGCTATCACAAGTTTTTGGCAAAAGATTTTGTAGGGCAGGAAGTATCGCCAATGGCAAGGATGGAATTTTAAGGGAGCGTTAGTTCATTAGTCATTTGTTCATTAGGAACTGCAAACTGCCAACTGACTTTGTATCTTTGTGGTTAAATAAGAATAGCATAATTAAGAAGGGTAATTTAAATTACCAATTAAATCTTCCGACTTCGGACCTCTGACTTCGGACTAATAAAACTATATGAGTGGAGCATCGTTAATATTTTGGATTGTTTGTGCAGTACCTTTGATTGGCCTTTTATACTGGCTAATCAGGAAAGATAAGAACAAACTTAAGGGGAGCTGGGGTGTAATTATACTTGGTGCTTTGGTTATTGCTGCACTTTTGGTAATTGTTTATGTAACCAAAGATTTCAACGCTATTTTTAGTCAGAATTAAACGAAACATTCGTTTGTATTGATCTGATTAACGTAAAATGCCCTCCCGAATATGATTTGGGAGGGCATTTTTATGCTTATTAAAACCTCGGAAGGCTTATTCTTCTACCAGTTTATCGCCGGTTACTTCGGCTTTAATTTTGATCTCCAGTTCTTCGGCCAGTTCAGGATTATCGCTTAACAGTTGTTTTACTGCATCTCTGCCTTGTCCTAATTTGGTATCGCCGTATGAGAACCATGAACCTGCTTTTTTGATGATTCCGAAATCGACACCTAAATCGATGATTTCGCCATTTTTAGAAATACCTTCACCAAACATTACATCAAATTCTGCAATACGGAAAGGAGGTGCTACTTTGTTTTTAACGATTTTTACTTTAACGCGGTTACCAGAAACTTCGTCAGAATCTTTGATCTGTGAAATACGACGGATATCTAAGCGTACCGATGCATAGAATTTTAGCGCGTTACCACCGGTTGTAGTTTCGGGGTTACCGAACATTACACCGATTTTATCGCGTAACTGGTTGATGAAAATGCAGCAACATCCTGTTTTGGAAATTGTTCCGGTTAATTTACGTAATGCCTGACTCATTAAACGGGCATGTAAACCCATTTTACTGTCGCCCATTTCACCTTCAATTTCGCTTTTAGGAACCAAAGCCGCAACAGAGTCGATTACAATCACATCTATAGCTCCTGAACGAATCAGGTTATCAGCAATTTCTAAGGCCTGCTCGCCGTTATCTGGTTGTGAGATTAAAAGGTTATCGGTATCTACGCCTAGTTTTTTAGCATAAAACTGATCGAAAGCATGCTCTGCATCAATAAAAGCAGCAATGCCACCCTTTTTCTGTGCTTCGGCAATAATGTGAGTAGCCAAAGTGGTTTTACCAGAAGATTCCGGACCATAAATTTCAATTACACGTCCTTTTGGAATACCGCCAATACCTAAAGCGATATCTAAACTGATTGATCCGGTAGAAATATATTCTATGGGTTCAACAGCGGTATCGCCAAGTTTCATGATGGTGCCTTTACCATATGATTTTTCAAGCTTATCTAAAGTAAGTTGTAAGGCTTTTAATTTATCTGGATTTGCTGTGCTCATTTCTTTTTTCATTTCGGCGTAAATATAATCGATTATCGGCTAATATACTTGAATGTTGATATTTAAAATACTAATATATTTAGCTAAGGTAAATGTTTTTTAGCTAATGTCAATAGTAAAGTGAAAATAATTTTTAAGCTTTTAATTTGTCCCTTTCATGTTGCGCAGTTAAGCGTTCAAAATACCGGCACATGTAGGTAATTTCACAAACATCGCATTTGGGGCTTCTGGCTACACAAACGTAGCGTCCGTGCAGAATAAGCCAGTGATGGGCAATATGGATATCGTGTTCTGGCAGGTTTTTAATCAGGTCTTTTTCTACTGCTAAAGGCGTTTTGCCATTGGTTAAACCCAAACGGTTGGCCACACGGAAAACATGGGTATCTACAGCCATTGCAGGTGCATTATAAATTACCGATGCAATTACATTGGCTGTTTTACGGCCAACACCGGGCATCTTCTGTAAGTCATCAATGCCCGAAGGTACCACGTCGTTAAATTCATTAAGCAATATATTAGCCATACCTACCAGGTGCTTGGCTTTGTTATTAGGGTAGCTGATGCTCCTGATGTAATCGAAAACAATATCGGGTGTAGCTTCTGCCAGTGCTTTGGCGTTTGGAAAACGCTGAAACAGGGCAGGGGTAACCATATTAACCCTTTTATCGGTGCATTGGGCAGAGAGAATTACGGCAACTAAAAGCTGGTACGGATTGTTGTAATGCAATTCGGTTTCGGCATCTGGCTGCTTGGCCGAAAAATGTTCTACAAAAAGTTTATAACGTTCTTTTTTAAGCATGGGCAAATATAAGAGATAAACTTGTTCGTTTATTGGTTGGTTAACTGGTTAATTGTTTAACTGACTCCCAACTCCAAGCCCCAAACTCAAATCGGTTGTCACCCTGAGCGGAGTCGAAAGGCCTTACGCAAACCCCGGCTCCAAAATCGTCATTGCGAAGCCGGATTGAGCGAGCTGAAGCAATCTATTTAAGATTAACAGTTCTCAACTCCAAACTGTTCAATGGTCATTTGTTCATCGGTAATTGCAAGCTGCATTAAGGTTAACTGGTTAATTGTTTAAATTGGTTAACTGACTCACAACTCCAAGCCCCAAACTCAAAACTGTTCAATGATTATATGTTTATTGAACTGCAAACGGGCCAACTACCCCTGGCTTATTTCGCGCAATAATGTATCACACTCGGCAAAGGCATTATACAAATATTTGTTTCGGTGTTTTTCTCCCTGACCGCTAAAGGAAACGGATTTCATAATCAAACCCTGCATCCATTTTTTTGTCTGCAGGCAATACGATTGGTCTTCGGTGCGCAAATAATTAAAGGTATTGAAGCGGTTGTAGCAGGCCATGTGGTCTTTGAAATCGACCAGGTAAGAAATACTGCCCAGCACATCGCAGTTGTACCAGTTAAAGGTATGGGCGGGGTCTATTGTCTTTTTACTGCCAATGGCATACATGTTCATATCGGTTAGGCAGTATTTTACCTGCTCCACAATTTTAACGGCCAGCTCTGTGTCGCTCAGGTGACCGGCTTCAAATGCATACCTGATCTGCTCTAAAGTGCCGGTAATGGTGTCTTTCGACCATATTTCGGTACTTGGTATTTCGAGATAAGTGGCATGTAGTTCCTTGGAAATTTCAATAATTTCATCAGAAAGAAAGTTTGAACTGAATGGTACTTCTATATTGTTGGCACTGTTTGCCCAGAAAAAAAGTTTAAAACTGGTGAGCTCCGGGTATTTGAAAAAATGGAACACAGGAATATCATCAGTAGTAATAGTAATGTGTTTTTGTTTACTGTTTTTAATGGTTTTGAGATTGTCGAGCAAATCTTTAAGGTAGTTAACCATGTTCAGGTCTTCGTTTACGCTCAGATAGCTAAAAGTAACCGATAAAGATTGCTTGGGACTATATATAAAAGGTACATTAAAGCAATCAGACAGTTTAATAATCTGCTGAAAAGTGAGGTTGCTGTCGCCCCTTATTTTTTTGTAAGCCTCATTGGTGCTGATGCCCAGTTCCTCGGCTATACTCAGCGCCAGATTCTGATAATCGGGCAAAGCCGACCTGATGGCTTCAAAAAATAGTTCCTGTTGATTTGCCATAAAGAATAATTTATGAATTGAATTTAAGGTAATTATATCATTAATCAAGTTATTTAGGTTGATAAGTTGTTTGGTATTAATCTTTAAGAGTATTTTGATGTGGAGATTAATGCTTATTAGGGTGTTAATGATGTGTATTCTAACTTTTAAAGATAATTGGTCTGTTTTTAACTGTTGATCTTTGGTTATAAATTAATCCAAAAAATCATGAAAAGTAGCATTACATTAATTACACTGATCTTTCTTTTGCTGGAAGTAAAAGGCTATGGTCAGGACAGAAAAAATCATTTTCCGTCGGCAACATTCCATCAGGCCAATGCACAAATAACTGGGGTTTCATTTGGGCTGGTATCGGGACTAAAAGAAAAACATACCAATGTATTAACGAATGGGATTAGGTTAGAGTTGATTGGTTTTGGTTTAGCGCTACCACTTTTGCCCCATAGTCCGATAAACGAGAATGATAATCTTGTTAAGATAAGGGAGGTTAAGTTTACCGAGAAGATAAATGGTTTAAATATTTCTGGCTCTGGAACAGTTTGCGAGGATTGTATTGTTAACGGGCTGACAGTAGGTGCTATTGGGCAATATCTGTATGCGTCAAATGGAATATCTATCTCAATTGTCGGCACTATAGTTGAAAAGCAGAACGGCCTTCAACTTTCTATGTTTAATGATGTGCATAAGGGAACGGGATTGCAGGTAGGTATAGGTAATAGTGCTATAGATTATAAGGGGATCCAAATTGGGGTATTGAGCAATGATGTATTAAAAAGCCGTGGGATACAGATTGGCTTATTTAACAAAAGCAAAAATTTAAAAGGTTTGCAGTTTGGGCTTTGGAACGTTAACCAGAAAAGAAAAATGCCTTTAATTAACTGGAATTTTAAAGCTTAAGGCTATGAAATCTATTTTACTGATTGCATGTGCATGTTGCATGGTAAAATTTGGTTTCGCCCAACAAGATACCCTGCATCAAAAACATAAATTCTATTATGGTGTTGGTATTGGTTTTGGACCAGGGAGTGAAAGTGGTGGTTACGCCGATGTGTATTTATATCTGCAACGTAAAAACACTTATATAGCGCTTAAGTCGTCGGTAATTTCGGAGTCGCAAATTTACAGTTATGAACCTGCCCCAAGCGTATCAGATGCGGCACTGATTTTAGGTAAAAGCTATACCTTTAATCAATATGCTAACCTGCAATTTGGACTTGGTGCAGCCTATATCGAACGCAGCTACCGTGGAGCCTTTTTGTACAATACCTGCAACTCTTTCTTTTGTTTGTTCGGTCGCGATGTATATGAAATTGTAAAACAACGTACCGTTGGCTTATCGGCCGAGGCCAGGTTTAATTTTATGGTTACCAGAAGATGGGCACTCACTTTAGGGCTTAATGCCAACCTTAATCAGGCTAAAAGCTTTTGTGGTGCCTGCGTGGGGCTTCGGTTTGGGAGGCTTAGGGATCGTGTTGGAAAAAACTAATGCATCACTACAAATTGTTCTTCAGTTTCTTCCTCTTCGGTTGATGTAGCCTCGGCTACCGGTTTACTGCTGTTTCTTTTAATTAGCCAGAAAGCGAAGAACGCGCCTACCAGGGCCATTGCTGCGCCTACGTAAGCGGGAGAAGTATAATCGAAACCATATACCAGCGGAAGGCCACCAAAAAAGGCACCCAGCGCATTACCAATGTTAAAACTTGCCTGACTTGCCGATGCAGCCAACATTTCGGAACCTTTGGCGCTTTGGATCATGAGCATTTGGATAGGAGCCGCCAATGAAAAGGATACCGCCCCGGTAATAAAAGTCATGATTAAAGCCAATGGCTGACTTGCAGAAACGAAGTGCACGATGGTTAGGGTAACTACCATGGTGATTAATAATGCCGCAGATGCTTTTGCCGGCGAAAATTTATCGGCCAGTTTTCCGCCGATGTAATTGCCGAACATCATGCCCATGCCGGCAAGCATTAATATATACGTTACAGCATTGGCCGAGAAATGGGCAACTTCTGTCATTAAAGGAGCAATATAACTGTACCAGGTAAATAAGCCACCTGTACCAATCGAGATCATGAAAATGATGATCCAGGCATCTCTTTTTTTGAAGAAGCTCAATTCTGCTTTTAAATCGCGGTTTTTGGTGGCTTCTAAAGCAGGTAACCAAAGTTTTAAACTCAATAAAGTAACAAGGCCAACGAATACTACTACGGCAAAAGATATACGCCATGAGAAGTTATGGCCAATAAAAGTACCCAAAGGTACACCAACAATATTGGCAATGGTTAAGCCCATGAACATCAGTGAAACAGCCTGTGCCGCTTTTCCTTTCTCGGCAATTCTGCTGGCTACTACCGAGCCAACACCAAAAAATGCACCGTGAGGTAATCCTGAAAGCAGGCGGGCTATAAATAAAGTATCAAAAGTAGGTGCAAATGCCGAAAATGCGTTAAAAACCGTGAACATAACCATTAGTGCAATCAATATCTTTTTAGGTGGATATTTACCCGCAATCATGATCAGTAAAGGTGCGCCGATTACTACCCCCAATGCATAGGCAGAAATTAAATGACCAGCTTCCGGGATGCTCACCCGTAAATCGGTTGCAATATCGGGTAGCAGACCCATCATTACGAATTCTGTTATACCGATGCCTAAACCGCCTAAAGTGAGTGGGAGTAAGTTTTTATTCATTGCGCTTAGTGTTAAATTTACACTATGTAAAGGTAGCGCTTTTTATATTAAGGGATTGTAAAAATTAAGCCATTTGTGGAGCAGGGAAGATGTAGAATGGAAGATGGATGAGGTAAGATGTAGCATGGAAGATGGAAAAAGTAAGACGGGAGATGGATGAGGTAAGATGTAGCATGGAAGATGGAAAAGGTAAGACGGGAGATGGAAGGGGTTTAGTTAATAGCTGATGTTTGATTTGGGAACTAATCATTATCCATTTTACATCATCCATCTTCCATAAAAAAAAGGTTGCCCCACCCTGTGGAACAACCTTTTTGACTAGTGTAAATTTTATAACGACCTGCTGTAGGCTAAAATCTTATTGATGGTTTCATCTTGGGGATTTTTAACCAGTTTATCTAACTTACTTTTGATCTGATCATAAAATAAGTCGATTTCTGCGTCAGATTCCATATCCATTTTAGGCTGAAACATGTTCGGGGTTGGTAAATTTACATTGTTTTTTGATGTAGAGGTTTTTGTCATAAGCAAAACGCGATAAGTTTTATAAACTTAACGATAGTTTAAATGCTTTATTTCGACCCCTATAATATTTTATGTAACAATTACATTACCCTTTATAGCTCACCTCCTTTGTTTTAAGCATTTTGCGCAGATTGCTCAATGCATAACGCATACGGCCAAGGGCAGTATTGATGCTTACATCGGTTAAATCGGCAATTTCCTTAAAGCTTAAATCGGCGTAATGGCGCATTAAGAGTACTTCTTTCTGCTCATCGGGCAATAAATGGATCATTGCCTTTAAATCTTTATGGGTTTGGTCGCGGAGCATCCTGTCTTCTGCACTCTCGTCATAAAAGTGTAGCATATTAAATACATCCATTCCATCAGAACTGGTGATGATTGGTGTTCTTTTTTCTTTCCTGAAATAATCGATAACCAGGTTATGCGCAATACGCATTACCCAAGGTAAAAACTTACCTTCCTCGTTATATCTTCCCGATCGCAGGGTGTTAATCACTTTTATAAAAGCATCCTGAAAAATATCCTCCGCCAGATATTGGTCTTTAACCAATAAGTAGATAGAAGTATAAATTTTACTTTTATGCCTTTTTAAAAGTTCCTGCAATCCATTCTCGTTCCCGGCAATATATACCTTTACCAGGTCCTGATCATTATATGATTGTAAATTCATAGGTTTACCTACACTAAATCCCGTACTGTTTGCTAAAAATTAATTTGTAGATGTATAATTTCTATAGCTTCTCTCCTATGTTTTTTGAAATGTGTTAGTTTGGTTCTGAGGTTGTTAATGTTCAAAGAAAGTTATTTTTTTATCAAAAAGCAAAAAATAAAATGTTAAAAAATAAATTAACCATCTCAGTACCCTATTTTTGTATCTTCTTAAAACCCAAATTACTTTGTTGGGTTTATACCTTTATATCCTTTAGAATACATGAGCAAAAAAGAGGCCGAAAAAGATCCGCATAGAAATATTATTATAAAAGGTGCCCGTGTGCACAACCTTAAAAACATCGATGTGGCCATTCCAAAAAATAAACTGGTGGTGGTAACGGGTATGTCGGGCTCGGGTAAATCTTCGCTCGCATTCGATACTTTGTATGCCGAGGGGCAACGCCGCTATGTAGAAAGTTTATCATCTTATGCCCGCCAGTTTATGGGCCGGATGAATAAGCCCGATGTAGATTATATTAAAGGTATAGCACCAGCCATTGCCATTGAACAGAAGGTAATTACTTCAAACCCACGTTCAACGGTTGGTACCTCAACAGAGATTTACGATTACCTGAAATTACTTTTTTCGCGTATTGGTAAAACCATTTCTCCGGTTTCGGGCAAAGAGGTAAAAAAAGATTCGGTAAGTACCGTGGTAGATTATGTAAATGCCATGCCCGAAGATACTACCGTAACCATCTTCTGTCCGCTTTATCCGCATAATAACCGCACCATTAAAGAAGAACTTGCTATTTTATTGCAAAAGGGGTTTTTAAGGGTGCGTATCAATGATAAAATTGAAAAGATAGAAAGCATTTTAGATGATGCGGGTTTTAAGGATGTTGAACTCACTGACGATAAAACCGTTCAGATCCTGATCGACCGGATTGTAACCAACCAAGAAGAAGAAACCTTAAGCCGTTTGGCCGATTCGGCGCAAACTGCTTTTTTTGAAGGTAAAGGCGATTGTTATGTAGAAGCAGAAGGTGAAACCAAACATTTTAGCGACCGCTTTGAGCTTGATGGTATCCGCTTTGAAGAACCTACGCCAAACTTTTTCTCATTCAATAATCCTTATGGTGCCTGTAAACGCTGCGAAGGTTATGGAAATGTAATCGGGATTGATGAAGATCTCGTTATTCCGGATAAGAGCAAAAGTGTTTATGATAATGCCATTGCCCCATGGCGTGGCGAAAAAATGGGCGTTTGGTTACAAAATTTTGTAAAAGCCGCGCCTAAATTCGATTTTCCAATACACAGGCCTTACAGTGCTTTAACCGAAAAGGAACAGCAGGTATTGTGGACTGGTAATGAATATTTTGAAGGTTTAGACGCCTTTTTCAAAGAACTGGAAGAGCAGACTTATAAAATACAGTACCGGGTAATGCTATCGCGCTACCGCGGAAAAACAACCTGCCCTGATTGTAAGGGCTCGCGCCTGCGCAAAGATGCATCGTATGTTAAGATTGCAGAAAAATCGATTATCGATGTGGTTTTAATGCCGCTTTCGAAAGCTTTGGTTTTCTTTAATGAGTTAAAATTAAGTGTAAACGATGCCAAAATTGCTAAACGTTTACTGGCCGAAATCGATAACCGTTTCCTGTATCTAAACAATGTTGGTTTGGGCTACCTAACCTTAAACCGCTTGTCGAATACCTTATCGGGTGGAGAATCGCAAAGGATAAACCTGGCAACTTCGCTGGGTAGCAGTTTGGTAGGTTCTATTTATGTGCTGGATGAACCGAGCATTGGTTTACACCCACGCGATACCAATAAATTAATTGAGGTTTTAATCTCGCTAAGAAACGTTGGCAATACCGTTTTAGTGGTAGAGCACGAAGAAGAAATGATGCGTGCAGCCGATCATATTATCGATATTGGTCCGGAGGCAGGCACCCACGGTGGTAATCTTGTTTTTAGTGGCGATTACGAAGCGATTTTAAAAGATAAAAATAGTTTAACAGGTCGCTACCTGGCGGGTTTGGAGAAAATTGCTATTCCTACGCAGCGCCGCAAATGGAAAGACCACATCCTGATTAAGGGGGCAAGGGAAAACAACCTGCAAAATATCGATGTTAAATTTCCATTGGGTGTTTTTACTGCAGTAAGTGGCGTTTCGGGCTCTGGCAAAACCAGTTTGGTTAAAAAGATTTTATATCCGGCGTTACAAAAAGCTATCGGTAATTATGCCGGCGAACAAACCGGAGCATACGATGGTATTTTTGGCAACTATGATTTGGTAAGCGCGGTAGAAATGGTCGATCAAAACCCGATTGGCCGATCCAGCCGTTCTAATCCGGTTACTTATGTGAAAGCCTGGGATGATATCCGTGCGCTGTTTTCGGGATTGGCTGCTGCAAAAGCCGCCGGGCTTAAACCTGCAGCTTTCTCGTTTAACGTAGAAGGTGGCCGTTGCGATGTTTGTCAGGGTGAAGGTGAGGTGAAGATCGAAATGCAGTTTATGGCCGATATTTATCTTCCTTGCGAGGCTTGTAACGGTAAACGCTTTAAACAACAGGTGTTAGATGTAACTTACAAAGAAAAGAATGTTTCGGAAATTTTAGACATGACCATTGATGAAGCGGTTGATTTCTTTAAGGACGAACAAAAGATCCTGAATAAGTTAAATCCACTGGTTGATGTGGGTTTAGGCTACGTACATCTGGGGCAATCATCAAACACTTTATCGGGTGGTGAGGCGCAGCGGATTAAGCTGGCTTCGTTCCTGATTAAGGGGAATAATGCCAATAAAACGGTATTTATTTTTGATGAGCCAACTACTGGTTTGCATTTCCATGATATTAAAAAACTCTTAAAAGCATTAAATACACTCATTGAACAAGGCAATACCATTTTGGTTATCGAGCACAATATGGATATGATTAAATGCGCCGATTGGGTGATCGATATTGGCCCTGAAGGAGGCGATGGCGGCGGAAATGTGGTATTTGAAGGGGTACCCGAAGACCTGGTAAAAGTAGAAAATTCGTATACCGGAAAATATTTGGCTGCGCATTTAAATTTAAATCCATAATTTCGGCAATGCTTTTTCTAACGTTTTTCATAGGCATTATCCTTAACGCAATGGGGTATATCCCTCCAGGCAACATCAATCTCACTGTTGCACAGCTGGCCATCAACAAGGGCATGCGGCAGGTTTGGTATTTCATATTGTCATTCTCGTGTGTAGAGGTGTTTTTTACTTTCGGTATGATGCGTTTTGCCAGATGGGCAATGAGCGATATCAATCCGAATGAGGCAGTTAGCGAGGTGCGTCTGAGCACTTTGGTAGATTGCTTTATGATTGTGATGTTTCTGGTAATGGGCACCATTACCTGGAAAAACCGGAAAAAAGTACCTAAAACCAGCAATAAAAAGGAAGATAAACGGAGTGGCAGTGTACTTTATGGATTGATTTTAGGGATACTTAATCCCGTTCAGATTCCATTCTGGCTGTTTTTTGGTAACTACGTTATTTTACACCAGTGGATTGAAACAGATTACCTTTCGCTGGTGATTTTCAGTTTAGGCTCGGGTGTGGGCTCTACACTTGCACTTTATTTGTACGCACACTTTGCTACCTACATTCAGGAAAAATTTGCGCTGAGCAGCTTAATCATTAATAAGTCTATTGCCATATTTTTATTTGCACTGGCAGGATACTTAATGGTGAAACAAGCGATTGTTATTTTTTAGGATAAACTATGGTCTGTGAAACACGGACCTTTTTTATAATTTAAAGCTGCGGCACGGTATACACGGATTGTTATTCCTCGCCGAGGCATTCATAGCTTGGAAAATTCATCCGCGAAATTTGCGTAATCAGCGGGGAACTATCTCGGCCATGGTTCTTTGTTATAAAATTGATACAGTAATAGGGTGTCCTTAACCCAAACATAACATTAAATTTATGTTTAAGAAGTCCTGCCAAACTAATATTGGACTTTAATACAAAACATATTTCATGCTTATGTCTAACAGACGGTTTTTTCTAAAAAGTGGTCTGGCTGCTGCAGTAGTTGCCGGTTTATCACCAGTTCTCCCTTCATTCGCTGAAGCAAACACTATTCCAGCCAGGTCAGGTAAAGCACCGAAACTTCGTTTTGCAATCGCATCCGATGGTCACTATGGGCAACCTGGAACCGAGTTTAAACTTCACCACGAGAATATTGTAAAATGGCTTAATGCATCGCATGAACAAAATCCGCTGGATTTAGTAATTATCAATGGCGATCTGGTACATGATAGACCTGAATTGCTTAAGGAAGTTAAAAAGGATTATTACGATCGTTTAAAAGTTCCCTTTTATGCAGTTCCGGGTAACCACGACCATGCAGATACCCAGCTCTGGAAATCGGTTTTTGGTTATGAAGATAATTTTGCTTTTGAAAAAAATAGTGTAGGTTTTGTTTTGGCCAATACCTCAGATACTAAAGGAACTTACCTGTGCCCTAACAACGATTTTTTAAAACAGGAACTGGATAAGTTCAAAGATTTAAAAACGGTTTTTGTGGTATTGCATATTCCGCCACATTTCTGGGTGCCTGAGAGCCCCTTTGTGGAATGCCCGGATACGATTAAACTTTTGCATAGCTATGCCAATGTAAAAGCAGTATTTCATGGGCACGACCATAGCTTAGATGCTGTTTTTTACACCAATAAGTTGCCACATTTTTTCGATGCGCATATCGGTGGTAATTGGGGAACGGCTTACAAGGGTTACCGGATTGTAGAGGTTGATGAAAATGATCAGATTAAAACTTATCAGGTAAACGCAAGTGGAACGCCGTTATTAAATGAAACCAAATTATAAAGCTTCGGCATCTTAAAATGAAAAAAATATTTTTTGCAGTTATTCTTACTGCATTCGCACTTCAGGGCTCGGCTCAGAACCAGGCAACCGTTAACCTGGCATTAAAAACAGGTAGCGACGCGGCGCAACCCTTTTTATTTACAGTAAATACACTTACTGCCGAAAACCCACGTTGGAATATCCATTATTCTGGTAGTTATGGCGAACGTACTAACGGGCAGTTTGGTTACGATGGTTTAGGACAGCAATTTGGCGTAAAAGGTTATTTGGGTAGCCGCTTAACACTCTATGCTACGGCAGCATTGGGTTTTGCCAATGGTGGGGGCGTTGCTTCAGCCGAGCAGGCCGAGGTAATCAGAGATTTAATTGGTGGCAAGGGTATTTCGGGCTTTAGGTTGGGTGCCGGTTTGGGCTTAAGCCGCGATTGGTCTAACACCGGATCGGCCATAAGCCGGATTACCGCTGCATTCGATCGTACTAACTGGCGGATGGCTGGTAATTTGCGATTTGAAAAAGCCTTTGATAAAACCAGAGATAAGCTTGATTTTATTACCAGCATCGGTTTTCAACACCGTGTTTCTAATGCATTATACCTCGGTTTCGAAGCCCTTGGACAGGATTTGGAAGGTTTTTGGGAAAAAGATGAAGCAGAAGGAGGAGCGAAATTGTTAATTGGCCCATCCATTAATCTTGAGCCCAACCACAGTAAACTTTCGTTTTCTATTTCGGGAGGGCCGGTATTTTATGCTACCCGGAGTCAGGTTACCTCACCGGCAGCTATACGCGAAATCGGCAACGTAGCGTCGGGCAATGGCTATAGCATCAGGGCTTTGGTTAATTTTAATCTCCACCGGTAATTTTTTACAATCAAAACAATGAAAAAATCATATATCCTTATTCTTTTTAGTTTGTTGCTGGTACAACAAGGCTTTGCGCAATGGCCCGGTAAAAATGAAACCACGCAACAAATTTTATTGCCCAATGGCTGGAAGTTAAGTCCGGCGGGACATTCTGTACAACTCGGTGATTTACCTTTAAACATGCAGCTTAGTGCGTCGGGTAAATACCTGGCCATTGCCAACAACGGTCAGAGTACACAATCGCTCCAGCTTATCGATCCTAAAACAGAACAAATTATAGATGAGCAGGTACTGGCTAAATCGTGGTACGGAATTGCCTTTAGTAAAGATGAAAAACACCTGTATGCCTCAGGCGGAAACGACAACTGGATTGTGGATTTTAATATCGAAAACAATAAACTGGGCAAGAGCGATACCATTACTTTGGGCCGGTTTGGCCAAAGGGTAAGATATGCCCTGCCGGAATTGTGGTGAACAAAAATAATAGCAAATTATTTACCGTAACCAAAGAAGACAGTGCACTGTATATCATCGATCCAGTGGCGAAAAAGATACTAAAGCGGGTTCAGCTTCCGGCAATTGCCTATAGCTGCGCACTGGCTGCCGATGAACGTAAATTGTATGTTTCGCTTTGGGGCGGAAAAGCGGTAGCCGTTGTCGATCTACTAACTGAATACATTGTCCAGAACATTGCTGTTGGCGATCACCCTAATGAGCTTCTGCTCAACAAAAAAGGAAATATCCTGTATGTGGCCAATGCAAACGACAATACGGTTTCGGTAGTGAACACGCTTACCAATAAAGTAATCGAAACCATTTCTACTACACTTTATGCCACACAGTTAACCGGATCAACCACTAATGGCCTTGCCCTGAGTAATAACGAAAAAACCTTATACATTGCCAATGCCGATAACAACTGCCTGGCGGTTTTTGATGTAAGTAAACCTGGGGTGAGTCAGAGCCAGGGTTTTATACCTGTAGGCTGGTACCCAACCAGTGTTAAAGTTTTAGGTACAAAAGTTTTGGTAACCAATGGTAAAGGCAATACCTCGATGGCTAACCCAAAAGGGCCACAACCGGTTTCGAAGGTTGATAACAGCGATTATCACATGGGTAGTACCGCAAATAGCCGCTTGCAGTATATAGCTGGCTTATTTAAAGGTACATTATCTTTTATCGATGCACCAAAACCTGAACAGCTGAAAGTTTATACCAAACAGGTTTATGCCAATACACCTTTCAGCGATAAAAGAGCGATAACTGCCGATGGTGAAGCCGGAAATCCAATCCCAAGAAAGCAAGGTGAAAAATCGCCCATCAAGCATGTTTTTTATATTATCAAAGAAAACAGGACTTATGATCAGGTACTGGGCGACATTAAAAAAGGCAATGGTGATTCTACGCTAACGCTTTTCGGACGAAAAGTAACTCCCAACCAGCATGCTTTGGCCGAAAATTACGTGTTGCTCGATAATTTTTATGTTGATGCCGAGGTAAGTGCCGATGGGCACAATTGGAGTATGGCAGCCTATGCAACCGATGTGGTAGAAAAAACCTGGCCCACCAGTTACGGTGCACGGGGTGGCAGCACCACTTTCGAAGGTGGCCGGCCTGTTACTTACCCGAAAGGAGGTTTTATCTGGGATTATTGCCAGCGGGCTGGAATAAGTTACCGCAGTTATGGCGAGTTTGGTTCGTACGATAAAGCCAATATTAAATCGTTGCAAGGGCACATGTGTCCGGCTTCTCCGGGCTTTGATATGGATATTAAAGACCAGGTGAGGGTAGATGCCTGGGAGCATGATTTTGATTCGTTGCTGATGGCTGGCGCAGTACCACAGTTTAGTACTTTACGCATTTCGAACGATCATACCAGCGGCCAAAAAAAAGGTAAATATTCGCCCCAGGCTGCAGTTGCCGATAACGATTTGGCTGTTGGACGTATTATTGAACACCTTTCACATAGTAAAGTGTGGAACGAATCGGTTGTGTTTATTTTAGAGGATGATGCGCAAAACGGGCCAGACCATGTAGATGCACACCGTTCGCCGGCTTATGTAATTGGTCCTTATGTAAAAAGAAATGCGGTAGTGCATACCATGTATTCTACCTCAGGTTTTTTACGCACCATGGAGCTGATTTTAGGCTTGCCACCCATGAGCCAGTACGATGCAGGAGCAATGCCCTTGTACGAATGTTTTACTGCTAAACCCGATTTTACACCTTACAATGTATTGCAGCCCCTTATTAATTTAGATACACGTAATGTGGCGGTTAATGAAAGCAGCAGGCGATCAGAATTCTTCAATTTTGCAAAAGAAGATTCGGCACCGGATTTAGATTTGAACGAAGTGGTATGGAAATCGGTTAAGGGCGAGCAATCGGTAATGCCTGCGCCCAAGCGAAGTGCTTTTGTGATTCTCGAAAAGAAGAAAAAAGACGACGATGATTAATTAAAAAACAAGCAGGCAATTTTCAGATCGAAAATTGCCTGCTTGTTTATATTTTTGAAATTCACTCTGCCCGCCAAACTCCCAGCTCCAAACTAATCTACAGTTTCCAATCAGGTCTTTCGAAATGACAGGTATAACCATAAGGGTTTTTCTGTAAATAATCCTGATGTTCTTCTTCGGCACTCCAGAAAGCGGTTTCGGGTACTACCTCAGTTACTACTTTTCCAGGCCATACACCCGACGCATCCATTTCGGCAATTAGTGTTTTTGCAGTTTCTTCCTGTGCTGCATTGGCAAAAAATATGGCCGAGCGGTAAGAAGTGCCTAAATCATTCCCTTGTCTGTTCCGTGTTGTTGGATCGTGGATCTGGAAAAAATATTCTAATAATTTGCGGTATGATAAAATTGTTGGATCAAAAATAATTTCAATGCCTTCGGCATGGGTTCCATGATTCCGGTAGGTAGCATTCAGCACATCGCCTCCGGTATATCCAACTACAGTAGAAATTACACCTGGGTAATGGCGAAACAGTTCTTCTACTCCCCAAAAGCAACCGCCAGCAAGAATGGCTTTTTCTGTATTCATATAACTCTCCTTTTTGTATTGAATAAAGATACGGTGAAGATGTGTAAAAGGAAAGTAAATAAGAAGTGGTTCGAGGCTGTAGGTTCTGCTGCGGTAGGTGGGGGACACCAACCGCTAGGGTCAGCTTTTATCTATCGGTTGGTGTCTCCAAGGACCGAAATTGCAGGTGTTATGCTATATCTTATCCGTAGAGACAGCCAGGACAGTCAGAGTGCTACTTGCTCCAGCTAAAACCCATAAAACTTACATTGTTTTTGCGCGAAGAACTCACCGCAATACCCTTATCGGCCTCATCGGTAAAAGTAAAACCTTCCAGTTCATCCGGCTTATCAGTATCTATTACACTTAAAACAGATTCGTGCCCGGTGGCAATTGATTTTTCCAGATCAAGGAACGTTAATCGCCATTTCCGTCCCTCAACCTGGTTTTGAATCAATACCAAAATGCCTTTGCTTTCTATCCAGTGCAGATTTTGCACCCAGGGTGAGCAGGTAAATTTTTGAACCACCACACCACTTTCGCTGGTTTTAGCGGCTTTGGCTAATGCATGCGGATCCATCAAGCGAACCTGATTACTCTTGTTACCGTAATCGGCAGTGGCAACATACCATTTGCCTTTATATTTTATATATTCGGGCCTAGTACCCTGTATGCAGGCATCATCGTCGATTGTTTTTAGTAGGTTACCATCTAATGTTCCGGTTTTTAAAAAACCTTCCCAATTAATACAGTTAATTACTGCCTTCCACAATGTTCCGGCTTCATTTTGCCTTACCGAGTTACCTACGAAGGTTGGCATTCCTTTGTGGTAAGCTATTCCCGTAGGGTGTTTAATGGTATTTTCACCTTTTACGGTAAAGTGGTATTCCTTATGTTGATAGGTTAACGAATCTTTTCCAAGTTTATATTCGCGCATTACACCAACTTCGCGATCGCCATAAAGGAAATACCGGCCATTCTGGTAAGTAATACCCTGGCAGGCACCCAGCGAATCTATAGTGATGTTTTTGGTGATTTTTCCATCAGTTTTATTGTTTCGGGCTACAAAAAACATCACCAACAGCAACAATATCGGGTTTAAAGTTTTCATAAGGCTTAAGGATCTAAAGGTTCGTCAAAATCAATTTGCAGCGATGTGGTGTTCGGGTAAAATTCCGATTCGGTATCGCTTAAACGTTTTCCGTTTTTGTATGGATAATAACCAAGTTCTTTTTTACATCTTTCAAGTAGTACGGTGGTAATGTAAAAGCTCTGCGATTTCATGGTACTAACCAGGGCAGGCCGATCAACAGGTATACCGTACCTGAACATCAGTCTTACGCAGTTACGCATATTGGTGGTGGTGTGGCGGGCATGGGGTTCCATAATAATGGCACTTTCTGGTATATTCAGGGTTTCCATCAAAAACTTTTTCATTTCGAAGGCCTCACTAAATTTGGTTTTATAGGGGTGAACGCGCCCGCCCGATACCGCAATAAATGGCGCTTCGCCTTTTTGGTATTGTATAGCCGCTAACCTGCAGCGGATCATTCCGCCGGCACTTAATGCAGTTTCTTTATCTTCTGGTCCCGCACCCGGCACCAGGATTACGGTATAAGGGTATTTTTTCCAATCGGTTTTTTTGATCTGGTTAATGGCTGGCTGGTTTACTCCGCTAATCATTGGCTCATAATCGGCAACATCATTTCTTTCGTTCAGCTCTAAAGCTATAAGCGCAAAATTTAATGCGGGTTGGAAAAAGAGGTCGTTTTCAGGTTGTAAGGCCAATGAAACATTAGCTGCTGTAAGCTCTGCATACGCTTTATCTTTTAAGCTGAAACTAATCGAATCAATTTTGGGATAATTGGGTTTGTTGCCCTCCACATATACGCCAATGGTATAATTTAAAGCATTGGCATCCTGTTCCCAGGCTTTAAGCAGTAAGTTTTTGGGCGATTGACCGTCATACAAAGTATAGCAGCCCGAAGGGATAAGGTGATTACTTACCACTTTCCCTAGCGCATTATTTTCGTTGTAGCTGTTGCTTAACTCCTCACTAATGGCTGTAATTTCTTCGGTACTAAATTTTAAAGCATGTGCGTAACAACCAATATCGGCATTGCAGGTTTTTAAAGCTTCGTTTGCCTGTGTTCTTTTGGCATCTGCAATTTTTTTAAGTACGCTGTTTTCTTTCAGCAATTTATTAAGCGCCGGCAATTGATTAAAAAGCGTAAGCAAATAATAGTTTTTGTACTGTACTGGATTATTGCTTTTTATCAACTGGTAGGATTGAAGGGGTTTATCCTGCGCCTGTAAGCCCTGCCACAGCAGGCAGGCTATAAAAAAGGGATAGAAGACTTTCATTAAAAATTTTAACACAAAATAAAGCTTTGGCTATTAAAAAAACATTAAGCAGATGTTACCGCTTTACGAATTAATAAAACGGTTTGGCTGTGTTGTTATTAGATTTAATGTAAACTTAAAATAGCCTAAAGATCTTTGCACAGAGTTAACACAACGGATACATAGTGTTAAAAGTACACTTCTACTTTTGTCGCCGTAGAACGCTCATAAAATTAGTTGTTAACCTATAAGGATAAGCCTATGTAAATGCCAGATCTACATATCTGCCCAAAAACACAAACCCCAATACTATTTAAAAATCTATTACTAAGCACAAAAAGATGACATCATTTTTTTTAACCGCATGCATGAAAAGTGCCTGCAGGAAATTGCTTTTGCCTGTTGGTCTGTTAGCTGTATGCAGCCCGGCCGCCATGGCAGTAAGCAATGCCAAATTAGTTTCTGCTACTGAGCTCAACAACCGTTTTGCTACCATTAGCGGAACCGTAACTGACGAAAATGGACAACCTCTACCAGGCGTTAGCGTTTACGATAAACAAACCAAAAAAACAACTTCGACTGATGGTAACGGAAAATTCTTGATAGAGGCCAGCAATGGTGCTACCCTTGTTTTTTCTTTTGTTGGTTTCGATACGCAGGAAGTTATCGTATCGGGCAATAAAGCCATCAATATTAAACTTAAAGAAAGCAGCAATACACTAAATGAGGTAGTGGCAATCGGTTACCAAAAGATCAGAAAATCGGATGTTACCGGTGCCATTAGCAGTGTTAAAGCCAGCGAATTAAACTTAACTTCGCCTACCGTGGGGCAGGCCCTGGTGGGTAAAGTTGCGGGTGTACAGGTATCGCAAACCAGTGGTGCCCCTTATTCAGGTACTAAAATCAGGGTGAGGGGTATTGGTTCTATTAATGCCAGTTCCGATCCTTTATACGTAATAGATGGTTATCCGGCCGGTAATAACGTAGCCATTAATCCGGAGGATATCGAAACCATCGACATTTTGAAGGATGCGGCTTCAGCAGCCATTTATGGTTCAAGAGCATCGGGTGGGGTAGTGTTAATTACCACCAAAAGAGGTAAAGATGGTAAAGGCCGTTTCGAATACGACGTTCAGGGCGGCATTTCTCAACTGGCCAAAAAAGTGAAGTTGCTCGATGCCAATCAGTTTATTCAGCTATTGATAGATGGCCGTAACAATGCCTATAAAGATTTATGGGTTAATGCGGGTAAAACCTGGAACGATGCTATGTACGGCGATAACAATGCTACACGAATTGCCAATGTAGGTAACGGAAGCAGCGTAAGCATACCAGCCGATCTTTATAATTTTAGTACGCAACAGGCTATTCCTGCTGCTTACAACACCGATTGGCAGGATGAATTATATCGTAATGCGGCTTTTCAGCGCCATAACCTTTCTTTCTCTGGCGGCAATAAAGATGTAAAATACTTTTTAAGTGGCGGTTACCAGGATAACGACGGTATTGTAACCAATACCAACCAGAAAGTAATCAACTTTAGAGGTAATATTGATGGAAATGTGAGTGAGCGTTTACATGTTGGCGCCAATATTTCTTATACGCAAAACAATAACCGCGAGGTGCGGGAAGGCCGGTACGATTTAAGTCCGATGATGTCGGCCCTGATTTATTTACCTTATTTGCCAGCCAGAGATGCAAACGGGAACCCGATCCAGTTTGGAATGGGCGCATTGGCTTCGCAATATGGAATCCAGAACCCAGAGAATCCGTTAGCTACTGTAGAACAGCTAAAAATTACCCGAAAAGGAGACCGAAGTACCTATAATGCCAATGCCACTTATAAAATTATAGATGGACTTGATTTTAAAGCAAATTTAGGTACACAAACCTATAGCGAAAAATATGATTTTTACCTGCCAACCAGCTTAAGTAATGGGAACAACAGGCCATACTCTAACGAATCGATAGCTGCGGCCACTGCCGTTGCACAGAACCTGAAACAGATAGACCAACTGGCTGAGTTTACTTTAAACTACAACAAAACTTTTGGCAAGCATAAACTTGATGTATTGGCCGGGTATTCTGCACAGAAAACTACCAGCGATTTGATTAAGGTATCGGCAAAAGGTTTCCAAAACGATAATATAGGTGAGATAACCGATAAAGGTGCCGATGCAAGTTTCTTTGCCCTGGATGCAGCTTCTAAGACTGCCAATACCTTGCTTTCGTATTTCGGTCGTTTCAGTTATAACTATGCTGGTAAATACTTTTTAACCGGTTCCGTCGCGATGGTTCATCGAGATTTGGCCCTTTAAACAGGTATGGTAATTTTCCTTCTGTTGCGGCTGGCTGGAACCTTTCTGACGAAGATTTTTATAAAGGTTTCTTAGGCGAGCGTTCTACAGTAAAATTAAGGGCAAGCTGGGGCTTAAGCGGAAACAACAATATCCCTAATTACAGAACTGCACAGGAAATGAGTGCACCCGGTGGTGTTGTTTTCGGTAACGCCATATCAACAGCCATCTGGCCAAATGCGATTCAGGACCCTAAATTAGGTTGGGAATCTACTTCACAATATAATTTTGGTACCGATATAGGCTTGTTCAATAACCGTTTAAATATTATTGCCAATTATTATTTAAGTTATTCGTACAACCTGTTGTTTAACCAGCCTATTTCGGCAGTTTCGGGTACTTCTTCAATTTTAACCAACCTGGCCGATAGCAAGATCAGAAACAAGGGATTCGATTTACAAATTGATGGACGCATTATCCAAAATCAGGATTTTACACTCGGTTTAAGCGGAAATATTGCCGTTAACCGTAACAAAGTATTAAATATGGGTGGTGCCAGTACCATTTTAACCAATGGTGCAGAGCGTTCGTATTTAACACACATAACACAAGAGGGGCAGCCTGTAGGTATGTTCTACGGATTTAAAGTACTGGGTAGAATTACTGCCGATAACTTAGGTAAAGTTGCGCCATCGGGTGCATCAACCAATCCGGCAAAAATTGGCGATTTGTATTTTCAGGATACCGACGGGAACGGCATTGTTAACGATGCTGATAAAACCGTAATTGGCACACCATACCCTAAATTTACTTATGGTTTTGCACTAAACACCTCTTATAAAACATTCGATTTAAGGGCATCTTTCAATGGTTCGTACGGTAACCAAGTGTTAGATGGACAGGATTATTACCTGTACAACTTTGAAGGTTCGGGTAACCAGTATGTAGATGTGGCCGATCGTTACCGCAATGAAGCCAATCCGGGCAGTGGCTTAAACTACCGTCCATCGCGTGCAGGTACACAAAGTAACTCTACGCGTTTATCATCGTTCTACATTCAGGATGGTTCTTATTTCAGATGTACCAATATCACCCTGGGCTATTCTTTCCCTAAATCGCTTGCCAACGCCATTAAAGTAAGTAATATCCGCATTTACGCCAGTGTAGATAATGCCTTTACCATAACCGATTACAAAGGTTATAACCCTGAGGTAGATTACAGCGGAGGTTCTAACCTAACCCCAGGGGTTGATTATGGTAATTATCCACTAGCCAGGGCCTACAACCTGGGTGTTAAACTTACTTTTTAGAATTTACGACAATGAAAAAATATATTTTAATTTCAGCCTTAAGCATTGCAGTATGTTTAAGTGGCTGCAAAAAAGACTTTTTAGCACAAACCAATCCAAACGCGGTTACTGTTGAAAATTATTTTAAAACCGAAAATGATGTACTGCTTGCTGTTAACGGCGCCTACCAATCGTTAAGGAGCAGCAATACCATGGGCGAAAGCAGTGGTTTGTTTACTGATGAGCGCTCAGACGATACTGGCAGAAACGATAACCAGAGTAATGCCGGCGAGCCCTTCCAGTTTAACGATTTCTCGCTGTTGCCAAGCAATTCGTATCTGAAATCGCACTGGCTGGCACTTTATCAATCCATTACCAGAGCCAATGTAATTCTTTCTAATATTGATAAGGTTACTTTTACCAACGCTGCTAACAAGCAGAACTACAGTGCCGAGGCTAAATTTATCAGGGCAATTATGTATTTCGAACTGGTAAGAAAGTGGGGCGCTGTGCCATTGGTAACTAAACAATTAAATACCATCGAAGAAGTAAAGGCAAATACTTTTCGTGTACCAGAGGCTGATGTTTACAACCAGATTGTAGCCGATTTAAAAGACGGCTTAAACAGTAGCCTGCCTAATTTTCAACCCGAATCGGGTATAGGGCGGGTTTCTAAAGCAGCCCTGAATGCTTACCTGGGGAAAGTTTATTTAACCATGGCGGCTACACTGCCTAACAATAAGGCCGAAAACCTGACCAATGCAAACACTTATTTGCAGGCGGCTTACAACATGCGTACTTTCGGCAACCTAAGCGAAATTCCGTATACGCAGGTATTCGATGTAGCTAAAAAAACAACCTGTAAGGAACTGCTTTTTCAAATTGTATATAAGCAGGGTGATATTAACTATAGTTCGGGCATAGCTGCCGGTAACCAGGCAAAAGGCGAAACGATCAACTCGCAAAAAGGATCGACGGGTATTGGGGGCAACCTTACGCTTGATTTGGTTAACGAATACGAAACTGCCGATTTGAGGAAAGACTTTTCGATTAAATATGCCAACGATGCTACGGTTAAAGATTGGTTTATTACTAAATTTCGTGATGCAAGCGACGCTGCTACCAAAAATGGCTATGGTGGCAACGATTGTATTTTAATGCGCTATGCAGATGTCATTTTAATGCTGGCCGAGGTAAATATGTTGCAGGGTAATGATGGAGTAGCTATTCAATATCTGGATATGGTACGAGCAAGGGCCGCAATGCCACTTTATGCTGTAGCCAAAACCGATGCTGCTTACGCCGCTAAGTTCCCAACCTTAAAGCTAGCTATTTTGCACGAGCGTAGGGTAGAACTTGCTTTCGAGCATCAAAGATGGTTCGATTTAATCAGGTACTTTACTGCAGAAGAGCTGGTAATCTATTTGAAAGCAAAACCACAATCATCGTTCGGAATTGCCAAGCTGGCCAACGTAACCACAAAAGATCGTTATTATCCAATCCCTTTTGATGAGGTAAAGCTTGATCCGGTTAAAATGTACCAAAACCCTGGTTACTAGTTAAGTAAAAAGAAGCAGGCTGGTAGGCCTGCTTCTTTTTACTTTTGAACCTCTGACTGGCTTATCTAATTTTCGCTTGTAAACTCCGTTGGTGTTTTTCCAAAATGCTTTTTAAACTCAGAACTAAAGTATTTTCGGTCGTTAAAGCCTACTGAGTAAGCAATTTCCGAAATGTTGCCTGCACCTTGCTTAAGCAGTTGTGCCGCCCTTTTAATACGGATCGATTTAATAAAATCGTTTACCGAAAGATCGGTCAGGGCCCTTATTTTTTTGTACAGTACCGGCTGGCTCATGCCTATTTCTAATGATAGGGCAGGTACATCAAAATCCGGATCTGCAATCCGATCTTCAATAACCTGAATAATTTTACTTAAGAAATTTTGTTCGGTAGTATTAATTACCATGTTTTTAGGCTCAAGCCTGATTACCTGAGCAAATTTCTGCTTGATGGTTTCGCGGGCGCTGAGCAGGTTCTGTACATTCAGTTCGAGTATTTTGAGGTTAAAAGGCTTCATGATGTAAGCATCTGCCCCGTGTTCGAAACCGTTTATCTGGTGTACATAAGCGGAACGGGCAGTGAGCAACACCACAGGGATGTGGCTGGTTCTTTCGTCGGTTTTAAGCTTACGGCACAACTCCAGTCCATCCATAACCGGCATCATTACATCGCTAATAATTAAATCGGGGATGATTTCCAGTGCCAGTTCAAGCCCTTTCTCACCATTTTCGCACTCATAAATGGTGTAAGTTTGGCTCAATGCATTTTTAACGAAAGCCCTTACATCTTCGTTATCTTCTACAAGTAAAATGCTATAATTTTTATGCACTGCAGGATGCGGCTCCTGCAGGTTTTCGCCAGCAAGGCTTAGCTTATCTGGTACTGCTTCTATATTGTAGTTTAATGCATGATCATAATAAACATAATCAGGTATAAAATCATCCTGATTAAAATGTGCATTGCCGTTCTTTAAACTTACGGTAAATGTTGTAGCTCCAAAAGCATTGTCATTCTTAGGGCTGCTTTCGAAAGTTATCTGGCCATGGTGTAATTCTACAATGCTTTTTGATAAGGATAAGCCTAAACCAGTGCCGATAGTAGTGGTGGCATTGGCCTGATAAAAATTAGTAAATAAACTATCCTGGTTTTCTAAAGGAATCCCTTTTCCGTTATCGCTCACCTGAATTTTGATAAGCTGATTTTCCTGACTGATTTTTAAGCTGATCTTTCCATTTGCAGGTGTAAATTTGAAAGCGTTTGAAAGCAGGTTAAACAAAACCTTTTCCATTTGTACCTTATCAAAGTATAGCTCAATTTCTGGTTGACTGGTTTCGAAGCCATAATCGATATTTTTGGAAATAGCCATGTTTTGAAAAGCCAAAAATATTTCCCTGCAAAATTTTACGACATTGCCCGGACTCACATGCAAAGTCATTTTGCCACTCTCAGCTTTTCTAAAATCAAGCAACTCGGTAACCAGGTTCATTAAGCGGTGCGCATTATCTTTGATGGGCTGCAAATCCCTGTTCAGCGCAGGATCGTCTTTGGCATTTTCGATTAATTTATCTAAAGGGCCAACAATGAGTGTTAAAGGTGTGCGGATTTCGTGCGAGATATTGGTGAAAAATTCGAGTTTATGCTCGTTAACTTCTTTTTCTTTTTTAAGTACTGCCCTAATTAATAAATAACGTACAAATACAAATGATATGGCTGCAAAAGCACAGAAATAAAACAGGTAAGCCCACCAGGTCCGGTAAAATGGGGGTAAAATTTTGATCTGAAGCGTACTTGCCTCTTGTGTCCAAAGGCCATCGTTATTGCTCCCTTTAACGGTAAGCGTATAGTTGCCTGGCGAAAGGTTGGTATAACTTGCAGAAGGGATATCTACATAATTCCAGTTTTTTTCGAAACCTTCTAGTTTATAGGCATAATGGTTTTTGTTTGATTTTATGAAGTTTAGCACTGTAAAATCAATCGAAAAAACATTTTGATCGGATTCGAATGTAACCGATTTTAAAGTACTGATGTTCTGCTTTAACAAACCATCTTCGCCATTTAGTGCAACAGGTTTATTAAAGAGTTTTAATCCGGTAAAAATAACAGGTGGCGTGGTTTTGTTTTCTTTAATCTGGTTAGGGTAAAAGCTCACCATCCCACTCAAGCCCCCAAAGAAAAACTCGCCCTTACTATCTTTTAAAAACGATCGTAAATTAAACTCGTTTCCAGGTAAGCCATCTTTAGTGTTATAAATTTTAAAGGTATTTAGTGCAGGGTTATATTTGCACAAGCCTTTATCGGTAGTAATCCACAGGTTCTGAAAATCATCTTCCAAAATACCCGTAATGGCATTGCTGGGTAAGCCATCGAAGGTAGTAAGCCTGGTGTAACGGTGTTTATCCGGATCGAGCTTAAACAAGCCGTTTCCATTACTTCCCAATAATAAATCGCCTTTTTTATTCTCCGTAATGCAATTAATTTGGTTGTATCTTAAAATTTCGGGATTGGCAGCTACACGGCCAACAAATTTAGCTGCACCATTTTTTAACTGATATAGTCCTGAATTAGTAGCTACCCAAAGTGTTCTTTTTGAATCTTCGAAGATATAAAGCACGGCATCGGCAAGACCATTAACCCGGTTGCGTATAAACTTGCCGGTTTGTGTGTTAAAGCTGTTCAGGCCTTTGTTGGTGCCCACCCAAAATCGCCCAAAACTATCTTCAAAAACAACTGTAATTTCATCGTTGCTTAAAGAGGAAGTATCGTTTGTACGACTGGTATAACGAACAAAACTATTGGTTTCGGGTTTAAAAAGGTTTAACCCGCCGTAATGCGTACCAATCCAAACTCTATTGTTTTTATCGCGGATAACCGATTTAACCAAATTCGCGCTTAAACTTGCAGGGTTATTTGGGTTATTTTTATAGCGGGTAAAAATATTTTTCTTTCGGTCGTAGTAATTTATGCCTTCGCCTTCGGTGGCAATCCAAAGATTTTGGTACTGGTCTTCCATAATGGCACTCACTACATTGCTACTCAGTCCATTTGGCGTCGTGGTGCTCCTGTAAACCTTAAATGGTGTGTAGTTGGGGTACGCCATGTTAACGGCTCCATAATAAGTGCCCACCCAAATAATACCCTGACGGTCCTGGTAAATATCGTAAACAGAATTCTGGCTTAAACTTGAAGGGTTTTCAGGTTCGTTTTGTAAGGTGCTGAAGCTTTTTGTTGCAGGGTTGTAGATGTTGATGCCATGTAAGGTGCCAAACCACAGTTTACCTTCCTGATCAAGCATAATTTTGCGCACGTTATTACTGCTTATGCCCTGCGGGTTAAGGCTGGAATATTTATAGTTGGTAATTTGTTCGGTGCTTAGGTTGAGTTTACTTACCCCGGTTTGTTTAGTGCCGATCCAAAGGTTGTTTTCGTGGTCTTCTACCATGCTAGTTACATGGTTATCAATGGTTTTGTTAAGCGCTTCGCTAAAAGCTTTAAAATATTTGAAAATAATTTTGCCTTCGCTAAAGCGTATATTCATCAGCCCTTTGCTGGTACTTAACCACAAAGTGCCATTGTGATCTTCGGTAATGGTGTAAACTTGCTGGCGCTGGTTTTTGCTATACAAAAAGTGTTTGAAGCGGTATTTTGTAGCGTCGGTTAGTAAATTTAATCCGTTTGCTGTGCCTACCCAAACTCTGTTTTTTTTATCCTGGTAGATACAGTTTATGGACGAGTTGCTAAGGCTCGTAGGCACGCTGTCATTGTGCAGGTAACGGTCAAAATTATCGTCTTTTTCGTTGTACTTACTCAGTCCCTCAAATGTGCCGATCAGCAACGATCCGTTTTTAAGAGATAAAATAGAGGAAAGGTATGAAGATGCGCTCAGGCTTTTTTTATTGCCTTTTTCGTAGTTATAGATCTTAAAAGATTGAGAATCGTATTTGTTCAATCCGAAGCGGGTTCCGAACCAGATAAAGCCCCGGGCATCCTGTGCTATAGATAGCACCGAACTTTGCGAGAGGCCGTCTTCAACATTGAGGTGTTTAAAAGCGTATTCATTTTGAGCACTACCTGCAATACTGAAAAGTACAAATATGAAGGTAAGCAGGGATTTCATGTTAAAACAAAAATAGAGGTGGTTAGCTTAACGGTATTAAATGTACAATTCTATTTTTATTATTAAAATCAAATCAGACTACCACTGGCAATTTTAACACTTTATCATCGTATAGCCTCGTCATCATGCGAAATTTCAATGCTTTTTAGAATTTTATACCCATTTGTTAAGGATTTTACCCCCCTCATTCGCTCCTAAAGCAACAATTTTGGATAACCAAATATTAGAGCAAAGCCAAACCATTTAAGCCGATACCTTTTTTCTGATAGCCGGAACTCATGTTCCAGCCGTTTGCAGCTGCAGGTTATGCCCATAATTTTTTGCGATTAGAAGAAAAATGTTAGTCAACTAAACAAACAATGGAAAAACTTTACAAACATCCAAAAATTGGAGAAGGAAAACGGAGCAGCTTTAACTGGCAGGTAAAACTATTCTCGCTAATTATGCTTTTGAGTTTTACGGCACTTAGTGTCTTTGCTCAAACCATAAAAATTACAGGAACAGTAAAAGATACTCAGGGGGGAACATTGCCCGGAGTGAGTGTGAAAATAAAAGGAACCTCAACGGTTACGGTAACTGCCGGCGATGGTAAATTTTCATTAACTGTACCATCAACCCAGAGTGTGCTTGTATTTTCTTACATCGGCTATGATGCTAAAGAGGTAATTATTGGTAATGCTACCAACCTGCAGGTAACACTACAAGATCAGAATAATAGTTTAAATGATGTAGTAGTTGTTGGTTATGGTGTGCAAAAGAAAGTAAACGTTATTGGCTCGGTAGCCACAATTGATGCCAAAGCCATTGAAAACCGTCCGGTTACCAACCTTTCGTCATCTTTAGGAGGTTTAAGCTCGGGTGTTTCGGTTAGGCAGTCATCTGGTAAACCAGGTTCTGATGGTGCTACCATTCGCATCAGGGGAACCGGAACGCTGAATAGCAACAATGCTTTAATCATTGTTGATGGTATTGTGGGTAGTATGGATGCTGTAAACCCGAATGATGTGGAAACAGTTTCAATTTTAAAAGATGCCGCTGCTGCTTCTATCTACGGTTCGTTAGCAGCCAATGGTGTAATATTAATTACCACCAAAAAAGGTAAACAAGGAAAGACCACGGTTACTTACAGCGGACTTGGTTCTGTAGCTAAACCTGCTAACCTGCCAACTTTTGTAACCGACTATGTTACCCACATGCAATTGGTTAACGAAGGTTACCGAAATCTGGGGCAAACACCAATTTATACAGATGCAACTATAGCTTTGTGGAATGCAGCTAATGCTAATCCTGACGGTTTAACCCCACAAGGAATCCCAAATTATGTTGCCTATCCAAATACAGATTGGGGTAAAACAATTTTTGAGAATAATTTTGCCCAACAGCACAATATTTCTTTAAATGGCGGAAGTGAAAATACGCAATACCTGTTATCTGCATTTTACATTAATAACCCCGGCACTATGGCAAATACAGGCTCAGATAAATATAATTTGAGGGTTAACCTGCAATCGAAAGTTGCCAGCTTCTTAACTGTAGGAACTCAAACCTTTGCTTCAAATCAAACTTTTGGTTTGGCAAGTACTGATAATGCATTTAACTTTTTGCGTCAAACTACACCAGGGGTTTATCCGGTTTACAATGGTAAATATGGTTTTCCGGCAGCGGCAGAAGAATCATCAACAGCAAATAACATTTCTTCGTACTTGTATAGCACCGGCGGAAACGATAATGAAACCCGTATTAACACAACAGTTTTTGCAAGGTTCGATATATTAAAAGGTTTAAACTTTGAAACAAGATTTAACTATCAGGCCCGCCAGGAAGAATTTAACACACATTCTATAACAAACGAACGTTGGAATTTTGCCTCAAACACTTTAAAAAGTGCGGCAACAACACCCGATCAGTTGAGTACAAACTACGGTTTCAATAAAAACTATGCTTACACAATAGATAATATTTTAAACTATAAAACTACGATTGCCAAAGTACACGATATTGGCGTGTTGGCAGGTTATAATCAATATTATTACAACTATTATAATTTTGGTGCCAGTAAAAAAGGTTTAATTGATGAAACCATTACCACGCTAGGGGCTGCAACAACGTTAACTTCTGCGTCAGGCGATGAATACGACTATGCATTACGTTCTTATTTTGGTCGCTTAAACTATGCATTCAAAAACAGATATTTATTAGAAGGAGTTTTCAGATATGATGGTTCGTCGAGGTTTTCTGCCGATAACAGGTGGGGATTTTTCCCGGCATTATCTGCAGGTTGGCGTATTTCTGAAGAGCCTTTTATGGAAGGTTTAAATAAATATGTTGGTAATCTAAAACTGAGGGCATCGTGGGGTAAAACAGGTAACAATGCTTCAGGTAACTACGATTATCAGGCGGTATACGGTGCCACCAATTATTCTTTCAACGGGTTACAGTCAACAGGTTTGGTTTCAACCAAGTTTGCCAACAACGATTTGAAATGGGAAACGACTACCACAACTAACATTGGTTTAGATGGTAACTTGTTTAAAGGTGCATTGACTTTCGAAATAGACTTGTATAAAAAATATACCGATGGAATTTTGTTTACCCCAACCATACCATTAACTACCGGAACTGCAACAGCGGCTACTCAAAATATTGCCGAGGTTTCTAACAAAGGGGTAGAGATAACACTTGGTTATAACGGAAAAGTTGGCGATTTCAAATATAGTGTATCCGGAAATTTTGCTTATAACTTTAACAGGGTTTCTAAGTACAAAGGATTGCTTAACGCAGGTTATACCACCGATGCTTTAGGAAACAGGGTATATACTTCAAATCTGGGTAATGTTTCGAGCGGAAGTACGAACAGAATTTTGGAAGGGCACGAGATTAATGAATATTATCTTCAAACTGTTTACCGTGGGACAGGAGATTACTTTACAGATGGTAAAGTTAATGTTAACGGGGGACCAAAAGATGGTATGATCCGTACAACAGATGATATGAACTGGTTAAATGCCATGATTGCCGCCGGTTATACTTTTCAGCCAACTGCTGGCGTAAGTAAAACTAAAATTTATTACGGCGATTTGATCTACGCTGATAATAATGGTGATGGTTTGTATGGTAATGCTTTTGATGCACAGTTTCTGAACAAATCATCAACGCCAAGGTACAACTACGGTTTTAATCTAAACCTTTCGTACAAAAATATAGATATGTCTATGTTATGGTCTGGTAGTGCAGGTATGTGGTATTATTGGAATTCAACAGGTTATAACAATTCTATTGTATCCTTAGGAAATGCGGTAAGCACATTAATTGCCGGAGACCATTATTATTACAACGACGCCAATCCGGCAGATCCGGCTAACAATATTTCGGCCCACTATCCTCGTTTAAAAAATACTACCGATGCGCAGAATGCATCAGTAGCCAGCGATTTTTATTTATACAATGCATCTTATTTGAAGCTGAAAAACTTACAGATTGGTTATACCATTCCTGAAAAGATTTCGAAAAAAGCTTTAATCAGCAGAGCCAGGATTTATGTATCGGGAGAGAACCTTTGGACTATAACCAATTACCCTGGTTTAGATCCTGAAATTGGTTCAGGTATTGGTTATCCAACCATGCGCCAGTACTCTGTAGGATTAAATGTTACTTTTTAACGATTTAGAAAGAAGAAAATGAAAAAGATTTTAACCATTATATTTACAATTGCTGTACTTACAGGTTGTAAAAAAGATTTATTAGAAACCGCCCCCTACTCTCAGGTTGCATCAGAGACAATGTGGGGTACAGACAACTTAACCGATCAGGGGGTAACCGGGGTATATGCTTTGCTTAGATATGGTATTCAGGCAGGAGGAGCTTCAGGACTACAACTTTATCAAATGGATGCTTTAGGTTTTACTGGGCAAACATCTGGAGCCGAATCTTTACTATCAGGAACTATTACGCCATCAAACGGATACTTCAGTTCGCACTGGCAAAACCTTTACGAGGGAATTCAAAGAGCGAATGATGCGATTAAAAACATCCCTTTAAAATCTCCCTCGCCAGCCGAAAAAAAGGCCAGATACATTGCAGAATGTAAATTTTTAAGGGCTTATTTTTATTTAAGATTAAATCAGCTTTATAAAGGTGTGCCTATTTATTTAGAACCATTTACAGCTGCTGAAGCAACAAAATCACGTTCAACTGAAGCCGAAGTTTGGGCACAGGTAATTAGTGATCTTAATGCCGTTATTGCCGAACCAAATTTACCAGAAAGGTATGCGAGCGGTAATGCACAATATGGTCATGTAACCAAAGGTGCAGCCTATGCATTACGTGGAAAGGCTTATTTATACACCCAAAAATGGGATTTAGCTGCCGCCGATTTCAGCAAGGTAAAAGATGCCGGTTATACCTTATTTGCCAACTATTCCAATTTGTTTAAAACAGCGAATGAGCAATCAAGCGAAATGATATTTTCAATTCAAAATGTAGGTATTAGCGGCTTTGGTTCAGATACCCAGTTTTATTGTGGTACCCGTTCTTCTTTTGGCTCTTGCTGGAATACTTACCATGTTTCGCCAAACCTGGTGGATTTGTATGAGAATGCTGATGGTTCTAAATTTGATTGGGAAGCTGCCATTCCAGGTTACAATGCTTTAAGCGTTGCCGAGCGTGAGGTTTACTTTTTAAGAAACAATTTAACAGCTGCAGAAATTACAGCTGCAACAACCAGAGGAGCAAAAATGAGCCTTTATTTGCCAACCGGTAACGAAGCGCGCTTGCTTAAAGCCTACACCAACCGTGATCCGAGATTAGCAGCTAATGTAATTACGCCTTACGCAACCTATGTTGGGGTATTTAGCGGGGCAAATGCAGTGGTAACTTCAAGATGGCCATATCGCTCAGAAGCAGCAACAAACGGAGATCTGCGTACAGATACACAAAGCTTATTCTATTATTTATACAGAAAATATGTTTACGAAGGTACTGCAGAAACCCCTGCCAGAGATTATGGTCCTACAGATATGGTTTTAATCAGATATGCAGATGTACTTTTAATGTGGGCTGAAGCACTTAATGAACAAGGTTTAACAGCCGAAGCCATTGCTAAGGTAAACGAAGTAAGAACCAGAGCTGGTGTTGCGCTACTTCAAAATACAAATGCTGCCTTACCAACATTTGTAACAAGTCAAACAGATATGAGAGAAAGAATCCGCAACGAACGAAGAGTGGAATTCCCGAACGAAGGGATTAATTTCTTTGATGAAATGAGATGGAAAAGCTGGAAGGACAAAGTTTTTTATGCTGGTAATGGTGTAAAACAAGCATGGGGTAAAGTTGTATATGCTTATTCCTTTAAAGGTGATTATTTATACAACTGGGCAATTCCGGCTGTAGAGATAGAGCGGAATCCAAATCTGACTCAGAATCCAGGTTGGGTAAATTAGATTTTTAAGATATGTTTTTAGGCCGCCACCTCTATGGCGGCCTTTTTAACTTAACGTTGTGACCTCTTTTGAGGCATAGATACGTAGCTCAATGGAACAGGCAGATGAAAATTGACAATATTATATACGAAAAACCACAATTGAAATAAAAAAAACGATAAGTGGAGAATTGATACAACTGGTTTCCGCTAGCTTTGAAGAAAAACAGTGTCCCGCTTTTCTTTAGGTAAATGTGAAAACGAGTTTTGGGACTTCAATAAAAAATAACAGATGTTTGCAGGCAAGAAAATAATAAATTATAAAATACCGGCTTTTAAAGTATTAAGCATGGGTGCTTTAAGTGTACTGTTGTTTATTAATCCGGCAAAAGCACAAAATGAACCTTACAATACCATTTTGCAACGTATTAATGCCGATCTGCAAACATTTGTTAAAGATAAAAACCTGGCTGTTGAAATCGGTGTAAACCTTAAAAATCTAAATCCGGATGGAAGCTGGGCGGATATTAATTATACCGATGTGCAGTATGCCCCGCTAAAAAGAATTAAGGATATGGCTACGGCATATATCCGCCCGTCAAATAAATGGTACAATAGTGCCGATTTGCATAAATCAATTGTTAAAGCCCTGCAAAACTGGCTTGATAAGAACCCAAAGAATAAAAACTGGTGGTACAACGATATTTTCTATCCGCAGGCTATTGGGCAAGCGCTTATTTTGATGCGAAGCGCTAAAGTGCAGCTTCCCGTCGATCTGGAGCAGGCACTTATTCAAAGGATGATTCGTCGTTTAAAAACGGGCGATGGAGCCAATACCTCAGATGAAGCGTTGCATTATCTCTACCGCGCCTGTTTAACCAGAAATAAAGCAACACTCGATTCGGCTGCGAGATTCCTATTCGAACCCATTGCCATAAGCGATGGAAAAGAAGGGGTTCAGGTTGATGGGAGCTATTACCAGCATGGCAAACAACAAGCTATCGCCAGTTACGGACGCGTTTTTGCAGGTAACTCTGTAAACGCTGCCTTTTATTTAAGAGAAACAGATTATGCATTGCCTAAAGATCAGCTGGCTATTCTGGTAAATTATCTTAAAAATACCTTTTTGCAAACTATACGTGGCTCGTTTTACGATTTCAATGTACGCGGTCGTGGCATTAGCCGTAAAGACTCGTTAAGCAGTGGAATGGGGGGGATGATTGAAAAAATTAAGTTTTTCGATCCCGAAAATACCGGTTATTGGAATGCCTCGGCATTAAGAACAGCAGGTAAAAAACCGGCTAATTACAACCTTATTCCTTCGCATACCCAATATTGGAAAAGCAATTACACTTTACATGTAAGGCCAGCTTATACTTTTAGCGTGCAGGCTTCATCGGGCCGGACTTTAAGGACGGAGCGGGGAAATAATGAAAATATTTTGGGTAAATTTTTACCTGATGGTGCAACCAATATCCAGCGTAGCGGTTCGGAATATGCCAACCTGGTGCCGGTTTGGGAGTGGGATAAAATACCTGGTACTACCAGTAGGGACTATCCCGACGATCAGGGCGCAACCATTCGTAAAGACTGGGGAATACCCGGTACTACCAAATTTTCGGGCGGGGTAAGTGATGGTGTGTACGGTGTATCGTGCTACGATTTAAACTATGATAGCGTTCAGACTAAGAAAGCCTGGTTCTTTTTCGATCGGGAAGTGGTTTGTTTAGGGGCCGGCATCAAAAGTGAAGTTACTGAGAAGATTACTACAACAATTAATCAGGCCTGGAGCAGAGGAGCTGTAATTTCATCTTCCGGCGAAAAAAATGAGCAAGGCGTGTGGGCAGTTCATGATAGCATCGGCTATATCTTTCCGGAGGGTGGTAATGTAGAAATCAGCAATGTGGATCAAACGGGTAGCTGGTACCGCATCAATCAGTTTCAATCCAAAAACGAATTAAAACACAATGTCTTCAAAATCTGGATAAACCATGGTACAAAGCCGCAGAATGGCAGTTACCAGTACATTGTTATTCCAGGAACTACAGTGATGGAGATTAAAAAATACCAGCGGTCTATGATTCAGATTTTAAAAAATACGGCAGCACTTCAGGCTGTAAAACACACCGGTTTAAATATGCTGCAGGCAGTATTTTATGCACCCGGAACCCTGGTATATGATAGCGCTTCGCTCTCTGTTGACAGACCTTGTACTGTATATATTAAAAATTTAAATACTAAAATTCCGGTACTCTATATAGCAGATCCTGCTCAGGAAAACGAGTCAATTCAGGTTCAGTTTAAAGCTGCAGGATCTTCAACCCCCAAAAACATAACCTGTAATCTGCCAACCGGTGCCTTTGCAGGTGCTACCACAAGTTTTAAAATAATAGAATAAACACACCTGAAATTATGAAACCATTAGCATTTGCCTGTGCCACAGCCGGGCCTGACAGATGCTGATATTGAAAAACAAAAATGATAAGATGAAAAAAATCAATTTAGCCGCTACATTGCTCCTGTTGATGGGGTCAGTCTCTTTTGCTCAGAGCCCGAAGAAGCCCATGGCTCAACTAATTAACGATGAATTTAAATTTGCTGCCGATCAATACCAGGTACTGGCTAAGAATATTCCGGCAGGAAAAACACCTCAAAGTTTTGATAAAGGTAAACCTGTTAATTTCGACATTAAATGGTGGTGCAGCGGTTTTTACTCTGGTAGTTTATGGTACATCTACGAACAGACTAAAAATGACAAGGTAAAAAATGAGGCCGAAGCTGCGCTTAAAATATTAGAACCTAACCAAACCTTTACAGGTAACCACGATCTTGGTTTTATGATGTATTGTAGCTTTGGTAACGGGTATCGCATTACCAAAAACCCTGCGTACAAAGAAGTTATCCAACGTTCAGCACAATCGCTGGCCACACGTTTCAGGCCTAAAATTCAGGTCATCCAATCGTGGGACAAGAATAAATACTGGGAATGCCCGGTAATTGTAGATAACATGATGAACCTGGAAATGTTAAACTGGGCCAGCGATAACGGTGGCAACGCACGCTACAAAGAAATTGCTATTACCCATGCCAATACCACGATAAAAAACCATTTCAGACCAGATTTTAGTTCTTACCACGTGGTAGATTATAATCCGGAAACGGGCGGGGTGATTAAAAAAGCTACCTGGCAGGGTGCAGCAAACTGTTCGGCATGGTCGCGCGGACAAGGTTGGGCGCTTTATGGTTACACCATGATGTACCGCTTTACCAAAGACCAAAACTATTTAAAACAAGCTATCGGAATTGCGAATTATATCTTAAAAAATCCGAACTTACCGGCAGATAAGATTCCCTATTGGGATTTTGACGCGCCTTTAATTCCTTATGCCAAACGCGATGCTTCTGCGGGTGCAATCATTGCATCGGCATTACTCGAGCTCGGACAATATACCGAGGGCAAAGAAAAAGCCGAATTTAAATCAGCTGCAGAGACCATGATTTATTCGCTGGCAAGCGCGGCTTATCGTGCAAAAGCAGGCGAAAACGGTGGGTTTTTATTGATGCATAGCACAGGAGCTTTTCCTTTAAACAGCGAAATAGATGTGCCGCTTGTTTACGCCGATTACTATTATTTAGAGGCGCTTGCACGGTATAAAAAATGGTACCTATAAATAACAATTTAAACAAAATGAACCATAAATCACTTCTAACCATTATTGCCTGCTGTTTGTTTTTTACAGCAACAGCTCAAAATAAAAAAACGACTACCGGAGCCGAAGACCGTGCCATCTGGGTGAAACATTTGTACCGCATAGCCAATCCGGTAATTCATAACCTGGCCAACGAAACCTTAAAAAAGAACATGCCAGTAGAAAAAGCACCTGGCTATGGCTTAAACGCGCCTAAAGTAACCTATCTGGAAGCTTTAGGGCGTACAATTGCTGGTGTTGCGCCCTGGCTGGCCTTGCCTGACGATGAAACTGCCGAAGGTAAGCTTAGGAAAACAATGCGTACTGAGCTTCTAAAGGGGCTGGCTAATTCGGTAAATCCCGAAAGCCCTGATTATATCAGTTACCGCTCAGAGAGCCAGCCTATAGTGGATGCCGCTTATGTGGCCCATGCTTTTTTACGTGCCCCTAAAGCACTTTGGGAACCGCTTGATGAAACCACTAAAAAAAGATTTGTAGAAGAGTTTAAGTCGCTGAGGACGCGTACAGGTGCCTACAACAACTGGCTATTGTTTTCGGGCTTAACAGAAGGTTTCTTATTGAGTATTGGCGAACAGTACGACCCGGCCCGTGTGCAGTTTGCCATCAATAAAATGAAAGAATGGTACGTAGGCGATAGCTGGTATAGTGATGGCGAAAAATTCAGTATGGATTATTATAACTCTTATGTAATCCACCCCATGCTGGTCGATCTTTTAAAAGTACTGGTAGAAAAGAAAAAAGCACAACCGGCCGATTACGACTTAGCTTTAAAACGGATGGTACGTTATTCTGAATATCTGGAGCGCATTATTTCTCCTGAGGGCACTTACCCAGCCTATGGACGTTCTATTACTTACCGTACGGCTGCTTTTCAGGCATTGGCGCAAACTGCCTTAATGGAAAAACTGCCTGAATATGTTAAACCAGCGCAGGTACGTGGTGCTTTAACCAAAGTAATTTATAACCTGTATAACGGAAACCAGAATTTTGATGATAAAGGCTGGTTGGTATTGGGTTTTAACGGGCATCAGCCCGAAATTGCAGATATTTATACTTCTACAGGTAGTTTGTATATGGCTACGTTAGGCTTTTTAACCCTGGGTTTGCCTGCTGATAATAAATTCTGGACTGAAGCACCAGCTCCCTGGACCAGTTTAAAAGCCTGGAGTGGAGAATCTATAAAAAAGGATTATAAAGTTGAGTATTAATACCAATAATAAATATCGTATAAATATATTTGCGGATAAGATTTGATTTCGGTTCAAATCTTACCTCACAACTCAATTTTTAACCAATGAACAAATTCGAAAGCCGTTACGCTCAAAGCCCAAAAGAAGTTAAACAAATGGATACCGCAGCTTTGCGGGATAATTTCTTAATTGAAAATGTGTTTGAAGCAGATCAGGTAAACTTAACATTATCTCATTTTGACAGATATATTGTTGGTGGAGCCATGCCAGTTAACCAGAAAATAGCACTTCCAAATCCCGGTGATTTAAAAGCCAACTACTTTTTAGAACGTAGAGAACTGGGGATTATCAATGTAGGCGGAAAAGCAATTATTACTGCTGACGGCGAAACCTACGAATTGGATTATAAAGAAGCTTTATATATTGGCAAAGGTACAAAAGAGGTGTTTTTCGAATCGGCTGATAAAGGAGTAGCTGCAAAATTGTACATCAATTCGGCACCGGCGCACCATACTTACCCAACCAAAAAGGTAAGCAAGGCAGAAGCCGAAATTGTTGAATTGGGAACACCCGAAACAGCAAATCACCGCATTATTAATAAATTGCTGGTAAATAGTGTTTTGCCAACCTGCCAATTGCAGATGGGAATGACTGAATTAAAATCGGGTAGTGTTTGGAATACCATGCCCGCACATACGCACGATAGAAGGATGGAAGCTTATTTTTATTTTGAAGTTCCACAAGGACAAAGCGTTTGCCATTTTATGGGCCAGCCGCAAGAAACACGCCACATCTGGATGCAGGACGATCAGGCGGTAATTTCGCCAAACTGGTCAATCCACTCAGGTGCAGGTACCAGTAATTATACCTTTATCTGGGGTATGGCCGGCGAAAACCTTGATTATGGTGATATGGATCACTGCGCTATTACAGAGTTGAAATAAACCGTTATCTCGACTAAAGTGTGCCAATTTATTGGTAGCGGAATGGAGAGATCTTACAAAAGTATCAATAGAAAACACATGTCAAACGTATTTAATTTAGCAGGTAAAACTGCTTTAGTTACCGGTTGCAAAAGAGGAATTGGAAAAGCCATGGCTTTAGCACTTGCAGAAGCCGGTGCCGATGTTATTGGTGTATCGGCCAGTTTGGAGTTGCAAGGTAGTGCCATAGAAAAAGAAGTGCTGGCCCTTGGCCGGAAATTTTATGCTTATCAGTGCGATTTTGGTAAACGCGAAAACACACTAGCATTTGCTGCGCAGGTAAAAGCCGATCATCCGGTAATTGATATCCTGGTAAACAACGCCGGAACCATTTTGCGTAAACCTATTGCCGAACACCCTGATGAATATTGGGACGAGGTAATTGCGGTAAACCAAACTGCACCCTTTATCTTAACCCGCGAAGTAGGTAGAGATATGATAGCCAGAGGTAGCGGAAAAGTGATTTTTACAGCATCGCTATTGTCGTTTCAGGGTGGTATTACTGTACCAGGTTATGCTGCAAGTAAAGGTGCAATTGCCTCTTTAACCAAGGCTTTTGCTAACGAATGGGCATCAAATGGTGTTAACGTAAATGCTATTGCACCAGGTTATATTGCTACTGATAATACTAGCGCTTTACGCGAAGATCAGGATAGAAGTACTTCGATTTTATCACGCATTCCGGCAGGAAGATGGGGTACGCCTGAAGATTTTAAAGGACCAACATTATTCCTGGCCTCTGCTGCAAGTGATTACGTTCATGGAACGATTTTAACTGTAGATGGCGGTTGGATGGGACGATAGTTTAGTCTTGAGTCACGATAAAAAGAAACCCCGCAGGTTTTTAAAATCTGCGGGGTTTTTTATTTCAGCTTATTCTAGTAGAGCTTATAAATCTCTGTAATATCTTTCAGTATTTTCTCAAAGTCGATTTTCAGGTCAATTAACCGGCCTGTTTTGATATCAAAAACCCAACCCTGTACAGTTAATTTACGGCCAACAATGGCTTCCTGCACCGCTGCTGTTTTAAGCAGGTTAACACATTGCTCCTGAACGTTAAGTTCAACCAGACGATTATAACGTGCATCCTCATCAGCAATAGCATTCAATTCATCTTTATGTAAACGGTAAACATCGCGGATGTTTCTTAACCAGGGGTTTAAAATACCCAAATCTGCAGGTTGCATAGCTGCTTTGACCCCGCCACAGTTGTAGTGACCACATACCACAATATGGTTTACCTTTAAATGTCTTACCGCGTAATTTAAAACGGTCATTACGCTTAAATCTACGTTGTTTACCAGATTGGCAATATTGCGGTGCACAAATGCCTGCCCAGGTTGGATGCCCATTAAATCTTCGGCAGTAACACGGCTGTCGGAACAACCAATGTATAAAAATTCGGGACTTTGGCCTCTAGCCAGATCGGTAAAATAATTCGGATTAATGGACAGTTTTTCTGCAATCCATTTTTCGTTGTTTTTAAAAACTTCTTCTACATTCATAATTTAATTCAATAAGGCATGTATTGTGGGTCGGAAAAATTGTAGTATTTATACGGGCATAAAACTATAAAAGATTTCCAGAATTTGACAACAAATTAAGCCGTTAAAAGTTTAGTGCCTGGAAAGAAATTGTTGTGTGGAGCCTGCAGAGAAATGAAGCAGACAATGAAGTGGGGATTTCTGCAATAAGCAGTGTGGTATTTTAAATACTTCCTAAGTTTAGTCTCAGCTAAACTTAGGAAGTAAATATGTTTCTAGCTAGCCATCGCTACCACATTTTTGTTAATGTGGTTAGGCAGTTCCTCAAGGGTGTATAAGTTAACTAGCGATTCTCTCAAAACATTTTTTGAATCGTACCATACGTTTTCGTAGGTGAAGTGGCATACGCCTTTTGTAAGTTCGGTAATAATGGCACCAATTAAAGTGGCAAAGTGGTTTTCAAAAACATCACCAGGATGATACTTAATCGAAAATACCTTACCGTAGTTTTGTAGTTGCGCTTCTATTTCAGCACTTAATTTAATGGTTTTAGCTACTTTCTTTTTCTTCTTCTTTTTAAAAAGTGTGGTTAACTTCTGGATAAAGCTTTGTTTAATGATTTTATCTTTAAAAAGCTTTTTCTTGTATTCTTTAAGGTCGAAAGATTTAACTGAAGTGCCAAAATTTAGCTTTAAGCTATTTTCGTTAAATATTTCTAAGCTTGGCTTTTCCCATTTAAATACGATGGGAAGATTTCCATTCGAATTCCTGAATGAAAATGATGAATTGATGTCGATAACACTTTCATGTTCGTTTAGACGTTTTAAAATAGTAGGAATTAAATCGTCTGTTAAGGCGTTGGTGTAGATGTGAATATAAGCACTCATTTTGTTAATAAGATTACTGGAATCAATAAAACTGCATATTGATAATTAAGGATATCGACGTATAGGTGGCTATTGTATAAATGGCCAGATATCGTTAACTCGGAAATCTTAAAAAGATTGGATAGTTAGTTTTTTTCATATATAGGTTTTTTTGTGTGTTTAATTGTTTTACTTGCTAAACGTATGTGGTGATGGAAACGTTACACTTGCAAAAACAAAAACTTCATAGCAATAATTATACCATAAAGTTGTAGTAATTATTTTAATCGCTCTACCAGTTTTTTTATGCCTGCTGCACCCATCATGCTTTTAAACTCAGGCATGTCCTGGTGGTCCTTTTCTATCAAGTGCTTTAAGCTTCTGTTAAAGCTTCTTACAGAGATTCCGAGGTAGGCAGCCATGTCGTCTTTGGAGATAGAAATGTGTTCGTTTGCCTGCAGCTGGAGCAATTTCAATAAAGCATATTCAACTGTGTACAATTGCTGAAAAGAGGCCCTGGTGCTGGTTTGTATAATTCTGGTGGATAGCTCCTGGAGTAAGATTGTAGTAAATTCACTACTTTTTTGTATCAGCGAGAGGAAAATATGATCGGGAATAACATAGGCCGTTACTTCACTTATGGCAGCCACGTTGCATAAACAATCGATCTTTTTTAGGGCTTCCAGCTCGCCTACAACCTCACCCTTGCCCAAAAACTCGATAATAAAATCTTTGCCGTTTTCTTCTGAAATAAAGCACTTGCTGATTCCCTCCTTAATGATGTAGATATTGCTGATTTTGTCGCCCTGTTCAATTAGCCGGTAGCCTGCTTTATAACTTTTCAGGGTAATGTTTACGTCGGCATTTTCGCTGCTAAAACGTTCAATAAAAGAGAGGAAGTCGAGATTGGTTCGTAGCATATTCTTTTTGCTGAGACAAATGTCCTTTTTTATCAGGATTGCCGGCGTTACTTTTGTGGCACTAAAGTAAGCATAACCATGAATAATCAGATTACCGTAATTGCTTTTGATGCTGATGACACCCTTTGGGTAAACGAACCTTACTTCCGCGAAACCGAAGATAAATTTGCTGCCCTGCTGGAAGATTTCATGCCACGCCACAGTATAATTGCCGAACTCTACAAAACCGAAATCGCCAATTTGCCACTCTATGGATATGGTATTAAGGGTTTTATGCTCAGTATGATCGAAACAGCAATGAGGATCACAGTGGGGAAAAATGACCCAAAAGTTGTGGAAATGATAATCGAATTGGGGCAGGAAATGTTAAACAAACCCATTGAACTGCTGGATGGGGTAGAGGAAGTACTTAAAGCACTGCACGGAAAATATAAACTGGTGGTAGCCACTAAGGGCGATTTGCTCGATCAGCAAAGGAAATTGACCAAGTCGGGTTTAGATCATTATTTCCATCACATCGAAATTATGAGCGATAAACAGGAAAAGGATTATCAAAAACTGATGAAACATCTGGATTGTCAACCCGAATCGTTCTTAATGCTGGGCAATTCCTTAAAATCGGATGTACTACCTGTGCTCAATATTGGTGGACATGCCGTTCATATTCCGTACCATACCACCTGGGTGCACGAAAGTATTGATCATACCATTGAGCATCCTAATTTTTATGAGATGGAAAGCCTGTCGGAAGTTTTACCAAAATTAATTGAATGAAAGAAAAAATAGATATAGACACCTGGATCAGAAAAGATCATTTTAAATTTTTTAGCACATTTGGCGAACCATTTTTTGGTGTAACCGTCGATGTTGATTGTACGCTCACCTACAAGGAAGCAAAAGAGAAAGCCGTTTCGTTCTTCCTGCTTTATTTGCATAAATCGCTTGTTGCAGCAAATGTGATAGAACCTTTTAGCTACCGCATTATTGATGGTGAAGTTTGGAAATACAGCAATGTAAATGCTGCAGCAACCATTAATCGCCCAAACGGTACCTTTGGTTTTGGCTACCTCGATTTTTACGAGGATTTTAACGATTTTAAATTGGCGGCTGACCAGGAAATCGAAGAAGTAAAAGCTACAACAGGCTTAATTCCATCTGCTGCGGGCGAAAATGTAATTCATTACTCGGCACTTCCCTGGTTAAATTTCACTTCTTTATCTCACGCACGTAATTTTGCTTTTCAGGATAGCTGCCCGAAAATCTCTTTCGGTAAAGTGAGAGATGAAAACGGGAAAAAAATAATGCCGGTTTCGATTCATGTAAACCATGCTTTAATGGATGGTTATCATGTAGCGCAGTTTGTAGATGCTTACCAGGATTTGCTGAATAACAGAGAACCTGTTTAATCGGATAGGCCCGTGGCATTTCTTCGCCTTTAAGCTGAAAGATGTGGTGCAATAAAAAAAATCAATTATCATTTGCTTTCGATAAAGTATTTGCTATTTTTGCACCACAGGCAGGAAGCTTGTTTCCATTATCTTATTTGTTTATTCGGATGTGCTTATTGGAATTTAAAAATTGGGGGATTAGCTCATTTGGCTAGAGCGCTTCGCTGGCAGTGAAGAGGTGATCGGTTCGAATCCGATATTCTCCACAACAAAAGCCTTAACTAGACTGACCCCAAAAAGTTGGACGAAGTTACGCAATGTTTTTAAAGTAATGAGTTCGGTATTCCACCGGACTCATTCCATTTAAATTAAGCCTTATTCGGTCCCTATTATAATATTTAATATACTTTCTAATCTCAGAATGTAATTGTGATACCGAGTTATATTCATTTAGATAAAATAATTCTGATTTAAGCACTCCAAAAAAGTTCTCAATTATAGCGTTATCCAAGCAGTTTCCTTTTCTGGACATACTTTGCATTATCTGTTTATCTTTTAGTTTTTTCTTGTACTTCTCTAGCCTGTACTGCCAACCTTGATCAGAATGGAGAATTGGTTTTTCATGGTTTTTGATTTTCCTGAAACCTTTATTGAGCATATCCAAAGTCTGCCGATAGTTAGGCGATGTAGATAAGTTATAGCTTATAATCTCACCATTAAACAGATCAATTATTGGTGATAGGTATAGCTTTTTCCCCTTTACTTTAAACTCAGTTATATCGGTAGCCCACTTTACATTAGGCTTATCAGCAGTGAAATCTCGTTTTAAGATATTATCCGCGGCTTTGCCAATTTCACCTTTATAAGACTTATATTTTTTGACCCTTATCTTACTCTTCAAGCCTATCTGCTTCATGATTTTAGCAATGGTTTTAAAGTTTACAGGGATGTCCAATTCTTTTCTAAGGGCTAACGTTATTCTTCGATAGCCATATCTTCCGAAATGTCTTTGATACAGTTTTTTTACTTCTTTTACCAAGTCTATATGCTTATCTAAAAAAGCACTACTATCTCGATGATAATAGTAGCTACTTCTTGCTAGCTCAGCGAGATGTAAAAGATATTCCAGTTTGTGTAAGCGCCTTAACTCCGTAACTATTACGGCTTTTTCTTTTTGACTTGCTTGCTTTGAGCTAAGGCTTCCAACTTTTTTAGATAAGCTACTTCTGCTCGTAAATATTCATTTTCGATGGTTAACCGCTCCAAATCAGTCATAGAATCTTTGATTCCTGGGACTACTTTTTTCTTAGCCATCCTTTTTGTAGTTTTCTTATTTTTTAAATGATCACCACGTTTATCTACTAGACCTTGATAGCCACTCTGTTCAAACTTAACAACCCATTGATAGAGTGTTGAAAAAGAGGCAACCATAAAAATAGCACAGGTGTCAATCAAAGATAATTCGCTTGCTTGATAATAGCGAATGATTTCAAGTTTTTCATCTGCCGTATAGCTTTTAACCACGATATCTTCCAAGCCTTTTTCTCCGTGGTGCTCATGGAGTTTACACCAAAATTGTAACTGTGATTTAGCCAATCCATGCATATCGGAAAGTCCATGTACAGAGTTTTCTTCTCTGATTACCTTGTTGACTAAATCAAGTTTAAACTGATAGTCGTATTTCTGTTTTCTACTCATAAAAAATGCCCCAAAAAGTGTCTAACTTTTTGGGGCATGTCCAAACTTGAAAAAGTTGAGGCTTTTTTGTTTTATGTGGAGTCCTAAAAAAGGTTGACCAAATCTTAACAATATGGTCAATAATAAATTAAAGACACTGCAACGTCCACACCGGATTTACAGTGAGAGTTTCAAGCGGTTAGTTGTAGATGAATATGAGAGTGGTCATTTGAATAAAGACCAGCTTCAACGTAAATACGATATTCGCGGAAATCAGTGCATTCAGAATTGGTTACGAAAATATAGTAAATTAGCCTACCCAGTGTACAAAAGCATTGGCAGGCCTATGAAGGACGATGATCAACAGCGGCTCAAAGAGCTTGAGTGGGAGTTAAAGCAAGAAAACAAGGCATTGGAGAAGCGTTTGAGGGAAGCCGAACACCAACTTTCCATGTACAAGAAATTTGTTGAGATCGCCGAGCGGGAACTTAACATCGAGATCCGAAAAAAGTCTGGCGCCAAGCAGTTCAAGAAATAGCACTTCTTTCCGGTAATAACACTATTACCAAGTTGTGCAAGCTGTTTGGCTACACGAAACAGGCTTTCTATAAGGCAAGGCGCAGTAGCTCAAAAAAGATGGCTGCTGAACAGGAGATCAAGGAAATGGTCCTGAACATCCGGCATAAGCTACCGCGGACTGGAGTCCGTAAGCTGCATGTGATGTTACGGGAAAGCATGTCTGGGAAGAAGATTACGATTGGACGCGATAAACTTTTTGGGATATTAAGATCACAGCATCTGTTGGTCCAACGTAAACGCAAGTATACTAGAACAACCGATTCAAGGCACTGGATGAGGAAATACCCCAACCTAACAAAGGATCTGGAACTTACCAGGCCCGAGCAGCTATGGGTTTCAGATATAACCTATCTACAAACAATTGCGGGAAATGAATATCTGCATCTGGTTACTGATGCAGGCTCTAAGCTAATCATGGGCTATGAGATCTGTGGCGATATGAAGGCTGCCTCTACTAAAAAGGCATTGGAGATGGCCATAGGCAAGAGGGAGTACGAACATCAGCTCATCCATCATTCTGACAGGGGGCTGCAATATTGCAGCTATGATTATATCAGGCTTTTATCGAATAACCACATCAAAATCAGTATGACTGAAAATGGCGATCCATATGAAAATGCAGTCGCAGAAAGGGTTAACGGGATTTTAAAGGACGAATTTGGATTGGACGCAGTCTTTCAGCGGAAAGACCAATTATATAAACAAGTCCATCAGGCGATTGAATTATATAACCAGATGAGATTACACTCCTCTGTAAATATGTTAACGCCAAGGCAAGCGCACTCAAGACCCAAAATATTTGTAAAACGGTGGAAGAAAAAAGAACCATCAAAATAGATTTCAATGGTTCTTTTAATTTTATAATTTAGTAAAATAAATAGTCAACTTTTCCAAGGACTAGACAGTCTTATGGTTTATCTCCTGCTAATTTTATCATCAATTTCCAACGGTTTAATTTTGAAGCACAAGTCAGGTCATGGCTTAGGTCGGTAATCGAAGACTTGCACTAGTGAGGGTAAATATTCAAAAAAACAATAAATAGTAATGTTGTACGCATTTTTAATATCATTTTCTGCTATATTGAGTTATTTTTTTCTAAAGCCATATCTTTCAAAGCATGTCTATAAAAATATTTTTGTGTTAAAAGTGGTTTTAATTTTAATGCCAATTACTATTCTATTTTACTGGATTATAACATATTTTACTATTTATGATAAACCCGAATCTTTTAGAAAAGCGGTAGAATTGCTTCAAAATAATGAAACGATAACAAAGAAGATTGGAGATTTTGAGTCATATTCTTACTATGGATATGACTTGCCTAAAAAGAGTGATAATCCTGCAAATATAAAGCTCTCTTTAAAAGGTTCTAAAGCGGTTATTTATATTTCTTGTGAAATTGTAAAGGACTCGGTTGGAAAATGGCAACTAATTAAGATAAATGCAGATAGCTTAATAAAAAATGATTGATGAACTCTCGCTGCTCGGGATTTGTAATCCCTTCCTATCATACAGGCATTTCATCATCTCTTATGCTTACGTATGATCAACAAGCCTGCAATAGTTGCCGATAGCGCGAAAAAGAATACCCACGATAATTTGTCGATTTTGAAGGTAAGGAAAGAAAGCGGGCGGTCAAGCACTATGGCAAAAATCTGAGTAATGCAATATATACCGCCAAACATGAAAAGGAACATGCCGAGATACAATATAATCCTGCTTGAAAAATGCATAGTACTTTGATTTTGAATTGTAAAAGACTTATTTATTAATTTGATTATCACTGTGTGCTTGTGGTGCTACCTTCCGGATTAATGCAATCTCATTTTGTTTAGTTATACCCGCGACTATTCGCATTGCCTTACTTTAGGGGAAGCATCGTAAGGCCAAGCCACGAACTCATATAGATTATAAAGATTACAGAATCTGCAAAGGCTACCTTTTTGTTTTCAAACAAATCTAGTCCACTTTTTGCAGGTGCTACAAATTCCCGGTTCTGAAATTTTAAACTAAGATATCTAAGAAGCTGAAAGAGTAACAAAAGTACGATGGTATTTGATAAAAATATGCTCGGATTTCCAGCGTACATTTCAAGAGCAGGATTGCCCCTGAAACAAAAGAAAAGTATCAGGTGTACTATGCCAAAGCCAAACCAGAGTAAGTATGCCTTGAAATTGCGTAGCGATGTGTATAACCAAAAGTACATACCCAATTGTGATAGTACTGTGTACATAATTATGGTAATCTGCTTAGTTTCTGGTTTAGCAAAAACTAGAGTCAGAATGACGCATATTGTTACAAAAGCGTATGAAAGCATGCAAACGCTTTCCCACTGTTTTAAGCTATCATAGTAAATAAATGACTGAGGGTTGCCCTTTTTTCTCATTATTATGATTGATCGAACTAAGGTAATGAATTTCAGTATTTGCTATAGGTGGCGCAATAATTACGCACCAAATTGCTTACAAAAATGAGTCAAAATCTGAATAAGCTCCACAGCGTAGTTAACAGGAACTTTCAAAACCGCATCGCCACTATAATTCATGGCTATAGCTTGCTCGTTTGCATTAAAGCCTATAAACAATTTAGTCTGACCTAAATCCCAATACTCAAGTTCCTTGTCTGTTTTGTATAACTGTCCTTGGTAGGGTTCTTTAACATAATCAGGGTTATGCCAAATGGTTTCGGCTATGGAGGTGAGTATAGAAATGACTGCTTCAGCATCTTCTTGGGTTAATAAACAACTTTCACTGGCTTCTTTATCTAATTCAAGGTGTATTTTATCGCTATCCCTGAATAATAAAATACTACCGCTTTTAACCAGCCATTTATAAATCTTGTTCTCTTGATTGTGCATATCACTTAGTTGTTATTGGGTACCCACATCCGGAAAAACTTAAACATTTTGGCATATTCTTCCCTGGGCGAAAAGGCTATACAAACTTCCTGATTGTCTAATGCTGATTCTGTTAGTACTAAATGGTCTGCTTCCTTTTTAGCATTTGCAAACTCTGTTTCAGAAACCACACAAACCACCTTTTTAAATATGCCATTTATCCAGGTTTGCATGTTTGCTGTGTTTTCAAATTTTCTAAAATAGGCAAGGGAGGCATGTGCTGTGATAACAGGTACCATTTTATCTGGAACCTCTCTTTTAACTAAAATATACATCTTCATGATATAGTGAGCGCTTTGCGAAGTTGGCGTTGATGATAAACTTACAGAAAAATTGTGAAGATGAAGCGTTTATTCCACCGAATAGCACAAAATCAATATCCCCGATTACTTTTGGTATTAAACACTGGCCCTAAGGTTTTCAATCGGTATGTCGCAAAAAGGGTCGATCTGCATTACTTTCCATAAATACTTTACGGTATTCCCTGGGCGATATACCTTGCTGCATCTTAAATTGCCTGTTAAAATAAGAAACATTATCAAAACCACAGGCATAACAGATCGCTGTGATGTTGTCCTCTTTCCCAATTAATAATTTGGTGGCATGGCTTACCCTGATCTCATTTACAAACTGTGAGAATGTTTTGTGGGTGCTGCTTTTAAAATAGCGGCAAAACGCCGCTTTGCTCATACAGGCGATGGAAGCAGCCGATTGGATGTCTATTTCCCGATGATAATTTTCGAATACATAATTGAATATGGAAGCTAGTTTTTTAGCGTTACCTTCTTTATGTCGTATTTTTCTGATATCGTCTGTAATGAGTAATGCCCCTTTATTACTGCTAATAGAAAGTTCTTCCAATATCTGCAGCAGCAGAATCAGGTTCTTCATTTGTTGGTTTGGTTGGAACTGAAAGAAGCGGTTTCTGAGTGCAGCCGCTGCAGTGCCGAATTTTATACCATATATCGATTGTTGCAACAGCTCCTTCACTGCCCTCAGTTCCAGGGTCTCAAAGAAATCCTTTCCCATAAAATCTGCAGAGAATTGCACTACAATGGCATGCGCCACTTCCTCATCGGTTGCCGTTAGGATATCGCTGGAAAAACAATGCACCAGCCCTGGTCCGAACATAAAGATCTCTCCTTCTTTATAATTCATTACCTTATTGCCCACATACACCTGACCTGAACTTTTTACAATCAAGATCAATTCATAGCTGTGATGAAAATGAAAAGTATTGGTAAACTGTGGCTGACAGTATTCTTTGATGGCGAAACTGGCATCCTCAGGAGTAGATATCGGTCGGTAAGAAACTTTCATTATTACTATTTTTTGGTACAATAGTTATTTTTAGGAGCTAAATTTGACTATTAATGTAAATATAGTATCAAAAATGAGCAAATGAAGTATTTTTATTTCAATTGAAATCTGAATAAGTTTGTTTTACCAGGACGCTGTTATACGCGGTGTCTACATTATACTAACCAAAATTTTATACCTGATATGGAACTTGCGATACACAATTGGATGCGTGCTGAAACGATAGAAACAACGATACGAAGAGTTTCTGCAATTGGATATACCAGACTTGAAGTCGCCGGAAATCCGGATCAGTACAATACAAAGGATGTAAGAAAACTCATGAAAGAACATGGGCTGAGTTGCTGGGGTTCTGTAACCCTAATGCTTGGCGAGCGTAATCTGCTGGCCGGTAACGAGGGGCAACGCGCAGCTTCTGTTCAGTATGTAAAAGATGTAGTGAAAATGGTGAAAGAGCTGGATGGCCATATGGTTTCGGTTGTTCCCGCAACAGTAGGCAAGTTGGTGCCCGATGGCCGGAAGGAAGAGGAATGGAACTGGGCTGTTAACGCCATGCAAGAAATATACGAATACAGTGAGGCCGCAGGTGTACTGCTGGGCATTGAGCCCATCAACAGATTTGAAACCTATTTTATCAACCGTGCCGAGCAGGCATTGGCGCTGGCTGCAGCAGTTGGTCCGAATTGTGGGGTATGCCTGGATACTTTTCACATGAATATCGAAGAAACGGATTTGTTTGAATCCATTAGAAAAGCGAAGGGGAAACTGGTAGGTTTTCATGTGGCAGATAATAACCGCATGGCGCCGGGAATGGGAAATCTCAACTGGCAAAAGATCATCGATACACTTCGGGAAATAAATTATAACGAGGTGCTTTCTGTAGAGTTCTGCGCGCCATTGGATCGTACTCCGGCCAATCCTTACCCAGGTGCTATAGACGAAAAGCCCGAAAACCTGACGCCTGAGCAGGAAAAATTCCTGATAGACCATGGAAGCTCGTCGGTTACCGATGCATTTTATACCATGCTAACCCAACAATCATTTAATACCTTATCAAAACTTATTTAAAGCGTGAAAGCATCATAATATAGTGCTTACTAAAACAGTGAACAGAGCTTGCGCGCTATTGAACACTAGCACCATACAGATAATTCATAACCGATAAAAGACAAATTATATTTTAATGAAAATAACAAATGTAGAAGCATTTTGGTTACGTTGCCCCATACCTGAGGCGAAACAACATGTATCAGATTATGGGCTTCTTACCAATTTTGATATGACCCTAGTGGTAATTACCACGGATACAGGTTTGCAGGGCTTTGGAGAAGCTAAGGCTGCGGTAGGCTCTTCCGGTGTATGTGCTTCCATTGTAAATTGTATAGAAAATGAACTGAAACCCGTATTGATGGGCAAGTCTGTAAAAGACATCACCCGGCTGTGGGAAGAAATGTATAACGGAACAAGAGACCACTATGCATTGTCGAGAGGAAGAAAATTCCCCATTCTCGGACGGCGGGGCCTTACAGTATCGGCCATGAGTGGGATCGATACCGCACTATGGGATCTGAAAGGAAAAATGCTGAACGTTCCTGTACTGGATTTGCTTGGCGGTGCCTGCAGAGAGAAAATGCCTGCTTACGCGAGTGGAGGTTGGGCAGACCTGGAGCATATAGGCGAGCAATTGAATGGCTATGTGAGTAAGGGGTTTGGAGGCGTGAAAATGCGTGTGGGCGTGATGGATGGTACTGTACAGAAAAGTATAGACCGGGTAAAAGCAGCCAGAGCGGCACTGGCACCCGATATTAAGTTGATGGTTGATGCGCACGGCACGTTCAGCGTACCCGAGGCGAAGCAATTTTGCCGGGGTGTAGAAGACTGTAACATCTATTGGTTCGAAGAGCCCGTTAGTCCCGACAACAGGAAAGGAACAGCAGAAGTAAGAGCAGCTACACATATCCCCATTGCTGCCGGCGAAAGTGAGTTTACCAGTTTTGATATACACGATCTTTTGCAATTAAGGGCTATAGATGTTGTTCAGCCCGATGCGGCCATCATTGGTGGCATTTCGGAAGCCATGAGGGCAGGGCATCTGGCGAGTGTACATCAGGTGGAGCTGGCACCGCATTGCTGGGGCTCGGCGTTCTCTTTTATGGCAGGGCTGACTGTGGCATTCGCATGTTCCTCTGCAACAATTATTGAGTTCTCTCTTGGCGGAAACCCCATGATGTACGACCTGGTGAACGAACAAATTAATGTGATCAACGGTGAGATCGCCGCACCTTCTGCTCCAGGTTTGGGACTAACCCCTAACTGGGATTTTGTAAAACAGTTTAAACAGCCGGTATAAAATAATTAATTATGGCAAAGGCACTTAAAATTAATCACGTAACGCTTATTGTTGACAATCTGGAAAAAGCAGGAGACTTCTACAAGCAGGAACTCGGCCTTGAGCCGCTCCCTTCTTTTAAGTTCGATTACCCTGTAATGTTTTTCAAGTTTAATGATGAGCAACAATTACATATTTCGGAATGGGAAGACCGCACCTCTTTTCGCGGGCATATCTGTGTGCAGGTAGACGACTTCAGCAGCATCTTTTTCCGGATGAAAGCGTTGAAAGCCATCGATGTCAATCCCTGGGGGAAAGTGCGAAAATTACCCGATGGAGCCATGCAGATGTTTGTGCGCGATCCTTCGGGCAATCTGGTAGAAATTTCTTCCATACCCGGAGCTGAGGTAGACGACCGGATATTTAAAGATGAGCTTTACGAAGACGGTTTATACGTTTCGAACAGGAACGATTTCAGGGGCTTAAAATCAGACGACGCTACTTTATACCATAAAAAGTAATGAAGAAAAACGTATTGTTACTGGAAACCATTGCAGAAGAAGCACTTTCCCTGTTGGAGGAAAATGCGCATGTATACAAAGGATATACCGCAGACGGGCTAAGTGAGGTTTTAGGCCGGGTAGAAATACATGCCGTTATTACCAGGGGGAAGGGGCAGATTGATAAGCCCCTGATGGATGCCTTTTCGAATTTGCAGGTGGTAGCCAGATGCGGTGTGGGCCTTGATAATGTGGATGTAGCAGAAGCAACAGCAAGAAAGATCAGGGTCGTTAATGCCCCGGGCAGTAATGCAGCCACTATTGCAGAACATACGCTCGCCTTAATGCTGATGACAATGCGTAATTTATATCAATCGGTAGAAAGGGTTAAACAGGGCGACTGGAACTGGCGTAACCAATATGCAGGAGATGAGCTGAATGGCAAAACGCTAGGTATATTGGGCATGGGTAATATAGGAAAGCGGGTGGCTAAACTGGCTGAGGCCTTTGGCATGAAGGTGTTTTACTGGAGCAGAACCGCACGGCAGCTGCCTATGGATGAAGTTTTAAAACAATCCGATATCGTTAGTTTACACCTTCCCTTAACTCCCGAAACGAATGAGATTATCGGGGCGAAGCAACTGGCATTAATGAAACCTGGAGCATTCCTGATCAATACCGCAAGGGGTGCCCTGATCAATCATGCGGCGCTTCTTGATGCGTTGAATGCCAATACCATTGCCGGATTTGCCGCAGATGTGCTGCCCGATGAACCTCCCGTGGAGAGCCTTCCGGTGGTACAGCATCCGCAGGCCATTATTACCCCTCATGCTGCCAGTCTTACAGCTGCTACCTACCAACGGATGTGCCTGCTTACCGTAAAGAATGTGCTCGCCATACTTGATGGCGGACAGGCTGATTTAAATAGTGTATATAACCGCGATTCCTTTATTTGATAATCACTAATTCCTAATAAAATGAATAATTTTTGTGTTGGTTTGTTATTAACCCTGAGTACAGTTTTGTTCTGTACACCATCTGCGCAAAAGGCTAAAAAGCCACTCGTTGTTTTTGTATGCGGCGATCATGAATATAGCGGAGAAGAAACGCTGCCCATTGTTGCTGCCGAACTGGAAAAGAACTATGGTATGAGAACTGTTGTACTCAAAGCATCTCCAGACCACAATAGCGAAGAAAATATTCCCGGACTGGAAATATTAAAGGAAGCGGATTTAGTTGTTTTCTACTTGCGTTGGCGAAGACTTCCTGTTGAACAACTTGCGCATATTGAAACCTACCTGAAGTCGGGAAAACCAGTGATGGGCTTTCGTACCACTACACATGCATTTAATTTTCCTAAGGGAGATGCCAGCGAAAAATGGAACGCTTTCGGTGAGTTTGCGTTAAATGCGCCTCCTGGCTGGGGCGGAAAAGCCAAACACACACACTACGGACATAACAGCAGCACTGATGTGAGCATTGCTCCTGCGGCATCAAACAACCCAATCCTTACCGGCGTGGCCAAAGATTTTCACGTTCGCTCCTGGTTGTACCATGTGGTGCCCGATTATCCTACAAAAGGATCAACTACATTGCTTACAGGCAAAGCGGTAAATCCGGAAAGAGCAGCAGTAGAAAATCCGGTAGCCTGGACGGGTACCAATACTTTCGGTGGAAAGATTTTTATGACTACGCTCGGGCATCCCGAAGATTTCAGGATTGAGGCTTTCCAAAGGCTTGTGATTAATGCCATTCATGATGAGCTGGGCCTGAAAGTGCCAAAGAAATGGAAAGGTAAAATGGATATCCAGGTACCCTATCGTGTTGCCAAGTAAACCTGTGTAAAGATGACGAGAATAATAAAGATCAGCCTGTTGTGCCTCATAGTGGCAATACCAGTAATGGTAATTGTAAACGCTTTTAAATACAAAGCCCCGCCACTTGCTATTGAGAAAGGTACACGCATTGCCCTGATCGGCAATAACCTGGGATCGAGAATGATCAATTACGATAATTTTGAAACAGAATTGCAGCTTCGTTTCCCAACGCACCAATTATTCATCCGTAACATGTGTAACCCGGCAGAAACGCCCGGTTTCAGGCCTCATGCAGCCAGGAATTCTCCCTGGGCTTTTCCCGGCGCAGAAAAGTTTCAGATAGAACGCGCGAACCTGGTTAAAAGAAAAGATGCAGGCGGTACATTAGAAATGGAAGATCCCGGAGAGGGCTTTTTTGAAACACCCGATCAATGGCTTACCAGACTGAAAACAGATGTGATCATTTCCTTTTTTGGATTTAATGAGTCTTTTGAAGGAAAAGCGGGACTTGATAACTATAAAGCAGAGCTGGATGCCTTTATTAAATGGACGCTGAAACAAAAATACAATGGCACTTCATCGCCACAGCTTGTCATTGTATCACCCATCGCTTTTGAGAACCTTAAGGGTAAAACCAGCTATGATTTGCCTGATGGTAAACAGGAAAATGAAAACCTGCTGCTGTACACGAATGCCATGAGGGAGATTGCTGCCGCAAACAGGGTCCGTTTTGTTGATGCATTTAACCCGACCTTGGAATGGTATAAAAATGCCTCAAGCCCCTTAACGATTGACGGTTCGCAACTAAACGAAGAGGGCTATCAAAAACTCGGGGTTTTGCTTGCAGATCAGATTTTTGGGGAAAGCGCAACCGAAGCAGAAAAGAACAGGAAGCTGGTGCATGATGCCGTAATGGAAAAAAACTGGATGTGGCTAAACGATTTTAAGATCCCTAACGGGGTACATGTGTATGGTCGCAGGTATAAACCTTATGGGCCAGATAATTTTCCGGCAGAGATAAAAAAGATTCGCGAAATGACCCTGATCAGGGATACTGCCGTTTGGCTGGCGGCAGCTAAAGGACAGAAAATGGATATTTTGGCTGCGGATAAGCATACCACCGTTTTGCCGGAGGTAAAAACCAATTATACGCCAAGTAAGAAAAATGGCAACCTTAAATACCTGATTGGGCAGGAAGCAGTAAACAGTTTAACTGTGCCGCCGGGCTTCAAGGTAGAATTATTTGCCTCAGAAACCGAATTCAGCTTTTTGGCCAAGCCCGTGCAATTATCGTTTGACAACAAGGGGCGCTTGTGGGTGGCGGTAATGCCTACTTATCCGCAATATAAGGTTGGAGATGCAAAGCCCAACGACAAAATCATTATCCTGGAAGATACCAATAACGACGGGAAGGCCGATAAACAAACCGTTTTTGCCGATGGCCTTCATTTACCGCTTGGTTTTGAAATCGCAGCAGAAGGGGTATACGTTGCCCAGGGAAATAATCTTATTCTGCTTACAGATACCAACGGGGATGATAAAGCGGATAAAAAGGAGATTTTGCTGAGTGGTTTTGACGACCATGATTCTCACCACAGCAGCCATGCGTTTACTGCAGACCCTTCGGGAGCTATTTTTTCAGGAGAAGGCGTATTTCTCCGCACCAATATAGAAACGTCGTACGGACCAATTTATGCCACTAATGGCGGTTTTTACAGGTTTGACCCACGACGCAGGAAATTGGAGCGTACAGCGCAAATGGCTATTCCAAATCCATGGGGCATTACATTCGACGATTGGGGGCAACCTTTCTATGCCGAAACCTCCAGTCCGGATTTTCGCTGGATGCTTCCCGGAACAATCTTACCCCGATATGGACAGGCTACCCATAAGTCGAAACAACTGATAGAAGAAAAGCAGCTTGTAAGGCCTACATCAGGCATTGAAATTGTATCGAGCCGTCATTTTCCGGATGAATTTCAGGGCGACTTCCTGATCAACAATACCATTGGTTTCCTGGGAACCAAAGAACATACTTTGGAGGATGATGGTACAGGTTATAAGAGCCGCTTCCGCATGGATTTGCTGGTGAGTAATGATCCTAATTTTCGTCCGGTAGACCTGGAGTTTGCTCCTGATGGTTCTTTGTACGTTATAGATTGGCATAATGTCCTCATTGGGCATATGCAACACAATGCCCGCGATCCCCTGCGTGATCATTCGCATGGCAGGATTTACCGCATTACTTATCCTTCAAGGCCACTGGTAAAACCCGCTAAAATAGACGGAGCCAGCATTGAAGTGCTGCTTGATCATCTTAAATTACCGGAGTACAGAACCCGTTACAGAACCCGCAGGGAACTGAGAGGACGCGATGTTAATGAGGTGTTGCCTAAACTGAAAAGCTGGGAAGCAAAGCTGGATACCAATGATACACGGTATGAACATCATTTACTTGAAGCGCTTTGGGTGAGCTGGGGAATGAACAAAGTTGATCAACAGCTTTTAAAACAGCTGTTGAAAGCCAAAGACTATCATGTAAGGGCTGCGGCGGCAGAGGTAGTACGCTATACCGGGCATCAGCTCCCTGATCAGGCAAATTTGCTGATGGAAGCCGCCAGGGATAAAAATAGCAGGGTAAGGTTAACAGCTATTGCAGCCGCCTCGTGGATAGGCAAAGAAAAAGGGCTTCCCGTTTTAGCCGAAGCGAATAAATTGCCCCTGGATAGCTGGATGCTGCCGGCTTACAAGACAGCCGTAGCGCATTTGAATGGTAGAAATGTAGCAGAAGAAAAAGAAAAGAGCGAGAAAACGGCTCTCACGGGCGCTACACTTGCCTTGTATAACGAAGGAAGAATTATTTATAATAAAGAAGGCTATTGTAAAACTTGTCATCAGGCAGATGGTAAAGGGCTCGCTGTTGCCGGCTTTCCGCCGCTTACAGCTAATAACTGGGTAAACGGAAACGATGACCGGCTGATCAAGCTGGTACTGAAAGGCGTAATGGGGCCAATAGAGGTGAATGGTAAAAAATATCCCGGCCAGGTTCCTATGACACCTTTTGGCGGACTGCTGAAAGACCAGGAAGTAGCGGCAGTGCTCACCTATGTCCGAAACTCATTTGGGAATAAGGGTACTGCAATTTCGCCCGAGAAAGTAAAAGCGATAAGGAAAGCCACCCAAAATAAAAAGGATTTTTACTCGCCAGAGCAATTACTGAAAGAGCATCCCATGGAAAGTGTTAAGAAATAGAAAATCCGTATACTAAAACAACGTTAAGCAATTAGAAGGCATAACTCATTCAGAATTTAAGCTTTGAGTCTTATCCCAATTTAAGGCAGGATTAATTGCTGTCATATTGCTGCCAAATTAAGGGTAAGTTCGCCGTGAGTCCGCATATAAACCGCATTTCTTTGGTTAAATGCGGACTCACTATGCTTTAAAGATAAACGGGAACAGTTGCTCTTAATTTGGCTATAATAGTTGTTTCGGTTCGTAATATTTTAGTGATGAAATAATGTTAAACAGTTGTTTTTAAGCTTTTAAGCCGTTTTTGATGTTTTATGTTCCTTAAACCAGATTTTTTTTAAACTAAATGATTAAGCCATCGGGTAAATTCTCAGTCTACTGCTTATAAATACCGAACTTAAACTATTTATGAGATGAGAAAAATCTATCTGGCTTTTTTTGCTTCCACTTTATTTATATCTGCATTTGCCCAAAAATCAAGCGATCAGAAAGGAAACCTCGCTCCGGGTGGAATTCGTATTGATGGCCGTATTACAGAATGGAATGGATTGCCATTTACCGAGAATAAACGGACCAATTTAGATTATGTGCTGGCAAACGATGAGAAAAATTTATATCTCGTTATTAAATCGAAAGAACAGGCCAGTATATCTAAAATTATGCTCGGTGGGATCAGTTTTATCATCAATACCGATGGCAGGAAGAAAGATAAAGATGCTTTTTCAATTACCTACCCATTGGTTAAAAGAGCGGGCAGGGGTGCACAGGGCTTTGGCGCAAACCGGGGTGGTTTTGGTGGCGGCCAAAATCGTTCCGAACAAACTACTGCTCAGCGCGATTCAATTGCACTTGCTTTGCATAAAACCCAATTAGAAACAGTTAAAGAAATAAAGGTGCTGGGCTTTAAAGCTATTCAGGATACTTTAATTTCTATTTATAACGAATACAGCATTAAAACTGTTGCTGCTTTTGATGATGCCGGCGCATATACCTACGAATTATCGGTACCGCTTGCCCAGCTGGGTTTAAAAAGCAGCGATGCCAAAGAGATTGCCTTTCAAATTAAGCTGAATGGTTTAACTGCTGGTTCATTTGGCGGCAGAAATGGAGGAGGCAACGGCGGCGGCGGTGGCGGCGGCTTTGGTGGTGGCGGCAACCGGGGCAGTGGCGGAGCAAGAACCGGAAGGGGCTCAACCAATTTTCAGGATTTAATGCTACCTACCGATTTCTGGGATAAATACACATTGGCAAAAAATAAATAGCATCATTTTATACAAAAATGATCTGCACTTTTTGTATTAACCCCACTCCAACCAATTACTGCTAAGGCAACGCGCTAACCAAACATGAAACAACTTTACAAGAACACCCCTTTTAATCTTTGCAAAACATTTGGAATTTTGATGCTGGTACTTTGTTTAAGCCAGAGTTTATATGCTCAAAACCAACCTAAAAAAGCAAATGTACCTCCACCCATTGCCCGCAGGGAAGTAAGTGGTGTGGTTAAAGACGATACCAAACTGGGGATTCCGAGCTGTACTGTAAAGTTAACTTCTGCCCATGATACTTTGGTAACCAGTACCAATGATGACGGGATATTTGTAATCAAAAATGTAAAAGAAGCTACCTACACCTTAACGGTAAGTAGTTTGGGCTATAAAACGTTTGTAGGTAAATTTAAGCAGAATGATGTTACGCCCAGAATTGTAATGGATCCTATTTTCCTGAAGAACGAAGAGAATACGCTAAAAGAAGTTACCATTAACGGAACGCCATCTATTACCTATAAAACCGATACCGTTGAGTATAAAGCCAGCGATTACGTAGTACGCGAAAATGCGACTGTAGACGAACTTTTGAAGAAAATGGAAGGGATGGAAGTAGGAAGCGATGGTTCCTTAACCCATCAGGGAAATACAATTACCAAAGCAAAGATAAATGGCAAAACCTATTTAGGGGGTGATGTAAGTTCGGCCATTCAGAATTTACCGGCAGAAATTGTAGATAAAATACAAATTGTTGATGATTATGGCGATCAGGCTGCAAGAACAGGAATTAAAGACGGCGATCCGGAAAAGATTTTAAACATTGTAACCCGTACAGATAAATCAGTAGGGAATTCGCTGCGCCTTGGGGCAGGTGCGGGTAATAATAAACGTTATGAGGGTTCACTATTTGCGACCCGTTTAAACCAAAACCAGGTTATAGGCGTTAATGGCCGGGTAAATAATACCGTTACCGGTGTGGCCAATAGCGGGGGCGATTCAAATGGTGGTGGCGGAGGCGGTAACCGTGGCGGCGGTAATGGCGGAGGAGGAAACAACGGTGGAGGCAATTCATCAGGTGGCAGTGGTGGTACGGCAACTTCTGCAAGTCCGTCTTTTTCGTACCGCGATCAGCTGGGCAAGAAAATCAAGATCAATACCAATTACAGTTTCCGCTATAACGACAATAACTCGTCAAATATAAGCGAATCATTTAGCCCAACCATACCTTACAATACCCATACTTCAAGCGAAAGTTTGCGTAATTCTTCCTCAAAAACGCATAATTTTAGTTTTGAACTTGAAGATGATATTGACAGCGCAAACTTTATCCGTTTTTCGCCAAATATAAGCCTGAGCACAACCAATAACAGTACAATTTCATCAACTATTCAAACAATCAGAACGCGCCAGGATAGAAAGGGATTAAACAGCAGCATTTCAACGCGTCCAAATATTAATGCAACAGCATTTTATCAGCATATTTTTAAGAAACCACGAAGAAATTTATCGGTTCAGTTAACATTTGGCAATTCGGATGCCGATGCAACATCAGAGCAAAACAACAATATTTTGTATTATGATACCACCAATGTAGTAACCAAAGATTCGTTGGTGCACCGTTTAATAGAGCGTAAAAACTTAACACGTAATTACCGGGCCAGCTTTACCTACGTAGAGCCGCTAACAAGTTCCACTCAAATCGAATTTAACAGCCAGGTTAATTACAACGGTTACGACAATAAGGCGATTACCAGTAACATTAATGCTTCAGGAAACAGCCAGATTGTAGATTCTTTGAGCAATATTTATGAATATTCGTTTACCCAATCGCGTATAGCATTAAATTTCAGGTATGGATTGGGGAACGAAGCCAAAGTTCGTTTTTCTGCAGGTTTAACGGCTATTCCGGCGGTTTTAGCAGGTAGTAAGGCAAGCCTGGGCACCACTACCAGGCGTACCAGTTTTAATTTAATCCCAATTGCCCGTTTCCAGTATTTATGGTCAAAACAACACAGTATCCAGTTAAACTATTCGGGTAATGCAAATGAGCCAAGTTTCGATCAGATTCAACCGGTGCGCGATGAGTCGAACCCTCAAAATCCGGTAGTGGGTAACCCCGCTTTAAAAGTTACCTTTAGTCACTCAATTAATACTGCTTACAATAATTACATTGCAAACTCGAAATTAAACTACTCTATAAACGGTAATGCAACTTTTTCACAAAATAAAGTGGTTACCAACAGGGTGGTTATCGCGGGGCCTTACGGTAGCCAGTTAAACGAAACACATTACGTTAACTTAAATGGTAATTACAATTTAAATGGTAATTATTCAATTAACAAGCAGTTAAACGACCGGAAATATAACCTGGCATTTCGTGGTAATTTCTCTTACAACCACGGCGTTTCAATGAACAATAATGTGGCTTATGAAACCAATTCGTGGGTGTTTTACGAAAAATTTGGTCCGCGCATTACGCCTAACGACTGGATGGAAGTAAACCCATCAGCTTCGTTTAACTTTACCAAATCGGCCAGTACCTTATCTACATCTTCATCAACCGATTTTAAAACCAAAACAACGGCCTTAAATATTGATGGCAAATTCTACTTCTTAAAAGGGTTTGAACTAGGCTATAGTGCAAGCAAAAATTTTGTGACCGGTATTAATGCAAACATTACCAGTAATCCGCTGGTGATAAACAGTTACCTGCAACGCGATTTCTGGCACCGAAGAATTTCGGCTACGGTGCAGGTTTTTGACATTTTAAATCAGAACAATTTTGTTAACCGTGATGTAAATGTGGATGGTAGTTATACCGATACAAAATCAAATGCCTTAAGCCGTTACTTTATGTTTAGGTTGAGTGCCAATTTGCAAAAATGGACCGGGGCCAGGGGGAGAAATGGCAACGGGATTATGCGCCGCGGTGATGGAAGTTTTATGAATTAAAGGAGGAAATACCCAGTAAACTGTATAGCTATTTAAGTGCTATCATCTGGCTACCAACTTAATGGTAAGTCCGCATATAGTCCGCATTTTTACACCTTAACGCGGACTATATGCGGATTTACTATAGATCTACAGTATACCAGGGTGCCAGATGGTACGCACAGCCTGCCATAAGGATGGACTGACCTAACTGTTTTTGATATTATAGCTGATGCTGTTAGAAAGTAGCCCGTATGATTAAAGTAGCATTAAACTGCTATATTGCGCCAGCTTTTTCTAATATGATTAAATCTAAATTTGGCACTTACCAGTTTATCGGCCAGTTTGTATTGACCGGGTTATTAATGCTATGCGGCTTTCTCTTTTATGCAGGCTTTTACGGTAAGAAACCCGTTCCATTGATTTCAGGTTTGGGTATACTTGTTGTTTTCGTAACAGTACTGCTGCCGGTTTACCTTGTTGCCCAAATGAAATTAAATTATAAAACTGTCATTATCGATACAGATTTAAAGACCATTTCTTTTAAAATGTTTCTATTGCCGGTAACCAAAACTTATAATCTGAATTATTTTGATGGCTATATTAATACCCTTGTAAAAGATAAGTATGGTACATACAAATGTTTTTATCTGGTAAAAGCGGGTAAGCTGATGTATAAAATGTCTGGGCGATTTTATAGTAATATCGATGAGCTTCACGAGGGTTTATCTTATCTAAAAGATCTGGGCTTCTTAAAATCTTCTGTTTCCCAATCGCTAAAAATAGCTTTAGGCTACCAGATATTAGTAGCATAGATTATATTGAGGTAGCTGCTAGTAAGAATTGTTCTGAGTAAATTTGGGATGTGTTTCTAAATTGGCTAATCAGTAATGATCTCCGCATTCATCCTCCGGTTTCTTGCGTCCATGTACTTTATCTTTTATATTGCTTTTAGTTTGCGTTGCTTTGTGGTAAAGAAAAAATGAAACGGACCCAAATCTCACTTTATTGGAAATGCCAGATCATCGGGTGGACAACTGCTTCGCTCTATTGGGCATTTGTAGCCATAACCAGCGGCGAGTTTCACTGGGGTTTAGGTTTTGCTCAGCTGGTAACCGATGTGATCCTTTACGTAGGTATTACCCATCTATATAAACTCTTTGCCGAAAGCAATAAATGGCAGCTCCTGCCTTTAAATAGTTTGATTGTAAGGGTGTTTATTGCCGTTCCGGTAATGGGCATTATTTATACCTGTACTACAATCCCAAAAGTATATTTTTTGCGAACCATGTTTGTGAATAGCGGACGGCTAGATTGGGATCAGTTTGCGCTGATCAATATTTCGGGCATATTTATGGCAGGTATCCGGTTAATGGCCATCTGGTTACTGGGTTACCATCTTTACCACTATGCTAAAAGAGAGATTGTGTTGGCGGGCGAAAATGCCCGGTTGCAACTGGGTTTCAAGCAGGCGCAACTCGATAATCTTTCCAGTCAGCTTAATCCACATTTTCTTTTCAACTCGCTCAATACAGTTAAATCGCTTATTTATACCCGGCCCGATGGTGCTGCAAGAGGAATAGAACTGCTGAGTGAAATTTTACGCAATAGTTTATACCGTGGAAATGCAATGATGGTGCGCCTGGATGAAGAGATTGAACTGGTAAAAGATTACCTCGAGCTCGAAAGCATGCGCATAGAGGAAAGGCTCAGTTTCGAATTCCGGATTGAGGTTCCGGCTGTGTCGGTAATGATTCCGCGCCTCAGCTTACAATTACTGGTTGAAAATGCAGTGAAACACGGCATAGCGAAAAGGGTAACCAGAGGTAAGTTGAGCATTAGGGTTTATGAGCAGGAAAGTTTTTTAAGGATTGAGGTATTAAACCCCGGCAGGCTGGAACAGGATAATGAAAATACAGGCATTGGCTTGGAAAACTTAAGAAACAGGCTCGATATAGAGTATAAAGGAGCGGCTACATTCAACATCACTGAGCAAAATGAAAATGTTTTGGCAACCTTAAGCATTCCTGTCAAATGAAAACAATAAGAACATTGGTTATTGATGATGAGCGCCAGGCCAGGGCCGAAATGATCAGGATGTTAAGGACCTATCCGCAGATTGTAGTTTTGGGCGAAGCCGGAGATGGCTTTGAGGGACAGAAAATGATCGAACTTTTACAGCCCGATTTAGTCTTTTTAGATATTCAAATGCCTGGCCAAACTGGTTTTGAAATGCTCGAATCGTTGGACCACATCCCGCAGGTAATATTTGTAACTGCTTACGATAGTTATGCGCTCCAGGCTTTTGAGGTAAGTGCGCTCGATTACCTGATGAAACCTGTGCGTAGTGAACGATTGGATAAAGCCGTGAATTTAATTACCGAACGCTGCCAGGGACAATTTGAGCCGGCTTTTTTTGTCAAAGACAGAAATAAACTCCACCTGATTAAATGGAGTGCAGTAGAGTTGATCACCTCTGAAGAGAATTATGTGAGGCTCTATTATGGGAAGGAGCAGGTATTGATGAAAAACTCGCTAAACAATATTGAGAAAAATCCTGATTGTAGCATGTTTTTCAGGGCATCGAGAGAGCGGATGTTCAATGTCAATAATGTAGCTTCAGTAGAAAGTAATGAAGGCAGGATTTCGGTAACGCTCTCCTCCGGAACTTCCGTACCGTTATCAGAGCGTCAGGCTGTACGGTTCAGGAACCTTAAAAAAAGATAAATTAAAATTTAGTTAAGATGAAAATGAACAGAAAATTTTTCGGTATGGCTGTGCTATGCCTTTTAATTGCCCAGTTTAGTATGGCTCAGCAGAAACTAAGCCAGCCCGATACCGCCAATTACATTATTCAGGATAGTGTATTGATTAAAACCAACTATGGTATTACACTTTCTGCCGTTGTGGTGCAGAAAAAAGACATCACAGGCAAGTTGCCCTGCGCGCTGATGTACCTCATTTATGCTGATCTGAACAGAAGCCTTGCCGAAGCCAAATTTGCTGCCGATAAGGGTTATGTTGGAATTGTGGCAGATGCAAGGGGAAAGCGGCTTAGTCCCGATAATCCGGAACCTTACGAACACGAAGCGCGTGACGTAAACGCAGTGGTTGATTGGATTGTAGCCCAGCCCTGGAGCGATGGTCGAGTGGGCATGTATGGCGGGAGTTTTTCGGGCTTTGCACAGTGGGCAGCTACCAAATATTTGCACCCTGCATTAAAAACAATTGTACCCTATGTGGCTTCCATTCCGGGTTTAGGCCTGCCCATGGAGAACAATGTTTTTTTAAATGCCAATTACCAGTGGGCTTTCCATGTTACCAACAATAAATACACCGATGATGTGGTGAATAACGATAATGCACGTTGGGGACGTATGCGGAATAACTGGTGGCAAAGCGGAGCGGCCTATAACCGTATAGACAGTATAGACGGAACGCCGAATCACTGGTTGCAAAAATGGATTTCGCACCCTGCTTACGATGCTTACTGGCAATCGATGGTGCCCTACAAGGCGGATTTTGCAAAGATTAATATTCCGGTGCTCAGTATTACCGGTTATTACGATGACGGACAGGTTTCGGCGCTCGAGTATCTCAGGGAGCATTACAAATACAGGCCATCGGCAGCACATTATCTGGTTATCGGGCCTTACGATCATTTTGGCGCACAAAAGGGAGGAGTTGCAACATTAAAGGGGTATAAAGTTGACCCTGTAGCCTTAATTAATACGCGGCAGCTCACTTTTGAATGGCTGGATTATATTTTAAAAGGAAAAGAAAGACCGGCGCTGCTAAAGGATAAGATTAATTTCGAAGTGATGGGGGCCAATGTATGGAAACATGTACCTGCTATGGATCAGGTAGAGGCGCATCAGGTGAGGTTCTATCTCGATCGTGCACCGAATGGCAGCACTGTTTTATCGAAGATTAAACCGCAAAAAGAGATCTTCATTGAGCAAAAGGTTGATTTGGCAGACCGGAACACTTACTATAATGATTATTATCCCAGCCAGATTATTAAGAAAGAAATTGATCGACCCAACGGCCTTTTCTTTATTACCAGACCCTTTAACCGGGATGTATCAGTAAGTGGGTGTTTAACAGGAGCGCTAAAAGCGGTTATCAATAAAAAAGACATGGATATTGGTCTGGTACTTTATGAAATTACGCCGGAAGGAGAATATTTTCAGCTATCCTATTTTCTGGGGCGGGCCAGTTACGCTCATGATATGTCTCAGCGCAGGCTGCTTACTCCAGGTAAAAAAGAAACTATACCTTTTTACCGGTCGAGGTTTTTCACCGGCAATTAAGAAAAGGGAGCAGGCTGTTGGCGGTACTCAACATTGATAAAAATCCTTTTGCCCAGGTAAACTATGGTAGTGGAAAGGATGTTAGCAAAGAAACGGTAAAAGATGCCGGGAAGCCATTGCAAATCCGGTGGTCGAATGCAGGTTTCATTGACCTCCAAATTTCGGACACTAACTTTTGATTAGATTTTGAGCTAAAAAGAAAACCCCGTTGAGTAAACGGGGCTTCTTTCTGTTTGGTTTGTTGGTTTATTTTTCCAGTTGTACCAGCGCCTGGTCAATCTGCTTTTCTTTCGAAGCATCGATATTTGGCCGGGTCATTTTGCTGATATTCGTGGCTACTGATAGGGAAGGGTTTGCATTTTTGGTAAACGAAGCAATATCATTTACAGTGGTGTTTAATATTTTAAGTGTGGTAAAAAACCACCTGTCCATGTTTCTGATGTGCTGAAAATTGGTGTTTGCACTTAAATATTCGTTGTTCGCTTTTTCAGCGTAATCATACTGAACTTTATCCAGTAGCGTTAACTTTTCGGTTATCTGTGCCAACACTTCATCAGATAGTTCCAATCCTTTAATACCAATTACCCGGTTATTTAAGATGAAATAATCTAAGCCTTCAAAAGTAATGGTGGTAAGGCTCGCCCTGTCGAAAATATGCTCGGCGGCAGGCAGGTTGGCCAGTTGAGCTGCTGAACTGCTGCGGCTATTGTTGAAAGTACGCTTTTGTGTTGCTAAGCGCTCAATCAGCGCATCGCCATTTAATCTATTTGAAACTTCGAACATACCTGCGCCTGTTTTTGCCATTTGCTTTGCGGGCGTCAGGCTTTTAAGCTGCGCGTTGGTAAACAAAGTAATAAAACAAAGAATTGGCGTAAGGGAAAGGGGAATTTTCATTGTTCGGTTAATTTCCACAAAAATATATCTTTTTTACTTAAACCGAAATTTTTGTATGTTTAGTATTACATTTTTAAAGCTTTTTTGTTATTTAGGCATTGATAAATGTCATCAGTCAGATTATTATGCCTTTGATTCTGAATGCAATGTTGTGAAGTGATTTGCTTAAGGGGAAATTATTCATATAAAACAAACCATCCGGCCATGTATGCATAGCCGGATGGTTATATGACAAAAAGATAGTTTAAGGCGTACAAGTAAGTAATGGCCAGCATTACGCTGGTGATGATTGGATATGGTATGCTGAATATTGAATCGGGCTTATATTACATTGTTGCTCTTTAAATAACTCAATCTTTACTAATCCTTTAACGATATTTCCATTTTTTTCTCTTGCTGGTCTCGCATAATCAGTATGGTAGCGTGTCCCTTCCATTTGATGGCATTGTGGATTTTTAGTAAATCTGGAACACTATTTATGGGGTTTTGATCGAAATTTACAATTACATCACCTTTTTTGAATAGATTCTTTTCGGCAATTGAACCTTTTTTAATTTCAACCAACAAAGCCCCGCTGTCAGTGTGTATACCTGCAGCAGATCGTTCGCCTAAGTTCTCGATATTTTTAACTGTTGCACCCAGCCATTCGCTCTGTACCGATCTGTTGGCGACAACAGTGGTAATTAGCGGCATTATTTTAGGATTTCTGGAAAGCTTTTTAAGGATGGGGTTTGTTACACCAAAGTTCATTTCAAAGTTTCTAAAACCTGTAGCCAGAGCGGATGAGCCATTTCTTACCCTAAAGTCGCCAGTTTTTTCATTTTCGAACAAAGCATTTCCGGCTGTGCTGTTTACATCTATTTTGGCCTGTTGTGTTTTAGCCAGCGCTTCGGCCGATAAGAAAAAGTTATGGTTTACTTCCTTGCCCCAATAATCGATTTGAATTGGTGCGTAGGCAGTAGTTACGATATTATTTTTAAAAACATCGCCACTGTTTTTTAGCCATACATGCGGATGGAAAGTATTATTGATGATGATGTTGTTGTAAACCGTACGGTGGTAACCCTCGCGTAGCTTAAGTCCGCCGCTTAAACAAACATTGTTGTAAATTTGGTAGTTGCTGCTTCCGTCGTCTAGGTCAATATCCCAGCCATGATCGCATTGGAACCTGTTGTTGCGGATCACAATTGGCATCTTAACATCCAATAATTCAATGCCTGGCCGGGCTGCAACAATGCTGTCCATCAGTTTTCTTTGAGGCCGCCAGAAACGATCCCTGCCCCAGGAGTTAAATGCCCCGTGATCGCCGGTTTCTAAAACGGTATCAAATACATCGTTAAATTCGATGATGTGACCGCCCCAGGTACCCTCGCTGACATTTATGCCCGCCCGCGGAACTTCGTAAATGGTGTTGTGCGAAACCAGGATATTTTGCGACATGGATATCTCTACACCTGCCGATTGTTTTTCGATGGTACCGATATTGTTAATCAGGTTGTTGCTGGCTTCACAGTGCTGTGGAAAGTTGTTTGATTTGGGGCCGGGTTCAAAATCCATTTTATCCCAGGGAATAAACTGCTCATACCTGAAAGCAGGGGAGCGTACCGCATCTGGATCGCCCACAAAGGCTAATGCACTGGCACCAATGTTATAAATGTGGTTGTTCGAAATTTTATTGTTTTTATTGAACTTGCTTAAAAAAACAGCATTGCCACCTAAGTTGTAAAACTTGCAATTCGCGATGTTAATGTTTTCTGTTCCTTCCAGCAAAACAGCACCACCACGGTAAATGGTCCAATCGCTGCGCAACAATGGCTCTTTAACCAGCATAAAGCTCCGGGCAGTTTCGGTAAAATCAATACCGTTTATGCTTATGTTTTTTACCGGCGATTTCAGATCGCCTTTAATGTGGATCAGATCCGTTAGTCTGCTGAAAGTGAAATCAGCCTTGTTGATATCGGTAGCTGTTGGTGGAATAAGAAAGAGTGTTTTGCTTTTGCGGTTGTAAAACCATTCGCCTGGTGCATCTAGCTCTTCAAAAATATTTTCTACAAAACGGTATTTGGCATGCATTTTTGCCGGACGGTTATTTTGCCAGCCACCTTCATAAGTTACTTCGCCTGTTTCGCTTTTGCCGGTTATCTGGTAATGGAAACCGCCCCACTCGCCGCTATGTAAGGCATGGATATAACCATTTTCGGGGTTTGCCCAGGTTTTTACGCGTGCAGGTGCAATTGCATCTGCAGCTGTACCCTTAAATACGCGGGCTTGCGGATCGTAATTCGGATAGCGTGCCATTGGTAAATTCCGGCCATTAATAAACAGCTGATCGGGAGCTGTTTCAAAATCGATCTGTGCCGCATAAATATCATCTTTATAGCGTTTCCAGGTCAGTTTGTTTTTTGCCGATCCCGAGATGGTAACTTTTGCCCCTTTGGCTGCTGTAATCTTTAGCGACTTTAAATGGTAGCTGGCGGCCGAAATGGTAATTGTTTTTTGAGGGTTATACACACCCGAAGCCAGTTCAATTATTACATCTTTTCCCTTTTGTTTTAGTGCAGTTTCAATGGCCTGCGTTAAGGTTTGAATAGGTTGCTTTATTGTTCCCGGATTTTTATCGTTTCCTGCAGGCGAAACAAAGAGGGTTTGCCCCTGACAAAAACTAAACACAAATAATGCAAGGAGGCAGGTTGTTAATCTTTTCATGCTAAAAATATCTGGTTAATGCTCAGGATCAGTGAACTAGGCAATGAAGCATTGCTTAGGTGTTGATCTTAAATGTTTTACAAAGAAAGAATAAGTAGGGGAGATAAATTTAACCTGGTAAGCAACTTATTCTCTTATATTGGCATTGGCAGGCTGCCAGTGTGTTTTAGCTTAGAGATGTAAACCATAAGGAGGATCATTTTGCAATCGGGCAGGTAATAGAGTCGCCAACCTTTAAAGCCTTTGCCCGTAAGTTGGCAACTCATTGTTACCGTTACAGGCTCATGCCGCCATCCATAACAATTTCGGCACCGGTAATAAAGCTAGCGGCATCGCCACAAAAATAGGCTACCATTTTTCCTACATCTTCGGCTTTTCCAATCTGTTTTAAGGGTACACGGTCTAATATCCACTCGTTTACCTGACTCAACTGCTCGGGCGTATAACCGGCCTTGTTCATAATTTCGGTTGCGGTTGGGCCGGGGCTTACACTGTTTACCCGTATTTTGCGCGGGGCCAGTTCGATAGCAGCAATGCGCATTACCGCGTTAAGTGCCGATTTGCCTGAAGAATAAATAGAACTATTGGCAGCGTTCATGCTGGCTGTGTTGGAGGATAGGAAAACAACTGAAGCCCCATCGTTCAGCGAGGGGATAAACCTGCTCAGCGTAAAGTAAGCTCCTTTAAAATTTACCCCGATTACATTGTCGAAAGCAACTTCGGTGGCATTTTCGATAGTGGTATTTTCGAGCACACCCGCATTGATGAATAAGATATCAATTTTGCCAAACTGCTGCTGTACTGCTAAGGCCAGTTGTTCTATTTCGTTTACATTACCTTGATCGGCTATCATGCCTGTTACACCCAATGCAGCGGCTGCTTCGTCTACAGCAGCTTTTCTGCGGCCGGTAATAATTACTTGGGCACCTTGTGCCTTTAACTCTTTTGCCGTGGCGTAACCTATGCCGCTATTGCCGCCGGTTACCAGCGCCGTTTTTCCTTTTAAATGTTCCATGACAATTATTTTTTTGTTTGAGCAAAATTAAAGCTATATTGGTATACTTTTGTAAGTAGTATAACGAAGTATACCAGTATGAACGAGAAAGAACTGTTCGAAAAATCGAACGAAATTTTAGCTAACCCACGTAACCAGGAGGAAGAAATACAGGCGCTGCAGGATACCCTGTACGTTTTAAGCGGTAAATGGAAAATCCCGATTATCAATTCCATCTGCAATGGAAATCGACGTTTTCGTGACATTGAGCGGAGCATTCCGGGTATTACCACCCGCATGCTTTCTAAAGAATTAAAGGAAATGAGTGCCAACCAACTTATTAAACGAATTGTGGTTGATGATACGCCAGTGATCATCGAATATTCGCCAACCGATTACTGTCACTCGTTTGGCAGCATTATTCTTGAAATGATTAAATGGGGTAAGGCACATAGGCAACGCTTAAAAGAACAGCGATAAGTATGGCTTCTACGTAGCCATAAAAAACAATAAAACCTGCACTGCTTAAAAATCCAATGCAGGTTAAATGAATTTGCAGCATGGTTGTTAGTTTGCCGGTTCGGCAATAACGGCGAATAGGTTGCGGCGTAAATTTTACGGAACATGGCATAGGTTACCGATACCATGATAAAAGCAACAATTGCATCTACAGTGGCTGCGGCACCAATCACACTCAGTTTAGAGCAAAATGCGAAGATGATATCGAAAAATATCCCGGCAAATACCCATTCTTTTAAGCGTAGAAAACGGTTTGGGGTTAAAAGAACTGCAATGCCCAATAATTTGGCTACGCCAAGCACATAAATAAAATAGGCCGGATAGCCGAGCTGCAAGGTAATATCCCATACAATAGGATTTTTGGTAAGTTCAAAAATACCACTGGCACCAAACCATAAAGCTGTTAATGCTGCACCAATCCAGTAAATTCTTTTTGCAATTTTAAGTTTCATAATATTTTCTTTTTTAAGTTTCTGAAACAAATTTGCTGCAAAACAGCACCCTAAACCAGCTGTTATTACCCCAACCGGACAATATCGCAGCTGGGATGGGCGCTTGCGGAGCTGAAATTAAATAACTACAATTTTAGCCACATCAGAAATATGAGCCACAATAATGACGAATCGTAGTGCCCGTACTTGGAGATTCGACCGGCAATAACCGCCTTTGAGCAAATTTTCTCGTTTTATTTTCTGAAAATTTATCTGTTCTCACTAAAACTTACCTCAAATTAACGCCGGCTGTGATTTTGAACCGGATGTGATTTTCGTCTTATTCAAAATGTACTGACATTGTAAAACTAATTAGGCTGTATTTTAATGCTTACTTTTAGGTAACATTTATGTTGCGTGTTCTGATTTTTGAATTTGTATCAGAATGGTTAATATTGAATTGATAAATCGTTTTATCAAATAACCAGATAGGATAATGAGCCGGGGTAAATTGCCGTTTATTTCGCAGTATATACTGGCGTAAACTGATTTAAATAGTCGTGCATTTCTTTACACCGCTGTAAATCTGTAATACGCCGTTAACTGTTAGCCCATCCCCATTATTAAATTGATTATAGCCCTAATCAGATCGTTTCTGGACAATAGCTAAAACGTTTTATTTAATAAGCATCATTTACTAAACTAAAACCTAATGAAAATCAATCTACTAAAGATTACAGGGCTTTCTGTGCTTTTTTTGCTCAATGGTCCTGCCTTCTCCAAGCTTCCGGGAGCTGAAAAACCCACCAAACTTTCCATCAGTACAATGTCGCCGGCAGAGGTGCAAAACCGGAAGGTGGTTACCGGTACCGTACTCGACGAAAAAAACCTGCCTATACCTGGAGCTGGGGTTAAAAACATCACTTCGGGCAAAGCTGCAGTTACTAACGAATCGGGTAAGTTCAGCATAGAAGCAAACCCGGGTGATGTATTGCGGATCTCTTACGTAGGCTACGAAAACAAGGATGTAACCGTAGGTGCCGACAACAACATTACCATTAAACTGGGCGCTGCCGCAGATAACAAACTCGATGAGGTAGTGGTAATTGGATACGGTACTGTTAAAAAAACTGATTTAACGGGATCAGTAGGAGTAGTAAAAGCCACCGAATTGCAGGAACGTCCGGCATCATCGTTAAACCAGGCACTGGCCGGCCGGATTTCGGGTGTGCAGGTAAATACCAACTCGGGTCGTCCGGGTGGGCAAACCAGCATTAAAATCAGGGGATTCAGCTCCATCAATACCAGTAACAATCCTTTGTATGTAGTGGATGGTGTAGCGCTACCGGTGGGTTCGCAAACACAGAACAGCAACGCCATCGATTACATTAACCCGAGCGATATTGCTTCGGTAGAGGTGCTAAAAGATGCTTCTTCAACTGCAATATATGGTGCACGTGGAGCCAATGGGGTAATTTTAATTACCACTAAAAAGGGAACAGCCAATGCGCAACGTGTTACCTACGATGCAGAATTTGGCATCAACACTCTTGCGGCACACCATGTAGAAATGCTCGATGCTTTCGAATATGTTAAAGTGCAGGATTTGGCTTACGAAAATATAAAGGTATACGATCCGGTGGGTTGGGCAGCAGGAAACTATGCCTCTACACCTGTACCAAAGGCCGCACGTATAGCCCTGCCGCAGTTTTTCGATAGTAACGGAAATCCACTTTACAATACCGACTGGCTAAAAGAGTCGACCCAAAATAAACTTTCGCAAAACCACCAGCTTGGTTTTACAGGGGGCAATGAAAACAGCACCTATGGTGTTTTTGCAGGCTATCGCGATGATCAGGGACTTTTACTAAATTCTTATTTAAAACGCTATTCGGGCAGGTTTAATTTCGATAGTAAAATAAAGCCCTGGTTAAAAGTGGGTGGTAACCTGAGCTATAACAACCAGGACGAGAATATTATAGATCAGGGTACGGGCGGATTAAACTCGGTGCGGATGATTACCGAGGCTTTTCCTTTTCTTCCGGTTAAACTGGCCGATGGAAAATGGGGCGATAATAAGCTGATCCCCTGGGCAGAAGGTGGTTCAAACCCGGTGCACATCTTAACCGATAGAAAATTTGGTTTAATTACGCAAACTGCCCTCGGAAGCATTTATTCTTCAATCAGTTTTAGCAAAGACCTGGAGTTTCGTACTCAGTTAGGTGCCAATATTGTAACCAGGAATACCAACGAATACAACGCCAAACAATTATATGGCATATCTGATGGACAAAACGGTACAGCCAACATTACCGACGACCGCGAAACCTTCTGGTCATTAGAGAATTATTTAACCTACAACAAGCGCTTTGCCGAATCGCATGCCATTAATGCCTTATTGGGTATTTCGTGGCAGGCAACCAGTTTTTTCAGCAATACCAGTCATGCCGAAAACTTCGTAACCGACTTTTATGGCGACAATAACCTGGGCTCGGGCAGTAAATCTATTTCAGTGGGTTCGAGTAGAAACCGTTCGGCCTTTAACTCTTATTTTGGAAGGATTAATTATGCCTTTAAAGATAAATACCTGTTCACCATTACCGGTAGGGTAGATGGTTCGTCTAAATTTGGAGAGAACCACAAATTTGCCTTTTTCCCTTCTGCGGCACTGGCCTGGAAAATTTCGGACGAAGAGTTTTTGAAAGGAAACAAAACCATCTCTAATTTAAAGTTCAGAACCAGTTATGGTTTAAGCGGTAACTCCGAGCTGCCTGCATACCAATCTTTAGCTACTTTGGTCAATAACTTTGGCATTATTAACGATACCAGGGTAACCGGTATCGGGATTGGCCGCCTGGCAAACCCCGATTTGGTTTGGGAAAAAACCGCACAGTACGATGCAGGTTTAGAGCTGGGCTTATTTAACAACCGCATTAATTTAGAAGCCGATATCTATTACCGTAAAACAACCGATATGTTACTCGATGCCCCGGTTCCGCGCACTACGGGTTATTCTGTAATCAGGAAAAACGTGGGTTCGATGCAGAATAAAGGTTTAGACTTAGGCATTAATACGGTAAATATCCAGACCGATAACTTTACCTGGAAAACCAGCTTCAATATCTCCTTAAACCGCAATAAAGTACTTGCGCTGGCTACGCCCGATGATATTTTTGGCGTGGGTAACCCTAATTTCACTAACCAAACCGGTATTATCAGGGTTGGCGAGCCCGTTGGTTCGTTCTGGGGGCTGGTACGTTTAGGCACCTGGAGCGAAGCCGAAAGGGCCGAAGCAGCTAAATATGTAAGCTACCGCGGTGGTAAAACTTTGCTTCCCGGCGATATTAAATACCTGGATGTAAACGGCGACCATGCCATTACCGATGCCGACCGTCAGATTATCGGAAACGGAGCACCTAAAGGCTGGGGTTCATTTTCGAACTCATTCCGTTATAAAAACTTAGATCTGATTCTGGAACTTCAGTATTCGTATGGCAACGATGTATTGAACATGACGCACCACTCGGGCGAAGACAGACAGGTACAGGCCAATAGTTTTGCCAGTGTATTAAATGCCTGGACACCCCAAAACCAGGATACTCCTGTTGCTGCCATCAGAGATCAGGCTGCAGGTTATGTAACCAACGTGGATACACATTGGGTAGAAGATGGTTCATTTATCCGCGGTAAAAACCTGTTATTGGGTTATACCTTCAATAAATCGCTGGTAGAAAAACTACGTTTAAGCAAACTGCGCGTGTACACTTCGGTTCAGAATTTCTTCATCGCTACCAAATACACTGGTAACGATCCGGAAGTAACCACTTATGGCAATGCCTTTGCACAGGGGCAAACATTTTTCGATTATCCAAAGCCAACCACCTTTACTGTGGGTTTAAACATTGGATTATAAATATTAATTAAAGAAAGGATATCAAAATGAAATTAAATATAAAAAACATCGCTGCCCTTTTGTTGCTGGGCGGAGCGTTGGTAGGTACTGTAGGGTGTAAGAAATTTTTGGATGAGACCGATCCAACCAATCTTGCGCCAAATAGCTTTTACAACCTCCCGGAACATGCCGAAGCGGGTATTGCTGCCGTTTATTCGGAACTCAGGTTTATCGGAGGTGGTGCAGGTATTTTCTCCAACAACTGGCAGATGCTGGATGCACCAACAGGAATACAATCGACCGAAACGGCACAGAATTCGGATTTAAACAATCTTTACTCGTTGATTTATGATGGTACAAACCTGCACATTAACCAGAACTGGAATGGATTTTACAAAGTAATTGCACAGGCCAATCTGGTGCTCGATAAAGTTCCGGGCATTAACCCGATGGATAATGCACAGAAAAAAAGGATTTTAGGCGAAGCGGCCTTTGTTAGGGCATGGGCCTATTTTTACCTGGTACGCTTATGGGGCGATGTACCACTGATCGTAAAACCGATTTCTAGTCCCAATGACCCCAATTTTGCCCCTTCAAGAACACCACAGGAGCAGGTGTACAAACAAATTGTTGATGATTTGATTTTGGCAGAAGCCGCAGGTTTACCCTTTATGGATGCTAGTGGAAGGGTATCTACTGCTGCCATTAAAACTGAGCTTGCAAAAGTATACCTCACCATGGCTGGCCAACCGCTTAACAAGGGAACAGCTTATTACAAACTGGCCGCCGATAAGGCTAAAGAAGTAATCGATTATTCGACTGCTAACCCCACCACGTTAGGCCTGTTTCCTACTTATGCCGCCCTGCACGATGCTAAAAATGATAATAAACTTGAGCATTTATTTGGTGTTCAATACAACGATGCAGCAGGTGCAGGCAATCCGCTACAATCTTCGTATCTGCCTTTGCACCAGCCATTGGTTTCTAAAATTGATGGGATTGGAACATCTATCCCCACCGGCGATTTTTATACTTCGTATGAGGCCGGCGATTTGAGGGCGAAAAACAGGGAAGGTTATTTCTTTACCGATTATTATACCGATGGTTTTAAAATGCCATTGATTAACCGTGGCAAACCCTATATTTTTAAGCACTTCGATGTTATTGCAAATGGTACATTGGGTACAGAAGGTACCAGCCGTAGCGACCTGAATATCCCACAGATTCGGTATGCCGAAACGTTGTTGATTTATGCCGAAGCACAAAACAGGGCCGATGGTACTGCTAATACTGCTGCGTATACGGCTTTAAATGCCATCAGAAAAAGAGCACAGCTGGGCGATCTTGCCGGTCTTAGCCAGGTACAGTTTGAAGAAGCCGTTTGGAGAGAACGCTGGCACGAACTGTGTTACGAAGGCATTCTCTGGTTTGATATGCTTCGCCTGCGCAAAGTTTACAACGAAAGCACCAATGGCTTCGACAACTTTGTTGGTCACGTTAATAAAAACGTAAACCAGGCTTTGCAAACTAAGAACCTGCTTTTCCCAATACCTACTTCTGAAATCAGAAATAACCCGAACCTTACACAAAATACGGGCTATTAGCAAAATACTTTGGTTTGTTAGATGAGGGTGTCCCAAAATTTTTGGGCGCCCTTTTTTATTGAAATGCAGTGGAGGCTGATAAGCCATTTAACCTGAAGATTATCCTGCCCTTTTCAAAAAGGTGAAATTTATTACATCGTTGGAAATTGAAATTGAGGGCTATTTTGAGCTTATTCCGGTTTTCGCTTTTTATTTCAGCTCTTTCAGCCTTTTATATTAGTGATGAAATAAGTCTAACCAGATGATCTATGCTAAAGCGCTAAGTTTCGTGCCTGTATCCGGGAATCAGTCGTTTTTTTACGGCTAAGCCTGCCATTTCAAACCGACCTGTTTTCCACCAAGCTAACCGTCCCTAATATCAATTAACTAAAATAAACTTATGAGTAAAATTTACAACAAAAGCACAGTGCTGCTGTATCTCAAGCGCCTGTGTACAGCAAAAATTTTAGCCATTTCGCTCCTTTTGCTCTGCGGAAGCTTTAGTGCCTTTGCACAAACAACCATAACAGGGATTGTTAAAGATAATAAAGGCTTAACCTTACCAGGAGTTAGTGTACGAATAAAAAATACGCAGGTAGGTACACTAACCGATGGAGCAGGTAAATACAGTATAAAAGCCCCTGAGGGTAATCCAACCCTAGTATTCACTTTTGTGGGTTTTACCTCGCAGGAAATTCCGCTTAATGGGCGTACCAACATCAATATTACCCTCGAAGATGCCACACAAGGGCTTACAGATGTGGTGGTAATTGGTTATGGTACTGCACAGAAAAAAGATGTAACCGGTGCAGTTTCGAGCATCAAGGCAACCCAGCTCGAAAACGAAAACCCAAACAGTGTTACCGATATCCTCAGAGGAAACATACCTGGCTTAAGTGTTGGTTTTAACAACAGTGCAAAGGGCGGTGGCGATTTATTGGTACGTGGAAAAACCACCCTTACCGGTACTACTACCCCTTTAATTGTTTTGGATGGGGTTATTTTTATCGGTCAGCTTTCAGATATCAATCCGAACGATATAGAATCAGTAGATGTACTTAAAGATGCCAGCTCGCTGGCGGTTTATGGTGCAAAAGCGGCTACAGGTGTTGTAGCCATTACCACCAAAAAAGGAAAAAGTTCTTCACCAACCATTATGGTAAATACCAACTTCGGAATGGCTACACTGGCAAAAGATCAGCCGGTGTACGATGGGCCTGGTTTTTTAAATTGGCGCGCCGATGTACAGCGAAGCGGAAGCGTAAACCCAGCCTATATTTATAACGACCCAAATAATTTGCCAGATGGAGTAACCCTTACCCAGTGGTTAAACGGACAAACCACTACCAACCCGACTGATTTGTGGTTAAGTCGCCTTGGTCTTCTGGCTAACGAGAAAGCCAACTACCTGGCCGGAAAAACCATTGACTGGTACGATATGCTTTTGGTTACCGGTCAGCGCCAGGATCATACTTTAAGCCTTAGCGGAAGAAAAGAAGAGATAAATTACTACATGTCGTTAGGTTACCTCAAAAACGAAAGCATTATTGCCGGCGGAGGGTTTAGCACCTTTCGAACCAGGCTTAATTTAGAGGGGAAAGCTGCTAAATTCTTAACCCTGGGCATGAACATGCAATTTGCCGACCGCGATGAAGGGGCGATCGAAGCGCAATTTTCGCAATTACCGGATCTATCTCCCTATGGCGATTTTTACAATGCAGATGGTTCTTTGCGGAGAATCCCGACCGATGATAACGGATTGAATGCCCGAAACCCTTTTCTCGATCAGACTTACAATTCGAGGTTGCAGAAACAAAGTACCTTATTTGGAAGCCTTTATGCCAAAGTACAACTGCCTTTCGGTATCAGCTACCAGGTTAATTTTAGCCCGGGCTTAGATCAGTACCGTACTTTTAATCACCAGTCTTCTAAAAACCCAAATGTTACCATTCCGGGTGGTTCGGCGCAACGTGCACAGGAAACCCGCTACAACTGGCAGTTAGATAACCTGATTAAGTGGAATAAAACCTTTGCAAAAGATCATAATGTGGACGTAACATTACTGGTAAACGGCGAAAAATACTCGACCTGGTACACTATAGCCGGCAACGAGGGTTTTGCACCAACAGATGTGCTTGGTTTCCATAACCTGCAAAGCGGTAACAAACCAACTGTAAGCAGCGATGATAAAGTATATACTGGTGACGCTTTGCTGGCCAGGTTAAATTATTCGTATAAGGGCCGTTATGCTTTTACCGGATCGGTTCGCCGCGATGGTTACTCGGCCTTCGGTGCTTCGAAAAAACGTGCTAATTTTCCTGCTGCTGCCCTGGCCTGGACGCTGAGTGAAGAAAGCTTTTTGAAAGAAGTGAAGTGGCTCGACTTTTTAAAACTCCGTTTATCGTATGGTATTAATGGAAACCGCGAAATCAGGGATGCGAATAATGTAATCGATCCTTATGTTTCCATCCAGACACTAAGCGGAGGTAAGTATCAATCGGTTAACAGCAGTGGTACACCCGGCGAGGTAAATACAGTGGTAAACAGCTCGCGCCTGGGTAACCCGAACCTGGAATGGGAGAAAACAAAATCACTGAACCTTGGTTTGGATTTCGGCTTTTTGAATAACCGCATTAACGGTTCGTTAGAACTTTACGATAAAAAAACTTCTGATCTGTTGATTGGCCAGTCGTTGTCATCAGTTTCAGGCTACACCAATGTAATTGCCAATTTGGGTAGGGTAAACAATAGAGGGATCGAATTGAGTTTAAATAGCCGCAACATTACTGATGGTAATATTACCTGGAATACTTCGGTAAATTTCTCGCTTAACCGCAATAAAATTATGGCTTTGGCCACCCCGAACGATGATCCCGGAAACGGATGGTTTATTGGTAAAGATATCGACGTAATCTGGGAGTATAAAATCTTAGGCGTGTGGCAGGAAAACGAAGTAGCCGAAGCGAACAAATTTAATAAAGGCATTAAGCCCGGCGATTTTAAACTGGAGGATGTGGATGGTAATTACGTGTACAACGATCTGGATAAACAGTTTATTGGCTACCGCAGTCCACGTTTTAACTGGTCGATGCGCAACGATTTTAATATCTTCAAAAATTTCGATTTCTCATTCCAGCTCGTATCAAGCTGGGGACAGCAAAGAAGCGATATTTACGCCAAGAACCAGCCGGGAAGTGTAGGTTTTGGCCGTTCGAGCTCTTACATCATCCCTTACTGGACACCAGCTAACCCCATAAACGATTATGCGCGCTTAAACTCTGGCCTAAGTGGGGTAACCTTTAACGCCTACCGCAAAAGTTCTTACATCAGGCTAAACACGATTGCACTTGCCTATAGTGTACCCAAAGATTTGCTGAGCAAATTTAAAGTACAGAGTGCTAAAATTTATGCCAATGTAAGTAATGCCGGGGTGTATGCACCAAACTGGAACCAGTGGGACCCACAAACGGCTGATAATAACGGAAATCCTGTTCCAACACCAAGAGTTTACACCTTCGGATTGAATGTTACCTTTTAAAAATGAAGCACATGAATAGCATATATAAAAAAATAATTCCATTTGTAGCTTTCGCGATGCTGCTAACCGCAAATGGCTGTAAAAAATCAGATTTGGATTCCGAATTACTGTCGCAGCTGGAACCGCAAACCGCTTTAACCAGTGTAGCCGCCATGAAAGCCGCATTGGCCGGTATTGGGGCTAATGTAAGAAGAGAGTTTACAGGCGATATGGCACCTATTGTTACCGAATCTATATTTTCGGAGGTTGCGGTAGATGGTACAACCGATAAAACCACACAGGCACAGGATATGGATACCCGGGTAACACCCGATGCCAATCTGGATAATCCTGATTTTAACCGGATAGGCTTTTACTGGACCGAGGGTTTCAGAGGGGTACGCATGGCCAATACCGTTATTACCTATATCGATAACGTGACCTTTAAAGATGAGGCCGAGAGAAATGCCATTTTAGGAGCTGCCTATTTCTATCGTGCTTATTACTACTACCGTTTGGTACACCAGTTTGGCGATGTACCTCTGAATTTAAAAGATATTACGACGCCTAAATTAGATTATTACTCAACCAGGCGCGAGGTGATTTTGAAAAAGATGCAGGAAGATTTATTATTCGCCGAGAAATGGGTAAAAGACAACGTAGACCGTGGAGAGGTAACCAAAGGTGCCTGCAGCCATTTGCTTACCAAGATTAATTTGGCGCTGGGCGATTTTGATGCGGCCATTACCTCAGCAAACAACGTAATTAATGGTGGTACTTACAGCTTAATGCGCAACCGTTTTGGCAGCACTGCCGGAGATGCGGGCAAAAATGTAGTTTGGGATTTGCACCGGATGGACAATAAAGCCATTGCTGCAAACCGCGAAGCTCTTTTCTTAACCATCGATCGTGAAACACTGGCTGGCGCTACCGATTTAGGCTCGCAGGTAATGCGTAACTGCGTACCTGCCTGGCATTTTGCAAACTTAAGAACCCCATCGGGTAGTACGCAGGCCATTGTTGATGGTATAAATGTAGAAATTCCTTTAACCTTAATGTATGGCAGGGGGATTGGGCGTTACCGTGGTACAGCATACAGTACCAAAAATATCTGGACAGATAATACCGACTACCGCCATGCCCCGGGCATGTGGATGAACATGACCGATCTGGTATATAACAACCCGGCCATTAAAACCGCAAGCAACGTTGCCGAAAGGGCATTATACGGCAAACCGTTGGTTGATGTGTCGCCTGCAAATGTAAATAATATGTTTTTAAATAAAGGTTTAGATACCATCCGCCATTTCTTTGGCTGGCCACACTATAAAACTTTTATTAACTCTACCAATGCGCTGGCGGCTGATAAATACTGGTCACCGCCGAGAGGAACCAATACCGATTGGTACATCTTCCGCTTGGCCGAAACCTATTTGCTGCGTGCCGAAGCCTATTACTGGAAAGGTAATTTAGCCTTGGCTATGGCCGATTTAAATCAGGTACGCTCGAGGGCCAATGCAGCATTGCTTACCGATGCTTCGGCGGTTAACATTGGTACCATACTCGATGAAAGGGCCCGGGAGCTTTTTTACGAAGAACCACGCAAAACCGAACTTACACGCATTGCCTATATTTTTGCCAGTACCGGAAAGCCGGCCTATAATGGCAAAACCTACAATCTGGCATCTTTCTCCGATAATAATTTCTTTTACGACAGGATTATCGAAAAGAATGATTTTTACCGCAACAAAGTACCAACGGTATTGGGGGTGAATTTTAAGATATCGCCATATCATGTACTTTGGCCGGTTCCGGCGGCGGCACAGCGGTTCAATACCGGAGGACGCATTAATCAGAATAAAGGTTATACCGGTTACGAAAACAATGTGCCCGCGCTGGATAAAATCCAGTAAACAGCACTTTTGGCTTAGAAATTTAAGCACGGGAGTTTTAAAACCCCGTGCCCATTGAAAGAATAAAATGTCCCCGTATAAAAAGTTGTTGATTTAATGATGTGCCAGGGTGGTTGCTCACTGCTCTGGCCATTTTTCACTTTAAAACACCCATCATTTTCCCATCAACAAACTACAGGGTTAGTAAACATCCGCCACCTATGGAAAATAAACCGGTTACCTTAAAACTGATTGCCAAAGAATTGAAATTATCTATATCAACCGTTTCAAAATCTTTAAAAGATTACCCGCGGATTAAGGAAAGCACCAAGCAACGGGTAAAAGAACTGGCAGCAAAGCTAAATTTTACACCCGATGTTTCGGCCTTGAGGTTAAGGGACCGCAAATCGCGGATTATCGGCATTATTTTGCCCAACCTTTCCGATCATTTTTTTACGCGGAGTATTTACGGAATGGAACAGCTGGCTACCACACATGGCTATAATATTATCATCAGCCAATCGCACGATAATTACGAAATGGAAGTAATGGCAGCTGCCGCGCTGTTAGGTTCGAGGGTAGATGGATTAATTGTGGCCATTTCGAAACAGACATCAGACTTTACACACCTCGATCAGTTCGAAAAAATTGGCATTCCGGTGGTGTATTATACCCGCAACCCCAGCTTTAACCTCAATTGTCATAAAGTGCTCAGTAATACTCATCAGGGCTGCTACATGGCTACCGAATACCTCATTAACCGGGGACATAAAAAAGTAGCTTATCTGGGTGGACCCAAAATGGTTAATTTTAGTCACGATCGCTTTTCGGGTTACATCAATGCCCTTAAAGACAATAACATTTCGTTTAATGCAGCACATGTAGCCTATACCGATTTTGATGAGGAAAACAATTTACTGGCCATTAAAAAACTGTTTAGCGATTATGATAACAGTCCTACAGCCCTCGTAGCTTTTAAAGAGAAGCTGCTTTTCGATACGCTCAGGTTTTTAAAATCAGTTGATCACCCGGCTTATCATTCGCTCGAATGTATTGGCTTTGGTAACGATCCGATTATTGCCTACCTCAGTTCATCGCCAATTGCTTCTATTGAAGAAAACCCAGAGTTGCTTGGCGAGCAGGCTGTAAGTTTGGTGGTTAAACTCATTAGTGGAGAGATTGGGACGAATGCCTACAAAAAGGTAATTGTAAACTGTAACCTTAAGGTGCACGAAACAAGCTAAGGTGCTGTTAAATAATTAGTTGGTTAGGTTTAACGGTTTAAACGTAATAATTTCAATCGTTGTAACAATAAATCAATTGCGTTTTTGTGTTTTTGATGCGGGCATCGTCTGTCTGGGTTTACTTTTATGGGTAAGTTAGTGTAACAGATAATTACTAACCAAAAACAAAAAACAGTTTCCTCCCAATCCATAACAAGCTATCCAGGATAGCGGGTTATGATCCAAAAAAACTAACCAAATTTAAATCTTAACTAAAACTAACATGAGTCAGAAAATGAATTCAAAACATTTTATTACCTGCCTGTTGCTTATATTTTCGGCAATATTCGGGTGTAAAAAAAATGCAGCAACATCGAACGAAGAAAATAAGGCACCTGCCGATCCAGCTCCGAAATCAGGTGCAGTAACCGAAGCCTATCCCAGTAACATCAATGCCAGTTTTACCCATGCCGATGGGGCTTATTCTTACAGCGAAGCAAGTGCTGATTTTGGAAGTGCAAATTTAACAGGCTGGAACGAAGACCGGGCCTATATTTCGGGTAACTGGGCACGTGCAACACTGGCACCAAATTCAGTTTCTAACGGATTAATTGCCGGAGCCGATATTTCTGATGGTTCGGCTTACGAAGCCACTTTTAAAGTCCGTTTCCATAGCCAGTTCGATTGGAGCAGAGGCGGTAAAGTAGGTTTCGGCTTTCTGATTGGCGAGGGAAATACTGGTTGCGACATTGCTACCGACGGTAATGGCGGAAGTTTACGTTTAATGTGGTACAATACCGGTAGCCGTGTGTTCTTTCAGCCTTATGTGTATCACAGAGATATGGCCGGCCCTTGTGGCGATACTTTTGGCAAGTCTTACCCGGCTACAGGCAGTTTGGTTAAAGGCGAAACCTATACCGTCCATTTGTATGCAAAAAGCAATACCGGATCAACTAAGAACGGTTGGGTACAGGTAATTATTAACGGTACAACCGTGCTCGATCAATCTATCCGCTGGACCACTAACGATGCACAACGACTGATTAACAGGCTCTCTTTCCACAATTTCAGAGGAGGTAAAGATGTGGCGGTGTGGGGCTCGAGCCAAACCAGTTACATCTATTTTGACGATCTTGTGGTGAATAAAATCCAATAGTACTGCCCAATTTTTATATAAAAGCCTCATGGAATTTTTAGCTTATTCCATGAGGCTTCTTCTTTATTTGAAGATTCTACCCGGTGTTTTTAGCGTGGTTGATTGTATGATTTTTGTGGTTTCTGAAAAATAAAAAGCGCAATTGGCCTTTTTTAATTTATTAGGCTTATTTTTGCGCCAATTATAAAAACCGCATTGGCAGTAATCAATGTGGGTTAACCTCGACAATCATTAGAAAACAAATATTTTACCGATGACAAACGATAAAAAAGAAATATTCGAAAGTGTAGCACAGCGTTTAAAAATTGAAGGTTTTAATGTAGTAAACCGCGATGAGACCCGTCCTTGGGGTGGTTTCTTTGTAATAGACGAAGCGCAGGCACAACAATTTGCTGATACCTATTTTGATGGATTAAATGTAGAAGACCTTAAAATTGGTGGCAAATTAAGCCCGAAAATTTTAATTGTTGCACCGAATACACGTTTATCGTGGCAATATCACCACCGCAGAGCCGAAATCTGGCAAGTAGTAACCGGTACTGTTGGTATTAAAACCAGCCAAACTGATGAAGAAGGTGAAGTAAAACAATACGGACCAAAAGACCAGATTAAATTACAACAAGGCGAACGCCACCGTTTAATCGGTTTAGAAGATTGGGGTGTTGTTGCAGAAATCTGGCAACATACCGATGCTGCAAACCCATCAGATGAAAGCGATATTGTTCGCGTTCAGGACGATTTCGGTAGATAAATTTTTTTAGCCGTATCAATCAGCAGATGGTTGGTACGGCTGTTTTCTTTACGTTACTAGTCGTCTATTCTTCGTGATCAAAACTAAACGCCCTCAAACTTCGTTTATAAAGTATACACACCTTACATGATTATCCTTATATTTTTTCTTTGCCATTGGTTTTTATCCCTGTTTAGCCAAACCTTTTTCCTGCACCGTTATTCATCGCATAAAATGTTTAAAATGGAGCTTTTTTGGGAAAGGTTTTTCTATCTGGTGCTGTTAATCTCACAAGGTTCATCATTTTTAAATCCAAGGGCCTATGCCATTCTTCACCGGATGCACCACGCTTATAGCGATACCGAGAAAGATCCGCATTCGCCACATTTTTTTAAGGATGTTTTCGGGATGATGATTGCCACAAAGAACATGTATATGAATTACCTGCATTTTAAAATACAGCCAGAGCCTGCTTTTCAGGGTAATTATCCGGAGTGGCCATTGGTTGACCGCATTGGCGATTCGTGGTTTTGGAGAATAGGTTGTGGTTTATTTTATATTGGTTTTTATGTGGCTTTTGCCAACCACTGGTGGATGTTCCTGTTATTGCCAATCCATTTCTTAATGGGACCACTACACGGTGCTATTGTAAACTGGTGCGGACATAAGTATGGTTACTCAAACCACGATAACGAAGATCACAGTAAAAACTCCTTGCCATGGGATTTCCTTTTAATGGGCGAGCTTTTTCAGAACAATCACCACAAGAAACCCAATAGCCCAAACTTTGCTACCAAATGGTGGGAATTCGATCCAACCTACCCGGTAATGAAGGTGTTGCACTGGATGCGGATTATTAAGATTAGGAAAATACAGTAAAGCTAAAAGACTAAAGCGGAACTGCTTACAAATTAGCTGTCATTTTCCTTAATCACCATTTCTCAGCTGCGAACTGTCATTTCGAATGTAGCTGAGAAATCTAACTCGGGCTTTAAGTCCAAATCTTTATTGCAGGTTTAAACGTATATAACTACAAACTCGTTTTAAATTCAGCCTGCATTCATGATTAATTTCCTTAAAATAATTTTTTCTGTCCTACTGATCTTTATGTGCCATAAAGTTATCAGTACTTCACTCGAGAGTAATCTGTTTGAGCAATGGGATTTTTTAGGTAGTATCCCCTGGATGCGTGCCACGCTGTGGGATTTTTATGCCAATATTTTCATTATCACCTTGTGGATGTTTTACAAGGAAAAAAGCATTATTCTTAAAATCTCTATTGCCATTTTGTTCGTATGTTTAGGTAGCATAGCAACTTTAGCTTATGTTTTGGTTTATTTGTTTAAACTAAAACCGGGCGAAGGTGTTAAAGAATTACTTTTAAGGCGCGAGGTGTAGGGTTTAAGGTGTAAAGATTGCCTTAAAAGTAGTTTATTTTTAAAGCAAACTGATTTAGCCTTAAATTTTTACCCGAAACCTTATGCCGTTCCAAACAGGACATTTATTATTTATTGCCTTTATATCGCTTATTTCGTGCTGTCTGATTATGGCTTTGGTTTGGCTATGGGCAAAAAAGATCAGAAATGCAGGTGTAGTTGATGTATTCTGGGCATTGAATTTCCCGGTAATCACCTTTATCACTTTCTTTTTATCAGACGGCTTCGAGCCACGTAAAATTTTAATCTGCAGCATGTTCCTTTTGGCCGAGCTGCGGTTGGGTATTCACCTGTGGCAACGTGTTATTGGTCATTTAAGCGAAGAAGAAGGACGTTACCAACAGTTGCGCAAGGAGTGGGTCGATAAAGCTGACCGGAATTTTTTTGTGTTTTTTCAGTTTCAGGCTATATCCAATGTTATTTTAGCCATACCATTCTTTATTGTCACTGCAAATCCTTCACAATCCATTTCTATTTTAGAATACCTGGGCGCGGGGATATGGGCAATTGCTTTTTTTGGAGAAATGATTGCCGACAGGCAACTGGTCGAATTTAAAAAAGATCCCAAAAATAAGGGACAAGTATGCGATACCGGCTTGTGGTATTACAGTCGCCATCCCAATTATTTTTTCGAATGGGTAACCTGGCTGGCTTATTTTGTTTTTGCGCTGGCATCACCCTGGGGCATAGTGGCCATTATTAGCCCGGCCATTATTTTATATTTATTAACCAGGGTTACAGGTGTGCCAAATAACGAAGAACAAAACCTGCGCAGCAAACCAGAAGCCTATAAAAAGTATCAGGAAACAACGAGTGCCTTTTTTCCGTGGTTTAAGAAAAAATAGTTCGGAGTCTGAGGCCCGAAAGACCGAGGTTTGGCGTTTTAGTAAATCTGGCTTAAATAAAATTAAATATCTGTCAATCCGCGATTAGGCGTTTTGCGTATAAAATAATAACACCGGACATCCGACTTCGGACTTTCCGACCATCAAATTCCAAACTACATGTGGTACGACAAACTTTTAGAAAACGACAAACTCCCGGATGCGGCCTTGCGCATCGGCATCAGAAAATTATGCAAACAACGTCTGGATGATGAAACCCTGGGTGATGAAGAATTACAGCAGGAAAAATTTATGGACCTGGTTGCCGAATTGAAGCAATCGCCAATTGCTGTAAATACCGCTGATGCCAACGAGCAGCACTACGAATTGCCTACTGAGTTTTTTCAGTATTGTTTAGGTAAAAACCTAAAATACAGCAGCGGTTACTGGAAACCAGGGGTGAAAGATATCGATACTTCAGAAGCTGATATGCTGGCTTTAACCTGTAAAAGAGCCGGTTTACAGGATGGTCAGAATGTGCTGGAACTGGGCTGTGGCTGGGGCTCACTTTCGCTTTATATGGCAGCAAAATTTCCTAAAAGCACTTTTACGGTAGTATCTAATTCTGCTACCCAAAAGGTTTTTATTGATAAAACGGCTAAAGAGCGGGGTATTGATAACCTGACCGTTTTAACTGCCGACATGAATACCTTTACCATTGCCGATACATTTGACCGCGTGGTTTCTGTAGAGATGTTTGAGCACATGCGTAACTACAAATTTTTGCTCAACAAAGTGGCTTCTTTTCTAAAACCCGATGGAAAGCTCTTTGTGCACATATTTACCCACAAAACACTGGCTTACAAATTTGAAGTAATTGATGAAACCGACTGGATGAGCAAATACTTTTTTACCGGTGGCATTATGCCTGCGAACCACCTGTTTTTTTATTTCAACGACGATTTAAAGATTGATAAACACTGGGTGGTAAACGGAACCAATTACGGTAAAACATCCGAAGCCTGGTTAAGCAATATGGATAAGCATAAAAAAGAAATTATGCCCATCTTCGAAAATACCTATGGTAAAGATCAAGCTGTAAAGTGGTGGGTGTACTGGCGCTTGTTTTACATGTCGTGTGCCGAGCTTTTTAATTACAATAAAGGAAACGAATGGATGGTATGTCATTATTTGTTCGAAAAAAACGGGTGATGTAAGCGGTAAAATGTGAGCTGGATAATGGAGGCAGCGATACGCCATCATCCATCTTACTTCGTCCATCATTCATATTCCATCTTACCTATTTATTACTTCATGAAAACACTCGCCATTATAGGCTCCGGAATAGCAGGAATGGGTTGCGCCCATAAGCTGCAGAATCAATACGATATTACCCTGTTTGAGGAACTGGATTATGTTGGTGGCCATACCAATACCATAACCCTCGAAGAAGATGGCCAGCCCATTTATCTCGACAGTGGCTTTATGGTTTTTAATTACTCAACCTACCCCAACCTCACCGAGCTATTCGGAGAAATTGAAGCGCCCGTTATCAAAACAGATATGTCTTTCAGCGTTCAGTTTCTGCCGAAAAAGTTAGAATACAGTGGTTCGAGTTTAAATCACTTGTTTGCACAGCGCAAAAACCTGTTCAATATCCCTTATTTAAAAATGTTGATACAGATCAACCGTTTCAACAAACAGAGTGTAGAAATTCTGGATAAACCCGAATATCAGGATTATTCGATCGGAAAATTCTTTAAAGAATTTGGTTATAGCGATGAGATGCTGTGGCAGTACCTTATTCCCATGAGTGCGGCTGTTTGGAGTGCCCCGATGGAACAGATTTTGGATTTTCCGGCGGTAACGCTTATCCGTTTTTTTAAAAACCATGGTTTTTTAGGTCTAAATACCCAGCACCAATGGTATACTATAAAAAATGGGAGTCAGGCTTACCGCGAAAAACTCATTGCCCCTTTTCGCGACCGGATTAAAACCAATACCAAAATTATTGCGGTGAAAAGACTGGATAATGGCAGGGTTGAAGTAGAAACAGCCGGGGGAGAAAAATTGGAATACGATAAGGTGATTATGGCCAGTCACGCCGATCAGACTTTCCAAATTGTAAAAGATAAAACAGATTTAGAAACAGAATTACTTTCTAAATTCAAATATCAGTTAAATAGGGCTGTTGTTCATACCGATGAAACACAAATGCCCAAAGCAAAACTGGCCTGGAGTAGCTGGAATTACCGGGTAGAAAAACAGGGCGACAAATTATTGCCAAGCACGATTTACTGGATGAACAGTTTGCAGGGCGTTTCTAAAAAGCACGATTATTTTGTTTCCATTAATCCAACCGAAACGTTAAATCCGGAAAAGGTTATCAAAGAGATAGATTATCACCACCCGCTGTTCGATGTGCCGGCGATGCAGGCGCAGGAATCGCTGCACAAACTAAATGAAAGCGGACCTGTTTATTATTGTGGTAGTTACTTTAAATACGGGTTCCACGAAGATGCTTATAAGAGTGCAGTGGATTTGTGCAGGAATTTTCTTTAAAACAATCGTCGTCTCGATCCGATAGCTATCGGATCGAGACGACGGGTAAGTAGAATGGTTAACAACGATAAAATTTTGTAAATTGTAGTAACAATGGGATTTACCTCCAGTATATTCACGGCCAAAGTGATGCATCACCGCCTGGCACCCAAAAAACATTCTTTTTGGTACAGGGTGTATATGTTCTACATCGACCTGGATGAGTTGGATTTGCTTGCACAGAAATTACGCTGGTTTAGCTACAATAAGTTCAATCTCTTTTCCTTTCGGGATAGCGAGCACCTGCAGTTGCCCAAAGAAAATCCGGATAAAACCAAAAATACCCGCCAGCATTTAACAGCTTATTTGAAAGAAAATGGGGTAGATGGTAGCGGACTTAAAATAAAGCTACTCACCAATCTCAATGTTTTAGGCTATAATTTCAACCCGGTTTCATTTTATTATTGTTTTGATCAATTGGATAATCCGGTGTGTTGCGTAGCAGAAATCAGCAATACCTACCGCGAAATGAAGTTGTTTTTCTTTGGAAAAGATGAGCTGCATGGCGATACCTTTAAAAAAATAACAACAAAATATTTTTATGTGTCGCCATTTATCGATCATGACAATGTATTCGATTTTAAACTGAAAGTGCCTGCAGATAAGCTGGATATTGAAATTGATGACCTGGATAAAGCAGGTAACCGTTTTTTTATCAGCACCTTAAAAGGCGAAAGCAAGTTGTTAACAAACCGAAGTATGCTAAGGTATTTCTTTTCGATACCATTAATTCCGCTACAGGTTATGGGCATGATCCATTGGCAGGCGCTTAAACTTTGGTTAAAAAAGATACCTTTTCATCCTAAAGCCGAAAACCCTGAGCTACAACGTAACGTATATAAGCCATATAAACCTTAAATAAACAGATTTAAAGATATAGATTATGAATACGCTTGTCGCTACGAAAACATCAACCGGGTTTTTCGAAAAAGTGGTGCTTAATGCACTTTCTAAAATGACTTTAGGGAAACTGGAACTTTCGATGCCAAACGGAGAGATTTTGTTTTTTGGCAATGGAGAACATAAAATCGAGGCCAATATTCAGGTTAACCACCCCGATTTTTTTAAATCGATAGCACTTTATGGCGATATTGGCTTTGGGGAGGCCTATACCGATGGACTTTGGGATACCACAAACATTACCAATGTCATTAAATGGGTTATCCTGAATATCGAAAATGCACCTTCGGTTACCGGCAGTAAGGTTAAATCTTTTGCTTTGGGCGTATTGAAATGGGTAAACAAAATTTACCATGTAAAGCGAGCCAATACACTGGCCGGATCCCGGAAAAATATTTCGGAACATTATGATTTGAACAACGATTTCTTTGCTACTTTTTTAGATAAGACTATGACTTACTCGAGCGGTTATTTTGTAAATGAGCATACCAGCTTAGAAGAATCGCAATATGCCAAGTACGATCGGTTGGCCAAACAACTGAAAATTAAAGCTACTGACCATGTTTTGGAAATTGGTAGCGGCTGGGGCGGAAACGCCATCTTCCTGGCTAAAAAATATGGCTGTAAAGTTACCTCGGTTACCATTTCTAAAGAGCAACAGAAATTGGCCCAGGAACGGGTTTATGCCGAAAAGCTCGAAGATAAAGTCTCGGTTATTATTCAGGACTACCGCAAAATTACCGGAACTTTTGATAAGATTGTATCGATAGAAATGCTCGAAGCTGTTGGACATCAATACCTGGAAGCCTATTTTGAAAAATGCCAGGAACTTTTAAAACCCGATGGTATTTTCGCTTTTCAGGTAATTACCTCTCCCGATAGCCGTTACGATAAATTGCGTACCGGAGTAGACTGGATCCAGAAACATATATTTCCAGGTTCTCTTTTACCATCGGTTGCGGCAATGAATAAAGCGATAAACGAAACCGGCGATTTAACACTTGTTGATTTAAAAGACATGGGTTTGGACTACGCACGCACACTTCATTTATGGTTTATAGAATTTAATAAAAACCTCGATAAGGTTAAGGCCCTTGGTTTCGGCGAAACTTTTATCCGCAAATGGAATTACTATTTAAACTATTGCGAAGCTGCATTTGCCATGCGCAATATCAACGTCATGCAAATGGTTTATTCGAGGCCAAATAATACCGGACGATAAGCAAAAAACGCGGTGATCTGATCAATCGCTAGAAAATATTACATGGGTGATAGGGAAATGGTTTCTGTCACCCATTTTTAATATGCCACATTCCTATTGTTGTCCTCTGGCTTTCAACGCTGAACTATCGTTATCGGTCGTTTTATTTTTACCGATAAAAGAACGATCTTTGCCGACCAAATCAAACTACTCACGTAAAAAGTATGGTGTAAAATTGTAACAAAACGCAATTTGCGCAGACTAATTACAAAAGACTAACTCCTAACATGAAAAAACTGCTACTATTAACCCTTACCCTTGGACTATTTTTTAAAGTGCATGCCCAGTTTCCTGCTGGCGGCTTTGGTGGGGGAGCAAAAAAAACAACTGTTACCGGGCGTATTACCGCCATTATATTAGATTCATTAACTAAAAAACCTATTGATTACGCAACTGTATCGTTAATTAACGCAAAAGATAATAAATCGGTTAACGGTGGTGTTACCGACGAAAAAGGGAAATTAACCCTGCAAAATGTATCGCCCGATGCTTATAAGCTGATGATTGGCTTTATGGGTTACAAAACCAAAACGGTATTGGTTACTACAACGCCTGCCAAACCCGATAACAACATGGGTACCATTTATATCTCTTCTACAGAAAATACTTTGGCCGATGTTCAGGTACAAGGTACTAAAGCCGTTATCGAAAATAAGATCGACAGAATGGTGTACAATGCAGAGGCTGATGGTACCAACGCGGGTGGTGATGCAACTGACGTAATGCGTAAAGTGCCGATGCTATCTGTCGATGTAGACGGAAACGTGCAGTTACGTGGCGGTGCAGTGCGCGTGCTGATTAATGGCAAACCTTCTGGTACAATGGCGAGCAGCGTTGCTGATGCCTTGAAAATGATCCCTGCCGAGCAGATTAAAAGTGTGGAGGTAATTACCAGTCCATCGGCTAAATATGATGCTGAAGGTTCAGGTGGTATCATCAACATCATCACTAAAAAATCGAATGCGCAAGGGGTGAGTGGAACAGTTAATGCTTCTATAGGTACCCGTCAAAATAACGGTGCGTTTAACTTAACGGCAAAAACAGGCCGATTGAGCATCAATACAAGTTTAGGTACCAATCTGGCATACGCGCAGAAATCGAGAGTACAGTTCGAAAACAATACACGTATAGACAGTTTGACCAAAACAACATTTAACAATATTTTACAGGATGGTTACTCGAAATGGAGCCGCAATGGTTATAATGGAAGTGTTGGTGTAGATTATGATTTTAACGCGTATAATAACCTGAGCTCTAATTTAAAATACAATAACTTTTCTAACGGGGGGCCAGGTAGCGCTGATTATACTATTAATGGTGTGCCATTGGTGAACAAAAGTGACATGGATATGGGCTTCAGTAATTTTGACTGGAACGTAGATTATAAACACACGACCAAAAAAGAAGGTGAAGAGTTTACCATTTCGGGTCAGTTATCAACCGGAAGAAATACGACAGAATTCCAGAATGAAATAGTGGGTTCTACGTTTAAACCGATTAATAACAACAATACTGGTAAAAACAAAGAATATACTGCACAAACCGACTATACCTATCCGTTTAGCAAATCGACCATTTTAGAGGTGGGTGCTAAGGGCATTTTCAGGAATATCAGCAGCGAATTTAGCAATCAGAGTGAAGGTGATTTCGATTACGATCAAAATGTAGCATCGGCTTACGGTGTGATCAGCTTCAAATTAAGTAAGAAACTAAATTTTAAGGGTGGTTTGAGATCAGAATATACCAGCATCAGTTTTAACACTGAAAAGGCTGGCATACAGAAAAATGATTATTTTAACCTGTTTCCAAGTGCGATCATCTCGCAAACACTTAAAGGAAATGCAACTTTGAAATTAAGCTATAACCGCAGGGTACAAAGACCAAGTTTGTCTTATTTAAATCCTTTCCGCAACGAGAGCGATCAATTTAATGTTAGGGAAGGAAAACCTGGTTTGGCTCCTGAATTAAGTGATAACCTGGAGTTGGGCTACTCAACTTTTATTAAAGGGTCGGTAATTAATGCTTCCGTATTTTATCGCCGTACCGGAGGAGTTATTGAGAGTTCTATTAGTTCTTTTAAAGAAAACGGAGTAGATAAAACTTTAACAACCTTTATTAACGTAGGTGTGGCCCAAACTTATGGAGCCAATGTTTTTGCCTCTTACAACCCTAAACCAAAATGGACTTTAATGACCAATATTGGAGTGAATACTTATGAAGTAAGCAATACTTTAACTAACGTAAGCACAGGTACCTTTTTAAACTATAATATTTTTGGCCGTTCTGCATATGGATTTGGTAAAGGTTATAATTTCGAATTGTTTGGAGTGGTAAATTCACCGAGAAGAACCTATCAGGGAAAAACAGATGCCATGGTGTTTTATGGCGCATCGTTTAAAAAAGATATTCTGAACAAAAAAGGATCGATAGGCATCAACACTTTAAATCCGTTTACCAGAGATCTACACATTAAAACGGTTAATAATTCGGTTACTACAGAAGGTAATAAAATTAGCACACTATACCAAAGTACAAACATCTATTACCCACTACGTTCGTTTGGTGTTAACTTCAGTTACTCTTTTGGTAAGCTTAAATTTACGGAGAAGAAAAAGATCAAAAACGACGATATTAAACAAGAACAGCAACAAGGTGGCGGTGGTATGGGCGGTGGCGTTCAGCAATAAAATACCCAATCTAAATACATTCAAATCCTTTCTGAATCACTTCGGAAAGGATTTTTTGTTTAACGAAGGGCTTGTTGAAAAGGAAGTTATGGTTACTTCTTTTTAACCCGTTTCAAAATCATCAGGCTCTGCGGATTAAAAGAATATCCCGAAATATTGTTTTGTAACATCACTACAGATTGATCGTAAAACAGCGGCACCACTGGTGCATAATCCATTACAATCTGATCCATTTTGCGGTATAGTGCAAAACGCTTTTCGTTATCTGGTTCGTAATAGCTTTGCTCAAATAACTGGTCGAAGGCTTTGTTGTAAAAGGCAGTATAGTTAGGGCCGTAGGGCACTTTGTTTTTTGAGTAAAACATTGAAAGGAAATTTTCGCCATCGCCATAATCGGCCAGCCAGGAGCCCCTGAAAAAGTTAACATGGTTTTTCGACATCAGGTCTCTTAAACTGGCACTCGGGCTTACATCAATTTTGGTTTTAATGCCAACAGCAGTTAATTCTCCCTGTATAAATTCAATCAGGTCTTTGTAGGTTGTTGTGGTATTCAGGGTAACTTCTGTTAGGCCTTTACCTTCAGGGAAACCTGCTTCTTTTAAAAGTTTTGCTGCAAGTTTGGGGTTATAGGCATAACCGTTAACAGCAAGGCTATCAAAACCGGGCATGCCTTTGGGAATAAAACCAGAGGTTGCCGCTACGCCAATACCATTACGCAGGTATTTAATGAGCTTCTCTTTATCAATGGCATAATTAATGGCCTGTCTGATTTTCTTTAAACGCAAGGGTGATTTTTTAACAATGGCCAGGCTGGTATCTACCAATATGCCTACATATTCGGTGCAAAGGTAGGGGCTTTTGGTCAGGCTAAATTTTCCTTTGTATTTAGCAGTCATTTTTCCACTTTTGGTCAGGATATCGTCGCGGTAACTCCCATCTACATTGTAATAGAAATCGAGGTCTTTTTTTAAAAAGCTCATAAACCCGCTCTGCTTGTCGGTAATGAAAGTTGCTTTTACCGCATCGAGGTAAGGCAACTGCTTGCCCTTTTCATCTTTTTCGAAATAGTGCTCATTTTTTAAAAGCACCAGGATTTCGCCTTCCTTCCAGTATTTAAATTTAAAAGGCCCTGTACCAATAGGGTGGCTCCTGAAATCTTTGCCATAGCGCGTTACAACTTCTTTGGGTACCACCGAGCAATATTGCGTAGTGAGCAAACTCATAAACGGTGGGAAGGGGCGCACCAGTTTAATCTGAAAAGTAGAATCGTTTAGGGCAATAAAATTGTGTTCATCTTTTACCTTGTCGCTGAAAATCCAGCCGCCCGATGAGGCTACTTTCGGATCAATTAAGCGGTAAAAACTATAGGCAAAATCGCTGGCTACAACTTTCCGTCCCTTTCCGTTTTTAAAAACAGGGTCGTCGTGAAAGTATACATCGCTGCGCAGGTTGAAGGTATAAGTTAGAGCATCGGCAGAAATTTGCCAGTTTTTAGCAATGCAAGGAATCGTTTGCAACGACGAATCGACCTGCACCAAACCATTAAAAATCTGGTTGGTCATCCAAATGGCATTCTGGTTGCGGGCAAAGGCCGGGTCCATTGAGGTTAGGCCTTGATCGAGATTGATATTGAAGACTTTTTTGTCCTGATGGCTGGTGTTTTCCTTACAGCTAAAAATCAGGCTTGCACAAAAAATCCAAAATATATAATTAAATAAGCCTCGCATCGGGTAGGAATGTTATTTTTGCACAAATTAATAAATTTAATGCAGATGTCTTTTTTAAACGATTTATTTATTGGCCTCGATGCTACTAAACAGGAAGAATTACAGGAACGTTTAGATTTAGTAGAACATAAGATTAAATTTATGGATAAAATGCCAGTAGCCTGTTTGGATACCAGCAATAACCCAAATTACGTGCTGACAGAAGAAATTGCATTGGCTGGCGGAATGGTGGAAACCGATGTTTTGAGTGCGGTATTTATTATTTATTACCAAGCTGGCAAAACGCTTACCGATTTAATGCGTGAAGTACCGGCCGCACTGAATACCGATTGGCAGGCAGTGCAAAACAATCGCATTATTTTATTAAATGATGATATAAACCGTGAAAGAACCGCCGAAAATGCAGTTTCTTTAATCGAAGATATTGCTGAAATGCTGCATCCGGGCTCTTTTATATTCGGGCATGAAGGGGATAAGTGGATCAGATTTGTTGCTTAGTTTTTTAACATTAAGAAGGAACAATGTATACTATAAGCCCATCAACCATCTTTCAGATGTTAATTTAATCAAGTGTCCTTAACGCATTATTCTGAACAAGAATATACCGACATTCTAATCTCGCAGTTAAGAGCTGAATAACATTTGTCTGCATTTCTTCTTGAATCCTCTCTAAGGCATGGGATATCAGGGTTATTTTTTGTTCTTTAGAACAATTTAAAGAAAAATTTGCGCTAAGGTATATCAAGTGATACATTTGGATTGCGGAACTGTCCGTCCGTTATTGTCTATTCTTATGCTCCACAGTACATTGATTGGCCAGTTTGATCTGGATTATTTTTTTGAGCTGTCACCTGATTTGCTGTGCGTGGCGGGCTATGATGGCTATTTTAAGAAGATCAATCCGGCAGTATCCAAAACCTTGGGATATTCCAAAGAAGAATTATTTGCCGTTCCAATTAATTCCTTTGTGCATCCTGATGACCGAACACTCACAGAAAATAAACGCAGTAGCCTTAGAAATGGAGAGCCACTTTTGAAGTTTGAGAACCGGTACCTAAAAAAGGACGGTAACGTTGTATGGCTTTCATGGACCTCAATGCCCATTGAAAGAGATCAGCTTGTGTTTGCTATTGCCAAAGATGTGACCTATCAGAAGCGGGTAGCGGAATATGAGCGGGTTTCAGAAATTTTGGCAAGGCTCAATCAGGAGCAGAGAACACGGCTCAATAGCGCCTCTAGTGTCATCCGTTCAAGGGTTGTACATATTGAAGATCAGACCGAAACGGCTATGCGAGCCGGGCAGCCCTCGTATTCTGATCAGGAATGGCTGAACAAGTTCGAATCAGTGGTTAGGACTTATGCAGGGAAACTGCATCTCACGCTCCAGTTTATAGCCAATGAGCTTGCTGTCAGTGAAAGGCAGCTTTTTCGTCAGATAGGTCGGATTCTGGGAATAACGCCAAATAAGCTGGTGACAGTGATCAGACTACATTTGGCCTGGGAGGCGATTGTTTCAGGTAAATATCGAACTATTGCCGAGATTTCGAGCATCGCGGGATATGGGTCAAAGACACACTTCAAAAAACTCTTCAATGAGATTTATGGAATAAATGTGGCTGAGGTGATTTAATATTTTTACTAAGCTTTTATCTCAATCTGCAGTTGATTTAGATTAATATTTACCCTGGAAGATTTTGTTGTTTTTTTGAATTTATTGCTAGATTTACCTAGTCACACTTTATCTGATCCAAAGGTTATCTTCAGTGGCGGAATAGACCCAAATAATCCCTTTGCTGAGATTTACCTAAAGGATCCCTCGGAGCGCTTTGGGCTGGCTTTCGTTCAATTTTATTTATCGGATGAATAGGCCATAGCCGCGCGAATTTCTCTACTTCTAATTCTACACAAGGTTTCCATTCTGATACAGAGATAACTGGCAATGTAACGCAAAGGGATACCCGCCTGAGCCATCCTTTCATCTTGCATGAACTTTTCATAGCGAGAGGAAGCATTGGGTATCCTGGCAAGTAATGAACGCTGTTGTGCCTGGAAAGACTGAAGGGCAACTATCTTCCTTGCTATGATATTGGCTTCAGGGAATTGATGATAAGTTGTTGCAAGGAAACAATAGGGAATCCGTACGATCAAGCACTCTTCAATCGCTTGCAGGTATTCCCTCGAGTAATTTTCGTCGGCTGATGGGCAGGTCAAAGCAGTTACGGGCTCCATAGCGAAAGCAAAAAAGGTGGTGATCTCGGTTCCGGATTCACGTATGAACCCTCTCATCTTTCCCTCGACAATGAAGTAGGAATAGCTGTTGTAATCTACCGGGGTGAGGATACAACGACCTTTTTTTAACCGTATTACCTCGCAGTTTTTCAGGTAAGCGTTTGCCAGTTCGTTCGAGAGGGGTTGAAGTGTTGATAAGTAATCGATCAGTGTAGATATACTCATTTGATCGTCGGGTAAAATACTCATAAAGATCTTTGCTTTTTTACGCTAGATAAAATGCATTCTGGACAAAAATCACAATTTCAATAGAAATAAAACTGCCTTAAAAGCTCACTAAGCTGACAAAAACCGCTGCCATAGGGGTAATTTTATTCGTTTGATAGGCTGTACCTTCAAATCAAGATAAAAATGGCCCCTTTGGTCCCATTGATTGCGCGCATGTGATTTTGGTTAACTTTAGTTTTAAGTTTTAGATGTGCAGGTGTAAGATGTGCTACCAAAGGGATGAAAATTGTCGACAGGCGATGTGAAATGTTTACGGCGGCAAATGAAGCAATGTTTCAATATCAAACAAAAATTAGCGGACTAAAAGTCTAGGTTCCCCAGTGATTCATCTTCATCGCGAATACGGAGATGTCATGTCACAATCTTCGGGTCAAGAGATGGAAAGCTGATCAGGTTCAGTATGAACAGACAGATGAAAAATGACCACTAAGCCTCCGCTTGGAAGCTCAACGCTGTTTTGTGGCATATTTGCTTAATTTAATTTTCAATCCAGAATTGCTTGTAGATATGCTGGCCCTATTGATTGCTATGGATATAGCCTAATCTCAGGATAAAATTATGCGGGTGAATGGAAGCAAAAAAAGGCGAGCTATACCTATCCCAATATTTCTAATCACGAAAATTTGATGAACTTTAAAGCTATATTTAACAGATGATAAAACGTATGAATATGCTTAGGAGTACAGTGATAAGCATCCTTTTACTTCATTTATTTATTGGGCCATCCATGAGTCAGACTAAATGGCCAAAGGATCAGCTTCTTCCATCGTTTCCTGCACCTGCCCAGGTACAGGATTTAATCACATTGCGTCAAAACTCTCCGTACACTTCAGCCGAAATGTACCTGTTTGCCTCCTTAAAGGGGTTAGTGAACCTGACTAAGCCACGTATTTTCTCGTATGAAGGGGATAAATTTGCAGAAGGACCGCACACCTGGCTGCAGTCTCTGGGGCTGAGGTGGTCTGAACCTACAGACAAATGGGATCTGATTGCTAAATACAGGAATGAAATTTCCGGCTTGATTGTTTATGATCCTGCCCAAACGCATACAATTAACCTGGCCACAGTACTTTCGAGGAGCAAAGGCGCATTAATTGCCTCGCCATTATTGTTGTCCAGATTAACTGCTTCACCTTATAACTTACCTGTCTTACTTGATTTACGGGGAAGATTCAATGGTAAGCTAGAAGTTTATCAAGCATTATATGATACTTATTGGCCACATCTTGATCACCGCCTGTTAATTGGACTGAATCCTGATGCGCATAAAGCCGCCCTTCGTGAATATGCGGTTGCAGTGGGCGCGGCTGTAATATGGCTTGATCCGAAAATAGCGGGCGAAAGTGAACTGCTGAACAAATTTCTGTCTTCAATGTCTTCAGGCTCTAAGTTTATGGGATGGTGGCCACAAGAAGGGCCGGGGGTGGAGCGCGCTTCAAAGTATGGGGTTGCAACTATTGCAAGTGATTGGTGCTCGAACCTGACTTTACATAGTGGTACATCCAGAACGGTAAATATAAAACCGATCCCTCCAAAGCCAGAGCTCGGCAATAAAATCTATGTTGCTTTTATATTGAGTGATGGAGATAATCTGCAATTTACCGAACATCTGATGCGTAAGCTCTGGAATAATCCGGACCGAGGTGCTGTTCCGATGGGTTGGACGGTATCGCCTGCCATGCTGGATGCAATGCCAGGTGCGCTCAACTACTATTGGCAGACATCTACCAGGAACGACAACCTGATTTCTGGCCCTTCTGGTTATGGCTATACCTATCCCAATGCCTGGCCGGATAAAAACTTGCTAAAAAAGTTCGTTTCTAAAACTGAGGAATATAATAATCGTGCAGGTTTACGAGTAATCACCATCTGGAATACCATCGTTGGCGGTATCAACCCCGATGTTGGAAAGCTATATGCCCGTCATGCAAAATCGTTGCTTGGGGTAACGGCTCAGAATACGGGTGGTGGGCTCACCATCTACAATAACAACTTACCTGGAATGGCACTTAGCTGTAACTACTGTACAACTGAACAGGCGATGAAAGATCATATTGCCAGGGCCTCTAAAGGTTGGGACAGAACTGTGCCACGTTTCATCATTATACAGGCTCAGCCCTGGACAAATATATCGCCAACGAGTTTTAAAAACGTAGCTAATTCACTTAATGAAGATTATCTAATCGTCCGCCCTGACCACCTTTTTCAGCTTATCCGTGAGGAGAAAGGTATTTCAACTGATCCAAAATAACGATATGTCAAACTAAAGCGAGAAGTAGACTTTGAGAAAGTAGCTGGTAGCCACTACCAAGCAGAAGAATATGTGTAGAAAATCGGCTCCCATTAAATTTGATTTCTATCTTCTAGCAATTAGGTAGAATTGCTAACCATTATAAGGACTTTGGTCAGACATCATATGACCAGACAGATGCTTTCGTGTGTACTTCGAGGAGCCTGGAGATTTTCTTCAATGGGGTATTGAACTTCAGATTTCAGAACGCATCTCCGAGCCTCGACTTTGACTTCAAACCTCTTTAATCTGATACTCTTCTATTTTACGGTAAAGAGTAGTTAAGCCAATTCCCAATAATCTTGAAGTTTCAGTTTTATTGCCTTTGGTATGGATGAGTACTTTCTGGATATGCTGTTTTTCGATCTGCTGTAAATTATATTCATTTTCTGCTGGCATGAATTCGAAAAATTCGGGAGGCAGCGCAGTTGCACTTAAAGTATCACCATCGGACAGGATGACCAGGCGTTCAATTACGTTTTTAAGCTCGCGGATATTACCTTTCCAGCTATGGTCTGTTAAAATCGACAGAATTTTATCGTCCATTTTAGGTACTGCCCGGTTTACCTTATCGGCAAATGCCTTGAGGTAGTGTTTGGCCAAGGCAGGGATATCGGCCTTACGTTCGCGCAAGGGTGGTAGCGTAAGGGTAAAAACCGATAAACGGTAATAGAGATCTGAACGGAACTTACCTGATGCGGCATCACCTTTTAAATCTTTATTGGTTGCGGCTAAAATTCTCACATTTACCTGCTGGGTGTGGGTATCGCCCACTTTAATGAAGGTTTGGCTCTCCAGTACCCGCAATAGTTTAGCTTGCAGGTCCAGGTTCATTTCGCCAATTTCATCTAGCAGCAAAGTACCACCATTGGCCTCTTCCAATAAGCCTTTTTTATCTTTATTGGCGCCTGTAAATGCGCCAGCTTTGTAACCAAAAAGCTCACTTTCCAGTAAGTCTGGACTAAAACCGCTGCAGTTCAGTGCCACAAAGGGTTTTTCGGCTCTTGGGCTCGCATAGTGGATCGATTGAGCAAAAACCTCTTTTCCTGTACCTGTTTCACCTAAAAGCAAAACAGTTGTATCGGTTACGCTTACTTTTCTGGCCAGATCAATGGCCTCTTTTAAAGCTTTAGACTGACCGATAATAGTTTCGAAACTGTGCTTTTGTGTAATTTTATTTTCCAGCTCAGCCACACGGCGTTGCAGATTGGATTTATCCATTGCGCGGTATAAAAGCGGAATAATCTTATCGTTGTCGTCGCCTTTAACCAGATAATCGAAGGCCCCGTTTTTAATGGCCAGCACCCCATCGGCAATAGTACCATAAGCGGTCAGGTTAATGATTTCGACAAAAGGTTTAATGGCTTTGATATCTTTAACAAGTGCAACTCCGTTCACATCGGGCAGCTTTACATCGCTGATGACAATGCTTACGTCGTTATTTTTTAAAAGTTTTAGTCCTTCTTTTCCGGTATTGGCCTGCAGGGTTTTAAAGCCCTCCAACTCTATAATCCTGGAAAGTAAACTGCAGATTTTGTTTTCATCATCGATGATGAGGACCATCCCATTCATAGGTTAAATTTATGCTGCAATATTAACAATAAATATACCGAATTATTAAGAATTGTGATAATTCAGGTCCTTGGCTTTAGTTCGTGACTTCACCAACCAATCATGAATAGTCTAAAAGCTTTTCAATATGATAAAAAGCCTTTCAAAACGGTAGCGATTGCTGGTGCTTGCTTGGATAGCTGTTTGTTTGTTTTAAATTTTAGTGTTGATAGTCAGTGTTTTATGTGTTTGTTCTCAAAGTGGGTATTGCTTTTGATGACAGGCAAGCATGAAATTTTATTAAAATGAACAATTCAATAATTTTTGTCAGGGTTGCAACCAAAGAGGATGCAAAATATGCAGCTGAAATTGTGTCAGAAACACAAAGCTCGGCACTGTTACGAGGTTCTGGCATTTCAAAAAGAACGCCAGCCTCAATTGTCGAAAAGATGAGTGCCGGCAAAGCTGTAATTGCAGTAACTGCCGGTGGCGAATGGGTTGGCTTTTCCTATTTCGAAAGCTGGCAAAATAATGCTTTCATCTCAAATTCAGGATTAATTGTTGCGCCAAAATTTAGAAACTCAGGTGTTGCCAGGAGCATTAAAAACCGGATTTTCAGCCTATCCCGCCGCCTGTACCCCAATGCGAAAATATTCAGTATTACCTCTGGGGCAGCCATTATGAAAATGAATAACCAGCTGGGTTTTGAGCCTGTAACCTATGCCCAAATTACCCAGGATACGGCTTTTTGGGAGGGTTGCAAAAGCTGCGTAAACCATGCTATCCTCGAAAGTAAAAATAAAAGTAACTGCTTATGTACGGCCATGCTGTTTACACCTGAACATATCGATCAAATTATCGCCAGTGCAGAAAATACGCTCCAATTGAAACAAAACTTAAACTTTAAAAGCATTTAATTACGTCATGAATATCGCAGAAAAACAACTAACCGGTCATCCCGATTTAAACCAATTGTATAATGAAGCGCTTGAACTTTTAGCCGCTTTAATTGCCATTCCATCTTTTAGCAGTTCGGAGCATGGAACGGCCAGCGAAATAGAATCACATCTGGCTAAACACGGAATCAATACCATTCGTAAAAACAATAATGTATGGTGCTACAACAAATATTTCGACAGTGCAAAACCGACTATTCTGCTCAACTCGCACCACGATACAGTAAAACCCAATGAACAATATACCTTAGATCCTTTCCGGGCACTGATTTACGACGAAAAAATTCACGGTTTAGGCAGTAATGATGCTGGTGCTTCGCTGGTATCGCTTATTTCGACCTTTATTTACTTTTACGAATCGAAAGACCTGCCTTTCAATTTGTGTTTGGCGGCCACCGGAGAAGAAGAAACTTCTGGTGTAAACGGTATCAGAAGTATTTTGGATGAGCTTAAACCCATTTCTTTCGCCATAGTTGGCGAGCCAACAGGTATGCACATGGCCATTGCCGAAAAAGGCTCGATGGTGATTGATTGTGTAGCTAAAGGGCGCTCAGGCCATGCCGCACGAGAGGAAGGCGATAATGCTATTTATAAAGCCATTAAGGATATCGAATGGTTTTCGCATTTTCAGTTTCCAATCGAAGATCATTTGCCTGCGCCGGTAAAAATGACGGTTACACAGATCAATGCGGGTTTGCAGCATAATATTGTGCCTGGCGAATGCCATTTTACGGTCGATATCCGTTTCGATCACAATTATACCCCCCGTGAAATTCTCAATGTAATTATCAACCACACCCTGTGCAGTTTCAACGTGCGGCCGAATGTGCTCAATCCATCCAACATCGATGTACTGCATCCGCTTGTTGTTGCCGGATTAGCCCTGGGCAGAAAAACTTATCTTTCACCTACCAGTTCCGATCAGGGTTGGTTGAGTATGCCATCGGTAAAAATGGGGCCTGGCGAATCGGCCAGATCGCATACTGCAGACGAGTTTGTGCTGATTGAAGAAATTGAGGAAGGGATAACCCTCTACATTCATTTGCTCGAATCTGTTTTTAAAAGGTTGTAAATCGGAGAACCGCCATTTTTTGTACCTTTTTCGTTTCCGAAGCGCTAAAGTAAAAGCTTTTTGAGCATATTTGAGTTTCGCAAAACAAATAATATGTTCAAAAGATTAACTGCCATATTCACCCTATGCTTACCGGCAATATTCTGTGCCGCCCAACAAGTGCGCCCCGCAAAATCGGCCGAGATTTACAGAGAACTCAAAATTTTAAAGCACTTACCCAAGGTTTTATACTTAGCTGCCCATCCTGATGATGAAAATACAGGTTTACTATCGTGGTTAATTAATGAGCAAAATGTAGAAACAGCTTATCTATCTCTTACCAGAGGCGATGGTGGACAGAACCTTTTGGGTACCGAGCAAGGCTCCGCTTTGGGGTTAATTAGAACACATGAGCTTTTAGAAGCACGTAAATTGGATGGAGCGCAGCAGTTTTTTACCCGCGCCATTGATTTCGGTTTCTCTAAAAATACAAACGATACCTTTAAACAGTGGGACGCCGATAGTATCACTGCTGATGTAGTTTGGGTAATCCGGAAATTCAGACCCGATGTGATTATCTGCCGTTTTCCACCAACTGCTGCGGCAGGGCATGGGCAACACGCAGCTTCGGCAGTAGTGGCCGAAAAGGCATTTAAGGCTGCTGCCGATAAAAATATGTTCCCAAATCAACTGAAATATGTTTCGGTTTGGCAGCCTAAAAGGTTACTGTGGAATACTTTTAGGTTTGGTTCGGTAAATACCACTGCCGAAAATCAGTTAAAGATTACGGCAGGGCAGTACGATGCGCAATTGGGAATGGGCTACGGAGAACTGGCCGGTTTGAGCCGAAGTTTACATAAAAGCCAGGGTGCGGGCACGCAGTCGGTTGCGGGCGTACGTTCTGAATATTTTACGCATGTAGCGGGTGAGCCTGCTAAAAGAACACTTTTTGATGGTTTAAGCATGAACTGGTCGGACAAAGGTGTGGGCGATATTGATGAATTGATTGATATTATCCTACTATCTTTCAATTATAATCAGCCCGATAAAAGTTTACACGGACTGCTGATGCTACGCAAAAAAATAGCTGAATTGTCTGATGCGGATTTACGCAAAGATAAACTTGCTGCCATTGACCATATTATTTTGAGCTGTGTAGGTTTTATGGGCGAAGTGGTGACCAATCAGCCCGAAGCCATTGCGGGTAACAGCTATAATTTCCGTTTAAACTTAATTTCGAGATCGGCAACTCCGGTAACTTTAGAAAGCGTAAACTGGTTAAATCAAACCGATAACCTCAATAAGAAACTATCAGGTGATTCGTTGATTACCATCGAACGTAAAATTCAGATTCCTACCGATGCTGCTCCGACCGAACCTTACTGGCTGGCCAAACCGGCAAAAGATGCAGCAACTTTTAGTGTTGCAAACGATACGTTAATTGGATTGGCTGAAATACAATCGCCTGTTAATGTATTGCTTTCGCTAAAAATTGAAACCGAAAAATTTGATGTGCAGCTGCCATTATCGTTCAAAAAACTTGATCCGGTTAAGGGAGATGTGGTTGAAGCCTTGCGGATCATTCCTGCGCTTGATTTGAACTTTACCGAACCGGTTACTTTGCCAAAGAGAAAGAAGGTTTGAATGTTACCTTACGTTTAAGGGCAAACAAGAATATCAATTATGGTAAAATCAGTTTCAAAATCGGCGATCAGACTATTAAAACCTTTCAGGGGATTAACCTGGCCGAAAACACCATCAATACCCTTAATTTTTTAATCCCTGCTGAAGATTTGGCTAAAATTAAGACCAGTCAGAACAAGCTGGAAGCTGTTTTTTCTTCAGAAAGTGCCGAATACACTAAAGGACAGGTCATGATTCAATATCCTCACCTTCCAACATTACAATATTTTGTACCCGCTACAACCTGGTTAATAAAAGGCGATGTTAAAGTATTGGCTAAAAAAATCGGTTATATTGAGGGAGCCGGTGATTTGATTCCCGAGTTTTTAAGACAGGCAGGTTTGCAGGTTGATGTATTAACTGAAGCGGATATCCTGAATGCGGTAAAACTGGCTACATACGATGCGGTGGTAACTGGTGTGCGTGTAATTAATACGGAAAAGCGGATTAAAAACTGGCAAACTGCATTGCGTGGTTATGTAGAAAATGGCGGTACTATTGTAATGCAGTACAATACTACTCAGGATATGGCGCTGCAGGATTTTGGAATTTACCCTTTTAGTATTAGCGGCAAGCGGGTAACCGAAGAAAATGCTGAAGTGAAAATTTTAAAGCCGGATCACAAGTTGTTGAATTATCCAAATAAAATAACTGCCGAAGATTTTAAAGGCTGGGTGCAGGAACGCGGAGCTTATTTTCCTGATAAATGGGATGATAAGTACGAAGCGCTTTTCGAAATGCACGATACTGACGAAGAACCACTACAGGGGGCTACATTGTATACCAAATATGGTAAAGGCAATTTTATTTACAGTCCATTGGCGTTCTTCAGGCAATTGCCAGCCGGAAATGTGGGAGCTGCCAGGTTATTTTTTAACTTTTTATCAGCTGGTAAATAATGAAAAACCAATTTAAAAACTGGAATACCTGGTACATCCTTTTAGCGCTTGCGCTGGTGTTTCAGATCGTATTTTATTACCTGTTTACTAAATTCTGGACATGAGTAATATCGATTGGGCTGTATTGATATTTACCCTTTTTGCTGTGGTAGCATACGGCGTTTTTATTGGTCGTGGACAAAAAAGCAACGCTTCTTACCTAAAAGCCGATAATAAAATGCCCTGGTACATTGTGTTGTTGGGTATTATGGCTACGCAAGCCAGCGCCATTACCTTTTTATCGGCTCCCGGACAGGCTTATACCGATGGGATGCGCTTTGTACAATATTATTTTGGTTTGCCTTTGGCCATGATTGTAATCTGTATTACTTTCATTCCCATTTTTCAAAAACTGAATGTTTACACCGCTTATGAGTATCTGGAAAACCGTTTCGATAAAAAGACGCGCGTGCTCACTTCGCTTCTGTTTTTGTTTTCAAGAGGGCTATCAACCGGGATTAGTATTTATGCACCAAGCATCATTTTATCGAGTGTTTTAAACTGGAATATTTATTTAACCAACATCCTTACCGGAGGTATCTTATTAATTTATACCTACGTAGGCGGCGCCAAAGCTATAGCACATACCCAAAAACTGCAGTTCTTAATTATTTTGGGTACCATGGCTTTTGCCGGCTACCTGTTAATTCAGCACATGCCCGATGGAATCGGCTTTAAAGATGCACTTTATCTGGCCGGCAAATCTGGTAAATTGAATGTAATCACTACAGAATTCGATTGGAAAGATAAATACAATATCTGGAGCGGACTGATTGGAGGCTTTTTTCTGGCACTCTCTTATTTCGGTACCGATCAGAGTCAGGTGGGGAGGTACATTACCGCAAAAGATAACACCAATGCCAAGATGGGATTGCTGTTAAACGGACTGGTTAAAATCCCGATGCAGTTTGCGATCCTGCTGATTGGCGCTTTATTGTTTGCTTTCTTTTCTTTAAAACCAGCTCCCATTTATTTCAACGAACGTTCGTATCAATATTTAAAGGAAAAAGAACCTCAGCAAGCTGCTGCATTTGAAAAAGAACACAACGCATTACAAAAACAATTTACCCGGCAATCGCACCATATACTGGCAGAAAAAGAGAAGCAATCGCCTGCTTTAAACACCTCGATAGCCGATTTTAAGGTTACGCAGAATAAAGTGAAAGACCTGCATACCCGAGTAGAAGAGGCCATTAATAAATCGAATTACAATGCCGAGAAGACAGATACCAACTATATCTTTTTATACTTTGTGAAAAACACGCTGCCTGTAGGAATGGTGGGGCTGCTTTTTGCAGTGATATTTCTGGCCAGTTGGGGCTCTATTTCTGCTGCACTCAATTCGCTTGCGGCGTGCTCTTTAAAAGATGTACACCTCATTTTCAGTACAAAAGCGGCAGATGATGAAACTGAACTCAGATACAGCCGGCTACATACGCTTGCCTGGGGCATTTTTTCTATCGCGGTAGCCATGTTTGCTACCCAGATGGGTTCACTTATTGAAGCGGTAAATGTTTTGGGCTCACTTTTTTACGGACCAATACTGGGTATTTTTCTCGTCGCTTTTTACTTCAAAAAAATTGATGGACCATTGGTGTTTATTTCAGCCATTCTATCTGAAATTGTGGTGATTGCCGTATATAAATTTGATATTGTTTCCTTTTTATGGCTTAACGTAATTGGTGCTGCTGCGGTAATTGTGTTTTCGCTGCTGGGCTTGTTGTTTCATAAACCGAAGGTAGTGGTTGGCGAATAAGCGGGGCTTCTATCTTGATGATTGTCATCCAGCTTGTCGAAGGACTTTGGTAGCTTTTGCTTAATCGAAGCTGGAGTAGATCAATACTATTTCGGTCGGTGAGGATACCAACTTATAGGATAAATAGCAGCGGAATCGAAGACTAAACAATTCACCTAAAGTCATCACCTTATCAATTTTTAACCAATTGGTCTATCCCCATGAGCATTTTAATGCCAGCTTTCTCAAAATTCATATCTTTATTCTGTTGGCTGACCAGCCATTTTAAAGAAAATCATACCCTATGAACGAAGCCTGGATAAACAGATGGGACGATAGATACCGTACCGAAGAGTTCGCTTACGGCGAACAGCCAAATAATTACTTTAAAGAACAATTAGAACAACTAAATCCCGGCACTATACTTTTTCCGGCCGAAGGCGAGGGACGTAATGCCGTTTTTGCCGCAAAGCTCGGCTGGACGGTTTCGGCCTTTGATATTAGTGCAGAAGGTAAAAACAAAGCCATTCAACTTGCTGAAAGTAATCGGGTGAGTATCGATTATCAGGTGGGTGAGTTGCAACACCTCGATTACCAAGCAGAACAATTTGATGCGATCGCTTTAATCTATGCACATTTTCCGGCGGAGATTAAATCAGCTTATCACAAAAGGTTAGATCTTTATTTACGTACAGGTGGAATGATTATTTTTGAAGCCTTTGGTAAAAACCACCTTGACTATCTTGCCAGGAATGAAAAAGTTGGTGGGCCAAAAGAACTGGACATGCTTTTTTCAATAGAGGAAATAGCAGCAGATTTTGCCAATTACGAAATTGTAGCGCTGGAAGAAAAAGAAATCGAGCTGAACGAAGGTGTGTTTCATAACGGACTGGGATCAGTAATCAGGTTTATTGGCCGGAAGAAATAAAACAGTAGTTTCAATCGAATGAGGGATTAAAGGGTGGTGGATTGTTTCGGTCGGTGAGGACACCACCGATGGGAAAAGTATACCTGTATCGTCATTCCGGTATCAATTTATTTAGGATTATTGTTTTATCGCGCTAAAGCCATAAATTCGTAAAATCAAAAGAACAACAAAACAGATAAAAATAATACTATGAAAACGATGATCAAATCAATCGCTATGTTATTTACAGCAATTACGATTTCTGTAGGTGCAATGGCACAAGATGCGCAGCCTAAACCAAGTCCTGCAGCAACTGCAACAGGTAAAATTAAAAATGCAACCATTACCATTAACTACAGCAGCCCTGCAGTTAAAGGCCGTAAGATTTGGGGTGGCTTAGAAGCATGGGATAAAGTTTGGCGTGCAGGTGCAAACGAAGCTACTACTTTCGAAACCGATAAAGACATTACCGTTGAAGGTAAAGCATTACCAGCTGGTAAATACAGTTTCTTCTTAATCCCTAAGGAAAGCGGAACCTGGACAGCTATTTTTAACAAAGAACCTAAACAATGGGGTGCATATAAATACGAAGAAGCTAAAGATGCTTTACGTGTTGATGTAAAAACAAAAGCTTTGAAAGCAACTCAGGAGCGTTTGGTTTATAAAATTGGTAAAAGCGGTTTCTCTTTAGATTGGGATAAGATTTCAGTTCCGGTTGCTGTGAAATAAATTTTATAACGCACATGATGTTAAAGCCATTCCGATGCCCGGAATGGCTTTTTGTTTTTAAGCGTTTATTGGGTTTACCAGATCATTACCAGAACCATTTTTGTAAAGAAGCTAAAACATAACCGCCACTTCATCTTAAAATGTTATTTTGGCGCAATTTATAAACCAAAGCACAAATGAAGTTTTCTGTTCAAATAGTAGGATTTCTATTATTCTTTTCGTTAAACGTTTTATCACAGCAAAGAACGAATATCTTTTCAGTCAATTCGGCAAAACCTGTCGATCAGGTAAATGTTTTTTTAGGTTCATCTGCAGATCATGGCCAGATGTCGCCGGCCGCATCTTATCCTTTTAGCATGTTGAGCATCGGTCCGCAAACCTACCCTAAAACGCATACCGGTTACGAATATCTGGCTAAGAAATTTGAAGGCTTTACCCATAACCGTTTTGAGGGAGTAGGCTGCCAGGGATCTGGGGGGAATATTTTCATCAAACCTTTCTTAGGCACCGACCCGGCGCAATCAGAATTAATCAAAGCATCAGAAAAAGCAGCTCCGGGCTATTATGAAGTCGGTTTTGAAAATAAAATTAAATCCAGTTTTACTGTTTTAGGCAAAGCCGGCAAGCATGCCTATCAGTTTCCAGTAGGGGCCAAAGGCTTTTACCTCGATTTAGGTTACGCTTTTAACGGTGCTTTTGTGGCTGAAGAACATGAGGTGAACGGCAATACCATTAGCGGTTGGATCACCTCTAAAACAACTTGTGGTGTCGGTAAATACAAATTGTTCTATTATTTAGAAATTGGCGAAAATGTATCCTGGAAAGATGCGGGAGAGCATAAGTTAATCGCAACCTTGCAGTCTGGTATAACCACAGCTGGTATCAATATTGCCCTTTCATCGGTGAGTGTGGCTGCCGCAAAGGCTTCTATCAATAAAAATGCATTTGCTGCAGTAAAAGCACAGAGCCGTGAAGACTGGAATACCAATTTGTCTAAAATTGCAGTAAATGGTGATTTGGAAAGTGCAAAATTGTTCTACTCACTTTTGTACCGCACCATGCAATCACCCTATGTCATTTCTGAAACTGATGGTAGCTACCGGAACACTAAAGGTGAAGCGCAAAAAGATAAAGAAATCCGTTACAATGGCTGGGCCATCTGGGATAATTACCGCACACAGTTGCCTTTACTTTCATTAATTGCGCAAGACCGTTATGCAGGTATGGTTACCTCCATTGCTGATCTTTATCAATCAGGCAAAAAAGATTATGCTGGCCAAAATGAGCCTTCCAATACGGTGCGTTCAGAGCATGCCATTGTGGTTTTACTGGATGCCTACCGAAAAGGTTATCCGGTTGATTTTAATAAAATTGCCGATTCTCTGGTGAAAGAAGTAAATGGTTTGGATTATAAATCGCCCGATAAAGCCTTAGAATCGAGCTACGATAACTGGGCCTTGGCCGAAATATTCAAGATCTTAAAGAACAAGGAAAAAGCTGATTTTTACCTGGCAAAAGCCTTAGAGTATAAAAAATATTGGAACAAAGATTTTAAAGACATGAGCAAGAACGATGTAGACCGCATGCAGGCCAGAGGTTTATATCAAGGTACCATTTGGCAGTACAGGTGGTTTGTGCCTTACGATTTTAAAGGACTTATTGAGCTTGATGGGGGAGAAGAATCATACCTGGCCAAACTTGACGAATTTTTTGCCCGCGATTTGTATAACCATGCCAACGAACCCGATTTACAGGTACCGTTGATGTACAATGTAACCAAATCGGGATATAAATCACAATACTGGATGCATCAACTGGCCGCGGATACGGTAATCCAGAATTACTTTAACGACAACAGTCGCGGTATTGGCAGTTATATCGGTAAAATTTACCGCAACCAGCCACATGCCTACCTGCGTACCATGGATGACGATGCCGGTGCGATGAGTGCCTGGTATGTATTTGCAGCCAGTGGTTTTTCTCCGGCTTGCGTAGGCTGGCCTGTTTATTATTTAAATGTGCCTTTGTTCCCAACAGTTACCTATAACCTACCAAAGGGAAAAACCTTCAAAATTGAAACCGTTAATTTTAGCTTAAAAAACAAATACATTAAAGCAGTTTTCCTGAATGGAAAGCCTTTTAAGAAAAATTATATCACACAAGAGGATATCAATGCAGGAGGTGTTTTAAAGATCGTTGCCAGTGCAACACCAGTTAAAGTTTCTGATACGGAAAATTGGATTTCCAGTCTCGAAAACTAATTTGAAAAATTAAGCTTAACCGACAAACATATTTAAAGTTGCCCTGTTATTGTAGTATAAATTCGAGATCATGGCACCTTTAAAATTAAGCGAAGAACAACATGCTACATTAAGCAACAGAAACACGACAGCAGAAACCGATGAGCAACCTTTAGCCCTTCATCCCGAAGCCTATAAAGTTAAAGGACCATCACCCGATAAGATGAAAACAGTATCGGCCTCATTGAGGAATTATGCGCATGGTTTGTACGGTTTGCTGTAAAATACCATTTAGAAAAATCTCAACATACAAGCAGAAGAAGCCGGTTTTGTTAAAGCCGGCTTCTTTTGTTTTTTACAGTTAAAACGTTGGCAGATATTGCTGAGCAAAAATTAATAAATACCTGTGCTAATCTTCTTAAATCTATGGGGAAATTAATTCGCTTATTGCCCAATTTCTCCCGTAGATAAAACAGATTTTACTGATTTGAAATGGCTAGAATCCGCATTTAAGCCTCTAGCTCAAAACTGGCCAGTTCTTTTTCTGCGCCATTGATAATTATCGAAACCTGATGGTCGCCCAAATGGAATTTTCTGGTGGTAATTAATATGAACTTTTGCTTTCGGATAATGGCTACCTCAGCACCTGCCGGATAAACCCTTTCCGAAATTTTATATACTTTTTTGGTGTTCTGCCCATTTTGCTTTTTGTAATATACAGCATACTCGAGCCTTACATTTTGTTCGGTGGGGTTTTCGTTGCGGATAGAAAATGAGAAAGTCAGGCTTTCTCCAATTTTTACTACCGGCGTTAAAAGCTTAAAATCTTTCAATACAATGCCAGTATCATCTAAACCATAATGTTTCAAAATTTCGGTGTGCCCTTGTTTTAAAAGGGTGCGGCTACCGTGTTTAATCAGTGCATCAGTTTCGGCACTCAGGCCCGACCAGCTTTTAGCTACCTCCAAGACCACTTGTGGGTGATCTTTGGCAATATCGTTCAAACTGTTGGCCACACTTCTCCTTACATATTCGGAAGGATCGTTTTTAAGGTTTTCTAAAATCGGTAAAATAGAAGCAGGGTCCTTTTTCAGAAAGGGAATACCCATTGCCCAGGGCAGGCGAGGTCTGCTGCCCTCGCTGGCAAGTCTGCGCACTTTATGGCTCTCGTGTAGCGACCATTGCTGCATCCGTAAAATCATTTCGTTTCCGTATTTCAAAATAAAGGGACGTACAGCAAATTCGCAGCTTACAAACTGGGTAACAAATTCCAGTGCTTCTACCGAATTTTCGAAATCATCAATTCCATAAGTTTCAATATAATCAGGTAAAAACATATAAGCCAGGCCATCTTCGCCAATGCCCTGAACCCTCAGCTGTTCTATTGTTTTTTTGATGAGTATAATCGTTTGCGGATAAGCTGCAGGTAAAAAATGATGCAATACTTTTGAAGTGTGTTTCATTCTTTCTTTCAGTTCCATCGAATTAAATTCGGACACAAATATGTTCTGAACAAACTTTTGCTCATCAAAACCGGGAACGGTGGCGGTTAAGGCACTGCTTAACCGGTTGTAAAAGGCGGGTGAATATAAATCTTTTAGCGGGCTGGCCATAGGTAGTTAAATAGGAAATCAAAGCTAGTGCAATAAAAATTTATTTTGTTTAGCCAACATCATTTTTACCTGGCTGGTAAGCGATTTGAGCTTTTTCTTTGCCACATTTGTTTATCAACAAAAAACAGCAAAATGAAGATAACAAAAATAGGCTGGATCGGATTGGGCAATATGGGTATTCCGATGGCTACACAACTGATTGAAGCAGGATACGAAGTTAGTGCATATAACAGGAGCAAAGCCAAAGAAGGAGCATTAAAAGAAATAGGAGCTTTACTGGCAGAAACGCCAAAGGATTTACTTGTACAAACTGACGTAATATTTGTAATGGTGAGTGATGATGCCGCAATTGAAGCCATTTTTAATGGTAAAGATGGTATTTTGTGCGCAGAGGTATCTGGAAAAATCATCATCAATATGAGTACGGTTTCCCCTTCCATATCTAGGGAAATGGCTAGAGCATGTGCAACGAAAGGACACCATTATTTAGATGCACCCGTTTCCGGCAGTGTAAAGCAGGCCGAGACAGGCCAGCTGGTGATTATGGTAGGTGGTGATGAAATTGCTTTTAATGAAGTTAAGCCCATTTTAGAAAAGTTGGGGAAACTGGCAATGCGCGTAGGTGATACCGGAGCAGGCAATAGTGCAAAGCTGGCTATCAATTCGCTATTGGCTTTATACGCCCAGGGGTTGGCCGAAACCGTGGTATTTGCCAATGCACAGGGGATTAAAACCGAAGATTTGCTCAACCTGATTAACAATGCCGCTATAGGCAATATTTTTACGAAAATTAAGGGGGATGCTATTGTAGCTGATCAATATCAGGCTGCCTTTGCACTGAAACACATTGTGAAAGATCTAAATCTGGCCAAAACAGAGGGGATTTCATCACCTTTGGCTAAAACGGCATTACAAACTTTCGAATCCGCTTCGGTAAGATATGGTGAAGAAGACATCATTGCGGTGATCAAAGAGGTTAAGGCTGAGTAATAGGATAATATAAGCCGCGCATCCGGGCTGAGAAACTAATATTACCTGTTCGGTTGGTGTCTGCACCAACCGAAATATTATACCTTCAATCCGCCAAAAGTGCTGAGAAGAATAACACCCAATACAAGCAGGGTAATTACAACATATAGTTTGTCTTTTTCCAGCATAAATGCAAAAAGTGAAAAGACGATCCGCATAATAGGTGTAATAATTAACAGCAGCACTCCAAACTGGATAATGGCCATGGGTTTAAAGGTAAAAAGCCCCAGAAATATCCCTTCAAAAGTGATGTAACTATCTTGCTCTCCTTTAAAAATATGGTAATCCGGTCGTGGTCCGTTTCCGTTTTGGATTAAAAAGAGTATTCCGCCCAATAAAACAACCAGGCTGGCTGTAATCACCCCGAAGCGCAATAACTGACCAACAATTTTTTCTACATCGCTGTCCCCGATAAGCTGTTTTGAAATTGAATTTTTCATGATTCTGTTTAAAATTGATGGTGATAACCGTTGTAAATCATTTCGAAGGCCACAAAAGTGATGGCAACACAAAAGATAATCCGCAGGGTTGAAGGGTTGATATGCGTTAACAATTTTGCGCCTGTAAATGCGCCACCCAGTACCCCAAGTACTACGGGGAAAGCAATTCCCGGATCCATGTAGCCCCGTTGCAGGTAAACCACTGCACTGGCTGCTGCTGTAACACCAATCATAAAGTTACTGGTGGTAGTACTCACTTTAAACGGGATTTTCATTGCCGTATCCATTGCCAGTACCTTTAATGCACCCGAGCCGATTCCAAGCAAGCCAGACATTACGCCGGCAACCGTCATGATCGAGAAACCTGCGCCCACATTTTTGAGTTTGTAGGTTACGTTACCTGATGGGGTAGGGTAACTGCTGTTCAGTTTTAAAACGGCCGATAATTGACTGCCTTCGGTCAAAGCCTCCTGGTTCTTTTTTCTAAGTGTCATGGCGGCAGAGAAAAGCAGTACGCAGCCAAAGAGGATGGCGATGGTATTGGTTGGAGTATAAATGGCAATTAAGGCGCCTAAAACGGCGCCTACTGTGGTGGCTATTTCGAGGAACATACCCAGCCTGATATTGGTAATGCCTTCTTTGATATAAGCACTGGCTGCACCCGATGAGTTTGCTATAGAGGCCAATAGCGCTGCACCAATGGCATAGCGGATATCGACGTGAAAAACAAGGGTAAGCAGCGGAATCACAACTACGCCGCCACCCAACCGGTTAATGAACCAACTAAGCCTGCAAGGTATGCACCAAGGATTAAAATCAGGGTAAAAGTTAAAATTGACATGATATTAATGGTTATTGTTCAATATGGTAATGGTTATTTCGCGTGCCGCATTAGCATTTCCATCCGTTATCGCGTTAAATAAAGCCTGGTGCAGGTGATGACTCATGGCGAAATGTGCAATGCCCGATGGAGCTCTTTTGGCGAAGAAATCACGAATAATGACCGTAAAGCTTTCGTAAAGATCAGCTAAAACATGATTGCCCGATGCACGGGCAATGGCCAGGTGAAATTCAATATCAGCATTGGCACAATCCTGTCGCGATTCTTTTTCAATAGCGAGCTTTCTGCTTTCCAGCGCCGTAGCCATAGCTTCCAGATCGGTTGCCGTACGGTTTTGGGTAGCCAGCAATACGATTTCCTGCTCCAGTATCGATCTTACGTGGTTAATTTCTTCAAAATCCGACCGGCGCAACCTTTGCTCAATAGGTTCGGCTGGCACTGCATTTACCAAAGTGCCGAAACCTTGCTTAACCGTAAGTATACCTGATAGAGTGAGCGATTTTACCGCTTCCCTAATGGTTGATCGGCCTACTCCGTAAAGCTCCATCAGTGCTGGTTCGGGTGGTATTTTTTCGCCTGTTTTGAATTTGCCTGCTTTGATATCGTTGCGGATTTTAACCGAAACCTGCTCGAAAAGTTTACTTTCCTGTTCCATTGCTTTGAATTTATAAAGTAAACATACGATGTTTATTTTAAACATCAGATGTTTAGTGTCTTTTTAATCTCATTTCTTCCCATTGATTAAGCAGGATAGCAGAATAGTTTTATTGTTGTGAATTTTTTATGTCTGATAATGAAGTATTTACGTATTTATTGATGAGGGTTGAGTAAAAATAGTTAAGCTAATATTTGTATCGTACGAAAACTATCGTACCTTTAGGATATGAAAGTGAATCGAACTGAAAATAATCTACCCGAACCTACCAAAGCTGAATTAGAAATATTGCAGGTTTTGTGGGAATTTGGTCCTTCTACAGTTCGGTTCGTGAACGATCAGTTAAATACGCAACGGGAAGTGAATTATACTTCGACCCTTAAGCAGATGCAGATTTTAACAGAGAAAGGAATTTTAAAGCGTGACGAAAGCCAAATGAAGCACATTTATATTCCGGTTGAGGCAGAAGAAAAAACCAAAGTACAATTGTTAGATCGTTTTGTAAATACCCTGTACAAAGGATCGGCATCGCAACTGATGATGCAGCTTTTAGGGAATGAAAAAACATCTAAAAAAGAAATCGAAGAGATTAAGCGGCTATTGGATAGCATGGAATAATTAATAAATGCTGAAAAAACACCATTATGGAATTTAAACTGGTTAACCTTTTACCCGAGAACTGGTTGCATGCTTTAGGTGCAACATTGTTTCACTCGCTTTGGTTGGGCGTAATCTTGGCCTTGCTGGCAGGTTTAGTAATGTTTACCACCCGTAAGGCAAGTGCTGCTTTACGTTATAATCTGCTAACCGTTTGTTTGAGCCTGTTTGTTGTTGCTATTGCTTTCACTTTTTATACAGAACTGCAAAAACCGGTAATTGCGCCACAATTGTTTAGTAATAACCAAAAGGTGGTTAATCTTTCACCTGCTGATGGGCAAGCCATTACCAGCGTGCAAGACCAAATGAGTGCGGGTATGAACCGGGCCCTTTCATTATGGAATGCCTATACTGTACAGATTGTTTTAATTTGGTTTTTGATCATCTGTGGTAAAAGTATCCAGCTTATTGTGGGTTTAAATAATGTTTACCACTTGCGCAACCATGCAATTTATGCAGCAGGCAAAAAATGGGATTTAAAACTGGTCGAACTCAGCGGGAAGCTGGGAATAAGCCAGCAAATCAACCTGATGCAGTCGGGTATTGCGCAAATGCCTATGGTTGTAGGGCACTTTAAACCTTTGGTATTAATTCCGCTGGGCTTGCTTAACGGGCTGTCAACTTCCGAGGTAGAGGCCATTCTCGCACACGAACTCGCACACATTAAACGCAAAGATTATCTGGTAAACCTGTTACAGAGCTTTATCGAAATCGTTTTCTTCTTCAATCCGGCGGTACTTTGGGTTTCGCAATTAATAAAAACAGAACGCGAGCACTGTTGCGATGATTTGGCCATCGCTTGTGTAAACGATCGTAAAAACTACGTTCAGGCCCTGGTAGTCTGTCAGGAGTTTAAGCAGCGTGCACCTGCTTATGCCATGGCGGTTACAGGTAAGCAAGGTAGCCTGCTGCAAAGGGCAAGCAGGATGTTATTTAACACCAATTCAACTTTAAACAAAATGGAAAAGACAATATTAACCATTGCACTGGTTTCGGTAGTGGTTTGCACTGCTGCATTTAAAAGTGTTGGCTATGCAAAAACAGTTACCGCAAATAAAATATCAAGCGCCATTCAGGTGGTACAGGATTCGACCAAAAAGCGTGTAGTAGGTAAACGAAGCAGCGAAGAAACAAAACAAGGCAAATCTGCAGAACAAATAGAACGCGAAATTGCGGCTAAAATGGACCGTACCGAAAAATCGTTGCAAGAAAAAAACAGAGCCTCAATCGAAAAGGAACAGGATATTAAAGCCCGCAAGGAAGACCAGAAACGTGCAAGAGAAGATAGAAGGATGGCTGAAGAGGATATAAAACGAGCAGCAGCAGATAAAGAACTGGCTAAGCACGATGCTGAATGGGCAAAAGAAGATGCTAAATGGGCAAAAGAAGATGCTAAATGGGCTAAGGAAGATGCAAAATGGGTAAAAGAACATGCTGATGGAAAAGGTTATGATGTGCCACGTCCGCCGCGCCCTCCACGTCCGGCCAGAGCACCACGCCCTGCAAGAGCACCAAGGCCGGTGAGCTCATACGCGATACCAGCTACGCCACCAACTCCTCCTACACCTGCAACTCCGGCTACACCTCCAACCCCGCCAACTCCACCGGCTTATGGCAGCACTACCACAACCAGAACAGGTGTTGAACGGACGGTTACTTCTAAAACGGTAACCAATGGCGATGGCCACGATTATACCAGCGAAATCAATCAGCAGATGATCAAAGACGGGATTATCAGCAGCACCAACAAACTCTCTTATAAGCTGAATAAAGATGAGCTGATTGTAAACGGTGTTAAGCAAAGTGCCGATGTACAGAAAAAATACAAACAAAAGTTCTTAAAAAACGAAGGACACTCGCTGATGTATAATTTCCTGGTAGAGAACCACAAAACCAATTTCTAAAAAGCGCTAATCCAAACCCTTCATGAAAACAACAATTGTGGCCCTGTTGGCCATGTGGATGAATATTGCCCTTACTTTTGCCCAAGCTCAAACGCCATCATCCAAAATTTATGGACGGGTATTGGATGCCGAAGGCAAGAACATCGAATTTGCAACCGTGGCCCTACTGAAAGACGCCATTTTGTTAAAAACCAGTTTTACCGAAACTGATGGACGTTTTGGTTTCGATAAGCTCGCTTACGGTAGGTATCTGATTAAAATATCAGTGGTAGGGGCGGCCATTTACCAGAGCGACACTTTGCTGGTGGATGCAGCACATACCAGTATTGCATTAGCCGATATTAAAATGTCTACCGGTGCCAATAACCTTAAAGAGGTAACGGTTGCTGGTCAAAAAGCTTTTGTTGAGCGGAAAATCGACCGTATGGTCGTAAATGTTGATGCCCTGATTTCGAACGCAGGTACCACAGCGCTCGATGTGTTAAGCAAATCGCCGGGCGTGAGTGTTGATCAGAATGGTACAATTTCGTTAAAGGGGAAAAATGGGGTAGCCATTTTTATAGATGATAAACCTACTTATCTTTCCGGTGGCGACCTGGAAAACTACCTGCGTTCGCTGCCCTCCTCATCACTCGATCAGATTGAACTGATGACAAACCCACCTGCTAAATATGATGCAGCCGGAAACGGAGGGGTAATTAATATCAAAACTAAGAAAACCAAAACAGCCGGCTTTAACGGTGGGATTAACCTGAGCTTAAATCAGGGCGAACTAAGCAGATCGAACGATAGTTTTAATTTTAATTACCGCAAGAATAAGCTTAACGTTTTCGGAACATTGAGCTATAACCTCAACAACAGTTTTACCGATCTGGATTTGAACCGGAAATATAAAAATGACGATGGTAGTGCCAAATCCTACTTCAATCAGAATTCTTATTTCCGCAGGCATGGCAACACTTTTAACCTGAAAACAGGTCTCGATTTTTATGCCACCGATAAAACAACCTGGGGAGTGGTGTTTACGGGCATGAACCGGATTTCGAAACAGGTTAACAGTAATATCAGCAACCTGTCCAACGCGGCCATGCAACTCGATTCGGTTATCCGTGCCGAAAATATCGATCAGATTAAATACCAGAATGCAGGGGTTAATTTAAATTACAGGCATAAATTTAACCAAACGGGCAGGGAACTAACCTTCGATGCGGATTACCTGCTTTATCACAACCAAACCGATCAGAGCTATTATAACTACAGCTATCTGCCCAATATGGCCTTGAAATATCAGGATATTTTAACCGGTAACTTACCTTCCAATATCGACATTTACACCGCTAAAATAGATTATAGCCATCCTTTGGCCAATAAATGGAAGTTAGATGCAGGAGCTAAAACAGCTTATACCAAAACCGATAATACTGCAGGTTATTTTAATACCTCCAACGGGAATACTGCCCCTGATTATGAAAAGAGCAATCACTTTTTGTACCGCGAAAACATCAACGCTGCCTACCTTAACATGAGCAGGGAAGGGAAAAGGTTTTCGCTGCAAATTGGCCTACGGTACGAAAATACAGTTTCAAACGGTCACCAGCTGGGTAACCTGATTAAGCCCGATTCGAGTTTTAAACGTACATACAATAGCTTTTTCCCAACATTTTATCTTTCGTACAAGCTCGATACAGCAGGTAATAATCAACTGGGCCTAAATTATGGCCGCCGGATTGACAGGCCTTATTATCAGGACCTGAACCCTTTCTTTTCACCGCTGGATAAATTTACCTATTATGTAGGTAATCCTTTCTTAAAACCCTCGTTTACCCAGAGCTTAGAATTATCGCATACGTTTAAGAACAAAATAACGACCACCTTTAGTTACAGCTGGGTACGCGATGAAGTAAACGAAACCATCGAAATTTTAAATGGTACTTATTACAGCCGGCCAGCCAATGTGGGGAAAACGAGAGTGGCCAATCTTTCTGTTAATGCAGAAATTGATTTAACCAAATGGCTTAAACTTAATGCTTATACCGAGGTGGGCAGAATGGTTTCGAAGACAGATTTCTATACAGGCTTTCTGGTTACCAATGGTACATACTTTAGAACCTACCCCAATTTACAGTTTAAAATCAGCCCGACCTGGAGCGCCGAGTTAAATGCACAATACCAGAGTAAGTTTTCTAATGTTCAGTTTTTATTGGGGTCGGTACACGAGTTTGGTGCCGCCGTACAAAAAAAGCTGAGCGCAAAAAGTACCCTGAAATTAACAGCTGGCGATATTTTCAGGAACCGCATATTTAATGGGGTAATTAATAACCTGGCTGCTACTGAGGCAAGCTGGGTAAACCGGCAGGACTCGAGAAGAGTGGTTATAAGTTACAGTTATCGTTTTGGTAAAGCCTTTGCTACGCCATCCAACCACGAATCATCGGGGGCAGATGCAGAGAAAAACCGGGTGAAGAATTAAAGGACTAATCGTCAGCAATGACGATTATTTCCTTATATCATCTGGTTCAATACCAGCACACCAACCAAACCCAATAGGGATACTAAACTTTCCATCACCGTCCAGGTGTTGAAGGTTTCTTTTAGCGTGAGGTTAAAATATTCTTTAAACATCCAGAAACCCGTATCGTTAACGTGCGAGAACATGAGACTCCCCGCGCCAACCGATAATACCATAAGTTCGGGTGGAGTACCCGGACCAATTAATGGTAAAACCATACCCGAAGCAGTTAATGCGGCAACGGTAGCAGAGCCCAAAGTTACTCTGAGCGATGCTGTAATGAGCCAGGCTAAAAGTAAGGGAGATAAGTTTAAGCCACCGGTAAGCTGTTTTACTGTTTCGCCCATGCCGCTATCAATCAAAATCTGTTTGAAGGCGCCACCTGCTGCAATAATTAAAACAATCATGGCTATGCTTTTTACCCCTTCAGTGCAAGATTCCATCGCTTTGGCTATTGAGGCCTTTTGTAGCATTAAAGTAAGCACTACCGAAAGGAGAAGTGCCGCAGTTGGATCGGCGAGAAAAACAAAGATGGCTTTACCTGGGTAATCCATTTTAAAACTACTGCCCAATGTACCCGCAACAATTAAAAATACAGGTAGTAATGCGGTAATAAAGCTTTTTGAGGCCGAAGGCAGATGCTCGTCTTCATTAATTACAAAGCCATCTTGTACAACGTTTGTGCTTCTCTTTAAGATCAACCTTGGTAAATAAACTCCCGCAATAACGGCAATGGGCAAACTTAAAATTAATCCATAAATCAGTGTTTTTCCAATGTCGGCATGAAATATACCTGCCAACGCTACCGGGCCAGGGTGTGGTGGTAAAAAACCGTGTGTTACCGAAAGGGCTGTAGCCATAGGTAGCCCAATATATAGTTTGGAGAGGCCTGTTGCTGCAGAAATAGCAAATACCAGCGGGATTAAAACCACAAAACCTGCATTATAAAAAAGTGGAATGCCAACCAGTAAGCCCGTTAAAAGTACTGCCCATTGAATGTTTTTTTGACCAAAAGCTTTAATCAGGATAAAAACAATCTTTTTGGCAGAACCACTATCTTCAATCAGCTTACCCATCATGGCGCCCAACGCCAAAACCATTACCATGCTGCCCAGTGTACTGCCTATACCGTTGCTTATGGCGCTCATAACTTTGGCTGCCGGCATTCCCAAAAGCAGGCCGGTAATAATGGCCACGGCCAGCAGGGCAATCATCGGGTTGATCTTTTTCAAAATCAAAACAAATAACAGTAGGATACCAAGAAGTAAGATGAATAATGACATTTGGTTAGAGTTTAAGGAAGATGAATGGTTTATCGACAATTGGCCACAAATCAATAGGTATCTGTGGCAAAGCATGGCCGTTATTTTTTAACCGTAATGGTTCTGCCCGTAACCAGGGTAAATTCGTAAATCCGGTACAAACCATCGTCTTTAATTTCTATGCTTTCTACCAGGCCAGTTTTGCTGAAAGTATCGGTTACCATACTGCCAACCTTTACATCCCGAAGCACTTCAGTTGGGGTATCACTGTTTAATCTGATCATACGGGTAAAAGTATCAAAATTCTATGTTATTCTTTGCACTCGTGTATTTAGCCACGGATGCTCGGAATCAACGGAAAGTTATTTCTAACTCCGCGTTCTTCGCGCATTCCTATGCATGCTTTGCGGTTAAACAGGTGCAATATGCTTAACCCTCTGTTCTTAAAATTTTTAAGGGTGGCTGCTTAAGGATACTCCTTGTACTTAAAACTCCTGTAATCACCACCAGTAATACGATTGAACCAAACAACAGCAAGGTGGGGAAAAATGGCGGTATAAATGCTGCATCGAAACTAAATTTAGCCAGTGCCCAGCTTCCGCCAAGCGCAAGGATTAATCCTGTACCAGCTGCAAAGGCGCCTAAAAAGAAATATTCAATCGCATTAATCCGGATAATCTGTTTGCTGCTGGCGCCCATGGTACGAAGTAAAATACTTTCTTTTATTCTCTGGTTTTTACTCGTTAATACCGAAGAAATTAACACAATCCATCCGGTTACCATACTAAAACCAGCCATAAACTGAATAACGAAACCGATTTTGCCCAATAGTTCGTCCAGTAGTTTTAACACCAGGTCTAAATCAATTACCGAAACATTGGGGAATTGCTGTACCACTTCTCCCTGAAAACGTGCCGAAACCTCGCTCGAGGGAACGCTGGTCATCAATACATGAAACTGCGGTGCTTCTTCTAAAACTCCCGCTGGAAAAACAACCCTGAAATTGGTTTGCATCCTGCTCCAGTTTACTTCCCTTAAGCTGCCCACTACGGTAGGGATCATCATGCCCTGTACGTTAAATAGTATTTTATCGTTTAAACCTACTTTAATCTGCTGGGCATAGCGCTGATCGAGCGAAATGTAAACCGTTTCGTTGGCTTTTACATGTCCGGTCCATTTACCGGAGGTGATTTTTTCGGCTGCGGTAAGGGTATCCTGATAAGTAGCCCTGATTTCATTACGGTAGGCCCTGCGGTTGTTGGTATCGGCAGTCGATTTTTTGCCGTTAATCTCTTCAATACGCATGGTAATTACCGGCACCTGGTTCATTAAAGGCAATTTAAAAGCTTTGGTTAAGCTATCCAGTCCTTCCTTTTGCGAATTCTGGATGTCGAACATCACCATGTTGGGCTGGTTGCTGCCCGACGACAGACTGACCCGGTTCATTAAAATGCCCTGTACAAAAAACAGCGTGCAGATAAAGGTTGTTGAAAGGCCAATAGACACCGTTAACATTAACGTTTGGTTGTTAGGCCTGTAGAGATTGGCAAAGCCCTGGCGCCAAAGATAACTGGCTGAGCCAGGCAAAAGTTTCCTGACCAAAAACATAAGCAGTTTAGATAAGATCAGGAGTAAAACAAAAGCGATGGCAATGCTGAAGGTAAAAGACAATGTTTGTATCCAGGTTTTCATCTGTAAATGGGTAAAGCCCGCAATGAAAAAGACCATAAGCAGATATACCAGCCACAATAAGGGATCCCTTCTGTTTTTAGCTTTTTCGAAAGAGACCCGTATGGCATTTAGGGGCGAAATTTTACGTACTGCTAAAAGCGAGGGCAGAGCAAAGAGAACAGATATGATGAGCCCGAGTAAAATACCCTGACCAACTGCTGGCCACGAAACCTGCATGGTGATTTCGATGGGTAGAAAATCTTTCAAAACCCATGGTAGCAAAAACTGTATCGCTGTGCCGAGCAGTGCGCCAATAACAGCGGCAATTAAGCCAATAAAAAATACCTGGATCAGGTAAATTAAAAATGCATGTCGCGCTTTTAAACCCAGACAGCGTAAGGTGGCAATCGTAGCGAGTTTTTCCTGAATATATACCTGTATGGCACTGCCCACACCTATACAGCCCAGCAATAGGGCTATAAAACCTGATAAGGCCAGAAAACGGTTAACATCTTTAAACGACCTGCCAGTCTGTTCTTTTCTCGATTCGACAGTTTCGGCATCAAAACCTTCTTTTTCGAGTTTACTATCCTGTTTTTTTACCCATTCATCAATTTTCGACGGGTCGTTAAATTTAAAGTAAAACTTATGGTTAATCCGGCTTCCGGTTTTAATCAGGTTGGTTTTTTCGAGGTATTGTAGCGGAATATAAACAGTTGGAGCAATGCTTGCCGAAATTCCGGTTTGGCCGGGAGCCTTGGTTAGTGTGCCCAGTATCTTAAAATTAAGGTCGCCAACCTTTACCGAATCGCCAACCTTTGCATTAAACTGCAGCATCAGGGTTTTATCAACCAGCGCATTTCGGTCTGATTGAAAGCTTTTTGCTGCGACTACAGGGATGGTTTCGATAGCACCATAGTAAGGATATTTTCCTTTCAGGGCTTTCATTTGTACCAAACGGCTACCACCGCCTTTCATGAAATAAATCATAGAGGCAAAAGTTTTTTCCTGCGATCTTTCGTCGCCCAGTGTATCGAGCATGTTGTTCATCACATTGCTCACACCTTTGCGGCTATCCAATACCAGATCTGCCCCTGTTAGTTCTTTTGCCTGTGCATCGATATCTTTTTGCAGGTTATCCTTAAAAGAATAAACGGCCACCAGTGCAGCAATACCCAAAACGATGGCCGAAATAAAAAGCAACAAGCGCGAACGGTTCTTCCGGCTGTCGCGCCAGGCCATTTTAAGTAACCACGAAAGTTTAATGCGCTGTTTCGGAATAGTGCTATGCATAAGTCGGGTTTTCGTCTGAAAGGATTACACCCCCTTTAATTTTTATAGTTCTCGATGTGCGGGCAGCCAGTTCAAGATCGTGGGTTACAATGATGAGCGTAGTTCCTGCATCTTTATTTAAATCGAAAAGCAGTTTAATTACTTTCTCGCTGGTTTCGGCATCGAGGTTTCCGGTAGGCTCGTCGGCAAAAAGAATAGCCGGCTGATTAGAGAAGGCCCTGGCCAGCGAAACCCTTTGTTGCTCGCCACCCGATAATTGTACTGGGTAGTGGTGGGCACGATCGGCCAGCCCAACTTTATCCAACAATTCTAAAGCATGTGCCCTGATATTTTTTGCACCCCTTAATTCAAGCGGAACCATTACATTTTCTAATGCGGTTAAAGTAGGCAATAACTGAAAATTCTGAAAAATGAAGCCCACATATTGGTTCCTTACTGCAGCACGCTCATCTTCGTTTAATTTTTCGAGTGCAATACCGTTCAGTTCTACGGTGCCACCACTAGCCCTGTCGAGGCCTGCACACAAACCCAGTAAGGTAGTTTTGCCGCTTCCGGAAGGGCCGGTTATGGCTACTGTTGAGCCTGTAGAGATCGAAAAATTAATCTGATCGAGAACGGTTAATTCGCGTCCGGCACTTTGGTAAATTTTGCTTACATTTCGGATGTTCAATATGCTTTCCAATAGCTAATGTTTTTAGGGTTTGCGTATAGATTTTTGCCAAACATAACAGGATGTTGCCTGTTAAGATAATATTTTATAATTAGATATACACCGGTTAAATATGTTACGAAAACGCATTATAGGCTTATTTGTTTTAGGAATTGCACTGCTGGGCTGTAGTAATGGCCAGAGCAAAAGCGATAAGGGAAAAACTTTAGATTCGGCTGACCAAAAAACGGTAGCGGTAGTACAGCAGCAGCAGAATATCCTCTTTTTCGGAACAAGTTTAACGGCAGGTATGGGCCTCGATCCTTCAGAAGCTTTTCCTGCCCTGATCCAGAATAAAATCGACTCCTTAAAATTGCCTTACAAAGTTATTAATGGAGGCTTAAGCGGCGAAACTTCTGCCGGCGGTAAAGGAAGGATTGACTGGTTGCTGAAACAGCCTGTGAGTATCTTTGTACTCGAGCTGGGGGCAAACGATGGTTTAAGAGGCTTGCCCGTTGCGCAAACCACTAAAAACCTGCAGGATATTATTGACCGCGTGAAAGCTAAATATCCTGATGCCAAACTGGTACTGGCGGGTATGCAGGTGCCACCGAATATGGGCGCTAAATACGCTGTCGATTTTAAGAATATTTTCCCGGCACTGGCACAGAAGAATGGCATGAAACTGATCCCTTTTTTGCTGGATAAGGTAGGGGGCGTACCAAAATTAAACCAGGCTGATGGTATTCATCCAACTGCAGAAGGAGATAAGATTCTGGCCGAAAATGTTTGGGTGGTGTTGAAGGGTTTATTGTAGGTTAATTACCAGTTTTTAACCGCAAAGCATGCAAAGTTAGACGCAAATTGCGCTGAGTTATGGTGAAAATTAAAAATCATTGACCCTCGGTGGCTTCGGTGCATCCGTGGCAAAAAAATTATGGCAGATCCTCAAGCGTACCTAAAAAGGCAATAATCTGTTTAATCTCCGTTTTACTTAAATTCAGTTTGTCGGAAGATAAAGTTTGGTTATCAACAGTTATCCCCATGCCGGCACCACCGCCACGATTATAGAAATCCATTACCTGCTCCAGTGTTTTATACACCCCGTTGTGCATGTAAGGTGCTGTTTTGGTAATGTTGCGTAGAGTTGAGGTTTTAAAAGCATGCTTATATTGTGGATAAGCGTACAGCGCATAGCGCCCCAGATCCTGATCTATTTTAGGTTTTATAGTATCGGTGCTTGCAGGTACACCTAAAACTTCTGCTTCACTTTTAATAAACAGGGGAGCTGGCGTGCCATTAAAAATTGGCGCAAAATGACAACTGCCACATTTGGCTTTCCCCATAAATAAGTTAAATCCCGTCTTTTCTCCCTGGTTAAGTTGTTTTTTATCGCCCCGCATATATCGGTCGAACTTTGAGTTAAAATGCGATAACGACCGGATATAGGAAGCCAGCGCGTGCTGGATTTTCCAGGGATCAGCTTTCCCTGTCTTATCCTGATAGGCCTTTTGAAATGAGGTTAAGTAATTTTTCGAAGCGTTAATCCGTGCTGAAGCCTGTGCGAGTGAACCATCCATTTCCTGTTTGTGGTGAACCACATCAAGTGCCTGATCTTCAAGGGTGCCTGCTTTTAAATCGTAAAAGAAACCACGCTGCAAACCAGCATAGGTTAATGTTGGGGTATTCCTCAGTAAGGTTTCGCCTTTCGATATTGCAGCCGCTTTAGTTAAACCATCAGTAAAAGCAAGCGATTGGTGATGGCAGCTCGCGCAGCTGCGCTTACCTCCGTTAGAAAGTACCGGATCGTTAAATAAGGTTTTGCCAAGAGCAACTTTATCGTCGTTAATAAATAAGGTGCTGTTACCCACAAATTTATTTACGTTAAAAGCATTTGACTGAAACATACTTGTAGCATCATCGTGCAATGCAGAGCCACTTGCTGCAGTAGGTATTTTTTTTTCGAGCCGAAGCATGCTGATGTGTTTACTGATCGGATCAAGATAAGCTGTGATAAAGGTTAATCTGTCAAAGCGGTTGAAATCGGGGTTTTTATCCAGGTAGGCAATGGCAGAAGCGGTTGTTTTATTTGCTGATGCATCATATTTGGCCAGTACACCTTCAATTCCTTTTAATGCCGAGGCCGTTTCGGGGATTGCCTGTAAGGCCGCTGGTGTATCAAAGCCGGTAATACCTAAACTGGTAATCCTGAAAATTTCCAGCCGTATGGCATCAAATAGCTGCGCATCAGTAAGCTGGTATTGTGCGTTAAAACGGCTAACCCGCTGCAGGTTGAGCTGCATTTTTTTTACCTCGTTTAATAACTCCAGGCGGTTTTCCTTCGTTGGTTCTTCATAAATTATTTCCTCCATTACCTGAAAGCCCGTTGGGTTCTCGATCAGGTTTTCACCCAGTTCAATTTCATCAATGGGTGCGCCGTTAAGCATGACCGCGGTTGAAGGGAAAAAATATTCGATATAATATTCTAGTTGCTTGTATTTTGCCCTTGCCAGTAAAAAGGATTGTTTAATTGTCTTTTCGTTACGGTCCTGAACCGCCTTAAATAATTTCTGATCAACAATAGTTTGAAATTCAATAAGCTGCTGGTCAAAGTCCGCTTTAACCTGTTCTGCTGCTGATTTGGTTGCTGTTTTGCAGAAAATAGATAGCAGCGTAGTGAGGGTTATTAATGAAGCGAAAAAGACAAATTTTTTAAGGCCAGACATGTTTTGGTTAGAGTTGAAATAAAATAGAAAAATCCCTTCCGGCTGCTGCCGAAAGGGATATGAAAGCATTTTGGTTATTTAGAAACGCCGCGCACAATTACTACTTGTCCACCTTCGTTATTGTTTACTAATCTGGTTGTACCACCATCGGCATTCTTATATTTATCGTTTGTCCAGGTGTGTGGGTGTAAATTAACGATAAATGTATCCGGAATGCCTGTTAAAGCAGAGATATCATACATGGCTCCATATTCCCAGCTACTTAATAGTGTACTGTTTGATGGGTTGTATTTCGCATTAAAAGTAGCATCTGTTCTGCGGTGGTTCATCTGTAACATCGGTTTTAACGATTTTGAAGCCATTGCAAACTGCCAGATTGTTCCATCATGATCGTTGTTTTTGTAAAATGAATCGCCATCTTCCTGAATGTATACGTAGTTTTCAGTAACACACAGGTTATCAGGGTTTACAATGCTTTTTCCAGGATTGTCGTTGCCATCAACAGCTACTTCCAATTTACCTTTTAACGGGTTGCTTGCATCCAGTACCAGCTTGTACACACGGCCCCACATGGTTTTACCGCTTACAGGCGTAATTTTATCGCCCTGGCTAACACCGGTTGCAGTAAAATATACTTCGCGTCCGTTTGCTGCACTGCCTTTTCTGTAATCGATATCTTCAACACGCGCTAACATTAAAGCTTTTTTATCGATGGTTTGCTGCTGCAATTGCGCACCGGTACTGCTTTTTACATTATCAAGCTCCACAAACTCCACATCGTAGGTTTGTCCTTTATCCATATTGGTTTCAATAGGGTCGTTATTGCTGCGTTTCATCACATATAACTTGCCATTTTCCAAATCGCCCTGGGTGTTAGATACGTACATGGCCAGCTGCCCGTCTGTTTCATCTTCGCCAATCATGATTACAGTTTTACCTGCAAATGCTCCTTTAGGTAGAGGTACGGCATTTTCGGCACTCCATCGGCCTAAAGCACTAACGGTTCTTTGTTTGTTCTTTTTATCAGCGGCTGCAAGTGGATCGATAGCATGAATCATCGATTCTGCACCACTTTCGCCCGCAGTTAAGAAAACCGGTTTAGCAAAACCATGTTCTTCAGGGGTTGCCATTGTAGCAGAGCAAAGACGGGTCATACCACCATCAGAATCTACAATGTATTCTCCTTTTACAGGTTTGAAATTTTTATCTAAGTATACCCGCGATACCGATTGAAGGATTTCGTGGTTGTTTATCATAATAAAGCCTTCGCCCGCAGGGTTTTTAATAATTCCTGCTCCATCAGGTTGCGCACCAAAAATAAAATTAGGCGACTCAGGCAATACATCATCCGAGCTGATTAAGGTAGTAATGTTAAGGCTTTCGAAACCAGGCATTGCTTTTATCAATGATGGGTTTACAGAATAATCTTTTAACGTAACCGGAGTAGTGGTTTCTGGTGTTTCCGGTTCATTGTTTTTTTTACAGGCACTGATTACTATTGTAGAAGTAACGAATGCAGCAACAGCAAAGGCTAGTGCCTTTTGCTTTAATAGCGTTTTGTTCATAAGTTTTGTTTTCCGTTTGAGGCAAAATTACATTGGCTATGTTGCGAAAAATTAAAGTATATGTTAAGCTAAGTTGCATGACGCTATTTAGAATGGTTCTGTTGTATAGTATGAATATGAGTTAGGGAGTTTAATCTCTTTTAAATTGTTTTAAGGTATAGTTATTTCATCCGGAAAGGGAACAGGTCTAGATGTGTTGCTTTCAACAGGCATTTGCGCGCCTCGTTCCTTCAGGGCTTTCCCTAAAATGTTAGCCAGCCTTTTAGTTTCGGCAGGATTTGTTACTGCCAGGTTGTTTTTCTCCGAAATATCCTTGCTTAAATCATAAAGTTCAAGGGACTGGTTGCGCATGCGATAAATCAGTTTCCATTGGCCGTATCGTAATGCACTATAATAGTTTATCCCCAAAAGCTGTTCATCTTTTTCATTGGTCCATTTGTTAGGGTAATGAAAAATAAGTGGCCGGTCGTTAAGCTTAACTGCAGAATTTTTTAAAGTAGGCACTAAACTTAAACCATCCAGCTTTTGAATCGTTTTTTTATCCTTTATACCTGCCCAATCGAGTATGGTGGGGAAAAAATCATCGATAATTACGGGATTGTTGTTAATGCTTTGTGCTTTGGTTACACCTGGCCATTTTACCAGCATCGGCTCGCGGATACCCCCTTCATATACCGAACCTTTTCCCGAGCGGTAGGGGTAGTTATGCGTATTCACCTCACCTCCGCGTCCATGTGCATCTAAACCTCCGTTGTCGCTCATAAAAACAATAATTGTATTTTCGGCTACTCCTTTTGCTGTCAGGAAGTCCATAATATCGCCCAGGCTTTTGTCCATGCCTTCAACCATGCTGGCATACTTTGCTTCGGCACTATCCAAACCGGCATCGTAATATCGCTGTACAAAACGTTTATCGGCCATAAGCGGCACATGTACGGCATAATGCGCCAGGTTTAAATAGAAAGCTTCTTTTCTGGCAATGGGTGTTTCCATAGCCTTTTTAGCCTCTAAGGTTAAAGCTTCGGTTAAGAAAGTGCCGGTATTGTAATACTCCTGCAAATCGGGTACGGCCTGTGCCTGTGCTTTGCCTGGTAAATTGCCATAACGTTGCTCGGAGAGGTAACTTTGCGGGTGACCTGCCGAATGGCCTGCAATATTGACCATAAAGCCCAGGTTATAAGGGTTTGCACCGGGTGTACCCATCGATCCCCAATGTGCTTTACCTACATGGATGGTATAATAACCTGCATTTTTGAGCAATTGCGGGAAAGTGGTTGCATAAACTGTATTTGCTGTATTGGAAACATTGCTTAACCCGTTAATGTTCCAGTTTAAAGGTGCAAACTGGGCATCTTTGGCATCGGTAGGCTCGTTTTTATTGGGCGATGTCCAGTTGGTGATGTGGGTACGCGCCGCATTCATTCCGGTAAGCAGGCTTGTTCTGGTAGGCGTACAACCGGCTGGGCATAGGCATTGGTAAATTTCATACCTTGTTTGGCCAGCCGCTCCATGTTGGGCGTATGATAACGTTTATTCAAAGGCATCATTTCCGCACAAAAGGGAACCGAGGTATCCATAATGCCCATATCATCTACTAAAAATAAAATGATGTTGGGCTTGCTTTTATTTTGTTGCGCAAAAGTATTTAAGCCAATTAAAAGTAATAGCATACCAATTGAATGCTGAATTAACTTGCTTGTTTTTAATGTCGTTTTCAATTTGGTTAGTCGATTAATTAATAGCTGTTTTACACTAAGATAGATTAAATATTTAAGTCAGTATAACGCAAACGTTTGACCGATTTTAATAAAAAAAGAAAACAGATAACGCCAACAAACCGATATTTTTTATTCAATTTGCCAGCTGATTCTATGAGGTGCATGGGATGATGCTTTGAGACCTAAATCCCAATTCACGCATAATTATTTGAGGATAATATGCTTAAGTAGATGTAGGTATTATGTTAGTAGATGTGTAGTTAAAAATAGGGTGTTTATACGGTGTGTAAATACATAAAAATATGGTTACTTAGCAGCAGGCCTAACTTCCGATAGTAAATAAGGCCTGATTTAACCATCTATAAACATAAACATCTCTAACAATGAACACCTTAAAACTAGAAGAAAGGCTGGACGAAGTGTGGAAACACTGCCAGCGTGGATTAGTGTATCCTTCACCTTTTGCTATTTTTACCACATTTTGGGTAAACACACCGGTAAGCGGCCACAACTTACCGAACTGATGGCTGCGGTGCGGAAAGAAATCAATACCAACGAAGTATTGGCTAACAGAAATACATCGGTAGTACTGGGTATTTCTTTTAAAAACTGGGCGGCTATCTGTAAAAAAGAAGGGCTAAGCCTACCACGCGGAATGCGCCTTAATTTCCCAACCAAAGATGATCCTTTTACTTCTGATGTTTTCGATGCCTCGAAAGGGGTTTTCGATGATACCGAAGGCGATCTCTGGTTTCACATTAAAAGTGATAGCAAGCAGGCATGCGAGATCGTACTCGATTTTTTGGTTAATGGACTTAAAGGCGTAACCAGGCATTATTTTGCACAAGATGCAGCCTCTAAATCCAACCAGAAAGATGGCAATAAAGGTAAGGTACTGGGCTGCCGCTTTTCTGAAAACCTGAATAATCCTTCGGATCCGATTACCATTGCCAAACACACTTTAATTGGTGGCGAAGACATTAGCCATTTGGGCGGATCGTTTGTGCTTGCGCAGCGTTTTATCATCAATTGGAACCAGATTAACATGATGACCGAAGATCAGATCGAAGACCTGATTGGCCGTAAAACAGACGACACCATTATTCCCGACCGCGATTCGCGCAGCCACATAAAATCGGCCAGGATACAGGATGAACATGGCAATACTACGCCGATTCTGCGCTTAGGCTTACCTTTCGGCAGAGCCAAACAATCATCAGTTGGTTTCAGGGCACCAAAATCGGTTACCGTTTCTGACGAGGAAGGCATTTACTTTGCAGGTTTTGCCAAAGAAGCCGGAATCCTCGAAAATATCATGAGCAACCAGGTTGGGGGCGATAAAGGCTTTATGAACGACCGTTTATTTAATCACCTAAAATCAGATCTGGGTGGTATTTTTTATATTCCAAGCGTAGATGACCTGGGACTGGATGAACACCCCGACTACAGCAATAATTTTTCATACATGGAGAAGGGCGATTGGTCTAAATTCCCGGGGGTAGACTGGACACGCTTAGACCGTCATTATCAGGATGCATCCAAAAACGGGCTGATGTACTACAGCCATCAAAATTACCTGTTTGCGATGTCGACCGGTATTAACCGCCACAACCATTATTTTAAAACACCAAGCAACCGCATACTGAGCCTGCTGGAGAATATTTTTTCTTTATGGCAGGATAACTGGTATTTTAACCGCAAGCAGGAGGAAATTAAAGACGACCTTCAGCATTACATTAAAGCCTACGAGGGGAGCGATAAACCTGCCGACATCATGAAAGAATCAATCATGGTCAGGAAAGGCTGGGCCGTACGTTTAAGCCTGCAGTTGTTCAGTTCGGCCGATTATGGTTTCAGGGGGCGTAAAATCAGGTTTCCAGATGGCTCATTACACCCTTATTCTGCCTTTATCGAAGCGAAAGGCGAATGTGTGTACGGATCGGATACCTACCGGATTTCGCCCGAAGAAATTATTGTTGGCGCCATGCCAAACCTATCGCTGGGCGAAGGCCGTTATGTAATGAAATACCTTTCGGAAACCGAACGCATGGATGGCTTTTTAAGCAACCTGAGTGAGGCATCGGGGGTAGGGCACGTAATACCGCATTACGAAAAAGCCCTGCAAAAAGGCTTGCAGCAAATGAAAACAGAAGTGCTGGCTTACGAGCATAAGGCAACTACTGCTGAATTGAAAGACTTTTACCGCTCTTCGTATTTATCGCTGCAAGGCATTACCGAATATATTCAAAACTACGAAAAACTGGCCCGCGAAACTGCCGGCAAAATGGCCGAAGGACAAGCCTGGGAAAAAGCCAACCTGCTGGCCATTGCGGCGCGGATGAAAAAACTGGCTAACGATAAGCCTGATACTTTTGTAGAAGCCGTACAGTTTATTTTTACGTTGCACACCTGTTTGCACTTAAACGGCGAACCTACCGCAATTGGCCGTATGGATCAGCTTTTGCAGCCTTATTACGAAAAAGATGGTATTTCGGAAGATGAAGCTCAGGAAATTATCGATGCTTTTTACATCAAATTAGACGAAAAAGTACAACAGAACCGCATCTTTATGGAAGATCATCAGCCTTTTGGCAACCTGGCCATGGGTGGTGCTTCCGGTCCGTACCCACAAGGCGCTTCTTTAGGGCAATGGATTCAGCAAATTACTGTAGGCGGAACAATAGCCGATGGTACGGCCGATTTTGCCAACAGTAAACCAGCTTATAATGATGTAACCAAACTCTTTATCCGGGCCTCGGGCAGGTTGCCTTTAAATGCACCTTGCCTTTCGCTGCGTACACGTAAAGATATCCCGAAAGAAATACTCGAAGAAGCAGCGCATGCTGTCCTTTCGGGAGGAGCACACCCAATATTGCTCAATGATGAAAAAATTATTGAAGGGCTTTACCGAAGTGGAGATAATGTAGGTGGCGAGCTTGGCCATAGTCACAAAAACTGGAATTCGGCTGTTTCCATGCAATCGGCACAGAATTATGCCTGCGACGGCTGCTACGAACCGCAGTTTCCGGGGGAGAACTGGTTTTCGCTGGGTGGTTTTTCTACCTTACAGCCACTTGAGTGTGCTTTAAACCAGGGACGTACCTATTCATCGGCAGGGCAATCTTACCTGTTCGGGCAAAATGTATCGCTCAATTCTAACTGGCCGATCAAATCAAGAGCTTTGATGAACTGGTAAGGATTTATTTCCAGCATTTCGAATTGTTAAACCGCAAAGCCTTTAACGGGCAGCTGATGGGTTTTGGTGCCAATACCAAATTCTGTCCTTCGCCAATATTAAATGTGCTGATGGACGACTGTTTGGCCCGCGGACTTGACTTTTACAGCGGAGGTACCAAATACAACATTTACGGGCCTTGCTATATCTCTTTAAGTTCGGCCATTAACTCGTTATACGCCATTAAGGTAATGGTGTTTGATGATAAAAATGCCGTAACCACCCTGCCCGAATTGTTGGAATGTTTGTGCTGCGATTGGGGCTATAAAATGACCGAGCCTTTCATCAGTACGCTGGCCGGCGAATCGCGCATTACCAGTCGTTCAGATCGTTTTAAACGTCTGCGCGAAATCGCATTAAGCCTGCCTCGCTATGGCCGCGGGCACCACGAAATTGATGCCTTTGGCGATACGATTGTAGGGGGAATTGCCAAAATCTCGGTAGAGACCTTTACCAAACCCTTACCGCAAATGTATAGCGCCTTGCAAAACCTGGCCGCACGTTACGGTACCGAAGAACATCCTTTCGGTATTCAGATCCAGCCGGGGGTAGGTACATTCGAAAACCATGTAGAAATGGGTGCCTGGAACGGAGCCAGTGCAGATGGCCGGAGATTGGGCACGGCTGTAGCGTCTGACCTGAGTGCGGCACCAAGTCCGATGGATTTACCGGTTGAACACCAATATGCGGGTTTCGAAGCCTCATTGGCTGGTTTCGAAGGTGAAGGTACTGACCTGATGACCGATGGTGCACCAACCGATTATAATGTGAATGAAGATTTCCCGGCGGAAAGAATCGTGCGTGTAATGCAGCAATTTGCCGAAGGCCATTCGTCTAATATCCTAACCATTACGGTAGCCAGTCCCGATACTTATAGCCAGGCTGTGGGTTCGCCAGAGCAGTTTAATTTACTGCGTGTAAGAACCGGTGGCTGGTCTAACTTCTTTACCTCGGTGTTCCCGCTTACGCAGGATCAGCACCGCAGGAGACCGGTTTCTACACCAGAAGTGCTGGAAAAGAAAGAAGGAGACATTAGCAAATGCCCTTTCCACCAGAAAATGGCAGAGGGATAAAATTTAATAAAAGTAGGTGGGAGCTTGAAGCAACCACCTGCTTATTTCAGTTGCTCTCATTTACACCGTTCCTTTTTACCATTTAAGACATTTAAGGTCATCCAAGCTTTCGGCTTTGGTCTTTTAGCTTTTAGCTCTTTTTTTACCACCCAATCTTCGAACCTCTGACTTCGGAATTTTTTACCATTTAAGCACATCCAAGCTTTTGGCTTTAGTCTTTCCGCTTTTAGCTCTCCGTTGCAGGCTTTAGCCTTAAATTCCAGTTGTTCATTTTGATCTTACTGTAATTCTTATAAATTTGCTGTTACCAAATAAAACAAGTCAGCGCAAAACTTCCTGGAGATCCAGTTAATTTATACCCATTACCCTTATTTTAACGGCTAATAATAAGATGTTCAATAAAAACGACGGAGATGTTGCTGATGTTTTGCAACCTGAGGAGCTTTTTAAAAAGCTTTACCGGCGTTTATACGATTTTGCATATTACCTGTTAAAGGATAAGGAATTGGCAGAAGATGTAGCGCAGGATGCTTTTGTGGTTTATTTAGAACAGCAGGAAAGTATTGCAGCTAATTTCAGTGCGATAAAATCATTTTTATACACCACTGTAAAAAATGCGAGCTTAAATAAAATCAGGCATAACAATGTGGTTGATGTTTACCACAAGAAAAATCCCCTGGATATCTATTCCGATCCGCAGATATTGGAAGGCATTATCCATACCGAGATTATTGCCGAGATTTATGATCAGATCAATGCCCTTCCGCCCGGATGCGCCATGGTGATCAGGTACGGTTATTTAGAAGGATTAAGCAATAGCGAAATTGCCAAACTGATGAATATTAGCATTAATACCGTTAAAAGTCAGAAAAAGCGCGCATTATCCTTAATGAAAATACATCTCGGGAAGGCTGCAATGGCACTTTTTACTGCCCTCTACTTAAATAATTAATTTTTTTAAAATTATTTCCATCCTTTTTTACCCTTCAGGTTTCTTAGTTGTATAGCCCATACAAAAGATGAATGAAGAAGCCTTTGAACTGTCAGAATTAATTTCCGGATACTTGCTATGTACCCTCACCGCCGAACAGGAAGAGCGGTTAAAGCTTCTTTTGGCGGAGGATGAGGAAAAAGCTAAACTGCTGGAAACTTACCGTACAGCCGGGCCCACCGCAGAGCGTTTGATAAACATGGATAGCGTGGATGTGGATCAGGCCTGGCATAAGGTAGATCAGCGTTTTCGTGGGGCTAAAGTCGTTCAGCATAAAAAACGTTATGGCTGGCTTAAATACGCAGCTATTTTGATTGCGGTAATCAGTGCTTTCGTTTTCTATTTCAGTTTAAATAAATCCGATCCCCGGATTATTCCGGATATAACCAAAACTTACAAAAACGATGTTTTACCGGGTACCCAAACCGCTAAACTCATCCTTTCGGATGGAACCCAAATATCGCTCCATAAAGAAAAACAGGTAATTGGCGATGAAAAGGGGACAACCATTATCAGTAATCAGGGCGAAATCAGTTATGGCCAGTCCGAAACCAGTGAACTGGCAAGCACAAAGTACAATACTTTGGTCGTACCAAAGGCCGGAACTTACAAGGTAACTCTGCCCGATGGTTCAAAGGTAATGTTAAATGCCATGTCGGAACTTAAATTTCCGGTTAGTTTTGCAGGCAACGAGCGTTTAGTGAGTTTAAAAGGCGAGGCTTATTTCGAAGTAGCCAAAGATGCTGCACGTCCTTTTAAAGTTAAGCTTAACCAATCAGAAGTTGAAGTTTTAGGTACCCATTTCAACATTTCTGCATATAACCAAACTGCAAGAACCACACTTTTAGAAGGTTCGGTTAAAGTGAGTAATGGCAAAAGCGTCGATATACTCACTCCCGGCAGGCAGGCATTATCCGATCAGCAAAATATTGCGGTTTCAAAAGGCGATGTAGAAAAAGCCGTGGCCTGGTGCAAAGGCGATTTCTATTTCAGCAACGATGCACTGGAGCCTGTTTTGATTGAAATAGGCAGGTGGTACGATTTAAAACTTGTTTACAAAAGGAAATTGCCCGACATCCATATCGGCGGACATGTAAGCAGAAAGGCTAAGTTAAGTGAAGTACTCGATATGCTTAAAGATGTAAGTAACCTGTCTTTTGGTATAGAAGGCAGAAATCTGATTATCAATTAACCAAATATAAACCAAATCAAAAAACTATGTAGAAACAGACAAGACCACACTTGCCTGCAAAATGAATACCGGAAGTGTACCACCACCTCCGGTAAGTAATTCAGGTACGAAAACAGTATAAAACCGAACTTATTTCTCTAACCTAAATCAAACGAAAGTATGAATTTCTTTTGTCACAGACAAAATATTGCCCATCGGGAAGGAATTTCCGGTATACCTATAGTTATCAAAATTATGAAACTTGTTACCCTTTTAATCTTTGTACTCCAGATTGGCGTATTCGCGAACGGCCGGGCACAACAGGTTAACATTTCAGTAAAAAATGCCGGACTAAAATCCGTCTTTACCGAGCTGAATAAGCAAACCAGTTACCGTTTTCTTTACAACGAAGAAACCATCCAAAAAGCCTTACCCGTTACATTCAAGGTAAGTAATGTAGATATCAATATCGCTTTAACCAAGGCCTTGCAAGGCTCGGGTTTAGGGTTCAGGATTCATGGAGAAACCATCACCATTTTAGAAACGACTAAAATAAGCGAGGTAGCAGCAAAAGCTTTAACCATTACCGGAACTGTAAAGGATACATCGGGGCTTGCTCTGCCCGGTGTTACGGTGCAGGTCAAAAACAAGCCAACTATCGGCACCGCTACCGATGGAAACGGCGCCTTTGTATTAAAAGGAGTGCCAGAGGGAGCAGTATTGGTTTTTAGCTTACTTAGCTATAAAGGCCAGGAACTGTCGCTAAATGGCCGAACGGTAATCAACGTGGTGCTTAAGAGCGATGAAGCCAACCTGAGTGATGTAGTGGTAGTTGGTTTCGGTAAGCAAAAAAAGAGTAGCCTGGTAAGTTCAATTGCCTCGGTAAAAGGAGATGCATTGCGCGTACCCACCCGAAGTCTGACTAATGCCATTGCCGGTCAGGTACCCGGTATTATTGCTATTCAACGATCGGGAGAACCGGGCTATGATAATGCCGAATTCTGGATCAGAGGGGTAAGCTCATTTGCCGGAGGAACCAATCCACTTGTGCTGGTTGATGGGATACCCCGTGCCATGACAGATATTGAACCGGATGAAATTGAAACCTTTAACGTACTGAAAGATGCAGCAGCTACAGCGGTATATGGAGCTGAGGGTGCCAATGGTGTAATCTTAATCACCTCAAAGCGGGGTGTGGTACAAAAAACAAAAATTACCTATCGCGGAGAATATACGCAGAATAAGCCCACCAGGCTTCCGGAATTTATGGATTCATACGATTATCTTTTCGCCTATAATGAAGCCTTACGTAATGAAGATAGTCCGGTGTTTAAAACAGACGAGCAGCTGGCCTTGTATAAAAACGGAACAGATCCCGATTTATATCCCAATACCAAATTTCTGGATGTTATGCTCAGGGATAACACCTACAACACCCGCCACACTTTAAATTTCAGGGGTGGGGGTGATATTGCCAAGTTTTTTGTTTCGGGGGCCTATTATCAGGAAAACGGAATTTTTAACTCTAACCCCAATAATATTTATGATAATAATCTGGGCCTTAAACGCTATAATCTGCGTAGCAATATTGATTTAAATGTTACCAAAACGACAACATTGGGGGTAGATTTAAGCGGACAGTACCTTTTAACCAATTACCCTGGTACAGGTACATCTGCTATTTTCGCCAGAATGATGGGCGTACCGGGTTATCTTTTTCCTGCTGTTTACTCAGATGGTACGATAGCCGGGCACCCTGGTATTCCAAGTGCTAACCGCTCTAACCCTTACAATTTGTTAATGGAATCGGGTTATGCTAAAGAGTGGAGAACAAGTCTGCAATCCAAGTTATCTTTAGATCAAAAGTTAGATTTTATAACCAAAGGGTTGAGCTTTAAGGGGATTGTTAGTTTCGATGCTACCCTGAATTATTACATGAACAGGCTAAAATCACCTAAACAATTCAATGCAACCTCGCGCGATGCAAACGGCAAATTGATCTTTGTGCAGGTTGGAAATCCTGAAACTACTTTGGGCGAGCCTGTAGAAACAAGTAATGGTCAGAAAAATATCTATTTAGAAAGTTCATTAAATTATAACCGGGTTTTCGCAAACGACCACACTGTTGGGGCGATGTTGCTAACCTATCAAAAAGAAGCCCAGCAGCAAGGTGAAGCATTAGCTTTCAAAAAACAAGCATACGTGGGCAGGGTAACCTATAATTACGCCAACCGTTATTCTATAGAGGGTAATTTCGGGGTTACAGGAAGTGAAACTTTCTCGCCTGGCAACCGTTTTGGATTTTTCCCTGCAATAGGTGGGGCATGGTACGCCAGTAACGAGCCATTTTATCCTGAAGCATTGCGAAAGGTAGTATCGTCGTTAAAGTTCAGGGCATCTGTTGGTAAAACGGGTAACGACAATACCGGTGGAGCGAGGTTTCTTTACCGCGGTACCTACACCACAGGTACTACAGGCTACCCGATTGGCATTGGGGGCACCGGCGCTCTAAATGGTTTAAATGGTATCGTAGAAGGACGTTTTGAAGCGCCCGATTTAACCTGGGAGATAGAAAATAAAAAGAATTACGGAGTAGATATTGAATTATTTAAAGGGGCTGTAGATTTTTCTGTCGATTATTTCAATAACCTGCGTTCCAGTATTTTACTGCAACGTCGTACAGTTTCGGGCGTTACCGGATTCAGACAGTCGCCGTGGCAAAATTTTGGTTCAGTATCTAACAAGGGGATGGACGGGTCAGTTAACATCAAACAAAATATTGGCGAGCTAAAATTAACTGCGCGGGGTAACTTGACTATTGCTAAAAATAAAATACTCGAAATTGATGAATTGCCACAACCTTACCCCTGGATGAACCAACCGGCACAAGTATAGGGGAGTGGAACCTGTATACAGCCGACGGTTTGTATACCGATAACGATTTTACGCTGACTACCGATGCCGCAGGAAAACGTACCTATACCTTAAAACCAGGATTGCCGGTAAGCACCCTGGGCGGAGTGGTTAGGCCCGGAGATATTAAATACAAGGATTTAAACGGTGACGGGAAGATCGATAATTTTGACAGAAGCTACTATACAGGCAGTAATCCTGCAAATCCGGGTATTGTTTATGGTTTTGGGCTAAACGCCGAATATAAAGGCTTTTATGGAAGTATCTTTTTTCAGGGAGTAGGTAAAACCTCAACTGTATTCGGACAAAATTCGAGTAATTTTTTTCCTTTTGCTATTGGATTAGAGGAATCGAATTTAAGGGAAGCTGCTCTAAACAGGTGGACAGAGGCCAACCCAAGCCAGGATGTTATGTTTCCACGTTTGCATTCGGTGGGTTTCGTAAATAACCAGGTGGCGAGTACCTGGTGGCTACGCGATGCCAGTTTTATACGCTTAAAGAATATTGAATTGGGATATCGTTTTCCTAAAAAAATGCTGCGGAAAATTGGATTTGAAACAGGTAGGATTTATGTAATGGGCAATAATATAGCCGTTTGGGATAGCATTAAAATGTGGGATCCCGAGATCGGCAATGCCAATGAAGGCCTCAATTACCCTATTCCGCGTTCTTATACCATTGGCCTTGAGTTTAATTTATAATATCCAAAGAAGAAAATGATGAAATCAAAAATATATAAAGCCATGTTGCTTTGCTGCATAATCATAAGCCTGGGCTCGTGCAGTAAAAATTACTTAAATGTATCGGATGAGCTTGCAGGGCAGCTTTCACTCGATCAGATTTTTTCTACACCGGCCAATGCACGTGCTTTCCACCGCAATATTTTTGCTGGTATCGGTACTTCATCGGCAATGGTTTTTCAGTTATCTACCACGGCGGTTAGAGGAGTCGATAATCCCTGGCCAGCTTTTACCGATGAAAACAGAAACCAGCAGGGGGCTTTCAGGTTAGAACCCCCGGCTGGTTTTAATGCGTCAAATGCACCCTTTAGCCGTTGGGATTTATACCTCTATATCCGCCAGGCTAATGTTTTTCTGGCCAATGCTAAAATTATTCCCCGTGTTGGTGGCACTTCATCAAGTGGTACGGTTGCCGATGCCATTGAAGAGCCAGAATATAAAAAGCTAATGGCGCAGGCCAGGTTTTTAAGGGCTTATTATCATTATTTGTTGTTCGAACTTTACGGGCCAGTTCCGATTATGGACAAGGCTGTTAACCCTAATGATACCGATTTGGATTTTGAACGCAACAGTGTAGATGAGGTGGTTAATTTTGTGACTAAAGAGATGGATGCTGTAGCTGCCGACCTTGATGAATATATTCCATTAACCGATATCAATAATCTGGGATTGCCTACCAAAGGTGTTGCATTAGCAATAAAGGCAAAAATACTTGTTATGGCGGCAAGTCCGCTATATAATGGCGGCTTTGCAGAAGGAATGGCACTAAGCAATAAAAGTGGAAAGAAGCTATTTCCGGTAAAAGATGATGGCAAATGGCAAAAAGCAGTTAATGCGCTTCAGGATTTTATTAATTTTTCGGCTGGTAAATATGATTTATACCGCGAATTTACTGCCGGAGTATTAGATCCCGATAAATCTATTTATCAATTGTTTCAGGCCATGAACAGCGAGGTGATTTGGGCGAGTGGCAATGAAGCTTATGGAAGCATTTCTTCGGGCGATGGTTTGGTACGCCGGGCTACTCCCCGGAGCCAGGGAGGTTACGGAAATGTAGGCCCAACACAGGAGCTGGTTGATGCGTTTTTCATGAAAAACGGTAAATCCATCAACGATTCAGGCTCAGGGTATAGCGAAGTAGGTTTTTCTACCGTTACCGAAGTGCCGGCTGGGAGATCGGAAGCCGGAACATTTAACATGTATGTAAACCGCGAACCTCGTTTTTATGCCTCTATTGTATACCACGGCAAAAAGTGGCCGGTAACCAATGCGCTGATTAAGTTTACTAAAGGAAATGGGAATGATATTGCTTCTAACTATTCGATTACCGGATATAACATGTATAAGCGTTTAAACAGGACTGTAAGCCAGTCGGTAACCACAGCACCTAAAACTTTTTACCGCCCTTCGTTTATCTTCCGCCTGGCCGAGTTCTATTTGCTTTATGCCGAAGCTTTAAACGAAGTTAATCCGGCCGATCCTAAAATTGCCCAGTATGTAGATTTGGTACGCGAGCGGGCTGGCATCCCTAAATGGAGCGTTAGTAATCCGGCCATTATTGGTAACCAGGCGCTGCAGCGCGAAGCCATCAGAAAAGAAAGCCGGGTAGAACTTTGTTTTGAAGGCCAGCGGTATTTTGATGTGCGTAGGTGGATGATCGCAGAGAATGCTTCGGGGCAGGGAGCCCAAGGAGGGCCTTTTTACGGGATGAATGTAGGAGCAGAAACTGATGCTGATTTTCTTAAACGTACACAGTATGAAACAAGGGTATTTACCCGTGCTTACTACTTATGGCCAATCCCGCTGGGAGAAATCCAGAAAAGTACCAAACTGGTTCAGAATCCCGGATGGTAAATCGGCTAGATTTAGCATCGCGGTATTAAAATAGTTTTAAAAATATGCGCTCTTTAAAGGCAGCAGCTTAATTGCTGTTGCTTTTATGCATAAATTTATTGCCACAATTGAGTTTATCAAACCAACAACACAAATGAAAAAGATAATTATTTTAATTTCCTTACTTACCTCTCAGGTATATGCTCAGCAGAAAAGCATAGTCGGTATTTTGCCCGGCGATAGCCAAAGTACCATCATTCGCAAGGCGGCTAATGTGACCCCATCGCCGCGACAACTGCGCTGGCAAATGCTCGAGTTAACTGCTTTTTTCCACTTTGGGATTAATACTTTTACTGATAGGGAATGGGGAGATGGAAAAGAAGATATAAGCGCGTTTAATCCTGCACAACTTAATGCAAAGCAATGGGTTAAAGCCATTAAAGAGGCAGGCTTTAAACAGGCCATTATTACAGCAAAACACCATGATGGCTTTTGCTTATGGCCAAGTAAATTTACAGAACACAGTATAAAAAACACGCCTTACAAACAAGGTAAGGGCGATATTGTAAAAGAAGTAGCCGAAGCCTGCAGAAAATACAATATTGGCTTTGGGGTTTATTTATCACCCTGGGATAGAAATAATGCTTCGTACGGAACGGATGCCTATAATACCTATTTTGTAAACCAGCTAACAGAATTGTTAACCCAATACGGCAAAGTAGATGAAGTTTGGTTTGATGGTGCAAATGGCGAAGGACCCAATGGCAAGAAACAGGTTTATGATTTTAATAGCTGGTACACTTTAATCAGGAAATTACAGCCGCAAGCCGTTATTGCAGTGCAGGGACCCGATGTGCGCTGGGTAGGTACCGAAACCGGTGTTGGGCGCGAAACCGAATGGAGTGTATTGCCTATGGCAGAACAAAGCCAGGAGAAAATAGCCGCATTATCTCAAAAAGATGTAAATGTAATTCCAACCTTAACGGGATCTTACAAAGATCAGGACAGGGGCAGCCGCAGTAAGCTGGTCAATGCAACAGGTTTGGTTTGGTATCCTGCCGAAACCGATGTGAGCATACGTCCGGGTTGGTTTTACCATAACCATGAAGACGCTAAGGTAAAAACACCAGCGAAGTTAATGGATATTTACTTTACATCGGTTGGCAGAAACGGGGTTTTACTCTTAAATATCCCGCCAAATACCAAAGGTTTAATCGCTGATAGTGATGTTAAAAACCTGGCTGCTTTTGGCCGGAAAATGAAAAATACATTTACCAATAATATTGCTAAAATAGCTACACTAAGTTCAACCTCTGGTAAGGACCTGAAAGCCATGTTTGATGGTAAATTAAATACTTATTTTACTACTGCCGGGAAAGATACTGCTACCACCATTGAATTAAACTGGACAAAAAATACAACCTTTAATGTGCTCTCTTTACAGGAAAATATTGCCATTGGGCAGCGTATAGAAAAGTTTGAAGCCGAATATTTTGATGGCACTGAATGGAAGAATTTTGCATCGGGCACTACTGTAGGTTACAAACGCTTAATAAAATTTGCACCGGTTACCGCTAAACAGGTTCGCTTTAAGATCATCTCCTCGAGGTTAAATCCTACACTGGCTGAATTTGGCTTGTACCTTTTGGATGAAGGGGAGTAGGGTAAGCTTTAAAATAAAAACAGAACAGGGAGGACAGCTGCAACGCAACTGTCCTCTTTTTTTAACCATATACACCTAATACTCGCCATAGAATATTGGGTATATTTGTAACGATGCAAATTCAATACTACGATATACTGCCTGTACTGAAACCTTATATTCGCACCATCTGTACAATGGATTGCGAGGGCGATGCAGATACCAGTCATATCCATGTATTGCCCGATACCTGTGTAGAGATTTTTATCAATTATACCTCCACTCCGGTTGCCATAATCGGCAACGAACTGTATAAAGGCAGTATTGTTAATTGTAGGATGAATAAGCCCGTTGGTGTGCAAATGAGGAAAGGTGCGGGGTGTTTGGCCATCTGTTTTCACCCGGGAATGGCCTATCAGTTTTTTCGCATGCCGTTTTATTTATTGTCTAACACTACCACGCTGCTTGCTGATCTTTGGAAAACGAAGGCTGTTGCATTGGAAACGTCAATAGCTGATGCCGGCACCCATAACCAGCGCGTGGCTTTATTGCAGCAGCATTTGTTGCAGCAGTTGCGTGAAGCTGATGATAACCCACAAATTAAATATTGCATTCAACAGGTTCAGTTATCGAAAGGCTTAATCTCATTTGCCACACTCACCAGGCATATCGGTTTCAGCCAACGCCACCTTTCGAGGCAGTTTCAGCAGTATGTAGGTTTATCGCCACGCGAATACCTGAAGGTTTCCAGATTTATTTATTCGCTAGCATATCTGAAAAGTAACCTGTCAGGTTCTCTTACCAGCGTGGCATACCAGAGTGGTTATTATGATCAGGCTCACTTTATTCGTGATTATAAACAATATGCTGGTTTTACACCTGGCGAAGTGCTGCGAAACAAACATATTTTACACTAAGCTCTTCCTGTATTTTTTGTCCGTTCTGTACAATTATGCAAAACGGGGCTTACCCATATTTGTATCCTAAACACAAAACCAAATGAGAAAGTTAATATTGGGCTTAGCCATTACCCTTGATGGCTACATTGAAGGAATAAACGGCGAATACGATTGGTGTTTCACCGATCAGGATTATGGTCTTAAAGCATTTTTCGATCGGATAGATGCCATGTTTATTGGTAGAAAAAGTTACGAGGTGATGCAGCAGCACGAAAATAGCAATGATGCCGCCATACCCGGTATGCCTGTACTTACTGAATATATATATTCTTCAACATTAAAATCAGTAAAAGCAGGTGCTGTACTCCTTGCCAATGATGCGGTAGCTGAAGCACAACGATTAAAAGCTGAACAAGGTAAAGATATCTGGCTGTTTGGCGGTGCATCGCTCAGCGATACCATGATTAAGGCAGGGTTGGTTGACGAGTTATGGTTATCGGTTCATCCAGTTTTATTAGGGCGCGGTAAGCCGCTGTTTCATGGGCACAATGCGCGCATTAGCCTAAACCTGCTCGAAAGTAAAACGTACGAAACCGGGCTGGTATCTTTACGCTACGAGGTGATTAATGTTTAAACCTTAAACGCTTTACCATGTAAGGCATTTAAGCACATTTAAGGTGGTGAAGCTTACTGCAAAGCAGCTGAATGATTTTGAAAATTCAGGCCTGGCAAACCTTTTTTTAAACGGTAATAACCAAATACACCGAGGGCAATAAGCAGTAAGAAAATGTTTTCATCGATTGGGCAGGTGGTAATATAATTTTGAATTAAAACCCCGCAAGAGCTGCCCACAATGCATTGACGGTAATTATCTGGTGTAGGGGTATTTATGCAGGCAGATGTTGTGGTAGAGGGCGAACTATTGTAAACATCAACAGTGTAGCCATTACAGCTGGAAGTAGCGCCGGTTGGTGAAGTATGAACAACATTATCATAAGCACCGCCTCCGTAATATATGACGCAACCGTTCTGAGCATGAGATATAGATGGATAAACAACTAAGCAGACTACAAACAACGACACAACCTTCGCCATAGCAAAGCCATGGCACAACCTTAAATTCATAATAATATTTTTTAGACGACTATTAATTTGCTGAGCCTAAAATTGAGACTCAATCTTCAAAAATAGTTCATTTCATCATCGCTATAGCGCGGTTTTGATCTAAATCAACAACTATAAATGTTTTATCAGGGTGGTTACCTAAGGTCATCTGCTTTTTTAAAATAATTTTTAAATCCCGGTTGCATCAGGCAGCCGGGATTTTTTGTTTTTAAGCCAACTTAGGCAATTATTACTCTTATTTAGGACGATTTTTACCCCATGGTAAACTGCTTGCATCGTAAATTTGAAGAATGCGTAACCGAAACGATACGCATTACAATGGGACCACCTAACCAAATAAAGATGAAAAAGAACTTTAAAATAAGCCTGCTCTTAATTTCAGATGCCGATATTGCACAGCAGGTTGACAAAAGGGCAGCTTGGGAGCAAAATGCTTATCGTGAAAATAACCAGCGCCTGATGTTTCTTCACTGGATTCCAGAAGGAGCAAAAGCGAATGGGTGCCGTGAACTCATGAATATTTCAAGAGCATTGAATACCATACATTAAAAAATATAATCAAGTAACCGGACTTTTTAAATGAGTAGTAAATATACTTTGAGGTAAAGGAGTATTGGCTTCTGGTTTATATCGGTTTTTTAGTGTTAAATTTTAACATCTCCCTTTAAATGATAAAAAAGATAAAATTAATTTTAGTGCTAATCATCGTTGGATTATTGCAGGTTCAGATTGCAGCAGCACAAGATGAGTTTGATATCGTCAGGAAAAATATTGTTAACAACCTGAAAGCGCAAGCTAAAACGACAACACAAGCCATAGCTGCACTGCAGCAAAGCCAGCAAGCCGATGGCAGCTGGGTCGATATTCAGTACACCGATGATAGAATCACTTTGTGGACACCCATCAGGCATTTGCACCAAATAAAAGAATATTGTATTGCCATTAATAAAGGATATAGCCGCAAGCTCGACGAAAGGATTGTTGCCGGATTAAACTATTGGTTAAAAGCAGCCCCTAAGAGCAAAAACTGGTGGTATAACGATATTGCTACACCACAGGCCCTTGGCGAAATACTAATGCTGATTGATGAAGCTAAAGTTAGTTATCCAAAAACGACCAAAGATGCTTTGCTCGAATCGATGAAAAAGGGCGACCCCTATAAACAAACCGGCGCCAATAAGCTCGATATTGCCATGCACTACCTGTACAGGGCCTGTGCGGCAAAGGATGCTGTACTGATGGATGCCGCAGTCAATCAGTTATTTGCTTCCATTGAGTTTTCAAACCAGGAGGGGTTGCAAACCGATTATTCTTATTTTCAGCATGGCAAGCAACTGTATCTGGCAGGTTACGGTGCTGTGTTTTTAACCGGCGAGTACAAGGCGGCGGCAGCTGTAATGAATACCAGGTTTGCCTTAAGCAAAGAAAAGCAAAACCTGCTGAACACTTATTTAACGGAAACCTTTTTACGTGCCATGAGGGGGCGCTACAGTGATTTTAACATTGAAGGCAGGAGCATTTCGCGGCCTGATATGCTGGATAAGAAAAATGCGGTTTTAGATGGATATGCCGAAAATACAGCAGCCATGCTTGCACTCGCGAAAAATATAAACCCATCAGGTGCCAAGGCTATTGATGACGCTATAGCACGCATTGAAGAACGTCAACCGCCTGCTTTCGGCATTAGTCCGTACCACAAACAGTATTATAGGGCCGATTATACCTTGCACCAGCGTAAAGCGTACAGCTTTAACATTCGTGCAGTTTCTGTTCGGACCAGGCGTACAGAAAGCGGCAATGGCGAAAATATTTTTGGGCGGTTTTTGGCTGATGGGTCGACCAATATCCAGCGTACGGGAAGCGAATATTTCAATATCATGCCCCTTTGGGAGTGGGATAAATTGCCTGGTATAACCTGCCGCGATTTTTTAACAGACCAGCCTGCAGTTGTAGATTGGGGCGAAAAAGGTAATATGGATTTTGTGGGTGGAGTTAGCGATGGAAAATATGGTTGTACGGTTTACGATATGGATTATAACCAGGTTACCGCGAAAAAAGCGTGGTTCCTTTTTGATCGGGAAATTGTTTGTTTAGGCACGGGCATCAATAGCACCGAAGCCGAAAATATTACTACCACGCTTAACCAGTGCTGGCTGAAAGGAAAAGTAGGCTTAGCCAAAAATAAATGGTTATTGGCCGATACCGGAAAGCTGGTTAACCCGTCCTGGGTTTGGCACGATAGCATTGGCTACTGTTTTTTACAAAACACCAGGGCGGTAGTAAGTGCAACAGCACAAAAAGGTAGCTGGAAGCGCATTAACAAAGGCTATAGCGATAAAGAAGTAACGGGGAAAGTATTTAAACTGTTTATCGACCATGGCGTAAAACCGGCAAATGCAAGCTACGCTTATTGTGTGTTACCCAATGTTTCCATACAAGAAATGAACAGCGCAGTTACTTCAAATATTAAAGTGCTGGCCAATAACAACCAGGTGCAGGCCGTAGCCAATAATACTTTGCAAATGCTGCAGGTTTGCTTCTATCAGCCACAAAGCCTTAGCTATAAACAATTAAAGATAACGGTCGATCAACCCTGTCTGGTGCTGGTAAAAGAAATGAATACCAAAACGCCTGAAATATGGCTTACAGATCCTTCGCAAAAACTAACTGAGCTTACTGTTACGGTTCAGCTTAACAATAAGCCTGTAACCCGGCGCATAACATTGCCCGATGGCGAAAGCCGGGGTAAAAGCCTGCGGGTTAGTTTTTAGGTTATGTAGCTATAAAATAGCCACGGATACCCGGATTAACATGGAGGTTTTTTGCTCCACGCTAACTAATGAACCAAAAAGACATGTTTCTTGCAAGTGCTAATATTGCGTAATAAGCAGCTAATATAATTGATGAAAATAAGCGGCAAATAACCGAAGTTTGAAAAACTAACCAAATAATTCCCGATGCAGTTAAGCCAGGACTGTCCTGGCGGCACCCATCTTGCAGCACGCCAATAAATAAGATATTGGCATTGCCGATACTATTTGGCTTTTTAGAAATTATTTTATTTTAAAGTGATGAGGAATACAAAAAGATTTATCATGCTTTGCCTGATGGCATTAGTTACAATAAATGCAGTAGCAACAGGCATACCACATCAAAAAGCTGCCGATATTTTCTTATCAGGCTTAAAACAATCAAAACCCTTTGTGATTTTAGCAGATGGGAGCCAGGCAAATGCGGCAACTGTTTTGGTTAACCGCATCTGGAAGGGTAAGTTGTGTGCCCTTTCCGTAAAAAATACTTCCCGGCAATCACTTAGCATTCGCGAAGTGGTGGTTTTCGACTTCAATCATGGTCTTAGTGGTAATACGCCTATTTACGGCGAAAGTTTTCAAAAACTGGGACAAATAGGGGGTACACTGGCTAAACCCGAAGATTGGGGCTCTTATTCAGACCGTGCCCACTATAAAATACCTGAGCCCGAGGGCTTGCGTACCGCTTACGGCATGCTTACTTTGCAACCTCAGCAAGCCGATAGGCTATTAGTGGCCACCACTTCTTGCAACCGCTTTATTTCCCGTTTCTCGTTTGATTCAAAACGCCTTCGCATATCTATGGATTGCGAAAATTTAGTATTAAAGCCCGGCGAAACCTGGAACCTCGAAGAGTTTATAGCCGTTGCAGGCCCGGAAAGGGAAAAGCTTTACGATCAGCTTACCCGGGCAATTGCCGTACATCATCCTAAACTGGAGTTTAAACCTATACCCATGGGCTGGTGTTCGTGGTTATGTTTTGGGCCAAAAGTTACAGCCAAAAATGTTTCCGATAATACCGGATGGATTGCTAAAAATTTACCTGAATTAAAATATGTACAGATTGATGATGGTTACCAACCCTGGATGGGCGATTGGCTGGAAGCAGGCGACGCCTTCGGCGGTGGCGTATCCAATGTTTTAAAAGAGATAAAAGATAAAAAGCTCGAACCAGCCATTTGGGTAGCGCCTTTTATCGCGAGTCCCCAATCCAGATTGTTTAAAGAACATCCCGATTGGATGGTTAAAGACGAATCGGGCAAACCCATGCGCTCAGATAAAGTAGGGTTTGGTGGCTGGCGTCAGGGCCCGTGGTATGCACTTGATGGTACGCATCCCGAAGTGCAGCAATACTTTACCGACTTGTTTAAAACCATGCGCGAAAAATGGGGCTGTACCTATTTTAAATTAGATGCCAACTATTGGGGGGCTATCCATGGTGGCGTGCATTACGATAAATCTGCTACCCGTATCGAAGCCTATCGCCGTGGTATGGAAGCTATCCGAAAAGGAGCCGGCGATGCTTTCCTGTTGGGTTGTAATCATCCGATTTGGGCCTCCTTGGGTTTAGTTCATGGTTCGCGGAGTTCTATGGATATTTCGCACAGCTGGAATTCTTTTAAAAGCATTGGTAAAGAAAACCTGTTAAGAAGCTGGCAAAATGGCCGCTTCTGGTGGAACGATCCGGATTGTATCGTGCTAACAGGCGGCGGTTCTAATGGGGTAATGGATAATGCAGGTAATTTTACCGCTGATAAAAATACCAAGCCAGCCATTCCCGAAAACGAATTCCTTTTTCACGCAGCAAGCATATATGCCACCGGAGGTTTATTGTTAAGCGGCGATGATCTGCCAACCATTAGCCCTGAGCATCTGGAAATTTTAAAGAAACTGATTCCGCCAACAGGTGTGGCAGCACGGTTCGAAAATGAAAAGTTCGAAATAGGAACCACAACACTAAAAAGCGAAACTGTTTTTTCTGTGTTTAATTGGGGCAATAACCCGGTAAAACGCACGGTAAAATTACCAGCAGGAAAATACAGGCTTACCAATAAATTTACCGGCAAACTTATTGGTGTGTTCCAAAGGGAGTATGTAATTAATGAGATGGAAGCCAAAAGTGGTTTGTTAATAACTGCTGTAAGGGTGGCCAATTAAAAACTCCCTGATAATTTGAACAAAGTAATGCTGCCAAATAACCGCGATAGTCCGGTTAAATTGAAATAATGATGGTTAATCACTGAACTGTGGGACAAGGATTTTACAGACCAGCGTGTAATAATTGTGTAGTTTTAAAAAATAACACCAATTAAACCTGAGTTAAAACAATGAAAAAAATAACGCTGTCATTATTTTGTGCCCTGATGAGTTTCAGCGCATTTTCGCAGAAAACCATTATCAAATACCTTTCCGGAACGGATAAGGACCATACGGTAAACTGGGATTTCTATTGTACCGAGGGTAGAAAGAGTGGCGTATGGACCAAAATTGCAGTCCCTTCTAACTGGGAGCAGCAAGGCTTTGGAGCCTATAATTATGGCCACGATAAAATTAAAAATAAAGAACAGGGACAATACAAACATGAGTTTTTCGCCGATGGTGTAACCGGTAAAAAGATATTCATTGTTTTTGAAGGCTCGATGACCGATACTAAAGTAATGATTAATGGCCGGCAGGCTGGCGCGGTACACCAGGGTAGCTTTTATAGCTTTAAGTACGATATAACGGATTTGGTAAAACCCAATGCACAAAATCTGCTTGAGGTAACTGTCGATAAACAATCAGCCAACCCATCTGTAAATAAGGCCGAGCGGAGTGGCGATTTTTGGGTCTTCGGCGGGATTTACCGCCCGGTTTACCTCGAAATAGTGCCACAAACCTTTATCGAAAGGTTGGCCGTAAACGCAAAAGCCGATGGCGCTTTTCAGCTGGACGTATTTGCACAAAACTTAAAGCAAGGCGAACAAATTGAAGCCCAGGTAGAAAAACTAAATGGCGAAAAACTGGGCAAGCCTTTTACCGCAAAGGCAAACGCCACCGGCGATGGTTATGTGTTGCAGGCTAATTTTAACAAACCCCTGTTGTGGAGTGCCGAATTTCCGAATCGCTATCAGGTAGTGGTTCGCATCAAAAATAAGAAGGGCATCGTTCACCAGATCAATCAAAAATTTGGTTTTCGTACGGTAGAGCTGCGCGCAAAAGATGGCTTGTATGTTAATGGAGCCCGCGTTTTGATGAAAGGCAGTAACCGCCATAGTTTTTGGCCCGAAACCGGTCGTACACTCAGTCACGGGGTTCATGTACTGGATGTGCAGTTGATGAAAGATATGAATATGAATGCGGTGCGTATGTCGCACTACCCGCCTGACCGTGATTTCCTCGAGGTTTGCGATTCGCTGGGTTTGTATGTGATAGACGAACTTACCGGCTGGCAGGCCAATTACGATACCGAAACAGGCAAAAAACTGGTTAAAGAGCTGGTTGTACATGATGTAAACCATCCTTCTATTCTGTTTTGGGCCAATGGCAATGAAGGAGGCTTTAACCGCGATCTGGATAATCAATATGCATTATACGATCCGCAAAACCGAACCGTTATCCATCCCTGGGAAAAATTTAATGGCACCGATACCAAGCATTATCCAGATTATAAGGGGATGGAAAGCAGAACCGCTACCGGCGAAGAAGTCTTTTTTCCAACCGAGTTTATGCATGCTTTGTACGATGGCGGGGCAGGAGCAGCGCTCGATGATTTCTGGACACAAATGTTAAAACACCCGCGTAGAGGCGGTGGTTTTATCTGGGCATTTTTAGATGAATCGATTATTCGTACGGATAAAAATAATACCTATGATGGCGATGGTAATCACGCACCCGATGGCATTGTAGGGCCGCACCGTGAAAAAGAAGGTAGCTATTACACCATTAAAGAAATCTGGTCTCCGGTATACATCAATACGCAAGCCCTTAAAGCAGATTTTGATGGTAAAATACCTGTCGAAAATCGCTATGCTTTCATTAACCTCAGTCAGTGTACATTTAAATGGAAACTCGTTAAGTTCCCCTCAGCAACGGCTAAAACTACAGCAGCTCTGGTAAGTGCAGCAGGCATATTAACGCCCGTAAACCTTAAGCCAGCTGAAAAGGGTGTATTAAGTTTGCCTTTACCCGCAACCTGGGCCAAAAACGATGCCTTGTACCTTAGCGCTTATGGTCCCGATAAAAAAGAACTCTTTACCTGGAGCTGGACCATTTCCGCTCCGGCAGCTTTTGCACCTAAAACTAACAGCACTGCTGCCAAATCAAATGTCAAATTAATCCAATCCGACGCCACATTGAGTATTAGTTGTGATGGGATCCGTTACGATTTTGATAAAACAACCGGTTATATCCAAAAAGTGGTTAAATCAACAGGCACTGTTTCATTGTCAGGCGGGCCGGTTCTGGCTGGGGTAAATACCCACCTCAAGCAGTTTACGCACCAGGCGGTTAAAGGCCAGTATATTGTTGAAGCCGATTACACTGGTGATGCTGCTTTGCATGTAAAATGGACTTTTACTTCCGGCCAGCCTGTTAAACTGGAATATGAGTATAGCCAGCAAGGCGATGCGAGCTTTATGGGCATCACTTTCAATTACCCTGAAGAAAAAGTTACCGGAATGAAATGGTTGGGACGAGGGCCGTACCGCGTTTGGAAAAACCGCTTGAAAGGTCAGCAATTTGGTGTTTGGCATAAAGATTACAACAATACCATAACCGGCGAAAGCTGGAAATATCCCGAATTTAAAGGCTATCATGCCGAAGTAAACTGGGTAACAATCGAAAATAGCGAAGCGCCTTTTACTGTTTACACAGCAAATAAAAACACATACCTGCAAATGTTTAAGCCAGCACGTGAAGCCGCTGCACTGACTAATAATAATGTCGAACCTGCTTTCCCCGAAGGAAGCATTGGCTTTTTAAATGCCATTAGTTCAATCGGAACCAAGTTCCAATCGGCAAAAGTGATGGGCCCGGAAAGCGAACTAAACCATGCCAATGGCGAAAAGATTAGTGGTAAGCTATGGTTCGATTTCAGATCAAAATATTAAAAAACGGAATCTCATACTAAAAGAGATTAACGAAGTAATACTGTGCTTAAAAATAAAGCCTGAAATCATAAGATTTCAGACTTTATTTTTACTCCGGATACAGTACCTAGGTTTTATATTCCCCAGTTTTTGTTTGGCTTTGGCCCCATTTGCAATATCAGTTTCCCGCCCTTCAGTAATTCACTTGCCGGAAATTTAAAAGACTGCAGGGGCTTTCCGTTTAAGGTAGCTTTTTGCACATATTTATTGTCGCGCGATACATCCTGCGCTTCGATTGTAAATGATTTTCCACGGCCATATTGCTCCCCAAGATTAATGGTTACCGATGGGAAAATAGGGCTGGTAATTTCATAAACCGGTTCGGTACTGCAGCCTCCATCCGTTTGGAACAAGCCCAAAGCCGCCATTACAAACCAGGCACTCATTTGGCCCTGATCCTCGTCGCCCAGGTAAGCATTTGCTAAATCACTGCCATAATACCTGTCGATAATTGCCCTGCTCCAATGCTGCGTTAACCAGGGTTTTTGCACCCAGTTAAACAAAAAGGCAAAATGCATCGACTGCTGGTTCCCCTGAATTACCGGATAATCCCAGTACTGGTCGCCCGGTGCATTGAAACGCAGCTTGTTACTTTCTGTAAAACCCCACGACAGGCGCTCTACAAATTTATCTGCTCCGATCTCTTTCGCCAATCCGGGTACATCCTGTGGTACAAAATAAGTGAGCTGCCAGGCGTTACCTTCCACATAATGGTGGTTGGCTCCCGATTTAAAGGGGTCGAAATCTGGTGCCCAGGTACCGTCCGATTTACGCATCCGGGCATAACCAGTTTCTTTGTCAATAGCGTTACGCCAATAGTTTCCCCTCAGGGCAAATTCTTTTTCATCTTCTTTTTTACCCAGGGCCCGCGCAAATTGCGAAACCGTCCAGTCGTCGTAAGCATATTCCAAAGTATTTGAAAACCTCCCAAGGTCATAAGGAACAAAATGGTACTTTAGGTAAGGGATCAGATCGCGGTTACCTGCATAACCGAGCCCCACCTTTTGCGATGGAGTAGTTTGCATTTTTTTCATCGCTTCAAATGCTTTATTGGCATCAAAATCGCGTATTCCCATTTGGTAAGCGCTCACCATTAACGGAATTTCATGTTCGGCAACCATTACCGGTACATAATTCATGCCCGCAGGTCCTTTAGCCAGCCAGCCATTGGTATCGTACATGGCCAGCTGCGATTTTACCCATTTGGAAGACCACTCAGGGGTAACCAGGTTCCAGAACTGGTTTAGGTTCCAGAAGGTATTCCAGAAAGCATCGCAACCCAGGGCCAGCGAATTTGGGTCTTTAAGTTTCTGCACTTTTTGAAAGGCATCTACCCAGCTGCCATCAAGGTCACTCCAGGTATTCCGGCTGGCCAGCGCCCTGTACATATTCGTATAAAAACGGATTTTCTCTCTCCGGTCGTTAGATTGAACAGCCACCCGGCCAATCAGCTTGTTCCAGGTATCACGTTGTCCGTTTCTTACTTTATCAAAATTCCATCCATAGGGTACTATTATTTCCTGTTTCAGGTTATCTGAAGCATTTTCAATGCTCACCATCGAAATACCCGTACGCACCTGCACCACCTGGTTTGTTCTGGTGTCGAACTCTACGTAAGCGCCGGCATCTTTTACCTCTCCGGTATTTACCAGATCTTTATTGTCCACGCTATCGTTCTGCCAGGTTCCGAATTTTTTGATAGGCCGATCAAATTCAATCACAAAATGAAGCTGGTAATCCTGGTTTACATCGCCCGACCAGGCGCCGGGCGTAAACTGTCTCGATACCCCTTCAATCCGCCTGTCGCTTACCTTTTTCAAGCTTACATTTTTAAGTGTATAAGCATACTCGGAGGGGATCTGTAAATCGATCATCACCCTTGAATCGGTAGCTTTCGGGTAGGTATAACGCTGAAAACCACAGCGGGTGGTGGCCGTTAGCTCTGCTTTAACCTTGTAATCGCTCAACATTACTTTATAATAACCCAAAGGCGCCTCTTCGGTTGCTTTATCAATCTGCGAGCGGTAGCCCTGGCCTGTACTCCGCTCATCGCCCGTTTTGATTTTCAAAGGGCCATTTACAGGCAACATACCCAGGCCAGCCATGGTCCATTCGTGAATGTGGCTAAATACACCAACACTTTCAAAACTTGGTTCATAACCAGCCTGCCAGCCGTTATTCTGGTTGTCGGGGCTGAGTTTTACCATGCTAAAGGGCATCCATGGGCCAGGTGCAATCATCCAGCGCGAATGAGCAGTACCTATGCGCGTATCTACATAATCTGCGGGTGTAAACAAGCGTTGTGCCGATCGTTTTACTACGCCGCTTTCCAGCAATACCCCATCACTGTAAATTTCATATTTACTTTGTTTAGCCGCTCTAACGGCAGGCATGGGCACCTCAAACTGGTATCTTGCACTATCCAGCCGATCACGGAATATCTCACTGCCATCCAGCTTTACCGTTAGCACAGGTTTGCCGGAAACCAGGTGCGCATCGACCAATAAAGGCTGGATGTTTTTTCCCTGCGCGTTAAGCTGATAATCGGCAGGTTTTACACTGCGCAAGAACACATTTTTATTGCTGATTAACCTGGCCGAAGCCGGGCCTTCCAGTCTCACTTGATCGAAAACCAGCCACGATCCCTCCAGGGTAGTCATCAAAATCTCGTTACCGCCCTTACGCAACTGTTTTGCTTCAAGCGGGATTTCTACCTTATATTCATGCGCAGTGGTTAAATCGCCTTCAAAAGACTTGTCGGCCGATCGCTTAGGCAATTGTTTTACATACGAAACACCATTAATGGTAACTTTAAAAAGGGGGGGGAGTGCCCCCTGGTAACCAATCAGATCCACTACAAATTTCCAGCCCGTTCCGGTAGGCTGGTGCTGCAGGCCAAATAAAATATTGGCATTGTGTGTTCTCAAACCAGAAGTGCCGCCTGTGCCTCCCCATGCATCTTTTGGGCCAGGTAGTATATAAGCCCAATCCTGCTCAGGCCTGGAAACACCAATTAGGTAAAATTTGTCTTCCCAGCCAAAATCTTTTTCCAGAAAATGCTTATAGCCCGACGGAGCCAGTGCCAAGTCAGCTGATTTGTTATCTGCATTACCGATTTGCCATAAGGTGGTTTGTGCGCTTGCCGTACCAGTGAGGCACAACAAAATAAAGGTCAACAGTTTGTTTAGGTACAATTTTCTCTTATTCATTCGTGTTTACATTTTTGATCTGCTGTATTGATCCGTTGATAATATGATAACCTTTATGATTTTATCAAAAACAGTAATTATTAGTTTGTATGTACATATAAGTAACTAAAGATAGTTAGAATTTAAGTTTTTTAATGAGAAATTAAAAAATAGTGTCTTTTTTTATAAAATAGCAGTGGATGAGCGAAAGAAAAATGAAGGGATATGTATGTACAATATTTCTTTTTTTGAGCACTTTCTCACCAGAAACAATAATCTAACCTATGCAAAAAACTGTAGAACTGTTTGTACATTTTTAGGGACTATAACTAAAATAGTATAGGAATCGTAGAAGTTTGCGCTTAATAAATTTAATGATAAGACAGCTGTCCATGATGTTAAAGTTGTTAACCAGGTTTATTAAAGTTGCTCGTCACCGGCTAATAGATTTTGAGATCAAATGCTAGGTTGGGACATGGCTTATAAGAGTAAGAGCTTTTATGAAGCTAAAAGAGAAGTTTCGAGGTCTATTTTTTCCTATTAGTTTTCCGACTTTACTGTATTAGTAATGCAGAATATATTCCTGAAAATTGATATTATTTACCCACCCGATTGGGGGGTGGGCCTTTTGCATTTTTTATCATGTAGTTTTTCACATGGCGCTTAGCAAAACTCCACAACCAATAGTTAAACTATTCATCAGATTGATAAACGAGATTAAAATCTGGAACTGGATGACAGACATTCATAACAATTTAAAAACCTAAAAATTTTCATCGGAAACAACATCATGAATTTCGAAATTTTCAAGTGAATCGATCATTGCACACACAAGAATTTAATTCCTTTTCGGTAATTATATTTATTTTAAAGCAGTAACCTTTAAAACTACGCTTGTCCTGTAGCCGTTTACCTCTGGGTTAAAACCGATCGTCATTAAAAAATCACCCGAATACACCTTCTCATTATCGATAGGTGATTTGGTGTTGGGATAGAGGTTAATCTCTTCAATTTTATACTTTTTGGCCGGGTCTAACCCCTTTAATTTAATTGGTAAAATAACGCCATTAGTAAATAGAGTAGCTACATAATAATTAAAAATTACAGCCTGGTTTTTATCATCGTCAACATAGGCAATGGATGCAATCTTATTTTCGTAAGGATCTTGCAGGCGGTATTGCTGTCCGTGCCAGACAATATCTTTAAAACCATTGTATGTTTGAACAGCATTCTGACTAAAAAGGAGATCATTTTTGCTCAGTTCGTTTACACGTACATCGTATCCCAGTTTGCCCATCATGGCCACATCGGTTTTAAATTTTATGGGCTGTTTGCCCATATCGGTAATGTGGTTATCTACCGCAACAGAAGGGAAATAATACGAATATTCCCATTGAATAAAAATACGGTCGTAAGCATTGGTATTATCGCTGGGCCAAAATTCAGTAAAGTATTTCAGGGCTGCATAATCAACCCGCGATCCGCCCCCGGCACAAAGCATCATCGGTGTTTTTGGATATTTCTTTCTGATCCTTTCCAATACGCTGTTTAGTCCGCGCATATACTCCACGTAAAAGTGATCCTGGTTTTTTAAGGTAGGCGAGTTGGCATTGTAGATGAGCGAATTGCAATCCCATTTAATAAACGCCAGTTCTGGCACTTCTTTAAAAAGGTCTTCTACGGTTTGATACACAAAATCCTGAACTTTTGGGTTGCTCAAATCGAGCACCAGCTGATTGCGCATATAATATTCCTTGCGTTCGGGTTGTCTGATAATCCAATCGGGATGCTTTTCGTACAATTCGCTTTTAGGGTTAACCATTTCGGGTTCAATCCAGATACCAAATTTTACTCCATTGGCGGTGGCTTCCTTGCCCAGGGCGCTGATTCCGTTTTTTAGTTTTTGTTTGTTAAACTGCCAGTCGCCTAGTCCCGATGTTGACCCGTTACGCGGATATTTATTGCCAAACCACCCATCGTCCAATAAGAAAACATCGACCCCCAGTTTTTTGGTGTCTTTGGTCAGTTCATTTAATTTCTCATCGTTGAAATCGAAATACGTGGTTTCCCAGTTGTTTAAAATGGTTGATCGCTCGCCTTTGCCATCCGCTAATTGATAATTTCGGGCCCAATTCTGAAGGTTTCTGCTTGCCTCACCTTTTCCATTTGATGAGTAAGTATATACAAAGCGTGGTGTAATAAAATTTTCGCCTGCTTTAAGCGTATAATTAGATGAGAAGTTGTTGATCCCTGCGGTAACGCGAACATAATACTCATCGAATGTTTCGTATTCGAGTTTAAAATTTCCTGTCCACTCCAGCGATCCAGCAACTACTTCGCCCATGTCTTCAGTGGCCGGCTGATCGATTGAAAGCATAAATGATGAGGAATGCAGTAGGTTGGTACGGGTACCCAGCTTTGAATCTATGGTTTTAATGCCGTGCAAAAGTTGTTGTTCTTCTGATCGCATTTCGCGGGTAGCGCCGCTATAGTGGCTTTTTAGGAAAAATTTTTTTCCACTTAGCGTTAGGTTAGCGGAAGCGTATTTGTTTAAAACCACACTTCCTTTTTCCTGATGGGTAATTTCAGTCCATTGCTCAATTACATTTTCGTTATAATAGGCCAGATATTTTAAAGTAATACTGAAATTGTATTTCGGGTCTTTCAATACTACGCTCGTCAGTTTCCGGTTTTGATCCAGCTGTTCTGTTTTAACATCGCTAAATGTGAGTATGGTTGATTTATTGCCATCGGCATGGGTTACGCTTAGTGCCGGCTCGAGGAGGTTGAGCGAGCCTGAAGCAATATAAGCCTCGCGTTTATTCAAAAGATCATCTGATCCGGGCTTATATTTGTCTAGTTTTTGTATAGCGGGATATTCGCTGCTAGTGCCCAGTTTTTTACCTAAATAGGTCGATAGTAATGCCTGATCCTGATCGGTTTCTAAAATTAGTACATTATTCCTGGTTGTAATTTCTATCGTTTTTTGAGCGTAACAAATTGATCCTGTAGCGATAAATAGTGCAAACAGGGTAAAATATTTTTTTTTCATTATCGGTTTTTAGGTTACTAAATATTAGGCTTAACGGAACATATAGCTGTTGTTTAACTGCTTACCTGGGATGGACTTACTGAGATGAGGTAAAATGGATCCAGTAATAATTAAATTTTTTCTTGCAAAATTTTAGGTGTTCATCGGAGTGCCAATTATACATTACATACATATACGTATTCAAAAGTGGTTATGTTGTTTATACGCGATTATAAAAAAAAATAATGAGGCCCATGACTATGATGGCCTTATTTGCGAAAATGAAGCTATATTGGGATAATAAATTGCTAGTTTAGGTGCTGGTCAGCAATTATCTTTTATCGGATGCAAAGTCATTTAATTTTTGCAAGCCTTGTTTTCTCTCTTAGGTGATCTAACTGAGGATATTCTGAAGTATCAAAAAAGTGTTTAAAAGAAAGCTACAATAGTTTTCTTGTATCACAACACTATTGCAGTTGCCGCTAATTAAGCATTTCAAAGAGCTTTTTTATGGCCTCTGCCCCAGATCCTCTTTCAGTAATTCGTTTGTTATAAGATAAAGCCTTTTAGAAATATTCATTATAGCCCTTGGAGTGAAGATAAAAAAAATAGATTGTATCTTAATCGTTGGATTTTTGACTAAACTTCAAAATGTCTTCAGTATCTTAATCCATATTTGTTAATATGAAGATCCTAATCGTTGAAGATGAGCTCAGCCTGCAACGTAGCATTGGCCAGTACTTGATGGGAGAGGGTAATCTCTGTAGTATGGTTGCAACCTATTCCCAAGCACTTGAACGACTAAATAGCTACCACTACGATTGTATTTTGCTTGATCTGACTCTTCCTGATGGAGAAGGACTCCAGATATTAAACTATCTTAAAAGAATGAACCGGACCGAAGGAGTAGTTATTATCTCAGCAAGAAATTCCATTGATCAGAAAGTGGAAGGATTGAGCTTAGGTGCGGATGATTACCTCATTAAGCCCTTTCATCTTTCAGAGCTCAACGCTAGAATCTTAGCCGTTGTTCGTCGTAAAAGTGCTCATGGTGAGAGGCATATTGAATTTAACGAAATTAGGATAGATCTTGATGCAAAAGAGGTGTTTGTAGATAGTAAACTGGTGTATATGACCAAAAAGGAATTTGATCTTCTGCTCTACTTTGTTTCTAATAAAGGTAAAGTGATCTCCAAGTCAGCTGCGGTAGAGCATATCTGGGGCGATGATTCGGATATGGCAGACAGTTTTGATTTCATTTATACCCACATTAAGAATATCCGAAAAAAACTCACTGATGCAGGCAGTAGTGATTATTTTCAATCCGTGTATGGTGTTGGATATAAATTTACTCAGGGATGAGGCTATTCACTAGATATAACAGGATACTGATGATCCTCAGTCTTTTCGGATTGCTACTGATTGGACTTCTTTTTTACCAGATGTTGACGTATTATCTCGATGAGCAAATCGACCATGACTTGGTAGAAGAGATTATGGAGGTAAAAGAATATTCTGCAAAAGGGAATTTTTATCAGCCGCATGAGTTTGAAGACCTTACTGTTCAATACAAAAAGATAGAAAAAGCTAATCCTTCCAGTAGCTATGCTGATACGTTATTCTACAACCCAATAAAGCATCGGAAAGAAGCCGCAAGGTACCTTAAAACTGAGATGAACCTTTTCGGGCAGTCTTACCAGATCTTAGTCATCGCCTCCAAGTTTGAACGACAGGAGCAGATCAGAGACATCTGCCTCATTATTCTGATTCCGGTTATGCTGCTTTTTGCCCTGGTTCTGTTGGTTAACAGGATTTTGCTAAAAAAAATATGGACACCTTTTGAGCAACTTTTAAAGAATATTACCGCATTCAACATCAACCATGAGCAACCCTACAAACCTGTAGAGATGCCTGTTGCAGAATTCAGGCACCTTAATCAGGTATTAGTCGAACTTTCCGGAAAGGTGAAATCTGATTATAACGAGATTAAGCTTTTCACCGAAAATGCATCCCACGAAATGATGACTCCTTTGGCAGTGATCAATTCGAAGCTGGATAATATGCTCCAGTCGAATGTTCTCGGTAAAGAGGATGGGGAAACACTAGTTGAGCTGTACAAGGCAACCTCTCGTTTGACAAAACTTAATCAGTCGTTGTTGCTCCTAGTTAAAATTGATAACAATTTGTTGCAGGATAAGGAAAAGATTAATCTGAAATTACTTGTTGAAGAAAAAGTGATTTATTTTCAGGAACTTATAACTGAGCGGAATATCAAAGTAGAAACCGAATTAGCGGATGTAAACATTTTCACCAGCCGGCAGTTGGTTGAAATAATGATAAATAATTTATTTAGCAATGTCATTAGGCATAATTACGATGGCGGGAAAATTGAAATCAGCCTGAGTGCAAAAAAAATTGTCTTCGCTAATACAGGGCATAACAAAATGCTTGATCCAGAAAAAATATTCGAGCGTTTTTATAAGGACAATGCCTCGGAAGGGACTGGTCTGGGGCTTGCTATACTTAAACAGATTTGCAACAGGCAAGGATACTTGCTTGATTACTGCTATCACCACGACTTGCACATTTTTACGGTAATTTTTGATCAACAATAAATTTATGGACTTTATAAAACCTGCTAAAAAAGAGATTGGTGCCAACAGTAAGAATAAGCAGTATGGTACCTCGATAAGGGGCTGGCACTGGGTAAATTTCATCATTATCACCGGATCTCTGCTCACTGTGCTTATCAACTCCACGCTCTTCGACCGGGCGCAAGGTAGCTTTGTAAAAAATGAATTGATAAATTCCGGAGTTTCTGTGAGTGATAAGCAGGCCGGTGCGGTTCTCAATGGTTTGGAAGATCAGGTGTGGGGCATACATATCTATTTTGGTTATGCCTTAGCTGCGCTTTTTCTTTTCAGGATAATTGCTGAGTTTTTTTTGCCTTCCAGGCACAAGCTTTTTCCCAAGCTCAAAAGCTCATATTTGGCTTATTTCATCTTAAAAAAAGAGCGCGAGGCAGCAAAATACGAACTGTTGGTAAAAGGACTTTACCTCATTTTTTATCTTTTGCTTTTGATTATGGTTGTTACCGGCCTTTTATTGGCTTTTGAAGATTATACCCGTATCCCCAAAAATATCAACCACAGTATAAAAGAATTCCATGGCTTCTGTATGTACCTTATACTGGGGTTTGTCGTACTTCATCTCTCTGGAGTTTTTCTAGCTGAGCGTAAAGACGGAAAAGGGATTGTCTCTGCTATGATTAATGGAGGCGAAGAGAATTAATAATTAAAAATATTATTTAAATATGCACAAGTTCCATAAGGAAGAGCACCTGAAAAGTTCAGCATTCATCACGGATATGGTTATCGGAATGAGTGATGGGCTCACCGTTCCATTTGCACTTGCCGCTGGCCTGAGCGCGGCAGTAAGTAGCAATTCGATTATCATTACTGCAGGTATTGCTGAAATTATTGCTGGCTGCATCGCTATGGGGTTAGGCGGATACCTGGCTGGTAAAACTGAGCAGGAACATTATGAAGGTGAGTTAAGAAGGGAATACCTGGAAGTAGAAAATGTACCAGAAAGAGAAAAAGAGGAAGTAAAGGAGATTTTTGCTCAATATGGATTAGACAGTAAAGCGCAGGAACTCATTGTGGATCGGCTTAGCATGAATAAAGACCACTGGGTAGATTTTATGATGAGGTTTGAACTTGGTTTGGAAAAACCGGATATCAACAGGGCACGAAATAGTGCACTTACCATTGGGTTTTCTTACTGTGTTGGAGGTATGTTGCCTTTATCAGCCTATTTTTTTACCTCGAAACCGCAGGATGGATTAATACTTTCTGCAATAGTTACCACCATCTGCCTTTTTGTATTTGGCTATTTCAAAAGTAGGGTAACCGGTCAGCCGCCTTTAAAAGGTGCTTTAAAAGTTACAACTATTGGATTGATTGCTGCTGGGGCAGCATTTCTGATTGCAAGGCTTATTTCCTAGTTATTTTTTCATAATCACTATTAACAAATATTTAACAGATTTTAATTCAAAACTTCAGAATGTCTTCAGGATTTGCCTATAGTTTTGTTACAAGGTATTGCTTTTTAACCGCATTCTCAGATGAAAGGATGGTTAAAAATATACCGAACCTCTAAAGCCTCTTTATAGATAGAATTTTACATGGATTTTATTCAGTATATGCCCCGTCGATACCAAATGGTTATCCGTCGAGACATTGCCAGAATATTTCATTGCATTGCTGATTTTAACTATAAAAAGAATATGGATAGAAAAGATTTTCTTGACAGTATCGGGATGAGCGCCGCGGCCTTTGCCCTGTTCAACTGTGTTGCCTGTAAAAAAATCGATGGTAGCAGCTCTTCAGATACTACTGGAGCAACCGGAGTAAACTTTACCCTTGATCTAAGCATGGTTGCCAATGCGGCATTACTCAATAATGGTGGGTCTTTGGTATCCAACGGCGTTATCGTGGCCAAAGCAAAAACTGGTACTTATGTTGCTGTACAGCGTTCGTGCAGACATGAGAGTTATACCCTCATTTATCAATCTGCAAATAGTCGTTTTTATTGTCCAAACCATGGTGCAACCTTTTCTGAGAATGGATCAGTAACCAATGGTCCAGCTTCACGCTCGTTAATCGTTTATAATACCCAGCTTACTGGGACTACTTTAAAAGTTTATTCTTAAGATTATGAAATTACTTTTCCTTGCCCTAATTGGGTTGTTCACTATTCCAGCATCGTGGATGGGTAACTTTACAGAAGCGCAGAAACAGGCCAAAGCTACACACAAACAGATCCTCATCAATTTTTCTGGTTCCGATTGGTGCGGTCCATGCATCCGCCTGCGTAAGGAGATTTTGGAGTCCGAAAGCTTTGAACGATATGCAGCCGCAAATCTTCTATTGGTCAGGGCCGATTTTCCAAGGCAGAAGAAAAATCAGCTTCCAAAAGAACAGATCAAACTTAACGAATCATTAGCAGAAGTATATAACAAGGACGGCAAGTTTCCTTATACTGTTCTAGTTGATGAAAATGGAAAAGTGCTCAAAAGTTGGGACGGATTTCCTTCCGAAAGCCCGCAGGACTTTGTTTCTGAAATTGATAAATTAAAAAGATAGGCTCAAGATGGCTAAACCTGTTAGTGTAAACCGGATACTAAAACTCATGGGGAATCGGTTTGAGTTTACAGTGATCGCTGAAAACGAGCAGGAGGGCACTTCGGCCATAGATGCCGCAATAGAAGAAGTGAGAAGGATAGAATACCTACTAACCACTTTCAGTGATCTCAGCCAGACCAACCTAATAAACAAGCATGCAGGTTTGAATCCGGTAAAAGTAGATGAAGAGGTAATCAGTCTTATCGAACGCTCTATCAGGATATCGGAAATCACTGATGGTGCCTTTGACATTACTTACGGATCTATTGACAAAAGACTTTGGAACTTTGATATGGGTATGACCGCCCTTCCTGATGAGGCAACCGCACTAGCATCTGTTGGACTCATCGATTACAGAAACGTGATCCTAAATAATAAGAAATCAACCGTTTTTTTAAAAAATAAGGGGATGCGTATCGGTTTTGGCGGAATTGGGAAAGGCTATGCGGCCGATAAGGCAAAATTAGTGTTGCAAAATCTTGGCATTAAAAGCGGAATTGTGAATGCAGCAGGGGATTTAACTACCTGGGGAACCCAAATCACGGGACATCCTTGGACCGTAGGTATTGCAGATCCCGAACAGACAAATAGGCCTTTTTCTTCTCTGAAGATTAGCGATATGGCAATTGCAACTTCGGGTAGTTATGAGAAATATATTACCATTAATGGCAAGCGCTATTCCCATACGATAGATCCCAAGACTGGCCTCCCGGTAAGCGGCGTAAAAAGTGTGAGTATTATCTGTCCAAGTGCCGAGCTAGCTGATGCGTTGGCTACACCGGTTGTAGTGATGGGCGTAAAAATTGGCCTAGAGCTGATTAACCAGATTAAACAAGTGGCCTGTATTGTTATCGATGATAACGACAGGGTACATACATCAAATAATATTAATGTGATATAAATATGAAAATTTCAAGAACAGTTTTCCTTTCGATGGTTGCCGCGATTTTGCAGGGCAGCCTACTTAGTGCCTGTAGCAGCGTAAAGCCTTATCAGAAAAGTAAAATAAACGATGCAGATATGATCCTTTCAGCCCGGAAGGCACAGAAATTCGAACAGAGCTTTCAGCTTTATCGCGAGGGGGCTTCGGGTGCCAATGGGGGTAAGAGTGGGGGTGGTTGTGGCTGTAACTAATTAGGAAAGAAAAATGAAAAAAATATATCTTCATGTGCTCTTTATGTACTTTGGTATATTGAGCACCTATGCACAAACCAGGCCGGCGCCGCAAAAGCAGACAGCAGCAAATATCAATCGCGGAAGCTCAAAATCGATGAGATCAATCTGGTTTCAGCCTATTATAATCAAAATGGTAATAATTCTGCCGTGACTGGCGGTATTGGCACGGAGAAATTGAGTGATTTTGCTAATACGATTGACCTTCAGATGTCCAAATTCAATAAGAAAGGAAGGAAAAATACTTTCCTATTCGAACTTGGGGTTGACCATTATAGTTCAGCTTCATCTGATAAGATTGATCCAAGTACGATTTCCTCAGCCTCTTCAGCTGATACGCGTATTTATCCTTCGTTAAACTGGACACATTCTAATGAAGAGACGGGGAATTCCTTTGGATTTACAGGTTCATATTCAACTGAGTTCGATTACCAATCAATGGGGGCAGCTTTTAATTTAACTCGATTATCAAAGGATAAAAATACGCAGTTTGACTTTAAGCTTCAAGCTTTTCTGGATCAATGGACAGTTATTTTACCCATAGAGCTGCGAACGGGAAATACTGGGAGGGGAGGTGAGCAGTATGACACTGCGCCTAGGAATTCCTTCAGCACATCCTTTTCTCTTTCCCAGGTGATCAACCAAAAATTTCAGGCTTCACTGATTTTAGAACCGGCCTATCAAAAAGGCTTGCTGGCCACCAAATACCAACGGGATTACTTTACTGATGGATCACTGCGTTCAGAAACGCTTCCGGATAAGCGTTATAAACTTCCGATTGGACTGCGCATGAATTACTTTTTGGATGACCGTTTTGTAATCCGCACTTTTTACCGGTATTATATGGATAATTGGGGCATTAGGGCACATACAGCAGAGCTCGAAATACCAGTTAAGATCAATTCCTTCTTTTCTCTCAGTCCATTCTATCGGTATAATAACCAGACAGGAACTAAGTATTTTGCTCCTTATGGTCAGCATTCTCCGTCGGAACAATATTTTACCAGCGACTATGACCTATCTACTCTTACAAGTGATTTTTACGGTGCGGGCATTAGATTTTCCCCACCAAAGGGTGTTTTTGGTTGGCAGCGGTTAAATATGCTCGAGTTGAGGTATGGCCACTATTCACGTTCAACAAACCTGGTTTCTAATATTGTTTCATTAAATCTAAAGTTTAAATAAAAACGTTTAACAAATTAGGAGAATTTAAAAAAAAAATCGGTGAAGAAAAAGTTATTTGTTTAGCCGGTTTATTTAAATTGTCCTTTTTCCAGCAGTAAAATTGTGTTGAGTTGAGTCTTATTTAGTCTTTCTTGGAGTTCTAAGGCTTTGTTCTTTTCCATGAGCAAAGCCTTCAAACGGTCAATTTCTGTTGTCAACTGATGTTTTTCCTGCAACTCAATTTTTGAGAAAACCTTTCCAGTTTCATAATAGCTGAAAAAGTTATAACTGAGGATTTCACTAACACGTACCAAAGTAAGAATATCGACAGTTGCTGTATTCAGCATCTCCTGTGCCTTTGTCTTGCTGATTTCAAGGGCAGTAGCAATGTCCGAAACAGAGATGCCTTTCTGCTTCATTTCCTTCCAGATCATTAAGCCAATATGAACGCTCATTCTGTATAATGGGATAAATTAAAATACTGAAATTACGGAAAGGATAATAATTTGAACTTTTTTTATATTAATGATAATTAGTCTAAATATTCCATTGGAATCTCGCAATCATTACTAGACAGGGCTTAATTTAGCTAAACCGGTTATGGCAAGGGAATGCAGAGCTTGTTAAATTCAGTAGAAAATCTTGCTTAAGGCGAGATCTTTACTGATATAGATAAGGTTATTTTTTGAATTAGCTTTAGTTGATGGACAAACCGGTTTTTCCGATCTATTTCTTTAGGATGGATACTCTTTTTGCTTTTTACATGCACAACCTTCGTGGAAAGACTCAACAGTATGGTAATTAGGCTCAATAGGTAAGAATGCCACATGCCAATAACAGCCTGCAGCCAATACCCTGGGGCGCGGTTATGCCGAGTGTAGCCGCGGTTTAATTCCGGGGCACCCAAAAGCCAAAACCTTTTGGGAAAAGTCAGCTATAACCATGATAGCAGTCATCGCTTAATTGCCTTAACCGGTTTATTTTTGGAGATAAAATGACAGAAAATGAAAAGAATTGCGGCAGTATTTGACGGTTTGAATCTGGCTGGACAAGCCATGGATTTCGCTATCCGCTTTAGCAAAAGACTAGGCTCACATTTAGTGGGGATTTTTCCCGAATCCTTTCTTTATCACGAATATGATTTTGCTGATTTGCTTGGGAAAACCGGGATGTCAGTAGTTAAAATCAAGCATGCAGTTACAAAGGAAGCCCAAAAGAGATTCAGATCCGGGGAACTGTTCGCTAAGGGATGTGAAAGGACAATGATCAGTTATTCCCTTGTGCATCCCCGGGGAATAACCATTGATGAAGTGCTTAAGGAAAGTACCTTTGCCGAGTTGATCATGATCGATAAACGCGAGCAATTTAGTAAGGTTATCCGACAGCTGCCCTCAACGTTCTTGAGGCAGTTGCTCTCGGATTCCAGATGTCCGCTGCTCTTGCTGGATGAGAACAGCTTAAGTCCAAAGCACCTGCTGCTTTTATATGACGGAAAGCCAGACTCGGTGTACGCGATCAAACTGTTTTTTTCCCTGGTTGATACCGACTCGCAGATGTCAACGGAACTGCTATATGTCTCCACAAGCGGGTCTGGGACCGAGATCCCGGATATTGAACGGTTAAGGGCACTCATCGAGTGTCATCGTCCGGAAACGATATTTACCTGTGTGGCAGGCGATGGGAAGCAGACAATAACCGATTACGTCAAGACCCTGGGAAAGAATGTTCTGGCAGTTGCAGGGGCATACGGTAGGGGAAGCACCTCGCGCTGGATTATGCCCAGCATCGCGGACCGGCTGATCGCCGAATGTGATTGTTCCATTTTTGTTGCCCATAACCGCTAGGGGACCGCGTATGTTGACTAGGCTTTTAACAACAGATAATTCCCGTGATATGAAAAACACCGCTCGTATGTTCCTGGTTCTTCTAATCCTCTTGTTGGGCAGTTTTTTTACTGCGGGTGCGCAGGATAAGTCTATGGCAACCAACGGGAAGTGTATCCATATGGCTACTTATTTTTTACTGCCCTTAGGCAATATGATCGGTCAATACAGATTTGTGGCAGGAGGCACCGTGCAGGTCGATTTTCCGATAAAGCCAAAGGTGGTTTTTCTCACCGTTGATGCAGGGTATCAGAAATTTTATAATGGAAAACAAAAGTTCCACCTATCAACAAGCTCCAAAAATTCTGCCTTTGAAGATTGGACTTCGTTTTGTTCCAACAGAGCACCTCTATATTTGGGGAGATATCGGCGCTTTAGCCATACTCAATAAAAAAAAATCTTTTTCACAAAAAAATATTGTATTGGTCTTTTCCAATGAACTCGGCTACCAGTTGCCTATGCGAGGTGGAAATATCGCTGGCGTGGGACTGATGTTTCTGAGAAACTCGGGCTCTGAGAAAAACGGCTCGGCTCAAAGTTTTTTTGGGTTAAAAATATCCTAGGGATTTTCCCTTTAATGGCATCGCTTTTTGTGAACCATGGATTTCGTGGAATATGCTGTTTTCAGTGATTCCGGAGAATTTTCGAGGGTATCAACCTAGCGTTTTTCGAAGCGACCGGTCTTCATGACCAATACGATCCTGTAAAAAATAAGCTGGAGGTGCAGCCCTAGGTCTTCCACGTTATCGGTAAGTCCATGCGAGCAGCCTGAGGGGTTAGATCTTGAAACTGCCAGTACACTTTCGCGCAAAGCCTCCATGGCTTGGGCTTTTTCTTCCATGTCTACAATCTCCTCGAATCTTCCCCAGGCAATTACACTTTCCCAGTTGAAAATATCATTGATCAGATCAATTTGGAAACAAACAATGGGGTTGTTGCGCATGATCAGGATTTTTTTGCCTTCAATGCTGTGTGCGATGATGTCTCGACCGTCATAATGATAATGGATGGGGACAATGTATGGAACCCCGTCATTACTACATGCAAGTCGGCCAGTATGCTGCTTTCTCAAAAGCGTTTCTATCTGCTCCTGGGTTAATTCTCCTAACATCTGATCATTTCCTTACTTATGATGAACTATTTATTATATGATTTTTAATTAACTATGTCTGCTTAGATAGAATCAATAATGGTATTTTCGCATAGAAAGAATATTGTTCTGCATTAGATGGAAACAGAATTTTTTCAAATCTTGATCGATCATGATGGGAGAATAGGGCTAACATAGAGTTACGTGCTTGATTGATGGTGTAATGGATATCCTCGACTACGGACCTTTCTATGTTACGTTTGGCTTGCTTGAAAGTGATTGGATATCTAAATTTTTCAGCAACTTTTTGTTCCAATTCTATCGGATCGCTCACACCCTCAAAGCTATGTTTCAGGGAAAGCATCTGAATGCCTGCGTGAATAGATCCTGCAAAATCAATCAAAGTCGAGAGTTCCCTTTCGAAATCCTCCAAATCTGTGGCATAGATGATCGTTTTGATGACGCGATGCCGGTATTGGCTTGGTACCGCTATTACGGGTATTTTTGATGTAGCCAAAAGTCTGCTGGTATTGGTGCCAAACAGTCTTTTAAAGGTGCCTGCACCACGGGTGGCGATGAGTATATATTCGAATTTTTCGCGCTGCGCGTAATCACTGATCGCAGCGGTTACCTCAGTTGAATTCAGTATCACCGATTTAAATTTGAGAGGGGCGATATCGATTGAGTGGCAGATCGATGTCACGAAGCTGTTCATTTCGTCGGTAAGTTTCACCATACTCTTTTTTAGAAACTTAGCATAGCTGTCCTGTGTCCAGCCAATGAGTTTGGGGATATGATTGACCTGCACGACGCTTAATGCGCATCCACTAAGGGCGGACAAACGCAAAGCCATGCGTAGGGCTGACTTTGAATTGGCCGATAAATCAGTTGTTACCAAAATTTTTTTCATCAAGGTGCCCTAGTATTTTATGGAGTTTTTTGCAGTTGGCACTCCCTAGATTGGGCCAAATTTCCACAATATTGACTTTGCGCACCATGATTTTGATCATGGCTGGCGCTGATGCTCGTTTCAAGGAGCCGGGCGGGTATGCCGCTTTGTCCGAAGGCTTGTTTCTATCTCGATGGAAGCACTGTTCCTTTTGGCTGGGGTAGGGCTGTATTCTAATAACAATTAGCCCCCTTACCTGGATTTATATGAGGGGAGAAAAAAATGCATGTGCTGCATATTGGCTCTAAAAGTTGTATGGAAATATCTGGTGAGCAAACTCATAAACACAAATGATGAAGATCAACAAGAGCTTACCGCGAGCGCTTTAATTTTAGGGTATACAACAATACATTGTCAGTTATGGAAAATTTAGCAAAAAAAGAGACAAGTTCCATGGTCGAAGACTTTTGGGATCACGAGTTCTTTGATGAACCAACAGAAATGAAAAAGCCGGTGAACGTGATAGAGCGGGACACCAAATTCAAAATGGAGATTCTCGCGCCAGGATTTCGGAAAAAAGATTTTTCCGTTGATGTCGAGAATGGGGTACTTAATATCCTTGCTGAGCATGGTGATAATGAGGAAGATAACTACCTAAGGAGAGAATTCTCCAGCTCATCCTTCTGCGGAGCTTTTAGTCTGCCCGAAAACGTGTCGGCCGAAAATATCACTGCCAAATACAAGGACGGCATACTTTCGCTAACGCTAAGGAAAACCGGAAAGCTTCCGACAATCAAAAAACAAGTGAAAATATCCTGAGGGGTAAAAGTGAAGAGGCTGAGATTTGATCCATGGCCTCAATCCCGGTTTCGGATCACTCGGAAACCTGAAGATATTTTCACTCAGTCTTAATGTTAACTACCGTACGCGGTTCTTAAAGATAAATGTAGTCTATGGAGTCAATTTCAGATTTATTTAATACAAGGAAGTCTTTCGAAGATGTTCTGATCATGGAGCTTAGTGCCTTGAAGCTGATGGCCAGATGTTTTGTCAGTGAAAAAGATAAAATAGAAGACCTGGTACAAGACACGATCGTAAAAGCGCTGCGTTTTTATGAGAAGTTTGATCTGGATACTGACATCCGTAAATGGCTATATACCATAATGAAAAATACTTTCATTAATCAGGTAAACAGAAACAGTAGAAAAAGGGATCATGAGGTGCTGATAGAAATAGCTGTCAAGGATGTTTTTGCTGTTAACTATGTATTCTCTAAAATGATCGTCGATGATGTAAATCTGGTGATTGGGACTTTTTCAGGACCTCCGAAAGGCCATCGAACTGTTCAATGCCGGTTATAAATACCGCGAGATTGCCCTGGCAACCGCGCAGCCTATAGGAACGGTGAAGACAAGGATAAGGACCGCACGAATGGCACTGGGTAAAAAGTTTGATCTACTGCCCATTCATCCAAAGTCGTAGTAGCGTTTATGTCGTGCATAACGGATATCATCTAAGAGGATGACCTATATTCTTTGGGAGACGAACTGGTATTGCGCTCTTTGTTTATTCGGATTTCAAATTATTTTAATTACAAAAATTATGAAAACAGACAATCAAATTCAAAAAGATGTTCTTGACGAACTCAAATGGGAACCGCTTTTAAACGCAGCTCAAATTGGAGTCGCGGTGAAAGACGGCATTGTTACCTTATCGGGGGAAGTAGACAGCTATTCAAAGAAACTGGCTGCTGAGCATGCAGCGAAACGTATTTCGGGCGTCAAAGCGATAGCCGAGGATATTCAGGTCGGCCTGGCCCCAATATACCGGAAAACCGATGCAGAGATCGCCGCTGCGGTGGTCAATGCCCTAAAATGGCATACTGCTGTCCTGCAGGAGAAAATCAAGATCAATGTGGAGGATGGTGTAGTCCGCCTGGAAGGGCAGGTGGATTGGGAGTTCCAGAAAAACAGCGCCCGGACTGCCATTGAGCATCTTGTCGGAGTAAAGTCAGTCATCAATCTCATCACACTAAAACCCAGGGTGACTCCCTCGGAGATCAGCCGTCAGATATCATCGGCGTTCACTCGCAATGCTATACTCGACGCCGCTAGCCTCAAAATATTGATTGAGGGGGACAAAGTAATACTCAATGGAACGGTGAACTCTTTTGCAGAAAAAGATCAAGCAGAACACGCGGCATGGTCTGCACCGGGGGTGATGCGGGTGGAGAGCCATTTAAAGGTTGAAGAACCTGAATATGCGCTTTAATCCGCCGGTCAATGGGATTTAACGATCAATCAGCTGGGCCTGGCAAGCTGTGACCCAGCTGATAAGATCGCCGGTAATGTTCCACAAACAAAATAAAAGTATCATGACTACACAAACAAAATCGACATTTTTTCCAATGGTACAGTCCTTAATGGATAACTTTTGGATTCCCCCAACCTTTGGCAGTGGTACCCTTGGAGAAGCCCTGGGGGGACCCGCAGTCAATATCAGTAAAACCAAAACTGGGTTTCGGCTTGAACTGGCAGCCCCGGGATTTGACAAGGATAATTTTAAGATAGAGACCCAGGATGGTCTATTGACTATCAGCGCTGAGCGGAAATCTGAGGAAACTAAGGATGAGGATACTTATACGCGCAAAGAGTTTTCCATTTCTTCCTTCAAAAGAACCTTCAGCCTGCCTGGGGATATCCTTCAGGATGAGGTTGGGGCAAGCTTTAAGGATGGTATACTGGTTATAGACCTCAAGGCAAGCGGAAAAGAACTTCAACAAAGGAGGCAGATAGCTATTCACTGAACGAAGGGCATAACTAATCCAACTCTCGGAAATTAACAATGAAACACAGGTTATCTACATATGGTAACCTGTTTTCCTGTAGATCCGACGGTCTGGTAAGGGATGTTGGGGTCATGTACCGACCCTGACTCTTTAGTGGACATTTACCGGATCAGTTGTGCATCTTTCTTAATTTATTAATATCCTCAATGCGGATGATGCTATCACTGATGGAAATGACACGCTCGTCCTTAAATTCACCGAGCATCCTGATCATCGATTCCTTTGCAACTCCTGCGATCGAGGCGAGATTATCGCGCGTAAGGTCGATGAGGAAGTTTTCCTGATGAAGGGGGTTATATTTGTCATAAATGGAAACCAGTGTATCGGCGACTTTCTTCCTTAGCGAATTGTAAGCGGTTGCCAGCAGATGATCCTCCCGTTCATTGAGGTTCCTAGCCAGGAGTGCGATGAATTTTTTCATCACTTGGGGATTACTCCCCAAAAGCTCTTCAAACTCTACCCGTGGGATCACCGCAACTGTCGTGTCCTCCATGGCCTCGGCAGATTCCCGGTAGCTCCTACCCTCAAGCAATGGAAGATAGCCAAAAAAGTCACCTTGGTTATAAAGCCCGATGACTAGTTCTTTTCCGTCCGGGTTCCGCTTATATGTCTTAACCTTACCCTTGGTCAAATAAAAAAGCTTTGATGGGAGGTTACCCTCGGTATAAATAACCTGTTTTTTTTTATAGTTGTTTTCCGATCTACTCTCTTTGAGCATATTCAGATAATCTTTGCTACCGTTAAGTGTAATTAGCGTATTCATCCCATTGATTCCCGAAGCAATTTCATTCCTTAGTGCAGCAGCTTTGCGAAGCCTCCCTTCGATTGCGTTTATAACATCGGTCCCGTCAAATGGCTTTATGATGTAATCATCCGCGCCCATCTCCATTCCTTTCCTTACTTCCAGCCGCTCAGACTTTGCAGTAAGAAAGATGAAGGGGATATTCGAAGTCGTCGGATTCTTTTGGAGCATCAGCAGTACTCCATATCCATCGAGTACCGGCATCATGATATCACATAGTACCAGATCAGGCGTTCTCATCAGGGCGGTTTCTACACCCTGCTTTCCGTTTTCAGCCTCATACACCTCATAATTGGCTAGAGAGAGCATTTCTGAAAGGTTTTCCCTGATCTCCTGATTGTCCTCAATGACTAAAATTTTCTGCATGGTCATTTTGTTAAGTTCTTTAATGATATGATAAACTCGCTGCCCAGCCCCAATTCACTCTTGCAGCTTATTGTTCCGCCCATCAGCCCGACATACCTGGAAACAATATGAAGACCCAGGCCAGTACCCTGGATGTTGATCGCATTGCCTCCCCGGAAGAACCGCTCGAAAAGATGTGCCTGATCCCCGCTGGAAATGCCCATGCCCTTATCCTTTACAACGATATCGAGCTGGTCTTGGTTTACAGAACTCAATATCTCGATCAAGCCGTCATCAGGGGAAAACTTGATTGCGTTGGAGAGCAGGTTGACGATAATATGCCTGAGCATCGCACGGTCCAAGTGCACGCTGCGATAACCCGAATGGGTAAATTTTATCCGCTGTCCCTTGATTTTTAAGGTGTCCAGTTCACCTATAATCTCCTCTAGGTTGTCTGGCAGATCAAATGTGCTACTGTGAGGCTCTGCTTTATTTTCTTCGATTTTTTCTAGTGAGAGAAAATCATTTAAAATATCTGTGAGTGATTGCACCATCGAGGCTATTCTGTTCACATGGTGATTTCTCTTTTCCTGGTCCTGTTCGGTAGTATATTTGGATATCAGGTATGCAGATGATAATATGGTGCTCAACGGGGTTCTGAATTCGTGTGAGGCAATGGATACAAATCTTGACTTGAACTCGCTCACCTCTCTTTCTTTTTTTAAACTTTGTAGTATTTCTGCTTCTGCTTTCTTACGTTCAGAAATATTCATCGCCACTCCCAAATAGCCCTCTATTTCGTTTGATACGGCGGTATGCATTGCTGTAATGGTCAATGAAGCTGGAAATACGGTCCCGTTTTTTCTCAAATGTCCGATTTCGTGCTCATTTGGCATACCAAGATCAGCTTTTATTTTCAAGGCCTCAAAGTCAGCGGTAACGGATCGTTTGAGCAATATCGAAAGTGCATCTGCTTTTTTACTGAGGATTTCGGGGGCGTGAAAAAGAGGGGGTAACTTTATCAATGATTTCATCAGCAGTATAGCCCAACTCCCTTTCAGCTGAAGGATTGAACATTTTAATGACGCCTTTTGAGTCGGTAACATAAAGGATAACCTCCGCATGTCCCCAGATACTACGTAAAAAGTTATTTGCCCGGTTGAGTTCAGTATCTTTAAGCTCGGTTTCGGTAATCAGTTCTGCGAGTTGTTTTACCGTACTGGTCAAAGAACGTGTTCGGTTTTGCACTTTGGCTTCTAGCTCTTCGTTTAAAAGCTTTAGCTCAAGCTCTACTTTTTTTCGTGCAGAGATATCACTGATGAATCCGATAACAAACTTGCCATGTGTGGTTCGATAACTGCTCAAACTTACTTCAACAGGAAATTCAGTGCCATCCTTTCTCATTCCGAAAAGATCAAGTCCTAATCCCATGGGTCTGCTACGCGGGTGTTCGAGGTACCCATCGACATGTTCCCTGTGCTTAGCGGTAAACCGTTTTGGTATAAGCGCTTCAATTGCCTTTCCCCCAAGCTCGCCAGGTTCATATCCAAACTGCTTTTCCAGAAACGGATTGGTAATGACTATTCGGCCATGGTCGTCCGCCACAATGATGCCCATTGAGGCGTTGTCAAATAAGGGATCGAAACCAATTCCCGTGGTCTTGTTCATCTTGCATTGGTGAGACATATTAGCCTATTTCATAAATATACATCATTTATCCTTTTATAATCCTAATTGTTGTTATCTGTTTTTGGGGTTCACACTTGGTTTACAGTTCTTGCAATGAGAAAATGCCAGTAAATAAAGTTGTTTCTTTTTTTTATTTGTAAGGATGACAGTGCTCACAATTAAACATGATCCCGATCACCAAATATTAGGCAATTGAGAATTTCCAAAGTCATGCTCCATTAAGTATGTTGGTTCATTGTTTAGTCTCAATTACGGATTGGCTGGGACCAGTCTAGATATCCGGGACAAAATTGAATCATCGACATTTCGGTACCCAGTCCTCGGGAATTATCAATATTGCCCCATTGTGCTTTTCTATAAATACCTTACAGTGTGATTTATGTAACAATTCATGGAGAAGCAAATGTTTTCTGTTGACTATAACCAAAAGATCTGAACTGGATCGCCCAGAAACCCGCTCAACTTCTATGGCAATTGAATTACCCTCGAGTACGCGGAAGTTTATTTTCCTAAATTCATCAGCCTGCAAAGTGCGCTGAAATGCTGCGATGTTGTATTCCTCGTTAAAATCTGAAATAAAGCCCCGACTTCCCATGACATAGCTCAGTGAAATATTCGCTTTGAAAACGTTTCGTAGCTGTTCAATAGATTTGAGCAGCAATAGATCTTTTTCGTTAAGATCCGAAGCGAAGTTAATGTTGCATCTGCTTGCGCGAAATCCATGATTGGATACGATAAGTAGCGGACAGTTGCTGTTGCGTAGCGCAACATGGATGTGATTGCTAAAGAGAAAATTACTTCTATGTCTTTTGTGCCTACCCATTACCGCCAGAATTACCTCACCGCTTTGTTGGATGTCGAACAGTACTTCAGATAGTGGCCCAATTGTATTAACTGTTAGTATCCTGATTTTTACTTTTTTATGGTCCGCTTCCGCCAGGAGTGTTTCCTTTTCTTTTTCAAGCAAGATGCTCGATTTTTGCTCAATTTCCGCATAGGTCATCTCTGGAGGCTCAGCAAAAATGACCTGCGGCAAATGATAACTGTGTAATAGGACTAGTTCAGCCCCCAGATGAATGGCAAGGTCAAGTGAGGTGCGTGTAGCATTTTTTGCGGCCCTTGAAAAGTCCGTCATGACAAGTATTGTTTTCATTTTACTAAGCTAAGGATAGTGTTTTTGAGTATTGATGACAATGCTTAGCGATCTTAGTAGTTATTGTTACTTAAACGTTTATTAATTATTTAAGGATCATCATCAACAATGATTTATCTCATCGGGTCTTGATTTGGATTTTATCAGATTTATTCAATTAAAATAGCCTGTTACGATGAAAACACTATTGATTGCTACAGATTTTTCCTGTGCTTCGGCTTCCGCGGCAGATTACGCACTTGAGATGGCCTGCTTCTGCAGGTGGAATCTTGTTATCCTGCATGTTTATTCCCCTCCCATTCCAATGGTAGCAGAAGGAACTGTCCTTGACCAAGACCGGCTTTATGATCTGGCCGAAAGAGAATCCCTACAAAAATTGTCAGTCCTCTCAGATAAGCTCACTAATTCGGCAAATCATTTGTTAGGTACAGATTTTCAACCATCTATTCAGATTATCTCCATCATTGGCGTTCCCTCGGTAGCTATAAAATCATTTTCTTTTCAGAACCAAATCGATATGATCGTGATGGGCATCAAGCCAGAGCGGTATTTTGCGGGAATTTTACCGGGAAGCACGATCCGTAGCCTAATTAAATCTTCCAGAGTACCCATTTTGCTTATTCCCAGGGACTTCCCTGCACTTCGGCCAAGGCATATTGCATTTGCCTCAACTTTTGGGGAGTTCGATTTTCAGGCGCTCACCTTACTGGCCGAACTAGCGCGCGACTGTGCTTCGGATCTACTGATCTTCCACAACCTGCGGCCAATGGAAAAAGGTAGGATTTTTATTGCTCAGGAAAAACAATTTTTGGATAGGATCGCCATCGCTATTGATTATCCGAAAATTTTCTATAGGCGTAAACACAAGCATACCCTTTTGGAGGCAGTAGAGGCATTGGAAAAAAACGACGACCTAGATATTCTAGCAATGGTTCATAAGGGACATAAGCTGATCGGTCAGATCTTTGGCGCTGACCTTACCCTTCGAATGATTTCCAGAACTCAGGTGCCGTTGCTGATCTTTCCGCAGGGGAATTCCAAACCTTCGGTAAATCCGCCTTTTACCAGCGAGCAAACGACCAGCATCTGAAATCATGTTGTGTGCCCTGGTTGCGCTATCAAAAGCCGTGGCTAATTAAGGTTAGAGCCCAGTTGTCGGGTCTTTCTACAATCGATGAGGTCGGCTCAGGTCATGGACTAGAAGTGGTTTTCGGCGCGAAGAAAATGTAAGCCTGGGTTTCATTCACCTTATTGCCTGCGAAAATGCAATAACTCCATACACAGCGTTTCTAATTCCACTGATGCACACGCGATACAGGAGTCGGCGGCACCATAATATACATATAACCTGTCGCCGAACAGGGCAGCCCCTGAGGGAAAACAGATATCATTGACCGCTCCCTGACATTCCCATTTTTCTGTAGGAGAGAATAAAGGGTAGGGAAGGCGTGAAATTTCCACTTCTGGGTGCTCTAGTTCGAGTAGGGCCGCGCAGGCACTGTAGCAATAGCCATCAAGAGTGTCACATACCCCATGGTAAATTACAAGCCATCCCCACCGGGTTTCGATCGGAGGGCATCCGGCCCCGATATAACTAACTTCGTGAGGGAATTTCGGCCGCAATAGAATGTGTGTCTGGAAATTTCTCAGGTAATCCTCCCAATAACTATCATCAAGATCTGTAAGATCCTCCACACAAGCTAATTGTATGTCAGGTTTGATCCTATGCATTAGGTATAATTTCCCGTTGATTTTTCTTGGAAAAAAAACCAGATCCTTATCCCAGACCCATAAAGGCTTATCATCCTTTGCAAGGATTTTATCATGTGCATAACGACCATATTTTCCATTCAGCGGTCCCGATTGAGTGGCTAAGGTAACAAACGCCGGAAATACAATACGCGGGAGCACAATACCGTAACGCTTAAAAAGTTTTAAATCAGATGACACAGAAACCGAACCAAGTGCATTCAAACCATCATAGGCCGTATAGCTCAACACATAAAGGCCATCGATCTTTACTAGCCTGGGATCTTCTACCCCCATGGACTCTTCTTGCCCGGCTGGGCAGATGAATGGCTTGTTATCCCGCTCAATGACCTTTAGTGGGCCGTCGAATAGACAGCGACCAATGCTGGAGATCCCTTCTTTGCTGACGGCCCGATAGAGCATCAACATGACTTCGCCTTCCTTAAGCACTGCTGGGTTCAACACTGCTCTGGATTCGAAAGGTCGGTCAGTGGGATTCAGCAAGACACCCTCTTTTTTAAGTATAATCATGGTTTTCTATTAGGATCTTCATGCCGTTTTTTCTTAAGACGAAGCAAAAATCAGCATCTGGTATGACGATCTCAATGTCATAGGTCACTACTGGTACTAACCTAAATCATATCTTGGTAGGATCTCTATGATTATTTTTGGTCGATCGGGATGCGTTATCGATTAAAAACAATATATCCTGTCCGCACAAATGAATAGATATTCAGTGTGTATCCGAACTTGTTTGATATGAAACCTATTAATGATAAAAAAATGAAAAAAATCCTTGTTCCAACAGATTTCTCAGTGCCGGCTGAAAATGCAGCAAATTATGCCATTTCCATTGCAAAGACACTGGATGCACAGGTGACTCTGGTGAATGCGTTCACCTACCCTATACCGGTATCAGAAAGCGGCCTCTGGCCTGTAATTGATTATGTGGATATTAAAAAAAACATTGCTGGCGAACTTGATACCGTGGTCAAAAAACTACTTAATGTTGCTTGCCTGGATGAATCCGCAGCCTTTTGTCCCAAAATCGACTATCGTTGCGTCGAAGGAACTGTGCTTTCTGTTATTGGCCGGATTTCAGATGAACTGAATGCTGACCTGGTGGTCATGGGGCTTTCGGGAGCAGGGGGATTAGTCAACTTTATTTTGGGTAGTAACGCTATGGCTATTACCGATGAGGGTGACCGTCCCGTACTCTTGGTACCCTTTGGCTCCAGCTTTCATGGAATAAAAAAAATAGTTTTTGCAGGCGCGCTTTCACCCCAAGATATCAAACCACTGGAATATCTCTGCAAGTTGGCTTCCTGGTTTAAGGCAGAAATTCGTGTGCTTCATGTCATTGATATGAGAAAAGATCTCAATAGTGGGATTCAATCGATAGGTGAGGATTTCATCGACCAGATTAAAATACTTACTGGTTACAATGAGGTTCGTTATGAGCCTGTTTGGAATAAGAATATCGACGAGGGTCTGGAATGGATAGCTGAACAGCACGACATAGACATGGTTTGCATGCGCCATCAGAAACACCATATGCTTGAAAAACTTTTCAGCGGATCAAGGACCAAGAGGTTTGCAAGATATACTACAATTCCTCTTTTGGTATTCCCGCCAAAGTATGCAGAAAAAAAACATAACACAAAGATATCTAACACATGAAAAAATGAAAACGAAATATCTATACCTTTATGCAATCGGATTTCCATTTTTGTTGATGTGCCAGAATTCCGCAAATGAGAAAAATAAGGAAAATTTGATTAGCCTTCCATCAATCAAGGCCTGTTACTTAGCCGTGGATGGAAAGGATTCAGCTTTTCTGACCCTCAATACCTTTGATCAAAATGCGGTGACCGGCCGTCTTCTGATCCTGTATTCAGACCATAGAAAAAACAACGGTAAGTTTACAGGTAGTTATAAGGGCGACACCCTTCTGGTCAATTATAGGTTTCAGTCCGAAAATCCTCCTGGAGCAGTCTTTACCAACCCGCTTGCTTTTTTGAAAACCGCAGACTCCCTGATATTGGGAACAGGCAAAATAATGAAAAATATGGGTCGTGTCTATCTGGACAAAAAGCAGGGTATAGATTTCGAAAAGGGCAGGTTCCGGTTTCATATTATTGACTGTAAGGAACGTCTTATAAATCTTTCCAAAAGGTGATTGAGGCCTTTATCTCAAAATATTGCTACAGAATAGGGTTTTGCTATTGGCTACGACATGGTGATTTGCCCTATAAACCCTGCTTGCCCATATTATAACTGACATTTGCAGTTGCTGAAGGTGTCTAGAGAGGAAAACCTGAGGCTAAGAATTTGCTGCTAGAAAAGTTCCATTCAGCACCCTCGGATACAAAAGAGCTGTTCGAACTTTACATTGCCTATCTGTTTCGTCCATCAATTAACTTCAGACCAAATCCAGTCCGAAATCTCTGGCATATCTTTTCCATGAAGATGAACATAATGTTTATGCTCAAGAAGCTTATCCTGAAGTTGCTGTTTCAAATAGTCACCTTTAGTTCCAAGGTTTCCCAAGCGGTCGATTACTTCTATTGTCAGATGAAACCGGTCAATTTTATTTTGCACCCGAAGGTCGAACGGAGTTGTAATGGTACCTTCTTCGATGTATCCTTTCACATGCAGATTTCGGTTTGCCCTTTTATAGGTCAATTGGTGAATCAGCCATGGATAGCCGTGAAAATTGAATATGACTGGCCTTTCTTTGGTAAATATCGAATCATAATCAGTATCGTTAAGTCCATGTGGATGCACGGTTTCGGATTGCAACTTCATCAGATCAACTACATTTACCACGCGTATCCTCACTGCAGGAAGTTCTTTTCTTAGAATTGATACTGCGGCAAGCAGCTCCAGGGTTACCGTATCCCCGCAACTGGCCATGATGATATCCGGTTCACAGTCATGATCATTACTCGCCCATTGCCAGATCCCGATTCCCTGGGTGCAATGTAGAGTTGCTCCCTCAATATCCAGCCATTGAGGCAACGGATGTTTTCCTGCAACAACTACATTCACGTAGTTTTTACTACGAAGGCAGTGATCCATTACCGATAACAGGCAGTTCGCGTCCGGTGGAAGGTAGACCCTGACCACGTCAGCCTTTTTGCTGATTACATGGTCAAGAAAACCCGGATCCTGATGAGTAAATCCGTTGTGATCCTGCTGCCAGACATGGGATGCCAAAAGATAGTTTAATGAGGCGATGTCGGCCCTCCAGCTCAACTCCCTGCATACCTTCAGCCACTTGGCATGTTGACTGAACATAGAATCTACGATCCTGATGAAGGCTTCATAACTGTTGAAAATGCCATGCCTTCCAGTTAACAGGTATCCTTCCAGCCAGCCCTGGCATTGATGCTCGCTTAGCTGTCCGTCCAGAATACGTCCGGCTGGTGATAGGAACTCATCGCCCTCGATCATTTCGGCGTTCCATTGCCTGTTACTGGCCTGAAAAACCGCGCCCAAAAGATTGGAAAGGGTCTCATCAGGGCCGAAAATTCTGAAATTATCGACGTTAAGCAGGATCACTTCCGCGAGAAAGCTACCCAATACCGTTGTTGCCTTTCCCTGAGCAGCGCCAGGCGTCAGGGTTTTGAAGGCAAAACGTTCGTAATCAGGGAGCCTTAACTCCCTGAGAAGCAATCCACCATTGGTATGGGCATTAGCGCCCATTCGTTCATTTCCCTTGGGCGCCAGCGCTACTAGCGAATCATTCAAGTGCCCTCGGACATCAAACAATTCCTCCGGTCGGTAGCTTTTTAGCCATTTTTCAAGTAGCTTCACATTTCCGGGGTGTTGCTCATCAACCAGGATGGGTACCTGATGTGATCTGAAGGTCCCTTCATTTTTTTTGCCCCCGACTTCTTTTGGACCCGTCCAGCCTTTTGGGGAACGAAGGATGATCATCGGCCACTGCGGCCTTTTTGTATCTCCCTCAACCCTTGCTTTCGCTTGGATGGCTTTTATCTCTCCGATGACCTGCTCGATGATCATCGCCATTTTGCTATGCATTGCCGCAGGTTCACAACCTTCGACAAAATACGGCTTCCATCCACATCCCAGGAAAAACTGCTCTAGCTGTTCATGCGGGATACGGGCAAGGAGTGTGGGATTACTGATCTTATAACCGTTAAGATGGAGGATAGGCAGTACTGCTCCGTCGCGCTGTGCGTTTAGGAACTTATTGGAATGCCAGGCGGTGGCCAGCGGGCAGGTCTCTGCTTCTCCATCCCCGATGATGCATGCAGCAATGAGATCAGGATTGTCAAAAACAGCCCCAAAGGCGTGGCTTAAAGAATAACCAAGCTCTCCTCCTTCATGAATTGAACCTGGGACACCAGGCGCAACATGACTGGAAATCCCCCCGGGAAACGAAAACTGGGTGAAGAGTTTCTTCATTCCTTGTTCATCTCTGCTGATCTCGGGGTAAGTCTCACTATAACTTCCCTCCAGATAGGTGTTTGCCACCAGGGCTGGCCCGCCATGTCCGGGGCCGGAGATATAGATCATGTTCAGCGCAAATTTTTTGATTACCCTATTCAAATGAACATATATAAAATTCTGGCCTGGGGAAGTTCCCCAATGACCAACGACTAATGGTTTGATATGAGAGAGCAATAAGGGCTCCCTGATTAGTGGATTGTCATAAAGGTATATCTGGCCTACAGAAAGGTAGTTGGCTGCCCGCCAGTAGGCGTCCATTTTATTTAAAAGCGTTTCAGGAAGCACAAAGGGTTGCGCAGATGTCGTTGTTTCCATGTTATATTTTTTATGGGTGTTGATAAAATTATTGGTTCAGTAGGCTGTACCAGTTTGATGATATTACCTTATGGTTATGCGACCCGATATGCTAAGCTTTTGCATAATCGCGGATGGGTAAGTCAAATAGTTTGATTTTTTCACCTTGACGATTGATGTGTGCCTCAAAGCCAAGTGTATCCCTGATCTTTACTCTCAAAGATTCCTGTGCGCTGGGTTCTCCGTGCACCAGAAAAACCTTCGTGCTATTTTGTGTGGTCGCTTTCAGCCAATCTATCAATTCGGTCTGGTCCGCGTGAGCCGATAGGCTGTTCAGAGAGAGTGTTCGGACCCGTACTGGGAAATATTGCCCCTCGATGCGGATCTCATGTGTTTTTTCCATAAGCGCCCTTCCGCGGGTACCCTCCGCCTGAAAACCCGAAAGTATCAGACAACTGCGTTTGTCACCAACATAGTGCTTGAGGTATTCTAGAATTCTTCCCCCAGATAGCATGCCGCTGCCAGCAATGATTATCTTACTTTTTCTGTTATTGATAATTCCTATGGTATTTTCATGTTTCTCATTGATGATGACTTCTTTCATCATCGCCCTACATTCCTTTTCGCTCAGTGTGCTCCAATCAGGATAACGCAATAAGATTTCGGACGCGGCCGCTGCCATTGGACTATCAAGATAGACGGGGATGCCGACTGGAATTTTGCCCGATTGTTTGAGTAGATGAAGTATTCTGATGATTTCCTGTGCCCTTCCGACAGCAAAACAGGGGATCATGATGTTTCCGCCCAGCTCAATCGTGCTGTTGATGGCCTCCTGCAGTTCGGTTTCTGCTTGAATTTTACCATGAAGCCGGTCACCGTATGTGGATTCCATAACGACAAAATCTGAGTCTCGGCCATGATGGGGCGCCTCTAAAAACGCGGAATGGGTTCTACCAATATCGCCGGAAAAAAGCACCTTTTTTATATACAATGAACTCAATGGAACATGCCCCTGGAATATGGCCCGAGAGAATATACTTCATGCTGATCTGTTTACCCAGAGGGATCTCGACATCTGGATCGACCACTATAAACTGATGCAGACAACGCTCGACCTCCGTCAAGGTGTATAGAGCCCTGGCGGGATGGTGCCGCGAGTAGCCATGACGGTTTGCTTTCCAAGCATCTTCTTCTTGGATTTTTGCACTGTCTCGCAGGATAAGTTCGGTAAGTTCACGGGTGGGGGAGGTCATGAATATCTTTCCCCGGTATCCTGAGGCCACCAGCCTGGGTAAGTAACCGCAGTGATCCAGATGGGCATGGGTAAGACATATTGCTCCAATGCGGCTAATATCGAAGCCTGGATCATCCCAGTTTTTTCGCCTAAGTGATTTTATCCCCTGAAAAAGGCCACAGTCGACAAGGATATCCTTCTCAGGGGTATGAAGGAGGTGCTTGGAGCCGGTCACCGTCTCGGCCGCTCCGAATGAGGTCAGATAAATTTGTTTGCTTGCTTCGGAATCATCCCCATGGTTCATGATCAAATCTTTTTGCATGTTCTTTGGTTTTTAAAGTCTTTCTAAAATTAAAACCGTTCCCCTCTATTTGAAATGACCAGGATCATATTGACACATGATGCCGCTTAGCCACCTGAATACCCAAAAATGGTCGTATTGACTTCATTTTTACAAAGATCACCTTTTAGCATGACCGCGCTCATTTGAAATGCGGGAGGTTAAGCTGAATTTAGTGTGTAGAGGGGTAGGGTAGCTTTTGGATATCCTGAGGAAATTGCCTGTCCAACGATATTGTTGATGATCGATTTTAAACTTGAAGAACAATGGAAATGAAAATAAACATGGGAATCTTGGACAGGACAATTCGCGCGTTCCTTAACATTGCGGTAATGTTGGCATATATATATGGGATCTTTGGAGGAGCGGCTGAGGCGATACTCATCAGTGTTGCCGGGCTTCTCCTATGGACGGGAATATTCGGTTTCTGCCCCTTGTATATGGCCCTTGATATACGCACAAACCGGCATAGGTAGGCCCTTTTGTCAAAATGATTTTGGGTCATTGACTGACCGATTACCTCTGGTATTGTTTGTTGTTGGATTTAGGCTCTCTGTTTTTTTTATCCATGGTAAAGGTTTGCAAGGGTGAGTGGCATAAGCTAACATGGCAACCAAGCATTGTCCTGGTTTTTTGGCATTCCGCCACGATAAAAACCTTTATTTGATGAAATGATCTGTATCAGGGAAGATGGTAATTCCGGTCAGTTTTCATTCGGTTTAACATCTCTATACTTGTCGCAGACCATGAACAATAAATCAGAGATCAAATTTTTGGAAGGTCCTCATTCTCGGACAAGGGAGTTCTTCTTTGTTATCCGGACAATGATAGACCTGGTAAAGGGTTTCAGGGGACTCCACTTCGCTGGACCCTGCATCACATTTTTTGGATCCGCACGGTTTTCACATACCCATGCCGAATATGTTTTTGCAAGGAAGGCCGCCGCTGCCTTTGCACGATTGGGATTTACAATCATGACTGGGGGCGGCCCCGGACTGATGGAGGCAGCAAACCGTGGCGCCAGGGATGTGGGCGGCCGGTCGGTGGGTTGCAATATTGCACTTCCCAAAGAACAAAGGCCCAATGCCTATCTTGACAAATGGGTCAATATGAAATATTTTTTTACCCGAAAAATCCTGCTGGTGAAGTATTCCTACGCGTTTGTTGTGCTTCCTGGTGGATATGGGACGCTTGATGAATGCTTCGAGGCGCTGACTCTGGTACAAACCCATAAGATACATGATTTTCCAATTATCATATTCGGAAAACGATTTCATGAGCATCTTGTGGCCCATATGGTGAAAATGAGGGATAGTGGAACGATAACAGACGATGATCTGCAGCTTTACCTCTTTACCGACGATATTTTAGAGGCTGAAGCATTCATCAGACTGCATAGCATTAAAAGGTTTGGTCTAACCTTGGAAAAGAAAGTCCGTCCATTCAACTGGCTTTTTGAAAAGGAATAGAATGGATTTTTAAACCTATTGAAAATTAGTGTGAGCAGTGACCTTGATCATTATCTGTGGTTTGTAAAAAATGCAAATTTGGCTAATAAATTCGGTATATTATGAAAACTCATAACTTATTTCTCAAGCAAAATGTATTCAAAAAAAGCTGGCTGGCATTCGGACTTTTAGCGATGCTTTTTGCATCTAAAAGTACATTTGCATTTCCAGCAACAGCTAATGCTCAGTCCAAAACCCATATCACGGTAAATGATTCTGTTTACATAAAAGCTGCCCTTGTCCATCTGTCACCGAGGCTAAATTATCCAAACCTGGTGCAAGAGTTTTACAATATGCGAAACTTCTCGATAGCCTGGGTACGGCCCGATACTGTAAAATCTGAAATTTATAAGTCCATGCTTTTGATGGACTGCGTATTGCAATTTGGCCTGAATAGGGCAGATTTTCATCCGGAAGAGCTTACCTATGACAGACTACGGCCGCTGGTAGAGAAAAACGCGACCCTACGGGATAGAAGTAATTATGATGTTTATTTGACTGACGGGCTGATTACACTTATCAACCATCTTCACTTCGGTAAATTTAACCCCTTATACAGCACGCAGGTACTGGAAGCCAAAAACAAGAATATTGGATTTGATCCGGTGAGACATCTGACCTCAGCTTTGAAGGCAAGGGATTTTATGGAAGCCGTTGTTTCGGCGCAACCAAAAATGAAGATGTACAGCCTGTTGCAGGATTATCTTCACTTAGTCAAAGGTCAGTACATTGACGATTGTTACGAATTTCCTGAAGGCGATGCACGGAAAATGGCCATCAATATGGAACGGATGCGCTGGATTAACTCAGGCAAGAATTACTTTATACACATCAATATACCTTCTTTTTCGCTTAAGCTCATACACGGTGATAGTGTCGTTTTATTCAAAACGGTTGTTGGTAAACCATCTACTCCCACTCCAGAACTCGAAAGTCTGGTCAACTACATGACAACGGCGCCGGAATGGAATGTGCCGAAGAAGATATTTTCCAGGGAGTTGTTGCCTAAGGCTTTAAAAGATTCCAATTTTCTTAGCAACCATCAATATCATATTTATGATCTTAAGGGAAGCTACATTCCACCATCTAGAAAAAATCTGTTGGAGATATCCAAGCATCCTGATCACTACCTCGCAAAACAATCCCCAGGTTGTGACAACGCTCTTGGAAAGATTGCCTTTCGGTTTCCAAACCGATTTGACATCTACCTCCATGATACGCCTGAACAAAAACTTTTTAAAAATGAGACCAGGTCCTTTAGTCATGGATGTGTTCGCGTACAGGATGCGGAAAAGCTAGCAAGGTTACTGTTACTATATGATGGATCAGTGGATAGGGTGCTTAATATGAACCAGTCGCTGGAAAAACTGCAGCGAAAAAATTTTATTCTAAAGCATCCCGTACCGATTATGATTACTTATCTCACCTGTGAGATTGTGGATGGAATTTTTACTTCTTACCCCGATATCTATAAAAGGGACTCTGTTCTCCAGGAGTTGATGTTTCCCAGTAAAGAGCAACTTACCGGAAATGTAAAATAACACGAACAGTGCTTGCAATATTAATTTTTCGCAAAATAATAATAATAATATCAGATTATGAAAAAGTTTCTTGTACCTGTTAATTTTTCGCCAGCTGCAGAGAATGCGGCTTATTTCGCAAGCGCGTTTGCCTGCAAAATTGGTGCAAGCGTTGAATTGGTGCATATCTTACCGCTTCCCGTACAGACCCCGCTGGCTTCCTCACTTCACTTTCCTGAAGATGAATTTGAGCGGCTTTCTGCGGATTCAGAAAAAAAATTAGACGAGCTTTCCAAAAGTCTTTCACAGAAAATCAGGGACGCATATGAGGTATTGGACTTCAAACCCAATATTTACGGCAGATCTATTTTGGGAAATGTGACCGAAGAGGTGAGCAAACGGTTCGAAAGCGAAAGGATGAATTTAGTCGTGATGGGCATTTCAAAAGCCCCACGGATCAATAGGGTTTTTGGGGGGAGTACGGTGAGGTCTGCAATAGAGAGTTGTGAACTTCCACTGTTGCTCATACCCGAATCATTTAAATACCGTAAATTCAAAAAGATTGCTTTTGCTTCAGATCTTAATATGCGGGACATTGACCTGATTGCAATAGTTGCAGAACTGATGAGACCATTTGACGCGGATATTCTCATTACGCACAGTAAAGACCCTAGGGAAGATTATCAAAAGCTTGCCGATGTTTTTTTAAAACAACTTTCCAGTAAGGTAAATTACCCGAACATTTATTTTAGAGAGGTGATCTCAAAGAGTGTTGATGATGGGATTGATTATGTTTTGACCAGCTCTCAGATTGATATGCTCGTTATGGTTCACAACCATCATAGTTTTTTTCAAGACCTCTTTGTGGGAAGCTCAACAAAAAGAATCTCTGACCATATTCAAATTCCCCTCCTCGTGTTTCCTCCAGATCAGAAAAAACTTATTTAGCGATAAGCTGCAATGGCATTGCTTGATAAAGAAATACAAAATGAAGAATAGACATTTTGCATATGAATTAAAACCTATTGCGAGGCTGGAATAGTGGTAGTATTTCGTTATTCAAGAAGCCGTAAAAAAAAACGTTCGCCTTCATTTGTGTTCTATGTAACCTTTATCTTTTTGCAAAATGATTTCTATCGTTGAACCAAATAAAAAATAAAATTTATTTTGCGTTTTCATATTTACATCGTAATATTGCGATATATAATTATGGGACTTACAAAATCAGAAATGTTTACAGACGAGCAGAACCAGCTTTCCGCGTTGTTGAAAGCAATAGCGCATCCTGCCCGTATCGCTATCCTGCAAAGGATCATCATATCAAACACCTGTATCTGCGGGGATTTGGTGGGCGAACTTGGCCTGGCACAGGCAACTATTTCTCAGCACCTGAAGGAATTGAAATTAGCCGGTATCATACAAGGCACAATAGAAGGCGTGAGCGTTTGCTACTGCATCAACCCTAAGACCTGGAAACTGCTAGAAGAACAGCTCGGGGGATTTTTGGCTTCTTATAAAGGCGAAACTACCTGCTGTTAACATTTTTTAACCTCGTCAATCGTTAAATTGCAATAATACTATAAATACATAAATCATGAAACTATCAGAAATAAAAGAAATCCTTGCTACGGCTGAAGGGGTAAATTTTAAATTGGAAAATGGCAATTCCGTGCCGGAACATTTTCATGTAACCGAGGTCGGAATTATTATAAAAGACTTTATCGACTGCGGTGGAACGGTACGCCATGAAAAAGTAGCAAACTTCCAGTTGTGGGACGCTGATGATTATGAACACCGCCTAAAGGCTGGGAAGTTACTCCACATCATTTCACTTTCGGAAAAGGTTTTGGGGATGGAAGATATGGAAATTGAGGTGGAATATCAGGCAGAAACTATTGGTAAGTATGATCTGGGCTTTGACGGGAAGAACTTTCTTTTACTGGCCAAGAAAACCGCTTGTCTCGCTATGGAGAAATGTGGTGTTCCAGCCGAAAAACAAAAAATTCAAATGGTAAATCTGGCTTCAGGTTCAGCCTGTACGCCAGGGGGTGGGTGCTGCTAATTTTCAGACCTAAGAATATAACAATGAACACAAAACTTTTTCAGGAACTCGAAAGTGTGGTCAACACGTTCAAGCTTGATAGCATCACATCAGACCGTAAAGCGGTATTACAGCCCTTAATTGATTTTATTCAAGACAAACACCGTACTCAAAGTGAAATACGGCTTAACCTGATCTGTACACACAATTCGCGTAGAAGTCATCTTTCACAGGTTTGGGCGCAAGCAGCAGCAACTTATTATGGCATTAAAAATGTCTTTTGTTATTCGGGGGGAACAGAGGCTACGGCGTTGTTTCCAGTAGTTGCCGAAACGTTAAGACAAACGGGATTTCAAATTCAAGTTATCTCTGAAGGGAATAATCCCATATATGCCATAAAATATAGCGATAATGAACATCCTGTAATTGGCTTTTCAAAGACCTACGATAATGAATTTAACCCTTCAGGCGCATTTGCTGCAATAATGACCTGCTCACAAGCAGATGGTGGATGTCCATTCATTTCCGGGGCTGAAAAGCGCATTCCAATAACGTTTGAAGACCCAAAAGCATTTGATAATACGCCACAACAAGCAAAAAAGTATCAGGAAAGAAGTTTGCAGATCGCAACTGAAATGTTCTACCTCTTTTCACAAATCAAATAAATATGTCTGCAAATACATGTGCCCCTGCGGCGGAACGTAAAAAATTAGGGTTTCTAGACCGTTACTTAACTTTATGGATTTTTCTGGCAATGGCCATTGGAGTATCTATTGGCTTTTTGATACCGTCGTCATCAGGTTTTATTAATTCTTTTTCCAGCGGTACAACTAATATTCCATTGGCAATTGGACTAATACTGATGATGTACCCACCGCTAGCCAAGGTAAGATATGAAAAAATGGGGGAAGTCTTCCGCAACACTAAAGTGCTGGGCACTTCATTGGCCTTGAACTGGATTATTGGTCCTGGACTCATGTTTATAATGGCCGTTGTGTTTTTACATGACTATCCTGAATATATGATCGGATTGATCCTGATCGGTCTCGCACGCTGTATCGCAATGGTGGTGGTGTGGAATGAGCTGGCAGAAGGTAACAGGGAATATGCAGCTGGTCTGATTGCGCTTAACAGTATCTTTCAGGTATTACTCTACAGTATTTATGCCTACCTTTTTATTACAGTACTTCCACCGCTGTTTGGTATCGATGGATTAGCGGTAAACATTACCATTGCTGAAATTGCAAAAAGTGTAGGGCTTTACCTGGGTGTTCCCTTTGCCGCTGGGCTAATCAGCCGTTATGCTTTGATCAGGCTTAAAGGTGAGCAATGGTTCCAGCAGAAGTATATAACTTTTATTTCGCCAATAACCCTGATTGCCTTGCTTTTTACCATCGTGGTGATGTTCAGTCTTAAAGGTGAACTTATTGTACAAATACCAATGGATGTAGTTCGCATTGCCATTCCGCTGGTCATCTATTTTGCCATCATGTTTATCGTCAGCTTTTTTGCAGGGAAGAAAATGGGTGCTGATTATTCGCAAAGTACATCGATTGCCTTTACTGCGGCTGGCAATAACTTCGAACTGGCCATAGCAGTAGCTATTGGAGTTTTTGGTATCAATTCCGGTCAGGCATTCGTAGGCGTTATCGGGCCATTGGTCGAGGTACCAGCGCTCATTGCACTGGTAAATGTCGCCTTCTGGCTTAGAAGGAAATACTATGGAATTGACAAAGTATCTTGACGCATGGGCTCTTCGACCCCATCCTGATAACATTCTTTCATCCTTCGTACGATATAATCGGTCTTTCTTTATACAACTGAACAGGCGTTGAATCAATTTATTCTTAACAGCATTCACTACGCTCATTTTATTTTTGCCTTCCAAGGTTTCCCAAGGGGGTAACGTTCATGTTTCTGCTAATCAATGATACCATAGCGGTCATTTGGGACAACGTTTTGACACGTTTATTCGCTTTATGAGAAACCCTTGGCTGCCCTCGTATACTTGTTCCGGAACTGTGCTCGAATGGAACTATTCCGGAATAGCACGCAAATTTCTTGGCAGTAGTTATATTTTTAAACTCATTTGTAGCTATTATAATCTCTACAACTGTTACAGTTTCAATACCACTTACCGAAGTTGATATTTGAAAAAGTCTTTTTAACGTAGGATCTAGCTTGATGATATCGAGAATATGCTTTTCGACAGATTCTAGATCGTGTGCAATATTATTTAGCGTTCCCTTGCAAATCCTTTCGATCATCTTCCACCGTTCTTATCGAACAATTTTATTTCCTTAACAGGTGTATAGACAATACCTTTTTTGTTCGGACTTACCTGTTCCTTAAAGATGTAATCTTGCCCGCAAATTAGTTCGCTACTGACTGTGTTAACTTTTTCAAGCAAACCTCTGCAATATTTCTTTACAGTCCATAAAAGTAATGAGGCATAAATCATCAAATAGATCTTTAATCTTGCCCGTAGGGTAAGTCACCTCTCTACTCTTATTAACTGTATTAATCAGCACTTAAAAAAATCTTATACAAACCTAAAGGCTCGCAAGGCACTAATTTCACCCGCCAGGAGGACCTCCTGCTGATTTTACCCTTATGCTGAAGGAACCGGTCATTATCCTCAAAACTGATCAGTTTGCCACTGTCCGCATTGTTGAGTACGCCCGATGCACGGTTTTTTGAGTGCTTAACTGTTGTATGGAAGCTATTTTTTGAACGCTCTTGCCAGCGAACATAGGGCATAAACAGATATAATTAGCATTTGGGTCAGTCGGATACCAGTTCAGACTGATCGAATTCGTTGCCTGGGAGTTTCGAAGCAAAATATATCGAATACGCTTATATAGAAACTTCTCTTGCCGAATTGGTAGCTTTTTCACCAAGATTTATAATCCTCAGGAAAGTGCTCCCGATGGCAACTAAGTGCCTGTTGATAGCGGTAAACAAGATCTGCATAGCATGCGGAGGCTGGCGATTAGAGTGGTTTGCCAAAAGAACTCAGTTTAAAATGGAACTCGAGGTTTTTCATCGGTTGAAAGATTAAATATCGAGAGTTCTTTGCTCAGGGACCACAAGTACAGGCCGTTGCGACATGAAAAGAACCTCATCAATTTCTGTACAGAATAAGTAGTCGTTGCTTCTAAGGGGGCGTCCGCCCATTACAATCATCTCGATTTTTTCTCTCTGAAGTATGCAGCAAACGTTTTCCGATAATGTTCCATCGCTACAGTAGCTTTTGATTGAAGGCTGAAAACCGGACTTACGCTTGCCTTCCATCTGTGCATTGAGCCTATGTTTTTCGTTGTCAAAATGTATCTCAATCTCTTGAATATACTTCATGTCGTCCAGCTGAAGTGCTGAACCTGGATTATTATTCTGTGTGTAGGTGTGTAGCAACATTATGTCCATTCTTAGCTTTTTTGCCAGTTTGAATGCCGCATCTGATGCATTTTTATCCCTGTCGCTAAATTCTGTAAGCACAAGGATCATGCGGTTGGTTTTATTGCGTGAGGTGATCATGACAAGTATTTTTTGATAACTAAATATGGCTAAATAGTTGCCTTCAACTGATGACTGAGGTCATATTACAAATTGTTTGTGGTCATTGAAATAGGCTGCGTAAGGCCATCTGAGCTGAAATACGTTCCCCAATGCAAAAGATAATTTACGAGTTAAAAGGTACCTCGCCCCTGGCTTTCCTACTAACACATGTTAGTTTTGGTACTCTTTGTCCAATAATAATAACAGTCTGTTGATGAGCAGAGCTTATTTTGATATGCTTGAAGTAATACGGTCAAATCAATAGATGATAGTCTGCATTCTCTCAGCCCAATTGCACAAAAGTATAAAACAATTAAATGAGTAGGAACTGTAAATCGGGATTGATCTGATCTCGACTTTCATTTCGTTAGTTCTTTTTATTTCAAAGAAGCTATTTTGCTATCCAATGTCATCTCTCGCGATGACCAACCTCATTCATTTGCGACTTATCTCGAGATAAATTTGAGTCATAAGGCTTGTATTCAAGCCGCTAAAAAATACAGATGATTGAAAAAATGGGGTGCATTGCTGGAGTGAAGCGTTCGCAGGAGTGGCTTTGTCATATCAAAATTGGCACGTGTTAAATGTTTCAAGAGGAAGGATTTACCACTTGTTCAGCAATGAAAACCTTGATGCGCTTACCAACATTAAAATTGAACAAGTTATGAATGTAAATCCCGTTAAGGAAGTGGAAAAAATATATGGATTCTCTGCTATGGCTCAGGTGATCCAAGTTGATGAATGTATTTCCAACACAGAGCATGAGGCGATAAGATATTGGATGGAGCGCTACATCACCCTTTTGGAAAAATATAATAGCCTGCTGTTTAATAGAAAACTAGCCTCAAAGACTTTTAAGGTAAAATCCTCTGGGTCACATCGGCCGTTGTTAAGGAGAACAGAGCTCCTGTAGATTGATTTTTGTTGTGAGAACCTTTTTGCCCTTTTTTATCTGCAAAACCATAGCGGTATAATGTTTAGCGATATTACTCAATACGATGAAAACAATTAATTTTTCAATACAAGGCTTAAGTGAATCCGAGGTGGCACGGTCCAGAACGAAATTCGGGACGAATGTTTTGATAGGTAAAAAGGAATATCCAATTGCCGAGGGCTTTTTAAGAATAATCAAAGAGCCGATGGTCATCTTACTGATTGTTATCTCCATAATATATTTTATCGTCGGAAATATTGCTGATGGCATGTTCCTGTCCTTTGCGGTGGTAATTGTTGCCTTGATCTCACTCTTTCAGGATTCGAAAAGCAGACATGCACTGGAAAAGCTCCGTGCTTTCTCTCAGCCAAAGTCAAAAGTGATAAGGGATGGCAAGGTGCAGGAAATAAGTGCGGAGAATCTCGTGGTTGGGGATTGCATGATGGTTGAGGAAGGCAAGACCGTGGCAGCCGATGGAATTATTATACATGCCAATGATTTTTCAGTTGATGAAAGCCTACTCACGGGTGAGTCCCTACCGGTTTATAAGGACAGCACATCTGCTGACAAGTTGATTTTCCACGGAACAACGGTTGCCAGTGGGCTGGCTATTGCTATTATAACAAAGATCGGCAATAGTACACGCTTGGGCAAAATCGGCAAAAGCCTGGAATCCATCAAAGAAGAAGAAACACCACTTGAGCGACAAATAAAGAGTTTCGTTAAAAAAATGGTGGTTGCAGGAAGTATTGTCTTTACGGTGGTTTGGCTCATTAACTACACCCGATCATTAAACGTTTTGGATAGTCTGATCAAAGCACTGGCTCTGGCAATGAGTATCCTACCAGAAGAAATTCCTGTAGCATTTACAACTTTTATGGCACTTGGCGCATGGAGGATGATGAAAATGGGAATTGTGGTTAAGCAGATGAAGACTGTTGAGACCCTAGGTAGTGCTTCGGTGATCTGTACGGATAAAACAGGAACCTTAACAGAGAACAGGATGGCCCTTGCCAAGATTTATGCAATCCAGTCCGATCGATTTTATGGCGTGGAAGAGTTGACAGTAGAACCGGCTGCGTGGGAAGTTCTAACACTGGCAATGTGGGCAAGTGAGCCGATACCGTTCGACCCGATGGAGGTTGCCCTGCACAATGCTTATTCAAATAGTATAGCTAAGGACGTGCGTTCAGAATTCCGAATGATCCATGAATATCCTTTAGGCGGAAAGCCGCCTATGATGACCCATGTTTTTGAAAACAAATCTGGGACGCGCATTATTGCAGCCAAAGGGGCAGCTGAAGCATTTATGGAACTGAGTAATCTTAGTGACAAGGAAAAAAAGAATATTAATAGGGCGATTATTTCATTAGCTACAGAGGGTTATCGAATTTTGGCCGTTGGAACCTCCAATTTTGCGGGAAGCGATTTCCCCGCGCTTCAGCAACAGTTTCAATTTTCGTTCAGGGGACTGGTAGCATTCTATGATCCGCCGAAAAAGAACATCAGATCGGTATTGGAGAGTTTTTACAATGCTGGTATTAAAGTTAAGATCATTACCGGAGATAATTCGGAAACCACAAGCGCTATCGCCGGTCAAATTGGATTTAAGGGGGCAGGCGATTGTATTAGCGGCGACGATCTTATGAAGCTTTCCGAGCAAGAACTTAAGATTAGGGTGAATACCCTGAGCATTTTTACACGGATGTTTCCTGAGGCAAAGCTGAAAATTATAAATGCCCTAAAGGCCAACAGCCAAATAGTTGCGATGATTGGAGATGGAGTAAACGATGGACCCGCTTTGAAAGCTGCACATATTGGCATTGCCATGGGAAAAAAAGGAACTGAGGTTGCAAAACAGGCGGCATCATTAATACTAATGGAAGACGACCTGTCCAAGATGATTGAAGCAGTCGCCATGGGCAGACGTATCTATTCTAATCTTAAAAAAGCTATACAATATATCATATCTATCCATATTCCTATCATATTGACCGTGTTTACTCCCCTTGCGCTCGGCTGGATTTATCCCACTATTTTCTCGCCATTGCATATCATCTTTCTTGAGCTGATCATGGGGCCAACCTGCTCAATCATTTATGAAAATGAACCAATGGAGAAAAATACAATGTTTCAAAGGCCACGATCCTTCAGTACTACCTTTTTCAATTGGCGGGAATTATCGACAAGCATGATTCAGGGAATAATGATTACTGTTGGAACACTTGCAACCTACCAATATGCAATCAGTCAGGGCGCTAATGAGCAATTGACCCGCACCATGGTGTTCGCGTGTCTTATCGCTGCAAATATTTCGCTAACACTCATCAATCGCTCTTTTTTCTATTCTGTATTTACCGTTATCACCTACAGAAATAATCTGGTTCCTTTTATCATAGGTCTGACCCTGGTTATTTCGGGGGCTTTGATTTATTGGGCCCCTTTGGCACTTTTCTTTGGGTTTGAACCACTTACCGTATTTGAACTTTTGGTCAGTACCTTAGCTGGATTTGTTTCCGTAGCCTGGTATGAATTCGTCAAATTAAACGCCCGAATTAAACATGCGAAAATGAAGGTGTAGAAAAAGAGCCTCATCCGTCGGGTTTCATCTTTTATTTATTATCCAGCGTTATAGCAGGCACAAGGATGCGGAGTGGTATGCAGGTTGATGAATATCATAGTTGATGCTGATTGAGGTCATGGATAAATTTATGAGACGGGCTAACTTTGGCTAACTAATGTATTCATTTTGATGTGGATAGCATTTGTTTAGCTTTAGTAATATGAAATATAAAACTTCACGTTTGGAATCTTTACCATGGTGGCTTTTTGTTCTTTTTTCCGGAACGATCATGATCGTTATTGGGATTTGGGTATTGATCACACCTAGTGAAGCTTATTTTTCCCTAAGTGTCCTACTTGCTATTGGTATTTTGGTAGCGGGGGTGCTCAATCTTTTTTTCTCTCTTTACCTTCGCGGAAATATTAGGGGATGGTCATGGCTGCTTGTTGGGGCCCTGATGGATATAGGTGTTGGGATATATCTGCTCTATTTTCCCTTGCTCGCCATTATCCTGCTTCCCTTTATTATCGGGATGTGGTTATTATTCAGGGGGCTCACCGGTATCGCAGCTTCGGCAAGCTCACCGACAGGTCCCCCGGACAGGTGGTACATCTCCCTGCTTCCTGGACTGTTAATTTTGATGTTCTCATTTTTAATCCTTCAAAATCCGCTAACAGGAATACTCAATATTGTTTCCTGGATGGGCTTGGCATGCATCATCTCTGGATTACTTAGAATATTTCTTTCCATCAAGTTTTTCCAATCAAGAAACCTTCTTTAGTCAAATATGAAAACAATAGTTGTTCCAACCGATTTTTCAAAAGCCGCTGACCACGCTCTCGCCTATGCATTGGAGCTGGCGCGTCAGCTACAGGCACAGCTGTTGTTGGCTAATGCGATACTTCTGCCCGTACCCGTGGTCACCCCCGCAGGGATTGATATCCCTTATGAAGGAACCAGTGAAATTTTGGACAAGGCATTTGATGAGCTTCAGGCAATCAAGGACGATATAAGTACTGTTCACATGGGTGAAACCAAGTTGCCTTATCCACAGATCAGCATTGCTGCAGGGTTCGGCCCCCCGTTTGTCTACCTTACCAAGCTCGTAAATCAGCATGGAGCAGATCTGGTAGTCTGCGGTTTGTCAGGGGCAGGCGGCGTGCACCGCTTTTTTTTAGGAAGCACCAGCAGAGACCTGATCAATGTAGCGGCTTTTCCACTCCTTTTGGTACCTCAGGTGGCCCCCGTTAAGCCCATCAAACAGATTGTCTTTGCCAGCGACCTGAGCTCAGCTGACATTGAAATAATCCGCTTTTTAAGCCCTTTAGCTGGAAAATTAGGGGCGGAAATTCGTATCGCTCATATCTGCGTCGAAAATAGTGCAATCTTGAGTAATAAAGTGTCAGCATTTGTGAAAAAGGCGACTGAGGCAAGCAAGGGAGTAAAGATCAGCTACCAGAGTGTCTACAATAGGTCAGAAGAAGAGGGATTTCAATGGCTTCTGAATCATATTCAGGTTGATTGGTTTGTTATGGTTCATCGCCAACATGGTTTTCTTGACAGTATTTTCAAAGAGACTTATTGTCAGAAAATGGCAAAGCAATCGACCGTTCCTATTTTGATTATTCCCGAACATTTCCATGTAAAATATTAATTCCAACTAAAATGTATCCAAAAAAAATGAAGGCCGCTGTAATCCATGAGTATGGGGGAAAGCTGGCGATTGAAGAACTCCCTGTTCGTGAATGCGGAGAAAATGAGATATTAGTAAAGGTCCTAGCCTGCGGCGTGTGTCACACTGATTTGCACGCATGCAATGGTGACTGGCCAGTCAGAGCCAAAATGCCTCTGGTACCAGGGCATGAGGCCATCGGGCAGGTGGTTGCCTTGGGAAAGAGTGTTAAGCATGTTAAAGAAGGGGAGATTGTCGGGGTTCCTTGGCTTTACAGTGCCTGTGGCTGCTGCGAGTTTTGCTTAACCGGCTGGGAAACGCTTTGCTTTGAACAGAAGAATGGCGGATACAGTGTGGATGGGGGCTTTGCGGAATATGTGGTGGCGGACGCTAGATATGTTGCACACTTTCCATCCTTTGTTAATTTTTTGGAAATGGCACCGATTATCTGCGCTGGGGTCACCGTTTACAAGGGATTGAAAGAGCTTGATGCAAAGCCAGGTGAGTGGGTAGCCATTTCCGGTATTGGTGGACTGGGGCATCTTGGCGTCCAGTATGCCAAGGCTATGGGCTTCCATGTTGCCGCTATTGATGTTTCTCCAGATAAGCTCGACTTGGCCAGAAAACTAGGTGCAGATGTAACTGTAAATGCCCTTGAGGAGGATCCGGGGGAAACGCTTAAAAGAAAAGTAGGGGGCATGCATGGCGTTCTGGTCACTGCAGCTACGCCTATCGCCTTCAAACAGGGACTTTCTGCCCTGCGAAGAAAAGGAACCCTAAGCCTCAATGGCCTTCCCCCTGGTAGTTTTGATTTGCCTATCTTTGATACCGTGCTCAACCGGCTTACTATACGTGGTTCCATTGTCGGCACCCGACAGGATATGCAGGAAGCCATAGACTTTGCTGTCGAGGGAAAAGTGCGTGCACAAGTTACCTCGGCAAAGCTGGATGACATCAATCATGTTTTCGATGAGATGAAGGCCGGACATATTGAGGGCAGAGTGGTGCTGGATATAGCTGGGATTTAAGTTTTTTAAATCATTGAATCACAAAATTATATCTTAGGCGAATTAGCAAAGACACAAATTGTGAATCCGCGCTACAGCCAACAGATCGGCCGGCAGTGCTGTTATCCGGGACAGTAGCTATTATGCATTTTGGTCGAAAAATCGCCCTAGCGACTGGCATCCATAAGCTTTGTTTTTTAATGACAAAATCTGGGATACCTACCGCTAGGGTAGTCTGAGCTGTTAGGGAAAGTTTGACGTGAAAGTGGACCATACAAAAAATAACTGGTCTAACAGGTAACTGTTGATACGATGACGTCGCTGGGGGATCGCCCTACACTTGAACTGTCCTTAAATTACCTTTTATACGAAGGGAATAGTTAACCGATTTATCCATTTAGCATTTTTTAAGGCTATCGATCCACTCTGATGGCAATTTCCCGAAGAACTTCTTGAATTCTTTACTAAAGTATCTGCTATCTGAAAAGCCGACAATGTATGACACTTGGTAGATAGTGTAAAGCTTGGTTTCCAAAAGCTCTGCTGCCTTTTTTAGACGGATCCCCTTTATAAAGTCATTGACAGATAAGCCAGTGACTGATTTTACTTTTTTATAAAGGATAGGAGTACTCATATTCATTAGTTTCGCCAATTCATTAACACCAAAATCAACATTTTCAAGGGAGTTAGAAATATTGTCAATTAGTTGGTTAAGAAATTTTTGATTTTCGGTGCTAAGCTTCGTTTGGATTAATTGATTAAAAATGTCAATTGGCTCTGAGTTTTTATTTAATAGCTGATTAACATGTGCATGCACGTTCTGTATAGCTACAATGAGGTTGTTTACCTGCAGTAGCAGAGCCTGTGGTGTAAATGGTTTTGTGAGGTAAACATCAGCACCGGTTGACAATCCTCTTATTACATCTTCAGTTTGTGTTTTTGCCGTTAGTAGAATAAACGGAATATGGTTTGTGGCAATGTTAGATTTGATCAAGTTACAAAAGTCAAAGCCTGACATTTCAGGCATCGTTACATCGCTGATGATCAGATCGGGCATATGCCGTTGTGCCTGTTCCCATGCCTGCTTTCCATTTCGGCTTATCATAACATGATAGTACGGGTTTAGAATGTCATCCAACAGGGTAGCTAGCTCCAGGTTGTCCTCAGCCAGCAGGATGGTTGGTTTCTGGCTTTCATCAGGCTGGATTACGGGTAACTGACTTGGGCTGGCTTCATGACTGGATAAGATGCTCTCTTGGTAGTACTCCTGTGCGTCAAAATCCTCATGTTGTCTTTTGGGCAAGTAAATTGTGAATGAAGTATATCCAGGTTCGTTCATGGTTTCCAATTGGCTTGTTACGGTAATGCTACCCTTGTGAAGCTCAACGATAGCCTTTGATAACGCAAGGCCTATACCGTAACCTGTATTTTGAAATCCATGGTCTGCAACCTGGTAATAATTTTCAAATAACCTATCTAAATGCGAATGCGAGATACCTCTTCCGTTATCTTGTATGGTGATAGCAACTTGATCGTTCGTTTGGCCGACCTTAAGTTCTACAACACCTCCATTCTGGGTAAACTTATAGGCATTAGCCAATAAGTTGATAATGGCCTTTTTCAACTGAAAAGCATCACATAACAGAAAGACCGATTTTAAATGCTCTTTTTTAAATATGGTTGTAATCTGTTTTCGTTCAGCTGTTTCCGAAAACATCTGTAGGCAGTCTTCCAGTATTGGCAGCAAATCCTGAACATTTTCGGACAATGTTAAATGATTGTCCTCTGTTTTTCTAAAATCCAGCAGTTCGTTAACAAGCGTCAGTAGCCGTCTGGCGTTGCCGGCAACGCCAAGTATTTTGTCCTTTTGTTTTGGACCTAATTGTTCATCCGAAACGAGTTGCTCGATAGGGGGAGAAATTAGGCTTAAGTGTGTTCTGATCTCATGAGATACATTCGTGAAAAAGTTGATCTTATACTGGTGAAGTTCGTCTTCTCTTTTTAACAGGGTGCGCAGTACAAAATAGCGACTAATGAAGAAAATAATGCTGATTAAGATAAAACTGTACAGGGTATAGGCCCACCAGGTTGCCCAAAACGGTGGTAAAATTTTAATGTTTAAATGAATAGGCCTCGTCCAATTGGGGCCGCCGTTGTTGCCGCTTACCATTAAGGTATAAGTACCAGGAGTCAGGTTATTAAATGTTGCTTCTGCTAAATTAGTTGTTGTCCACCCCTTGCTTAATCCCTGAAGGGTATACCGGAATGTATTTTTTGTAGGTTTAATAAAATCCAGCAAGGCAAACTCGAAGGTCAACGAGTTCTGGTGGTGACTAAGTTCAACCCTTTTGGTATAGGTAATGGATTTGTACAATACTGAACTATCAATCTCTACCGGTACATCGAAAATCCGCATATCGGTAATCACCATATTTGACTTTGTAGGGTTGTTCATGATCTGATTAGGATTAAAATAAACCAGTCCATCGAGTGTCCCAAAAAATAAAGTATTATCCAACGCATATTTGGCGTTAGCATTGAAGTTGGTGCTGATCAGCCCGTCTGCCCTAGTGTATTGGGTAACGATTTTTTCTTTCGGCGTAACCTTAAGCAATCCGCTGTCACTGGCGAGCCAGATGCGATTTTGCTTATCGAAAGCTAGGCTGTATATCGAACGTTTATCAACCTGACCATTGATTTTATATGAGATAAACTGATTGCGTGTTTCCTCAAATTGAGCTAAACCCTTACCATCCAATCCTAAATAAATGGCGCCTTGGTGCTCAGAAATGGTGTTTACAGGAGACTTAAAATGATAGACGACGATCATATTGCCTTCAACTTTCATCACCTTGTTTTCGGTTGCAAACCACAACCTTTTTTTAGCATCCCGAAAAGCTGTGCCAGCTTTAAAAGATTTTAAGGTATTTTGCGCCATTAATTTATCAGCTTTTAACTGGGTACCTGTGCGTTTATATACCTTTAAACCACCACTCGAGGTCATCCAGAGCCGGTTTCGTCCATCCTCTAAAATCGAATTGACCTCGGTAACCTCCTCAATTCCGGTTAAACGGTGCTCGATAACACCAGTGCTGGCATTTAGTACATCCAAAGTGCCCGAAAAAGTTCCGATCCATAAGTTTCCATCTTTATCTTTAAACAGGGTTTTGATGAAATTTGAACTGATGGAATTGGCATTACCCTGCTCGTTTTTTAAATAGGATACCCGTTTGGTTATCAGGTTTAAAATATTTATTCCACCCCCTTCTGTGCCGATCCAAAGTTCTGTGGGGTTGCGGCTACATATGCTACTTACCACCCGATGGTTAAGATTTAAGGACGTTGGACCGATACCTAAATGGTTAAAGGGGGTAAGGGGTGGCTTGATCAGGTCTAAACCGCTGTAATAGGTGCCGATCCAAATGGTTCCAGAACGCTGTTGAAACAGGCTGTGGACAGAGCTGTTGTGTAGGGTCTGTTCATCTCCCTGTTTGCTATTCAACTCAAGCATGTCCAGCGTATTGATATCGAAGAAAAATAAACCATCGGCTGTCGCAACGCCTATCCTTTGGTCAAGTAAACTGATGATTGAGCGTATTTTGTGGGTAGCGCCACCGGGCAAAATGGGTTGCTTTTTTGATTTGGTGAATTTCCCTTGCTGATAATCGCATAAAAACAAACCTGAGGAATAGGATCCGAACCAAAACCTTCCACTATTGTCACATTTAATAGAGGTAATGGCTTGCGCTTGTAAGAAGATCGGAAGTGCCGTCTTTACCCTGGTAAGGTTAATTCGATGATCTGTGGTCTTTACCTCAAAAAGCCCCTGCCGCGTGCCGCACCAGATTCTTCCATCGGGTGCCTGGCAGATAGTAGAGGAATATATATATTCTCCACTATCAAAGGTCATTGAAGAAGCAAGTACCTTATTTTTTGGGGTAATGAGTACAATACCCGATGAGGTGGCTGCCCAGATATTTCCCGCACGATCGGTTATGATCTGTTTAACCTCGGGTTGTTTTTGATAAGGGAGTGGAATCTGCCTGAACTTTTCGGTTAGGGGATCAAAAATAATCAATCCAAATACAGTACCCATCCACAGCTTGTTTTGCTTATCCCACAGCAAGGACCTGATTAAAGCAGCAGAGGTAGGTTTTTCTGTTGAACTAAGGATATTCTTAAAACTGCGCCATCTTAAACCATCAAATCTGCTCAAGCCGTTTTCCGTGCCAAACCACATAAACCCCTTTTGGTCTTGAGCAATAGAAAGTACACTGTTCTGCACAAGCCCATCTTCTGTACTGAAATGTGTAGACACTGAGAATTGAGCATTTACCTGTAAAGGGCCTACCAATATTAAGCATACCAGACTTATCCAGCCAGAGGCAAGGAGCAAGCATTTTTTATTTAGATGGAGGGGAATGATCATTGTAACAAAGTTATGAGATATTTGGTTTTTACAGTTATAAACTACCAATAAAGTATCTGAAAAGCCTTGAGATTTAAGATTTTCACTCTATTCATTTAAAATTTTCCTTATTCAATAATCATTCAATTGAAGAATTTTACAGCTTAACCAGACCCAGCAATTGGTTCAGGTAATCCGCTAACCAAATAAACCAATGAACCTGTTTTTTACAAAATGTAGACATTTTGAGCATCTTGAGATTTTTCAACACGAGCAACAGGCCGTGGGGAAGAACATTGATGTTTTTGTTGTTGAACCACTTGAACTAATCATATCAAACAACTTAACTTAACCTAAACATGAAACAAACATTTCTGTCCCTATGGATCATTTTATCCGGATTTTCAATCCTATCGTGTAAGAAGGTGACATCTACAGCAAGCGAAAACCTGGCAACTTCCCACATAAGGGGCGTTATCCCCCCAACGCTGGCTTATACCCAGGGAGACTACCAATCATCACGCCCTTATAATCTCGAGGTACTCTATATTGTACCGAGCGATAAAGATACCCTACAGGGTTATCAACAAAGATTAAGTGCGATCCTGTTAAAAGGTCAGGAGTTTTATAGAAGCGAGATGACTCGAAATGGCTTTATAGATAAAACTTTTGGTTTATGGACCTCAAAAACTGATGCTAGTCTGGTTCAGATTATAACGGTTACGGGAGCCAAAACCAATGCCGAATATAATGCTGATCCAGATTTGGTTCAGGCTGATGTTAATCAATATTACATAAACCATCCTTCCAGCTCTCCCTCAACTACACATACCTTGATTATCATGCCAAAATATCTGGATACGGACAAACGGGCATTTTATGGTCTTGCGCCAAAGTGTTTTGCAGTTGATTATTTGGATTTCGATGTTGCCCATGCAGGAGAAGCAGGAGCTGGTGGCGTGAAATTTGCCAAATATTATGGTGGATTGATGCACGAACTTGGTCATGGTTTAAATTTGCCACATACCCATGAAACAGCATCTGAACATGCTTTACTTGGTACAAATTTAATGGGGACAGGAAATACCACCTTGAGCCTTACACCAACATTTATTAATCTTGCCGGTTGCGTAATACTGGATAATTGTCCAGTATTTGCTAATACCACCGGAGGGACTTATTATAATTCGTATACTGCAACGCTACAGAGCCTTTCAGGCAAGCTCGAAAATGACACGCTTTATGTAAGTGGTACATTTAGTTCTACCTTGCCGGTATCTGCAGTAAATGTAATACAAGATGATGATGCACGATCAGATACCTACTACGCTGTAGCGTGGTCTGTTAAACCTACACAGAATAATTTTTCAGTGAAAATGGCAGTAAGCGATTTGGACATCACTGCAAGCCCGGATTTCCGTCAAGGAAATTTTCATCTTTTAGTTCAGCTCGCCTTAACGAATGGCAATAGGAAGACAATAACCGCTGCCGCATATTCCTTCGTTAATGAACTTCCGGTATTGCCTACTACTTTTAATTTTATCAACACTGGGAACTACCAAATTGCTACTGCGCTTAATACTTCCAATGTACTCAATGTACGTTATGGATATACCGCTGATGGAACGCCAGTTGAGCTTCATCCAGGAACAACAAATTCGCAAAGATGGAATTTTGAAAACCTTGGAACAGGGGTTTTTAGATTGCATCCGCTTAATGTTCCAGCATTTGCTTCATCAATGGAAGCAAATGCTGGAGGGACAGCTGACGGTACGACGGTTGTAATTAGGGCGAATGCCAATGTTTCTCAACAGAAATGGACCATAAGCCCCACAGCAGATGGCTTTTATATTTTAATGCCTGGAAATTCATCAGGAAAAGCAATGGATCTTGCCGGGGGATCGGCCGCAGATCGAACACCACTTATCATCAATAGTATATCGGGTGGAAAGTCACAAAAATGGAGGCTAATCCCGATTATTTAATAACAGATAAGAGGCAAAAAATACCGATAACCTTATCCAATAAAATCGTTTAATGGTCATCGGCTTTAGATACAAGTGGTTTTCGGTATGCCCTGGATATAAATTGTCCTGGGCTTGCCTTAAATAATAAATTAACAATAACCAGACTGGTGCAGATCTTGATAAAATAAAATGATAAAATTCTCTAAAACCAATTTACTTTTTTTAAGTCTCTTGGTAAGCTTGTCTGCAGGTGCCCAAAAAACAATTCTACCCGATGCAGGCTATAATCTGTTGTTAAAGGCACCAGTATCTACCTGGGATGAAGCACTTCCCTTAGGAAATGGTTTAATGGGCGGTTTATTATGGGGCGAGAAAAACACGATCAAACTATCATTAGACAGAGGCGATTTGTGGGACGAACGCACGCATGGAGAGCTGGAATGGTGGAAAAAGTATAATTATAAAAAAGGGGCAGTGATGATTGCCCAAAAGAATTTTAGTGCAATTACATCCTGGTGGGACGGTGCGTATCGCGGCGTAAGTCCGACCAAACTGCCAGCTGGCAGAATAGAACTTAAATTTCCTGATCAGGAGGAGGTTAAAGAATTTGAATTAATGGAGGCAGCGGCAGAAGGGATAACCCGTTTTAATTCGGGTGCAGCAATAAATGCAATTTATAGTGCAACCGATCCTGTTGCTATTCTTTCCATCAAAGGGGCCATCCCGGAGGCTATTGATCTTTTGAGCCCGATGGATGTGTATAATAACAACAAAAAAGGACAGGCTGGACCAAGTAGTGGTGGTTCTGTAAATAAGCTTGGTTACCCGGAGGCAATACACGGAAAGAATGCTAATGCGCAATGGTATATTCAGGATGCATCAGAAGGGCTTCGGTATTGTGTATATGTGGAAACCAAAAAAAAGGGTAAAGAGACTTTACTTGCCCTAACCATTACCTCCACACAAGATGCAAAGGACCTTTTAGCCCTGGCACGAGAACGTTGTAACAAGGCATTGAATAAAGGTTATCAAGCCATGCGCAAACCCCATGTAAAATGGTGGACTGCATTTTGGGAGAAATCAAGTGTGACTATTCCTGATACGGCTATTCAGAAACAATACAATCTGGTACAATATTTTTATGGTGCAGCTTCGCGTTTAAATGCACCGCCTATGCCCCTGCAGGGTGTTTGGACAGCCGATAATGGTGCTTTACCACCTTGGAAAGGCGATTACCATAACGATCTGAATACGCAGATGACCTATATGGCTTATCAGGAATCGGGACGATATGATGAAGGCTCTTCTTATTTAAATTTCCTTTGGGATAGACGCGATTTTTTTAGAGCCTTTGCCAAAGATTTTTACGGTACGGGTGGTTTGGCTTGCCCTGGGGTGATGTCTTATTCTGGACAGCCTTTAGGAGGATGGGGTCAATACAGTATGTCGCCATCAATGAGTGCCTGGAGTGCCCATTTATTCTATTTGCACTGGCTTTATACTGCCGATAACCAGTTTCTGAAAGAAAAGGCTTATCCATGGAGTGCTGAAGTTGGAGAATGTATGTTAGGCTTATTGAAAAAGGACAGTACTGGCTTGTTAAAATTACCACTTTCATCCTCTCCTGAAATTTTCGATAATAGTCCAAAAGCTTGGTTAGCACCCAATAGCAATTACGACTTGATGAGTTTAAAAATGCTCTTTCTTTCGTTAAAAGAAATGGCATTGGAATGCGGTAAAGCCCCCGAAAGTAAGAAATGGGCAGATGCAGCTTTAGCTTTGGGCGATTTTCACACTAAAGCCGATGGTACCTTAATGCTGGATGCCAACTATGAACTCAGCACGAGTCACAGGCATTTATCCAATATTATCGGTATCTATCCTTTCAATCTGATCAATACCGAAAGTGGTAAAAAAGACCAACAGGTTATCGAGCCAACTATAAAAAGTTGGGATAAGCTAGGCACCCGTGCCTGGGTAGGCTATAGTTTCTCATGGATGAGCTGCCTGAGGGCAAGAGTGGGAGACGCGGAAGCGGCTGTTAAAAACCTCGATATTTTTGTTAAAGCTTTCGTGCTGCGGAATGGCTTTCATGCAAACGGCGATCAAACCAAAAGCGGTTATTCGGGTTTCACTTATCGCCCATTTACCTTGGAAGGAAATTTCCTGGCGTCGCAGGCTGTACATGAAATGTTGCTGCAAAGCTGGAGTGCTACACCTGGTGAGCCGCATCCGGCCTGATCAGAATCTTTCCTGCTGTGCCTCAGAAATGGGCTGATGTTTCCTATTCAAATCTAAGGGCCGAAGGTGGTTATATGGTTTCGGCCACTAGAAAAAACAATAGCACTACCATGTTTAGTATCGTTGCTGGTAGAAGTGGGAAGTTTCGTATCAAGGATAATTTTTTGGGTAAAAAGCCAAAGTGGAGTACTAAAAATGTAAATAAAACTGATGGTATTTATGAGGTTTATCTTAATAAGGGTGAAAAACTGATTGCCGAATTTTAGAAATATGCTAATAGGTTTGTTTGAGCTTGCTAACCATGTGTTAAGAGACTATCTGAGTGCTGATATCTGTTTTATTGCTAGGGTAGAAGGTTCATGTAGATGGCCAATTTTTATCAGTTATTTAGACTTAAATGTAAACACATTAACATAGTGTCAATGTCGTGATTTGGGGTGTGGCATCCTGCGTTGTAATACCCTGGAGCCTGTCACCAACGCACTGAATTGTGATATAGTTAGTGATATGCTAGCATCAATTCCCGGCGAAGCTTTAAAGTTTGATGTTGGAATGCTTTGATGAAAGAAGCTGCTGCGAAGTTGTAATTACACAGGCTGGTAATGTATTGTGTAGATGCCGCAGTCCAGAAGGTAGGTAATTGCGTCTTCGACGCTGTTGAAACTTTCCGTAAAGATATGTCCCGAGGAGTGCAATGAGCTCCTTAAACTAGGCTGACAATGGCGAATTTCAGGGTCTACCACCGAAAAGCAGCTTGTATAACAAACCATTGACGCTAAGCCTTATCGACTCATCACAAACTCAAGAAAGTATCAGAAAGCCTTAAAATTTAAGGTTTTCATACTATTCCTTTAAAATTTTCCCCATATAATCTTCACGTGATTAAACAATTTTACAGCCTAACCAAGCCGAGTAATCGGGCAATATAAATCAACTAACCAACAAACCAATGTACCAGTTTTTACGAAATGTAAACACCCTGAGCTTTTGGGAATTTTGCAACAACCTGTTAGTCTCTGGTTGCCGAGCTCGTTCGATCCCAAAAATTATTTGTCTAAAAAGTCGATCGACGCAGCAATTACCTTTTATGCCCAAGCGTGGGACCTAACAGGCTGATCGAATTTAGCAATACAACTGATGCATGACACATTAGTTTCTTAAAACCTAACCAATTGTATGATGAAAAGAAAATCATTGAACTGTATTAATCAAATTATTAAAAGGGCATGAAAAAAAATTATTTGATATTTTTTGCTGTGACAGTAGGGCTACTCGTTCACAATGAAATTAATGCTTCTCCATTTAATAAACTTAAAAATCCTCGCCACCAATCAATACATTACGGAGTGTTGGATAAAGCTTTTACCAAGGTATTTATTTCTGTTTCAGGAAAAGTTGTTGATGAAACAGGCCAGCCATTACCAGGTGTTTCAGTTAAAATAAAGGGAAAATCGGGCGGCGTACAAACCAGTAACGATGGCAGCTTCACTATTAACGCAAACACAGGTGATATACTTCAGTTTATGTCAGTTGGCTACAAAACAATAGAGCGTGAGGTTAACGGACAGGCAGTACTTAAGATACGTATGGAACCTCAACAAAATGATCTTGATGCGGTAGTTGTGGTAGGTTACGGACAGAAAACAAAAGCAACCAATGTTGGGGCGCTTTCTTCTATATCAACAAAAGAGCTTAAGCAGAACCCGGTTACCAACTTAAGTAATGCTCTTGCAGGCCGTTTACCAGGTTTAATTACCCAGCAACGGGGTGGGGAGCCCGGCCGCGATGATGCCAGTCTTTTAATCAGAGGTATAACTACTTTAAGTTCGGCAAGTGCAGCACCATTGGTGTTGGTTGATGGAGTTGAACGTCCTTTTTCGCAGATCGATTTTAATGAAGTCGAATCGGTATCGATTTTGAAAGATGCCTCGGCCACAGCGGTTTTTGGTGTTAGGGGAGCAAACGGTGTAGTATTGGTAACCACCCGCAGAGGTACGGTAGGAAAAGCAAGCATTTCAATGTCGGCAAATTATGGCTTACAAAGCCCAGCCCGCTTACCCAACTTTGTCGGCTCTTATGATTATGCTACGCTTAGAAATGAAGCGGTATTAAATGATAATCCCAATGCAGTAGTACCTTATACACAGCAACAGCTTGATGGTTATAAGAACCATAGCGATCCTTTTTTGTATCCTGATGTAGATTATTACCAGGAATTTTTGAAAGAGTTTACACCACAATCTAATGTAAACATCAATATAAAAGGAGGAAGTAACATTGCCCGTTATTTTGTTTCAGGCAGTTTTGCAGATCAGCAGGGTATTTACAAAAATACAAAAGGCGATTTCTTTGATGCAAACTCGCGTTTCCAGCGGTTTAACTTCCGTTCGAATATCGACATTAATGCCACTAAAACAACTTTGATTTCCGTAAACATGGCAGCAATTGGGGGCGTGAAAAATAGCCCATACGCTACCAGTGGCGGTAGTGTTACTGGCTATGGTGGTGCGGGCGATATGTTCAGCGGTTTGTCGCGTACGGCACCAAATGAAATGAACCTGTTAAATCCTGATGGCACCTATGGCGCCAGTAACCGCCCTGCAAAAGTGCAGCGGAATATTCTGGGCGATTTAAGAGAGCGTGGTGTTACCAAAGAGTATAACAGTACTGTAGAAATAAGTGTAGTTGCTGACCAGAAACTGGATTTTATTTTAAAAGGACTAAGTGCCAAGGCTAATCTGGCTTTTAACAGTTATTATACACAGTTTTACAATACCTTCCGTGGAAATAGTGGCGATATTGCCAGTGCATATAGAAGATATTCTGTAGATGGTATTGATGCCAACGGACAGTATATATACACTCAGCGAACTGGTACCTATAACCCTTTGATATCTACCAACAGTTTTTATGCAGATGGTAGTAACCGTAATTTTTACCTGGAAGGATCTTTATTCTGGCAAGGAAAAACGGGTAAACACGATATTACTGCTTTGCTGCTCTACAATCAACAAAGAAAAACAAATAATACCGCTACCAGCAGCTCACTTACCGATTGGCCATTTTCAAGAATGGGAGCTGTTGGCCGTGTTACCTATGGTTACGACAATAAATATTTTGCAGAGGTAAATGCCGGTTATAACGGTTCTGAAAACTTTCAGGATGGCCAGCGTTTTGGCTTTTTTCCATCCTTTTCTGCTGGTTGGTTAATATCTAGCGAAGATTTTATTAAAAATGGCCTGCCTGCAATCACTTATCTGAAGTTAAGGGGATCAATTGGTCAGGTAGGGAACGATGCAGTGACGGGAAGAAGATTTTTGTACTACAATAATGCTTATAGCTCAGGAACAGGCTATAGTTTTGGTCTTGCCCAAGGCAGCGCAGTTGGTGGATTAGTAGAAGGAGCCATACCTACCAATGGTGTGAGCTGGGAAAGAGAAACCAGTTCGAATATTGGTTTAGAATTAAATTTATGGGGCAAAAAACTGGGTTTAGTTGCCGATGTCTTTTATAAAAAACGCGTCGATATTTTAACTACACCTGCAAGTACACCAGTTGTAACAGGTATTACATTACCGGTACAGAACATTGGTCAGGTAGAAAATAAAGGTTTTGAAATTGAGGCCAATACTGCACATCAAATTGGTAGTGTAAATGTTTGGGTGAGGGGTAATTTTGCTTTTGCCCGTAACAAGATCCTGGCACAGGATGAGCCAACACCAAGATACGAGTGGATGGCCCGTACCGGAAGAAGTGTTGGGCAGAGCTGGGGGTATTTAACAGATGGTTTTTATAACAACCAGAGTGAGGTAGATAACAGAACTATTCAGGCTTATTTTAGCGGTCGTTTACAGCCTGGAGATTTTAAATATAAAGATATTAATGGGGATGGCATGATCAACTCTTATGACATGGTTCCTGTTGGAAAACCAACTTTCCCTGAAATTACCTATGGCTTTAGCACAGGCTTTAGCTGGAAAGGTTTAGATGTAAGTGTATTATTTGCCGGATCAGGCAATACTTCCATGTTTGTTTCGAACGAAGTAGCCTGGGAATTTTTTAACGGCGGCAAAGTTCTGGAATATCACTTAAACAGATGGACGCCTAGTACTGCAGCTACTGCTACATATCCGCGTTTATCCAGTGATCCACAGGGCACAGATAACAATTATGTAGATTCTGATTTCTGGATTAGGGATGCTTCTTTCATTCGCCTTAAAAATGCTGAGATCGGTTATACTTTTTCCGAAGGCTTAGTTAAAAAGTTAAGATTAGGTAGCCTAAGATTATATGTGAACGGTCAAAACCTATTTACCTATAGCAAGGGTATCAAATACCTGGATCCGGAAAATAGAAACAGCCGTGGCTGGTACTACCCACAATCGGTGGTTTATAACGCCGGACTATCCGTTAATTTTTAATCTGAACATTATGAAAACTACAATATATCAAATCCTCATTGTCATTCTTTTGGGCATTGGGATTGCCGGTTGCCAGAAAGAATTTTTAGCAGCACCTCCAAATAATGTAACCACAACCGATTCTACAGTTTTTAGTAACGAACTGCAGTGCCGCCAGTACCTGGCCAATATTTACGCGAGTATGCCTTCAAACCAGCTCAATAGAAATAATGGGCAGTTGGCCGATGGTTGTTTCGAATCGGAACAAGGGATCCAATGGTCGCCTTTTCAGGTGTATAATGTAAATGCCTATAATGGTGGTGCGGGCAATGTTGATAATGCTTATGGTACTTATTATCCGATGATACGTAAATGCAATATCTTCATAAAGAACGAGAAGTACATGAAGTTTACACCGGCAAATGCGGCTTACTTTAAAGCCGAAAACCGCTTTTTACGTGCATTTGCTTATTTTGAACTGTTAAAACGTTATGGAGGCGTGCCCCTTATCGATTCGGTTTGGATCTACGATGCCGAAGACATTAAACCTGAATTTGGCAAACAATTAAAACGTTCGAGTTTTGATGCAACGGTTAAATTTATCCTCAAAGATTTGGATTATGCATCAGCCAACCTGCCCTGGATATGGCCGAACGCCACCACCGATTTTGGTCGTGCCTGCAAATCGGCGAGTATGGCCATGAAATCCAGGTTGCTGTTATATGCCGCAAGTCCGTTATTTAATGCCAACCAACCGCATGTAAGCGATGCGAATTGTCCTGATTCTTTATTTAAATATCCTTCATATAACATTCAGCGCTGGAAAACAGCTATGGATGCTGCTAAGGATTTTATAGATGCCAATGCTGCAGAAGCGATCAAATATCAGCTTTATAGTAATTATGGCGATATGTTTATCAATGTAAGGGGTAATGCTAATAATAAAGAAGTAATCTTCTCTCATGCAAACCAGGCGGCTGGCCCATCCCAATCCAATCCAACATTAAATCTGGTAGATATGTACGATATGGTTAATGGAAAGCCTATTTCCGATCCAACATCGGGATATAATGAGCAGGATCCTTATAAAAACCGCGATCCCCGTTTATTACAAACCATTTTAACCAATGGCGTAGCCTGGGCCGGAAGAACATTTGAGCCATTTATTAACGGTGGGCAAGATTACAACGGAGACCGGACCATTACCGGTATGTTGCAAAAGAAATATGTGGGTGCAACTGCACAGAACCAGGGAGCTGCCCGCTTTATATTTTACAGGCTGGCAGAACTTTACCTGAATTATGCAGAGGCACAGAACGAATTTGAAGGTGGTCCTAATGCCAATTCATACACCTATGTTAACCTGGTACGTACAAGAGCAGGTATGCCTGCATTTCCAGCTGGTTTAAACCAGGCAGATTTTGCCGCAAAGTTAAAAAAGGAACGGATACTGGAATTTGCTTTCGAAGAAACCAATCTCTTTGATGAGCGCCGCTGGCTAATGGCCGAAAGTTTGGATGCGGGTTCTTTTTATGGATTTAAAATCAATAAAAATGCCAACGGAACTTTTAGCTACACCCGTACAGCATTCGAAAAACGAAGTTTTCTGAAAAGATTTTACCTCTATCCAATACCTGAGGTAGAAATCTTTAAATCACCAGAACTGAAGCAAAATCCAGGATGGTTTTAACTATCCGTAACCTCATTAATAATCAGAATTTATCAGACTTAATATATTATACATGCGTTGTTTGAAAATTATCACGGTACTATTTTTAAGTTGTGTTTGCGTTATACATGCAAAGGCACAACAGAAAACCCGGATTACCATAGTTGATCAGAATAGAAACCCAGTAGCCGGTGCTGGGATCAAGGTTTATTCTTCGGGAAAAAAAGACATTACCAATGCAAAAGGGGAAGTATTGCTTGTATTGAACAATACCGACAGTATTGCGATACACGCAGCAAATTACCTGGCTAAAAATGCTGCGGTAAGTACAAAAACAGATCAAATATCCATCACACTGGATGCCTTAAAACCTTGGGAAGGCAGTATAGAGCTGCCATGGATGAGCCAGAACAAAAAATACAGTACTGCTGCGGTATCAACGGTTAGCGGTGTGCAGCTGTCGAAAAACCCGGAACCAAACTCTTCCAATCTTTTAGGCGGAAACTTGGCCGGATTGGTTGCCAGACAGGGAAGCAGTGAACCTGGATATGATGGCTCTGTTTTTAATATCAGGGGCTTTAGTTCTTACAACTCCCTTTCACCCTTAATCTATGTAGATGGAATTGAAAGAGATATCCAGCAGATAGATCCATTGGAACTGGAAACTGTTACCCTTTTAAAGGATAATGCGGCAAACGGAGCTTTTGGCATAAGAGGGTCGGGTCGTTCCATTTTGGCCACTACAAAAAGAGGGTTGGCCAATACCAGCGAGGTCTCTTTTGTAGCCCAGAGTGGACTCCAGTATACCGGAACCTCACCCGATTTTTTGGGTGCACAGCAATACATGCAGCTTTATAACGAAGGTGCAATTAACGATGGTCTTCCTGCAAAATATTCGCAGGCGCAGATAGATGCCTATAACAATCCGGGCAGGGACCAGATGCGTTATCCAGATGTAAACTGGAATGATGAAATGCTAAAGAAAACCACCAGTCAATCGCGTTATAACTTGATGTTCAGGGGTGGAACCAACGATTTTAGATACTATGTGATGATGGGATACCTGCACCAGGGCGGCATTTTTAAAAATGGCGATGTAAACAAAGATCAGTTTGGCTTTAGTAACAACATCGATTTTAAACGTTATAACTTTAGAACAAACCTCGATTTTCAGGCTACCAAAAGGCTTTTACTCTCACTTGATCTTTCTGGTCGTTTAGAAGATAGGAATTATCCAGGAACCGGCACAGGTGCAATTTTTAGCGCGATCTCTACTTCGCCAGGTAATGAATTTCCTTTAAAATATCCTGACGGTAAAATTGGTGGTACTTCACAGTTTCAGAATAATCCTTACGGTTTGCTAACCAGCACGGGTTATGCTACAGAGTTTAGGCGCAATTTCTTGGGAACCATTAAGTTGAAGCATGAGTTGGATATGATTACGCCAGGACTTTCTATCAATGGCGCCTTCGCTTTCGATAATTACTTTTATACCAATGGCGGGCGCACCAAAACATTTGCCGTTTATCAGTTACAGCCCGATAATACCTATAAAAGTTTTGGTACTGAAGGTTTGCTCAATGTGGTATCAAGATCCAACGATCAAGATAGACGGACAACTTTTTATACCAACCTGGCTTACCAGCGCGAATTTGGAAAACACAGGGTAGAAGGTTTTCTTAATTACAACCAGAGTTATGAGAATGGAGGTGGTTTTGATTTTCCTTATGCTTCGCAAGGATTTGCCTCACGGTTGAGTTATGTATTTGATCAGCGTTACCTTTTCGAATTTAATGGATCATATAGCGGTTCGGAAAACTTACCTGAAGGCAAACGTTTTGGTTTCTTTCCAACCTTATCTGCAGGGTGGATCGTTTCGGAGGAGGCTTTTATGAAAAACCAGAATGTTGTCAATTACCTGAAAATCAGAGGTTCATTTGGTTATACGGGTAATGCCGATATTACCGGAGCTGGAACACAACGTTTTCTTTACCAGAATTTCTACACAGGCGGCTCAAGCTATGTATTCGGTAATAATCCAGCGAGTTTGGGTGGAAGAACGCAGGCCAGACTGGCTAACCCAGATGTAACCTGGGAGACTTTAAGACAGGCCAATGTAGGTTTCGACCTTTACTTTTTAAAAGAGCGGTTCAGATTGTCGGTAGATATGTTTAAAGAGAAAAGAACAGACATCTTAACCACACCAATTATTTCAGGAACAATGGGAATTGCCACTGCACCTTACAATCAGGGTATTATGGACAATAAAGGTCTGGAGGGGGAGCTTTCTTACCATTATGAAAAAAATAAAATCGGTTTCTCTATTGCCCTCCTCGGATCATGGACAGAAAATACACTGGTATTTAACAACGAAGTGTTTCGCCCTTACGATTACCTGAAAAGAGCAGGCCTACAAGTAGTGTATTTGGGCTGATTAGTGAAGGTTTTTACACCGCTGCCGAAGTCACAAAGATCAATAATGAACTCGCTACGCCTGCGACTGGTAAAACCATTCCCTTGCCATTGTTTGGTACGGCGAAAGCCGGAGATATGAAATACAAAGACCAGAATGGCGACAATCTGATTGATGTGTATGACCAGACGTATCTGGGAAGCAGCTTGCCTAAATACTTTTATGGTATTCGCTGTGGTTTCCGCTATGCGAACTTCGATCTGTCGTTCTTGCTTCAGGGAGCCGCTGGTGGTGTAGTAGATGTGCGCAATGTAAGTACACAGGGATTTCAGGGTGGTGGTAAACCGAGCACGTTCGTATTGAACCGCTGGACACCGGAAACAGCCGGTACGGCAGATTTTCCTCGTCTGTCTGTAGTGAACAATGCGCTGAACTATCAGGTCTCAGATTTCTGGATCTATAAAAGCGATTACCTGAAACTGAAAAATGTGGAAGTAGGATTTTCTACCACAGTCCGCAATAAAGGAAAAGTGGTGATCGATAAAGTGCGGGTTTTTGTCAATGGCTCAAACCTCTTTATCATCGATAAACTACCGGTAAAATGGATGGACCCTGAAATGTCGGGTGCGGGAATCGGAAATTACCCGCGTATGCGTATTGTGAACATAGGTGGACAATTCACCTTTTAATTTTTGTTTTAATCATGATGGTCAATTGACCATACATCAATAAAAATATATTGTAATGAAAAAAAGTATTCTTATCCTGATCTGTGCTTCCGCAATACTGCTTTCTTGTAAAAAAAGCCTGCTGGATAGCCCTCCTGAAATTCTGGTACCAGAAAAACTGATTTTTACAGAAATCAATTATGTAACCGAGTTTGTAAACGATATTTATGGTGCTACGCTGCAAAGTGGTTTTAGTGTTACCTCAAGTAGTACTTTTATCGAGGCAGCTACCGATGATGCCAAGCATAACAATCTCTCAGCAGAGGTACAGCGGTTTGGTACCGGTGCCTGGAGTGCTGATAATAACCCCGATAATTTATGGAACTACTATTACACGGGTATCCGTAAATGCAATAAATTCTTTGAGCAGGTGGGGCAGGTAAACACCGTAGATCATGGTGCACCGATCATTATCAACAACATCACGGCTGAAGTACAGAAGCAACGCCTCATCGGTGAAGTGTATTTTTTAAGGGCCTACTTTTATGCAGAGCTGATTAAGAGATATGGCGGTGTTCCTTTGCTTACCAAAACCATTAATGTAGGGGACGATGCAAATATACCCAGAGCCAGTTATGACGACGGTGTAAAACTCATTTTAAAAGATTGCGATTCAGCCTTTAACCGTTTACCGGTTGATTATACTGCATCAAATGTGCAAAACTACTATGGTAGGGCCACAAAATGGGCGGCACAGGCTTTAAAGGCAAGGGTATTGCTTTACGCTGCCAGTCCGTTGAATAATCCTTCAAATGATGCCTCCAAATGGGAGGCTGCGGCTGCTGCAGCCTTACCTTTTGCTAATGGTACTGCTCCTTTTTCGCTTACGGCAATCAGTAACAACATGGCCAACTACGAAGCCAATTTCAGGGGAAATCCTTATACAAACAAGGAAATGATCTGGGTACAGAACGAATCGAACCAGAATTATCTGGAGTTGAGAAATTACGCTGTAGGCTTTGATAGGGGAAGTGGTGGTGTTGGACCGTCACAAAACCTGGTGGATGCTTTTGAAATGAAAACAACAGGGAAACCGATTAGCGAAGCAGGTTCTGGTTACGACCCTTTGCAGCCTTACTTAAACCGCGACCCAAGGTTGGACGCCACGATCTTACGAGACGGTTTAACTTATAACGGACGTGTGATTGATATTACCCGTGGGGGCGCAGACGGACCGGATAAGACCAATGGTACCGCAACAGGCTACTACCTTAAAAAATTCCTCGATCCGGCACTCAACTTAACCAATAGTCAGACTTCCCGCCATTTTTGGATATTTTTCCGCTTACCAGAAATGCTGTTGAACTATGCCGAGGCCCGTAACGAAACAGTTGGTGCAGATGTATCGGTATACGCCGCTATCAACGCCATCAGAACAAGGGTAGGGATGCCGGCATTACCAGCAGGTTTGTCTCAGGCGCAAATGCGTGAGCGGATACGCAACGAAAGAAGGATTGAGCTGGCTTTTGAAGGCCACCGCCCTTGGGATGTGCGCAGGTGGAAAATTGGAGAAACTACATTGGGGGCACCTTTGCGTGGAATAAGAGTAAGCAGGGATGGAACGACAACCACTTATACTTCTTTCCTGATCGAAAACAAGGTGTTCCTTCCTAAAATGTATCTATACCCAATACCACAAAACGAAGTAGATGCAAATACGGGCATTGGTCGTCAGAATCAAAACCCAGGCTGGTAAATCCTTATTATAAATTAATAATAAAATCAACCCATCAATCTAACCAAAATGAAAAAAACATCCCTATTGTTGTGCTTGCCGCTCTTTTTTGCGGCTTGCACGAAAAACGTTCCAGTAGAAATTGTTGAAACACCAACTCCTACCGAAGTGGTAGACACTGGTTTTACAAGTGATCACAAGTATAATTTAAATGTAGTGTACTTTGTGCCAACAGATAACCCGGCAAAGCCTGAGTATGAACGCAGGTTAAGTGAAATTTTGCTCAAATTAGCTAAATTTTATGGCGACCAGATGCAGGCAAATGGTTACGGGTTTAAAACTTTTGGTTTATTAACCAAACTAAACAAAACCAGAATTAAAATTGTAACTATACCCGCTAAGCTAACAGCTGATAAGTATACGAACGCTAACTTAACAGGTATTATTACGGAAGTAGAGGCTTACTTGACTGCTCATCCAGGTGAGAAATCCGGCGAACATACTTTAATTATCAGTCCGGATAATAAAATAGACAATCCTTATGTTGGTTATGGAAAGTATTGCTTCTGGCCGGATAAAGGAGAGGATGGGGCGCTATTGGGCGGCCAGGGTGGGCTAGCACACGAGCTGGGTCATGGTTTAAATTTACCACACAACAGGCAGCGGGAATCAAGAATAAACGACCCCAATTACGGTACTTCCTTAATGGGGAGTGGTAATGGAACTTATGGTAAGTCTCCAACATTTTTAACCGAAGCAGATTGCGCCGTTCTAAATGTCAATCAGATTTTTCAAACCAATAGTAGCCTACCTTATTATGGGCCAGTAACAGCTAGTATCAAAAAAATGTACGCTTCCTATTCTGCTACCAAAGGAGCCATTATTGCTTCAGGTAGATTTACCAGCAGCGTTCCAGTTACCAATGTTGCCTATTATGTGGACCCCAACGTTAATAACGAAGGAGCTGGGGTGAACCATGATTATAATGCGGTAACCTGGGCTACGAAAATAATCGGGACGGATAGTTTTTATGTGGAATTACCGATGACTGAAATGAGAAATACCGATAAAGTGAATAATCCAGCAGAACTAAAAGTAAAACTTGTTCATGAAAATGGGGTAGTTACAAATACAACTTATGATTTTAACTTTTTGAATAATATTCCTGTTATTAATATAATTCCTGGACCCGATAAATCAGCTTGGCGGGTAATTAATGTAAGTTCGGAAGAAGCCACTTACGAAGCCTCGAAAGTAATTGATGATAACTTAAGCACCTTTTGGTTTGCCAAATTTTCGCAGCCCGCCGCAATTTTACCACATTATCTGATTATCGATATGAACAAGCAATTACAGGCAGATGGACTTACAATTAACCAACGGCAGGATGTTTATAGAATGGTAAAAAACGTTGAAGTGTTGATCAGTACCGATAATATAAATTGGGAGTCGACCGGAAACTATGTGGTGCCAAATGTTAAAACGGAATCTAAACTAGCATTTAATTCAACAAAAACCTTCAGGTATTTTAAAGTGCTGGTTAAGTCTAATTACGACACTGCCGAACCTAATAAATCATGTATTGCAGAACTCGGGATTTATAAAAACTAATAAACACGATAAGTGAGTAAGCGTAAACTTTAGTGGTATCTAATTGCCAGGTTTGGAAAACGCCTGCTTTCTGTTAAAATCTTATAATGCCAGAGAATGATAGGCAGTAATTTTTGCCTGTCATTTCTTTTTTATTTTTTAATACTTAAAAACACACAATGAAAAAAATCCTATTTGGGCTGATCTTTTTCACACAAATTAATTTGTCGGCGCAAACAAAGTCTTACAGTAAACGTAAACTATTAGCCGGCGACTCCATTTGCAAACAAATGAAAAAAGTGGCCGATTGGCAATGGAATAACTTAGAAACCATGGGCTGGAAAAACCCGAAAAAAGACTGGACAAGTGGTGCAATGTATGCCGGTATGATGGCTTGGGCTAAGCTGGCCAATAATGAGCAGTATTACAATAAATTAATCCAGGTAGGTGCAGATAACAAATGGGATACCGGGAATTACCGTTTTTTTGCAGATGATTATTGTGTTGGTCAGCTTTATTCGCAGTTGTATACCATTTATAAAAAACCCGAATATATAGAGAAGTTTAAAGCCTTGGCAGATACAATAGTTTCTTTACCGCATTTGGAAAGTTTGGAATGGCGAAACGGAATTTATACACGGGAATGGGCCTGGTGCGATGCTTTGTTTATGGGGCCGCCAGCATTAGGTTATTTAACACAGGCAACAGGCAATGCCAAATATCTGGATAAATCAATCGCACTCTGGTGGAAATCAACCGCCTACTTGTATGATAAAGATGAACATCTTTTTTACCGGGATAGCCGTTATTTTAACAAAAAAGAAAAAAACGGAGCTAAAGTTTTCTGGAGTAGAGGCAACGGATGGGTAATTGGGGGCTTAGCACGTTTATTATCGGTAACCCCCGAAAATCATCCCGAACGTAAAAAACTGGTTAATTTATTTATAAACATGGCCGGGAAATTAGCGTCGCTGCAACAGGCAGATGGCAGTTGGCATGCCAGTTTATTAGACCCCGAAAGCTACCCCACAAAAGAGACGAGTGGCACAGGATTTATTTGTTATGCCATGGCCTGGGGAATAAATAACGGTCTTATTTCGGCCGAAAAATATGAGCCCGTTGTTTCAAAAGCCTGGGATGCACTAAAATCATCAGTACATCCTGATGGGAAACTGGGTTTTGTACAGGCTCAGGGAGCAGCCCCTGATAAAGTGGGTTATGAAGATACCGATGTTTTCGGTGTTGGGGCATTTCTTTTGGCTGGGAGCGAAATGTTTCGTTTATCGCTAACTACTGATCATAATGTAGTAGCCGGAGTATATAATGAATCTTCTGTCAACACCAGTCAAACAATAAAAATAGCATGGCCACAAATTGTAAAGAAGCTCAAAACAAAAGACCCTAAACAATTAATGGCTAGAAATATAGCCAGTGGCGAAATTGTGCCTTTAAATATTGGATACGAGGGAAAAAAAATAACTGATGCACACATCACTACTGAACTTACACCAGGAGCAAATAAATTTTTTGAAATAAGAACTAAATAGCAATATAGGATATGAACAATTTTAAATATGCCTTTTTAATCGGTATTATATTTTTAACAATAAGTGCAGACATCCAGGCCCAAACAGCTAAAAAAACGAAAACAAATCAGGTAGCTACAGGTGCACAGAATAGGGCATTCTGGGTTAAATCGCTCTATAAAATTGCCTATCCGGTAATTCATAACCTGGCCAATAATACACTAAAAAAAAATATGGCTACCGAAGTGGCACCTCACTACTATAATAATGTAAAAGAGGTTGGCTATACCGAAGCATTAGGCCGGACCTTTGCAGGTATTGCCCCATGGTTAAACCTGCCCGATGATGATACAGAGGAAGGGAAGTTAAGGGCAAGGTTTAAGTCAGAGACGATTCAGGCTTTAACCAATGCTGTTGATCCATCAAGCGCCGATTACATCAACTTCCGCACAGATGCACAACCTATTGTAGATGCAGCCTATGTGGTACAGGGTTTTTTACGTGCTCCTAATGTTTGGAAAGCATTAAATGAAACCACTCAGAAAAGGTACATAACAGAAGTTAAGTCATTGAGAAACAGAACCGGCGCGTATAACAATTGGCTCTTATTCACCGCGATAGAAGAGGCGTGGTTATTAAGCGTTGGTGAAGATTACGAGCCTTATCGAACGATGACAGCTATTAATAAACTAAACGAATGGTATGTGGGAGATGGATGGTATTCTGATGGATCTAGTTTTAGTACCGATTATTACAATTCTTATGTGATCCACCCAATGATGATAGACATTTTGAAGGTTATGGTTGCCAAGAAAAAAATGGCGGAGGCTCAGTTGACTAAGGCCATTGATCGGGCTGCACGTTATGCTCAGGTTACTGAGCGCATGATTTCATCAGTAGGGGAATATCCGCCACTGGGAAGAAGTGTAACCTATCGTACTGCTGCTTTTCAAACTCTAGGGCAGGTTGCGCTAGATCAAAAGCTGCCTAAAGAATTAAGTCCAGCACAGATTCGTTGTGCGCTGACAAAAGTATTCGAAAATATGTTTGCTGGTAACCAGAATTTTGATGCCCAGGGATGGTTGGTTTTAGGATTCAATGGCCACCAGCCGGAAATTGCAGATCCATATACCTGCACTGGCAGTCTGTATATGGCAACACTGGGCTTTTTACCCTTGGGGCTACCGGCCGATAATGTATTCTGGACAGATGTCGCAGAACCTTGGACGGCCCAGAAAGCCTGGATGGGTAATTCTTTCCCAAAAGACCATTCGACAGGTAAATAATTGGATGAATTTTGAGTAGCAAGTCGGCGATCTAATACATTTTGTGTTGCTGTCAAGAACTTGGTAGTCATTATTTTAAACAAGCGATTAAAGAACATGAAATATTATTTAAAAATAATTAACTTAATTTTTTTACTGGTCATTGTAGCCGCTTCGGCAAAAAGCCAGATCAACACCAAGGATACTACGTCTGATACTTCAGTAATGGTATTACCGATTAACTGGAGCAGATTTCAAAAAAAAACAGCACATGATCAACTGGCAAAGGATGTAATTTCAAGCCTGCTGAACGCCAATAAGTTTGCACTTACAACCTGGTACCATTATATAAAAAACTATCGAACAGATGCTAGCGGTTATCTTGACCTAAAGAGCAAATCAAAGGTAAATGAATACCGATATCGTTTTCCTGGTGCAATGTCATTTGGAATAGCCATTGCCATTAGAACCGGAATATACGACCCGGCTGTAACGGGGGTGTCTTTACAGGAGGCTAAAAATAAAACAATCCAAATGGTTAGTGCAGTAGCTTTCGATCATAAAGTGAATAATACACGAAAAGTATGGGGAGGTGATTGGCAAGCAGCCCATTGGGCTTATTATTCAGGTTATGCCGCATGGTTGCTTTGGGATGAATTTTCTGCTGTAGATCAATCCAATATCATAAAAATGATAGTTTCCGAAGCAGATCGTTTTCTTCCAACTGCGCCGCTTTATTATAAAGATAGTACAGGTAAAGTACTTTTTCCTGGTGATTCTAAAATTGAAGAAGATGCGTGGAATGCTGAATTATTATACTTGGCAGCGGTGATGTTGCCTAACCATGTCAACGCGAAAAAATGGTTGCACAAGGCTGTTGAATATTTGATAGCAGCAACTGCTCTACCGTCTGATTTGAATAACGACAAAATTATTCACGGACAGCCTGTTAGTAATTGGATTAATGGTTATAATATGGAAGAGCCGGGGGTTGTGATCAATCATGGCATCATTCATCCCCAGTACAACGCACTTGCCTCGATGATCAATGCGCCAATTGTATTTGCTTTGGCAGGAAAAGCAACACCTGAGGCGGCACGCTTTAATCTCGATAAGATTTACTACTCGGTAACTACACATTGGTTTTCTTCTCCACCTTATAAAGCTCCAGGTGGTACCATGTACCAGGAGGGAAGCGCAGATGTCTATTATCCTGAAGGTTCTGATTGGGGATTTGAGGTATATGATAATTTTGCAAATCTTGATATTGCTGCGTCCACTTATGGTTGGGACAACCTTTCACAGAAGCATAAAGGTAAATACTGGGCGAAACTACATATTAATAGAGTGCTTAGCCAACAAAAACGTTTTGCTGATAGACATACCTATGCAGGCGATCATGAAAATAGTTATCCGGGTAGAGAAGAAGCAATTGCTAGTAGGATGGGATCTGCTTGGATGACAATCTGGTTACAGCGTCAGATACCAGTGATTTATGAAAATAAGTCCATTTCTGCAATGCCGATTAATTATAAAAAAGTTAAATAGCATATAAATTTATGAGGTGGAACTAAAGGGACATCAGACAAGAGGGATGGAACATTTAAAAATCCATTGCTCTGGGAAGGTCGGTCCGACCTTGATTTTATTCGAGTTTACGATGATTAGACTTTACAGTTATAAGGATGCAACATGTGCCCGATTATCCAATTCCAAAAATACTGATTTTAATTGGTTCAACTTTAAAGATATAAACCTTTTTTCAGGATAAATAAGAGGTTGACTGATGGGTGAATAGCAATAGAATTAATCTGGAAGATTGATTGCCATCTGAAACCAAATTTGCTCCTTCATCCTATGAAAAGAATGAATTTGTGATAAAGCATTACCTAAAATTAATCATATCATTTAAACCAAATTATTTACTATGAGAAAAATCATTTATCTATTATTAACATTTTTCCTTTTTAGCTGTAAAAAGGAAAAACCAACACCAACTGTTCCTGATCCTGTAACAACAGTTGAGTATAATTTTGATAACGATAACAACTCTGGTCTGATGTTCAAGGGTGGTGAGTCTATGGAACTCCTTAATTCCGAAGCGAGACGCTATGAGATTGGCAAGGTGTTGCGGGTGAAGGCTGTAAGTGCGACAACAATCGAAGTGGCGAATTTTGCACCTGTTATTTCTTGTGTTTTAAAATATTCTCCTTATTTCTTTAAGATTTTCCTCACTATTATTCATTTGCTGAAGTAATTTTACCTCTACCGAAATATGATAACTATTTGGTCAAAACGGGCAAATTATTTGCTTGAAAGCAAATTGTACTTCACATTGCTGATTTTACAAGGAGATAGAAAACTTTGAAAAAAATGAATGAATACACTCCAAATGAGAAAGATTACATATAGTGAATATCTGGAAGCACTTGAAAAAGTTAATATCTTTCACAGGCAGGTACAGAACGAATTGGAGGAGACAGGAGTGAGTATAAAAAAATGTGAAAATGATACTGCGAATGAGAGTTTAATTTCGCTTCTTCAAAACTGTGGCAGTAAGAGGATGCTTTTTGCTATTACATCTTTTTTACAATCTGAGGCAATCTATAATAGAATACCATTTTTGTCGATAGAACAGGTTTCAATTGCTTTTTTTGTAGAAAAATATACTCTAAACCAGTTAAAAGGTATCAGGAATCTTGGTCCGAACAGTCTTTTTTTACTTAACAAAATTTTACAAGATGCTGGTTATGGGTTATCACTAAAATAATATTGAAAGAAAGAAAAAATATTTTTGATCTAAATATAAGCTGTCAATAAAGTGATAGGTCATAGTTCAAGCCTGCATTTCTATGGGGGAAGGTTAATATTGCTAGTAAATTGTTTTTATCCATTCGGACGGTAATTTCCTGAAAAATTTCTTGAATTCTTTACTAAAATACTTGCTATGAAAAACCAACCGTATAGGATACTTGATAGATTGTATAAAGTTTCGATTGCATTCATCTGGCGTCTGGTTAATTTTAAGTTCTATGCATCCACCTTCCGCTGTAAACTCTGATTATTAAACTCACTTGGTCACTCCAATTGAGGCTACCATTGTTACCGCTAACCAATTTTTAGCGAGGCGTTGAAAACACTTACGCCTGTAATAATGATAGATGACCTGGCTGTATTGCCATGAATTTCGGAGGGGTTAAAATAAACAAGTCCATCAAATGTTCCAAAAAACAAATAATTGTTCTTTATATATTTGGCCTGGTTATTAAAATCTCTACTGATCAATCCATCTGCTTTGCTATTTCAATGCCGGATAACTTACCGATAATAAATAAGCACAAACGTTTGCGTTTGATCGGCTGCTTCAGCCGCTGTTTTAAAATAATTATTTTCAATGCTCCAAAATCGATTGAATTTATTGTTTTTTTTAATGCTATTTATTTCGATCATCTCCTGTTTTTGTAATAATAAATTTACATTCTTAACCTGTTTCGTAAATAACCTGGGTAATTGTAGGTTAAACCCCAGATTTTGACAATGTTGTAAAGGCTTTATTAATTTTTCCTTTTTGGCCGATCGCATTATATCATTCTTTAAAGTTTTAAGGTAGATATGAGATATAATCTATAGTGTTTGTAGTATTTAAATGCCTTGTTACAGGTGATTTGGTGCTAAACAAACGTTTGTGCTATCTTTTTCTATTGACTTAAAACAAATGTAATTAGCTTTGAGTAAGGTCTCTAACTAAGATCCATACCAATCATCCTAACAAAAAAATTACAAGCGAACCAAACCGATTAACTGGTTGTGATAACCAGGTAAATTATTCACAAATTTTGCAAGATGTAACATCTTGAAAGTAATAATCCTGTTGAAATAGCGGGGTAATACAGTACTGCCCAAAATTGTCAGTTTCAGTTGTTACAAGCCATTCGGTGAAAGATAGTGGGTGCGGCGTAATATCAGATTAGCAAGATATGAAGGTACAGGATCGGGGATTAAGTGCGCTGGAAATGATAGTTATTTTTTGATCATAAAGAATTTAATGCATAACCATTATACGATGAACAGAATATTTTTCCTTTTAACTTTAATTGCTTTAGTTGTTACAGATGTAGCTGCCCAGCAGGGAGGGGATATGAATGGAAGCAGAACCAATAGCCTGATTGCCGCGGCTCCCTTTTTAAGGATTACGCCCGGTGCCCGTATTGGTGGTATGGGGAACGCAGGGGTAGCGCTAGAGGCCGATGCCCATTCGGCGGCCATTAATGCTGCATCGATGGCTTACCTTCCCCAGGGATCGACTGGAATAGGGCTAACCTATACACCCTGGATGCGGAACCTGGTACCCGACATGAACCTTTCTTATTTAAGTGGTTATCTTAACCTGGATGGACGCAATACCATAGGTGCTTCTTTGCGATACTTTTCCCTGGGTTCGGTTAATCTTACTGATGATAACTCGCTGGAACTTGGAACTGCCCGCCCAACTGAGCTAGCAGTTGATATTACTTATGCACGGAGTTTTGGAAAAGAATTTGCACTGGGTGGAAGTATTCGTTTCATTAACAGCAGTCTGTTTACCGGGGTAACCACTTCAGGTATGCAGACAGGACCGGGAAGGGCTTTGGCTGCCGATATATCCGGAATATACAGAACAGAGGCGATGATGTTCGGCGGGCAAATTGGTCGCTAGGGGTAAATGTATCCAACATCGGCACAAAAATGAGCTATAGCAATACCGGGCAGCAATATTTCTTACCTACTGAGCTCAAACTGGGCTCTGCAGTGGCCTTTATTGGAAATGAAAGCAAACTAACCCTTGCCTTAGATGTAAATAAACTCCTTATACCCACCCAACCCCTGTATTCGCCCGATGGGAAGATTATGAGTGGAAAGGACCCTAACAGATCTGTTCCTGCGGGGATTTTCGGATCATTTAATGATGCACCCGGCGGCATTAGTGAAGAGATGAGAGAAATTGGTTTTTCAACAGGGCTCGAATTGCTGTTTAGAAATATGGCCGTATTTCGGGCAGGTTATAACTATCAGGACGCGCAAAAAGGCGATGGCAGTTATTTTACCCTGGGTGCTGGTTTTAAATATCAGATCTACAGCATCGATATGTCTTATCTGGTAACCTCCGAAAGAAGTAATCCGCTGGCCAATACACTGAGGTTTGGCCTTGCCGTAAATTTTCTTCCCCGAAAGGGAAAATAAAAATAAACCAACCGCTTTGAACCAACAGACTAATTCGACCCTGGTTTAAAAGCACGCATAAATTCCTTATTATTTAATTTAAACCCTAACCAAATGCAAAAACGATTACTCTCTTTTCTCGCAATGTTATTGCTCTGCGCAATTGCAAATGCGCAAAATCCGGTCACCATTACAGCCGCTGCTTCAAAACGGCCCTCTCAAAGTGGCAGCGAAATTTCGAAAGCTTATGATGGCAATCTGACCACTATGTATCACTCCAACTGGTCGTTAAATGCAATGCCAGATACGGTTGATTTTTATTTTACTGGTGTAAAAAGTATCAATAAAGTAGATTATACCCCACGACAGTCGGGGCCAAACGGCATCTGGACCACAGTAGATGTTTATTATGCTACGGTGGATGCACCTTCTGTTTTTGTAAACAAGCTGAGTAATATCAGCTGGGCTCAAACCAATGCGGTAAAAACAATCGACATGAGCGCCAGCCCAATTGCAAAACCCTACATTGTCCGCTTTGTGATCAGGACAGCAGGAGGCAATTTTTCGAGTTGTGCTGAAATCAATTTTAGCTCAGCCGAAACGGGGACATTTGTTCAGCCTATCGATTGCGACAATCCAATAGCAGAAGATTTTACAACTTATACTGATATTAAACTGGGTATTTCAAGTGCCAGTGTAAGTCCTGCTGCAAATGGCGGCGAGGATATTTCCCGTACTTACGACAACAACACGGCTACATTATATCATTCTAGCTATGCCGGTGGTGGATTCCCGATGAGTTTAACCTATAATTTTACCACCAATCCAACTATCGATTATATCAATTATGTGCCCCGGCAAGATGGCGGAGTAAATGGTATTTTTGGCACGGGCGAAATCTGGTATAAAACCACTACACAAACTACCTTAACCAAACTCATGAATTTTGATACGGGCTTTAGTTCAGCTGCATATCAAATCAGTTTTCCAGCAGCATTAACCAATGTTACCCAAATTGTGGTTAAAGTACTTACAGGTAAGAATAATTTTGCCAGTTGTGCCGAAATGCAATTCTATCAGAAAAACAGTGCAGGCAATTTGTACACTAACATTTTTGCCGACGATTTGCATACTACCTTAAAGCCTGGAATAACCCAAACAGATATTGATGCTATAGCTTCTCCATTTTTTAAATCTTTGGCGCAGTGCATTTTCAACAATAGCTATAATAAGAAATACCGCGTCCAGACCTATGATTTTTATCCAAATCCGGGCACTGTAGAAGGCATATTAAAAACAAACGGCTTAAACAGGGTTGAAAACCCTACCGGTATTGCTTTCAAGGCAAATACCAAGGCTATTGTTTTTGTTGGCGATACCTATGGCGTAAATCCACAATTAATCGTTAAAGATTTTGGGCTTGATTACAGCGCCACTACAGATAGCTATCCATTGAAAAAAGGGGTGAACATTGTCAACGTATTACACGATGGACTGGCCTACATTGGTTATTTTAGCGATAATCCAAATCTGCAGCCCATACAGATTAACATTACCACAGGTCAGGTAAACGGGTATTACAATCCTTTAACCGATACCAACGATCAATGGACCCAGATGTTGCTTAACGGAGTATATTCGAAACTGGATATTAAAGGAACCTATGTTAATTTAAATCTCAACAAAAATATACTGCTCGGTAATTCGGCATCAAGCGGTAAAGCACTGGTTGTAGCTTACGACACTATTGTGCATAACGAATATACCTTAAATGGCCTTACCAAATATAACAGGGTACCTAAAAACCACATGTTTTTTAGGTCGATAACCGGTGATGGAAATCCCAATGCTGGTGGCGACGGTGTAAATTATCCGATAGGCGTTGGTGGAAATGGTTCCAACCTGGCAAGTCCTACAGGGGTTTTTAAAGATCCATGGGGAATTGCACACGAGTTTGGCCATAATAACCAGGTGAGACCAGGCGCTAAATGGATTGGTATGACTGAGGTAACCAACAATGTGAATTCGGCATGGATACAATATCTCTATAGCACCAACTATTTAAATACAACAAGACTTGAAAAAGGTAACGACGTGCCTAAGGCAGGGGCTGCAAGTTTATATGGCGGCCGTTACGGATCGTTGTTTGATAATTGTCTGGTACAGAAAAAACATATGGAAGCACAAGGTGATGTGTTTTTGAGATTGGTGCCTTTATGGCAACTGGAAGTGTATTACCAGCTTGCCGCGCTGGCAAAAACCTGCCTACCATGCAACAACGCTTATCGGGTACGCCAGCTCCTGCCGGGCAACCAGATGTGGCATTTTGGTATGGCGATGTGTTAGAGAAAATGCGTACAACCAGCCAAACCGGACTAAACGAAGGCCAGTTATTACTCAATTTTGTAAGCGCCACCTGCGATGCCGTTCATGAAGACCTGACCGATTTCTTTGTTAAAAGTGGTTATCTGTTGCCTATAGACCTGGATATAGACGATTATTCTGTAAAGCGGTTAACCATTACACAAGCACAGATTGATGCATTAATTGCTGCGGTGCAAGCTAAAGGATATCCAAAGCCAGTATCGCCGGTTCTAAATTATATTTCGGCAAATACGATAAATACATTTAAAAACCGTACGCCATTGGCAACCACTGCGGCTGCAACAGTTGGTGTAACGGTTAATACCAACACCTTAAAAATTGACAATACGAAATGGGCCAATGCAGTAGCCTTCGAAACCTATAATCAAAAGGTACTTACCGATGTGGCTATTTATGGTGCCGGAGAAGCAACTACAGCAAACGCAACCACAACGGTTCAATATGGTGCAGGTTCTACAAGTGTTTATGCTATTGGATACGATGGATCAAGAAAATTGGTTTATCCGGCCGTTGATGTTGCCAACCTGCTACCAACGGTATCGATTACTTCTCCTGTTAGCAATGCAGTAGTTACAGTGGGTGCCAATGTTGCCATTAACGCCAATGCTGCCGATACTGATGGTTCAATTAGCAAAGTAGAGTTTTATCAGGGTAGCACTTTATTGGGCCAATCAACCACTGCGCCCTATAGCTTTACCTGGAATAATCCTGCTGCCGGAAATTACAATCTTACTGCCAAAGCAACCGATAATAACGGCGGAACAAAGGTATCAGATACGGTTAAGGTGATCATAAACACCTTGCCAACCGTAGCCATTAGTTCGCCAGCAAACAATGGGGTATTTACGGCCGGTACGAATGTTACTATTGATGCAAATGCAGCTGATAGTGACGGAACAATTAGTAAAGTAGAGTTTTATCAGGATAGTACCTTACTCGGCCAGTCAACCACTGCGCCATATAGCTTTAGCTGGAATAGTCCTGCTGCCGGAAATTACAATCTTATTGCAAAAGCAACCGATAATAACGGCGGAATAATTGTATCAGATACCGTTAAGGTGATTATAAATACCTTGCCAACGATAGCCATTACTTCGCCAGCAAACAATGGGGTATTTACGGCTGGTACGAATGTTACTATTGATGCCAATGCAGCTGATAGTGACGGAACAATTAGTAAAGTAGAATTTTATCAGGGCAACACCTTATTGGGGCAATCAACCACTGCGCCATATAGCTTTACCTGGAATAATCCTGCTGCCGGAAATTACAATCTTACTGCCAAAGCAACCGATAATAACGGCGGAACAAAGGTATCAGATACGGTTAAGGTGACTATAAATACCTTGCCAACTATAGCCATTAGTTCGCCAGCAAGCAACGCAGCGTTTACGGCCGGTACGAGTGTTACTATTGATGCCAACGTAGCTGATAGTGACGGAACCATTAGCAAGGTAGAGTTTTACGAGGGTAGTACTTTGTTGGGGCAATCAACCACTGCGCCATATAGCTTTACCTGGAATAATCCTACTCCGAGATACTACAACATCACGGCAAAGGCAACGGACAATAATGGAGGAACAGCTGTAGCAGATACGGTTAGGATTAAGATCAATGCCGTACCGGTGGTAGCCATCACCTGGCCGGTAAGAAATTCGACATTTACAGGGTCTAGCCTTACCATAAAAGCCAATGCTACTGATCCCGACGGAACCATTACCAAAGTAGAGTTTTATGAGGGCAGTACTTTATTAGGTCAATCAACCACGACACCTTATATCTTTACCTGGAATAATCCTGCCCCGGGATATTACAAGATCACGGCAAAGGCAACAGACAATAATGGAGGAACAGCTGTAGCAGATACGGTTAGGTTTAAGGTCAATGCGGTACCAGTGGTAGCCATCAGTTCGCCGGCAAGCAATGCGGTAATTTCAGCAGGGGCTAACCTTACCATAAATGCTGATGCTACTGATCCCGATGGAACAATTAGTAAAGTAGAGTTTTATCAGGGTAGCACCTTATTGGGCAAGTCAATCGCTGCGCCTTATAGCTTTAGCTGGAATAATCCTGCTGCCGGAAACTACAACCTTACCGCAAAGGCAACAGATAATAATGGAGGTACCACAGTATCAGGTATTGTTATGGTTACCATAAATACCTTACCAACGGTAACCATCAGTTCGCCGGCAAACAATACGGTATTTACAGCAGGGTCTAACCTTACCATAAATGCCAATGCTACTGATACCGACGGAACAATTAGTAAAGTAGAGTTTTATGAGGGTGGTACCTTACTGGGTCAGTCGACTACCGCACCTTATAGCTTTACCTGGAATAACCCTGCTTCAGGAAATTACAATATTACGGCTAAAGTAACCGATAATAATGGGGGTACCACAGTATCAGGTATTGTTATGGTTACCATAAATACCTTGCCGACGGTAGCCATTAGTTCGCCGGCAAACAATACAGTATTTACAGCAGGGTCTAACCTTACCATAAATGCTGATGCTACTGATACCGACGGAACAATTAGTAAAGTAGAGTTTTATGAGGGGGGTAACTTACTGGGTCAGTCGACCACTGCGCCTTATAGCTTTAGCTGGAATAACCCTGCTTCAGGAAATTACAATATTACGGCTAAAGTAACCGATAATAACGGAGGTACCACAGTATCAGGTATTGTTATGGTTACCATAAATACCTTGCCAACGGTAGCAATCAGTTCACCGGCAAACAATGCGGTATTTAACGCAGGAACAAACGTTGCTATTGGTGCGAATGCTGCTGATACTGACGGAACAATAACCAAAGTAGAATTTTATCAGGGCAGTACGCTTTTAGGTCAGTCAACTATTGCGCCTTATAATTTCGTATGGAACAATCCTCCTGTTGGAACTTATGCACTTACGGCAAAGGCAACCGATAATAATGGAGCAACAAGCTTATCTGCTGTTGTAAATGTTACGGTTAGTGCCGCTCCAACTGTGTCAATTACTGCTCCGTTAAACAACGCTTCATTTGCGGCAAATTCGAATATTACCATTAATGCCAATGCTACTGGTACAATTGCTAAAGTAGAATTCTATCAAGGTACAGTATTATTGGGTCAATCTGCAACGGCGCCGTATGCTGTGGTGTGGAATAACGTTTCACCAGGCATGTACACGCTTACCGCAAAAGCAACGGATAATTTGGGTAGGGTTGCCACATCTTCAACGGTTAATGTGAAGGTAAATGTAGCACAAGCTTTAGCTGTTAATCCGGTAGCCGATGCGTTTGTACGCGATGGCATTTTTGCAAACGCCAATAGCGGGAACTCGAAAAGTCTGGACGTGAGCAGTGATAACTGGTCGTTTTTAAGAGAATCTTATCTCCGTTTCGATTACAGCGCATTTTCTGGCTCAGCTGTAAACAGTGCAAAAATCAGGGTATATGTTTCGCGTGTAGATGCTAATGCATCCAGGATTATATCGGTATTTGGCCTGTCGAACACCACATGGGGCGAAAATACCATTACCTGGAATAACAAGCCAGCAGAAAGCGGTACACCGCTGGGTAGCTATACCGTTAATAATACAGCACGTGCATGGTACGAACTGGATGTAACTGCCTATATCAATAGTCAACTGGCTTTAGGTAAAAAAAATGTTTCCATTAGGCTGGTTAATCAAGGCGCAAAAGGGTCGGGCAATCTGGTTACCTTTAATTCACGCGAGGCTGCCAGCAATAAGCCAGAGTTATTACTGAATAAGGAAGCCAGTGCAATGAACATGGAAGAGTTTTCGCTAAGCAACGAGATCAGTAATACAATTGGTTCGTTGTTGGGCTTAAAAATTACAGCCTGGCCAAATCCAAGTACAACCGGGTTTAAAGTGCGGGTAGAAAGCCCTAGTAACGAAGCATTGCAATATAGAGTTTACAATATTGCCCAGCAATTGGTTAAAGAAGCTAAAATAGGAGCTACTGATCAGTTAACTTTTGGTTCAGAACTTCCTGCCGGTGTGTATCTGGTAGAGGTACGTCAGGGTACTGAAAGAAAGGTTGTAAAGGTGATTAAGTTATAGCCATTTATTTTAAAGCTTAATAAAAAGAGCCGCCTAAAAAGGAGGGCGCTGAAAAAGCTACCTTTTTCCAGGCTAGTTTTCAAAAAGATCAGGTAAAACATGTTTTTACCTGATCTTTTTTTAATAAAGGGTTTTATAGAATGGTGACTATTAAAGTGTAATCACTTTGCTGATAAACAAATGGCAATTTTTGAAATATCCAGGCTTAAATGTCGTTATATTTCCATACGCCGGAAATGGTAAGCAAAGTCAGTCCGGGTTGTTTTTCGCCATAGCTGAAAACACAAATATATTTTGAATGACAAGACGGACAATCTGTTCCAAAGTACAATGTTGGTAAATCATTTACTGTCAATTCTCCAAAGTGAAGTAAACTTCCGGAGGTTTCGGAGACAATTTTATTTTTTAATAATTCATTTTTAGCTAAAACCTTTTCGTTATTGTACAATTGAAAAATCGGAAAGCCTGATTCATAAGGCGTTATTTTAACGATACTTTCATGTTCACAGTTACAACATTTGAATTTTACTTCTGCTGAGTTACCGATCTCTGCATTAGTGAACGTGTTTTTGACAACAGCAACCTGTTTCTCAATGGATATTTTTTTTGAAATGGAATACATCTAAATGAATTTATTGTGCAATAACTACACCCACAGCTCCCGGGTATTTGCCACTCGGGTTTTTCTTAATTGTTACTTTAATATACCCTTCCTGGGCCAGTTTATTCCAGGTTTTTTGGTAGCCAGTAGCTGGATCTATCGGGATTTTCCACATGGTTTGCTTACCGTAACCCACCTGGTTAAACCAGGGAATAATATCTGCTGTTTGGCCTTTGAAAGTTAATGAATTATTTAAAACTTCGATTTCATAATAAAAATCATAAGTATTTTCCGATTGATTCAAGGCTCTTTGCCCGAAGGTATAAACGTATCCATTGATAATTGGACTTGTAAAACTACCTCCTAAAGTCGGAGCTCCTGTTCCGCTGTAGGTTCCAATCGAATTACTGTATCTATCGTATTTTTGTCCCGTAGTAAAGGGTGTATCATCTACGATATTGAAACCTCCGTTTGCAGGTGGCCATTTTCCGTTTAAATTATTGTTTGTAAATAGCGTTTCCAGTTCGCCCCACTTTTGTTTCTTGTATAAATCGTAAATCTGATCCCTCAGTGTTTGGCCTACCGTATTTGAAGGATCATAGGTGGCAGCCAGTTCGTTTGCGTTTTTGTAGAATACCGTGGTTGCGGTAATTGGCGGTTCTTCTAAAAGTCCATCCTTATCTGAGCGGCAAGCCACAGAGAACAATGCAATGTTTAAAAGTAGTAAGTACTTTAATAAATTTTTCATGGTTGTTAATTTAGTTTGGTAAAATGATGATTTTGAAAGCAGATCGGTAATGAGAGTAAAATAAGACATTAAAATGCATTGCTAATCTAATGTTTTTTGATGATAAAAAATACAATTGAATAATGATATTCGCTACATATTGTAGCCAAAGTGGTTTCGGATTCGATTGTCGGGCAGTTGTTAAATTTGGGAAAGCGGAGGGAGTATTCCTGGCAAAATGAATTGCGCCTGAAATCTGGAAGGAATAAATATATTTGGGGCTCAGGTTAAGCTGCCTCGTTCAAAGCCCGGCAAATCCGTGGGTGCACATTTTGGAACGGAATCCGGTGTCTACTATTACGGTTCTTCCTCACTTTTGGTGAAATGACCAACCTTATAAAGCTTTAACAGTGAGAGAGATTTTTTAAATTTATCGTTGATTGGAGAATCTACTTTCGTGTAAAATTATCACAAATCAAAATTGTCTATTATCTCTATCTAGAGGTAAGGGTTTGGTTATATGTAAAAAAACAATATCTAATACAGGATATGATGATTTGATAGCTTAAGTTTACTGCGTTTACTCTCATTAAACATTTAAATTAACATGAACCCTCAAAAATGCTTTAAAGGCACGGCTGTTGCCTATCTCATCTTATTAGTGGTGATAGGTGGCAGTAGTTGTAGAAAAGACTATCATCACCCCATTGAAAATGTCAATAACGAAAATCAAATTATCAAAGTAGAACTGATAAATGATTGGTTAAAGCAAAATCCGCTATCCCAGATATTATCCCCCAATTGGGATAAGGCGATGCAAACAACTTATCAAGGGAAAAAAATTGTTCGGGTACCCATTCTCAATATTGATAAACAAAAGATAAAAGACCCGACCAATACCAATGCAAAAAATTTTAATCCCAGCCACCCACCAGAGCTTTTTTTCGTTGAGAATGTAGATGGGCAAATGGCTGGATATCTGTTGAATTTCATTCCGAAAGACCAGCAGCAAAACACAGCTGACAATACCCAGTGGACAGGTGAGTTAGTTGAGTGGAATATGAAGGGAGACACTCTTCATACCATAGAGGTGGTGAACAATAAAATCATCAAAGAAAAGCTTATTGCTCCGTTGTCCACTATCGATAATAGTTCTTTAAATGCTATTGTAAAAGCAAACAAGTTGGCGGTAGCTGAAGCAGGGAATACTGGCGACGGTGGGTTCTGGAGCTTTCTTGGAAGGATTCTAGGTGCTATAGGAGAATTTTTAGGTCTGCCGACAAGGAATACTTATGCTGACGGACTAAGAATAGACTGGGGAGAAATTGCCAGAAACGTCAGCAGCTGGTTCAGTGGAGCAGAAACATATAGCGAAGGGGGAAGTGGTGGCGGAGGCAGTTATTTAAGTGCAGGCGGCCCCATTTATGCAAGCTACCTTGGAAGTGATGTGGGGTACACTGGATCGTCCACAGACCTTGCACCTTTAGTATATACCGAATATCAGGTCTACAAAGGGGGGCCTAGTGCGCCACCAACCCCACCAAACGAAGATGGTATTTATGTAATGGAGTATCTTGTGCTTACACCACCGGCCCAGGAATATATTTTAACGTATCCAGCAATTCCACTCACTAAACTGCTTAGGGACTATCTAAATGTCAACGGTTGGAATGATGATAATAAAGCATTCGCAGCATGGTGCGTTGAATACTCAACCCTTCATCAAGATCTCAGTGTCCCGGTCAATCCTCTTATCGAAGAGTTTTTAACCGCTGGTACGGAACATGTTGCAGATCCCAATGAAGATAACTGGACAGACAATGATAATGTTACAATAATCGATCCTGATCAAACAGTTTATCAGCAATATCAAGATGCTCAGCCATGGCCAACTGTTGAAAGGGTGATAGATTTTGATAAATTTGTACCTATAAGATGGATTAAAAGGGCTGATGGGTCTCAGTATAGCGTAAACTGTCTGGTTTTGGCAAAGGAACAGTTGGCAAAGGCTGGATATACCTGTTCTGGTTATCTACCGGGTAGTCAGACCTTTCAAACCTACAAGGAATCTACAGGCGTCGATCTAGCAGAGACGAAAAAGGCCATAAGTTATATTATCTCTGCATTGGGACAGAAAATACCTGTATTGATTGGTGTGGATAACAGGGCGGGTACGCCATCTCTCAAAAATAGTGATGCATCAACGGATCATTTTGTGGTAATAGTTGCAATGGGTACCGATAGCAAAGGAAAGTATTTTCAATTTATGGATAGCGCAACAAAGATTCGAGCTTATGGTGCAAGTTATAGCAACAGACTTTACTATGATTCCAATACCGGTAAAATAACAGGAAAAACAGCTATTGTTGACTATAGGAGCCTTTCCGGAATGCATGACTATATCGTTACACAAGTTCGTAAGAGCATTAAAAATTAATCTGATGAAGAAACTTATAATAGCCTTATCATTCTCCTTCTCTATATTTCTTTGTTTTGGACAACAATCCCCTAAAGAAGACAATGATGCCACAACAGTTCCATTAAGCTTTTTAAAATGGTATAAGATTGCACAATCTGAGTTAACGGATGTGAATTCTTCAAAGCCAAGCTTTTCCCTAGTAAAGGATATTCCTGTCAATAAAAGTTATAAACGGCAGATTATAGATAAAGCGGGAGTAGAAAAGTATATAAGTTTTTATAGAAAGAGCGGTTTCTTATCAGAAGAATATCTTGATGACTTGAAATCCTACTTTAACGAGATCAATAAGGCTTTGAGTAAGCGTACTCCAATAAAAAGGAATGAAATGATTAAAATTGATGGCCTGGATCTCGACCTTCAGCTTCAGACCTTTGAACCAGAGGTTATCTTCGATAATTTGGATAAGGCAACTGTAACGAAATCTACTGTAATCGATAACAAGGCGCTGTTAGGGATTAATTTCGCAGAAGAAGTTAATCTTGTGTTTGCTTTAACCAAGCACGGAGATAAATGGCTAATTGACTACATGGGACATGACAATTCCAGTTTAAAAAGTTTCTTCAGGCAATAGCTTACGATTACTATCACCGCATTATTCTGAACTTTATGGCCTACTTTCTTGGGCTTCTAACTTCGGAATGATGCGTACTGGTCTATTGAAGACTTTATCGGATACTCGATAAAGAAGTTGTTCATCAACTTTTTCCAAGCAGTGCAATGCTCGAATTCGATGCGGCAATATAAGGATTTATCAGGGTTAGGACTTTATCATTAACTTAAAAAAGCATCCTTCTGGGATGCTTTTTTTATGCGGAGCGCGAGGGATTACCTGCGCTGCGCTCCGGTGATCCCCAAGGGGGGAGGCATCACTAAAACGAAGCATTCGCTACGCTCATCTTTTTGTTTCCCGGTTTTTCATTTCAAGGCTGCGCCTTAGTGAAAAGTCCGGAAAACAAAAAAACCGACTATTGTCGGGTTTCGTTCTTGTGTGCGGGGAAGGAGGGAGTCTATTTGAACACTTGCGAGAACTTTTACGGATAATAAGAGATATCTATGGAAATAAGGGGTGGTTATAAATTGACTGCTAATTAAGTGTAAGTAATTTCTCTGTATAGTCGACCAAAAACAAGGGGATATTAACTAACCCATCATCTTTCTTCAGATTCTTTAGCGAATATCTTATCCGCACTGGCGGTTCATAAAGGCCATTATATATCGAAAGACTTTTACTACGTACATTCTCATCAGATTTTACCTCAACGGGGATAATTTCATTTTTCATCTGAATAATAAAGTCAACTTCAGCCTGGTTTCCAGAAGTCCAGTATCGAGGTTGGACTTCAAAATTTTTGATTAAGTGCTGTAAGATATAGTTTTCGGTCAGTGCGCCCTTAAATTCTGTAAATAAACGATTTCCTTCTCTAACAGCTATAGGGTCTAGTAGTGAAAGTCTACGTAACAAACCAACATCAATCAAGTAAAGTTTAAATGCCGAAAGATCATCATAGGCAGAAATAGGTAATCCTGGCTTGCTTATTTTAAAAACCCTATGCACCAGACCGGCATGCGAAAGCCAAAGTAAGGCATCTTCATATTCTCTTGAACGTGCACCTGTTCTTACACTCTGGTAAAGAAACTTTTTATTATCCCTTGCCAGTTGTGAAGGGATTGAAGCCCAAAGATGATTAATTTTAGGTACATCCTTACTTTCTGCATATTTCGAAAAATCAAGTGCGTATGCATTTACAATATTTTGCAGTACCTGCTGTGTTTTTTCTACATCATGTTGTTCCAATAGTGTAACTACCGCTTCGGGCATTCCCCCACAAATAAAAAATTTCTTTAATTTATCCACCAATGGGTTAAAAAAAATGTCAGGTATAGGCTCCAGTCTATCTATACTCTCTATATAAGCAAAAAGCTGAGGATCATCAGCAGACAGAAATTCAGAAAAACTGATCGGGTTGACCTGTAAAAAATCAACTTTCCCTACCGGAAATGAATTGCCTTTTGACATCGCAACCCCAAGTAGTGAACCTGCACTAGCCACCACATATTCAGGCGCGTTCTCATAAAAATACTTTAAAGTATTCAGTGCTTCATTGCATTCCTGTATCTCGTCAAATATAATTAGTGTTTTCTGCGGTAGTATTGGCAAACCATGGACTAGGGATAGATTTTGTACAATGCGCTGTATGTCCTTGGTGTTTTCAAAAAATTGCTTTAGATCAGGCTGTTCCTCAAAATTAAAATACGCAACATTCTCAAATTCGGCGGCACCAAAATGTTTCAATAGCCATGTTTTACCAACCTGCCTTGCACCTTGAAGTACCAGTGGTTTACGGTTTGGATCTGTTTTCCAGGATGATAATTTTTTCTGTACACTTCTTTCGATTTGCATAATTCACAACTTAAGTGCTTATTGTGTGATTTTAATCACGTAATTGGCATTAAACTATGTAAAGTTATGCAAACTTTCTTGACTGGGCAACAATTTTAATATTTTTGGTTATACTATAATTATTTCAATTGTACGATAAGTATGACGGGTATACGTATTGTTAATCATTGGTGCCATTTCTTTTTTAGGAAAACGTTTATAGCATGAGGGGAGATTTAGAATACCTAAAGTTCATGCAAAATCTTTATAAATAGTAAAGCCCAACAATGTTGGGCTTTAAATTGCTCTGCGGAGAGCGAGGGATTCGAACCCCCGGACCTGTTACAGTCAACAGTTTTCAAGACTGCCGCATTCGACCACTCTGCCAGCTCTCCGCTGCAAAAGTACGAAGTTGAAGCAAATCTGCAAACCTTTTATAATTTATTATTGATATTAATTTTTTATGTTCTGCTAATCATTTAGTTAGCTTCGATATTTTTTTTGAAAAAATGATTTAGCTGCCTAAAATGAGCTGTTTTGAGCCAGTTTTAACCGTAATTTTTATTTTAAACCGCCTTGCTCGGGTAGGTTTTCTCCCTGTCGACAGATAAAATTCCATTTCCTTCGATTAAAAAACAGACCAGTCCGAAGAGTACAGCCGATGAAAACCAAAATTCGGAGTAGGGTTTAAATATACCTGCCGAAATGTTGATGAAGAAAACTGCGCCGATCAGGATGGGTAAATTTAAGAGGCAGAACAAGCGGGTGTAGGTACCTAAAGCAATGGCCATGCCGCCGATGATGTGCATGAGGATAATTAAATGCGCCAGTAAGCTGATGCTGATGGCTGTGCCTAAAAAGGCGCCACGCATGAGGTTGCTAAAGGCCTGCATGTTGATGTAAAAATCTACACCCTTCCAAATTAAAACCAGTCCGAGTAAAATTCTGAAGTAGTCTAACCATTTTGGGTGGTGGTGGTCACCCCAGTTTTGGATTTTCTTAAGCATGTTCATAACTTCTATATTTTGGTTAGAACAATTTACGTAAAAACCAGCACAAAACAAATTGATAATGACTGGATTAAGATTTCTTTTTCTCGGCCAGTTTACTGTTTAGATAGTCGGTTGGCGACATGCCAAATTGTTTAGAAAAATTACGGCCAAAGTGCGATTGCGAACTGTAACCCACCATTTCAGAAATCTCGTATATTTTTAAATTTCCTTCATTTAAAAACTCTGCAGCCCTTTTTAACCTGGCCAGGTTAATCAGTTCGTTAGGACTCAGGTTCGAAATCGATTTAATTTTACGGTATAAGGTTGGCCGGCTCATATTCATTTTCTCGGCCAGGTGTTCTACATCCAGATCCTGGTTGTGGATGTTTTTATTGATGGTATCCTGTAGCTTCTCTAAAAATAGCTCATCAGCCTTAGAATAGGCGATACTTTTAATGTGCAAAAGGGGTGAACTCGAGAAATATTCCTTGATTTTGTTCCTGTTTTTAATCAGGCTCGAAATCTGTACCTGTAAAAATTCGGGCGAGAAAGGTTTCTCTACATAAGCATCGGCGCCAAGCTCTAAACCTTCAATTTTAGACTGTAGGGTGTTTTTGGCGGTAAGCAAGATTACCGGGATATGGCTGAATTCGAGGGTGGATTTAATTTTGGCGCAAAGCTCGAAACCGTCCATTTCGGGCATCATTACATCGCTGATAATGAGCTGTACAATTTCGCGGTGTAAAATTGCTAAAGCTTCAAGGCCGTTGCCGGCCTGTAGTACCTGGTATTTTTCTTCCAGGTCGTCAGAAATGAAATCGAGGATATCTTCATTGTCATCGACCAGCAATACCACCGATTTTTCTATTTCCTTGATAGCTGGCGCCGTTACAGTTTCTTCCATTTTCCGTTCAGGTTAAATTCAATGAGTTGATGGATGGGGAGCGCCAATACAAATATATTAAATTCGGTATGATTAAAATCAAAATACAGTTCGCCGCTATGCAGCTGGGCCAGCGATTTGGAGATGGAAAGCCCTATACCCGTACCTGCCTTTATTTCGGTTTCTTTGGCCCTGAAAAAGGGTTCAAAGATTTTATCCTTAAGCTCCACCGGAACACGGTTGCCATCGTTTTTTACCAATACCTTGAACTTATCTTCGCCCTCTGGCTGTTCTAACACCAGTTCTACCGTAGTTTTTCCATATTTAATGGCATTATCGAGCAGATTGCTGATGATTTTATAAAAAGCCTCAACATCGATATAGGCATGAAGCGGCCTATCGGGCAGGTTAATGTGGTAACTGATATTTTCTTGTTCTGCTGCGGGCTGAAACTGCAGGAACACATCTTTCAGAATTTCCTGGATATCGGCCTTTACAAAGTTGAGCGAGAAATCGCTGGTTTCTGTTTTCCTGAAATCGAGCAGCTGATTGGTTAATTTGAGTAGCCTGTCGGTATTCCGCCCCATTATTTTAAGGTTCTTTTCGATCGTGGGAACCGCATGCGCCTGTTTAATCAGTTTCTCCATCGGGCCTATAATCAACGTAAGTGGTGTACGGATTTCGTGGGCTACATTGGTGAAAAATTCGATCTTGGCCTGGTACACTTCCTTTTGTTTTTCGTGTTCAAAAACTTCCATCCGGCGACTGTTTTTGAGTGCAATTTTAAGGTGGTAGCGGCGTACCAGATAAAAAATAATGGCTGCTGTGCTAATCAGGTAAATAAAATAAGCCAGCGGACTCAGGTAAAAAGGTGGTTTTATCCTGATCAGCAACTTTACATTTTTGTTGCTCCATTTGTTGCTGCCTTCTACCATGGCTTTTACCTCGAAAGTATATTTGCCTGGCGAGAGTTTGGTAAAGTAAACCTTCCTGTTTGTTTTTAAATATTCCCAGTCCTTATAAAGCCCTGTCATTTTATAGGCATATTCGGTCATGGCAGGAGAGAGGTAGCTTAAAGCAGCAAAATCGATACTGAACGAGGATTGGTCATAATTTAAATCGATAGTATCGGTATACACAATTGATTTGTTCAGTACCGAATCGGCACCTTTTACGTCAATTTCAGTGCTGTTTACCTGAAAACCGGTTAAAAAAACAGGTGTTTCGTATGTGTTGGTTCTAAAATTTGTAGGATTGAAGCTAACCAGTCCTTTAACGCTCCCAAAGTAAAGCCGGCCATCAGTATCCTGGTAGGCCGAATTATAATTAAACTGATCGGTAAGCAAGCCATTCGCCTTGGTATAAGTTTTACTTAAGCCTGTAGCCGGATCGAAGTGGATAAGGCCCCGTGTACTGCTGATCCAGAATTGATGGCTGGTATCTTCAGCAATGCGGAAAAGATAATTGCTGGGGAAACCGTTTTTGCTGCCATATCGTTTAAACTCCTGCGTTTTGGCATCAAACTTACAAATCCCGCCACCATCAGTAGTTATCCAGATATTTTTATGGCTATCTTCGAAAACACTGTTCACGGTATTGTGGCTTAAGCTGCCAGGATCGGCTGGTTTGTTGCGGTAATTTTTAAAACCCGGCTTCGATAAATTAAAACAATACACGCCATCGTTAAAACTACCTGCCCAGATATTGCCTGCACGATCTTCGATAACTGAATCGTAAAAAATAAACGGTAAATCGGGTATGGGCTCAAAATCGTCTTTTTTGCGGTTGTAGCGGTAAATGCCGTTAATGGTGGCTACTATAATTTCGCCGGCGCGTGTTCTGCAAAAAGTAACAATAAAATTGGTACGCAGGGCATTGCCCACACCAGCCTGGTAATGTTTAATTACTTTTTCGCTTTTCAGGTCAAAGAGATCCAGCCCGTGTTCAAAAGTACCAACCCAAAGCTTATCGCCATCTACCAGCAAGCCATGGATGTTGGAATAAGCTATGCTGCCTTTTTTTCCATCCGGCAGGAAATGTTTAAAGGTACCGGTTTGGCTGTCGAGTTTGTTTAAACCTGCATCTTCCGTTCCAATCCAGAAATTGCCTGCCTTATCTTTTGTAATTTCCCTTACATCACTTCCGCTGATAGCGTTGCGGCCTTCCTGTGGAAAATACTTGGTGAAGAACGAGGTGTGGCTCGAATAGTAGTTAACACCACCAAAATAGGAGCCTGTCCATACGCCCCCTTCACGATCGGCGCAAATGGTGTAAATGGCATTATCGCTAAGTGAATAATCGTTATTGTACTGTTTGGTAATGTGGGTAATCTGGCCGGTTTCATCGTTATACACATAAATGCCCGATTCGGTACCGATCCAGAATTCGTGGCTGGCCACCTGTTTAATGTCGCGTACAAATATGGGCGTTTTATCGCTGTTGAGTCTCAGCAGATCTTTAGAGTGCAAGGTAAGCGGATTAAAGAGTTTAATACCTTGGTTGGTGGTACCAATCAACAGTTCGCCTTTAGTGGTTTCGGCAATTTTAGCCACCCAGCCATATTCGGGCTTTTTATCTTTACCATTAATGTTAAAACTTTGAAAATTGTTGAGTTGCGGGTTGTACTTTTCAACCGTACCACGACCGGTGCTGACCCAGACGCTACCGTTTTTAAGTACTGCTACAGATGAGGCATCAAATGGGGCATTGCTGGTAAAGGCGGTAGTGGTTTTATTTTTTTTGTTGTAAAGATAGATTTTGAACGAGGAGAGCACCCATAAATTCCCTTTGTTGTCGCTACCGAGGTCGATAATGCGCATGCCTTTGGTGGCTTTAATCGAAGTAAAGCTTTCTTTTAGCGGGTTGTACTGGTAAACGCCATCATTGGTGCCTACCCATAGGGTTTTATCATCATGGTGCAGTGCATAAATGAGATCGTTACCCAAGCTGCCAGGCTGGTCGGCATCGTGCCGGTAAGTTTTAAAACTATAGCCATCAAAACGGTTGAGGCCATCTTTTGTGCCAAACCACATAAACCCGTTTGCATCCTGTATGCTGCAAAATGCCGTGTTGTTCGATAAGCCGTTTTCTACCTGGTACCGCCTGAAATAGTAGGGTTGGGCCAGCAGTACATGGGCTGTAAACAGAAACAGAAAAAGGATGAAAAGTTTTTTCAAGTGAATTTTGGTCAGCAAGATCAAATATATTAAAGAAATGCCTTGATTTTACAATTTGAGCAGATAAGTAGAAAGATTGAGACGTATCGGTTTTGTCCAGTAGCGCAAATGCTATTATTTGCAGTCTGCTAACCAAATCATTTCATAAGTGAAAAATATTAAAGCTTTAAGTTTATTCATCCTGCTCTTTTTATCGCTTTCGGCCGCTGCACAACAGTTGCGCATTGCGCCCTCGCCACTATACCGCGATCCGGTTTACGATGGTGCTGCTGACCCTGTTATGGTGTATAATCATGCCGAAAAAAACTGGTGGATGCTTTACACACAGCGCAGGGCCAATGCCCAAACCAGTGATGTGGCCTACTGTTACGGCACCAATATCGGTGTAGCCACAAGTACCGATAACGGGAAGACTTTTGTATATAAAGGTGCACTCGACCTGGATTTCGAACCGGGTGTAAATACCTTTTGGGCACCAGATGTAATTTATGAAAAAGGAGTGTATCATATGTATCTGGCTTATATTGAGGGGGTACGCAACCATTGGGGAGGTACTGCAAAAATAGCACATTACACCAGTAAAAACCTGTGGAAATGGAAATACAAGGGTTTTATCTCCCTTAATTCTGACCACGTTATTGATCCTACCTTATTAAAGATGCCCGATGGTAAGTGGCACATGTGGTACAAAGACAGTTCGAAAGGCAGCATTACCATGACTGCCGAAAGTAATGATTTGCTGCACTGGACCGCACAAACCGAGCCTGCTATTGGCGGGGCACCACACGAAGGCGCGAAAGCTTTCTTTTTTAACAACTGGTATTGGATGATTACCGACGAGTGGCACGGACAGCGCATTTACCGTTCAAAAGATGGCAAAAGCTGGGAAAAACAAGGATTAGTGCTCGATGTACCCGGCCACAGGCCTGAAGATACACCCACAGGTGCACATGCCGATGTACAGGTAATCGGTAATAAGGCTTATATCTTTTATTTTACCCACCCGGGAAGAAAGATGCATTTTGAAGGCACACTTGATGCCGACGGCGCATTTTCGTACTCGAACAAGCGAACATCGATACATGTAGCCGAGCTCGAATTTAAGGATGGCACACTGGCTTGCGATCGCGATAAACCATTTGATTTCTATTTACCAGCTTACTAAATCGATAAAACGAGACAAATTGCAGAAAAATTGATACAAAGTGCCAGCCCACCCAGTTCGTAAAAAGCCAATCTTTGAATAGGTAAACGGTGTACACGCCTTTATCACAAACTAACCAAATTACTAAACCTTTATGAAAAGAAGTCTACTCTCTTCTGGCAGCATAGTCTGCCGCGATTGGTACTTGCTTCAAAAGTTATTTTTGAAGCGCAAAGTACACGCTGTTATTTTCGCGTCGATTGCCCTGATATTATTTTCGTTTCAGCTCCAGGCCCAGGAGAAAACTACCGTTACCGGTACCGTAACTGACGAAAAGGGCGAAACCATTAATGGCGCAAGCATAAAAGTTAAGGGCACCAACACAGGTACCACCACTGATGGCGATGGTAAATATAAAATTCAGGTAGCTGATAAAAATGCAACACTGATTTTTATTTATGTGGGTTATGTTAACCAGGAAGTTGCCCTTGCAGGCCGTTCGCAGGTTAATGTTAAGCTGAAGCCTTCCAATAACGATCTTTCGGAAGTAATTGTAGTGGGTTATAACACGCAGAAAAAAGAAGCCATTACCGGTGCCATTTCTTCGATTAGCAGTAAAGATTTAGAAAAAGTACATGGCGGTTCTACTGTAAGTACCGGGCTTGCGGGTAAATTACCCGGAGTATCTTTCCGGATGCCGGATGGAAGACCAGGTGCATCGGCCAATATCCAGATCCGTAACATGGGTAACCCTTTGTATGTAATTGATGGAATTCAGCAGGATGCGGGCCAGTTCAATAACATTTCGCCAAACGATATCGAATCGATCAGTGTGTTAAAAGATGCATCGGCCGCTATTTATGGTAGCCGTGCAGCCAACGGGGTGGTTTTAGTAACCACCAAAAGAGGTAAAAACGATACCCGCAATACTTTTAGTGTTGATGCCTATACCGGCTGGCAAAACTGGGTGCGTTTTCCCGAAACTACCGATGCTTACCAGTGGATGCTGGGTAAAGCAACTGCCGAAATGAACCAGAACGGTTCAACTACGATTACCCAGACCGAGCTCGATAAATGGAAAGCGGGTACTGAATATGGTTACCAAAGCCAAAACTGGAAAGATATTATTATTGCTCCCAATGCACCACAAACTTCGGTTAATTTAAGCGCATCGGGTGGTACCGATAAGGTAAATTATTATTTCTCGGCTACCCGCTTAGACCAGAAAGGGGTGTATGGAACTTCAAGAGAATTTGAATTTAACCGTACCAATATCCAGAGTAATATTGAAGCTAAAATTACCAACCGTTTTAAGGTAGGGATGTTAATTAACGGTCGTATTGAAAGCCGCGACCAGCCAGGTGTACCCGGTGGCGATGATTACTGGGCTGCCCGTTTTGCTTTGTTACGCAACAGGCCAACAGAACAGGCTTATGCCAACGGTAACCCGAATTATCCGAATGATATTGGCCACAATACCGAACAGTTTGCCGTACAGAGCAAAGCTTTAACCGGCTACTGGAAATCAGACTGGCGCGTATTGCAAACCAATTTATCGGCCACTTATGATACCCCGATAAAAGGACTGGAAATAAAAGGTTTATACTCTTACTACATTGCCGATAATATCATCAATGGACATGAGTATACCTATAATGTATATACCTATCATCCTGAAAGTGGTGTTTACGAAGAAAAAGTAGGTAGTTCAAATCCTTACCGCGAGCGCAGGAATGAAAAAGTTTATACCAATACCTATCAGATTCAGGCCAATTATAACCGCACTTTTGGCAAGCATACCGTAGGAGGCGTGTTGGTAGCTGAGCGTTTAGACCGCTTCAGGACCTACACCTTCCAGCATGCGGTACCGCAAACCAATATTTTACCCGTATTGCAGTTTGCCGACATGGACGGACAGGATTTTGCCGATATACAGGAAGAGCAGGCCCGGGTTGGTTATGTGGCCAGATTTAACTATAACTACGATAATAAATATTACCTGGAGTTGTCTGGACGTAGGGATGCTTCCTGGAGGTTTGCGCCAGATAGACGCGTAGGGTATTTCCCTTCGGCATCGATTGGATGGCGAATTACGCAAGAGCAGTTTATGAAAACGCTTTTGGGTGAAAGCAACATCCTGAACGATTTAAAAATCCGTGCCTCTTACGGTCAGCTTGGGGATGACGATACAGGTATTGATCCTTTTGCCTGGATTCCCGGTTATAACTACAATCAGGGTACAGTTATCCTGGATGGTAAGAACATCACTACCTCAAGAGATAAAGGTCCTGTAATTAATAACCTCAGCTGGTTTAAAAGTAAAATCACTGATATTGGAATAGATTTTCAGATGTTTAACAGTAAGCTATCGGGAACAGCAGATTATTTTTACAGAAAACGTACTGGTTTGCCGGCAGTTAAAAACGACGTAATAGTTCCTATTGAACTGGGTTATCCTCAAAATCAGGAAAACCTGAACAGTGATGCGCAGTTTGGGGGCGAATTCTCATTAAATTACAGAGATAAAATTGGTGAATTTAACTATAATGTTGGTGGAAATTTTTCCATCAGCAGAAAAAAAATAGTAGACGTATATAAGCCACGCTTCGGTAACTCCTGGGAGAATTACAGAAGCAGCAACACCAACAGATATGCTGATATATTCTGGGGTTACGAAGTAACCGGACAGTTCCAGAGTATTGATGAAATCAATAACTATAAAGTGAATATCGATGGAAAAGGAAACCGTTCTTTATTGCCGGGCGATTTAATTTACAAAGATCAGAATGGCGATGGCATTATCAATGGACTTGATGAAAGGCCAATCGGTTATACCACAGCCGGCCAACCCAATATTGGTTTTGGTTTCACCCTGGGTGGTTCTTACAAAAACTTCGATTTTACAGCAGATTTCTCAGGCGGCGCCATGTACTCTTGGAACCAGAACTGGGAGCAGCGCTGGGCTTTCCAGAACGGAGGAGCATTATTGCAGAACTTTGCCGATGACAGCTGGCACCGCACCGATCCTTTTAACCTGAACAGCCCTTGGGTGGCAGGTAAATATCCGGCACTTCGCTTCAACGATCGCGACCACAGTAATAATAACCGCAACTCTACTTTCTGGTTGCACAATGTACGCTACTTAAGGGCACGTACACTCGAGCTGGGTTATACCCTGCCAAAAAGATGGGCCGAAAAAATCAAGATCCAGAATGCCAGGGTATATGTAAACGGATATAACCTTTTCTCTATCGATAACCTGAAAGATTATGGCGTAGACCCTGAAATTGCTGATGATAACGGATTGCAATATCCACAAAACAAGTTTTTTAACATCGGTATTAAATTAACGTTGTAACATGAAAAAGACCAGTCAGATGAAAAAATATATATACGCATTTGCTGCCATTGCCTGTTTAAGCTTTGGCCAGTCATGCAAAAAAGATTCAGAATTTTTAGATAAGCAACCCACCAGTACCTTGTCGGTAGATGCGGTATGGAAAGACCCTAATCTGGTGCTTACAGTACTTGGCGATTTATACGATCGTTATCCTGATTTTCAACGCATTGAATCGTGGTGGCTCTTTGCCGATTTCGACGAAGGTTTTGCCTCGGCAGGTGGCGATTATTTCCGTCACCAGAATTTAGAATATGGTTACGATGCCTGGAGATACTGGGATATGGAGGTTTATAAACTGGTTAATAACCTGAATTTATTTATCAAACGCGGTCAGGAATCTACAGCTTTGAAACCTGCAGACCGCGACCGTTTACTAGCCGAAGCACGTTTTATCAGGGCGGGGGTATACTTCGAAATGGTGAAACGCATGGGCGGGGTACCCTTGATTACAGCTCCCTTAGAATACGATTATAGTGGCGACCCCAGCTATCTGCAATATCCAAGGGCAAAAGAGTCTGAAATTTATGATTTTGTAATTGCTGAACTGGAGGCCGTTAAAACTATATTACCTGATGATGCAACTGTAAAAAGCAGGGCTACCAAAGCTGCCGCCCTGGCTATGGAAACCAGGGCAGCCTTATATGCGGGTTCAATAGCTAAATACAGCAATTCGCAGTTAAGCTTGCCGGGTGGCGAAGTAGGCATACCTTCAGCTTTAGCCAATGGTTATTTTACCAAAGCATTAAATGCAGCCAAACAAATTATCGATGGCGGTAAGTATTCGCTTTACCAAAAGAACCCGAACCTGTCTGATAATTTCGCAGCACTGTTTACGGATAAAGGCAGTAACCCCGAAGTGATATTCGCAAAAGATTTTAAATTGAAAACCAATAAAGTACACGGTTTTACCATTGATAACCAGCCTCGCTCTTCAGCAGAAGAGGCTCAGGGTGGCAGGTTAAATCCATCATTAAACCTGGTTCAATCTTTCGAAAAGCTGGATAACAGCTATGCTTCACTGGCTTCGGTTGATGCAGGTGGAAATCCGGTTTACTATACCAATATCACCGATATTTTTGCAGGCCGCGATGCACGTTTAGCAGGTACGGTAATCCTCCCCGGAACACAGTTTAAAGGTAAAACAGTCGATATCTGGGCTGGTTACCAGTTGGCCAACGGAACCATCATTACCGGCGATAATTTCGGACAGATGAAGGATAAAGTTTTACCCGATAATCAGGCATCAGTGCAGGTAGTGGGAAAAGACGGACCTGTTGATGGTTTGGAATTCAGTGCACAATCGGGATTTTATGTACGTAAATATTTGGATCCTGCAACAGGATCGGGCCAGATTGGTACCCGTAGCGATGTATGGTGGGTCCGTTACCGCTATGCCGAAGTATTGTTAAATGCAGCCGAAGCCGCTTTTGAACTGGGCGATTTAGGTGCAGCAGCAGGCTATATTAAACCGGTACGTGACCGTGCCGGATTAACCACAGCTTTAACTCCGGCACAGATTACTTTTGATAGAATTGTGCACGAGCGTAAGGTAGAATTTGCTTTTGAAGGACAACAGCTTTGGGATATGAAACGCTGGAGACTGGCCGATAAAGTGTGGAACGGCAGTAACATGTCGGCCGCCGATTTTACCAACGCCACCAATATTGGCAGTGCAACGCGTACCAGCACCCAGATTTTTGGTTTATGGCCTTATAAATATTACAACCCGGGCAATGCCAACCATTTAAAGTATGTTTTTAAAGTAATTAAACCCAGCCGCGTTACTGCAGCACATCGTTTCCGCATTGGTAACTATTATTCTTCAATAGCACAGGATGTATTAAACGGTAATCCAAAAATTATCAGAAACCCTAATCAATAATCAGACATGAAAAATAGATTTTATTTCATAGCAGGGGCAATTATAGCCGTATTATTCTCCGCATGTAAAAAAGATAATTATGAAGCACCCCAGGCCGATTTTACAGGCAGGATTGTGTATAAAGGAGAACCCATCAATGTACAATATGGTCAGGTAAATTTCGAACTCTGGCAGTCGGGCTTTGGTAACTATTCGGCGCTCAATGTAAACGTAAACCAGGAGGGAGGCTACTCGGCCAAACTATTTGATGGCAACTATAAACTTGTTTTTTCGGCTAACCAGGGACCTTTTTTATGGAAGAAGAATGCTGCGGGCAAGCAAGATACCATTGCGGTGAACATTAGTGGCAGCAAAACCATGGATATTGAAGTAACACCTTATTACATGATCCGAGGCGCAACTTTAACTGCCGCTTCGGGCAAGGTAAATGGTTTCTGTAAGCTCGAAAAAATCATTACCGATGCCAATGCAAAAGATGTGGAAAGCGTATCGCTTTACATCAGCAAAACGCAGTTTGTTGATGGTGGTAATAACATCGCCGTGCAGGAACTTAAAGGTGCAGCCATAGCAGATTTGAATAACCTGAATACAAGCGTAACCATACCGGCAATTGTACCTGCGCAAAACTATGTTTTTGCAAGGATTGGGGTGAAAATTGCAGGGGTAGACGATTTGATTTTTACACCGGTAGCTAAAATTACCTATTAATAACCATCAGCAGGCATATGGAACTAAAGCCGTATGCCTGCTATTATTCATTATCTTAGTTAAACTAATTTAACCATTTTGAAATACCGCTCTATACTTTTTCTGTTGTGCCTGTTTGTATGGGCGCAGCTGGCCCATGCTCAGCAAAAACCGCTGGAAGAGAAGCTCATTTACCTGGCCGATCCCACTATCTTTTTCGATAATGGCACTTATTACCTGTACGGCACCAGTGGCGATGAAGGTTTTTTAGTATACCAATCTACTGATCTTAAAAACTGGACAGGCCCTAAGGGGAGTAAAAATGGCTATGCCCTGAAAAAAGGCGATGCCTTCGGCACTAAAGGTTTTTGGGCACCACAGGTTTTTAAACGGGACAACAACTTTTACATGGCTTATACTGCCGATGAGCAGATCGCCATTGCACAAAGCAACAGCCCTTTGGGGCCTTTTAAACAAGCAGTATTAAAGGGAATTTCGGGTAGCGGAAAACAGATCGATCCATTTTTGTTTACCGATAGTGATGGCAAAAATTATCTCTATCATGTTCGCTTAGACCGGGGTAACCGTATTTTTGTAGCTGAAATGAAAGCCGATTTTTCGGATATTATTCCAGGTACACTTAAAGCATGCATTTCGGGAACTGAAAACTGGGAGAATACCGCTAAAACAGACTGGCCGGTTACCGAAGGACCAACGGTGCTGAAAAAGGATAATCTCTATTATCTGTTTTACTCAGCCAATGATTTTAGGAATCCTGATTATGCAGTTGGTTATGCCACTTCAAAATCGCCGTTTGGACCATGGACCAAATACAATGGGAACCCCATCATGAGCAAAGCGAATATTAAACAAAACGGTACCGGACATGGCGATTTTCTGGTCGATGCAAAAGGTAATTTACAGTATGTATTCCACATTCATTATACTGATCAGAAAGTATCGCCACGGGCAACAGTTATTGTAGCCGCAAAATTTGTGAAAGGCAAAGATGGAAATGCTGCAATGCAGGTCGATCCGAAAACTTTCAGGTGGTTAACGCTACAAGCCGGGCAGTAAAATGATCGGTTTTGTAGAAAAATTGAAACAATAAGGGGCATCCGGAAAAAAGAAAATCGCTTTTTTAGCGACTGGGAATTTAACGGGGAAATGTCCAACCAAATAAATGGCATGATTAAAAAGTATTACTTAGTTTTTGCAGCTCTGTTACTGGCACTGACCACTCAGGCACAAAATTTTTCCAATCCGCTATTGCCTTCGGGAGCCGATCCGTATAACTTTTATAAGGACGGCTATTATTACTATACCCATACCTCGGGCAACCGCATCGATTTGTGGAAAAGTAAAAGCATTGAAGGCTTAAAAGATGCTGAACGGAAAACCATTTGGAAGGCACCTGCCGGAACCCCATACAGCAAAGAAATATGGGCGCCCGAAGTGATGTTTTTAAGAGGTAAATGGTACGCCTACTTTGCTGCTGATGATGGTAAAAATGATAACCACCGCATTTACGTGCTCGAAAATGCTTCGGCCGATCCCATGCAGGGCGAATGGGTTTTTAAAGGGAAAATAACCGATGCCACTGATAAATGGGCAATAGATGGCGATGTAATCGATTTTAAAGGCCAGCTGTATATGATTTGGTCGGGCTGGGAAGGCGATACCAATGGCAAACAGGAAATTTTTATTGCCAAACTGAAAAATCCCTGGACAGTAGATGGGCCCAGGGTTAAAATATCATCCCCAAAATTTAGCTGGGAAAAAAATGGTGATTTAGGCGGAGGCGAGCATGTAGATGTGAATGAGGGGCCACAATTTTTGCCACATGGCGATAAACTGTTTATCATTTACTCGGCCAGTGGCTGCTGGACGGATTTTTATGCATTGGGCATGCTTACCGCATCGGCCAAAAGCAATTTGCTCGATCCTGCTTCCTGGAAAAAAGCAGAAAAGGCAGTATTTGAACGATCGGTAGAAAATGGTGTATATGCCCCCGGGCACAACTCTTTTTTCAAATCGCCCGATGGTAAACAAGATTGGATCCTGTACCATGCTAATGATAAGCCGGGGCAAGGCTGCGGCGGTTTCCGTTCACCAAGGGCACAACCGTTTAGCTGGAATGTGGATGGCACACCGAATTTCGGTACACCTTTAAAAACAGGCATTCAGCAGGCGGCACCCTCAGTTAAAAAGTAAAATAATCAGATATAAGACCAATGAACTTAAAAAACTATCTTCTTCCATTTGCCTTTGCGCTTTGTTTAAGCACGGGCTATGCGCAGAAAAACAAAAAAGCGGCCGAACCTGCAAAAGTATGGTCGGTTGAGAAAGCCAATGCCTGGTACAAGGAACACAAATGGCTTACCGGTGCAAATTATATCCCTGCCAATGCGATTAACCAGCTCGAAATGTGGCAGGCCGACACCTTTTCGCCCACAGTAATTGATAAAGAGCTGGGCTGGGCCGAAAGCATAGGCTTTAATACCCTACGCGTATTTTTATACAGCAAAGCCTGGAGCCAGGATCCCGAAGGTTTTAAAAAACGCATGGATCAGTTTTTAACCATTACGCAAAAGCACGGCATTCAACCGATGTTTGTGTTTTTCGACGATTGCTGGAACAAAACTTCGGCTATTGGCAAACAACCCGAGCCAAAAACAGGCGTTCACAACTCAGGCTGGCTGCAGGATCCCGGAGATCCGGCTTTTAAAGAAGAGGCCAACTTTCCTGAGCTCGAAAAATATGTAAAAGATGTACTCACGCATTTCGCTCACGATAAACGCATCCTGCTATGGGATTTGTATAACGAACCCGGAAACAGTGGTAAACTGGACGCAACCATTCCACTCCTAACCAAAACCATTAGCTGGGCGCGCGAGGTAAATCCTGATCAGCCGATCAGCATCGGGCTCTGGAGCTGGGGTTTCGAAAAACTAAACGAAATACAACTGGCCAATTCAGATATCGTTACTTACCATAACTACGAAGCACCAGACTGGCACCAGAGAACCATCGATTTATTAAAAGCAAGTGGCAGGCCTTTAATTTGTACCGAATACATGGCACGCCCACGCAACAGTCGTTTTTCGAACATTCTGCCCATGCTTAAGGCAGAAAACGTTGGCGCAATTAACTGGGGCTTTGCTGCCGGTAAAACCAATACCAAATATGCCTGGGATACCCCACTTGCCGATGGTTCAGATCCGGTTGAATGGTTCCACGAGATTTTTCAACCAGATGGCGCACCTTACCGACTGGATGAAGTAAACCTGATTAAAAAATTAAACAACAAATAAACAGATCATACAGGGCTGAGAATCCAAATTGTTATCTGTAATTAACACCAATTGAAACCAAAAATGAAAAAAACGTCTGTTTTATTTACACTGTTGGGGCTTTCGCTCTCACTTGCTGCACAGCAGGCCAGTAAACCATGGTCGGCTGTTAAAGGGAAAATCTCGTCGCCCTGGGCTGATGAGGTTAATCCCGCTGCCGTGCTTCCGGAGTATCCGTGTCCGCAGTTCGAGCGTAGCGGAAACTGGAAAAACCTAAACGGCTTATGGGATTATGCCATTGCCGAAAAATCGCAGCGCCCTGCCATTAACCAGGGCAAAATCCTGGTTCCCTTTGCCGTAGAAGCTTCGCTATCAGGCGTAGGTAAAACTGTTGGTAAAGATAGCCTGCTGTGGTATAAAACTTCTTTTACCATCCCATCAAACATGAAAGGGAAAGATATTTTATTGCATTTTGGTGCGGTAGACTGGCGCGCAACTGTAAGTATTAACGGCAAAGAAGTAGGTAAGCACGAAGGAGGTTTTGATCCTTTTAGCTTTAATATTACGCCTTTCTTAAATAAAAGCGGCAATCAAACCCTGACTGTTGAGGTATGGGACCCGACCGATGAAGGCCCACAGCCAAGAGGCAAACAGGTTAAGCGGCCAGAAGGTATCTGGTACACACCGGTTACCGGAATCTGGCAAACGGTATGGGTAGAAGCGGTAAACAAGGCGCACATCGATCACATTAAAATCACACCAGATATCGATCAGCAAGCGGTTGAGGTCAGCTCGTTTGTAGAAAATGCAAATGTCGGCGATCAGGTGAAAATCTCGGCCTGGGACGGAGGCAAAAAAGTAGCCGAGCAAACTACCGATGCCAAAGGAACAGTAAATTTAAAGATCGAAAACTCCAAATTATGGAGTCCGGATAGTCCGTTTTTATATGATTTGAAAATCGAACTGCTTTCAAAAAACAAAAAGGTAGATGAGGTGAAAAGTTATTTCGCCATGCGTAAAATTTCGATGGGTAAAGATGCGAGCGGGATTGAGCGTATGTTGTTAAACAATGCTTTCTTGTTTCAGTACGGCCCCTTAGACCAGGGCTGGTGGCCGGATGGATTGTATACTGCCCCAACTGATAAAGCTTTGAAATTTGATGTGGATAAGACTAAGGAAATGGGTTTTAACATGATCAGAAAGCACATTAAGGTAGAGCCTGCACGCTGGTATTATTACTGCGATAAAGCGGGCATGCTCGTTTGGCAGGATATGCCAAGTGGTGATTTGGGTAACCGGTGGGAAAACCGCCCTGGGGTGTTAGATCATCAAACGGATCAGAAAAGAAGTCCCGAATCGGAACGTTACTACAAAAAAGAATGGAACGCCATTATGGAGAAACTGCATAATGTACCTTCAATTGTAGTGTGGACACCATTTAATGAAGCCTGGGGACAATTTAAAACGGTAGAAATTGCCAAATGGACGAAAGAGAAAGATCCTTCACGCCTGGTAAATACGGCCAGTGGAGGCAACTTTTTCCCGGTTGGCGATATCATTGACCTACACAATTATCCACATCCGGCTATGCCTAGTCCCGATTACTTTGGAAAAGACTATGTACTGGTGCTGGGCGAATTTGGTGGTTTAGGTTTACCAATTGATGGCCATGTATGGCAACAAAAAAATAACTGGGGTTACCAGAGCTTTAAAAACAAAACCGACCTGTTTAAAAAGTATTCAGAATTTGTAAACCGCCTTGGTGAACTCATCAAAGTGGGATTATCGGCCGGGGTTTATACGCAAACAACTGATGTGGAAGTAGAAACCAATGGTTTTATGACCTACGACCGTAAAGTGGTTAAATTCCCGGAGGCAGAAATGAAAGCGCTGCACGATAAATTGTATCAGATTAAGGTACCCGTGAAATAACCGCCTGTTTTTAGCATCAATAACCAAATTGTTGAGCCAGGTATTATTATATCGGGCTCATTTTGTTTTAAGGTTTTTTAATACAGCCGAAAGCTTAACAAATACCCTTAAATGGGGATAGGAGATTTTAAAAGACAGCAGTATTTTTGGTTTAATTTTGTTTGAAACGAGAATATGAAGAGATACTTTACACATTTTACCGGGACATTGCTTTTGGCTGTTTTAATATGCAGCAGCATTGCCGGATATTCCCAATCGCGCACGCAGATTGCCGCACAGTTAAGCAAGCTGATTAACAATTCAAGCTATTCGGATGAACTTCAGTATTACAATAATGCTATAGATGCAAACTGCAATACCCTAACCCATAGTTTCGATACCTTTCAGTCGGTAACTTTCACGCGCACCGAAAAGTTTGCCCGTGTAAGCAGTACTTACCGGAATATTCCCTGGAAAAATCTGCAGAGCATTACACACGAGAAAATCAGAACTTCGGCGATATATCTGTTTTTTACTGAACCCATTGTGCAAAGCCGCAAGCTTACCTATGGAAGCTATTTTAAAAACAAGTACACCGATGGTACTGCAGAGCGTAGCGTAAGGAGTATTCAGCTGCATATCAAAAATACAGATCTGTTGGTATTTGAAACCCTTTGTTATAAGTTAAAATTAGCAGATTCTGCACTAAATACGCCGGCAGTAGCCCCGATAAAAACATTGCCACAGGCACTGTATAGCCAGAAAGTATTGCCCCCATCTAAAAATGCGGCGCAGGGGATCATATTCGATTCTACAACTGGTTATAAATGTGGGCCACAGGAATGGCCTTCTTATTGGTGCAAATTTTTCAAACTTGGTGCAATAGACATTTCAAATATGGGATCGGACGAAATGAAGGCGAAATCGCTGGAAATGCAGGCCTATTGGAATAAGTACTGCTATAGTTTTACCACAAACAATTGGCGCGGAATTACTGGAGGAAGCATCACTACATTATTGGATATTAATAACGATACCGGTAGTAGTGATGCTTTCGGACTCATCGCATACAGGGTAAAAGGCAATGTGAATTTTTTGAATCCTTTTAATGGTAAAAACTATTTTGATAATTTATATGCCAGTTACGGTAAAAAAGAACATTATGTAGAGTATGAGAAAGAGGAAGTTCAGCGGGAATGGGAATATTTGCAGAGCCGTGCAAAAAGATGGGGTACCAAATCATCAGCTTACATGCTGCAGCAATATAAATACAATGCGCAGGCGCATCAGGAATTAATTGAAGCCATTTTATGTAATACCCAGGGTGAAGGTGTTTTTGCGGGTTTAAAGAGCGATCCGGCACAGTACCTGCTGCAGGTATACAATGTGGGCATAAGGAATTTTGAGGAGGCTGTATTTTTATTCGAATCTAGTTTTAAAACCCAAATATCATCGGCAGATAAAACTGCATTCCGTCAAAACCTTAAATATCAGCAGGTACTTTGGGATTAAGCTTTCGTTACTGTGGTAACGACCAGTGTTTTCAAAGATTTGGTAGAGAAATTCGTACCTTCACATTAAATCATAATCTGGAATGTTGAAAGACTTCCTTTGAGTTAATTAGATGAAAGCATTCGATTTTTCTACCTTCCCGATATTAAAAACGGATAGATTTACACTTCGCAGGCTATTACCAACAGATGCCGCTGAAATTTACCAGCTCCGTTCGGATGCGAAAGTAGCAGCCTTAACCGGAAAAGCACCCTATCAGGGCTTAGATGATGCCATTGCGTATATCAACAAAATAGATCATCTGGTTAACAACAACGAATCGATATACTGGGTTATCGCTGAGCAGGAAAATGGTCCGATGATCGGGGCAGTTTGCCTGTGGGATTTCAATACAGCAACCAGGACTATTGAAATGGGTTATGAACTGCTTCCGGCTTTTCAGGGGAAAGGTATTATGCAGGAGGCAATTCCGCGTGTACTTAAATATGCATTTGAGGTAATGGGGGTGCAAACCATTGTTGCTTTTCCATCCAGCGATAATCCTCCTTCTGTAAAATTGCTCGAAAGGCTTAACTTTGATCTGGTTCAGGAAGAACATAAAAATACACACGAAGGTGTACCGGGTATGCTGACCTATACATTTTCTGCTCCTGAATCCTGATCTGATTGTCGATTGATGAGGAAATCAACCGATAGGAAAATCGTAGTCCGCCTGTCGAAGGACTATCTGGGCCTGATAGCTCAGTATCTATTCGCTATACTGCGATAACACAACCAGGTTACAACAAACTTCCTTCCGGCAGTTCGTAGGGTAGTTTACCAGGCTCAAAAATGCGCGTTAGCTGGGTGCCTTCAACCGTAATTTTATTGCCTTTTCTTCGAATCCAGTTTCCTTCTCTAAGCCCAACCACCTTAATATTGTTTTGGGTTAAAAACTCTTTAATACGTGTTTCCCTGGTTTCTCCATTGTGTTGTAGTGTGGGGTCTGGGTCGAGGTAATGCGGGTTAAGGTTAAAAGGAACCAATCCCATACATTCGAATGAGGCCGGATAAACAATTGGCATATCGTTGGTGGTTTTCATATTTACACCACCGATATTACTTCCTGCACTGCAGCCCAGATAAGCTTTCCCATTTTCTACATTCGATTTTAATGTTTGCATCAGGCCGGCCTCGTGCAGGGTTTTTACCAGCAGAAAAGTGTTGCCACCCCCGGTAAAAAATCCCCTGGCAGCGTTAATTGCCGTTACCTGATCTTCAAACTCATGCAGCCCTTTAACTTTAATGCCAATGGTTTCGAAAAAATCGCTGGCTTTTTGGGTGTAATCATCGTGAGAAATACCTCCGGGCCTGGCAAACGGAATAAAAATAATTTCGTCGATACCCTGATACAGATCGATAATTTCTGCTTTTAAATAGGCCAGGTATTCGCCACCGAACAGGGTAGAAGTTGATGCAAGGATAATATTCATGATACTTTGTTTAATACAGGTATTTGGTTAAAAAAAGCTGAGTCGGCTTACCGATAGTTCAAAAGTAACAATTGATGACCTATCGACGAAAATTACCGGCTTATAAAATATACTGGTTAAACCGTTAACATCTACAGGATGCGACAGGATAGTTAGGCCACTCATATTCTATATATTAACCGCAAAATAAACAGCACGATTTGAATGTGCAGTTTAAGGTTAACCAAATATATTTGAAGAATTTATGAAAAGCATCCCCATACTCGTATTCACAGCCTTTATTTTAATTACCAGTGCGGTTTCTGCACAATTTAAAACACCCGATTGGGTAAGCAAGGCAGGCGCCAGAAAATTTAACTTCAAACAAAAAAACTACCTTGTTAATCAGTACGGCGCACTAAATGATGGAAAAACCTTAGCTACCAAAGCCATTCAGCAAGCCATAGATGATTGTGCAGCAAAAGGAGGAGGTACTGTTTCTTTTCAACCAGGTAAGTATTTAGCCGGTTCTTTGTTCATTAAAACAGGCGTTAATTTCGAAGTGGGTAAAGGTGTGGAATTATTGGGTAGTCAGGATATTAAAGATTACCCTGAGATTGATACCCGAGTAGCAGGCATTGAAATGAAATGGCCGGCAGCCCTGATCAATATCCTCAAACAGCACAAGGCTGCTATTTCGGGATCGGGATTGATTAATGCCCAGGGTAAACCTTTTTGGGATTATTACTGGAACCTGAGAAAAGATTACGATGCTAAGGGCTTGCGCTGGATTGTAGATTATGATGCAAAACGCCCCCGAACCGTATTAATCGAATCGGCCAGCGATGTAATTGTAAGGGATGTAAATTTACAACAAGCAGGTTTCTGGACGGTACAAATCCTTTATTCGAGCTATGTAACTGTTGATAAAATTACCATCAGAAACAATGTAGACGGGCATGGTCCCAGTACGGATGGTATTGACGTAGATTCATCGCTCTGGACCCTGATCCAGAATTGTGATATTGATTGTAACGACGATAATTTCTGCCTGAAAGCTGGTCGCGACTGGGATGGCCTGCGGGTAAACCTGCCAACTGAATATGTGGTTATCCGCAATTGCATTGCCCGCAAAGGCGCTGGTTTACTTACTTTGGGCAGCGAAACCTCGGGCAGCATCCGCCACGTATGGGCTACTGGTTTAACCGGTTATGGCACAGGCAATGCATTGAACATCAAATCGGCCAAAACCCGGGGCGGTACTGTAGAAGATGTTTACTTCGGTAATATCACCATGGAAGGTGGCGGCAATGTAGTTCAGGTTAACCCAAACTGGAACCCGGCCTATAGCTATTCTACCTTGCCTGCCGGATATAATCCAGACTCGATCCCTTTGCATTGGACCAAGCTCTTAACCCATGTTGAGCCTGCGGAAAAAGGCATCCCAAAAATCCAGAACATCAATGTTTTCAATGTGAAGGCAACTGATGTGAAAAAAGCCATCAATGCCATTGGTTTCAGCGAAACCATACTAAAAAATTTCAGCTTTAAAAATTTGAACATTACGGCAGCAACTGCCGGTAACATCGAATTTGCCCAAAACTGGACTTTCGATCAGGTGAAGATTACGGCTGCAGATGCATCTACCTTAAAAGTAGCAAATGCAACAGGTGTAAAGCCTTAAACGAGGGTTGTTTCAGCAAAAATCAAGTGCGTATAAATAAAAAAAGGTACAACAATCGCTGTTGTACCTTTTTATCTAAATTAACGCTCTCAATCTATGATTGATGCAGGGCTCTCACCCCCTGCAAGGGCAAAGGTATTAAATATTTATTTTTTTGCAAATTTTGAATCAATTATTCTCAATATTTCTGCAAAGTGCGATAACCCTTAACCGATGGGTGGCGGTTAACAATGTCTGTTTCAGCAGGCTATTTGCCAAATTGAGTCCCAATCAAATTCCTCAGTATTCATCGCATAGCTATCTTTAAACCATCACAAGGACAGCGGATTGAATTGCTCCTTTATAAAATTAGCATCATGGAAAAATACAGGAAAATTATTTTTAGCGCCACTTTGGCCATCGGATTAAGTGCTTCTATAGCGCCTTTTACCTCTTTTGCCCAAAAGACAGGCATTACAAGAACCAATCACCAAAGGCATGATATCAGCGTTCCGGGTTACGAAACCATACAGGCGAGTATTGCTTTCGAGCCTGGGGTTCGGTTTGGCATGCACTCACACCCCGGCGAAGAAGTAATTTATGTGCTTAAAGGTACATTTGAATATCAGATTGAGGGCGAAAAACCAGTCAGGCTTAAAGCCGGTGATGTGCTTTTTATTCCGGCAGGAAAAAATCACCAGGCTAAGAATGTGGGTAAAAATAAGGCTGTAGAGTTGGCGACCTATATTGTAGAAAAGGGGAAAACCCTGGTAGTAATGAAACCTTAAGTTGGAAATTTATCGAAAGGGATTAAAAAACATCCCTTTCGGCAATGGTTTAATGAATTTATAAAAACTCGATTCCTTTTTCCTCGAGCGCTTCAAAAATATGTGCGTTTACCATGCTTTTGGTGAGTTCGGCCTGCGAAATATCCTTACACCAGAAAAATATCCGTACATCACTGCTGGCCCTGCTTACCGGACTGATCATAATTACCGGCTCTTTATTCACGAATACGTTGGTGTTTTCGATAATTACATTGCGGATAATGGTAGTTACTTCTGATGAGTTGAAAGGTTTAGCAATAGATAGTAACAGGTCAACCCGCATCTGGTTGTTGCTCAAGGTCCAGTTGATGATGTTGTTGGAAAGGATAGAACCATTAGGGATAATGATTTCGGCACCTTCATCACTTAGCAGGGTACTAGACCTTACACCGATTTCTTTTACCCTTCCTTTTTTATTGCTCAGTTCTACCACGTCGCCAATGCGAATGGTTTTATCAAAAATAAGGATGATACCCGAAACAAAATTGCTTACAATGTTCTGTAAGCCTAAACCAATACCCACACCCAAAGCTCCCAATATCACCGTAATTTTATCAATAGGCAAACCAGAGGCGGCAACAGCTATTAAAAAGCCGCTAATGAGTAAAACCAGACGGGTAACCAATAGCTTGGAACGTTCGCCCTTATTGTCATCCAGTGCATCATCACCCACATCGCCAAAGAAATAGGCAATATATTTTTGTAAGAAATTGGCGAGCCAGATAATGGCCAGAAACAGTACCACGCCCCCTAGCGTGAAAGAGAAACTGCCAACAATTCTTCTTTGGGTAAGTTCGTCGGTAATGGCCGAATAAATGCTGTTGAATATATTTAAGTTCGTGGTAAAAATAACAGCCCAGATGATAATAGCACCTGTTGAAGCAATGCGTTTTAAGCCGGCGGTAACCGGTATCCAGTCAAAAAACTCCGGATAGCCTTTTCTAATCCTGCTGCTTTTCATTTGGAGTAAAAAGGCCTCGACAAACATTTTAGCAAGTACAATTAGCGAAGTGGCATTTAGAAAAGCACTTACGCCGGTGTTGTAAAAAATCTGCGTCAGCGTAAAACGGCCAAAAAGGTTACAGCATGTGGCAATAAAGGCAAATATGATGTAAATAAAGCCTGTTGATATGAGTAGTTTGTACTTTTTATACTGTTCTTCGAGTGTGCGCCAAACGATAAGGCCATAAGAGGTGGCTCCGAGGCCGAGTACTAAAAGTAACCAGCGCTGATAGCGTGGTGGCATGCCCAAAATGCGGAGTATTACCGGTGCAAAAAGAAACAGCACAAATACACACCATTGAAAGAATAACTTTTTAGGTAGTTTTTTCCGGAATAAAAAGGTAAGGCAAATAGCCAGCAGTATGTGTACCGATTCGATATATAAGGCAGGTGCCCGTAAATCGAATACCGGTGCGAGTGCAAAAAGCATAATTAAGGTAACCAGGTATGGCCGGGGTGAGAGCATGGTAAATTTAAAATCTTCCACCGCTTCCAGCCTGTCGCGTTGTTTTAGGCTCCTGAAATTGAAAAATACCCAGCAGAAGAAAACCAGGCAGGTAAACAAAAGCAAAGCACGGCTGCTTCTGGTATAAACGAAATAGTAAGCAGATATCTGCTGCTCGCTATTCATAAACTTTCTGAAACCCATGCCTTTGTTGGCGCGTTTGTTTACCGATTCCCACAGGTAGCGTCTTTCTTTGCCAAATGCTTTTATACTAACGGCACTAAGCTGGCTATCGGTAAGGTACATCAGTTCTTTAATGTTAATCAGGTTGGCCGAGGTGCGTGCCTGCTGGTTATTAATGGTTAAGGAGGCGTTTTTAATCAGGCTATCCATTACCACCCGCTTTTTTTTCAGTTCGGCAAACTGTACCTTAAACATTTCGCGCAAGGTGGGCGTGGTAAATATTTTAACCAGCACCGAATCTTTACGCAGGTTAAGTATTTCTGTTTTTAACTTGCGGAGTTCTTTTTCGTACGCATCCAGATCGGACAAACAATCGCGGTTATTGCTTTGAAGTTCTTTCAGCAGGGTTTCGTCCATTTGCAGGTTCTGCAGGTTAAGGTTCCGGTCTGAGTTGGTTAACCGGCTTTTTAAAAGTGCAAGAGCGGCTTCATCCTGCGTAAGGTGCGCATCGATTGGTTTAAGCTTGGTAAACGAATTAACGGTAACGGGCACCTTGTTTACCACCTCGAAAACTTTTTCTAAACGAAAGAGATAATCACTTTTGGTTAGTACAGCAGAATCGGCCAGAAATGCAGTTTCAGGGTTCTTGTCAGCCGGTTTTACGGTTTGAGCAAAAGCAGAAAAGAAAGAGAGGGCAATGCAGGCCATCACCAGAAAAACAATGCGCAAATGGGAAGAACTTTTTATAATCATTTTCTTATAACGAAAGATTTTGTAGCCAAAAGTAAATAATAGAAAATAAAAAAGCGCTCTCCTTTTCGGGGAGAACGCCTGAAGGCTAAATTTTAACACCTTACTTTTTAGGCGCGTTGCTGCCAAACTTTCTCGGATAATACGAAAGCGTTACCATAAAATATTGTTGCAATACGTTTTTTGTACTTGTAGTGAAGCTGTTTACGCTTGCATAGTTAAATACACTTTTGTTCTGGCGCAATAAATCGAGCGCCGAAAATTTCACTTCCGCATTATTGCCTTTAGTAAAACGGTAAGTGGCATTTGCATTCCAGATCGCAAAATTAATGGTTTCGCCTACCGATGGGTTGTTGTTATTAAAATTGATGTTACTGCTGAGTGAAAGCTTTTTGGTGAAATTATAATTTCCGCTGAAAGAAGTAGTTAGTGTAATGTTTTTATAGGTTGTACCTAAGGCGCTTTGTTTAGCTACACTGGTAACAATGCCTTGTGTGGCTTCGATGGCTAATTTATCTTTATAGGTGTAAGTAGTTTGCAGGCTGTTATTAGTAGAAATGTTGTTAGAAAAATTAAATAAAGTATTGGTATAAGTTGGGTTTTTGCTAAAATTAAAGGAAGTATTAAAACCCAGTTGCAATTCACTGGTTTTTAGTTTAAACGACTTACGGATATTTCCACTTAAGTTGGCATATCTATTACCATTCGCATTGGTTAAATAAACTGTTCTGCGATTCTGTTGATCGATAAAAGTGCTATCTACAATATCATTGTCAACTATGCCCGCCGAGCCATTGATATTAAAGTTCAATGTATTTTTACTTTTCATATCATAATGATAAAAATAAATATTGATCGAACGGTTTAATTCCTCTTTCAGGTTCAGGTTACCCCTTTGCAAATTATATAAGTTGGTACTGTCGGTTAAGGGTGCGAGCTGGTAAAGGGTAGGGATATTTACCTGGGTACGATAGCTGAGGTTTAAGCTCTCCTGATAGGTGCCGGTTTGATAGTTGGAGGCGCTTACCGAAACAACAGGTACAAAATTGCGATAGGTTCGCCTTAGGTTTTGAAAAGAGCGGTCAGAGGTATTGTTTTGATTAATGACTTGTTGTGCAGCGGTAATTTTAATACTTAATGATTTATAATAACGGTTGCTTAGGTTTTTAGAAAACGATTTGCTTAATGAAATGCCGGGAGTAAAATCGGTAACATTGGTTTTAAGGTTATTAGAAAGGTAATTATTCTGCTGGTAATTACCGTTTACAAAATCTTCAATAAAATTATGTTCTTCGTTATTGGTCAATGCCAGTTTACCCGTAATTTCTGCATCGAATCCACTTAGGTTGGCATTACCAAAAAAGATAGATTTCAAATTGGGCAGGCCTATGGTTATGTTTTGCGATACATTCTTGCTATCGGTTTGGTATTTCCGGTTAAAGTCGCGGTTATTGGCACTGTTTAATAAATCTCTAAATGCTGTTATTTCTGTTCTGTAGTTATTGTGGTCGCTAAAGCTTGCATCATAGCTGGCATTAAGCGATTTAAAACGTTGTTTCCAGTTGTTGTAATTCTGATAGTTGTAACTTGCCCTGATAGTGAAATCGGTATTGGTATAGTTACTCTGCCCCATACTGTTATTGGTACTGGTAAGCTGCCGGGCATTATTCTGTGCACTTCTGATACTTGAATTGCTATTGTCACCCTTTTCTGTATTGAATGATTCGCTCAAATCTAAGCGGTGGCTTTTTTGGTAATAATTGTAGATTGAATTAAAGCGGTGCCTGTCGCTGGTATTGGAAGAAGTGGTATTGCTATTCGCGTAAAGCTGGTTGTTGTCGGCAATAGTGGTGATGGTTTGCGCATCGCCTATGTTTGATGATTCGAGGTTTTTAAAATAGTAATCGGCCGTTAACGAACTTTTGTTGTTCCAATCTTTACTGTCGGGCTTAAAATTGTAGGTCATCTGCGCGCCGGCTACATTACCTTTATTCAATCCGGTTTGCCTGAAATCCGATTGGTATTCAACCGAGGTGCCAACACCTTTATAGGTGCTGTTTCTGATCAGGGTATTAATATCGTTGGGAATCTTATTGATATCGTTTGATGCCCCGATGACGGATAGCTGGAGTTTGGGAGTACTGAAATTTAAATTGCCATCAAACTGGTAATGCTTGTCTGTCCCATAACCGGCACTTATTTTCCCAAAGTAAGACCGGTCTTTCCCTTTCTTTAATTTTAGATTGGCTACCAGATTGCTGTCTAGCGGCTTATCTCTGTCGGCTGTATTGAAAATCTGTATTTTCTCTAAAGCATTTTTGGGGATATTTTGCAATGCGATTTTATTGTCGCCACCAAAAAACTGTTTTCCGTTAACGGTAAGCTGCTTCACTTCCCGGCCATTAACCGTAATAATACCGTCGCCCCAAACGGTTATATTCGGTACTTTTTTCAAAAGGTCTTCTACCGTAGCATTGGTATCGAGCTTAAATGCAATGGCATTAATTTCTAAAGTATCGTTATTGTAAGAGATCGGCGGTACGGTAATGGTTACCTCCTGCAAGTTCACATCCTGCGGGTTAATGATAACGTTTTTAAGGTCGATCATAGTTTGTCCTTTAGGAATGGTAATGTGCTTTTGGATGGTTTGGTAGCCTACGTTGCTGATGTCCAGTCTTAATGGCTTATCAATGGGCAGGTTGCTGAATTTGAACTCGCCATAATTATTGCTCAGCTGATAATTGATTACGGTATTATCGGCCTTGTAAATGGAAACTGTGGCTGCTTTAAGTACATAATTGTGCACCGTATCTCTTACTATACCTTTAATCGTGCCGGTGGGCGGTGGGGTTGCGGTTTGGGCAAAAGAATAACCTGTTCCTAAGCAAAAGATGCTTAAAAGGAATAAAAAATGAGCGCGCATGATTTTAGATTTGCTTCGGTTTTAAGATAATAATTACAGGATTGCTTTTCCGGTCGCCGGTTTTAAAATATTTTTCGAGCAGGGGAGGGTATTGGGTTGTTTTACCAGCACTACGCTCTTTAAAAGTAAACATGGCCAATGCAGAGTAACTGGTATAAAACTTTTTATCTTCATAGGCTAAGAATCCTCGGTTTTCGAAATCGTAGGCAAAGCCAGAGTCGGTTATGGGTAAGAAACTCGAAAGACTATCTGGCTCTAAATCCTGGAAAGACAACAGCTCAGTTGTTTTGGTGTTATAAATCAGGCTTTTCTTCTGATCCTTATCCCAAAAGATATTTGATAGTTTCAGGTAAAGCTGATCGCCAATTAAATAACTGCTGCCAATACCATGAATCATTTTCTTGTTTTTTTCAAAGTATTCGAACCTTTTCTTAACATAAGCGGGATTGGTGATAAAATCTTTAGGCAGGGTATTAATGGCCGGAAAAATAAATTTATAGGCCAGTTCCATTTTTTTTGCGTTGAGCTTGTACAAACGGTAATCGTAATACCTGGTGTAAAAAGCCTCATTGTCATTGTATTTGGTTATCGGATTATCGCCATACCAATCGTCTCTTTCGAAAAACTTATCGTCGATTTTAAAGTAGCCCACGGTATCTTTCTTTTTTTTGTCGATGGTAACAAGCGAATATCGGGTACTGTCTTTACCTTTTTTGATATAGGTATAAGGTCTGAGTACAACATCGCTATTTGCAAAAGATAACTTGGGTGAGTAATAATTGAAGTTTTTAACTTTTTTTACAAAGTTGCCCTCCAGCGTAAAATACTGCACATTGTTTGGGGTGTAAACGGCAATATATTCGGTGTTTCCTTCAGTTACCAATGTAAAACCATGCGTTACTGCTTTTTCTTTATCAGCCTTTTCTGTTTGTAGCTTGGCTGCATCGATTTTTGTGAGGTACTTTCCTTCATTGGTGAAAACTAAAACGGCGCGGGTATCGTAGTCGTAAATTAAAAATTTGTTGCCGGCAATTTTAAGTTCGGCAATATTCCCGAACAAACTTTCTTTGGTGGTTTCCAGCGGGACAAATTTAACCTCTTCGAAAATCTGCGAAACCGCGGCTCCGCGTGCACTTTGCGGGTCGATTCGTAAGGTTACAACATGCGAGCTGTCAATTACTCCTTCTTGCGAAAAAGCCGTGAGAGAAGAAAGGCAGGTTAATGCCAGTAAGCATAAGTTATGCTTGAAGCGTTTCATAAGTGTGTTTAGATTTGGTGTGCCGCAATTGCGGTTAACAATAATAACTATAAAACAAGTTAACTACAAGCCGCCGGGCTTAGATTTAACATTTTTTAAGGTTTAAAAAGGTTTGTCTGAATTAATCGATAAAGGCAGGCAATTTTTTGTGCGCTAGGTATAAAAAAGCATTCTCCATTTTGAGGAGAACGCTTAAAGTAAAAATCCTGACATCCGCTAGGCAATATTTTGCAGGTACCGGTATACTTCTTCTTTCTTCCGACTCGAAACGGGTATTTTTTCGCCATTCTCCATTAGCAGCAATCCTTCACGGTAATATTTTTTTACATATTGGAAATTAATCAGGTAGGATTGATGACAACGCAGAAAACCCGAAAATGCCAGCATGTTTTCGTATTCTTTAAGGCCTTTTGAAACCAGTACTTCGCGCTTATCTTTTAAGCAAAATGTGGTATAGCCTTTGTCGCTTTTGCAGTAGATGATATCATCCAGATCTACGATCTCAATATACTCGAGGCTTTTCAATGCAATCCGTTTGATGCCTTTAACGCCCTGGGCCAGGTAATGGTCGCGGGCAATTTCCAGCTGTTGCCTGTCAAACTGTTCCTGCTCGCGTTGGCGTAGGTATTTCCCCAATACTTCGCCAAGCGATACTTCATCAACCGGTTTCAACAGGTAGGCAAAGGCTCCCATATTCAGCGCCTGTATGGCATATTGATCATAAGCGGTGAGGAAAATAACCTGAAAATCTTCCATTCCGATCTCATTAAACAAGCTGAAACTATCGCCATCCTTTAGCCTGATATCAGCCAGGATGAGCTCTGGTTTGAGTAAAGGTATTTCGGTTGCTGCCCTGGCTACTTCACCCGAATGGCCAACAATCTGGAAAGCGCTGAGCTTGTTCACAATCTGTAAAATGTGCTGCATAATGTGCGCCTCATCTTCGAGTATATAGATTTTCATAAGTTTTTGAGCTAATCTTTAACCAACGGTATGTTAATTTTTATCGTTACACCCCGGCCACCCTTATCGCTTTTGTCTTCAAGTTCGAAGCCAGCCTGTTGGTTGGTTGAATTGAAAAGTACATCGAGCCTTTCTTTTAAAATAACCTGTGCCAGCGATTTTTTTGTTTGAACCGCTGCCTTGGCACTTACGCCACATCCGTTATCATCTACAACAATCAGTAGTTGATTGTGTGCTGTTGCGAAAGTAATGGCCAAACTACCGTGATAAGCGATATTCCTGAAACCATGTTCGATAGCATTTTCTACAAAAGGTTGTATGAGCATAGGCGGAATCAGCACGTTCTCCAGCTGCAGGTGGTTAGCAGTGATCTGGTAATCGAACAGGCCGGTAAAACGCATTTGTTGCAGTTGCAGATAATTATGCAATGAAGCTATTTCTTCATCCAGTTCAATAAACTCCTTTGTGTTTTGTTCCAGCACATTACGCAATAATTTAGAAAAGGTACTGAGGTAACGAACTGCTTCTTTCGAATCGCCGGATGAAATGAGCCCCTGCAGGTTGGCAATAGCATTAAAAATAAAATGTGGGTTAAGCTGTACCTGCAATAATTTCTGCTCAATATTTAACCGCTTATTCTCTGAAGCCAGCAGGATATTCCGTCCCTTTAACCTTTGTTGCCGGTAAATGATAAACAGAAAAGAAAGTACGCCTAAGAACACAAAAAAGGCCAGGGCTAAGGTCCACCTTTGCTGGGTAATGATTTTTTGATACAATTCGTTCCGGCTGTTTAGCTCGGTGATGTTCCTGTCCTTTTTTTCTGCCTGATATTTCTCGTGCAGTTCGGCAATTTTTACCGCATCAATGGCCGAAATATCACGAATTTCCATATTGTAGGCAGAATCTGCGGCCTCCAGTGCTTCGGCATAAGCACCTTTGTTTTTATAAGCACTAATGAGGCCGTTATAAAACATATTTTTTCTTCTTCCCGAAGGGTTCTTTTTTTCGAAGGCAATCCCCTGGCGGTAATAGTAAATGGCAGAATCGGGCATTTGGTTGTGCTCAAAACTGGTGGCCAGGTTATTGAAAGCAATATCGTTCAGGTTGTTGGTTTTTTTTAGGTAATTGAAGTATATTTTGCTGCAAGCCAGCGATTTGGAAAACTGACCCTGGCGATCGTAAATTTGTGCTTCGTTATCGTAGGTGCGGGCCAGCGCAAGGCTATCGTTAATACTTTTAGCCAGCGTACGCGCTTTGTTGTTATAAAATATCATTTTATTATAATCGCCCATCTTCGTGACCAGCAAAAATGAAATATCGAAATACCTTTGCTGAATTACGCGGTGGCCTTTATACGGATGGCTGTTGTAATATCGGGTTGCGTAGCTCAACGCTTCTTTCGGGTTATCGTTTTGATAATAAACTTTAGCCAGCAAATCGTAAAACAAATAAGTACTTCTGCTTTTTAACCGTTCTGCCTTTTCTATTTTGGCTAAGGTTTGTTTCATTAAGCTTGCACTTACTGCAGCCCCGCCACTAGTTTGACTGCTTAAAATGCTGTAATCCATTAACAGATCTGTTTCCGGATTTTTACCCCTGCTATCCATCAATTTATACATAACCCTGGCGCTGTCGGGCTGCTTTTCAAGGATCAGTCTCCTCGCCCTGAAATAATACCCGAATGGAGCATCTGTTTTATTTGATGAATGATTTAAAAGGCTATCTGCCCTGTAAACAGCTTTTTTATACTCGTTTGGAGGCAGTGTATCCATCGCAATAATTTGCTCACGGTAATCGGTATTGCTCATGTTTTGAGCCTGTGCATTATCCTGGTTTTGCAGTTTTTTTTCCTGTTTGCAGGCGCTGGTACACAAGAGGGATAAACTGAAAAAAACAGGCAGAATGGATTTGATATTTATGGATTTAAATGTTTGCACCAATTGAAAAAGCATAGGTATGGGGACAATTATTTATTCGTTTTTTGCGTTACCCTGGTCTGTTTTTTTTAAATATAACCAAAGCTTACTGATTAAAAACAGCTAATGCATATTCACCTGTTTCCGTTCTATATCCGTAGCATTTAGCTTCATATTTGAAATTGAGCCTGTAAATAAGCGTTTTTAACAGATATCAGTGCAATCGCAACGAATATTTGGAATCATACCTCAAATATAAACTCTCGCTTGTGAGAATTATCGCTTCCCCCTAATTTTATTTGACAGGAGTAAGCCTAATGGTTTCTTCAGGTTTAACAACGATCAACTATAAACCCCAAATCGTCAGGGTGAGATGGCGAAATATTTATCAAATTTTAAAACTTCATTTATTATGAAAAACACAAGTTTATTTGAAAAAAGGATTGACTTAAAAAAATGTCAAATCAATGGTGGCAGACTTGCCGAATGTAGCACTACAACAGCAACTGCAACTAGTGGCGGTGGTTGTACCGATACGCAGTATGTAACCAAAAACGATTGCGGAGAACCTATCACGGCCTGCACAGATTACGTTTGTAAGTAATAGAAAAATTAAAAGAAAACTAATAATTAGACTTATGAAAATCAACAAAGGATTATTTGCAAAAAAAATTGATTTAAAAAATGCTCAAATCAATGGTGGAAAGTTAGCAAGGACTTTTAGTTCATGTTCTACTTATACCGGAAGCTCTGGTTGTCGCGATAGTGTAACTACAATGACCAACGACGAAGGTACGGTAATAAGCCAGACTACAAGTACCTGGTAAAAATTCAGGTTTCTCAACCTAAAATGGAGGATCAGTATCCTCCATTTTAGTAAAAATTAAACTGAAAACATTAGCTAATAATCAGCCGTAATTATGATATTAATTTTCTCCATCCATGATGATTATTCGACCAGTAAGGTAATTAACTGGTTAATAAACATGAATAAGCCGTTTATTCGGCTGAATGAAAATTCTGATGTAGAAATCATAGCGCTTACGAAAGATGATTTTACGATAAAAATTGATGGTAAAACGGTTAACAGTGCTCAAATCACAAAAATATGGTACCGCAGGGGAGGAGTATACTTGTTAAAAAACCTCAGCAGCGAGCTGTTAAAAGATTATCTGCCCACCGAAATTGCAACTTTAGTACAGTATTTCTATTATGTACTGGATCAGAAACCGGGTATCAATAATTTTAGGACAAGGGATATCAACAAGCTTTATCTGATGGATTTATGCAAGAAATTTGATGTTCTGGCACCCAATTTTCTCGTTACAAGTTGTAAAAAAACTTTATTGAGTTTCTATCATCAGGAAAAAAAACTAATCTCAAAACCCTTAAGCATTCCGTTTAATATCGTTGATGCTGATGATTTTGCGCATTTATCCTACACCGCCGAAATTACTTTAGATGACATCAATCATTTACCTGACAAATTTGTCCCTACATTTTTCCAGAAAAATATCATTAAAGCCTACGAGATCAGGGTGTTTTACCTGAATGGTAATTTTTACGCGATGGCCATTTTTTCTCAGAACAACAAAAATACCAACGTAGATTTTAGAAACTACGATCAGGTTAAACCCAACCGGTTAAATCCATATCAGTTTCCTAAAGCTTATGAGCGTAAAATAAAAAAATTATTAGATGGGATTGGACTCAACTGCGCTTCGTTTGATGTTATCTATGCGAAGGAAGATCAGCAATATTATTTTTTAGATCTCAATCCCATTGGTCAGTTTGGAATGGTATCTAACCCCTGCAATTATAATCTTGAAAAGGAGATTGCATTAGCGCTATAACATGGACAAGATAAAACTTGAAATTGAAGCAGGAACCGCACCTGTGCACCTAAAATCCTTACTCAAAAAAGATAAGCCTAAATATCTGGTTAAAACGAGGTGCTCAAAAATATTCAGCACCAGTAATTTACAGTTAGATCTTTTCTATAAATCACCAATATGAACCAATTATTTTTGAGAAACCAGTTATGTATTCCCGTTAAGGGCTACAATCGGGCAATTATTTATGATATACTCAGGAAAGATTATTTTTTTATCCCGAACGAGTACTACACGATTTTAAATACCAATGATTTTATTCCGTTTCTTAAAATTAAGGATACTGACGAACGACAGGAACTGGTAAATTTTTTGATTCAAGAGGAAATCATATTTGAACTTTCAGATCCGGATCAACGGAAAAGGTTTATCCCATTAGACAGAAATTTACACACGCCTAATCAGTTTAGCAACCTGGTTGTTCATGCGAATATTGATCACCATTTCTTCGATTTTATTGCAGAAGAGTATTTAATGAATATCTCGATAATAGCACCTGAACTGGATGCTAGTCTGTTAAAGATTGTAGAAAAAATCAATACGCTGGAAACTGATGGCATCTATTTATATATTGAAAATTTTAATGCTGAACTTTTTGAAGAATATTGCGAGGCTTTTAGTGCCCACCAATTGGTTTTTTCAGTTAATTTTTTCGGCACCAGTACTACTGAGAAAACAAAGTTGATTAGTAATATTTACTATAATTTTTTTGAGGAAAGCTTTGCTGATTACAAAAGCAAACTCACCATCGATAAACTGGATATTAATGGTGAGCATTTTTTTGAGGCTTACAATTACCACTCCTATTATTTTGGAAAGATATACATTGATGCGGCCGGCAACATTAAAAACGGCTTAAACAATGCGGCAAGTTATGGCAATATACAATCTACCACCAAAGCACAGTTTTTGAATACGGTCTCTTCAAGTGCATTTCTGGAGCTGGGAAACATCAAAAAAAACGATACGCTGGTGTGTAAGGATTGCGAATTCAGGTACATGTGCGTAGATAGCCGCGTTCCCATAAAAGGTGATGAAAAGTGGTATCATGAAACCGAATGCCGCTATAATCCATTCATGTCTAAATGGAATGATGAACCAGGCTACCTTAATTTAAGCGATTCCGGGATTACAATTTCAGCTTCGGGAAGCGAGATCAATAAAAAGAAATTAACGCAGGAGTTTAAAAAAGCCTGGTCTACTTAACATGAAGTCTTTCCCCTTTTATAAACAACCCGATTCAAAGGACTGTGGGCCAACCTGTCTGCGTATTATTAGCAAATACTACGGGCAGAATATTTCCCTACAGCAAATTCGCGATCTTGCTGAAACCACAAGAGAGGGAAGTGGTTTGCTGGGCTTAAGTAATGCTGCAGAAAACTTAGGCTTCAGGACTTTAGGGGTACAAATAGATTTTAATACCTTAACAACCGAAGTGCCTTTGCCCTGCCTGGTACACTGGAACAAAAACCATTATGTTGTTGTATACAAAATTGATAAATCGGGAAAGGTTTATGTATCTGATCCGGGCCATGGGCTGATTACTTACAGTAAGGCAGAATTTATTAAATGCTGGATAGGCGAAAACGCCAGGGAAGATACAGAAGAAGGCATTGCCCTTGTTTTAGAAACTACCCCGGCTTTTTTTAAGGACGAATTTAACGAAGCAGAAAAGAAAAGCAGTTTTTCTTTCCTCTCAAAATACCTGATTAAGTATAAATCGCTAATTTTTCAACTGGCCATTGGTCTGCTTGCTGGCAGTTTATTGTCGCTGGTTTTTCCTTTTCTTACCCAGAGCATTGTAGATGTGGGTATTCAAAACCAGGACCTCAATTTTATTTACCTGATTTTGCTGGCGCAGGTAATGCTCTTTGTTGGCAAAACAGGCATTGAAGTTATTCGCAGCTGGATTTTATTACATCTTTCTACCCGGATTAACATATCCATTATCTCCGATTTTTTTATCAAGCTGATGAAACTGCCGATCAGTTTCTTTGATACCAGAATGACCGGGGATATTATGCAGCGCATTAACGACCATCACCGTATTGAGCAACTGTTAACCAATTCATCGCTCAATACCCTCTTCTCGCTGGTTAATTTGATCATTTTTAGCATTGTATTGTTGTGCTACGATTACCGCTTGTTTTTGGTTTACTTAACGGGTGCAATTGTATATGTAGTTTGGATTAGTTTTTTCCTGAAGAAAAGAAAAGAACTGGATTACAAACGGTTTTCGCAGGTTTCGCAGGAGCAGAGCAAGGTAATTGAGCTCATTAACGGCATGCAGGAAATAAAAATGCATAATGCCGAAAGGCAAAAACGCTGGGGTTGGGAATTTTTGCAGGTGAAGCTGTTCAAAGTGCAGATTAAATCGCTTTCCTTAGAGCAGTGGCAATCGGTAGGTGGGAATTTTATTAACCAGATGAAAGATATCCTGGTAAGCTTTCTTGCCGCGAAATTGGTGTTAAGTGGCAACCTAACGCTGGGTATGATGCTTTCGGTTCAATACATTATTGGCCAACTGAACAGCCCCTTGATGCAACTCATTGATTTTATTAAACAGAGCCAGGATGCCAAAATTTCTTTAGAACGATTAGGTGAAATTCACGATAAAGCAGATGAGGATAACCATGAAGAACAATATGTGGCTGAAATTCCGCAAAACGATATAGCGCTTAACAATGTATCGTTCCGGTACACCGGTTCTGATGCTTTTGTGTTCGAAAACCTGAACCTCAGCATTCCGTATCAGAAAACAACCGCCATAGTGGGTGCCAGTGGCAGTGGAAAAACCACACTGTTAAAATTATTGATGAAGTTTTATGATCCGAATACCGGAGAAGTGAAAATTGGCCATACCGATATGAAAAATATCTCGTCGAGGCTGTGGCGCGACCACTGTGGCGTGGTGATGCAAGAAGGATATGTATTTAACGATACTATTGCCAATAACATTGCTATTGGTGAAGAAACCGTGGATAAACAAAAACTTAGGAAGGCAATTGAAATTGCCAACATTAAAGATTTTATTGAAAGTTTGCCTTTAAGTTATAATACCAAAATCGGTAATGAGGGCTTAGGCATCAGTGGCGGCCAGAAACAAAGGTTGTTTATCGCAAGGGCAGTGTATAAATCGCCCGAATTTATTTTCTTCGATGAAGCGACCAGTGCGCTCGATGCCAACAACGAAAAAATCATTATCGAAAACCTGGAGCAGTTTTTTAAAGGGAAAACGGCAATCGTTATTGCCCACCGTTTATCGACAGTAAAACATGCCGATAAAATTGTGGTGCTGGATAAAGGAAAGGTTGTTGAAGAAGGTAACCACGCAGATTTGGTGGCCAAAAAGGGAGAATATTACAGGCTAATTAAAAACCAGCTCGAACTTGGAAACTAAGAAAGATATATTAGACAATATAGAACTGCGCTCAGAAAGTGTACAGGATATACTCTCGCAGCCACCTCATTGGATGTTCCGTTGGGGTAATGCCATTATTTTGGGCGCAATTTTAATGGGGCTGCTGATGAGCTATTTCATTAAATATCCAGAATTTGTACCTGCACCCATTGTAGTTACTTCACAAAACCCACCCGAAAAAATACAGGCCAGAACCGATGCTAAAATCGAGAAAGTATTTGTAAGCAACCACCAAAAGGTAAAGAAAGGCGAGGTGCTGCTGGTTTTGCAATCGACCGCAAATTACCTCGATTTGCTTGAACTAAAAAAAATAGCCGATTCAATTTCTCAGGATCAGTTATCTTCTTTCCCGGTTAATAAAATCTCGAAATTGAAATTGGGCGAACTCCAGGCTGATTACAATGCTTTTGCAAAAGCCTTTCAGGATGAGCAATTATTTAGCCGGCTGCGGCCTTATGCCCCCGAAAACATCGCTACCGATCAGAATATTTCGGCCTACAGAAGCAGGATAACCAACTTAAAGCAACAAAAAGAGCTCGAACTGGCCAAATATGAACTGGTAAAGAAAAGTTATCAGCGCGCGCAGAAACTTTTAGGCCTGAGTGTAATCTCGGCAACTGAACTCGAAACTGAAAACATTAAATTCTTACAGGCACAGCAAAGCCTTGAAGCCATAAATATTTCACTTTCCCAAACCGAAGAGGGGATTGCAAACCTTAACAAAACAAAAAGCGGCGCCACAATTAATGCCGAAAAAGACAAAATTAATTTTGCTTCGCAAACCTTACAGTTGTTTGAGCAGTTAAGAAAATCGTTGCGAAAATGGGAGCAGGATTACCTCATTGTTTCCTCTACTGATGGCGTGATTAGTTTTCAACAGTTCTGGGGCGAAAACCAGTTTATAAAAAGGGGGGATGCAGTTTTATCTGTTTTGCCCGATAATAAGCAGGCACTGGTTGGCAGGATGTCGGTTCCAGCCAGCAATTCCGGAAAAATTAGTCCCGGTGAAAAGGTTTTAATCAAACTTGACAACTACCGTTACCAGGAATATGGGATTGTAGAAGGAAGGATACAAAATATAGCTTTCGCACCTGATGACAAAGGGAATTATTATGTAGATGTTACGCTTCCCAAAGGCTTAAAAACCTCATATCACAGAAATCTTGCTTTTGATAAAGAACTTAAAGGCAATGCCGAAATTGTAACACAGGATTTAAGATTGATAGAAAGGATTTTTTACCAGATGCGAAAGCTTTTAAGATACCAGGGAGATTAAAGTAGAGAATTATTTATTTTTTCTTTGCCACAACCATATTAAAAAGGCGGTTATAGGGAGCGATGTGGCAATTAGCCCCGCAATAAAAGCTATTTTGTTAATTTCCTTAACATTAACTTAACCTTTGCGCTCTTTCTTTGTTGAAAATTACTTTTCGGCGTGATGAGATATGTTTGTGCAATCCTGATATTTTTCCAATTGTGTTTTACTGCTACCGCGCAGGAAAAAGAACCGGAACTATTTTTTGACCATCAATCGAAAAAACCAATTGAATCGCTTATTGAACTGAAGAAAATATATGCCCAGTCTATAGAAAACAACGATGCGATTTTAGAAGGGAAATGTTTACAGCAAATGGGTAAGGTATGTTACCGTCAGGGGCATTTCAGGCAGGCGCTCGACTTTTTTTTAAAGGCCGAAAAAATATTTAACAGTAACGATAAATCTTTATTGCTGGCCGCAAACCTGAGCGATATTGGTGTATTATACTACTATATTAAGCAGCCCGATAAAGCCATGAAGAATTATTTAATGGCTTTGAGCATTTATAAAAAAGAGCATAATGTAAAGGGGCAGGCAGCTATTTTTGGTCAGATTGGCCAGCTTTATGAAAAACGTACCCGTTACGACAGTGCTTTTTACTATCAGAACCTGGCTTTAAAGGCAAATGAGCAGACGAGCGATATCAGTGGTGCGGCCAAAATTTACGAAAACTTAGGTAGTATTTACGAAGACCTTGAGAAATACGACCAGGCTTACCAGCATTTCAAAAAATCGCTCGATTTATATCAAAAAGACCATAACGAACTGGGCAGCATAGAGGTAATTAATAACCTGGGAGATATTTTGCGTAAAACAGGCAAATACCAGGCAAGTGTTGCAGAAACACAAAAGGCAATGAAACTAGCCGATAAACTGGGGAATATCTATCAGCTGGCGTCGTGTTGCAGGGATTTGGGTAAGGCATACGAGTTAATGAACCAGATGGATAGTGCTTACCACTATGTTAAGCTGGGCTATAAATATACCATCGATTTATACTCTGAAGATGGTGCCCGTCAGGTTGCTTTTTTGCAGGTCCTGTACGATATTAATAAAAAATCGGATGAAATTACCAGGCTACAGAACGATAAAAAGATAAACCGGATTATTGCATTTTCTGCCACGATTGTAGTGCTGTTAACCGTTGTTTTAGGCTTTGTTATTTTTAGCAGGCAACGTTTAAAGTTAAAGGACCAGCAAATGCTGGCCAAACAAAAAGATATCCAGCACGATTTAACCAGCCTGGAACTTAAAAACCTGCAGCTCGAAGAGCAGCAGCTTAAACAACAGCTCGAAGTGAAGAGCCGCGAGCTTTCTACGCATACCTTAAACCTGATTAAGCATAACCAGTTTCTCGAAAACCTCCGCAATACTCTGCAGACAATGGTTAAAGACGATAAGCGCGATCAGAAAAGGCAAATGAATCAAATCCTCACCGAGATTAACCAAAGTTTTAACCACGAGCGCAACTGGAAAGAATTTACAGTGGCATTTGAACAAGTGCACCATCAGTTTCTGGAACAACTAAAAAAGTTCAGCAGCGAACTTACCTCTGCGGATATGCGCCTGATCGCCTTACTAAAAATGAATCTCGACTCAGCCGATATTGCCACCTTGTTGGGAATTTCTACCGATAGCCTGAGGGTTTCCAGGTACCGGTTAAGGAAGAAGTTAAACTTAGCGCAGGGCGATAATTTATCGGCTTTTATACAGGCCCTTTAACCGTTACATCCGAAAGCTGAAAATCCAGATTTTAATGTGTATTTGCCTGCTTAACAATTTGTTAATGTAACGGTAATAAAAGCATAATGGCGTTTCTGTTTGTGTTTAAGATGTTCATTATTAGCTTTTTATGTTTTTGTGTTGCTTTTTGGTTTATGCCTTTTGTAACGGTGTTGCCTTTATGTAACCCTCATAATTTTGGGGTATAGTTTGGCGTATACATCTTTGCCCCGTCGATAAAAAAAAAGACATTACCAAACAAAATGAACAAACTTTTACAAATTCTGTTTTTTCTTGTTTTTTGTGCTGGCACAGCCAATGCTACAAAAATAAAAGGACACGTTTATGATAAGCAAACCGGTGAGGCTATAGTTGGCGCAACGGTGGTGCTCGAAAATCCTAAACGGATAACCAACACCGGACTCGATGGAACTTTTGAGTTCAAAGGCGTATCAACCGGTTCTGCAAAAATCAGCGTAAGTTACATTACTTACAAAACCATTACCAAGACCATCACGGTTGAAAAAGAAGACAACGAGCACTTAAAGTTTTATATGGAAAGTGATTCAAAAAATCTTGATGAGATCACCATCAAAACCAATGCAGTAGCTTCTACAGATCAGGGCGCGCGCCGTTTGGAGAAAAATTCTACCCAAATCATGAACATCGTATCAGGAAGAGCCATAGAAATTTCTCCCGATTTAACAGTGGCCAACATCACACAGCGTGTTTCCGGAGTCTCTATCGAACGCAATAGCAATGGCGACGGTCAGTATGCCATATTGCGTGGGATGGATAAAAGGTATAACTATACCCTGGTTAACGGGGTAAAAATTCCAAGTCCGGATAATAAATACCGTTACGTACCGCTCGATTTATTTCCGGCCGATTTATTAGACCGTTTAGAAGTGTACAAAACCCTAACGCCAAATCTGGAAGGTGATGCCATTGGCGGAGCGATAAACATGGTTATGAAAAACGCACCAGGTAAGTTTCAGGTAAATGCCAATATTTCATCGGGCTATAACCAGTTGTTTATAGACCGGAAATTTGCGAGTTTCAATTCGGCTGATATTCAGTATAAATCGCCTTACGAGCTGAATGGCAAAAATTATAATGCTACGCAAAACGATTTTACGAAAGGAACACTTGATTATAAATACAAAAGTCCTGCGCCAAATCTAATTGGAAGTTTATCCATAAGCCAAAGGTTTTTAGACAATAAACTGGGGGTAGTTCTGGCTGGAAGTTATCAAAATACTTACCGTGGCAGCAACAGTACTTTTTACAATAATGCAGTAGCGGGTACCGATGCTTATGCCGTAATTACCAGCAAAAGTTACCGTGAGTTTTCGGAACAGCAACAACGTACGGGCCTGCACGGAAAGGTTGATTATTCTTTTAACAAGAACCATCAGTTAAGCCTTTACAATGTGTATGTTAATTTAAAAAACCAGCAGCTTAGAGATGCGGTGAGCACCACCTATAACGGTGTTTACAATCCAACAGCCGGTAATGCAGAGCTGGTTTACGATACCCGTAGCCGTTTAACCGAGCAGCAGATTTACAACTCAACCCTGCACGGCGATCACAAATTTTTTGATGATAAATTCAAGGTACAATGGTCTGCGGTTTATTCGTCAGCTAAAAACGATGTGCCAGAAAATACCAGCATTAGCTTGAACGGAATAGAACAAAATTTCCAGCGAAGCCGTACCAGTTTGGTAAATACCAATCCCGTTACACGCCGTTGGGAGCGCAACACCGATGAAGATTTAGCTGGTTATTTAGATCTTACCTACCGTTTTACATTGGGTGAAAATAAACTCGATATTATGGCTGGTGGGTTATACCGCGATAAACAAAGAAGCAGTTTCTTTAACAATTATAACCTGGCTCCAAATGCCAACGATGCCAAGAAGTTGTACGGTGTAGATTTTCAAAGTTATACCGATCTAAACCTGGTTGTAAGCAATCCTGCAGGTGCGGTGGCTAATTCACTTACCTACGATGCTTCTGAAAAAATTGCCGCAGGTTACGGTATGTTCAAATATAGTTCAGCTAAACTGGAGCTAATTGGAGGTGCCCGTGTAGAGCACACCAACCAAGGCTACAACCTGCTTTTCCCTGCGGGAGAAACTTACCCGAAAGGAAACCAAGTGTATACCGATGTCTTGCCCAGTTTAACCGCTAAGTATTTCTTAAGTGATAAGGCACAGTTACACGCCTCGTATTACAAAGCCTTAAACCGTCCGGGCTTTTATGAAATTGTTCCGGGGAAAGTGGTTAATGAGGAGTTTCAGGAGCGCGGCAATCCAAACTTACAACGTGCCCTGGCCGATAATTTTGATTTGCGTTACGAACTTTTTCCGGGTGCATCAGAACAGTTGTTAATCGGTGCTTTTTATAAGCGAATCAAAAATCCGATCGAATATACTTTCCAGGCCGATGCCGTTCGTGGACAGGATATTTACTACACACCGGGTAATTTTGGTACAGCCAATAATTATGGTGCAGAGGTCGATTATATCAAGTATTTCAATAAAATCGGTGTCAAGGCGAATTATACCTACACGCACTCTCGTATTGTAACGCCAAAAACAACCCGGACAATCAACCCTGCCACCGGCGATATTCAGGCACTTTCTGTTGATCAGGAACGTCCGCTTTATGGCCAGTCTGAACACATTGCCAATGTATCCGTATTATTTAAAGATACCAAAAAAGGCTGGGATGCACAGCTTGCAGCTGCTTACACCGGTTCGCGGATTAACACCGTTTCACAATTCTTAAATAACGATTTGTGGCAGAAAGGTTTCATTCAGATGGATGCTTCGGTTGAGAAAAGATTTAAAGGCGGTATCAGTGTTTTTGTGAAAGCCAATAATCTCTTAAATACACCAACAAAACTATTCATCAAAGGTACCAACCCTGAGAATAATAAAATCAACGAAGATCTGGTGAAAGATGGTAACACTCTGATCAGAAGCGATTATTATGGACAAAACTATTTGGTTGGCTTCAGATATAAGTTTAATTAATTGAATTTTAAAAAGATAAAGACATGAAATCGAATCAGATTTTTAAATTACTTATACTTGCCTTACTGGCTCTGGCAGGATGTGAAAAAGCCAATATCGATGTTGATGCTACTGCGGTAGATGGTTCTGCCATTGGAGAAGTTTCTGGCATTTGGGCAAAGGGGAGTACCCAGGTAATTAAAGGTGATATCATTATTCCTGAAGGGAAGTCGCTTACTATTGAAGAAGGCGTTACGGTTTTAATGGATACCATTGCTAAACCCGAAATTATTGTAAAAGGTAATTTGTATGCTTTAGGAACAGCAGAGAATCCAATCAAGTTTACCGTAAATGAGTTTTATAAAACGGCTCAAAAGAAATTTGGCAAACTTTGGGGTGGTATTTTGGCTGCACCAACCTGCGAAGAGCTGGTTTTGGATCACGCCATTATCGAATATGGTGGTGCCACCACTTCCGATGCGTCAACTTCGGTTAAAATGGGGCTTTATAAAGCGGTAGCTGGCGAGAACCTTCCGGCGCTCTGGTTTGCCAATGCAAAAGGCAGGCTGGTTGTGCAAAACAGTATATTCAGGAACCTGCAGGAAGATTGTACTTACATTGAAGGTGGAAGAATAATTTTTGCCAATAATGTGTTTTACACCACAGGGGTAACCGGTGGCGAGGCCATGAACTTTAAATCAGGATGCTTGGCTGATATTGCCTATAACCTGGTTTACAGTACCAATACCAATGCACTAAAATTATCGAACACCGGTGATAAAACACCGCAAACTTATATTATAGCCTATAACAATACGATGGTTAATACCGGCTGGAGAAGGCCTACAGCAAAGGGTGGTTCTGTTTGGTTGGAAAGTACGGTACGTGCCGATTTATTTAATAATCTTTTTGCCAATACCCGTTTTGGTATAAAACGCGATCCTAAGAAACCAGAAGATGCCCGTTCTGCCTACAGCAATAACTGGTATTACGGATATGACCAGGCTACGGTTAACCAGTTTCAGCCGGGTGGCGATATTATCGGGGGTAAAAATGATGTGATCGGTACCGCTGCTGGGGCTAACGACCCAAAATTTGTTAATTATCCGGTAAATACCGCAGTTAGCAATGCCGATTTTAACACCGCCTGGGATTTTCACTTACAGGGCAATTCGCCGGCTTTGGGTAAAGGTGTTACTAATTTTACCCGCCACCACGCAGCTGGCATCGTAATGAAAAATGGTATTACTTATATTTCACCGGCACCATCTACATTTGTAGGCGCTTACGGTACTAAAATTTAAAATGAAGAATAGAATTATTATACCCGTTGCAGCAATTGCAATTTTAAGCCTTTGCTTTTCTTGTAATGGAATTGCACAAAAAGAAGATAGCACTGCGGTAAAACCGCTTTATGTTTCAGAACCAGTTGATTTTGATACCGATGATCCTGCCATTTGGGTTAACCCCGCAGATGCCTCGCAATCGTTGGTAATTGGTACCGATAAAGATGCAAACGGAGGTTTGTATGTTTTCGACCTGAAAGGAAAAATAATCAAATCGAAAACAGTTAAAGGTTTGCAAAGGCCCGATAACATTGATATTGCTTACGGATTAAACCTGGGAGGGAAAAAAACAGACATCGCCGTAACTACTGAAAGATTGAGCCATAAACTCAGAATTTATTCCCTTCCGGATATGAAACCGGTAGACAATGGCGGCATTCCGGTTTTTGTTGGCGAAACGGGTGCTGAGTTCCGCGATTTGATGGGAATATCGATGTACACTGCCCCTGACGGAAAAATATATGCCATTGTTGGCCGGAAAACTGGCCCGAAAGCGGGCGGTTACCTGTGGCAATACCTATTAACCGACGATGGCAATGGACATGTTAAAGCCGATTTAGTACGGAAATTTGGCAGCTACAGTGGCAAAAAAGAAATCGAAGCCATTGCCGTTGACAATGAATTGGGCTATGTGTACTATTGCGACGAGCAGTTTGGCGTACGCAAATATTATGCAGATCCGGCTAAAGGAAACAAAGAACTTGCGCTATTTGGCCAGGGTGATTTTGCAGTGGATAACGAGGGTATTGCCATTTATAAAACAGCAGGAAACAAAGGTTATGTATTGGTTTCAGATCAGGGAGCCAGACAGTTAAAAGTTTACAGCAGGGAAGGTAAAGGTGGTGCACCTAATCAGCACCCGCTATTGGCTACTATCAAATACACGGCTAACCAAACCGATGGAATTGATGTGGTATCGGTACCTTTAAATACAGATTTTAAACATGGAGTGTTGGTAGCAATGAGCGATGATAAAACTTTTCACTTTTATCGCTGGGAAGATATCGCAGGTAAAAACTTAACGATCAATCCCTAGTTTTTTGAAAGTATATTGCACAAAAAAAGCGGCCTGAGCCGCTTTTTTTGTTATTTAAATCTTTGGGTAATTATTTTGCTAAAGCAGCAGTTCTTTGGGCTACTTCCGGAGTATTCATTTCTGTTGTTAAGGCAGCAAAACGATCTAAGTTTAATTTAGGAGTACTTCCCATTACCAGGCTGTGGTTTTGAGTTGTTCCGCTTAATTTTAAATCTGCGTGATCTGCAATCACAGTGTACAGGCTTTCAGTTTTCGAGTCGATTTTGGCTACCGCATTTCCGCTTAAAAATACCTGAAGGTTAGTTACATTTAATTTACCTGCTGTTTTTACAACTGCATCATCAGATGCCAATACACGTTAATGCTTTTTACATAAACGGTAACTTTAGCCACCTGGTTATCTGCAGAAGTAATTTTTAAAGCTGTTCCATCCTGGATCACTTTTACTTTTCCGCTGTTGTCATCAGCATAGCTAATACCCTCAGTTCCGTTTTGGATTAAGGTTACTTCTACATTTCCGCTTACCACTACTTTATCGAAGTTTTTAGGAGCAGAGATTTTAACAGGTTGTTTTTCGGTAGCCATAACAGTTGTAGAGAAGATTGAAGTGCTTAAAACAACAGCTGCCATTAATGATTTTGCTAGGGTTGAAATTGAAGTTTTCATAATATTTTCGTTTTATAGTTTTATATAATAATTTGTGAATGTTTTAATAATAAGACGGCAAGAGATGAGAAACGTTTCAGCGGTTCCAGACGTATTATACCAACGGCTGTAACTTCTCGACGAACGCCGTTTTAAATCGGGCGAAAAATGACTGGTCTGATAAAGAATTTAAGCCGTTTAATCACTTATTGCCTCCGTTTGACCAATAAATGTCTAAAGCCATTAAATTTATTAGCATTTTTATATAGGCGAAAAACGGGCGATATGTCTGCCCTTTAAAGCCGCTGATTAATTAAATCGCTAAAAACAAAGGTTATGGAATTTACAGTTAGTATTAATGCAATATTACAGGTAACACATAATGTAAAATGCCTTCGGTTTGATAAACCGGAGCATTACGATTTCGTTCCTGGTCATGCTGCCGATGTATCCATCAATAAACCAAAATGGATTGACGAAAAGCGGCCATTTACCTTTACTGCTTTAGCCGAAAAGCCTTATCTTGAATTCACTATAAAATGCTATACCGATCATGACGGGGTTACCAATCAGATCGGGCAGTTAAAACCAGGCGATCAATTGGTAATCTCCGATTCGTGGGGAGCCATTGAGTACAAGGGGAAGGGCTGCTTTATTGCCGGTGGAGCGGGCATTACACCTTTTATCGCCATCCTCAGACAGTTACATCAGGAAGGAAAAGCAAGAGGTAATAAGCTGTTTTTTTCGAATAAAACCGAGGCCGATATCATCTATAAAGAGGAGTTAGCTGAAATTCTTGGAGAAGATGCTGTTTTTTTAGTGAGTAGCCAGGCATCCACCCTTTATGAAAACGCGCGCATTAACGAGGCTTTCATCAATGCCAATATCGAAGATTTTAATCAACCGTTTTATATCTGCGGTCCGGATTTGATGATAGAAGAGATCGCTGCCATTTTGGTAAACAAAGGGGCAAACCCCGAAATGGTGGTGTTTGAAAAGTAAGGCGTTAATTGACTTGGTGATGGCTTGAAATTTATACTTCCGTTAAACCATCCGTTTTTTCATACATCGCATTTCTATAAGCAGTTCCCCATTTTGCAATTTCATCTATTATGGGTTTCAGTGTGCTGCCATACTGTGTAACCTCGTATTCTACAGTAATCGGTTTGGTATGCAACACAGTACGGCTAACAAGTTGGTTCATTTCCATATCCTGTAATTCTTTTGAAAGCATTTTTGCAGCTATACCATCTACTTCGCGTAACAAGTCCATAAAACGCATTTTACCGCCTTCAAGTAAGGTGCCTAGGATGTGAAATTTCCATTTGCCCGATAAAACATCCATCGTATCTTTAATGGCTGTTATCCTCATTTTACAGATGTTTGTGTTATTTACTGTTTGGTTTTTCTTCATCTCTTTTAATTTCCCTGATTTAATTATTCCATAAAACTAGCTAAACTCGAGATAGTTTCCAATGGGTAGGTAGTTTCCAATTGGAAACGGATAACGTTTGTAAACTAACCGGCTTTTAAATTTGTCCAAGCGAACCTATAATCTTAAAAAATATGTCAAACAACACCATAAAAAACAATCCCTTGCTGTGCAATCCCCAAACGGGTATCTGCGAAATGCCAGGCTCTAGTGCCCAAGAATTCGATGCGCCTGAGATTCAGGCGAAAGCAAAGCCGGTTAAGGTCATTTATTTCACAGATCCTATTTGCTCGACCTGCTGGGGGATAGAACCTCAGCTTAGAAAACTAAAACTGGAGTATGGCAATAGTATAGAAATTGAATATCGTATGGGTGGTTTATTACCTGATTGGAGCTATAATAGCGGAGGAATCAGTAAGCCATCAGATGTGGCGCACCATTGGGATGAGGTAAGTGAGTTTTATGATATGCCGATTGATGGAGACGTTTGGCTGGAGGATCCCCTGGATTCTTCTTATCCACCATCAATCGCATTTAAAGCAGCTCAATTGCAAGATCAGAAAAAGGCAGTTTTGTTTTTGAGGGCTATCAGGGAAATGGTTTTTATGGAGAAAAAAAATATTACCCGATGGGAACATCTGGCAACGGCTGCTGAAAACTCAGGATTGAATGTACCGCAGCTAAAATCAGATTTTGAAGGCCGGGCAAAAACGGGTTTAGAGGCAGATTTGAAACTGGCCAGAGATTATGTAGTGAGAGGGTTTCCATCCCTGTTTTTTGAAGGGAATAATGGAGAAAGAGAATTTGTTTATGGAGCTAAGCCTTACGCTTACTATGAAATGGCTGTCTTAAAGCTTTATCCACATGCTGTGAAAACCGGATACAGCAAAGACTGGGAAACACTTTTTGGTAAATATACCTCGCTTACTGCTAAAGAATTTACTGAACTCTCTGGTGAGATACGAAACAAGGCTGAGCAGTTGTTAAATGATCTGGTGTTAAAAGGAAAGCTTGAAAGGCTAACAACAAAAAATGGGTGTATCTGGAGGCTAAAAGTGTAAACCTGCTTTCGCCATTTCTAAGTTATGGTGTTGTTCGATTTTTAAGCGTTGATCAACCCAGAACTGATAGGGCTTAGGTGGCTGGCAGCTTGTAAAAAAGCATCGGTAATAGTTAAAATTTGAGTAGTTTTTTAATGAGATTATTGCTATTTTAATAGTATAAATTATCCATATCGCTCTTTAATGAACAGATAAGTCCCGTTTAAGCACTTTTTGGGTTATGGTTCGGGAAGATGTAAAGATCTTAAGGGGTGAATTTTTATTGAACATTTAACGTTGTAAAAAATGCAGGTGTAGCCTGCAAGGAATTGCAAAAGATTTTTGGGACTTTAATGTTGTAAACGATGAGAATCTCTCGGAAGATAATTAAAATAGAAGAAAACAATCAGCCTGTTACGCAGATTAGAAGGGATATGAGCATTTATGAACTTGAAGATCTGATAGAGGGACAGTTGATATTAGATGAACAAGGTATGTCCGCTATTCTTCTTGATATAGAAGTAAAACATTACAGAACCGAAAAACACGTGTACATCAAGCTTTCTTCTAATCCCAAAACCATACTGATTATTAAATAAGTTGCATATCAAAAAAAAAGCGGCCTGAGCCGCTTTTCTTGTATTAAAAACTTGTGATGCTTATTTTGATAATGCTGCAGTTTGGATTGTAGCTGCAGGGGTATTCATTTCTGTATTTACAGATGCAAAACGATCTAAGTTTAATTTAGGAGTGCTTCCCATTACCAGGCTGTGGTTCTGGGTTGTTCCGCTTAATTTTAAATCTGCACGGTCTGCAATAACGGTGTATAAGCTTTCAGTTTTCGAGTCGATTTTGGCTACCGCGTTTCCGCTTAAGAATACCTGAAGGTTAGTTACATTTAATTTTCCGTCTGTTTTTACAACTGCATCATCAGATGCCATTACACGGTAAATGCTTTTCACGTATACAGTAACTTTAGCCACTTCGTTATCTGCAGAGGTAATTTTTAAAGCAGTTCCGTCCTGGATCACTTTTACTTTTCCGTTGTTATCATCGGCATAGCTAATACCTTCAGTTCCGTTTTGGATCAGGGTTACTTCTACATTTCCGCTTACTACTACTTTATCGAAGTTTTTTGGAGCAGAGATTTTAACAGGTTGTTTTTCGGTAGCCATAACAGTCGTAGAGAAAATTGAAGTGCTTAAAACAACAGCTGCCACTAAAGATTTTGCTAGGGTTGAAATTGAAGTTTTCATAATATTTTTGTTTTATAGTTTTATAATAATTTGTGAATGTTTTAATAATAAGACGCTAAGAGGTACTAAACGTTGCAGCGGTTTTAGCTGTATTATACCAACGGCTGTAAGTTCTCGACGAACGGGGTTTTAAATCAGGTAAAAAATGACTGGTCTTTTTTTATTACCGTTTACATTCCCTAAAACAATTGTCAGGTTGAAATTAATTTCAGTTTTTAGCAAAGATTCCCATGCGAGGGTAGACAACTAGTGAACCCAATGGGGATTAGCTGATTTTAGTGATAGTGCACTTTAACCATTGATTATGGCCTATTTATGCCATAATAGTTTAAGGTAGAGTAAAAAAACAGGGGAAGAGCAGGTGGCGAGGTGGTATAGCTTTACTTAAAAGACAGATTAAGTAGTGTTACCAACCGTGAATCAGCTTTTGCGGGGTTTTAAAAAACTGATGATCGGAGAGGAAAAAAGATTGGTTTTCTTGCCTACGGCAAATTTTACCTTTTTATTTAGATTTATAGTTTTGTTTTCTACTTTATAGCGCTGTAAGCTCCCCTGTTTTTCAGACCATTCAAAAGTATAATTTTGTCCTCAACTTTCCTGCAATAAATCGATGGGAGATTTGAAGTTCAATGCCTGGTGTGGTCGATGGTAATTATAGTCCATCATCCATTCCTCTACCTTTTCCCTCACATCATCCAACGAATGAAATATGTAGGCATTTAACAATTCTCTTCTGATGCTTCCATTGCATCTTTCTATATATGCGTTCTGTGTTGGTTCTCCAGGCTCGATAAAAAGCAGTTCTACATTGTTTTCCTTCGCCCATTCATCCAGCTTGTGTGAGATGAATTCTGGCCCATTATCCATTCTTATCATCTTTGGTAGCCCTCTATATTGTTTGAGTTCATCCAATGCCCTGGTAACCCTCAATGCTGGAAGTGAATAATCTATTTCCATAGCAAGTATCTCTCTGTTGTAATCATCGGCAATGTTCAGCAATCTAAATTTCCTCCCATTCCAAAGCGAGTCACTCATAAAATCCATAGACCACACCTCATTTACAGTTTCCGGCACAAATAATGGCTTTTTGACTCTTTCTGGTAGTCTTTTCTTTGCCCTGCGCCGAATATTAAGCCTCATCGCGGTATAAACCCGATAAACCTTTTTATGGTTCCATGTAATTCCTTTTCGACGTAACCGGTAGTAGCATTGCCAGAAGCCTATGGAAACATGCTTTTCAATTAGAAGAGAAAGTGCATTAACTATTTCGCTGTCATCGCGCCGTTTGCGTCTATAGTAATGATTGCTCCGGTTTAACCCGACACATTGACAAGCCTGACGATGGCTAATCCTTTTCACCATCTCATCCACTAAACCACGTTTTTCGTCAGGCGTTAAAGCTTTTTTTCCACCGCCTCCTTGAAAACTTCGTGCACAAGGCTGAGATTCGCATACATTTTTTTCAAACGCGCATTTTCCTCCTCTAATGCCTTGAGCTTGGATAACTCTTTCACTTCCATTCCTCCGTACCTCTGACGCCATTTATAAAAGGCTGCGGTGCTAATCCCTAACTCTCTGCAGAGATCGTGTACATTTTTGCCATTCTCATGTTCTTTGATGGCTTTTACAATCTGAGATTCCGTAAACTTGATTCTTTTCATATTACCAATTAAAATTAATAGTTTTTTCTAATAGCCTCGCTGCGCTCGGTCTAGAATTATACTTTTAACTGGTCTGAATTTTGGGAAGTGCACAGCGCTACATTTCCATTGCAGTCCTTATCTTGTTTTCATCATTTCCGTCAAACTCACTCCAATACTCGAAGCCTATTGTTTTTGAATATTTTTTGTCCAGAATATTTGCTTCGTATATCGCTGAAAGCTGTTCTTGAATTTCTAAAATGGAGTCAAAGCCTTCAAGAAAAGGAGTATTAATGTATAGCGATCCGTATTTTGGTAATGAGCTCAAGAATGGGTATTGGCGCTTTGGGAGCCCAATGACATATTCCTCTATATCGTCAAATCTGGATATAATATAAGGCTGTGAAGAAGCTTGTAGTTCCTCAAATAGGGTGTCTAAGCTAAAGTTTTGTCTATTGCCAAATTCCCTTTCTGCCCCAATCAAAAAGGGTAGGGTGAGCCCGTTCTTATCCTCTACTGTACACCAAAGGTATACCAGTTTACGCCACAATGATTTTTCCATGTAGACTGCTAGTTATATGGCTGACATCTCCAAAGTAAATATACGCATATTTTGCTCAGGAGGGGAGTCCACACCAGCAAAATGTTTTCAGTTACATTCACTTTTGTACACTCATGAGTTTACCGAATCGGATATTGCTTAATTTATAAAAGGATTAAGGTTTAGCCTTTTGCAATATAGCGAGTTCTACTTCAATCTGTACAATGAAATATCCTTCCAACGTACGTTTGTAAGAAAAAGAACATTTAGAACCATAAGCACTATCCAGCCGCTGTCTCAAATTATCCAGTCCTATGCTTCCACTTGAACTATTGATATCGGTATTGATAAGATTAATTGTTTCGATTATGAGCTTGTCCTCGCGTATGAATAAATTAATGGTTCCTGGAGCTGATGGGTTACTTAGGTTTCCATGTTTGAAAACGTTCTCCAGTAGAGTGAGTAGAACAAGGGGGATAAAATGGTAATTGCAAACTTGCTTATCGACATTGAAATTTAAATAAGCTGTTCCTGATTTTGGTATTAGCCAAAGATCAATGAGGTTTTTTGAATGGGCTATTTCAATTGAAAGTGGGGGATTTTCTTCAGCATGTTCGGCATCTAGTGCAAATCGCATTATTTTAGAAAGTCTCACTACTGCTTCAGCAGCTTCAGGCTCACTTTTTTGAATTAGGCTAAAGATGTAATTGAGCGTATTGAAAAGGAAATGAGGATTAATCTGTGCTTTCAGGTAAGCCTGTCTAGACTGGCTTAACTCAAGTTGCAATCTCTGCTCTTTAATCTGGTTTTCCAGAGTTAGTCGTTCGAGGTTTTCGCGGATATCTCTTTCCTGAACGTAAGTTCTGAAGTAATAGAAAAGAAAGGCTAATGCCAGGAAATACAGGCTTCTCCAGGCTACTCCTCCAATGTATCTAGCATCAAAATTCAGTGTTCTTCCCGGGTTTTCATCTAACGTGTTGAGGGTGTAATCTATCAAGCCCTTATTTAAAACCAACAGGACAAATGCAATGATCAAAAAAAGTGGAAGCCTCCAAACCCATTGCTTACCATATCGTAGAGAATTAGGAATTACCCATAAAGAGCTAAAGTAGAAGAAAAAGATGTTGATCAAATAATGGGTAATAATGAGGCCAGGTTTTGCTACTATCCCAATGGCAAACGAAATTGTAGATAACTCGTAGGTGATTAAAAGTATCCAGATCAGCAAATGCCAATGATATGTTTTTTTAAGATTTTCAAGTCCAATTTTTCTGCTAAAAGAAGCTTTCGTATAAGTCAACATAGGTATTGAATAAGTTATTAATTATTGATTTTTTGATAGGCTAGTTTGGGTTCATGAAAAAACAATTCTCACCCAAGCTGACCAAAAAAACGGTCTTTACTTTTCGATCAAAGGAATCGAAAATGAAAACAAGTACTGATCCTACAGAGACAACAATGACCATTGTTACTACAACATTGACTGATGTTGTCCCAAATTTTCGATAATAAAGGATCTACTTCCTAAAAAGCAAGGTATTGTCTTCCAGGTACTGGACAAAATCTGCTTTATATGGAACAGTCATGAGTACATCATACTTCTGCAGGTGTATGGTGTTCCCTTGAATTGAATTTATATAATTGGCATTTATGATATAAGACTTGTGTACCCTGAAGAATTTAGTATTGCCTGAGAGTTTTTGAACCATCTCTGCTAATGAATAATAGATGGTATAATGTGTCTCTGAAGTGAAAATATGCAAATAGTTCCCTGCAGCCTGGATATAAATAATGTCTTCTTTCAAAACCTTTACTCTGTATCCCCTTTCTCCGACCCTAAGATAAAAGGCATCATTATCTTCATCGAAGGGATTATCAAAACATTCAAGTAGTACCGTGTATACTTTTTGCGAAAATGTGGCAAGATCAATCGGTTTTAATAAATAGTGTTTAGCCCGCAGATCAAAGGCTTTCAATGCATATTTAGCAAATGCTGTGGTAAAGATAATATTTGGAAAAGAGTGTCTTACTGATTCTGCTAAGTTGATCCCCGATAGCCCGGGCATATCGATGTCCAGAAAAATAAGGTCTGGCTTATTTTTTAAACTGTTTATCTCAGATAGTGCTTTAATTGGATTTGTATAGGTTTGTAAAACCTGTAACCTGGGGATTTCTGCAATGTGATTGGTAATTACTTTAATTGCAAAAGGATCGTCGTCAATAATAACGCAGTTGATAATATTTTTCATATTCGGAATTTAATGCTCCCTAAAATAAATATTCTTATTTTGTTTAAATCACGCTGAAAGTACTATCTGTAACGGAAAATGTGCTATTCGTGTAGTCATAGTGAAAAGCTAATCAAGTTCTAGTGATGACCTTGCTGATTAAGTGCTACATAATTTTCGTTAACACGACATCCTAAGAAAACCGAAGGGATCAACCCGGTCAGATCTCTTTGGCCTCAATATTTACAGCTTTCAAGTTTCTTGCAATGACTATGTCTTTGCCCGGTTTCCAGCAAGTGATTTAGCTAAATTTCCTGCAATTTCGTTGGATACAGCGAATACAAAACCAACTTTATCTTTTGAATTTTTCATTTTACTTGCTTTAAACTTTTGAAGACTCAACTCAACAAAACGGTGAGGTTTCCGTAAAATATTTTAATATAAATGGAATGGCTACATCTAAAAACGACAAGGCAGAGGTATTTACTTCTTAGAGAGTACAATTTCTGTTAATTTTTGTAGTTTAGAATTTTTAACCAAACCAAATGAGCATTTATAAAGAGTACAGTGAAAAAAAACTGCTTAGTCTTCTCGCGCAAGGAGATGCCAACGCCCTAAGCAGTCTGTATTATTTACATGTCAAACAATTAAATTATTTTGTGTTAAGGACGGCTAAGTCATCACCGCTAGCCGAGGATGTTGTGCATGATACTTTTATTAAGGTTTGGGAAAATCGTGAGAAAATTGATTGTGAACAACCATTTAAACCATATTTGTATACTATTGCACGCAGACACTTGCTGAATCTGTTAAGACGTGCACAACACGAGGTGAGCATTATGGAGGAGTTGAAAAAAAATACAATCAGCAAGGAGAACGTTACCGAACATTTAATCGACTATACTGAAAGCAGTTCCATATTCATGGAAGCGATAAATAGTTTGCCTGCACAAAGGAAAGAAGTCTTCATTCGTTGCCGGATTCAAGGGCTCACTTATAAACAAGCTGCAATAGAACTGGGTATTTCTGAAAGTACCGTTAATAATCAAATGGTTAAAGCCCTTAAAACCATTAGAAGTTTTATTTCCTTACGAACTGCGGTTCTGCTCTTAATGGCATCTGTTACAAAATAATTATATTTTTTTCATCACAGTAGATGTATTGTTGTCACCATTTGTATTAGTTACAAATGAAGGAAAAATTGAACAACGAAATCATACAGTTATTTATAAAGTATTTAAACAATCAATGCAGTAAAACAGAACTTGAAAAGGTACTTAAGCTGATTGAGGAGGGAAGTTATAAAAGTGAATGGGAATTTGTAATTACTGAAGATGCAGCAGCATTGGTAAATAGCAACCATCAATCAGAAATGTCTGTTGAGGTAATTTCCGGGCTTCACGATAAAATACAAAACAGCATTACCAAAGAAAACAATGAAACCTCAACCCGCTCGCTGCAGGTTTCATATTGGCGAAAAATTGCAGCTGCTGCAGCCATCCTAATTACTTTGAGTATTGGAACTTTCTATTATTTCTCCAAGCAAAAGAATACAAGTGATTTAGTTCAGGATATCGCTCCCGGTGGTAATAAGGCAATACTTACATTGGCGAATGGCAAAAAAATAATCCTTACCGATGCAAAAAATGGGGAACTGGCTGCGCAGGGTAACGTGGTGGTAACCAAACTTGCGAATGGAAAGATCGTTTATACCGTAAAACCGGGTAAAGCGGTGAGGTAACACTTAATACAATAGAAACACCAAAAGGAGGACAGTACCAGGTTGTATTGCCTGACGGAAGTACAGTTTTACTGAATGCGGCGTCAGTATTGACTTATCCTGCTTCATTTGCTGGCCTTAAAGAGCGGCGCGTGTCCTTAAAAGGAGAAGCATATTTTGAGGTGGCAAAAGTGGTGATGAGAGGTGAAAAAGTGAAGCAAAGGATGCCATTTATCGTAGTAACGGATAAACAGGAAATAAAAGTATTGGGTACACACTTTAATGTAAATAGCTATTCAGATGAACCACAAACCAAAACTACCTTGATTGAAGGATCAGTACTGGTTGCAGCTACTGGAACAAAAAAAGTTCTTATTCCTGGAGAACAGGCTGTATTTGGCCGTAGTGGCCTGTCTGTTGCTGAAGCTAATCTTGATGAGGTTTTAGCTTGGAAAAACGGATATTTCATGTTTGAAAGCGAAGACATAGAATCAGTAATGAGAAAGATCGCCCGATGGTATGATGTTGATGTTGTATTTGAAGGCGATAGGCCTAAAGATAGATTTGGTGGCACTGTTAGCCGTTTCAGCAATGTTTCCCAAGTACTCCGAAAATTAGAATTGACGAATAAAATCCACTTTAGAATAGAAGAAAGGAGGATTATAGTTACCAAATAACAACCTAACTCATAAAGTAATCCTAAAAAGAAAAAAGCCAGAAGTGCTTGCAACACAACTGGCCAATGTCTGGATTACTTAGTCAATAAATTGCGATTTAACCAACTTTAACCCGCGGACGACTGTAGATCTTTTAGGATCACAGTTAAGCTGCGAATAACCAGACTAACAAATGTATAAAAATTATACTAATGAACTTGGTGTACCCAAAAGGCATGTCAATAAACTACTGCTGATTATGCGATTTACTACCGTAATACTAATAGCAACCATAATGCAGGTGAGTGCAGCAGGTTTTGCCCAAAGGATTACTCTTTCTAAAAAGAGCGTGTCCCTTAAAAGCGTTTTTAAGGAAATACGAAAGCAAAGTAATTATGATTTTATCTATACGGATGAATTATTGCAAAATGCGAAGCCCGTCGATATAAATGTTAAAGAAGCATTGTTGGACGATGTTTTGGATAAACTATTTCAAGGCCAGCCATTATCCTATACGATAGAAGACCGTACGGTTGTCCTCAAAGAAAAAACAGAAATTCCTTTAAAGGGTAAATTAGCCCCGCGAACAATTGATATACGAGGCCGCGTTGTAGATAGCAAAGGACTGGGAATTCCCGGTGTAACAGTTCGCATAAAAGGTGAACCTGGTGGAGGCACCACGAATAATAATGGAGATTTTAGTATCGCAGTTACCTCGACAAATTCCGTCCTTATCTTTTCGTCCACCGGTTTTACAACCAAGGAAGTTTCTGTAAATGGCCAGACAGTGTTAAACGTAACGCTCACAGAAGCAGTGGACGAACTGTCTGAGGTTTTGGTAGTGGGTTACGGAACTCAAAAAAAGATTACAGTAACAGGCTCTATCAGTTCTGTGAATATGGCTGATATGAGAACGCCTGTAGCCAGTCTTTCCAATGCCTTGGCGGGTAAAGTAGCTGGTATTATTTCCATGCAGTCCAGCGGCGAACCTGGTTATGATAATTCTCAATTTACCATTCGTGGACTGGGAACTTTTACCGGAAGCACATCACCTCTTATTATTATAGATGGTGTCCAGCGTGATGATGTTAATAGTGCTTTCGGAGGCTCTTTTAATAATATAGATCCTGAAGATGTAGCCAGCATTTCCCTGCTTAAAGATGCTTCTTCCACGGCCATGTACGGCGCAAAAGGCGCCAATGGAGTGTTAATTATTACGACAAAGAGAGGAGTTGCCGGTAAACCGAAAATATCTTTAAAGGCAGAAACTGGAATAGCCGGCTTTACTGAAAGACCGGAAATGTTGGATGGAATTCAATACATGCAGTTGTTTAATGAGGCCAGGACGAACATGGGATTATTACCTAATTTTTCGAATGAACAAATTCAGAAAACAGCCAGTGGTCTTGACCCATATTTATATCCAAATGTCAACTGGATAGATGAGGTTTATAAAGATCATTCTACTTTAACTAACGCAAACTTAAATATAAATGGTGGTACCGAAACGGTGCGCTATTATATTTCCAGCTCATTTTACAATCAAACAGGGCCTTATAAAGTTGAGAAATTAAATGGTTACAATCCTAATCTAAATTTTAAACGTTATGACTTTAGAAGTAACATTGATGTCAATGTAACTGGTAGCACACTTTTGCAACTAAATATTGGCGCAATGTTGGTAAATGCGCGCTATCCCGGGATTAGTGCAGGTAGTTTATGGTACCAGTCTTATGCCACAACACCTGTTGCATTTCCAACAAAGTATCCAGATGGAAAATGGGCTGGTCCAACACCAAATGGAGGTATTAATCCACTAAATGCAGTGCAAAATAATGGTTATTCCGATGAATTTAGACCTGCCGTACAATCTGTGTTTACCGTAACTCAAAAGTTAGATGTACTCACGCCAGGTCTGTCATCCTATGCAAGGTTCTCCTTTGATAGTTATGGAGATTTCAATAACAGGAGATCAGGTGTTAATGATAACTGGTTGGCCATAGGTCGTGATGGTAATGGCGAACTGATGTTCGTACAAAACAGAATCGGGCAACAGTTTTTAGGCTATAGTCAGGGTTCAGATGGCGAAAGAATCATGTACCTGGAAGGAAATTTGAATTACGACCGAACTTTCAGCCATCACCGTGTGGGTGCCATGTTTTTATATAATATGCGAAACAGGCTTAAAAGTACTGCAGGGGATGTAATTAATGCTATTCCTTTTCGTAACCAGAGTCTTGCCGGTAGAATCACTTACGGCTATATGGATAAATATCTTTTGGAAGTGAACGCTGGTTATACAGGGTCTGAAAATTTTCAAAAGGGAAGTAAATTTGGTCTTTTTCCTTCTATTTCAGGAGGATGGGTGATTTCTAATGAGCGTTTTTTTAAACCATTTGCCAATACATTTACCTTATTAAAGCTTCGGGGTTCTTATGGTGTCGTGGGTAATGATAACATTGGCAGGGGGGATAGATTTCCATATCTAACGCAAATTGGGGGAGGTTCAAGTACGGGTTTTGGCTTAAATGGTACTTGGAACGGTGGTTTAACAGAAAATTTGATAGGGGTAGAAAATCTAACCTGGGAAAAATCATATAAAGGAGACATCGGTCTTGAAATAGGTTTGTTTAATAAGTTGAATCTTATTATCGACGGATTTGATGAGCGACGTAAAAATATTTTAATCATGCGGGAGTCCATCTCTTCGATAGTTGGATTAGAGGGAACCCCGGTATATGCCAATATAGGAGAGATGAGTAACCGTGGTATGGATGCGAGTATTGAGTATAATGATCAGATTGGTAAAGTTGCTGTAAGGGTATTTGGAAACGTTACCTATAGCAAAAATAAAATCATTTTCGCTGATGAGCCCGCCAGGAAATACGCCTATCAAAATAAGGCTGGCTTTGCTCAGAATGAATTTCTTGGTTATATAGCTGATGGCTACTATACCAATCAGGCAGATATTGATTCACGGCCAGTACAAAAATTTGGTGTGGTAAAACCAGGTGATATTCGCTATCTCGATCAGAACGGAGACAATGTTATTGATGCATATGATGCAAGAAGATTAGGCAAGTCTCCATTCCCTTCCTGGCTATTTGGTGCAGGTTTCTCTGTAGCCTATAAAAAAATCGATTTGTCTCTGTTCTTTCAAGGTGTTGCGGATGTAGGCATCATGGCAAACGGATCGGGCATCAATGGAAATGGGGCAGGGGTAGATGGGGTAGGAGTTGTCCCTTTTTCCGGACTTGGACAATATCCCAACAATACCATGGCAAAGGTGCTGGACAGGTGGACAATAGATAATCCGCGCCAGGATGCATATTATCCCCGTTTATCGGTAGGTTCTCTTTCAGATAACAATTATCTCAGCAGTACTCACTGGCTAAAGGATGGTTCTTATGTCCGTTTAAAACAAGCTTCTCTAGGTTATACACTTAGTTCTGAAAAGTTAAAAAAGGCAGGGTTTCCTCTTTTGTATTTCTACGCCTCTGGGCAGAATCTTTTGACTTTCAGTAAATTCAAGATATGGGATCCAGAGTTGGGATCTAATGGGGCGAAATATCCAATTACCAGGATGGTGACTTTTGGTGTGAGGGCTCAGTTTTAATAACCATTTAACAATGATTAAGATGAATAATATATATAAAAATATTCTTTCAGGCAGCATCGCAATGTTCTTGTTGTTGTCTGGCCTGGGCTGTAAATACTTGGATGTAGCACCAGATAACCTACTAACCTCAGACATGCTGTGGGAAACCAGAGCAAATGCCGAAGGGTACTTAAATCAGATTTATGGGCGCATAGGTATTCCCGATGATGATTATACAATGCTGGGTGCAAGTGATGAAACTTCCTGTAGTATTGCAGGAGTGAACGTTAGACAGTTGACTTCCGGGAACTGGAATGCACAGAGCAATTATTGGTATTATTGGGGCCAGAATTATGCAGGAATAAGGCAAAGCATTGTGTTTGAGCAAAACATAGATAAGATGTCTGAGTCTATTATTGGTGCTGATTTGAAGAAACAATATAAAGCCGAAGCGCTATTTTTAAGGGCTTGGTTTTATTGGAAGTTGTTAAGACAATACGGTCCATTTGTTAAAATTACCGAGCAGTTAAGTCTTAATGAAGACTATAATAAGTATCCTCGTGCACCCTTTATTGACTGCGTAGCATACATTAATGATCTGTTAGACAGGGCAGCCAGTAATTTACCTGCTACCTGGTCTTCATCATCAAATTATGGAAGGGCTAATAAAGCCTCATGCCTTGCTGTTAAATCTCAGTTAACCTTACTAGCTGCCAGTCCCTTATGGAACGGAAATCCCATGTTTGCAGGCCTGAAAAATCATGATGGAACCGCTTTAGCTCCATCTCAGTATGATGTGAATAAATGGTGGGCAGCTGCTAATGCCGCCAAAGCGGTAATAGATTTACCAGGCTATAGGCTTTTCACAAATCTGGATGAAGGTGATACCCAGTTTGATCCGTATCTCTCTTTCCGTAATTTGTTTCTTACCAATTGGAACACTGAGATTTTATTTTCTACCAATATGGCAAATTCATGGCAATGGGGGCATGAGGTGCGCTGCGCTCCGAACCCAGGAGGGTATAACATGCAAAATGCAACCCAGAATATTGTTGATGCTTTTTATATGCGCAATGGAAGGACAATAGATGACCCTTTGTCGCAATATGTTGAAACTGGATTTGTTCAATTTGATGATCCAGCTAACTGGGGGAAATCTAAGGACGGTTTAAACAGGGGTTATATTAAAGGAAATTCCAACATGTACGCCAATCGTGAAGCCAGATTTTATGTAAGCATCCAATACAATGGTAAGCCAGTTTTACCGGCACCTACGCAGGACGACCGGAATTTCTTTTCTTCTGATGCGAACAAGGATGGTACTGGAAGAGCAGAGTTTTATTACTCAGGAAAATCAGGTGTAGGTGTGAATAACAACGGCGATATTACCGGTTATGATGTGCTAAAAAACGTAAGCCCTGCCTCGAACATTAGAACAAACTCAGCTGTTTACCGACCATTTATTCATTTACGCCTTGCAGAAATGTACCTGAATTACGCTGAAGCCTTAAATGAGGTTGAGCCCAATAACCCGGATGTTTTAAAATATGTAAACTTGGTAAGACAGCGTGGTGGGCTTCCTGATTTGCAAACCGTTTATCCCTCTTCAGTAGGAAATCAGGCTGAAATGAGAAAACGTATTCTGCAGGAAAGGCAGGTGGAATTGGCATTTGAAGGCGACCGATATTTTACACTCATCAGAAGACTGATGATGGGAGATACTAAAGTGCAAACCATTTACAGAATGAATACCATTACAAATGACGGCAACCAAGGGTTTGCTTTTGCAGATTTTAACAAACGTACATTATTGCAAAACCGGGTTTGGAATGATAAAATGTACCTTTTCCCAATTGCTCAGAGCGACATCGATAAAAATGCTTCGTTGGTACAAAATCCAGGATGGTAATGAAATTCATTATTTATTAATACATAGAAGATTATGAAAAAATATATAAATGCATGCCTATTCATTATCGCTGTTTTGGTGGCGGTGGCTACGGGCTGCAAAAAAGAAAAAGGTTTTACACATGATGCATCCTCACCTATAACAATTACTCAAATCCTTCCTGAAAAAGGTAGTGGCGGCACAGAAATCCTGATCAACGGAAGTAATTTTACCACAGATACCTCCCAGGTTAAGGTTAGTCTGAACGGAAAACCACTAAAGGTGATAGGTGTTAATGGGGAGCAATTGATGGTTGTAGTGCCAAAAAAAGCAGGTTCGGGTGTAATTACCGTCACAATTGGGGGTAAAAGTACCACAAGTAAAACGGCCTTTATTTATGAATACATGAGAACCGTGACCACCCTTGCTGGATCTGGGGTTGCTGGATTTGCAAATGGGCAGGGCACCGATGCTAAGTTTAATTTTAGTGGTCAATCCTGGTATCGTTGCAGTGGTATTGTCGTTGATGATAACCTGAATGTGTATGTTACAGATGTAGGCAATCAATGTATCCGGAAAATTGATAAAGATGGAAATGTCACCACTTTTGCTGGTAACCCAGGCAATGCAGGTTATCAGGATGGAAAGGGAACGGCAGCTAAATTTAGTCTTCCTTATGGTTTAACAATTGATGATAAGGGTAATTTATACAGTGTCGATCCCGGTAATTGGGATATTAGAAAAATAACTCCGGATGGAACCGCAACTTTACTCGCTTGGGCAAATCAGGAGCCATGGAGTGTTGCCTTTGATAAGAAAAGCGGAAACGTATTTTATACCAGCTGTAATTCACCCGGGAATGTTTATCAACTTACCCTGGCAGGAGTAACCACACAGGTCATTAGCGGCCTTAATTACCCTTCAGCAATGGCTTTTGATAATGCTGGAAATCTGTTTGTTACCGCGCATGGTGATCAAGTGATTAAAAAGTTTCTGTCTGGTAGTTGGGCAGGGAGTATTGTTGCTGGTTCAGGAACGGCAGGCTATTTTGACGGACCAGCAAAGAGTGCAAAATTTTCTTTACCCTGGGGCATGTCTATCGATGGGGCAAATAATTTATACATCGCTGGAAATGGAGCGGCTGGCGGAGGTCTTTCCAATCCAGATCAGAGTATCCGCTATATCGACGCGCTAAGTTACGAGGTCAGCACTTTTGCCGGGTCTGGTACTTCAGGAAATGTAAATGGTATAGGGAAAGCTGCAGCTTTCAGTTCCCCTGCCGGCGTCACAGTGGATAAAAACGGAACTGTTTACGTACTGGACAGAAACAATAATTGTGTTCGGAAAGTCGTGTCTGAATAAAACTTTGAGATACATAAATACTAGCCGCAGATTGAAGATATATTGCCTTCAGTCTGCGGCTTAACGGAGTTTTAGTATGAAAACATCAAAAATATTTTTTTTAAAGGGCAGCTTTCTTTTGGTAATGATATTGTTGTGCATTAATGTTTTGACTGTACAGGGAAATGAGACTTTGAGGGGGACTGATCATCCTGGAAAATCATCATCCGCCAGGGATATTTATGTTGCGCTTAATGGAAAGGATTCAAATAATGGAACCTTGAAAGATCCTGTAAATACCATTCAGAGAGGATTAGAGCTGGTAAGTCCGGGTTTTACTGTTTTTGTAAGGGCCGGAACATATAAAGAGAAACTGAACTTCCCTACGGGAGGGCAAAAAGATAAAGTAATCACTTTAAAGCCATATCAGACTGAGAAAGTAATCGTAAGCGGTGAAGGGCTTTCAGTATCAGGTAGTGAGGCATTGGTTACGGTAAGCGGTGTAAACTTTATCGTTATTGAAAGACTTGATATCTGCAATTTTAAAACTGCAGCCGCATCTGTAAACGTGGATGGCATCGTAGTAAAGGCTGGCTCAAGCAACATTACCTTAAGAAAGAATAGGATATACAATATTGAAAATAATGCTTCGGCGGAAATGGGCAGAAGTGGACATGGTATACACGTGATTGGGAACACAGCTGTTGTCATGAGGAAAATTTTAGTAGAGGAAAACGAAATTTTTGACTGCAACACGGGCTATAGCGAGAACTTAACAATAAATGGTTATGTAGATGGTTTTGAAGTCAGAAAAAATAAAGTCTATAATGGCGAAAACATCGGGATTGTGGCTGCTGGCGGTTACGCAGCCAATATCAATCCAGCATATAATTATGCACGCAATGGTGTTATCGCAGATAACGAAGTGTTCAATCTTGATGGTAAAACAGGTCCGATACCGGCTTTCAAAGATCACAATGGGGCTATCGGGATTTACATTGATGGTGCCAGGAATATCATTGTAGAAAGAAACCTGGTAAAAGACTGTGGTCGTGGGATCGGTATCGTTAGCGAAACCAACAACTTTCCAACCCAGGAATGTACCATTAGGAATAACCTTGTTTCTGGCTGTTCGCTTGCCGGGATTTACCTGGGGGGATATGTTGGTTACACAGGTGGGGGCACCTATAATTGCTTTGTGGTCAGCAATACCATTTATTGTAATAATAAAGAGTTAGGATATTCAAATGAAATTGAAGGGGAACTCCGACTAACCGAGCACTGCTACAACAATGTAATTAAAAATAATGTGATCTACGCCCGGCCTAGGGACTTGCTGATCCATAAATACAGCTCAACAGGAAGTGGTAATACTATTGATCATAACACTTACTACACTACTGGTCAATCACAGTGGATTTGGAACAGCACAGGAGGTAGCCCAGTTGAGTTCGAAGCATGGAAAAAAATCAGCGGACAGGATGCCAATTCTATCTTAAAAATAGTTAGCCCTAAGTTTTATTCTAATTTAAACAGAAAATGGAAAAGATTCCAACAATCAAAGATATAGCCAGGCGACTAAATATCGATCCATCAACTGTATCCAGGGCACTTCGCGGGCATCCAAGTATTGGTCTGGTTACCACAATGAGGGTTAATAAAATAGCCAAAGAATTAAACTATCATCCCAATCAAAATGCGGTGTTTCTTAAGCAGGGAAAAACTTTTACTATAGGCATTATACTGCCGGATATTTCAAACACATTTTATTGTACTGCCTTAAGTGAAATAGAATGTTACTCACACCGTAAAAATTATAATGTAATTTTCGCTCAGTCATTTCAAGACCCAGAGCGGGAAAAACAAATCCTCAATAACATGAAAAACCATAGGGTAGATGGTATATTGATTGCTGTTAGCAAATCTACCGGTAATTCTGAACAGTTCGACGAGTTCAAAAGATACAATATTCCTGTAGTCGTTTTAGACCATAGGAATATTGTAACAGATAAGCCATATCTGGCTATTGAACATCTATTTTCAATTTTAGAATTTCAGCAACTACCTGGTTTAAAGGTTTGAACTCCTCTTGGCGCTTTATCTCCAAATTTTGGTTTACCCATGCGCGCTCCCAGATAAAAAAGTCGGGAGCCTGCATGGCTTTACCCTGTAGATTTTCGTTTAAATAATCTATATACATCTTCCATCTTACCAGATAAAAGCCCTTCATTAATCCTCCCCATTCTTTGTAAGCGTATTCATGCAAATTATCTTCGGTCCGGACGTTTTCACCCCAGTAGGTAATCAACATCATCGCATTCTTGATGTTCAAGTCCTTCTCCTGTTTGGTTTTTCCAAGATTTAATGCCTGGGCTTTGTACGTATTTAACTGATAGTAAGGGTGACTGGATAACAGATCGTCTGTTATACGGATCATATTAAGAAACTGATCAGAAAATAGTTTGAACTGTTTAGTATTCTTTTCCTTGTAGGCCTTTTTCATCTCCTGGAAAACAAGCTCCCCATCATTGGCCAATATTTGTCTCATAACATTGATTAAATCAATCTGATAAGTGTCCGAATGCTGAAATTCAGGGGCTGCTTCTGCAAACTCAAGGGCTGCTTTTTTTAGTTTTGCAGTATCATAGTTCCTTACCCGCGTTCCCCAGTGCGAGACCGGCAGGGAATCCAGCGCTGGACGGATACAAAATACGGATTCACTGGCCCCTTCCTGATATCCGGGAATACTCTGGTAAATGGTTTCTAGGAAACCTTGCCAAGCCGAATCAATGTGGTTATTTGAACCGCCATAGCGATATTGGGTGAAATTGGTCAGCCATTTTTTAACATCGACATGGTCTTTTCTCCAACCCAGTTCCAGCATCAGATCATATACCGGAGGGTTATTGTTAAGCCCTTCAGGCATAATTCCTACACCTTTTAATAAGTTCTTGAATGGACTTTTTTCAATACGGTCAACCTCATCTGCAAAGCGCTGTAACTTGCCATATAGGCCTGGCCTTTCTCCAAAATTATTGACAACACACCAGATAAATGGCGTCGAATCATAACCATTTCTTTTCTCCCAATTATTGGTAAACTCTCCAAATAACTCCTGCACAAGTACATGTGATTTATCAAGCCCCTCTAGCATCTTTTGCTTGGGATTGTCCTGCCAACCCTGCAAAACCCAGGTCGATCCAGGAAAACTCTTTTGCATTTCAACCTGAATAGCGTGGCCTGCCATCTTTAAATCTATACCGTCGGTAATCCCCCCTTCATGGAAGGGATCTCCAGCAAAAAAACGGATGTTTTTGCCATAGGTGTTCCGCAGCTCCTTGTAATATATTGCTGCAATCCTAGAAAAATCAGGGTTACCTGGAATTAAGATGTCTGTACGCTTAAATGCCCCCCAGGTCTTTTGATCAATAATTGCGGCTTTGGATTTCTCTTTCAAAGAGCTTGGAACCATGCCATAAAAACCTTGCAGAACGGGCTCGATGCCGAATTCTCTCATTCGGGCTATTATCCTTTTTTGAAGTATTTTACGCCCGTCAATCTGGCTTTGGGGCATTGGTCCTCCCCAGCCTTGTATGTTTCCCATTAGCCACCATGCGGTATAGGCTGGACCAACTAAAAAATCATTAACCTCTTGGTCAGAATACCCGATTTGTTTTAATGTATTTTGCCATACCGTTTCCATACCAGTTACCGTAAGCATCAGGTTTACACCATTTAACGCCATCCAGTCGAGTTCATGTTCCCAGTCTTGCCAATCATAAAAACTCATGGTGTAGTTATAGGTACAATAGTTTAAGGCATAGCGGTATTGCGCCGGTGCATCAAGACGTGTCCTCTCTTTTACTTCTGGAATTGGGGACACAGGAGAAAGGTTATCTCCCATATGTGACATAGAACGATGGCAGTAGTACTTTAAATACCAATTTAATCCAACTGCGGCGGCATTGGGCCCAGATGCACTTATGACCACTTTGTTTCCTATGCTGTGCAATTCAATAAGGTCCTTCTGGCTGCTTTCAATAGATTTAAAAACAACTTGGTTTTCTAACCAAGGTACTCTTCGCTTAATCAGATCTTGTAGCGGTTTAAATTGTTGGGCAAGAAGGTCTAAAGGAAATAATAGTAAAATTAAAAAGTGAAATTTTCGCATAAATCGGGTGGGTTATTTGTTTCAAATGGATCGAAACTAGCTTAAAATATGATATGAAACAATCAGTAGGTTACCCTGTTAACCCCTATAAAAACAACACAATCGATTGTACTTATCAGTACAATCGATTGTGTTGTTTTCATTATTTTATTATTTATTTCTTGTTTAGCATGGTCATAAAGAGTTCGTTTTGCTATAATTATTCATCTTGTGATGAAGCATCTAACTGGTTATTTAAAGGCTTTCATTGTGTAAGCCATTAGATTGTAATGAGCTGTAGAATTTATAAACTCCAAAGCCTTGGGGGATGACTGATCGTGATGCATAAGCCAAATTATTAACCGAATTACATGTCATCCGGAGCTTTTGTGAAAACAGAGTGGGTAATGGCAATTATTAAAAGAGCCAGCACGCTGTAAGACTATTTAACCTTCGTCCAGACTAATAGGCAACGGTTGAATTGTTAAAAATTGTTAAATGATTTTGAAAAAAACCGTTCATTTTTTTGTTTTGGAATCTAATCAGATAAATAATCAGAAAGCATTTTTTAGAACAATTATTAAAATTTTTGGTTTAGATCATGTCAAGAAAATCATTACCCAGACTTCAGCGCAAAAGATTATTCAGCGCATTTTTATTATTAACCTTTATGCTGGCTGCAGGTGTTTCTTCTGCGCAGCAGCAGACAATTCTCAAAGGGCCATCGGCGCTCAGTGCGAAATTGATCAACATCGAATCGGCTACCAACGAGCCTTTCCGGTTTTCCCTTACACTACATAATGGTACATCAGCCCAGCAGCTTTATGAACTCAAAGCTGACCTTCCGGCAGGATGGCAATTGAGCTCCCGTGTCGATGGTAGTCCCGTGACCTCGGTTAGTGTTGAGTCGGGACAAAGCCGTGAGGTTTCATTGGAGATCACCGCTACCAGTAACGCCGAGGCGAGAAAGTACATTATTCCTTTTAAGGCGGTATCGCCTGCCCAAGGCCTTTCACTCCAGCTTGAAGCAGTAGTCAAGGGAAGTTATGGCACAACGCTCACTACTCCTAGTGGAAGGCTTAGCGAAGAGCTAACATCGGGCAGCCATAAGGATATTGAACTGGAAGTTAGAAATACTGGAACGCTGCCTTTGAAAGACCTGGAAATAACCTCGCAGTTGCCTAGTGGATGGGAGGCGAGCTTTACGCCTACTAAGGTCGAAAAGCTTGAAGGTGGTAAGAAAGCAATTGTTAAGGTATTGCTTAAAGTCCCCGATAAAACTATTGCCGGAGATTATGGAGTAACTTTTAATCTTTCAGGAAGCAACGCCAATGGTCAGGCTGCCTTGCGTGTTTTCGTTAAAACTTCTTTGCTTTCAGGTTGGATCGGTCTGCTGATTATCTTTATTGCTGTTGCAGCAGTTTATGCGCTCATCCGCAAATATGGCAGGCGATAGTCCGTCTTTTTATAAAACAATTTGATTGAAAAAAGATGGAACCGATTATAAAGTTGAGGGATCTTAGCAAAAGCTATGGTCCCTACAAGGCAGTTGATGGGCTTAGCCTGGACATCAACCGGGGTGAGATATTTGGTTTGCTCGGCCCGAACGGTGCTGGAAAGACGACAAGCATACTTATGATGCTTGGACTTACCGAACCTGATAATGGTAAGGCAGTTGTCTGTGGATGCGATGCAACTCGCAACCCCATTTCCGTGAAAAGAAAGGTGGGGTATATGCCGGATAATGTTGGCTTTTATCCCAATATGACGGGAATGGAAAACCTGCTCTATATAGCAAGGCTAAATGGCCTTGATGAGCCAGGGATAGCAAAACGTGCAAAAACAGTTTTAGATCTTGTCGGGTTAAAGGCTGCGGCAGAAAAGCGGGCTTCTACTTATTCCCGGGGAATGAAACAGCGGCTGGGACTTGCAGATGTACTCATCAAAGCACCCGAATTGATTATACTCGATGAACCAACGCTGGGTATTGATCCAACTGGAGTCAGGGAATTTCTGGATCTGATAAAAAGGTTAAGGGAGGAGCAGGGACTTACTGTGCTGTTGTCCTCACACCACCTCCACCATGTGCAGCAGGTCTGTGACCGCGTGGGTATATTCGTGGGCGGAAAACTACTGGCTCATGGCGATCTCACTTCGCTATCCGCAGAGCTTTTTGGAAATACAGGAATAGAGACTACGATCCAATTGACCCGTTCACCCAAAGAGGCCGAAAGATTGAAACTTGAATTTTCCCGGCTGCAACTAATAACGGACTTTAACATATCCGGGGAGATTTTGACCTTCTTTAGTTCAGAAGATATCACACCTAGGCTTATTCGAATGCTTATTGAGCATGGCGAGGATATTCAGCACATCAGCAACAAAGAATATGGCCTTGATGAGATCTACCAGAAATATTTTGAAAGCAGTTCTAATAAAACAACAGAAAATGAAAGAAGTATCCGCAATAGCTTATTCCACCGTGGAAGACAAAAATAGACAGAGGTCTAAAGTACAAAAAAGTCCATTCCGCATCATGGTAGCAAAGGAGGTTTCAGACCATATACGAAGCTGGCGCTTTATCCTGCTACTGGCACTAGTTGTATTGACATTTGCCGCCTCGATCTATATATCGATGGCTAATATTAAAAACGCGTTTAACAATACCCAGGATCCGGATCATGCCTTTTTGTATCTTAAACTCCTGAGTACAACGGATGGTTCAATGCCACCCTTCCATATACTGCTTAGCTTTTTAGCACCTTTGCTTGGGATTAGCATGGGGTTTGATGCGATAAACGCCGAACAGAATGGTGGTACATTGACCAGGCTGGTTGCTCAGCCTGTATACCGGGACAATATCCTCTTAGCTAAGTTCTATAGTGCTATGATTATCATAAGTACCCTGTTTTTTTCGCTAAGCTTACTTATGATCGGTGGGGGGCTATTTATTACCGGGGTTAGAATAGAGCCGCAGGAGTTAATACGCATTATGGGGTTTACTATGACCACTATAATTTACATTGCCTTTTACTTAAGTCTTTCTATATTATTTTCGATTATTTTCCGGCAGGCAGCCACATCGGCACTGAGTGCCTTGGGCGTATGGCTTTTCTTTACTGTTTTCTATCCAATGTTGGTCAATTTAGTCATTAGGGCATTTATTCCGGATCCTGCTTATCTCTCTCAAGCGGAGGTAATGAGGTATAATGAGTTGATATTGGATATTCTGCGCATCGCGCCAAATCAGCTTTACAGCGATGCATCAACCACACTGCTCATGCCTTCTATAAGGAGCCTCGGCCCTATGAATATGGAGCAGCTTTCTGGCGCAATACCTTCGCCGCTTCCAGTTAGGGAAAGCCTAATGCTTGTATGGCCGCAAATCAGCGGGATGATAGCTTGTAGTATGGCCTGTTTTGCCTTCGCTTACTATTTATTCATGCGCAGAGAAATCAGGAGTTAGTTGGTTTTTAGTTGCTTATGACTTCTGATCTAGATGATATTTATCATGATATGATAAATTCACTTTTTTGATTATGGTGGGCTTCCGTTCGTTAAGTGAAGATTGGCTAAAAACACGAAAAGCGGCTTAAGCCGCTTTTCGTGTTTATTAAATTCGTGTCGCTTATTTTGCCAAAGCAGCAGTTCTTAAAGAAGCTTCTGGGGTGTTCATTTCTGTTTTTAAGGCTGCAAAACGGTCTAAGTTTAATTTAGGGGTGCTTCCCATTACCAGGCTGTGGTTTTGAGTTGTTCCGCTTAATTTCAAATCTGCATGGTCTGCAATTACGGTGTACAAACTTTCAGTTTTCGAGTCGATTTTGGCCACTGCATTACCACTTAAGAATACCTGAAGGTTAGTTACATTTAGCTTACCTGCTGTTTTTACAACAGCATCGTCAGATGCCATTACACGGTAAATGTTTTTCACATAAACGGTAACTTTAGCCGCCCCGTTATCTGCTGAGGTAATTTTTAAAGCTGTTCCGTCCTGAATCACTTTTACTTTTCCGCTGTTGTCATCGGCATAGCTAATGCCTTCAGTTCCGTTTTGGATCAGGGTTACTTCTACATTTCCGCTTACTACCACTTTATCGAAGTTTTTTGGAGTAGAGATTTTAACAGGTTGTTTTTCGGTAGCCATAACAGTTGTAGAGAAGATTGAAGTGCTTAAAACAACAGCTGCCATTAAAGATTTTGCTAGGGTTGAAATTGAAGTTTTCATAATGTTTTTATTTATAGTTTTATATAATAATTTGTGAATGTTTTAATAATAAGACGGCAAGAGTTTGGAAACGTTTCAGCGGTTCCAGACGTATTATACCAACGGCTGTAAGTTCTCGACGAACGGGGTTTTTAATCGGGCGAAAAATGACTGGTCTTTTTAGAATATGCTCGCCCCAATAAATTTTGGTTTATTTATCGAAGCTATTAGCCCAAACATGAAAAAAGTATTCTTTAATTGCAGAAAAGCAATTGAAATGGGGGTAATTGAGTTTCGGGTGGGAATAGTGTTGATATTACTCCTTCTTAGTTTAGCTGGTTATGCTTTTTCTAGGCACCTGCAGAGCCATTGTTGACTATATCTCGGAGCCATCAATTACCTGATAACCGGTTCGCGGGCGAGGAATGAAAAGCAATAAAGATATTAATATCCGGTGAGATAATCCTCAGAGGCATAAAACTTCGAAACTGAAATAATCCTTTCGGATCCTGAGAAAGTAAGCCACCTAACAACATCTATCGATACTGGTAGGTGGTTTTTTACCTCAAGAGCAGATTATTGGAAATGCTTGATTAATTTTTTTATTTGACCGATCATTCTCATACTGGCTGAGATGAGCGGAAGTTTATCTTTTTAACCGACCAATGTGTTTATAAGTGTTAATCAGCAAGCCTGTAGGGGTGGCTTTGGAATCGACAAAAACAAGTTCCCTTGCATCAATGGCATCGGCCAACAGGCGTTTGCCTCCACCCAGCAAAACAGGATAAGTGATCAGTACAAGCTCGTCAGCGAGTCCCTGGTCAAGCAGTAATGAAGTTAGGGTCGAGCTTCCCACCACAATCAGGTCTGGACCTTTTGTTAACTTGAGATTACGGATTGCATCTAGGACATTTTCACTTAAGCTTTTAACTGGCCCCCATTTGAGGCTATCGGGTCTATTGGTTACAATGAACTTCGTCGCAGCGTTTATGGCATTTGCCATTGGGAAATCTCCAGCATTAGGCCAGAAATTACTGAAAATATCGTAAGTGTTGCGTGCAAGCAACAAATCAAACTTGGCTCCATAGGCATCAAAGAGCATCGCCGCCCCAGCAGGGCTGCGGTAAGGTGTAGTCCATGCACCATACTTATAATCCCCGTCGTGCTCTATTACGCCATCCAGGGAGATATGTTCGAAAATCCTGATCTTTCTCATGTTATTTACATTGATTTAAATTGTAATCCAAATTTAATCAGGATTATAGCATATCAGTAAGGTGGAATTGCGACAATGTTGGGTGTATTAAGTATAGAAGTAGCTCTATATCGGTTCAGGAATATACATTTGTTCCAGTCAATCAATTAGATTATTCGGCAACTAAATCCCTATACTGCCGTAGGTGTTTTTTTTAGCATTGTCCTTGTTTGGTGAATATGGGGTTTAACTGTGCTTAATATAAGTTTTTGTTTTTTTGCTGTTTATGGTAGTTATTGATAAAGGTATGAGGTATTCCTTTGGGAAGTTTACTTATATATCAGCTATCCGGAGAGGGGAATGCTAAATGTAAATGTAGATCCCTTTCCAAGTTCGCTTTCTGCCCAAATCCGTCCACCGTGCCGAGTGATGATCTCATTACAGATATAAAGGCCAATGCCAAAACCCGCAATAGTACTCAGCTTGCTGTCCTCTGCCCGGAAGTATCGATCGAAGACTTTTCCCAAGTCCTGCTCGGAGATGCCCATGCCCTGGTCAGTGACCCGAACTATTAAATTTTCGTTATCGGTATTGCATGTTACGTTGATCTCGCTGCCTTGAGGAGAATACTTAGTCGCATTTGATATCAGGTTATGGAGGACATGGCTGATCTTATCCTGATCGGCATTGACCACTGTGCTTTTTACAGGCGCAAAAAGGATTTCATGGGTTGAAACCCTCGCCTGCATTTCTTCCTTTACCTCTCTGATCAAATCTGCAATATCAAACTGCCCATGGTTTATACTGAGTTTACCCGATTCCAGCCTGGACAGGTCCAAAAAACCATTGATCATAGCCGTCATCTTTTCCACTTGTGTGTTTGCTTTTTCCATTACGCTCTGCACTTTATCTTCTCCAGAATCTCTCAGCTTTCGTAATACCACTTGAATGTAGCCCTTTAATGAGGTAAGTGGTGTTTTAAGTTCGTGACTAACCATGGCGATGAAGTCATTTTTCCTAATTTCGTCATTCTTCTGTTCGGTTATGTCCATTAACAAGCCCGTAAATATGGTAGTAGTACCAGTGTTGTCCATCATCAGATTTCCTACCGCTCTTACCCATCGCAGTTTTTTATTGTGCATGCCGATCACAGGACAGGTAACATCATAATCACCATTATTATAGAGTGCATTTTCGAGTTTATCTATTATAGATTGCCTGTAATCTTCTGCCACACGTTCCAAGGCGCTTTCAAGCGTAGGTTGGTCGTTCGGATAATAGCCCAAGAGCTGTTTTACCCTTGCATCCGTCACAAATTCTTTAGTTGCCGGGTGAATGAACCAGGTGCCGAAATCTGCAGCGTCAATTGCCTGTCGGAGTATATTCTCTGAGTCTGAGATCTGTTTCCTTGCCTCTTGTAGTTGATTGTTGGTCTGCTGTAGAGATTCCATGGTATGCCTGATTTCTGTCACGTCCCGAGTGGTGCCGGCGACAGCTTCTACCTTACCGTGGTCGTCAAACACCGGGGTGAAAATATAGTCATAGATCCTTCTGCCAAATTCCGCATGTGGGAAGGAAACTTCTCCCCGAATGGATTTACCTGTAGCAACGACCTGATCGATCTCCCGCTCGTGCATAGCCGCGTGCCAGGGTTCGTAGCCATTTTCCAATAGCCCTTTTCCAATAGCTTGTTCTGCAGATTTACCCCACATTGCCAGCAGAGCCTCATTTGCATAGGTGAAACGGTATTTGAGGTCAAATACATACATCAAATCCGGCGTTCCGGAGGTAATAGTCTCATATTTTCGTTTCTGCTCCAAAGCAAGTGTTTGCGATTCGTTAAGTGCAATTTCTACCTCTTTACGTGCAGTGATATCACTGGCTGCCCCTAGCCACTCAATGATCTCTCCATTGTCGTCTAGTATGGGGATGGCCCTTGAAAAAGTCCAGCCGGTTGTGCCATTGGCCCTATTTACCCGGTGCTCAAGAGCAAATACTTTTTTCTGCTGGATTGCTTCCTCAATGGCAGCATTAACGATTTCCATATCTTCTGAGAAGACATTAATCTCTTTCCAACCTCGGGTTGGCCTTTCAGCATCATGTAAAAAGCCTCTGCCGTCAAGTTCCTGCATAATCTCCCAGTCGGCGCTAAGTCTATATACTACATCTGAAGTAGCCATCAATAGGGCGTGTAGGCGCTGCTCTAGGGATGTATTTTCGAATCGGTCGGGAAGGGGGCGTTTAGATTTGCTGTCCATCGGGTTAGTGAATAAGCTAGATTAAAAACAGAAGCAGCAGCGATTTGTTTTATGGCGCTTATTTTTAAGCAACGTTAAGTATATCAATTCGAGCTGAAAAACTTAAATTAAAGGGCATAGCGATGGGTTTATTTTAAACGTTCACAATGAGTGTCGCACACGTTTCAGATCCTCAAGTTCCAAACAACGTGTTAACCATCTTTGGTTCAAGATCTCCTTAGGATAACTCTCAAAATATTTCTCAAATATCAATAGATCGCAATTATCCTGTATCTAGACGTAGTAGATAATCACACTGTTGTAGTGGGGAATAGAAAGGTTTTTATCTTTTAACTGAAATGGTATAAGAACACGACATTTCCAGTATATGCGGTTTTGGTCTGCCCCATGATATCAAGGTCTGCCTGGATTACAACTTTTGTAATGCCCCTCAGATCTGAAATTGAAATTAACTTCGCACGGAGCTGCACCTGGTCGTTAACCAGGACCGGACGGTTAAATTTGAACTTTTCTATTCCATAATTTACTTCCATTTTCACACCCCTTATATCTGCAATCTGTTTCCATAGATAGGGGATGAGCGATAGGGTTAAATAGCCATGGGCAATTGTGGTACCAAATGCGCTGTCCAAACGCGCCTTATCTGTATCTACATGTATCCATTGAAAATCAAGGGTTGCCTCTGCAAATTTGTTGATTTGTTCTTGCTCTATCTTATGCCAGTTTGATTCGCCGATCTGCTTGCCCAAGTATGCACTGTATTCTTCAAAACTGTCAATAATTACCATAGTGTCTGCAATGTTATCTATTTGTAATATACACTATTTTAGCAAACTTGCCCTACTGAACTGAATAATCTCCAGTTTTTTGGAAAATAAATTAATAGTGTTCTTAAAAGTGATTGGCGCTTGCTATGAAGGTCTTGATTAAAGATACCCATACGCAAGGCTGCTCAAAAGCCTAAAACAACTAAGAAAGGGATTTATTGTGTGAACCAGCTTCACCTAAATGGAAAAGCAATGTTCAGCCGCATATCGCTCAAAAAACAGATCTGAGCTAAGGTTATTGATCTACAGACTTTCTATTTTGTGTTTAGGTAATTTAGCTTTTTGGGAGTAGATTTTAACAAGTTTTGCAAATTGGTCTATATCAAATGGCTTGGACAGATAATAGTCGAATCCCATGTTTATGTAGGTTTTACCTATGTCGAAATTGCAACTCGATAAAATCAACCCGGTTGCAGGTAAAACTGAGCGGACTAGTGCTGCTATTTTGGTAGGCAATGAGTGGTCTTGAAAAAAATCTATGATTACTAAATCCGGCCTGAAATCTAAAATTTCCCTGATAGGAATTGGATGAGAATAAGGAAATGGTCTAATGGTATAACCTTTTTCAATTAGGGTTAGGCTCATAACCTCGAACACTGAAGTGTCCGGTTCGTGCAGCATAATCTTTTTCATGGGGAATAATCCAAAAAAGATAGATCCATCACTTCCGGATGGTAGTATTTAAAGGAACACCAATATAGCCAAAATGATGGAGAAATCAAAATTCCTTGGCATCTGTTTTTTGAAGTGAGGAAGCTACTGAAAAACAGATGACGGCTCGTGGATAAATCTCAATCACCAGTTAATTAACCATTAATCATCTCATTATTTGTGTGCTCTTCTAAATCTCATAAAATGCCTTATAGCTATGGGATAATTAATTTTTTGCGATGCCTATTTTAGAAAACACCAAAAACAGCATTATCATGATGATTAGTAGAAGCCCATTAATCCAGTGGCGGTTTTTCCACGGTTTTAAATCTACAACGCCTTTGTCCTGGGGTAAATAAGCCGTTTGCATGGGGTGAAATCGTCCAATTAAGAGCATAATTACAGTTGTCGAAATAAAAAGTAAAGCAAGGACATGTAAGAAATGAATGCCGGTATCGAAAAATATTTGAGTAAGGATGTACCCGAATAGGCAAAATATAAGCCCTATTTTAGCAGCAATTGGGGGAACTCTTTTGGTTACAAAACCAACAAACATAATGGTAAAGATAGGGATGCTGAAGGCTGCATTCATCTTCTGCATAAAGGTATAAAAATTGTCGTTAGAGAAAATAATCAGCGGTGCAATAAACATGGCAAGTAAAGAAGCAAACATTTCAAATCTTTTTGAATTTCTGAGCAGGCTTTTTTCTGTAACCACTGCGCCTTTTTTTTCTTTATAAGGTTTATAAAGGTTTAGGATAAACAAAGTGCTGGCACTGTTAAGGCCAGGGGAAAAAGAGGTGATTGCGGCTCCGAAAATAACTGCGGCAATAAAACCGCTAAGGATGGGGGGAGATACATCACTTACTACCATTGAAAACACTTCGGTGGTATTTTGTACCTTACTGTACATGTGAACAGCAATAATTCCGGGTAATATAAAAAGGAGCGGACCAAGTAATTTTCCTGCGCAGGCAAGGGCAATGCCTTTCTGGCTGGTTTTTAGATCTGAGGAGGCAAGGGCTTGTTGAACAATAACCTGTTCGGTACCCCAATAAAAGAGATTCATCAGGATCATTCCGGTAAAGATTGTTGAAAAGGGAATAGCATCAGCGGATGTACCTATAGAATTAAAATGTTCTGTTTTTGAATTAAGGATGGTGTGTATTCCTTGTTGAAGATTACCATTGCCAACATGGCTTAATCCGAAGTAAGCCAATAACAATGCGCCGGTAAACATACATATCCCCAAAACAAGGTCCGAGATTACAATCGCCTTTAGCCCCCCTAGGATAGAGTACAAACTGCCAACAAGACCAATACACCAAACCAGTATCCAGATACTACCTGAGTAACTAATGTGCCATATGTCTGAAAAGTGAAATAAGCCATTTAATGCAACAGCGCCACTATAGAGCACAATGGGCAACAGGTTCACCATGTAACTGATGAGGAATAAGAAGGAAACTAGTTTCTTTGTCGCTGGATCATACCTGCTTTCCAAAAAATCTGGAGTGGTAGACATGGCCCCCTTCAGGTAAACAGGAATTACGAATTCAGATACAATCAGCATGGCAAATACAGAGCTAACTCCCCATGCCATTACTGTCATATTGTTCACGTAAACCGATTCACTGCTACCAACAAACTCAGCGGCGCTGATATTGGTGAAAAACAATGCACTCCCAACAGCAGTAAAACTTAATGTACGGTTAGCGAGAAAAAGGCCTGTTGAGGTTGTTATCTTATGCCTTCTAGTTTTGAACCAGGAAATCAGACCAACCAGGAAAGTGACTACAATAAAAGTAATGATGGCAATGGAGTTCATTGGAGCTGATTATAAGGATTTTCTTCTGATCAGTACTGTAGGGATAATTTCTTGCACTTTCTCTTTTTTTAAAATGGCCTGTGCTACTTTTTTGCCCATTAACGAGAAATCTGCTGAATAAGTAGTAAGACCTCCGCCAACGATTTCTTTAACAATTTCATCGTTGTGGGATAAGATGCCTATGTCCTCTCCAATTTCAAAATGTTTTATTTCACAGTCCTTCATGATTTTCCATATCTCGGAGTTATCCAATGTAAAATAAACTTTGCCCTTCTCTACGCTACCAGGTTTGTATTCATTTAGTATTCTGGTGTTTACTTTGAAATCTTTGGCAAATTTTTTAAAGGATTTAATAATTTCAATAGGATCCAATGAGCCTGGTGTATGAAAAAGAATCATTTCATCAAATTTCATTATTGTTTCCGCAAGTTCAGAAAGCACTTTATAAGTCGATTGCTCAAATTCCTGGGTAATGAAGTTAAATTCACCTTCTAAGGGTTCATAACGGTCAAACATAATGAGTTTGTTGCTAGGCAGGGTTTCTAGCAGCTGCTTTGTTTTTGGATGGGGGATCGGCGAGATAACATACACACCATACTTACCTTTAATCATATCAAGCATAGTTTCAAACACGGTAATGTTGCCATGGTGAAAAAATACATCAATATGTACGTTCGGCCCAAGTTCATTTCTGAAATTTCTATAGAACTGCTCCTGAAAAGAGTCAATGAGGTACATGAGCAGGGCTACCTTAAGTGTTTGCTCTGTGTCGTCATTTGCTACGAAATACCCGAGCCTGCTTTTAGATTCTACTATTCCCCGACTAATCAGCTCTCTGTAACCCTTCATAATCGTTTCCCTTGCAAAACCGAGTTTTTTGATCAATACATTTATCGAAGGTAGTGGGGCGCCTTTTGAGATGATTTTTTCATCGATCGCATTAATGATGCCCTGAACAAACTGTTCATGTTTGGAATAGGAGGGTATTTCTTCGAGTTCTTGAATCTTTTCAAAAATGGTGAGCATATCGGAACGGTTGGTAAGGATTAATTTATTTACAGATGAAACTTGTTTTTAAGTTATTCTTACAGGTATATAAGTTTTATTTAAATCATTGGTAGGTAGTGAAAATCATTAAAACTAAGGTATTTTTTTATAAATGTCCTTTGTTTTTACATGTTTATTTCAAAATGGACTTCAGGCAGAAGTTACTGGAGCTTGAATAACGAAAGGAATGATTTGCCATGGCAAACCATTCCTTCCATTTAATTAATAGCCCGGGTTCTGATTTAGCTTTGTCCGGTTAATTTCACTTTTGGGGATAGGAAGCAAATAATGTTGGGGCTTAAATACCCTTGTTTGTACCTGGGTATAGCTGTAATTCTTGCTGGCATTACCGTTTTTAGTGATTATTACACCCATTAATGGTTTGTTTTCGGTTATATTGGCAATTTTCCATCGACGCACATCATAATAACGGTGTCCCTCCAGACATAGTTCTATTTGTCTTTCATTCCTGATTTTATTTTCGAGGTTTGTACCTGTTAAGGTGCTTGAAAGCTTGTTTTTTATGCCTGCTCTTTCCCTAATCAAATCCAAATATTGAATTGCAGTGCCATTATTGCCAAGATAAAACTGGGCTTCGGCATAATTCAGGTAAATTTCGCTTAACCGGCTAATAACCCAGAATTTATTAGTTTGGGTTTCGTTATTGAAGTTATAAGTGGTATCGCAGTATTTTCTAAAGGTATAACGGGTGACACTATTATTCCATTTGTCCCAGCCCTGGGGCGAATCCAATCCTCCCTCATAAAATTCAGCTGCATTGGTACTCCCCACATTGTATCTGTCTTTAAAAAATTCAGGCTTCCCGTAGGGTCTTCCATCATAAACGATATCCTGATAAAAGCGAGGATCGCGATTGAGATAGGGTTGCTGTGGATTGTAGCCTGAGCTTGGATCGGTGATGTCTTTACCGTCCAGTGTTCCAAATGCATCCACCAGGTTTTGGCTAGGGGCAAACGAAGCCCATCCATGGTATCCACTGGCAGATAAAAACATTTCTACGCCCTGGAAAGCACTCCACATATACTTTTTATTGGTTAACCTCACCATGATCAATTCTGAATTTTTAGTTGTAAAAAGATCTGCATAATTACCCTTGAATAGTTGAAACGGCATATCGATTACTGCTTTTGCTGCATCCGAAGCTTTTTTCCATTTCGTCAGATCGTTACTTGTATTCCACTGTGGACTGGCTGCATATAAAAGGACTGTAGACTTTAATGCAAGCGCGGCAGCCGCAGTAACCCTTCCGTAAGTAGTTGAACTTTGTTTTTTTAACAGTTCTGAAGCTTTATCCAGCTCATCAGAGATGAAATTTGAACATTCATCATAGCTATTGCGGCTGATTTCAAAGTTACTGTTCAGATCAAAGGGTTGTTTAATTAGGGGAACACCACCATAGTCCCTGATCAATTTGAAATAAGCATATGCCCTTAAATAGGTGACCTCACCCTTTAACCTGTCGCGTAGTGCTGCATCACCTGGAACATTATCAATCTTCGATAAAAAAATATTACAGTTCTGGATAATACCATAGGTTGAGGCCCATATGTCAAAATTTCCCAGATTGTCTGGCGTCAAAGTACCTGAATTCATCACCGATGCATTGTAATCGTCAAATTTGTTGTACGCCTCATCACAGGCTGAAGACAATGCCCATGTCCTGTTGGTTGTATTATCCCAGTTGTGCTCAGCATTGGGCAAGATGTTATAGAGATTATTTGTGAAAGCTTCTGCAAGACTTAAATCGTTCCATACAGATTGATCTGTATAAGAATCAAGTGGTGTTTTATTTAAGACATCCTTTTTGCAGGAAGTCATTATAGCGCATAGGATATAACAACAGATGAGTATTTTATTTTTCATATTTGTCGTTTTTATAAATTAACATTTAAACCAAATCTAAAAATGCGGGTTTGTGGATAGTTGATCCCGGTGATATTATTAGTTTCGGGGTCGACACCATATTTCTTCATGCCGTCGAATGAAAACAGATTGGTGGCCCCAGCAAATACTTTTACCGCACCGATACCATATTTTTCAAAGGTAACCGCAGGCAAGGAATAAGAAAGCTCAATGGTTTTTAATCGCAAAAATGCAGCATTTCGCAACCAGAAATCAGCAGATGTTGAGTTTCGGGGATCATTGGCGTTAAAAGCTTTTGGATATTCTGCATTGGGATTATCAGGAGTCCAGCGCCCATTGTACAGGTAGGATGGAGGAGCTACCAGTGAGCCTTGTGACTGTGGTAGTATCATTTGCTTGGCCATAGCCTGCCCCGACCACACCAAATTAAGGGCAATACCTTTATATTCAGCTCCCATCAATATCCCATACATGATCTTTGGTGTAGCTGACTCAGGTACCCTGACTCTGTCATCACTGGTAATATTTCCATCGCCACTTTTGTCAATCAACCAGAGATCACCCGGTTTTGCCCCCGGCATATGAGGAGAATTGTCTACCTCGGCCTGAGTATGGTAGATGCCATTGGTCTGGTATACTAACCAGGAATCAATTGCATAACCAGTCGATTTTTGCCATTCAGGTATGTTAGGTGATTCGTCACGGAAAATGATCTTACTCTTTGCATAAGTAAAATTGGCTCCGATATTATACTTGAAAGTACTCCTGTTTTCGTTATAGTTGATGGAAAAGTCAATACCCTTGTTTAATGATTTGCCAATGTTTTCAGCAGGCAGTGAAAGACCTGTATATTGTGGTACAGAGGCATTGCGCTGTGCCAAAATATCTTTCCTTAAGAAACGGAAAGCATCAAAGGTAATGTTCAGCCTGTTAGACAAGAATGCAGCATCGAATCCAATGTTTCTGGTGTCCTGCTTTTCCCATGTAATATTGGGGTTAGGCGTTGCAGAAAGATAAAGGTTTTTCACCTCGGTATAGTCATCCCCAAAATAAGTATAATAAATAGGATTGCTTACCAATTGGTATCGGGTTACATATAGGTACTGAGCGACTGCATCGCTACCCATTAAGCCCCATGAGGCACGTAATTTTAACTGGTCGATCCCTTTAATATTGTCCTTAAAGAAACCTTCTTCAGAAATTTTCCAGCCTAAAGATACAGCAGGGAATAATCCCCATCTTTTGTCTGTTGGGAAATTAAAAGAGCCATTGTAGCGGAAAGAGGCTTCAGCAAGATATTTATTCTTATAAGCATAAGCCAGCCTTCCCAAATAGCTTTCCCGGCCATCCTGAGAAGCTGAACCGGTGGCATTCTGATCAACAGCACTTCCGGTGAAAAGCTGATCAAGCTGATTACTCAACAAATCTCTTCGGTAAGCGTATGTTCTGTTCCATTTGCTTACTGTTTGCTCAAATCCCGCAAATGCATTGATGCTATGGTTGCCGAATTGATGGTCATAAGCCATTTTGATGAAATAGGTATTTTGGTTGGATAACTGGGCGTCCTGTGCCAGACTCAGAATACTGGTGCTAGCTCTCTGGTTGCTATAGGTTTTGCTCGCAGCATCGTAGGTATAGGCATCCCAGGGCTGGCGGAATGTTTTTTGTTCAACATATTTATAGTCGAATGCAGCATAGCCGTTTAAAGACAAGCCTTTAACGATATAAGGCAGTTTCAGGTCAAACCCAAGGGTAGGGTTTACCGTGTAATAATTGGTATGATCATAACCAGGCAACGAAGAGGTCATTATTGCCGGATTTCTGCCATTTGATATTCCGGCATTGATATACCCGTTAGGCCAGTATACCGGTAAGAAAGGGTACATACTTACCGCTTCATGCAAAGTTTGGCTTAAAGAAACCACCGGATTGTTCTTGTCTTCCTTGCGGGCGGCTATGTCCAGGTTAACTTTCAGGTTTGGTGAAATGGTGGCGTCAATGTTCGAACGGATATTGAACTGTTTAAACCGCTGTTCGCTATTCCTTAAGTTACTCTGTTGATCGAGGGTCTGTCCGGAAAAAAAGTATTTGACCTGTTCCCCTCCACCCTGTACAGAAATCGAATGATTGTTCTGTGGTGCGTTTTTTCTGAATACCGCATCCATCCAGTCTGTACTGGTATAGTTTGGATCGTTACCTGCTTTATATTTATCGATTTCACTTTGTGCATAAGGTGCGGTATTCCCCTGGTTGAGGTTTAATTCATTAAAGTAGGTCATGTATTCCCATGCGTTAACGCGGTGGGTAAACCTGGTTAACTGCTGGATGCTGTATGAGCCATTGTAGTGAATTTCAGCTTTACCCGTTTTACCTCTTTTAGTGGTGATTAAGATAACACCATTCGCTGACCTCACCCCGTAGATAGCAGCCGAAGCATCTTTTAAGACTGTAATATTCTCAATGTCGTCTGGGTTAATGCGATTCAAATCTCTATCCGGGATTCCGTCAACAACAATCAGCGGACTGGTACCTCCACCAAATGAGTTCAATCCCCTGATCAATAAACTTGCACCATCAGCCCCAGGCTCTCCGGAGCGGTTATTGGTAATCAATCCAGGTACCCGTCCAGCTAAGGAATTAGAAACAGAAGGTGAAGCATTTTGAAGTACCTGTTCTCCTTTTACAGTACTCACAGCACCTACAACATCTGATTTTTTGCGCGTACCGTAGCCAACCACTACCACTTCATTTAAATCGGCGTCTTTACTTTTGAGGATAACATCAACTGTAGCAGAACTAGTGACTTTGCGCTCCTGGGTGATGAAACCAACGTAACTAAAGACTAATATCGCCTGGTCATTGGGAGAGGTAATGCTGTAATTACCATCATTGTCGGTTGTTGTACCATTGTTTGCATCTTTTATTTTTATACTCACTCCTGGCAATGGAAGGCCTTTTTCATCGGTTACCTTACCTTTAATTTTAAGGATGTTGATGGCAAGTTCAGGGCCTGGGCTAAGTATTTTGTGTGCTGTTGAAAAATGACGGCGGGTAGAGAGTTTTGCATTCGCCTGGCTCAAAACAACCAAAGCAATTAGTGCTGTGAAAGGCAAGGCGGGTGATAATTTGGGAAAGCGAAGCCATAGCAAAAGCCTGGCTTTTGAATTTAAATTCATATTTTTGAAAACTTAGGGTTAAAAAATTATGTCGATTACTCAATTTGGCTAATGGTAACCTTTAGATTTGCCGGATGGTGCTACGAACACTTTCCGGCTTTTTATCAACTGGTTACCCGACTGATCTTTTTTATACTTGTATCTTTCTGTTCATCTTTTTTAGTTGTAAGGTTTATAATTTGGTTAGTTAAAATTTATCTACTATCGGCTATAGCTGTGTTTGTCTTATAATTTTATTTGAGTGGTTTTACCTTCTGGGACTAATTGGGTGGTATGTGTCCCATTTGGTTTTGTTACGGTTATCTGAATTTTCTTACCGGCTAACCTTTCGATTTTCAAATCAAAAACGGTATTGAATGCATTGATATTCCGCAGAGTCATCTTTTTCCAGTCTTCAGGTAGTCTTGGTGAACACTCGAAGCTGTTGAATCCAGTTGGCCGCATGCCAAATAAGCCTTCGGTAAATATTCTACAGTATAGACCACTCTCAGCTGAGAGATGTCTTTGATTGCCTTCAGGGTAGGCTTCTACTGGATATGGGACGTGTTCGCCCAAAAGTCTTCGGCGCGAATAGTATTTAAGGAACTTCATCGCCTGATCAGTTGCTCCAGCCTGAAGTACGCCCCGAAGCCCATACAAAGTAGAGCGATCCCAGAAGGTTTCCTTTCCGGCCTCAGTTGCCAAACCATCAACGGTCCACAACTGCGGTGAAAACAAGGCGGCGATGGTACCTTTGCTGCGTCCGTAAATTCCCATAGCAAGGGGCATGCTGATCCAGGCGCGTAAGGTATTGTTGGTCTCGTAGTATTTATAGGTGTCATAACCTGCTACACTGGCTCCAAAATACTTCTCGATATTACCTTTAAGTTCATTCGCCCGATTCGAATATTCATTGATTTGTTTTTCAGGCAAATGCAATTGCCTGGCTAACATCGTTGCCGATACCAGGGCGTCATAATACAAACAGTTGGTAGAGAGATTCGCTTTACCTGAGGGAAATCTGCCTTCCAGTTCATCGCTTTGCGATTCGACTACTCCTTGCTTATTGATATGCCTGCTATTGTATTCAAGGCACCAGCTGATTAGTGGCCACAATACTTTTGCCGAGTCGGCTTTGCCATAAGCAAGTGCAAATCTTGAGGCGCCATAGGCGATCATCGCCTGGTCACCCCGATCTCCGGCTCCATTCCATACAGCATCCCCTTCAGCTACAATTGAGCTAGGTAAGGGGTGGTATTCAGGGTTCATATAGGAGGCAAACATCCGGTAGCAATTCATAGCGGATTGAATGCCAATGCTATCTCCGGAAAAAGCAAAATAGGGACTGATATATTCGGCCTGATCGTTTGCCCATATCGCAGCATAATATTCAAGTCCTCCCGGGCCATGTAAATATCCACGCTTGGTCTTAAAGATGCTTTCTGTTGCCCTTATTTTTGCAAAAGCAAAGGCTGTGTTTAAAATACTGTCCGGTGTTTCTAGCTGTAGGGGGGATACGATTTTGCCGATGCGTTTAACTCGCTCTTGCTCTTCTACTACAGGATCTATAGCAAATGGCTTTTCGGGATGATCTGTCGCAAAATAGCAAACTGAAAAAACTGTAGACTGGCCGGGTGAGAGAATACGGCTACCTTCATTGACCGTTTGCATCACTATGGTATGTGGTGATGATTTGCTTTGTAAGGTATCGGTTGTAACACTGCGGACAAGTTTTTCCATGGCGACCCTTACCGGTTTATCACTGGTATTGCGGAGAACAAATTTTTCAACTGCCATAGGTTTTTCGACAGATGGAAACAGGCTGCGTTCAATCTCAATCCCGTTTGTTGTTCCCGCATCAGCTGTGATGCGCATAAGGCCATGGTGGTTAATTTTTTTTGAAATAAATGCCAAATTCCCCCTTTGTTCACGCCTGGAAATATCCATTTTCAAAAGCCTGTTGTTGATATAAATCTGTGGCAGTTCATTATCCTGGAAAGTATAGGTGATATGACTCCTGGTTTCATCTGGTAGTATCCTAAATGTGGGGAAAACTACTTTACGGATTATTCTTAAGACACCGGAAGTGTCAATCCGGTAATCTACCCATAGCGAAACCTTTTCTCCGGACATTTCGATGTGATCGGCATGAGGCAGGCTTTTGTTTGTTTGCCAGCTTATACTTCCATTAGGTTGTATAGCCCACCTGTCTTTTTGCTCAGGTAGGGATATCTGCTGGCTATAGAGCTTGAAACTAGAAACGAAGAGCAGTGAGGTTAGGAAGGCTTTGTTTTTTAGGGCTTTCATTCGGATTTTATCGTTTAAAAATGGGATTTACATCAACTTTTATTTGCATTCCAGGCTTTACCTCTAGCTCAATCCAACTGGTCATTTTCCCGTGTGGGCTTGCTTGTTTTCTGGTAGCTTTTGGAATGCCATTAACAGTAGCGCGGGGATAATTTCCTGAGAAAATAGCTTTCCACTTAAATGGCCTTGCCCCTAAATTAAAGATTGTTGATTGATAGGAACTGCTATGGATAAGTTTGATCCTGGTCTGCAGCACAGGCAAATTGTTTACCGTAGCTGACCCTTTGCCATTAGTCCTGAATAATGTGCTGATTGTGGTTGTTTGAGCATCCGCGGCAATGCCCATTAAACCTTGAACAATGCCATCGACCACCCCAAAAGAAACCTCTGGATATTCCCTTCTGGGGGTAGTTGGATCTGAAAGATAAAGGATATATTTTCTTGCCTGATCCCATTCGCCATGCTTATAGAACAGGTAAGGCAAATAGGAAGTAGTTTCTACATTGCTTTTTGTTGAAGCAATTTGCGCTAGATGTGGCTTGACTCTGGTGGTGTCTTTCAAAGCGTCGAACCAAAGCAGGTAGGGAATAGGCTCATTTTTTACGAATTTGCCATTGCTACTGTAATAGAGGTAATAATGTCCCTGCTCAGCATTCCACCAATCAGCTTCCAATCGCTCACGGTAACGCTCAGCTTTTTGGGCATATAATTTAGCTTGTCTGGGCAGCCCTTTTGCTGCGAGTATGTCGGAATAAGTTTGTAGCCCGCGATAAAGTGCAGCAACCAGATCAACACCAGTTCGCATGTTGGGGATTCCCTCAGAGTAGGAAGGCAGCCCACGGCAACTGTGGAAATAATCCTTTTCATTGTAAGGAATAGGGGTATGTAGGTGTGCAGGCCTTTTTAACAAAGAATCACAAGAGAGCACCCAGGTTTCAATATATTCTTTAATTGTTTTTTCTTGGAAGTACACAAAAGATGGGTTATTGATATAGTATTGATTTCCCGTCCAATTATACAGGCGCCAGGTTGCAAAAAGTACATCGAAATTGGCGGGTAGATTGTACCAGAATTCTTTGTCATTCCTGTAATCCTCAGGAGCAGGTTTGCCAAGTTTATTAATTTCCCAGTAAGAGCACCAGTTTTTACTGGCAGAAATGTTTTTGGCAAACAAGGTAAACATGTTTAGGTTTTCTCTACTTAGGCCTAATATTTCCGCGCCGATACTTTGGTGCGCCGCATCGCGCATGCAAAATGCATAGCGGGAGGGGAGGGCAGCTTCATACCACGGCCCTACCGGGTCGCTACTGGCTCCTTTATAATTTAGCGCCGTTTTTTTTGCCCAGTTAAAAGCATGCTCTAAATCTTTATCCGAGGAAGTAAAACTAACCTGGGCTGAAGCGGTTGAAAATCCATAAAATAGAAATATCAAAAGGATAAGTCTACATGGATTAAAAATCATGGTGTAATTAGGGTATATCATTTGCATTTACTTTAATGCTCAATTTATTAAAGTCCAGGAAAAAGACCTTACACAAGGTTATTGTAGCGCTCATCTTTTTGGAATGAAATCAAGAATAAATATTTGGTCTGGTCTAATCTGGTCTATAGCAATGTTAGAGAATTATTTTTGTATTTGCAAATTTATTTTAGAGGAATAGTTGCGCAAACCAATTCGATTGACAACATTCGAGTTATTGTTTTTTTGGGTGAAAACCGAAAAGGGGCTAAGCGAAAGAAGCAGCAATAAGGCAGTGCCGACTAAACCTACCTTGATGATTTATGATGGGGGCATCCTGCCCAATAGCTTTTCCTTAAAAAAAGCTATAACAATAGGCAAAATAAAGAAAAAATCAAGTTGGCTTAATTCAGGAAAACCTCATCTATAAATACCCACCCTTTTTCGCCTTTGCCGGGATGCCAGGCTGGCAGGCTTCGAAGCGGTTTTACGATCAGTTTGATTACAGTTACTTTCTTCTGCTGAAAGCTGCAGCTGTAGTTTTCTATGTAAGGCATGCTTTCCTTAGTTGGTTGAACTGGTTTTAGCTTTTTTAACAGACTGAGTGAACCTGTATTGCTGCCTCCCCAAACCTCAATTTCCAAGGGTGGCATGATAAAAGATCCAATATCAATTAACGACCTGAATGCGACGGAACCTACCATTACTGGTTGTTTAAAAAATAGCAAGGCCTCGAGTGGGGTTTCTCTGTAAGCTGTCCAGCTTGTGCCGGCAGAAAAACTAAGGGGGCCAAGTTCGCCGTCAAAAAGTGCATTGTTAGTTTTAATAGCAAACTTTTTATCCGGAAGGGTAAGTAGCTTTATGCTATCTGGACTAAGGTTGCTCCTGTAAAAATTTTCTTGTGTGGTATTGCTGCTTATCCAGCCTTTGAGATAAGATTTTGCTTTAATGACTGTAGACTTTCCTATAACAAGGGGGGCTTTGTAAATCGGCGACTTAATACTGTCTGGTTCGGTGCAATCAAGGGTGTAACGGATAACAGCACTTCTAATTGAGCTTTTAATTTTTACAGAAAGCTCGTTCTTGAAAGTTTTTTTCCCTCCATCTATTACAGGTGCATTCAATTTTGCCTTAACCGTATCGCCATTAAAGCCCATATCGAACTGAATACCTGGGAAACCACCCTTAAGCGAACCCATTTCCTTTTCATTAATTGGTGTATTCCATAGCTGAACAGTTTTGAGTTTTTTTAACTTTTTCAACGGACTAAGCATACTTATGTTTACTCCCGTTCCGGAAAGAGAAAGCTCGTTTAAATTATGTAGATCGTTTAGATATTTGATTCCGCTTCCTTTAACATTGGTAAAGGCCAAATTCAAACGCCTTAGGTTAACGAAATTTCCGATTACTTTCAGTTCCTCATCGCCAAGTGGCATTTTGCTGAGCTGCAGCGATACGATGTTATTTTTAATCGCATCCAATTCAGCGAGCTGCTTTGAATTGTACTGTGCCACGCCATAAAAACTAACGGCCACCGCATTTGAACCTATATCAACTGGGACCACAGATCTGTAATCGGTATTTAACTGCGCTACTTTGCTTCTATCTAAGGAAGGAAGATGTTGATCCTCATTGTTGTCATTACTGAAAAAACTTGTTGCAATTGTCCTTAATGAATCGCTGGGCGGTAGTGCTATTACTTTTTGGGTGAAACTTGCCCCACCCTTTATCCATAGGTAGAGTACTTTTACTTCCTGGTCTGTTAGTTGTAACTTTCCTTTGGGAGGCATGTGGTCCTTATGTTCCTCGGGTAGGTGTATACGTTGCATCATTCGTCCGAAATCAGCTTCAGCAAGGTTCCATAACTTGCCATTTTTGCCGCCCTTTAAAAGCGACTGTTCATTTTCCATAATCAATCCGCCTTTAGCTTTGCTACTGTTATGGCAACTGATGCATTTCTGCTGGAGAATGGGTTTAACCAGATGCTGGTATACTTGGGCATCAGCTAAGGAAACTTGTGGGGTAGCTTCGCCCGCCTTAATGGGCAATAAGAGGAAATCGTCGCCATGTGTAAGGTTTGCACCGTAATGCCCGGCGGCCAGTAAGAAAAGGCTTGCGCAAACACCTGCTAATGTTACAGCCAGTTTGCTTTTGCGGATGGTATTTCTTGCCGCATACCATAAAAAACTCAACAGTGCGCAGATCGCGCCCAACCATTTGTGTACAGCTACCTCATTTCCATCGTAGCCACTTTCTTTGGATAGAAAAAGTCCCATTAATGCTGCTATTACCGTAGTGAAACAGGCGGCAAGCAATACCCAGTTAGCCACCTCTTTTAGTAAAGCCTGTTTTGACGAAGTCGCCATTACCTCAAAGACAAAAGCCAGTAGTAAAAGTACAATGGGAAAATGAAGCACAAGTGGATGTGCCCTGCCAAGCACCTGCAAAAAAACAGGCACTTTAAGCTGTTCGCCAAAGAACAATAAAAAGACTAACAGGCAATTGAGCATGATGCACAAATTGAAAATTATTCCCTGCCACGTAAAGTATTTTGTCATTTAGTATAATTTAACTTCGTCTATAAACATCCACGCTAATTTACCCGCTCCCTGGTGCCACGATGGTAATTTAGTGTTGTACAATACCAGCTTAACTTTGTCAGTCTTGCAGTTATTAAGTTCCAATATAATTGCGCTGCATTGTACCTTTGCATTTTTTTCTACTGGTGTGGTTACTGTAGCTAAAACCTGTGAAAAACCATTGCTTTGTTTATCATAGGCATAAACTATCGCCCTGGAAGGCTGAAAAATCCATGTCTGTTGGTTTTGAAGTACATTAACAAGCACTTTGCGCAAACTTTGAACCTTACCTGTTTCGATAATGAGGCTTACCGAATCCTTGTCATAACCCAACCAGGTAGGGCTATTGTGATTGGTTATGCCTCCCTGATTGTCAGAGAGGATACTAGGCTTACTGCTTTTGTAAGGCCCGCTGGCCTCTGGAAAATGAACCATTGCTGGAATTCCGCTTTTAATAAAGGTGGCCTCAACGATTTCGGAAGCCGTAAAATCTTTTGAATTTGCCCTGGCTTTAATCGTTGTTAATTCTTTATTGACCAGAATTGGCTTGTTATACCGCTTGATTTTATCTGTTTTTCCATCGAGGTAGTAGGTAATATAAGTGCCGGGCTGTGCAAAAACAATGGGAACGCTTAACCTGTCATCAAAAAAGATGGATTGATACTTAATCAGCGGAGGAGCCAATTGAAAACTGTTTTGGGCCCTTGCATTACAGCATAAAAAAAGCAAAACAAACAGGTATTTGTATTTCATAAACAGGACAGGATTTAGGCGATAGGCTCTAACTTGTAGGGATAGACTTTGCCAGAGTTCCATTGGGCGACATAAAGATTTTCTTCATCGTCAATACAAACATCATGTGGGTAGTCAAATGCTTTAATGGTTTGATACATTTCCTGTAGCTTTCCCTCTTTATATTCGGGCGTGCTGCCAGCGAGATTGGATATCACTTTGTTATGCTGATCTAGTATGGTTACAAAACCCGATTTTTGAGATTGCCTGCTATTGGTCTGCAATACTGCTGCATATAGATACTGGCCATGTATAACTGGGCGGCACACCCAGGCGCCAGGCAGCTCTACTGTGTCAAGGTAAGTTCCATCCATCGCGTATTTTTTAAAGGCATTTTGCTGCCGTGAGGTTACCATAAGTACCGGCTGGTCATTCCTGGTATCGATACAAATGCCATGAGCGTTGAGCAAGTGTTTGTTTTGATCACCTCTTCCTCCAAAATGCCGGATATAATTGCCTTTATAATCGTACTGAATAATAAAGTCTTTGCCGTAACCATCTGCCACAAAAATATCACCATTGGGAGCAATTGTCGTTTCGGTCGGCACATACTCCTCTGCTTTCAAGTATTGGCCCGTTTCTTTGGGGTAGTTAAGCTCCAAGAGTACCCTGCCATCAATTGTGGTTTTTATAACCTGATGCCTATTGTTATCGCATATAAAGAGTACATCTGTTCCATTTTCATTAAATAAGGTTAACCCGTGTGCACCAGGATAGCTTGTTCCCCAGGATTGCAGAAACTTACCGTTCTTATCATAGAATATTACGTTGTTTTTGGTTTCGTTGGTGAGCAGCAAGATACGCCCTTTACTGTCCTGGACCATTTCGTGGCAATCGTTAACAGGATTTTTGGATACATCGGCTTGGCTCCACTTTGTATTTATCCTGTAGCGCTTTTTACCATGCCCAAGTACAACCTCATTAGAGGCCAACCATTCTGGGACATATCTTGTACCAATGGCACCCAAAGCCATATTCCTAACAAATTCTTTTCTGTTCATTTACTCATTGTTCAAAATTTAAAATACTTGCAATACCGCACCATCCTCGCTTTAAGCAATCAGGTCACTGATAACTTTGCCGGCTACATCAGTAAGGCGGTAACGCCGGCCCAAATGTTTATATACTAAACGTTCGTGGTCAAGTCCCATCAGGTTCAAGGCGGTTGCATGAAAATCATGTACATGTACAGGATTTGACACAATGTTATAACCAAACTCATCTGTTTCGCCATAAACACCAGGTTTCACGCCGCCTCCTGCCATCCACATGGTAAAGCAACGGGGATGGTGATCCCTACCGTAATTGTCTTTGGAAAGTTTTCCCTGGCAATAATTAGTCCGGCCGAATTCGCCGCCCCATATTACCAATGTCTCATCGAGCATTCCCCTTTGCTTAAGGTCTGTAATTAGGGCTGCAGAGGCTTGATCTGTATCCAAACACTGTCCGGCAAGTTCTTTTGGCAGATTGCCATGGGAATCCCAGCCCTGGTGATAAACCTGAACAAAGCGCACACCGCTTTCAGAAAGTTTTCTTGCCAATAGGCAGTTGGCAGCATAAGTGCCAGGGACTAAGCAGTCGCCTCCGTAGAGTTTGATGATCGACTCAGGCTCCTTGCTTAAATCGGTTACCTCGGGAACTGCAGTCTGCATTCTGTAAGCCATTTCATACTGCTGTACTTTCGCTTTTATTTCTGGGTCGCCAACCTGCTCATAAGCGTCGTTATTTAGCGCTGAGAGATGATCAAGCATTTTTCTTCGTTCGGTTTTATCCATTCCATCGGGATTATTAAGATATAGCACCGGGTCTTCGCCGCTGCTAAACTGCACGCCCTGATGAATTGAATCCAAGAAACCATTGGTCCATAGTTTCGAATAGACGCCTTGCCCATTTCCTTTGCCTTTAGAAAGCAATACACAAAAGGCGGGTAGGTTTTTGTTTTCGCTGCCCAGGCCATAGCTAAGCCAGGCCCCCATGCTAGGACGGTTGCCCACCTGTGCGCCCGTTTGGAAAAAAGTTAAAGCAGGGTCGTGGTTAATGGCTTCGGTGTAGAGGCTTTTTACGATACATAAATCATCTACAATGCGTGAGGTATGGGGTAAAAGCTCGCTCATCCAGGCCCTGTGTTCACCGTATTGGTTAAATTTGAAGGCCGTACCTGCAAGCGGGAATTTTGCCTGTCCCGAGGTCATTCCTGTAAGTCGTTGCCCCTTTCTGACTGATTCAGGCAAATCTAATCCGTGCATCTGCTGCAGTTTGGGCTTGTAATCGAACAGGTCTAGTTGTGAGGGGGCACCGTTTTGGAAAAGGTAGATGATGCGTTTGGCCTTTGGTGCAAAATGCGGCAAGCCTGCAACGATTGCATCTTCAACGGATTGGGGGTTAAGCAAATCAGGAATCAACAAACTGCCCAATGCAGCTCCACCAATACCCATTCCCAGGCCAGTTAGAAACCGGCGGCGGTTCATGCTAAGGCCATGTTCCAATATTTCTTTTTCCATTTTTATTTGGTTATCGATAAGAATCAACAAGAAGGCTTAACCCTTCACTATTGCTTCCTCCATGTTATAGATTATATTGATTGCCCTCATTAAGGCAGCTACTTCGGTTATGCTTGCAGTATCTTTGCGATGCGGGTATTCCCCTATATTTAATGTTTTTTCAGCCGTACTCTTTTTTTGCCTGAACATCGCCAACTGGTCTTTATAATAAGCATTAAGTAAACCCATTTCCTTTTCAAACGGTCTTCGGCAAATGATGCTTTCAAATGCCGTACGAATGGCCTGCTCAGGGTTTCCTTTATTTGTTAGCAAAGTTTCGGCAAATACCCTTGAGGCTTCAAGTGCTGTTGGGTCGTTCATCATAACCAATGCCTGGAGCGGAGTGTTGGTTTTTAAACGGTTGACTTGGCATTGGTCTCTGTTACTGGCATCAAAAATCATCATCGATGGGGGAGGAACAGTTAGCTTAATAAATGTATACAAGCCACGTCTGTAGATATCTTTTCCCTTATCCTGCCTGTAGACAGCCAGCTGCCCCCTGCCTGAGGTGGCCATTTCCCAAAGTCCCTTAGGCTGATAAGGCTTTACACTTGGGCCTCCAATTTCTTTGTTTAATAATCCACTACTGCTTAGCAGCATGTCCCTGATAGCCTCAGCAGGCAGGCGCATACGCGAAGCCCTTGCATAATAAAGGTTTTCAGGATCTTTCTCCAACAGTTCCTTGGTTACTTTTGAAGATTGGCGATAAGTGGCCGACATCACTATTTTTTTAACCAGTAGCTTGATATTCCATCCGTGCTCCATAAAATCTGTAGCCAACCAATCTAGCAATTCAGGATGGCTCGGTAAGTTGCCTTGCATGCCAAAATCGCCCACAGATTTTACAATTCCCTTTCCGAAAATCTGCTCCCATAACTGGTTCACGAATACACGGGCAGTTAAAGGGTTTTGCTTGCTAACCGTCCACTGTGCAAGGCCCAACCTGTTTTTTGGAAACTTTTTAGTGTCAAAATTCATAACTGCCGGCAATGCTGCAGCGCTTACGGCTTCGCCGTATTGGTCATAAACACCGCGTTTAAGCAAATATGTTGTGCGTGGCGTATCAACCTCGCCCATAACCGATACTTTTACAGCCCCGGTATCTTTTTTATTTACAAACCTTAGGATTTTTTTGACGTCGTTATCGCTTAAAGCTAGTATTGGTGTTTTGGCCGTCCGGATCCCACAAGCCCTTCCAAACCTTTTTCCTTACTTGTATTAAAAAAGGCAAACAGCTGATAATAATCCTTTTGCGCAATAGGATCGTATTTATGATCGTGACACTGCGCACATTCGACGGTAAGGGCAAGTAAGCCCCGGGTATAGGTTTTTACTTTGTCAATACCGTACTCTACCCTGTATTCCTCAGGTATTACCCCTCCCTCTTCGGTTATTTTATGGTTCCGTAAAAATGCTGTAGCGAGTAATTGTTCCTTGCCTGCGTTGGGCAAAAGATCACCAGCCAGCTGCCAGGTAATAAAGCGGTCATAGGGCATGTTTGAATTAAAGGCATGTATCACCCAATCGCGGTAAGGCCATTGTGACCTGTAATCATCATCCTGATAGCCGTAACTATCGGCATATCGCGAAACATCAAGCCAATGGAGCGCCATTTTTTCTCCAAACTGTGGCATTGCCAACAATTGGTCTACCACCTTTTCATAGGCTTGTTCGCTATTATCAGCGCTAAACCTTTTTTGGAGCGCCAAGCTTGGAGGAAGCCCTGTTAAATCTAAAGACAATCTCTTTAATAACTGTTCTTTGCTGGCCTCTTCGCTTGCTTTGAGCTGGTGTTGTTTTAATTTGGCGGAGATGAAATAGTCTATTTCGTTTTTAGCCCATCCCTCTTCTATTTGTGGTAGTGATACCTTTTTAGGGAGTACAAAGGCCCAATGTTTCTCATATTTTGCGCCTTGTTTTATCCATTTGGTTAAAATTTCTATTTCGTCTTTGTTCAAAACACCCAAATGCGATGCAGGTGTTGGCATTTGATAGGAAGGGTCGGCAGAGGTGATCCTTTTAATCATTTCAGATTTTTCAGGCTTACCCGCAACAATGGCATATGCACCCTTTGTTTCTCTTAAAAACGATTTGGCACTGGCTTCTATATCCAGCCGCAGCCCGGCTTCCTGTTTATTTTTATCAGGCCCGTGACAGGCAAAGCATTTATCAGAGAGTATAGGACGAACCTGGTAATTGTAGCTTATTTCATTACCTGTAGCTGCCGAAAGCTGGTTTGTTCCCGTTAACCAGGCTATAATCACAGCAATGCCTATTACAACGCATGCAATAATCTTTAATTTCATAAGCAGGGTTTATAAATGGTTATAACAAACCTTAATTCAATGCTTATCTCAAATGTTTTAAACCATTTATATAAGTAATGCTTTGAATTGGTTTGGTAACAGGAAATTAAAAAATAGCCTTTTAAAATACGTTTTTCACTAATGTTGAAAAAGCAGAAGGCATTGATCTAATTTCGTGAAAAAAAACAAAAAAACCAATAACCAATTAGTTTACAGCTAATTCCGATATACCTTAAGTTGACGGAATCAGGGTAATCAATTTGGTTTAAACAGTTTGGAATAGTTCTTTAAAATAATTCAAAATCTTTAGTTTGTTGTCTCTCTTCTATCTGTCAATTAACAATACCGATAAAAATAGAAGAGAACCCTTCATAAAACTAACTCAATATTGACTATTTATGACGCTATTTTTGCTTGTGAAAAAATAGTTTGAAATTGATTCCAATTGCGAATGGGCTTAGTGGTCTGAAATTATGATTTTACCAATGTGATTTTTTTGCTAAAGGTTTCAAAAATAGCCTTTAACTGGTTTAGATTTCTGAACTCTGATGTTTCAATGGGTGAGTATCGCAGCTTATCTCATTTTTAACCTCACAACAGTTATACAAGTCCGGTTAAAAATATTTTGCCAGGTGGCTGATTTTATTTTCCCGCTGTCGCAATAATGAGGAAATTATTTCCGTTATTTATAACGAGAGCGTTAATTTAGATGACGGGGATAGAACTTAGTTTTATCTCCGTTTCTTTTTTATGACTAGAGTCCTGATGCTATCTTTTTAAGCATCCCCTTGAAGATAAAATAATGGAAGGGCAGCATAGCGATCCAGTATAGCCTTCCCGATATTCCCAGCGGGCGGAAGGTAGCGGTCTGGTGCACGTAGTTCTGTTCATCAATCCAGAATTCCAGCCATGCCTCGCCAGGAAGTTTCATCTCAGCATATAGCAAGAGGCGTTTTTGGCTCCTATCGGATAGGATAACCCTCCAGAAGTCCAGCGCTTCGCCGGGTGAAGTTTCTTTTGCATTTCTCCTACCACGTCTTAATCCAACGCCGCCAAAGAGGCGATCGAGAAATCCGCGGAAATCCCACAACCAGTCTCCATAATACCAGCCGTTGCTGCCGCCGATGGAAAAAATGCGATCCAATGCCATTTCAGGATTGTTGGTATGCAAGGTTTGCTTATCGGTAAGTACTCCGAACTTTGGTACCTGGATATGTTCAGACATTCCATTTTGGAAGATGCGGTTTGATGGGGAATCTTTCCAACTCGATAGTACCAGGTTCTGGTCGATCTTTTCAAAGGCCATCTCGATGGCTGTTTTATAGGGAATTGTCTCTATGTTCAGGTCTTTTGCAAGGTCGTTCTTTTCGGGGATAACGTCAATTTTCATGCTATCGACCAGGTTTCTTGCCAGAGAATAGGAAGTAGAGGTCACAAAATATAGCCAATAGGAGGACAGTTTGGGAGAGAATACAGGAACGATAATAACCTTTCTGTTGAGTTTCCTCACCTGGGCAAACTGTTCGAGCATCTGCTTGTAGGTCAATAGGTCGGGACCGTAGATGTCAAAATGTTTGTCGAATGTATTTTCTTTGTGGAGAACGCCAGTTAGCAACTGGATAACATTACGGATGGCAATGGGTTGGCATCTTGTTTTTAGCCACTTGGGCGCGACCATTACAGGCAGCTTTTCCACCAGATCACGGATGATCTCAAAGGAGGCACTGCCCGAGCCTATAATGATCCCAGCCCTCAGCGCGGTCAATGGGGTTTTGCCATTTTTGAGTACTTCCTCCACGGCTTTTCTACTTTTCAAATGTGTGCTGAGCAGCTTTTCGTTTATGATGCCCGAAAGATAGATGAGTTGCTTTGCGCTGGTTTTGTTTAAATATTTGGTAAAGTTTGCAGCTGAGGAGAGTTCAGCCTTAGAAAAATCGCCATCGGAGCTCATCGAATGGACAAGGTAGTACGCCGCATCTATATCCTTTGGTAGCTTTTCAAGTGAGGTCGGATCAGATAGATCAGTCTGGAACGCGCTCACCTGATCCTTTTGATATTGGTGGATGTCTAGTCTGGTGGTGTCGCGTACCACGCACAGCACCTGGTGCCCCATTTCGATAAGAACGGGTAGGAGTCTTTTTCCGATATAGCCGGTTGCGCCGGTAAGCAGGATTTTCATCATTAGTCAACAATCAATGGGCCGTTTTGTTGGCCCTTGTAGTCACCAATGTAAGCCTAGTTGGGAAATGTTCTAGTTGACTCACAGGGGAAAATCATTGCTGAAAATTTGAGAGAAAATGGATCTTGCTCAAACTAGCCGAATTTTTGGGAAGGCTATGGCTGGAAAATAAAGTTAGAAGCGTTGATGTGAATAAACCTGGGCAAAGGCAGCATTATATCCGTGGACTCCAAAGTTTATTGAGCAAGTTGCTTTATCTATTCCTTCAGAGCTTTTTAAGCTGTTTATTAGTACTGAGCTTGTTCTTGCTCAAATTTTCGAGGGTAAAGCAAAAATAATCCCAGTATTCGTCAAAATAACAGATGTAAAGAAGTTACTAATTCCAGTTATTTGAGTATCGTTTTGCAAGGCACAATGAGGAGATATGATTCACCAATCTTTTGCTTTTTTGGTGAAGTGTAATAGCCATACTCCATGTGATGTATTTGGTTTGGAACTTAAATCAACCCTCATGTATAGGGAGGCCGGATCATCAGCTAGTTTTAACGGCAATGAGATTAAAGCTTTTAGGATCGGTTATAATGAATTGAGAAAAGGAGGAGATTTTCTTGTTGAGATTAATAGAAACAAACACAACCACACAAATAAATGAAACCGCGAAAATCCGCAAAAAACTTTAGCATTATGAATTATTATTGCCTTCGGCTGCTTAGCATGTCCATTATCCTAATTATGGGAATCAGTTCTGGTATGCTGAGTCGCGCTCAGACCATTAACTTGAAAAACCGCTATTCGTCAATCCGTATTAATAGTGGAGGTTTTATCACCTCCATTAAAGATATTAGAACCAACAAGGAATACAATCCGAAAGGAATGTCCTCCGCATTAATGAGCCTGGCTAACAGTAAGGGAGATATCATCCATCCTACAAAAGCGGTTTATAATCCGAAAAATAAAGCAATCTTGCTTCATTTTAAGAACGGATCGATTGCCACATTGAAAGCAGAACAAAAAAATGAATATTTCAGGTTTCAGTTACTTTCTCTAACCCAAAAGCAACAGGTGGACAATATTATCTGGGGTCCTTATAAAACTAATATTTCAAAAACTATCGGCGATGTGATCGGCGTGGTGAGAGATGATGATTTTGCTATAGGAATGCTGGGATTAAATGATAATACTACGGGCGGCCCACCCACCGGTGGGGATATGTCATTCATGTATTATTTTATACATTCTCCGGATCCGGTAAAGTTTCCGCTTCCTGCACACCTTAAAGAAGGGCAAACATTTACCATAGGTGGCGATGGTCATAATGATGTGGCTTTCTATGCTCATCCTGAAGAGTATTACAGGATGAATTATGGAAATGCGGCTCGCCTTGAGCCAAGCTATGGATCAGCCATTTGCATGCATTCAAGAGACAGGAGAAAGGAACAGATGATCCGTTTCCCGGTTTTGCCTGATAATATGGATGGAAAGGTAAATTCTGCAAGATACCAACTTGTACTTCCAACAGATGCGGGATTTATTGGCTCGGCAATGGCTTTATATGCCTGTCCGGATTCGCTTGGGTTAAATACGATTGAAAAAATAGTGCTGGCAGAAGGTCTTCCTCATCCTGAGGTAGACGGGAAATGGGTTAAAGATCCAAAGGCATACCGACCTGATGTAGCATGGCGTGGCCCGCATGATAGCCTGGTAAATTATATGGACCGTCTTGGTCTTAAATCTGTTCAGGACGAAGGCTGGGGAGAATATTATCCCGATAGGATCAATAGGTGGGCTAACAACAAGATCAGTTTTAAGCATGGAAAGACCATGACAATTCCCCAATATGGTGCATTAATGCAAAAAAATGGAATACGTTGGGGACTGCATACCCTTTGCGAGTTTCTGCAGCCGGGACGAAATGGTGATGTATCGCCTGTGCCTAACGACAGCCTGGCCATTATGCAGCGTACGGTGCTCACTAAATCACTATCTCCAACCGATACGGTCATCACAGTAGCAGACCGGGCCTACTTTAATGAGTTTGGGGGATGGGAAGGAAACCATACCAATGTGCTTAAGATTGGCAAGGAGCTCATTGAGTATGATGGCATCACCGAGACAAAACCATATACGTTTTTGAAAATTAAGCGCGGGTTTCATGGCACAACCCGGGGCTCTTTTGCTGCGGGCACAACTATTGTCAAACTTCAACCCAACTGTTACCATGGATTTGCTCCGGATATGAATTTGCAGGAAGTGTACGGTGATTTCTATGGGAAATGGCTTGCAGATGGGGGGATGGATTATATTGACTTTGATGGGCTGGAAAGTTGTATTTACCAGGGACATGGAGAATATTCATTTAAACGTTTTTTTCGCAGACTTTTTGAAAGCTATAAGAAAAACGGAGGTAAATTTCTTCGTGTAATGGGAAGCGCTGTTGGGGAAGGAAGCTGGCATTACATGAGTGTTTGTAACATCGGTGGAGGAGACCATATGTTCAGTCCGGTAAAGAATAAATGGGGGATAGAAGGAAAAGATATGCGTTATGTTTTTCAAAGCAGCTACCTTCCGGCTACCTTTGGGATTATTAATCTGGAAAGCGAATGGACGATGTATGACGCAGAAAATCTTCAGGCCAAATCCATTGGGTGGGACGCGAATTATATGTTGGGTTTAAGTGAGCAATCGATAGAAAATTGTGGCGAGAAAGAGACCATCTTTAAGGCTTACCGTACCTGGGAAAATCTGAGGAATGAAATGGATTTCTCAAAAGCACTCAAAGAAAAACTGAAAGATCTGAATTATAAGTTTCACCTCGAGCAGACTGGAAAAAAATCTTTTATACTGTATCCAGTTCGTGAAAACCGCTTCGAGAATACGCCTTACACCACAGAAGGAAAATCTTATCCGTTAAGCAATGAATTTGAACGCCAACCGCTTGAGTTTGCAGTAAAGGTACATACCCCTAAAGGCATACAGGTAGCTGGGTTTAAAATGGTTCTACCAGACGGAAAAAAGCTTTTGATTGATCGAAAATTATCTGATGGGGAATTTGTGATCTTAAAAGGGAATTCGCTATTTATTGCGGATAAATTCAGGAAAAAAAGGGAAGAAATATCCTCTGAATCTAATCAGTTCTTGTCAAAAGGTGCATCACAAATAACCATAGGAGCACTCCAAGAAGGGAACGAAAAGATCAAACTAGATCTGGTTGTGGTGACCATTGGAAAGGGTGAAAAGATTTAAAGGTACAAAATCTCACGATGGAATCGCTGTATAATTTAAAGCGGTAGTTAGTTAATTTAACATTTGATAAACTGATTGATGGCTCATTCTGAATCTACTCTTTGGTTCGGACTAAATCATCTCTCGGTTTATCTTTGCACACAAATGGGCCTTAGGATAACCCACGATATTTTACCTTTCAATCCAACCGCTACATGGTTTTAGAGCTATTAGAGGATATTATTAAGTGCACTGTTAAAATGGCATGAGAATTCAAAGTCATTTACGGCGCCATAAGGCTAATTAAAGACACAGAATTAACCCTGATAGAACATATATCACTTTCTAAAGAACGGCAGGGCTGCCGCTCGCTACACTGTATCTATTTCATAACTTTTTGTTGTAGCTTTGATCGTATCTTTGGTTATGAAATTTGTCCTTTTCAAAAGGATAAACAGGCAAAATAAGATGATAATCAGGAAAAAAGAAAATTGGTTCAGAATGCTTTTTGTATGGCATGGCTCGGTTCTCCCCAGGCTGTTGCCCCGGCTTACTCTACTTTTTGTACTTTCGATAGCGGTAGTGTTCTTTCATGGTAAAATCCTCTCTTTCAAAGTTCCTTTGAACCCAACACCATTAACCTTATTTGGTTTTGTGCTTGCCTTGTTCCTTGGCTTTCGAAACAATGTGAGTTATGACAGGTTCTGGGAAGCTAGGAAGCTTTGGGGATCCCTTTTAAATTGCAGCCGTTCACTCGCCAGGCAAGTCTTGAGCCTTCCCCGTAATTTATCAGAAAAATCAGAATCCACGAGCTTTATCTACCTTTTGATATCCTGCACATATGCACTTAAACACCAGCTAAGAGGTACAGATGCCGAAAACGACCTTAGGGAAAAACTCAGCGATACTCAATTCAGCCTGGTACGTGCCACATACTATAAGCCAACTGTGATCATTAAACTGATGGCGGATTGGATTGCTAATTTGCGCAGCAAAGAGAACATCGATTCAATTCAGCAGATGCGCTTTGATGAAAATCTGGACAAGTTGACCGAAATTGTCGGGGGCTGTGAACGCATCATCTCAACACCTATACCCTACAGTTACCGCGTGTTACTGCATCGGACAGTTTATCTATATTGCATTCTTTTGCCCTTTGGGCTGGTGGACAGCCTTCAATGGCTGACCCCGTTTATTGTTGTTTTTATTGCTTACACTTTTGTCGCCTTTGAAGCAATTGCAGACGAGATTGAACAACCCTTTGGTACGGAATCCAATGATCTTGCACTCAACGAGATGTGCCGGATGATAGAAGCCACATTGATGGAGCTTGATGGCAAGGGAATTCCTGAAATCAAGGCCAGCAAAAGTGGAACCATAGATTAACGGCTATCTGTAATAGGTAATAGAAGACTACAGGGTATTATGTTGGATATTAACTATAAGACAAATTGGCTAACTAAGTCCTCACATGTTCTTCTGTTTTCTGAGCGTAATGGTTGGATCTTTTACAGAGAATTAATCAACGCTTTGAATGTTTTTTCTTGTCATCTTGAAAAGTTTGGGATAGCTTTTAACCAGCCCCTGAGGATCGGTAGTGATATGGGTGGAGAAGCTTGTTGCTAAGTTTTGATAAATATACTCATCCGATGAGACTTGTGTATAGATTTGTTTTACAGGCAATATGTTGTGCCCGAGCACATCAAAATAAACAACCTCTATTATAGCGGTTTTTTGTTCTTTAAACGCAATGCGTCTGATAGGTAGCGTGTTGGTGAATGGTGTGAGCGAGATGTCAACATCCACCGCGCCGTCCAGGGCTGCAATAACCTTGTCATTGAGCATCCAGTTATACTCATGTTTTTTTAGCTCAATATCCCAAAGCGCACGGTCAATATCGGCCTTGAGCTTTACTGATAAGGTATTCCAGTATTTATCTGTTTGGATGCGGTAATCTACCTTATAAATCTGTTTTTGATAAGTCCCAATGATGGTTGAGCTAATGAGGTTCCCGCCTTGATTTTCTTCGATTAGGCAGTGTTCGATTGAATGGTTGGATATTCCGCTCCAGATTACAGATGTTTTCATTTGAAGGATAAACTACCATAATCCTGATCTTGTTTGATTTTGTGCGCTTTAGCATAAAATTGGCAAAACTTTATCGTCAAATTCAGGGTTCTATCAACACAATACCTTAACAGAACATACCATGACGAAAAATGAAACTGGCAGCGGTCCAAAATTTGCTGCCCAAACTTCAGCGCAGCAGTCGCCCGCACTTAAAGAGTTATTCAAGGATTCCATCTCAGATTTGTATTGGGCAGAAAACCATTTGGTGAAAGCCTTGCCTAAAATGATATCCGCTGCAACTTCCGCTGGGTTAAAAAAGGCAATTGAATCACACTTGAAGGAAACCCAGGTACATGTGTCCAGACTTGAGCAGATTTTTGAGCTGCTGGGAGAGAAAGCAATCGCGAAAAAGTGTGATGCGATGGAAGGGCTTAGCAAAGAAGCGGAGGGGATTGTGGAAGAAACGCTGGCAGGAACGGCAACAAGGGATGTAGGCATTATCCTGGCCTGCCAAAAGGTAGAACATTACGAGATAGCAAGTTATGGAGGGCTGCATAAATTGTCCCTTACACTCGGTCTAGAGGAGGTTGCGGAAATTTTAGGGCAGACGCTGGAGGAGGAGAAAAAGGCAGATCAAAAACTTACCGAAGTGGCAGAAAAAGATATTAACTACAAAGCATCCCAGGAGGCTTAATTTCAGAAAACATGGCAAAACAAAATCAAAAATCAAAACCTGTAGCTATAAAGCAGCAAAATGTTAAGAGCGATCTACTCGAGACTTTTGTGACAGATGCTACAGGCCAGCCCATGACCACAAACCATGGCCTGAGAATAAATGATGATCAGAATTCACTAAAGGCCGGAGATAGGGGCGCAACACTTCTGGAAGATTTTATCCTGCGGGAGAAAATTACCCATTTTGACCACGAGCGAATACCTGAACGGATTGTACATGCCCGTGGATCTGCGGCCCATGGTGTATTCAAAGTATATGAGGATTTATCAGCTCTTACGCGGGCTGCCTTCCTATGTGATCCAGGAACAGAAACACCGGTTTTTGTCCGTTTTTCTACTGTTGCAGGATCCAGGGGCTCGACAGATCTGGCGCGTGATGTGCGCGGGTTCGCCGTGAAGTTCTATACCCAGGAGGGAAACTTTGACCTGGTTGGTAATAACATGCCAGTATTTTTTATACAGGATGCCATTAAATTCCCAGACCTGATCCATGCGGTAAAGCCTGAGCCAGATAATGAGATGCCTCAGGCGGCCTCGGCGCACGATACTTTTTGGGATTTTATTTCCCATTTGCCGGAATCGGCACATATGGTTATGTGGGCGATGAGTGATCGCGCTTTACCCCGCAGTTATCGTATGATGGAGGGTTTTGGGGTACATACATTCCGTTTGGTAAACGCACGTGGGGAGTCTAACTTTGTTAAGTTCCATTGGAAGCCTTTGTTGGGCGTACATTCAGTGGCCTGGGACGAGGCACAAAATATATCCGGCAAGGATCCAGATTTCCATAGAAGGGACCTTTGGGATGCAATTGAAGCCGGTGCATTTCCAGAGTGGGAGCTAGGCTTACAGATCGTGCCGGAGAAGGACGAATTCAAATTTGATTTTGATATCCTTGATCCTACCAAGCTGATCCCCGAGGAACTTGTGCCGGTGCAGCGCATTGGTAAGATGACCCTGAACAGGAATCCTGATAACTTTTTTGCAGAGACCGAACAGGTGGCTTTTCACGTTGGGCATATTGTTCCTGGAATTGACTTTACCAATGATCCGCTTCTTCAGGGAAGATTATTTTCTTATACCGATACCCAGTTAATCCGTTTGGGTGGCCCTAACTTTCATGAGATTCCGATCAATAGACCCGTTGTTGCAGTGCATAATAACCAGCGTGATGGTTACATGCGCCAAACTATCAACAGGGGGAAGACCAGTTACGGCCCTAACGGGATAGCAGGTAATGATCCCCAGCAGGTGAAAGCTGCTGAAGGCGGGTTTACAAGTTACAACGAGCGTATCGATGCCAAAAAGATCAGGGCGAGGAGCAGGAGTTTTTTTGATCATTTTTCCCAGGCACGTTTGTTCTTTAATTCTCAGAGCGACCCGGAGAAAAACCATATCATCGATGCCCTTAGTTTTGAGTTGGGTAAGGTGAAAACTCTAGCAGTGCGTGAGCGGATGCTTGCCATACTTTCCCAGATTGATAAAGGACTTGCAGGTGAGGTGGCTTTTGCCCTTGGTCTGAATATCCCTGAAATCCCGTTGGAAGAGCTAAACAAAAGTATTCCAGCTGACGGAAAAAAAGCAGATTACGCCTCTACGAATCCTGAAGGAAGCTTATCTAAATCATCGGCGCTTAGTATGGCAGGAACGATTAAGGATACCATTAAGACCCGTAAAGTGGCTATATTGGCTGCTGAGGGGGTTGATGGGGAATCGCTAAGCAAAGTAAAAGACGCGCTGGTTGCAGAAGGAGCTGTGGTACATATTATTGCTCCTAAACTCGGTGAGTTACTTTCAAAAGAGGATATGAAGATTACTCCTGATGAGAGTTTGCTTACAGCTGCTTCAGTTTTGTATGATGCAGTTTATCTTCCAGGTGGAACCAATTCGGTAGCTACACTCGAGGCTGAGGCCAATGCTATACATTTTTTGAATGAAGCATTTAAGCATTGTAAAGCTATTGCAGCGGATAAACAGGCGTTTCAGGTGCTTGAAGCCACTTATTTTTATAAGAAACTGCCCGCCGAATATGCTAAAGAAACGGTGTTGAGGGAAGGGGTTGTCGTTTCAGGCGATATAGCAAAGTTGATTGACTTATTTAAGGAAATGATTGCGCTTCACAGGTTCTGGGATCGGGAGAACCCCAGAAAAATTCCAGCCTAGTTTAAAATATACTGATGGGGATGTTCGTTTCCCCATCAACTTAAACTAAAAATGTTATGAAAGTTGAAGAAAATATTGACAGCCTTATCCCAGATCAATATCAGGGCAGTAGGATGGATGCTGAGCAAAGGCGCAGCAGCCAGAATGTTGAAGAAGCGATTAAGGTATATCACCTTGGCTGCGAGCGGTTGCTGAATGTAAACAGATGGGGCAGCTTGGCTGGAGTATCTGCCTTTCAGCTTATTTCCCCTTCGGGTATTAGGATAGAAAGAGAAGCTAAGCAGGGGGATTATATCCGCATCGACCTTCCTGGCCCAGGAACGATGGCAGGTATGGGCTACGACTGGGTAAAAATTGAACAAATTAAAAGCTTTGAGAGAGAAGGTGACCAGGGCTTGGCGATGACTGTAAGGCCTTCAGCGCACCCCGTATCAGGCAGCACGGAAATCGCACATTTCTTAAAAGACATTGCCACCTCTACTTTTATAATCCGGCGCAGTGGAAATGAAGTTTTTGCTGAAGAACATGGCCGTAATGAGGTGGCCAATACAGATGCTCAAAGGCTGCTTGATAAGGGAAGGAACTTTGCCGTCGGCATTGCTGCAAAGCTGGGTTTGTCTTATCCCCAGTGGAAAATTCTGGTCAAAGCTTTTTTAGCGGATTAGCGCACCGCTAGCCGTTATAAGTATTTTTGCCCCTGTTTCATTTCCTTGCAGGGCTGCATATTCCAAAGCAGTTTGTCCGCGAAAGTCGGCCAATGTTAAATCTGCTCCATTCTCTATAAGTAAAGATAGTACGTCGTTTCTTCCGAACATGGCTGCAAACATGATTGCGGTGCCGCCATTTCCGTGTTTGAGATCAAGAGATGCCCCATTCTCGATAAGAAGCCTGGCAATATCTAGATAGCCCTTAAAAGCCACCCCCATAAGGGCGGTATTTCCACCATAATCTGCTGCATCTAATTTAGCTCCCGCTTCGATTAGTAATTTGGCAGCCTCAAACTGATTGTTGTAGCAGGCAATAATCAATGGCGTATAGCCTTTCTCATCGCGATGTTCCAGGTCAGCACCTCGTTTGATCAGTTCTTTTAGTACTTCAACTTCTCCCTTGCGGGCGGCAGGCATAGTGATTGAGTCGATGTTTTCCATATTTGTAGAACCATGGTCAGTATTAAAAAGTTTCGGTAAAACATTTTTTTGTGATCCATGGCTTAGCTTCAACTGATTTTGTTACCAAATAGGTATAGGATTCAATAATCCGCTTGGCATTGTGTTATTGTGTAACATGTTATTTTTGGGATTGGCCGGTGGCAGAACCAGTCAGATGGGGTCAGCCTCTGCCGGGTTTCTTCCAATGATTTTATAGTCGCCAGTATGGTCGAAACAGTTGAGAGCTGTACCGGGAATGCCGGGATGATTTATTAGGGCTTCCATAACTGCTTTTTCTGATTCGAATTTTCTGAACCAGATCCCGAAAAAGCCATAGCCCGCAGCAGTGGTGGCAACCAATGTGGCCAGGTTTTGCAGTTCTGCTGCCATGGACTTGACTTTTGCACTCTGATAATATTGGTAAGCTAGCTCAACTGCTTCCATGGCTTGCCGTCTTTTGAGGTGCCTAATATCCACGATGTCCTCCCGCTGATCAATATTGTCAAGGTTCATTAACTTGATTGTATTAGTTGCCCTTGTGTTCTGGTTTGTGTCTAATGCGGGTGAAGGCATGACAACGGCTGATTTTAGATGTAAGGGGGACAGGGCCGCGGTGAATGGCAGTAGGGTATTATGCTGGTCCGGAAAATAGTAGTCATCAAAGTCGACAGGGGTATTCCATTTTGCTCTGTTGCATGGGCCGCAAGCCAGGAGCATATTGTCCCAGGCGAGTGCATCACCAGGGGTGTAGCCTGCTGGCGGATCCTTGGGCGAAACATGTTCTACCTGCAAGCTATGGCTTAAAGGGATGTTGCAGTAAGAACAAAAGGCACCAATGCGGTCGATGAGATGTCTTCTCCATTTGTCATATTCAGTTACAGCAATCGCATTACCTGCTTGGTCAACTGGTATGGCGCCTTTGTCTACGGGTCTCAAACTATTTTCCTCCAGATAATTTTTTAAGGTTAAGGAGTGCCCGTATGGCCGGGTCGTCTATTTCATTAAGAATGTCTTCTGTCTTGCCTGGGGTGGTATGCTGGGAAAGTTTTTCCAACGCACCGATGGTTTTGTTGTAAACTTCTTCGTTTTCGTCACTATAAGGGCTCTGGACCCCCATTACTTCTGTAGCGACGGTGTCGATTTTTAGTTCTTTGAGTGCGACATCGGTGGGTTTATCCAGGTTGTAGAGTTCATCGGATTCCAATGACTGCACGATAAAAGGGGAATGAGTTGTGATGATAAACTGGATGTTTGGAAAGGCCTTTTTTAGGTCTGCAACAATATGGCGTTGCCAGTTGGGGTGTAGGTGCATATCAAGTTCGTCAATAAGTGCAATGCCCTGGGTCTCTAGGACGGACTGATGGCCCAGAAATCCATTTAGGATCACGCACCTGAAAGCCAATTCTGCAACCATGTTCAGCATAGCAATCAGTCCATCACTCATGTTTGAATGGGTTTTGCGACCAAGAAAGTTATTGTCGATGTTCACCACTGCTTCGAGCTCTTGGTATCTGGTGTTGTAATTGACGTCTTCCAGGTAAGGAATGGCAGTTGTAATAGCCGAAAAAACAGCTTCACGTGTTCCTTCAAATTCTTTTCCGTATTTGAGTTCGCTATCGTAGTTATGCAGCCATTCGATTACCCCATTGAAATCAACTTTGTTGGTCAAGGCTGCCAGGTAAGCTTTTTCTAGCTTGGTCCTGCGCTGCTGCGCCTGTTTGCCTTTTCTCATCTGTGCTACTGTCCGCTCGGTACCAAAACTTGCGACAACGGGATAGGTGGCCTGTCCATTTTCTTTTTTTCTGTTGCTAAAGAGTTTTGCTACTGCTCCGCTAAGTTGACCAATCTGGGCCTTATTGTGGCTGGTGGTGCCATTTTTCAGCATTGTGCGGCTCCATTCGATCATTTCAGAACTTTTGCCAATCTGGGCATATACTTTTACCGAGGTGTCTTCACTGTTAGGTATGTAATCGCGTTCATCACTGTCCCATTTCACAAACCTTTCCTGTGACTTGAACTGTCGGCGGTATACAGGTGAGCCTGGTATAGGGAGGCATTGTAAATAAGCACCAAGTGCAACCTGTACTGCATGTAAAATGGAAGATTTCCCCATGCCGTTATCTCCGATGGCTACTGTAAATCTTGGGTTAAGTCTCATATCGAGCGCTTCAATACCCCGGAAATTTTTTATGATCAAACGGTCTATGTGCATATTGTCCTAATTCTACGTACCTTATCTGCAAATTTATTATCCTTATGATAAATTTACCAATAATGCCTGCTAAAATAGCATTTTAAAGTTGTTTTTATGACTTAATTGGCGACATTGCCTATCGGTTTGGATTAGTTTTCTTTTGGGGTGGTACGAATTTAATTCCGGAGCAGTGAAATCAGGATAGAGGGTAAATTAAGATGCTTGCATATGTTTACAGCCCAGGATTTTATAATTTGATCATCCGATTTTATGCAGACACACTGGACGTTACTAATTATTATACCCCGGTGGCAAGAAATATAAACTCTTGAATCTCCCTAATTATCTTGTATCTTAACTTTAGAGTTACCTAACTTGGTTCAAAACACAAATCTAGATTAGTAAGTTTATACGATTTTTTTAAAAAGATTTAAAATTGAATAAATCCTAGAATTAACCTCTAATACACCACTAACTACATTCATATTATTTTGTATGCTGGCGTAATTATCAATGCGTATTTGATGTGATGCGAATTAACTCGCGACTAAAGACTCAGAATAACAATTCTGATAGCTCTAGTAATACACAATGAAGAACAAAATCCAATCCAAATCTATCCCTCCAGGTTGACCCGCTTGAATAATTCCTTAGTGATGTGTTTTACGTTCGTTCCCAGCTGCTCCAAAGTACAGTGTTTGAGCGCTAGGGGGTAGGGGATTCCATGCTCCCTTTTGACAAGGTCAACAGTCATTACCGATTCAGGTGAGACCTGTTTACTACCTTCAAGTGCATCGAATAATTCCAGGGCGAAATTCGGATCATTTCCAATATCAAAGCATCCGTAGGTTTCGATCCCCTTACATCTTTTCATATTCAAAGAAATTTCCAGCTTAGTTTCCATTTTTTTATAAAAAAGAGCCGCTCAAAGGCGGCTCTGATTGCTTGTACCACAATTACTTAATCTCAATTTGGCGTGTCACCATTTTAGCCTCTTCACGTTTAGGAATGTCGATGCATAATACACCATCGATATATTTAGCCTCAATGCCTTCGGCGTTTGCACTTTCTGGCAGCGTGAATGCCCGAACAAAAGAGCTATAGCTAAATTCACGTTTCGCGTAACTGCGTTCTACTGCATCATTTTGATTTGTCTGCTCGGCAGAAATGGTCAGCACATCTCTTTCTAGTTTCAGTTTGAAATCTTCTTTTTTTAGTCCTGGAGCGGCAAGTTCAATATGAAAGCGATCTGCTGTTTCGCTGATATTGGCCGCAGGTACACGCGTCATCAATCGGTCTGAGAAAAAGGTGTCGTTGAAAATAGAATCGAAAGTGTTGTTAAAATTTGATAATGAGTTGTTTTTTTTGTTTTCGGAATTAAATTTAACCAGTGTCATAGGTCTGTCCTCCTTAATTTGATTTAATGATTAAAACTTACAATTAATTAAACTTTGAACTTCATGTTCGAAAAATGTTATTACAACTGGAATGCCAACAGCATTTTAGCTGGATTTCGCTGAAAAAATTTCAGAAAAATGAAAAAAAATCAGGCTCTAAATGTCAAAATTTCACTTTTTGAGCTACTTAAATCAACAAATCCCTTCTAGTGCATTCAAAAGCTATCAGGAGTAAGAGTCAAAAAAATCTCTTGTCTTCTGATTTTCATGTAAATACTTTCAGGCTCAAGGCCTATCTTTTTCAGTTGCAGAAACAATAACAGTCTTTATGGATAAAGAAATCAAACGATAGCTATAGCTAAAGGTCTGAGATCAGATTCACTTAGCGGTGTTTGAAACTATAATATCATTTTTTATCTTCTCTCTATGCTGCATTCCCCACCTTGTCATTGCGCCAACGACTTCTTCGAGGGTTCGGCTATAGGGTAATAATTCGTACTCAATGCTAACCGGATATCCTACGGAAACTTTTTTAACTATAAAGCCATTCATCTCCAGCTCCTTCAATTCGCTGGAAAGGACCCTTGCAGAAATTCCCTTTACTTGTCTCTGAAGTTCGGTAAATCTACGGTTCCCCCTGGCCATTGCAATAATTATCATAAGTTTCCACTTACCTCCTATCGCGTATAGGGCATCGCTGACTGCCGCGAGCACCTTGTTGCACTCATCTGTAAATTCTTTGTTTTCCAGCTGTTTATCGCTTGCTTCCATCCTTGTTTCCTTTTGGTTAGTCGCTAACCTTTAGGTAACAACTAACAAATTGTAAGTGAATATAGTATAGTTTTGTCTAATAAAATAATCCAAGGGCGATTTCGCCACAACCAATTAAAGAGTAGAAATTATGAATTTAGAAATTTTAAAAAGCAAACAGGAACTAAGGGATCTTATAGATGCTTATGCCATATTAGGCGATGAAAAGAAAATATCCGAGCAGATGTCCATATTCGAGCATAATGCCAACTATAGGGTTTACATGAATGGGACTGAGGTGGCAAATATTACCGGAACCGATAAGTTGGAAGAGGAATTTAATGGGCATGCTTCACTAGTAAAAACCTATTTCACGATGAATGGCCATCATATCGTACAGATTAATGGTGATACCGCGACGGGAATTTCGTTTTCACAGATTAAAATGGTTAGGGAAAATCAGGGTAAAGAGGTCCTTACGGATTATAGTGTCAGGTATGATGATGAATATGTCCGCTCTAATGGGAAATGGCTTATTAAAAAACGCATAGGCTATTTTTTAATAATAGAAGCAAGAACACTAATCCAAGATGAAAACAAATAAGATCGTAATTATCTCCCTTACTTCACTAATAACGACAGTGATATTCACAAGTGGTCTGATGAAATTTATTCATTTACCTTGGTCGGTTATAGGTTTGGAGAATTATAATCCCAGTATTTTAGGATTAATGGAAATGGCTTTTATCATATTATTTGCAGTACCTAAGACCATGAGAATGGGTTTCATCTTGCTCTGCTGCTATTTTGCTGGGGCGATTGCGACTGAGTTAGCTAGGGATGCCCAGATTTTAAATCCCGCAATCCCATTGGTGTTAATTTGGATTGTAGCATTTCTGCGGGACAAGTCTTTATTTTTAGGGACTGCTAACTCTTAAAAGGATACGGTTGGAAAATCCAGCAAAAGTATGGGGCTTTCTGTTTCGGCAGGATTTCCCATTTACCATTGTATCCTTTAAAGTCGATAAAGGATTAAGAAAGGAGGTCGGGTATCTAGCGGAATATCCACCTTAAGACTGGCCATCTGATTTATCTGATTAAGAGGTTTTTATTTACAAATTCAAAGAAAAAGGCTCGATAAGAGTTTCCAATCGGAATCTCATGCGGTTCTATATAGACCGTGTTGTTGTCAAAATAATCAATATTTGACTTATTGATCAAGTAAGACTTGCTTACCCTGATAAAGATATTCTGTGGTAGCTGCCCTTGTATGGTCTTTATATTCATCGCGGTAATAATTTTTTGCGCTTTGGTGTGCAGAATAACGTAATCCTTAAGCCCCTCGATAAAAAGAATATCGGCAAAGGAAACTCTTACAACCTTTTTTTCGGCTCTGATAAAGCAATATTCCTGATTGATTTCATCAACAGATGCAGCAGCTCCTTTTAAAAGATTTTGATAAGAGATCGCTTTTTCGACCGCTTTCTTAAACCTTTCCGGTCTGATAGGCTTTAGCAAATAATCCACCGCATCGAGCTCATAACTCTCTAGCGCATATTGGCTGAAAGCGGTTGTAAAAATAACATGGGTGCCACTATTAATGGATCTGGCGAAGGTAAGTCCATCTGAACCAGGCATTTGGATATCTAGAAAGACAAGATCTACTGAATGACTGCTTAAATAGGTAGCAGCAGTTTCGGTATGAGAAAATTCTGCTTCAAATTGAAGATCAGTGGTCTGAGCGATAAGCTGTCTCATCGCTTCCCTTGCCAAGGGTTCATCATCAACAATAATACAGGTCATAATTTAATGGTTAATTTAACATTATAAGTATCCTTTGTTTCGGAAATTTTGAGCTCATGATGCCCTCCAAATATCAACTCAAGCCGCCTCTTTACATTTGCAAGTCCTAAACCACCAGGGTTATTAGGGCGCATCAGAGTGACCGGTTTCGAATTGATGCAGCTAAAATTCAACCATCCATCCCTCCATTCAAAATAAACATTCACAAAGGAATGCTTGGCATCTTGGCTATGTTTGATCGCATTTTCCACAAAGGTAATAAACAAAAAAGGAGGTACCTGAATCCCACTGAGCAAGCCTTCCCTTGAAATCAGGAAATCAAATTGGTCCCTGCGTATCCTCTCCAGGTTCAAACAGTCGTTTAAGAAATTAATGTCTGCTGTTAGCAGCACTTCGGGTCTTGCACTGTCATACAACTGATAACGCAAGAGATCGCTCAGGCTCATTAGGACCTGTGATGCCTTGTGTGGATCTTTGCCAATCAGCACATTGGCATTATTAAGCATATTGAAAAGGAAATGCGGATTTACCTGGTTTTTAAGTTGCTCGAGTTCTGAGCGAATATTGATCTGGGTAAGTTCCGTGATTGCCGTAGTGTCTTCAATCCACCTCTGGAACAGTTTTATCGCTGAAGAGGCGGCGACAAAAACAAGAGCAAACGCAAAATACATCGTTGGCTTTGGATCAAATAATCTTTTTGGCGCATACTGAAGCTCAAGGTCCTGTAGCAAATAACTGCTTAGCCCTACCACCACGCTGAAAAGCAATAGCATGCCCAGGAGTCCTAAAAGATATTTTCTGAATTTTTTATTTAATAAATAAACAGGTACCAGCCAGTACATGTTCAGGTATGCCTGAATGAAAAGGCTAAAAGAAATCCCGATCTTAAAATAGGTAGCGTAAGGCTCAATCGAATTAGGGCTCTGATAGCTAATGATGAAGATAAGCCAATACAATCCCCAGATGCTAATATGCCTGTGATAGTGGTATTTCCTGTGGGTAAAAAGATCCAATCTCGAGGAAATTTGATTTAAATGGGACCGGTTGTTGGGCATAAACTGTATTACTGGGGTAAAAGTATTATAAAAATGAATATGAACTTTTATTTTTATATCAACATGGCGCACGGTTATACCAACCGTGACTTTTCTACTACCTTCAGGTGATGGAAAGAAGTTTGGTATATCCCTAATGTTGATTGATATAATAAATGAGAAATTTGGTATAATTAGGTGGAAAAACAATATATTAATGGGCTAGATTTGTAGAGATTGGAAAAAATAATAGCTAATTGAACGTGAAAATATCATATCTCTTACTCAGTATACTGGTTCTTCTAACTTTAAACCTATTTGCTCAAAAAACAGGCCTCATTATGGGGACGGTTCAGGATGGGAATACCAATGAAAGGTTAAGCAAGGTCACCATCAGCGTTAATGATTCACTCCTTAGTACCACAACAGATTCAACTGGGATGTTCAAGTTAGCGCTACCTGTCGGAACTTATAAGCTTTCTGCCAATTTCATGGGTTATTCTGTATTAACTAAATACAATATTGTTCTTGGAACTGGAAGTCCCCAGGTTGTAAATTTCGATCTCCAGCCCGCTGCTAAGAATCTGGGAGATGTTGTGGTTAGTTTCAGCAGGAGCAGGTCAGCCATCGCCACAGATATGGTTACCCCACTTTCTGTTCAACAGCTCACCACAGAAGAGATAAAAAGTAATCCCGGGGGCAATTTTGATGTTTCAAAAGTAATCCAAACCCTCCCGGGCGTAGGAATCAGTAATGGCGTTGGTGAGCGTAACGATGTTATCGTTCGTGGAGGTGCGCCGAATGAAAATGTCTATTATCTTGATGGAATTGAAATTCCGCTGCTCAATCATTTTCAGACCCAGGGAAGTTCTGGAGGTGCGCAAGGGATACTGAATGTATCTTTTATAGAGAGCTTGAAGCTTACATCCTCTGCGTTTGACGCCCGCTATGATAATCCGCTTGCCTCAACTTTTGTTATTAAACAAAGAGAGGGAAATTCCGAACGCATCGCCGGAAACGCCAGACTAAGCCTAACGGAATCCGTGCTGACACTCGAAGGACCTCTTTCCAAGAAAACGACCTTCTTGGCTTCTGCCCGAAAATCCTATTTGGGGCTGCTATTCAAACTGATTGATCTGCCCATCAGGCCTGATTTTTATGATTTCCAGTATAAGGTGGTGCATAGGTTTGATGAAAAAACAACACTCACCGCTATTGGATTAGGCGCTATCGATCGCTTTAATTTTGCTGCAACCAAAACCTCTACTCCAGAAAACACCTATACCTTGCGCTCTACGCCATATATCAATCAGTGGAGTTATACCGCTGGCTTCAACCTCAATCGAAAAATAAGCAATGGTTTCTTGAACTTCAGCTTGAGCCGAAATGTATTTGATAATAGCCTTGATAAATTTGAGGATGAACGAAAAGAGGAACAGATGAGGACCTTATATTTGACTTCTCAGGAAATCGAAAACAAATTCCGATTCGACATCAATAAATTTGTCAATGGATGGAAAATATCGACAGGCTTAATGGCCCAAAATGTGGGTTATACTAGTAATTTTTACAATAAAATCTCATCAGGACAAATAGATGCGAATGGAAATCAGGTTAGCCCGGAAAAGGTCATTCGTTTTGATAGTGATTTAAGTTTTTGGAAATATGGACTTTTTCTACAAGCATCTAAAAATCTTTTTAACAATAAGCTGTTGGTTTCAGCAGGTGTGCGCTCAGACATGAACACTTTCACCGATGCAGGCAACAATCCTATAAAAACACTCTCTCCACGCCTTTCAATTGCCTATCATGTCAATTCCAAATGGGATATCAATGCATCAGCGGGTTCCTATTATAAAATACCAACCTATACAGCCCTTGGGTTTGTCAAGGATGGGGTCTTTGTTAATAAGAACATGGAATACATTCAGTCTGATCACTACGTTGTTGGCACGCAGTTCCTTCCAAAAAACGATCTTCGTTTTACCTTCGAAACGTTTTATAAACGGTACAGTAATTATCCAGTGTCCACTCTTAATGGTATTTCTCTGGCCAATCAGGGCGCAGAATATGGATCAATTGGCAGTGAGCAGCTCTTGAGCATAGGGAAGGGAGAAACTTATGGTTTTGAGGTTTTTATGCAACAGAAACTTGTCAACAAATTATTTTATGTTGCCAGTTACTCCTGGCTAAGGAGCAAGTTTTCCGGATTAGATGGTTTGCTTATCCCCTCCTCATGGGACAGTAGGCATTTGCTTTCGCTCACGATGGGCTATAAGCTAAAATCCAATTGGGACTTAGGATTAAAATACAGGTTTGCAGGGGGGGCTCCCTATACGCCATTTGATGCATCCAATTCGAGGCAAAACTACCTTACTGTTGGAACTGGTATCTTGGATTACAGCAGACTGAATGCTGAAAGGCTTAGATCATTTAGTCAGCTTGACTTTCGGATAGACAAGCGCATCAATTTCAGTAGAACCGCTTTGGGGTTTTATGCCGATATCCAGAATGTGTTGAAAAACCAGAATGCTGGTAATCCAAAATATACCTTTAAACGCACGGCAGACAATTCTGCATTTGAAACAACTGATGGACAAGCTTTGAAAAACGATGGGTCTAACGGAATCCCTACTATACTCAATACAGATTCAGGAAATATCATTCCTTCAATTGGTGCAGTATTTGAATTTTAGTTTCCCGTGATAATTCGGCCATAAAAATATTGACTAGATAATTATTTCAATTCAGAAATGATTTCGCCGACCTTATGCTCATATGTTTTATCTAAGAATTCGTTATTGTACCAAAATTCCAGTTTTTCGATGATCTGTGGAAGGTAGATAAACAAGCGATTTTGGATATTGTCTTTCAAAATGTCATTTGCCTTGATTTCATCGCCCAAGCGCTTAGCTATTATCACCTCATTGGCTCGGTTGAAATGTTCATAAAGACAGATTTTCCATTGATTATAACCTTGTTCGCTCATTTTATCTTTTATGGGTTCGAATAGATTGGCCTTCGCATGAACTATTTTTTCATCTACCTTATCTACTGCAGGATTTACGAATGAATGGCCGAATTCATGGATGCAAATCGTTCGAAGCGACAATGCGTTACTGTAACCCAGGTTGAGTTTAGTAGTATCGTTTATTTCTCCGGGATGGTTAAAACTTGCGAAGATATTTCCGATTGTATTTTTATCTCCAACGGCAAATCCTGAACTGAAAGGAAGCGTTAAACTTGGGTATAAGACATATTGAGATACACTTTTGCCAAAGTAATTCTCCATTTCTGAGATGAAGTTTTCTTTAGGTAGATTCCCTGAAACCTCTTCGATCATCTTTTTATAGTAAGGAGTGTATCTGGTGATAAAGTCCTGGAATTTTACTTCCTTAAAAAAATCATTGAAAGCGTTTATAAACTTTTCTGCATCTTCTTTTGATTTAAAATGGCTTAAGTCGGTATGTCCCATCAGCTTTGCATTTGGAAAATCTTCTAAGCTCAAGACAAAATTGGAGTAATGCAAATAGAAATCCCGGTCTAGATAGCTCTTGATTAAACTAAGATTTTTGGAATTTAGAAAAGGTTTGAATTCACCGGCTATTTTAGAAGTGAGTACATATAGGTCTTTAATAATGGGTTGTTTGCTTGAAAAATCTGTAAAATCTTCATAATTTGTCAATAGATAACTCAGAGCCAATAATTCAAGATTGGTTTTACAAACTATTTGGACGCTTTTTTTATTGTAGTTAGGATAGCTTAGGCTGAATGCGCCTGCAGCATTTTTGCCCGATATGGCAAGTTCAGCGCCTTTATCAAGGTTTATCTTATAATGATTTACTTTATGAAGGTTATCCAATTTTTGATTGTTCAGCAGTAAAGTCAAAGTTCCTTTCTCCGAATTAATCCTGGAACTTAAATAAACAACAGCGTTTTTCTGCATGCTGAATTTCATTTTTTCTGTTCCGCTAAAGTGCTCATAGCTTGCATCCCATCGGTGATTGGCTTGTGCACTTTTTAATTTTTTTGTTGTGGAACAGGCATTTAGGGCGATTGAGATAATGGATAACAAGATTAGCTTTTTATACATTTTTGTCTTTACTTTTTTAGTTTTTGTACTTAACTTATATTTCTTTGTGTGATAGGATTCTTGGTATCAATTACCAAAATAGCGCAAGATGGGATTATTCTATTTTTAACCTCTTAATTAGCCAATTCATCGCGTGTAAGGGCCACTGTTTGAGCGGATCTTATGAACAGTTCTTTCACATTTTATTTCTATTAATTTATTAAAAACAGACTACTACGTGCTTAATTTGTAGCACAGTGCAAATATATCTCAAACTTGTGATATATGTGGTATGAAACTCTAACTTGCCATCTTTATCCTATGAAATGATATCAAAATCAGCTTAACGGAAAATCACTCCACGTTTTTCCAAATGGCTGTTTATTGCTTGAGACGAATTTATAGGCGATGCTTTTGGAGGTAATTGATAATACTTAGATTTTTCATTTCTGGTAGAAATTTGTAAGCTATTAATATCTATGTGCTTAAGTCATTTTTTTGTTGTAAAGTAATGCCCCATACTGGAAGGACTTCTACTGCCGGTCTCGAAGCTAAAAGTTAAATACATTTCCCGCCAGTGAGTAACCTGGCAAGACCATAAACATTTAAACAAAACCTGATGACATTTAATTTAGCAAACCCCTATATTTTTGTCTAAATGATTTAAAATTGGTCAATTTGCCTGGTTTGCAATTCTGGTTTGGCATAGCAAAGCCGTCCAATTCTACAGGTACTATGATAGCTATCAAGTCCGCTGCAGGTGACCGTTCTGGCTTTCTCAATATCCACAAAGCCATCTTTTTCCAGACAGTCAGCCGGTAGGATGACCCGCTCAATCTGGGCTATAAGCATTACAGTTCCGTTCTCCTTTATTTCTATTTCACGCAGGAACCTGGCACCAATCTTAATAATGCTTTGCTTGACAAAAGGTGCCGAAAATCCGTCCAACTGCTCTTGAATTAGTCCGGTAGCATCGAACTCGCTCTGCTCACGGGGATATCTTGCGGAGCACTGGTGTGCCTGCATATAGAAGTCCTCTCTAACGTGATTGACCGTAAATTCTTCCCTTGAACGGATATTCTCCAGTGTATGTCGCTCCACAGAATCAGGCCTTATAATCAGTGCGAATAGGGGAGGATTTGCACCCAGGTGGACAAAGGAGCTGAATGGTGCAAGATTGGTTTTATCATCGTTACCTATGGTGCCAACCAAGACAAGGCTTTTGAAACCTCCCAAGGAATTAATAAAGGTAGCACGGTAACGCTGATCGAATAAAAGAATATCCTGTAAATTATATTGCTTTTGCATAGAAGAAGATTTTGTTGAAAGTTAATTTTGATATTTTTTACCCGCGGGGAAAGTTTGCCTGGCCATTTGTTTTTTTAGGATTAATTTACCCGACTAATTATTCTGCCATGGGACTTTAGGCAGACCCTGCTGTGTACGCTTTGTTCGGGAGCATATCCAGCACAGAAGGAAGCGCAAAACGGAACCAGTAAGTATAGCGTTCGGGATACGCCAATATATCTTCCTGCAACTTGGAAATGGGTACCCAGGTATAGTTTTGTACTTCCCCCGGATTTGGTGATGGAGTGCTATCGGAACATCCCAGAAATACATGGTCGTATTCATGCTCTATAAGTCCGTTGTCAACAGGTGTATTGTAGGTAAAGTTGAAAAGTTTTTTAAGCTTGCACTCCAGCCCCATTTCATAAAGTAACCGCTCTTTGGCACCTTCCAATATATCCTCTCCCAACTGCGGATGCGAGCAGCAAGCATTGGTCCATAGTCCCCCGCCGTGGTACTTTCCCAGCGCTCGCTGCTGGAGCAACATTTCATCCTTGCTGTTTAGTACGAAAACAGAAAATGCCCTATGTAGTTTTCCTGAAAGATGAGCCTCCATTTTTTCCATTTCCCCAATTGCGTGGTCATTTAAATCTACAAGGACAACTTTACTCCTGTCTCTGACTTCCAGGTTCTCTTTCTGATTTTTTCCTAAGCGTTGCTTTTTGAACAGCAGGAAGAAATAGATATTCAGCATAAACTGCGTATAACCATAAACCGCATCTTCTATTGGAATACTGAACATACGAATGCCTAGAAAGGATTTTGGATTATAGTTGACAATTGGAGAATCAAGTCCGGTCCCGGTCAATACACCGTTAACTGGGAAAAAACCAAGCATCAGGACAATGTAAACCAGAGATGCCTTGCCTAGCCATTCTGCTTTTACACAGAAATGTAGGTATAAGATGGTAAATAATGTGGTTAAAGCAGTGACTAGGGTATAAGTTTTATCGGGATGGGTTAAGGCCATAACCGCGCAGATGACGCTGGTAGCAAAGGCGATCAAATTATTCAGGCCCTTTGCCCAATCCATGTTGAAGAATTTCTCCATGCAAAAATAGGTAAATACACAGGAGAAGGGAATACAGATAAAAAAAAGCCATTCCTCTACAGGCAGGCCAAGCAGCTGAGCTCCCAATGTATATTCAGTATTGAACCACCATATTCCTTTGTATGCGAAAAAAGCGTCCCAAAGGATGAACGGAAACGCCACAATCGTCGCAGCCTTGAAAAAGGTGCCGAAATGTAAGTCAAAGCGGATCCTGCGGTCGAAGGAAGCGGCAAAACAGACCGACACGGTCAACAGGTCGATGATTAGGTAGGTATATGGTTTCATAACTTCTCCTTACCATAATACATCCTGAAATATTTTACAGGCACCCAAAGAAATCCAAAGCATTCCCCCTGGTGTTTCTGTGTATGTTTATGATGCTGTTTGTGCGCCCTTCGTATAGCAAGTAAATAAGGGTTATTAGTATTCTTCAGCAATCTCACCCGCTGGTGGATGAAAATATCGTGCACCAAAAAATAGGCCATTCCATAGCATGTGATTCCAATGCCTATATAGAAACGGAAATCATAATCATGGGATAGACCTTTGTACAGCAACGTGATTGCAGGAATAGCAAAGATGATAAAGAAATAATCGTTGCGTTCCAACACACCCGAATGGCTATGGTCATGATGGTCACGGTGGAGACCCCAGAGGAATCCGTGCATTACATACTTATGGATGACCCAGGTCGCTCCCTCCATGAAAAGGAATGTTGCCAGGGTAATTAGAAAATTCATATCGATTGGAGTTTAAATTATTACTTTTTGATTTCTGCAATCATCTTTTTGAGCTGGACTGAGGTAATGCTGTTTTGGTTTGTATGAATGAAACGGCGGTCTTCTTCGATTCTCCCCTTATAACCCAAAAAGAAAGGGCTGTTGCTTTGAACCGAAAGCCTTAACAAGCGTACTTCCAGATTTTCTGGTGCCCTGGCTACTGCAGTTTCTATGTCTACCCGGCCTTTATTGAAGGTGTTGAGCTTAGCTATGGGACTGACAACATGTTTGGCCCAAATCGCCTTTAATGCGCCAAGGTAAGCTAGCTGAACAGGGTTTTTATCTGTTCGCTCCAGTTGATCTATCAGTTGCCGGCACAGCGTTTTATCCTGGACTGACCTGAGGTAACTAACCCTGAACTGTTCTATATCATTCTGCCGGCCAGTCAGCGGCCCGAGCATGGTATAGGCCCAGACCGCAAATTGCATCAAAATTCTCATGCGATCGATATCTTATAATGAAAGTAGCTGCTCATAGCCAGGGAAATTTTGCGGCTATTGGGAATGCGTATTCTTTTCTCCATGATTCGCTTTGCAGAGCTCTGTTTGATCTTCCTGAAAAGTGACAGATAGTATTTATAAGCCAGGTAAACCCCGAATCTTGAGGAGGTAGGTAGCCTCCTGATGCCCTCTAGTGCCTGGTCAAAATCCCTTTGAATATCCTTCTCGATATCATTTTTTACCTGGTCTGAAAATTGCTTCATCTGTATATCCGGAAAGTAGCTACGTCCGAGCAGCTGAAAATCATCCCTCAGATCACGGAGGAAATTCACTTTTTGAAAAGCCGCCCCCAATTTCATTGCCTGTGGCTTAAGTCTGTTAAATAAATTAGTATCTCCCTCGACGAATACCTGAAGACACATCAGTCCGACTACCTCGGCAGAACCGAGTATATATTCCTGGTAAAGCTGCCCGTCATAGTCGATCTCTTCCAGGTCCATTTCCATACTGTGAAGAAACTGGCTGATCAGCGATTTATCAATATTAAAACGGTTAACGGTTTGCTGGAAGGATTGTAATACCGGATTGAGAGATATTCCCTCATCTATCGCAGCCCAGGTTTCGCTAACCAGACGAGCCAGCAGCAGCGGTTTGTTATAATCATGGAAGCTGTCCACAATTTCGTCTGCAAGGCGCACATATCCATAAATGGCGTAAATGGCAGGTCGGAGCGAGGGATTTAGCGCAAGGATTCCCAAAGAGAAGCTCGTACTGTATTTCTCGGTTACCGTTTTGCTGATCTTAAAGGATACTTCGTCAAATAATCTTTTCATTGTATTGTTGGATAATGCATTTGTTTATTTCCGCTGCCACAATGCGACCCGAAATGATCGCTGGGGGAACGCCCGGACCAGGTACCGTGAGCTGGCCAGTATAAAAAAGATTCTCAAGGTGCCTGTTTTTGATCGAGGGTTTGAACACAGCAGTTTGTCCTAAAGTATTGGCCAAACCATAAGCATTACCACCGTACGCGTTGTAATCTTTTTCAAAGTCCGCAATGCAGTAACTTTTGCAGTAATCTATGTTATCTGCAAGGTCATGAATCCCTGTATGCCGCTCTATTCTTGACAACATGTCGGTTAGATAACTTCTCCTTCCAGCCTCGGTATCTTCAAGACCGATCGCCACCGGAATAAGCAAAAACAAGTTTTCATGTCCTTCTGGTGCAACAGTGCTGTCGGTCTTGGATGGACAACAGGCATAAAACAACGGCGCTGAAGGCCATTTTTTTGTCTGGTATATACTATCAATATGATCCTGGAGATCATTTTCAAAGAACAGCGTATGATGCTTGAGGTTCGGGATTTTTTTATTCAGCCCCAGATAATAGATCAGACAGGATGGGGCGAAGATTCTGCTTTCCCAGTATTTTTGTTGATAATTCCTCAGATTTTCAGGTAGCAATGTTTCGCTGTGATAGTAGTCGCACGAGGCGATAACTGCATCAAAATCTATTTTTCTGCCATTAGCAACAATTCCTGTAGTAAATCCTTCAGAGGTTACTATTTCCTCAACTGTATGCCCAAAATGGAACTTCGCACCTTGTCCCTCAGCTACCTGCTGCATGGCCAATACCAGTTGGAAAAATCCACCCATTGGATACCAGGTACCCATTGCATAGCCGCCATAGTTCATCAGGCTGTAAAGGGCTGGAATTTTTTCAGGAGAAGCACCTAGAAAAATTACAGGAAATTCCATCAGGGTTCTAAGCCTTTGATCTGTGAAATAGCCGGCAACATATTTTCTGAAATTAGTCAGCAGGTCGAGCCTCAGCGCACTCAGCGCAATTTTGGGCGAAAAGAATTCTGTCCAGCTATGACAGGGTTTATTTACAAATTCCCGCATGCCTACTTCGTATTTGTATTTGGCAGACTCCATAAATTTATCCAGCTTTTTTCCCGCACCCGTTTCTATTTGCTCAAAGAGTGATTTCAACGCCTCATAATTTCGGGGAATTTGCAATTTGCCTTCACCAAAAATAATCTCAAACTGCGGATCCAAGGAAACAAGCTCATAAAAGTCGCTATGATGATGGTTAAAGTCACCAAAGAATTCTCCGATGATGTCTGCCATCCAGTACCAACTCGGTCCCATATCAAATTTGTAGCCACTGTCTGTCGTAAACTGTCTAGCCCTACCACCAGGCTGATCATGCTTTTCGAAGACATGGACCTCATTTCCCTCCCGTGCAGCATAAGCGGCGGCAGAGAGACCAGAAATTCCTGAACCGATGATCGCTATTTTTTTCCCCATATTAGTTTTGGATTTTTTTTAGATGTTCTGCAGCCTTCGATAAAAGTATGCTGCTATCCAACTGCATATCGTATATTGGCCTGTGAAAAGCCTCCAATTTAGATAGCAACCGGATAAGCTCCATTTGCTCAGTCAGGTCTAGATTCGCGGTGACAATCTGGCTCGCCAAGCGGATCTTTTCCATTTGCTTGTCTAGGGTTGCTAAGCCATTATCGGTGATGGTCACCATTCTGCTGCGTCTGTCACCTTGAGAGACATATTGACTTACCCATCCGTTCTTTATCAGTCTATTGATGATCTGAATACCAGTCGGCTTGTCGTGAACATTCTTTCTCACTAGCTCTATTTTGTTCATTGCCCCAAAAGCCCGCAGGGTGATCAGGTAACTGAACTCGTCCTGTGTAGAGAAATCGGATCCGTCGATCGCCGACTTGGAATAGGTCTTAGCATATCTAACCATCTGGACCAGCATTGTATTGATAACACTTTGAGGGGTCCTGCCGTTCTCCTTGCCTGGGTAATCAAAGTCAGTTTGGATACCAATTTTGATATCCCTGTTCTCAATAACCCAATTGTTAAAATCACCGATGCTTTTGGTGTTTAACCTATGTCCTGCATCTTCGAAGCGGCGTGCAAGGCCGAGAAGTTCAATCAGAAATTCGTAATCCATGTGATAATAATTTCCATAAAAATAGTATTTTTTTATACTAAAATTTGAAATATTTTAAATTTATTTTTGTTTTATAGTATGTTTTAATACTAAATATGATCGATATATTATTAATTTGTTTGGTTAGGAACTTATAATAATGATGGAAGGGGGAACTGGAAATTAGTGATGGTGTATGAAAACGGAAAGCGATAGCAAAAAAATAAAGAGTAAGTCGAAAACATCTGCAATAAAAGTCATTTAACAAGTGCATCAGTATCACGCATTAGCCTCGACGATGGCTGCAATGTATGCCTGCAAAAACCATTCGATATTTCGACTTTGTTTAAGGTAGTGACGGATGCGATTACTAAAAATTGAGTATTTTTTATTTTTTGCTTTCAAGCAAAAAATAAGTTCAATAATTTTAACTAATCAAATCAACGGGAGGATTTAGATTAAAACAAAAACCTTGCAGTTTTTGCAAGGCTTAATCATTAGCACAACTATACCGGAAGATTTTCCGTATTTGACCGGCTTGCGAATTATTGCAACATGTTATTTAATGCTTTTGTGTATAGGTTAAGATCTCCCTTGTTCATCACTTCAAGCATTTCCGCCTTTTCTTTAAGGTATATAGTGGCGAATGACGGGTCATATTTAATAATGAATTTTGTGTTATCAATAAGATCACAATATTTGATAGATTGGCTATTGGGACTAATCGTAGCTAACCGGTCAACCTCCATAGATTTTCGACGTCTTCTGCTGAATTCAGGATAATCGGCTAAAACAAACCTGTCTGTTAGTTCCCAAATCCCATTAACAATGAAATCAATTTCATTATTATTATATTGATATTCTAGTAAAGCCGTTCTCAATAGTTCTTCATGGCATTCAGTATCTTCGAAAAGATCATGGCATAATCCAATTTCGTACCCTAACTCTAATTCGCTTTTTTCGGCACATTCGGCTACAGCAACCAAGTGAACGGGATAAGGTTCCCCAGTATATTTTCGTTTCTGTTTTCCGTGTTGTATGGCAACAAAAATTAAAAGATTTATTTGATGTTCGGATCTCATATTGGTAATATAACCAAATAGTTATGAATTGCTGCATCTGTATTGGTTTACCAGGCTGTTTTATGGATAAGGCTTTTTATCGTAACTAATTGTGTACAAAATGTTAGCATCTGGGGGAACCACTTGTTATCTTTATATTTCACGCTAAAATTTTAGTTATGGAACTAAAAAAGTTATTGGTGGAGTTTAGAGAAGACTCCCTAAAACATGCAGTTGAAAAACTGGATTTGATCAAGCTAAAAAATGAAGAAGTGAAGTATGATGGCTCATATATGAACGATGTTGATCAACTTCAACTAGTTTTGAATTACTGTCAAAAAATAATAGACAATGAAAAAAAAACAATGAATTGATTGTTCGAATGGAAGATGGGCGAAAGGCGGTAGTGGACCTATTTAAAGTTATTGCCCTGCCTCCCAATATAATGGTCAAGGTACATTTGCATGGTGATTGCTATGCAGACTTTTAGTATGTGCAAAAGGGGCAGTTGTTGTTTGGCGATTCATACTCAATATAAAAAAGAAAGGAGTTTGCGTCGTAAAATGGGCGATTCCCAAAAAAATAGGCAAACTTAACCGGAAATGTTATAACAGTTATTGCAACGATTTACCCTAATTCTGTGACAAATTAACAATCTTTTTACCCTAATTTTGTGACAACAAGAAGGGGATTAATTTTATCGACATCTAATTTAATATTCTCTAAATCCCCCAGTTTGCTAGCGCGTGGATGGCGCAACTTAATTTGCTCGGCCAAAAGGTGCAAAATCTCCAGATCCCTGTCTCCGGGATTCTGGCATACATGCAAAAAATCCTGACCGTCAGGTTCCAGGCTGGCTACAAATGCCTCCTTGTTATAAATTTTGTACCGACCTGAAAATGGTACTGAATTTCGGAACTGATAATTACGGCATACTTTTCCATAGAGCATATCTGTTTGACATATAACAATCCTTTCTAAACCAATGTTTTGTGTAGCGAAACAATTCACAAACAACGCTTTCTTTTTCCGAACCATTTGCTGCAAAAATTGTTAAAATAATAAAAGCATCAGATGGGGACAACCAAAGAACGGGATCAGTCAAAAGTAAAAGGAGGCAAGCAAAAAGTGCTGCTGGATCCCGTCATAACTGCAGAAACAGATCAGCTCGATCCAAAATTCGAGGAAGCGCATCGCGGTATATCAGAAAATGAAAACACAACTAAGCCCTTGGAGGAATAAATCATGGAACAGTTTAGAATAGAAGTAGCAGTAGAGGGCCAGGGCAGATTTTACGATATCAAACCCCTGGGAAATGCCCGTTATCAAATTTCAGAAAATGGAGAAATAATTGGCTCCATACAACTGGATGAAAAAGACCACACCCATTGCGAAAGCCAGGGCTGCGAAATCGATTTGCCAGTCTTAAATGCCCTGCGAAAGGGGATACAAGACTACGAAAGCTGGAACGATACCTTCGGGTATGTCTAAAGCATAAACTCAAACCATTTTCGTGCTTCATTGGTTTATTATAGACCTTATCAAAAACATCATAATCATAAAAAAACATAGCTGAAAATCCTGCAGAAATGTATCCACAGCCCCTTTTCCCAAACAGGACCAGCCGCCTGGCAGCGAAGGCGAACTGATCCCAAAAGCGGGTCATGGTGAAAAATTCTAGAAAGGAAGTGGTAAACTAAAAGGCAAAAAATCTCCTAATTTGTCAAAAATTAGGAGATTTTTGGAGGTTTTAGTTTTGCATCAGCATATAACAAGTGTTTAATTTTGAGCAAAGAACCAAAAGATATATCTTTCCATAATTAATATCTTTCATCTGCTACGCTCAATAATATCATAGGAGCCTCGGCTCAGCTCATTGCTATGGTCGGATATGGATATCAATATATTGCCCATCCAAACACTTACACATCTTCTCTCCAGCAGAACAGCACCTTTCAGTTTTGCAATCAGGTATTTTTTATGGCCGAGAAAAAGAATTTTTTCTCGGCCAGCAAGCTGACTACCATTGCTGAAGATCCAATCGCATGGTTTCATTACTTGAGTTGGTCAGAGCGGTCAGGCATTAAGGTTATATTACGAAGGTTCCGCAGACAGCATAGAAAATAACGACCATTGTAGGGCGGGTATGATCGGCGGCGGAGGCGCCTGGGGAATCGAGACCATTTTCTAAGTCTTCAAATTTATGGTATGGTGGTTGTAAGGTCACTCGGGGACAGGCCTGCGATAACCGGATCTGGTCAGTAGAATACGGGCAAATTCAGGATAGAATCATCCCGAGGAACTTTCAGCTGGATGTCTCTATGTCTCCCTGATTCTGGTACACATGCAAAAAGTTCATGCCGTCAGCTTCTAGGCTGGCTACAAATGCCTTGCTTCAATATTGGTTAAATGTTAGCCTTTTTATATTCAGTTTAGCCAACCCGCCTGTGATATTGTTGATTGTTTTGCAAACAATCATTGATGTTGGTGGTTTGAGTATTAATTATCCTTTTGCCCATAGGTAAGGGATATGAGTTATTTGCTATCAGATGAAAAAAGCTATAATAAATAAGATCGGTTTCACCCTTGGTCTCTTCGCAATCTCGATTTTTTGGAATGCCTGCAGAGTAGGCATTCCAAAAGGTGCAAAAGCGGTGAGTCCCTTTGATACTAAAAAATACCTGGGAAAGTGGTATGAGATTGCGCGTATGGATTTTAAGTTCGAAAGAAACCTGAACAATGTTACTGCCACCTACTCAATGGAAGACGTAAATAAGATAAGGGTTGACAACCGTGGGTATGATACAGTAAAGAAAGAATGGAAGCAGAGTATTGGAAAGGCAAAGCTGTTAAATCAGAAGGAAGCCCGGTTAAAGGTATCTTTTTTCGGGCCATTTTATGCTGGCTATAATGTGATTGCTATTGATCCCGAATATCGATACGCCCTTATTGCTGGAAATGATCTGGACTATCTGTGGATTCTTTCAAGATCCCCTATACTACCTGAACAGGTTAAAAACAGTTATCTAAATAAAGCTAAAGCGCTTGGATACAGTACTGAAGACCTGGTGTGGACCGTTCATGATAATCAGCGGTAAGGTTTATAATTATCTGCTTGATATCCTAAGAAGCTTTATTGTTTATCTAAAGAGAAAAAAAATTGAAGCCCGGATGGGCAATGTTGATATTGATTTATTGTTCAATGGTGTTATCGGAAAAGTAGAGGATAGGGCCATAGAGCAAGAAGTAAAAACAGTTTTCAGGAATCCGTATATCCATGACGAAAATGTCCCGTTCGTGTTTATGCGTTTTTTTCTGAAGGCAAAGAGAACAGAACATTATAGTCGAAGTGCTTGATAGTGAAAGCTTCATGCGTCCGCTTAATAGTTACCACCTAATTCGCTAGATATACTGAAAATTTAAGCAGTTTTGTAATTGGCATTATTCGGCTCAAATAACCATTCCGCTTCCGCCTACTACGTTAATTCTATCACCCAATTTTTTTCAAAACCTGATACATCGATAGCTTCAAAGAATAGCTCATTAAACTTTTCGTTTAATTTCATTGTTAATGTGATCACCGCAAGATCATCGATAATATTTAGGTTTTCTATTTCTGATAGAAGCCCGTCAACTTTTAATGCTCCATGGCGATAAGTAACCAGATCGATCTCCTTGGTTATTGTTTCCCCGCTTGGGAAAATGAATAACAGGTCACTACCAGAAACCGGTCAAGGACGGTGATATTGCCGTCTTTGATTGCGCTGTAAAGTTTGTTTTCCTGATCTAGGATGCTCTTTTCTGTTAGTTTATTATCCATTATTTATCTGTTAATATTACTATGCATTTTTATAGGAGAATAAATTTAGATTACAAACTGCTTATTCTTCTGACACTGAGGGTGGCGCATAGTAGGGAAGACTTATAATTTGCGTTTTAAATATGGTTTTCCCCTGTTCTTTCTTTAACGAAGATTTATTGTGCTTTAAGTAAACATAAAGGTATAAGAGCAATATCCTGTATTTTCTGTAGTTTAAAAATGGTAGTTATGACTTTATTAAATACCCAATTTTAGGTATTTAGAATAAGCAGAATTTACTTTAATATTGTTTAAGGTTTTTATATCCTCTTTATTTTCAGTCTTTTGAATTATTGTAATCTTGCTTAACCTCTTAACCCTTAACCTCATGTTAGAACAAACCAATTTTATTTCTAGCGCATGAACTAGTATAGAAACACTCGGCATGTGACAATTGACTTAAATCGATTTTAGCTAATAATATTTCGTCTTAAGTAGTGATACTATTACTTTTGCAGATTTTGCTTGAAACATGCTCGGCGCAGCAATGCATTACTGGATTACATTATGGTTTCTCTTACGATTTTATCAGCAACTTAAACTGATTTTAACTGATACTGATTTCATTATCATATTGGTAGAATCAATTATAAATGATCCGATATAGCTTAAAAACGGTAGGTGTTGGTTGTCGAAGGTTTCAGGATGTTGCTCTATAATATCGTTAGTAGTTTACTACACAAGGCGGCCGGATTTTTATACCGATTGACAAGCTATTTTAAATGCTTTTTTGCAGTTCAGTCTTGATAATGGCGCGAAAGAAGCTGGCTAAAAACTGAAATTAAGGGGGTTGCTTTTTAAGAACGCAGAAATCAGGTAGGTTGTTAAGCTGCTGTTCGCTATAGTCAAATATTCAATTTGTAATAATATTTCTTCTATTAATTGAAACCATATATAAACACTTCACGATTATGCCATTAAAAAATTACGGTGTTCTTAAAGGTCAGGCGACAGAGGTTCGACTGGCTACGAGTCAAAATGCTCACTATCAAGTGCGACTGATCGCTAACGAGTTTAGTTATCGTATCGCCATTAATGTTCAGTCGGCATTAGAGCCCTCGGAATTAGAGTATGTCATCCTGGAAAATTTTACTCACCCGATTATTGAAAAAATAAAGAGCTTGCCCTTCGGATTTACCAAATTGGATCCCGGTCCCTCAAATGGAGCGCTCGACTATATTCGTGGTAATCTTTTCGACCGCTCTCAAATGCGTCCTATTCCTTTCAATGTTCCAGGGCCGGATAATGATCTGAATGACAAAATAAATTCACTCATGCAACGCGCTATGGCAGACGAAAATGCCGCAGTTTATGCCTTCGGAGAAACCTGGGGGCCGGAAGTAACTAACCGTGACAGGTATTTTGCCTTTTTGCCAGGGAATGGGATCCATGATATTCATATGAATCAAAGCAACGTTGGTAAATTCGTTCAGGATGATGGCACTTGGCAGGATGGTGGCCTTTTGATCAACTTTCCGCAACAAAATCAGTGGGTAGCTATATTCCTGAAGTTTCAATCACAGGGATGGCACACTGATGATGACACTGGGCACAAGATCGGGGATACTGTATCTCCCGGAGCTGTGTCGCCAGGAAATGTGCCTGCCGTGGGAGGAGCAGCAGGACCGGTGTTCAATCCAACCACAGGCGAATCACAAGGCTTAGTTCGCATTATAGGAGCGCTAGTAAACTCTGTACATTCTCCGGAAATTGAGATTGTGACCTTACTTAATACTTCTCCAGGCTCACTAGACATTAGTAACTGGGGAATCTTGGATTCACAAAAACAAAAACAAGTTTTAGACGGGAGTATAGAACCTGGAGCTGTTCGCCAGATCCAGATCAAACAACCTTTGGCACTTTCGAACAAAGGAGGCATTATCACATTGGTGGATGATAATGGCCTGAAGATAGATGGAGTTGCCTACACCAAGGAGCAGGCTTTATATCCTGGATGGACAATTGTTTTTTAAACGTTAATTAACTAGTTATGAAACGAATCTGGAGACCATGCGTTTTCGCTATTGCTATTCTTTTTTTGACTGCTCAGGCTTTCGGGCAAGGCAGTCAACGTATCTTCGTCGAAGATGCTGTTCAGATCCGTATGATATTGGTGGCAGGGGGGGAGTTTGAAATGGGTAGCGAATTTTATCGAACAGTTTTAGATAAAAATGAGCAAGTTTTTTTTCAAGATGAATCTCCAATTCATAAAGTGCGTATAACTCGAAGCTTTTGGGTGGCAGAAACAGAAACGACCGTGGCGCAGTTCCGGCGATTCGTTCAGGAAACCGGTTATGTAACTGAAGCTGAGCTGAGCGGGATAAGTTTGGGGGAGTATTCCGAGACAGTTACTCCTGCGGGCAAATCAAGCGCCTCATGGGGCCAAGGAAAAAGACTTTGTTGGAAAAATCCAGGATATCGCCAAGATGATACTCAGCCCGTTACTCATGTAAGTTGGAATGATGCCCAGGCATTTTGTCAATGGCTTATGGATAAAACAGGACGTCACTATCGCTTGCTCTCAGAAGCAGAATGGGAGTGGGCCGCTGGCAACAAAGCTCGTACCCGCTATTCTTGGGGGGAGAATGAGCCTAAGGGAAAGCAAGGTGGTAATATTGCAGATATGGCCTTTCAAGAAGCTTTTCCCAACTGGAAGTATCCTGTTTTGGGTACCTATATGGATAACTTTGTTTTTCCCGCGCCCGTGGGTTCTTATCTTCCCAATTCCTTTGGCTTGTTCGATATGACTGGGAATGTATGGGAATGGGTGGAGGATTTGTATTCGCCGACCTATTACAAGACTTCACCAATTGAAGATCCAAAGGGGCCAGAAAAGCCGCCGGTAGGAAGCGAGGTTAAGCGGGTTCACCGTGGAGGTGGATTTGACTGGGAACTTCCTTATCTCCGGGTGGCTAAGCGCCGGGCAGCCCCCCCTCAAAGCACGAGTGTTCATGTGGGATTCCGTATCGCTCTAGATGCTGAGCCTTCACGCAACGCAGGCAAAATAGAGTAGAGTTCAATCATAATACTAGTGAATAGGATAATATTAATCAACTAGGAGCGAAGTTAACTGACAACACTCCGGTAAACCCTAATAGCCATAACTATGGAAACACCTAACCTTAAAACGCCAGTTTCTAATTTTTTCAAAACCCCCAGTCAACGGCTTGCAAATGCCCCCGAAGATAAGCCCACTGTTTGGCAAACAGAGATAGATCTGAGGAATCGTGGTAACGAAACACTGAGCTGGATGCAGCCCGGACTAATTTATCCCGCGCCTTGGCAGTGTGCATTGTCAATCTTTGATTTACCAGATTCATTGGATCGCACCAGCTTTGCAAAGATCGTTTCTAAGGCTCGCCGGATAATCCATGATAAACATGGGAGTAAGCACGCCAGTGTATGTGTTGCCTTTTCGCTAGCTGTATGGTCGAAATTCTGCAAAGCGGAAGGTAGGCCTTTACCCGCTGGAATGACTTTCGCTAAGGAAGGAAAGTGTCCGTTTTCACCTAGTGTTTTAGATAAAGCTGAGGGTGTACTGAAGGACAGCGCTGCGGGAGCATGGTTTATCGTCAAAGCCGATGAGAAAAGTGCGGTTGACGCACTCGCTGAATATTTACTAAGCGAATTAGGTACCTATGGTGTAAATTTTCAGTCGATCTATAGAGTGGACATGCATAGTCGTAATAACTCCACAGTGCCTTCTAGCGGTACTGGTGGCCGTGTGCTGGGTGGCCGTTTTAAGGAGAATCTTCGCAATCCCGCATCTCCTGTCGAGATTTTGGAACATGTGTTGGTAGGGCAAGAAGCTCCCGCGTCTTCAGGTGGCACTTTTTTATTTACGCAGCGCTTTCAGCTCAATTGGGCTGAACTGCATTCTAAGTCAAGAAGCGAAGTGGAGGCTACTATTGGTCGTCGTCAGTTTACAGATGAATTTGTGCCTTCTTTTGATGCACGCTCGCACGTTCGATGTGCTCACACTTACGACAATACCGGAAATACAATTAAGCTCCTGCGGATCGGCCTCCCCTTTGGGGCACGTAAGACTGACGATCGTGGTACACCTTTGATCGAGAATGCAGGTTCAAGTTCACTTGGCGATGAGTCCGGAATTTATTTTATTGGAATGTCCCGGGCTGTTTCTAGGATCGAAAGTATTTTACGATCCCAATTTGGCGATGATGAGAGTAAATTCTCCCGTGACAGACTATTGTCGGGAACCATTGCGCGGTCTGATTTGGGTGGATTTTTCTATGCTCCGAGCATTCGCGAGTTAGAGTCTGAAGCGCTTCTGGACGATCTTAAAGGCCGAAGCAAAGAAGCATTTTCAGATTGGACGCGTTTTCCGGGGATCGATTGGTCCCGTTTCAATCGGCATTATGAAAAACGGTCAGCTAATCAGTGGATGTTCTACAATCATCAGGATTATCTCTACAGCATTGGTACGCGGACAGTGGATGCACAGGGCGAACCCACACCTCCATCTCTTAGAGTACAATATCTCTTGGAGCGCCTCTTTTCAAAGTGGGATGATACCTGGTTTCGATCTCAGAAACCTACTGAGCTTGATCCATTAAGACCCCAGCTTGAGCGCTTTTTCTTGCATCCCGCTCATGCGGCAGAGCGGGATGCATTGATCCCTGAGATAGCTGATAATTCGGATGGAACTGTTCTGGCTGCAGCCGCAGCCAACAAGATTATGCATGAACCGGTAATGATTCGCGCCGGCTGGGCGAACAGATTGCTTTGTAACCTAGTAGCAAAGTTGGATGGGGTTGGGAAACGCGGAGACGGAGGCATGGATACTTGTGATATCCATCCCTTAGATCTGCTCGGAGGGTCTATGCCCGCACAATCCCTTGCCGAAGGCCGGTACTATATCAACTATGTGTTAGATGATGACCAGGAAGAGGAACGATATCTTTGGTACACCAAGGGCCTTGGCCCGAATTCGGGTGTAGGCCACGTGGTGCCTTGTTACGAAAAATTGCTGAAAGTAGGGATTTCAGGTTTACAAAAGCAGATTAATGAAGCTGAGGCGGCATTCAAGGGGAGTGATGCTCAGCGAACTTCTACTGCCGAATCTTTATATGCAGGTACCAGGCTGGCGCTCAAAGGGCTATCGGAGTATCTCCAAGGACTGGCCGAAACAGTAGCAATGAAAGTAAACGAGTTATCCGCTACGCAAGAGATTGAGGTTAACAACCTGAAAGCACTGGAAGAACGTCTGAAATGGTTGGCAAGTGGTGGAACTCCGAGAACCCTTTTGGACGCATTGCAACTTATTTTTTCTTGTCACGCAACATTGCATGTTTGTGGCGAACCTGTTGCTGTGGGGCGTTTGGACAAACTGTTGCGCCCGTTCCAGGAACGCGACAAACTCTCTCCTGACGAATTACAGGAAGCAATAGATTGTTTTTGGTTGAAGCTTGCGGAGAAAGTACTATTAAATAGGTTATTTATTGATGATCGCCAAGAGCTTGGAAATATGGCTATGGGTAACCGGGCAGGATCATACCCAAAAGGTCAAAGTGTGAATCAATGGATACAGCAGCTGACCGTGGGTGGCCGGAATGTTGATGGGAGCTGGGAATATTCGGATGTGACGCTCGCTTGCCTGCGGGCATCAGCTCGTCTCCCATTTAATGCCCCCGTATTGTCTTTACGCGTATCGAAGGATATGCCTACTGAGTGGCGTGATAAACTACTGCTCGAGGCGGCATATGGACAACTGAGTGGTGGGGCAAGTCCGATCCTTATGAACGATGATAAGATCATTCCACTACTTGCAAGGTCAGGTGATGGGATAGGTCCAATCCCTGGTTCAGCCAAAGCCAACCTGTGGAATAGTAAAGTGAGGATTGAGGATGCACATAATTATGCGGCCGACGGCTGTTACGAGCCGCAGTTTGTTGGGGCCAACTGGTTTCATTTAGGAGGGGTAATTCTCCTGCAGCCACTCGAGTACGCGCTAAACCAAGGGCGTCAAATCCAGTCGGCAGGTCCTGTTGATTTACTCGGGAAAAATATGTCCTTTCGTTCGCCTGATGCTAGTGAGATTACAACTTATCAACAGTTAGAGGAGTTGTTCTTTAAGCACCTGAAATGGTCGTATGCGAAACAAATGGAAGGTACGGTAGCCGATTTCGGTCGCCTGGAAGGAGTGTATCCAGCACCACTTTTAGATCTGTTCATTAATGACTGCCTGGCTAAGGGACAGGATATTTATGGTGGTGGGGCCCGCTACAATGTATTTGGGCCGTGCTTTACCTCTTTAGCAAACACCATCAACTCATTATGGGCAATAAAGACTATGTGTTTTGACGAAACTACTGCAGTAACGAGCCTTCCGGAACTTGTGCAAGCGCTACTTAGTAATTGGGGAAAATCAATAATCGACCCTTTGGTACATTCGACACTGCTAGCGGACGATAACGCGCTCACCGCCGATGCAGTCAAGCGCTTTGATCATCTGCGGATCATTGCGCTTGGGCTACCACGTTGGGGACGGGGTCATGCGGAGATCGATGCTTTTGGTAACCGTATCTCTGCCGCGGTCGCCGAAATGGCTGTCGATGTGATGACCAAACCACGTCCAGCCCTGAAAGCGCTTTATGAAAATGCTGCTGTCCGCTTTGGTACGACCGAGCATCCCTTTGGCGGCTTTTCGATGCAGCCTGGTGTCGGTACATTTGCCAGTTATGTTGAGCAAGGCCTTGGATGTGCCGCATCTGCCGATGGAAGGCTTTCCGGACAACCTCTTGGTACCGATATGTCGCCTTCACCCTCACCGATAGACCAGCCTGCGACGCCGCAGTCTCAGCAACTTGCTGATGGGGTACAGATGCTAAGGAATCTAGGCTCTAGCGATTCTTTTGGCTATACTAATGGTGCTCCTATCGATCTTAACGTTGCGGAAACATTGGCGCCAGATCGTCTTATTGAAATTTTGGACGTTTTTGTTGAAGGAGCTGGATCAAATGTGCTCACTGTGACTGTTGCAGATCAGGAAACATTCCTTTCTGCCACAAAGTCTCCTGAAGCTTACGATCTGCTGCGCGTTCGGATGGGAGGCTGGACAGAAATGTTTGTTGCAATGCACGCTATTCACCAAAAAGTTCACCCAAGGCGCCCATATAGTTTTTAATAGGTGGGATGGTAGTAACAAATAAGATCGTTACTCTACCTTGATATGTTATCCTGGGAATGATCATCGTTTTAATAACATGATCATTCCCAATATATACGTGAGTTTAAATTATCTTCTATAATCCTAGAGAAAGCCTCTTTTGTATTGGCTCTCGAAGTTTCGCTATCATGACATATATAACAGATCAATGCGAACCGAAAGACTGGAAGGAAGCTTATATAAGAGGTTGAAATTGCGTACATTGAGCGACTCCCAACACAAATCGGCCTGGACCGAAGGCCAGGCAATCCTTCAGTTTTCTTGAACACAATAAACCCGAAGCCATGTATCTAGCCTCTCTTGATCGCAAAAAAATAGCCGCAAAGCTTGAGCGCATCGAATCAAAAGACCCCAGCCTTTTTGCCGAATTCTCCGGGAAGGAAGTTAAAAAGCACTTCTCCTTTATAGGTCCGTTTCCTCAGGTAATTGCCGTTGAGGGACCCGCGGTGGACGCGAGCGCTACCCTGGACATGCAGGAGCGCCAAAGTGAATCCATTGCCATGGCCCACCTTCGGCCGGTGCTCATCATCCGCGACAACAAGGTCGTCGGGGAGTTCTCTGGACCCGATGTGGCCATCTGGAAAGAGCGAATACTTGAGTGCAGTATGGTACTCAACCGCATCATCCCCTCGATCGGCCGGATTGAAATCGGTAACAACGCCATTTATAAATGGGGCGGTACTGGGTGGCTGGTGGATAGCGACATCATTGTCACCAATCGTCATGTGGCCAACCTGTTCTGCAAGAACAAGGAAGGCTTTGCCTTTAAGATTGGCTTTCCCAGTGGAACCCAGACAGCCAATGTCGATTTTTTGGAAGAATACCAGCGGAGCGCCAGCCTGGAGTTTCAGATCGAATCGGTTCTCTGGATGTCCGAAAACGATACTGGTCAGCCCGACGTGGCCTTTATGCGCGTAAGCCAGAGTCAGGGCGGGCCAGCACTTCCCCCGCCAATCCCCCTGGCCACCCAAATAGAAGAGGATGAAATGGTCGTTACGATAGGTTATCCGGCTAGGGATCCTGATATCCCCGATCAGGAGCTTGTACTGAGAACATTCGGAGATGTTTACGACAAGAAAAGACTCGCACCCGGACAGATTACCAAAGTGGACGAACAGGAACTTCGTCATGACTGTTCTACCCTGGGCGGTAATTCTGGCTCGCCGGTCATCCGGCTGGCTACGGGAGAGGCGGTCGGACTGCACTTTGCAGGCCTTTACATGAAAGCCAATTTTGCCGTCCCAGCTACAAAAGTACGCGAACTGCTTGAACAGCTCCGCGCTGGCACCCTACCAGGCATACGCAAAAACGAAAACTACCAAACTATCAATACCATGAAAAACCAGCAAGGCATTAACCCTAATCCTATCCCAGGCAGCATCACCCTGGAAGCCAGTATCCCCATTAAAATCACTCTGTCGCTGGGTGAAGGAATTTTTCAGATACCCGCTGCCCAAAGTGCGCCCGCTATAGAAACAAAACTCGATCTGCCCGCAGCGGTCGCCCTTGCACGTAGTGTCATTGGAAACCTGCCCGAGGTGATCAGCGTGGAAAGCGGCTACCGCTTCAAGCGCGGTTGGATCACCGATGAGGAAGTGATCGTGGTCAACGTCCAGCAGAAACTGGACTACCCAGCACTCAAGGCCGCAGGCAAATCTCTGCTTCCTCAGGAATTCGGTGGCTTTGGTGTCGATATCCGCACCTCGGGGCTTGATGAACAGCTTATCTACCTTGGCCTGGATGTGCCCAACCCAGAAGCCCCGGCCAAGGCTGGACTTTACCGCGAACCTCCGCAGTTGAAACTCGAGCGAATTACCGACGAGGAAATGAGGGCCATTTTCTGCGTAAGTCCAGATTCGGGATGGCCAAACCTGAAGGCCTTTCTCTCCAGGGTCAAAAGCAATCTTACCGCAACCATCTATGAATGGGAAGCAGAGCATATCAGCAAGGCGGTTTATGAAGCCACCAAGTCCGGTAGCCTGAAAATGGTTACCCAGCGCGCCGGCACCAAGGTGTCGGTCAGGGAAATGAAAACCAAGCTCGGCGAGCGCTTCACCCATGTTTGGGCATCCGTGGGGGCGGGCAAGCTCATACCTAGCGCCTATCACATCAAGGTAGCCAGCAGGGACGCCGAGGAATTCTGGCTTAGCAGCGGCAACTGGAAAAACTCTAACCAGGCCGAAATCGATCCAGCGGGAACTGGCTCTACCGCCATTGGCCCCCTGCGTGAAAATAATCGGGAATGGCACGTCATCATCGAAAACAGCCGCTTGGCAAAACTCTTTGAGGACTACATCGAATGGGACTTCAGCGAAGCCCAACGCGTTCCCTTGAAAGAGGCCACAATAGCTGAGGAAATCATGCTATTTGTGCCCGAGCTGGCCATAAGTCCTCAGCAAGAACTTTTTGGGTTGGGGAAATACTTCAAGCCTTTGGAAATCAATCGAAAGCTGGATATTCAGCCTCTGTTGACCCCTGATCGCAATGCCCAGGGCAATCGGCTTTTTATTGAGGAGGCCACTCAACTTTTAGAAAGCGCCCAGCATGCCATATCCATCGAAAACCAGTCCTTTATCATCCGCGAAGATAACGAAGAACAGTACGAGCGGTTTTTCAATGTCCTGCGCAGAAAACAAAAACAACAGATAGACATTCGCATCATCTTCCGGGATCCCAGGGAATTTCCCGGCAACGGCGTGCAAAAGCTCGAGGACCAGCTCTGTGCGCTCAAGAAGTTCGGCCTGAACACTGACAACATGAAAACCCAAGTCGGCTGCCACACCAAAGCGATCATCATCGACCCAGAGACTCCAAACGGCGCAGTACTTTTTGGCAGTCACAACTTTACCCCGTCGGGCGCACTCTACAACCGGGACGCCAGCCTGATCGTCCGCGACAGTGAAGTGGCCAGGTATTTCCAGCAAATCTTCGACTTTGACTGGGAAGTACTTGCCCGGCAGCAGGTCAGTGAATACCCAGGTGGCATACGCATCGCCAAACCTGGAGAGGAAACACCGCCCGGATTCCGAAAAATATCCCTTTCGGAACTGAAAATGCAAAGTTGAGGGGTAACAAGGCTGAAATCGGAAAAACTTAACGATCGAAAATGATCGCAGCCCCATTCAAAACGTCTGTAAATTGAGAAAGGAGCTCAAATCAACTCTTTAGTTTAAGTGGTTTTTGGAAGCTTTACCACCATCAGCGTATCAGATTTTTCGATGCACTGATGGTTGAGAGTTCTATCCCAAAAATTCCTGAACGTAGTGGCATTCACAGAGCCATAAACATTATAACTTAAGCCTACTCAGTTTTGAGGTCTAACATAATATAATTAGATTAAATCAAACATACGAGGAGGCAGATATCTATAGCAGTTTTAACATCACTTTGCAATCTAAATCATACCAGCTTTCATTGCCTCTTTTAAAAATAATGAAAGTGTTAATCCCTCCTCCTTTAATTCCCAACTGCGGATTTTTGGAGAGTTTTCCAGGATTTTCCTTAAAGACGTCGTGAAGGCTCACGCCAATTGCATGTTTAACATGATAAATGGCGAGAAGAACAACACATCTAGGATCATCGTTGGGCTCCAGAAACTTTAATAAAACTGTTTCTTCATATACCGATCTCGGATCAATAATTCCAATTGCTTTCATAGAATCAAGGATCGTTTATTAAATAAGATCTATTATCCGCAGCCAAATTATTGCTTTTTTTAGGTGTTTTGGCTACGGATATTTTTTTATCAACAGCCAAAACTATATATTTGAGATGTGTTTTGGCTGCGGATAAAATTGTTTTTCATCGTTGATCATTAAAAGAAAAAAATGGAATTGCTTATTGGAAGAATAGCTGAGAAAAAAATACTGTCAGAGGCACTTGCCTCACCTTCATCAGAACTCTTAGCGGTTTTTGGCAGGAGAAGGGTTGGAAAAACTTTCCTGATCCGTTCAGTCTTCCAGAAACAACTCATTTTTGAACTTTCGGGAGTTCACGACGCGAATGCTACTGAGCAACTGCTTAATTTCAGCAAGGCCATCGCAGATGCGCTAGGTTCTAGGTTAACTCCTGCAACTCCTAAGAACTGGACGGAAGCCTTCTGGCAACTCAGAGAATTTGCAATCCCTATAATTAAAAAAAGAAAAGCTGTAATTTTCTTTGATGAGTTCCCTTGGCTAAGCTCGCATAAATCAGGCTTTCTTTCTGCATTTGAATATTTTTGGAACCAGTGGGCTTCACAACAGCCAAACCTGATTGTTGCTATCTGTGGGGCTGCTGCCTCTTGGATGATCAAAAAAGTTGTCAACAGCAAAGGAGGTCTGCACAATCGGTTAACGCGTAAAATACGCTTGTTACCTTTCACATTGCACGAGACAGAACAATACCTAAAAAGCAACAATATACATATTGACCGTTACCAGATACTAACCATTTTTATGGCAATGGGCGGTGTTCCACATTATCTGAAAGAACTTAAAAAGGGGGAGAGTGCTACCCAGGCCATTGACAGGCTTTGCTTCACTAAGGATGGCCTCCTTTCGACAGAATTTGCAAACCTATACCGCTCTCTGTTCGAAAATGCAGATAGGCACATTGCCGTAGTTAAAGCACTTGCGGATAAACCATCGGGATTGACAAGAAACGAAATCATTGTGGCATGTAATCTACAGAGTGGAGGGACTACTAGTCTTTTACTTGAGGAACTTGTGGAATCTGGCTTTATTACTCCGCACCTGCCTTTCCAGAAGAATGCCAATCAGAGCATTTATAAACTCAGCGACGAATACAGCCTTTTCTATCTTAAATTTATCGAACATTCCCGCGCCACCGGTGCAGGCACATGGCTCAAAAAATCATTGACGCCTTCTTGGAAAAGTTGGAGTGGTTATGCCTTTGAAGGGATTTGCATGAAGCATATAGATAATATTAAGCAGGCGCTGGGCATTTCTGGAGTATTTACTGAAACATCAGCTTGGCGACATGCTCCAAAAGATGGAAAAGGCACTCAGGTCGATCTGTTGCTAGACAGGCAGGATAATGTTATCAGTGTATGCGAAATGAAGTTTTCAAATACTGAGTTCGTAATAGATAAAACCTATGCTGCCGAGTTACAGTACAAACTTGATATATTTCGTCGGGAGAGCAAAACTAAAAAAACACTGTTCCTAACCATGGTTACAACCTATGGCACTAAAGACAATATGCATTCTATTGGCCTGGTACAGAACGAAGTCACCATGGATGATTTGTTTTTACCTTAGTATAAGATATCAAAAGGATTCAAAATGCTGTTTTTATCAGATTGTTTTGCCCACTAAAAAAACAAAATTTTAGGTAACTGATTATGCATTTACCCTAATTCTATTACAGGAATTGCAAATATTTACCCTAATTCTGTGACAGGAATTTCAACATCTACCCTAATTCTATGTCAAATTATTAATCTATATAAGCTAATTTCGTGACGATATGTAGGGATTAAGTTTTTGCGGAGCCAAAACATGATTAGGGTCGTTACAACAATTACAATCTTACTTATTAATTGTTACTTGTTTGGTTCTGTCTAAAAGCAAGAAATTAACTAATATGCGCCTTTAGGAATCGTCTTATTGTGCATTAGTATTCTCCAGGGAGTAAGTATTATCTTAACCGGGAGCGAGATATCCTGGTTAAAAGCAGCAGATTTATATGCATATATACCACCTAGTATTATTATGCTGTTACTGGTTGTTCAGATTTTATCGAGACACCATTTCCGAGAGAATTATAAAGCACAACCTCGCTTTTAAATAATTTATTTTTTGTTCTGATTATTTTTCAGCACTTAAACTTAGAAGAATTACTTAGCCGATGACTTTCTACCCACATATTTCACGAATAAATTGGCCCATGTCCCATAAACCTTTTCTGTCTCCTTTACTATAAGCATTAGATTTTCCACCCCATATTTCAAAGCTGCTATTTGATATATCCTTTCTAATATTTCTTCAAGCCTGGCAGGATTATCCATGCTCAGCCTATTATCACGGTCACTATCAATTTTGGAAATGAGCTTTTTCATAAAAGCTTCCGCCGAATATAAGATTAACTGCTTTGTATAAAGTGCAATACTATCATAATCTGCATTTTCATCTAGATATGCTAACAGCCCTTTAAAATCCCCTTCAGAATTTCGTAGCGCTAGGGAAAAATCTGCAGCATTCTTATTAAAACGCGCGAGCTGTCTTGCATTTGCCAAAACCTGATTTCTCCATTTTTTAAATTGGGCATCAGGTTCAATATTGGAAAGAACAAGGGTATAATTGTCAAAGTTAGGCTTGTACAGTAGTTCTCTTGAAAGAACTCCAACAAGTTTCTTGTCATCTTTTGTTTGGGAATAAATCTGTTTCAACCTTGCAATATAACCCATATCGTAGGTGGAATCAGTATTTTGATCAATTTGCTGAATACAGTAAGTTTCTGCAGTATTCAACTCTCCAAGCTCGATTAGAGCATCTATCAATCTAATGTTATACACAATAGCATGCCTGATCGGCCGGAACATATCCTTGTATTCAGGAAAGTTTTTATTGATTACAACCATGTGCAGCAACAGCTGCAATAATTCTTTTGAATCCTCGACTCTTTCATCTTTCCTTGCCTGATAAATTTCCCCTATAATCCCTACTATCTTAGAGCGCATCTGGGCTGAGCTTGAATTAAATATATTTACGAATATATTTGTGTATTCCCGGCGAACCCCGCCATGACCATCAAGAAAAAATTCTTTCGAAAAATAGGATAGGCACTTAGTGGAGACCTCAATATCGCGAATATTTAATATAACCTCTTCTATTTGAGTTAAGACTTGTTTAAAATAGGCCTCAAACCTTTTGCTGCTGGTTAGTATTCGATATTTGTATTCAATCACAGTGTCAATTAGGGCATGAACCTGCTTAAAATAATCTTCATTAGCTGGCTCAGCAAAATATTGATCCAAAATTGGCTTGTGAAGTTCCACCCACAGATCGATGATCTTTTTCACCTCAAAAACTTCGGCTTTTCGTCTTTTACTAATCACTGCCCTTACCGCATCATGGGTTAGAGTAATAATTTCCTCTTGAGTATAATTCTTGGATTTATCTGAGAATTCATTTATGAAAGCAATACTCAGATCTTTATTTTTCTTTAACGTCTTTAAAATCCAGTCTCTAATTTTCTCGGGATCAGCTTGCTCCAAAGCCTGTTTTACAGGATCGATCTTTTTGGTGGCAGCAACCTTGGGGGCTGGTTTTGTACCTTTGGCAATAAAAGCTAAAAGTGCAATCTTATGCTGGCAGAATGAGAGATTACTTTTGCATTCACAAGTAGCATTGATTACGGCACCTTTTTCTAACTGTAGCCTCACATCATAACTTTTATCAAGTTCATCAACATAGGATTCGAAATCGCTAGCGTTAACCTCATCACACTCTCTGACTGTGCAGCGCTGTGATTTTTTGATCAGCTCACTATCCAATTTGGTTTTAAAATTCTTGCTAGTAATTTCCTCTTTCATTGTTCAAGTACAGATGTACTCAAAAATAGGTTTTTCAATGATATTTCATAAAAGCAAATCTCGGAACATTGAAGGTACTAGGTGATTAACGGAATCTCTTATAGAAAAGTTGATTCTTTCTCACTTTTGCCGAAATCCATAATTTACATATTGTCTGTCGATGATGTAAACAAAGTTTACCAAGGGACCTTAATTGAGCAGTGGGTTGGTCAGGAGCTACTAGACACACCGTTTAAATCTTAAGTGCACTCCATTTTTGGGTAGGGGAGAAAACTACTTCAAGTACGGAGGTGGACTTGCCCTTTTTTATCGCAATTATTTGTTTTAAGTTATGGTCTGATACGGGTTTCGCTTTACATTGGGATCGATTGATGTGAAAATCAGTTTGGTAAGATTCATTATTTCTTAGCGAATAACAACCAGACTTATCATGGAAAACCACCAAAATTGGGGAAGAACCAGTTTCATTGAAATATGCACCTTACCCAATAGGTGCCCGCATTGTCTGACGAAAACAATGAAACCAAAAAGGCCCGGTAGATATTTCTACCAGGCCATTACATGTTACTATTCTGACTTTAAGGGGTTTTGTTTTATTTAAACATCTTAGTTATCTCTGGATAAGGACGGTGCTTTAAAACTGATACGTTTCAGGAAATCATCCAGTATTTTTTCGGCCTTTTCTTTATCCGTTGCTTTATATTGAAGGCTTCCGGATATGCCCTTTGAACCTTTTTTATCCGAAATAAATGAACAGTAATATTCATCACCATTCTTTAGTCCCATAATCAGGAATCTTGTATTGTTGACTTTGATGATTTCCGCCTTGTCTACATTGGCTTTTAATTCCAGCTCACTGATTCCTCCCAACCACTCGCTTTTTCTGTCTTCTAACCCCTTAAAGTTATCCCTGGCCTCGTTGTAATCAGCAAAAGCTAATAGTATATTGTCCACCTCATAAACGTGCTCATATTGCGATATCGCAAGAGTCGATTTAAATCTGCCTTTTGCTTTTGCAGGCAGGTTAGCCTTGTTCATCCGTAAGGACTTCTGAGGGAGCTCAACATTGGCTACCTTGCTCAATGGGGCATCCTGTTGGAATAGGATACAGCAGTTTATCAGTACTGCAACTAGTATTATTTTCATGTTTATCTTCTTTATGGTAAAAAATTATTCTACTGATCCCGGGTTGCAATTAAAATTGCTAACTTCTCCATTTGGCCCCAACACCAATGGCTTTGTATTGGTGCCATCACTGTTAGATTTATATACGTTTATTGCATTGCCCAATAAACCCAGAAGCGCCTTTTCGCTTCCACCTGGTTGGGACATTGGAAGTCGAAGCGTTAAATAGCAGGAACTATATAAAATCCTATCTCACATGTTGTTGCAATTTTGTTGTAATGTATGATTTATTGATTATTATAAGTATAATTAATTTATTGTTTTCGTGTAAAAAACTGTTAGTATTAATCCTAAGAAATGAGTGGTTGGTGTAAAAAAATTCTGATTGACTAAGTTATTAGGTAACATCGGGCATCAGAATTTACGGAATCTTAACTATCAATCTACTATGAAAAGATGCTCTCTTATCTTGATCATATGTACGCTGACTTTTGTTAAAATTTCCGTTGCACAGAAACTAGCTTTTAGTTATGATGCATCGGGAAATCAAAGCGAACGGCGTTGGGTATGTATCAATTGTCCTTCAGCGAGGCAAATGGCTATGGACAAGAAAATGACTAATTTACCAGCAGGCGAATTAGGGGAAGGTCTGATCACAGAACGTGGCATCAAGGCTTATCCAAACCCGCTTAAGGAAACACTCAATGTTTCATGGGGTGCTCCAGATAGGATCTTTCTCAAAAGCATTCAGGTCTACAGTGTTGGGGGAAACTCAGTCTTTAAAAAGAACTATAATGCTGATGATCGGCAAACGACTATCACTTTTCAGCAGCTGCCACCCGGGACTTACCTGTTGGTAGGACAATACTCCGATTCTAAAACTGAAACCATCAAGCTGATCAAAAATTAACCACTCAACCTCTACACTCTCCCTATGAAACCTATTGCCGCCCTAGCAACTATCTTACTGGCTATTGCTGTCCAAAAAGCACCAGCACAAATCAGAAAAGGCACAAAAAAAAATGATAGTATAAGTAAGCCAACTGACACCTCCCGGAGGGTTATCGGTACAATAGCGCCCATCGTCTCTGAGGAGATTAAAATAGTCAAAGGCGTCGTACCACAGTTTTCGAAGAATAATGTCAAATCTAGTTCTTCGCAGAATAAGATTGTTTATCCACCTCTGGACCCAACTGATCCAGGATATCCACCAGTGGATCCCGGTGACCCTCCGGTTGATCCTGTTGACCCTACAGACCCGGGACCCTCTGGTGCGCCGGAGGCAGGACGGACGCTTTCCAGCATTGATGTCTCTGCCAGTGGCTCATCGGTATTTAATATTCCTTTTTCACTGCCGCCGGGTATCGGGAAGAATGTTCCCGCTCTAGGACTTTCCTATACCGCGCAATCCGGTAACGGTATTGCGGGTTATGGCTGGAGTATCTCTGGTGCTTCTACTATTACACGCCTTTCTACAACTGCTTTCCATGACAACAGAATAGATGGTGTGAACCTGGACGCTAATGACCGCTTTGCCCTTGACGGACAGAGGTTACTGCTCAAAAGCGGTGTTTATGGGGGCGATGGGGCTGAGTATCAAACTGAGAACTATTCGAACATTAGGGTTTTTTCAAGAGGGAGCTCTAGCTATGGGCCTGGGTATTTTGAGCTATGGTATCCCGATGGTTCTAAAGCTTATTATGGTATTGACTACAATTCGCGCACATCTATGGAATACGCGATATGTTACAGCGAAAGCCCCATTGGCGCAAGAATATATTATAGCTATTTTCAGTCAGAAAATACCATTTACCTCTCCCAGGTTCTTTACGGTGCAATAGGAACCACCAGTGCTATCAATGCGGTGAATTTTCAATACACTTATGCGGGTAGGAGTGAGCATGGCTATATGGGTGGACAGCCTGTTTTCAGGGATAGGATTCTCAGCAGTGTAAACGTAACTGGAAATGGCAGTAATTTCCGGAATTATACCCTTACGCATAATATGGTCACACCCCTGAACTATCAACAGCTCAGTTCCGTTAAGGAATCTGATGGAAGTGGTTCCAAATCTTTTCAGCCTATTTATTTTAGTTATGGGTCTACGGGGGATATTATCACTCACTCTACGATATCAAACCTGAGTCTTTCGGGTATCGCTGGTAATAATTCAGAGGTAGTTGCCGCAGATTTCACCGGGAATGGCTCGATGGATTTTTTGCTTTACCCCAAGTATAACAAAACCAAGTTCTGGGCCTTTTATGATATGGAGCCTGGGTCTCCATACTATCAAATGGGCTATGAAGTTAATACCGGCCAATATAGGGAACTATTTCCCGCCAGCTGGCTGACATGGAACAATAAGGTACTATCAGGACAAGGTATGGTTCTGGTGAAGGATCACGCCTACAACCAGTTCAAGTTTGATGTCATGTCCTCGGGCACCGTTGCACCGGTATATTTTCAATACGACCGGATATGGGATTCGGTTCCAATGGGACCAACCTATTATTCTCAATGTGACTATCAGGACCATGCTAGCCCACTTTCCTGGAGTTTTGTCTCGGGTGATTTTAACGGCGATGGGTTGACTGATGTCGTTGCGATTAATGATTGCCTGGCACTAAGCTCGGAAACACCGCAAGCTAGTGATGATCCGATGTATAATCCAGGCAACTGTGATTATGGGTATAGCGATATAGGATCCAAGGCTTACCTGATCAATCTTGATAGGCGCATAAGCTCGAATTTTGTAACCGATTTAGGGGCATTAACGCAGTCTTATTCATATACCCATAAATTATTTACCGCGGATGTTAACGGTGATGGCAAGACAGATATTATCCAGGTAACCTATGGCCGCATGCTGGTCTACACCCTGAACAGTTCTAACACCCTGGAGCTATTGTGGCAAACACCTGATTCCAGAATTGTACTGGACAAGCCTATTCTTCAAGGTGATTTTAATGGTGATGGTAAAATGGACATTATGTTTGCCACAGGCTTTAACTCTTATTTTGCAACTTTTCTCTCAACTGGAAAGTCATATACGAAATTTGAGCAGTATCAACCCTTTGCCTATGTTCAGGATACCTGGGATGGAAGACCTGGGGTAGAACGCTTACAACAACATTACCTGATTGTAAATGATGTAAACGGAGATGGAAAGGCGGATGTGATTTCTGCCCAAACTACGACAACCAATAATAGCGCATATGGTACGATAGATGTAACCTTACATCATAGCAGCGGCATGTCTGGCTATTCAGGTCCACTCTTTAGCGGGGGAACGCCCACTAGCAGATACACTAATCTGAGACATAATCCGATACCGATTTTCCTCAATCCAACAATGCCAAACCTGAACCTGGAATTTGGCTTTATGAGTGATAACAGCATTTCACTATTCAATTTCAATAAGGACCAGCGCAAAGAAGCGCAACTGGCCAGTGTCTATCAGGATGGGGTATACCATACTTTGGAATACAAAACTCTCCGTAATAATGATTATCAGAATGATATTACTTTTTATCAAAGCGGCTATGAACAAACTTACCCTTATGTAGACCTGCAAGACATTCCGGGCTTTGCTGTAGTAAGCAAACTAACCAGAAGCTACAACGGACAACAGGTGAGCCAAATATTCGGGTATGGGAAAGCTGTTAGTCACTTAGGTGGTCTTGGGTTTCAGGGTTTTGGAGAAGTCATACGCAGCAACTGGCATACGGGTAGCAGCGATAACAACCGTATTTTCAATATTAATATCTCAGACCCACAATTGCGAGGAGCGCCTGTTAGGAGTTTCAACGCGAAATCCACCTATATCAACCCTGCAATAAAAAATCTAGGACTAAGCCCGACAAGCACTTCAGATGGTGCCTCAGTGAACGACTATATCAACAGGACCGATCAGATTTACAACACTCAATTATTGCCTAATAAGGTATTTATAAATATTCCAACCGGTACGCTAACCAAAGATATGCTCACCGGAACCTTTACCAGCCAGACCATGGAGTATGATGGTTATTATAACGTGACTAAAAACCAGACCAACTTTAACGGCGGCGGTTCGAAGACAGTTGATGTTACCTATGACAACAACCCTGCCGGCAACTATATAGGAAGAGTGCTAACCACCAATACGAGTTTAAATAACGGTTCAGATACCTTCACTACGGCCGAGGAATATAGCTATACAGGTTTTTTACCCACACAGATTAAAAAGAAGGGGAACGGCACCGGGTGGCTAACGGAAAATATGAGCTATGATGGCTTTGGTAACATAACCCAGAAAACAACAACAGCATCAGGTGGTGCGCAGCGCTCTATCTCGATGGGATATGATGCGACCGGGCGTTTTATGGTAAGCTCCACAAACATTGACGGAACAACTGCCACAAGTACTTATGATGCCAGTACGGGTAATCTATTAACCTCGACCAATTCATTTGGACAGACCACCACAAATAGTTACGATAGCTGGGGGAGGATCGTTTCCACCACCGATTACCTCGGTAAATCCGCTATCACCTCTTATTCGGCCGGACCGCTTGGTGGAACAATTATTACAGAAAGTAACGATGTGGGCAGTGTCAACACAACCTCGCTCAATGCGTTTGGTCAGAAGGTGGAAAATAGGACAAAAACGGTTACCGGAACTGAAATTGCAACGGTAACGCAGTACGATGCCTATGGCCGTCTTTCCGCTCAGAGTGAGCCCGCTTCTCCGGGATCTGCCAGCCAATGGAATTCCACGACTTATGATGAATATGGAAGGGTAAATCAGAACACTAGCTTTACTGGCAAAGTAACCAATTTTACTTACAATGGATTGAGTGTAACAGTTAATGACGGGACCAAGAGTATAACCACAAGTAAAAATGCTGTTGGCCAGATTGAAACCTTGCAAGACCCTGGAGGTACGATAAATTATAGTTATTACGCCAATGGAAATATGAAAACTGCCAATTATGCTGGTATTACCCAGAGTATTGAACAGGACGGCTGGGGAAGGAAGACGAAATTAACTGATCCATCTGCAGGGGTATATGCTTATGAATACGATGACTGGGGGCAGTTAACGAAGGAAACAACGCCCAAAGGTATTACTCAGATGAGCTACGATGGGGCTGGAAAGGTAACGCAGAAAAAATTAACTGGTGATGATACCAATATGCAGCAGGATTACACTTATGACGGTACAACAAAACTGTTAACCAGTATGACCCTAACCAATTCTGATGGGAACAATGCAACCTATACTTATAATTACGACGGGGATAAGCGGCTAAGCAGCACTGTTGAAGATAACCTGCATGCCCGTTTCGTGAAGAGTTATACCTACGACAGTTTTGGGCGGATTAGCACAGAAAATTATGAAGCCAAAAATAAAGCAAATAACCTCATAGCTACTAAGGGTATTATGCTCGAATACCAGTTTGGAGGGCTTCTGCAAACGACCCTATTAGGTACCGGACAGGTATTGTGGAGGGTAAATGCGCTCGATGGTAAGGGGAATTTAACTCAGGCTATGCAGGGAGCTGCTTTGAAAAATACTAAGCAATATGATAGCTATGGCCTACCTCAGCTAAGCTTGCTGGAAAATGTATCTTCTACGCCGGTGACGCTGATGAATCTGGGCTATAGTTTCGATGCGCAACGAAACTTGCTCAACGGACGGAGCAATTCTGCTTTTAACTGGAGTGAAAGCTTTAGTTACGACAATCAGGATCGCCTTACAGCATTTAATGATAATCTTGGAAATAACAGCCAGACTTATGATAACCGGGGCAGGATAATCGATAACAGTCAGTTAGGTACTTATGCTTATGATGGCAATACTTACCGCCAGAGCGAACTGACTTTAAATTCGGGAGCGGATCCTTACTATCAAAACAGCCATCCGCTTCAACAAATAAGCTTTAACAGCTTTAAAAGCCCTGTTGAAATAATCGAGCAAGGCGTTGAACGGATCAGCTTCCAGTACAATGCTGCCCTGGGACGTGCTCATATGTACTATGGCGATGATCAGGCCGATAAAATGCTGCGCCGATATAGGCGTCATTACAGCGAAGAGGGCGACATGGAGATTACCAACGACATACAAACAGGAAAAACCAGCTTTGTGTTTTATCTGGGTGGGGATGCTTATAGCGCACCGGCCATATGGAAAGAGGAATATGCGGGCGGGGGAATGCAGGCGGCGAATCTTTATTATCTTCACCGGGATCACATCGGTAGTATTGTGATGATTACCAACGACCAAGGTGGTGTAGTAGAAAAACGGCAATTCGATGCCTGGGGTAACATTGTTAAATTGCAGGATGGTTTTGGGAATGATCTGGCTGCTTTTGTTGTACTGGACCGTGGTTTTACCGGCCATGAGCATCTACTCAAAGCTGGCCTGATCCATATGAATGCACGCCTGTACGATCCTAAGCTGCACCGGTTCATATCGCCAGATAATTTTGTGCAAGATTCCTATAACACGCAAAACTATAATCGTTACGGTTATGCGATGAATAACCCTTTGATGTATACCGATCCAACCGGGGAATTCCTCTGGTTGCCGATTATCATTGGAGCCATATTGGGTGCATACACAGGGGGCACACTTGCAAATAATGGAGAACTTAATCCCTTCAAATGGGATTACAGCTCTGGAAAAACCTGGGGATATATGCTTGGGGGAGCTGTTGTAGGAGGGCTCAGTGGTTGGGCTGGTGGGGCAATTGCACAATCAGGAGGAGCTTTTGCAAATACATTGTCAATTACAGCCGGCTCATCTATCAATAGCCTGGGTACCTATATTTATACTGGCGGTAAAACAGACCTCTCTATAAACTTTGGCATTGGTAGCTTTAATTTCTCAAGTGGGGATTTTAGCTATTTAGGCGAAAAAGGAAACTCGTTATTAGAAAACATTGGCTTTGGACTAGGGGCTCTTGCAAATATACAAGATGCATTAGCAGGCTTCAATCCTGGTAAAGCGCAGATTCAAACCGAAAACACATCTTCTGCACAAAATGGAAAAGATAATATCGGACATTTCCAGGTGTTGGATGCTCAAGGAAATTCTTTGATTGATTATGGACCTGGTAAATTTGGTGATGGAACTTACGTAGGCTTTAATCCAGGAAGAAATAATTGGGTTGAATATGCAACTAAGGAAACGCTATCTCCCACGAAACAGTCGATAAATATTCCTGGCAATCTGCATAATAAACCTATAGATATTAAAGGCGTTAATTTGCAGAGACTAACAGCGATATCGAATAAACTCAATAACAATCCAGGCTCGTATAATTTCTTGTTGAGAAGTTGCTCATCGGTAGGATCAAGGGCATTGATATCTTCAGGATATTTCGTTATCGGGGGCATACATCCTTATTTTATAAGAACGGCAATAATCTTGCGGGAAGCTGGACTAAGACCTAGTATATTCGGACATTTTTTAAATTAATTCACAACCCATGAAACATCTACTATCCATTCTTTTTATTGCGCATTTATTCGGTTGCAAAAGTTATCAGCATTTGGCAAAAAATGACATCAAAGAGGTCTATATGCTGTATCAATATAAAAAGGGGGTTAACTATGCCGGGAAATATGAGCTGTATGATAACTCGGTTATTGATTGGGACAAGCACAATACGCAAATAAAGAGAGCCTTGGCTAGCCATGTTCAGAATATGGGAAAATTGGAAAAGCGAGCTGTGGCGGATATTGAGAAAATTATAATCAATAAAAAGACAACTTCATATAAAGCTATAAAGGTGACTCCATTAACGGAATTTGGTTATCTAAAAATGAGAGATGGTAGTGTGGTGTATTATGGAATAATGGGCGATGATATTTTTATCGATTTATCTTCGAATCAAGTGTATTATTAACATGATTGCTTTTATGTTTCATTAACAAGATAACCGGAGGTAAGCAGCTGCTGATTAAAGGTAGCTGCTGAGCCTTGCTTTTATTCAATAACTAAACTATTTTAATTTCTAATAGAATGGAAGCTCAGATGCGTGGACTAAGGTTTCGAATAAATAGCTATGGACGTGGTTTATCGCATCTCAAAGGCTATTTACTGATACCGATCATCACATTTTTATTGTTATCGCTGGGCCTGCAAATAGCCTCTGCCCAGTCCGGAAGTCCAGTTCAGACCAATGGTAGCAGGCAAAACAATGTGCTAACCTCAGTCCCGTTCTTGCTCATTATGCCGCAAGCACGTAGTGGTGCCATGGGGAATGCTGGGGTGGCGGTTGAGGCAGACGCAAATGCGTCTTCGACTAACATGGCGGCGATGGCTTATCTAAAAGAAGGAAGCTATGGCTTTTCAGCCAACTATAGCCCCTGGCTCAAAAACCTTACCCAAGGAATGAGTTTGTCTTATCTCAGTGGGTATTACAGGTTAAATGAGCGGAATACCTTGGCAGCATCACTAAGGTATTTTTCAATTGGTGAGGTAAATTTTTTCGATCAGAATCAACAGGAGCTTGGTGCGTTTAACCCTAGCGAACTTGCAGCCGATATCAGCTATGCAAGAAGTTTTGGTCCGGGATTTTCTTTAGGAGGAAGCCTTCGTTTTATTTATAGCAATCTCTACAGTGGCCGATTTAATGCCGAGGGCCAAACCGGAGCTGGCAATGCTCTAGCGGTTGATGTTTCGGCTTTGTATAAAACTACAGGCAATTTACTCGGTGGTCCGGTGGTATGGTCTGCTGGAATAAATCTTTCCAATATCGGCACCAAGATCTCTTACAACATTGGCGACAGCCCGTACTTCCTGCCTGGAAACTTGAAAATAGGCGGCGCCGCTACCCTCATTGGCCAGGAGAGTAAACTCATTTTTGCCCTCGACCTGAACAAGTTGCTCGTTCCCACACAACCTATATACGATGACAAAGGTGATATAGTAAAAGGGCAGGATCCGAACCGTTCGGTACCGGCGGGTATTTTTGGATCCTTCGCTGATGCTCCCGGTGGGTTGAAAGAAGAATTACAGGAGCTTGGATTATCTACTGGACTTGAATTCTCTTTCAAAGAAAGGTTTGCTGTCAGGGCAGGCTACAACTACCAGCATCCAAATAAGGGAAACAGCAGTTATTTGACTTTGGGTGCTGGTTTTAATTACAGCATATTAACGATTGATTTTTCTTATCTCGCCGGGGCGGTTAACAAAAATCCGCTTGCAAATACCCTGCGTTTTGGCCTACAGTTTAATTTTGACAGTCATAAGTAATCGAACGGTGATTATTCGGAACAAAGGGTTGGTCACTTTTGGTGAGGTATTCTCAAATAGTGATACGCTTTAGATTTTTAATAGCTAAAGAATGCGAACCTTCGTTAAGGTATCTGTATTTCCATTTTGATTAAACCAATTGTTTCGCTGACCTAAGTACAGGGGTGTGCGTAGTCTTATTTTATCAATTCTAACAGCCATTTTATGCAGTCTGCTGGTTCTACAATTGACCAGGAATGCGGATGCCTTGTGCCGTCCACCCTGAAGCCTTTGCCAATGGCGGGAATAAATTCGGCTTTTGTATTTCCACTTTGCAGTAAAAAATTGGTCATGGCCGAGAGATTGGCCGCATTCAAATCATAATAGTCCCTGCTTTTGTTTTTGAGCTGCCAAACTATATCTGGGTCACAATACAATCTTACGGGAACGTCAATCAAATATTTTGCATTACCGCCATCGTCTCTACTTCTTGAAAACATCGAACCTTCCACATATTTTTCAGGAAACTCTTCTGGCGAACCTCCATAAAGTTTGCTAAATTCATCTATCAGAAAATGGTCTTCCTGCAATGCCATTTTTTTACTTTCCGATAATTTATCTCCTTCTTTTTCGTACTTAACTATTGATTTTTTTGCACCGTTATATAAATCTATCATATCAACCGGTGGGTCTATACCAATTACTGCCAATGGTTTTAAGTAAGTGAGGAACTTTGCATTACGGGACATTTCCGTATATTGAAGTGCATTCATTCCACCTAAGGAAAGTCCACCTAAAATAAATTTATTTTTTGGGGCTTTATACTTTGTAACAACATCTTCAAAAACGGCATCGAAAAAATGCTTTGCAGTTGTATCCGTATCTAATGTGTTGTTGAAGTTTGAGCTTACTATCACGGATAAAATATTTTTATCGTATGCTTTTTGCATCAAAGATTTATTGCAGCTGATTACATTTTCAGCCGTTTCGCCTGTTGATGGAAACAAAACCAAAACAGCTTGAATTGGTTTTTTAGGAACGAGTGCATAGTAGAAAAGATTGTCTTCTTTACGAATGTTGCCATATGTTTCCATTGTGTTTTTAATGGCTAGAGTTTGTTTTTTCAGCAAAGACAAATATTTCTCATCTAAGTTTAAAAAATCACCATTTACAAAATTGCCAATGGTTTTACCGCCATTGTTGAAATAGGCTGCACCCTTTCCGTTTAAAGCTCCGTCGATAAATGTTCCTTCAAATTTGGCGTATCCAATGATTTCAAATTTTCCTTTCCCATTAAATTTGCCTTGCTTCATTTCACCTTGGTAGGTAGCTGCCAATTTATTATTCTGAAACCACTGCAGAATTCCTTTTCCACTTGCATAATTATTTTTGCAATTGCCATTCCAGATAAGGCTGTCTTTATTTGTTGGTTCATCTAACCATATTTTGCAATCGGATTGATGTTCTTTTACAAATTGCCCATTAAATTGGGCAAATGAATTGGCGGCAAGTGATACCAAAATCCCTAAAAATAATAATTTCATTTTTTGTAGTGTTATGTTTTTTTGTTGAGAGAATTGCTGTCAAAAGATTGTTGTGTAATTTTGCTTTTCAGCCTGTCAAAGCATATTCTATTTTTTCCATAGGAGATAAAAAATCCAACCAGAATTTAGTTTTGTGCTGGGATCCCGACTGTTGCTAAATCCTTTCCCCAGCTGCCGAAATACTATCTTTTAAATTTTTCGAATTGTAATAATGGCTTCCCATTTATTTTACAGTTTATTATGTTTTTGCTGAAATCATCAAATTCTATTTCCGAAGGCAAACCGAAATATTTCAGAACCTCAGGGGAGTTTTTTGGTTGAAATCTTCGATACAGAAAATTTTCTTTTGACAAACCATCAAATACGCTGGATCGACATCTAAACGTTTCAAAATCAGGTGAATTTTTTCGAGTTCCTTGCCTGGTTTCGCTATAGGTTCAAAACCCCACGAAGTATGCTCTTAGCTCTAAACCCACCATATTGCCAAACCTTGTTGCCTGCTGTTTTTATTTTCGCATTTGTTTTCTTTGTTCTGCAATTTCAAAAAAATCTTTGTCAATTAATAGTTTTAGGTCGTCAAAAGTTTTTACTCTCTCTTTTTCAAAAGTTGGCCGCCAGAGATACTGTCGCGACACGCTAATTAGTTTTCGCTGCATAGCTTGTCATTCTGTGGAAGCAGTTTTAATTCCTGGGATTCATTCATCGTTAGGATCTTATCAGGGACTTGATAGTCCAGCAAAGCAATTAAATTATGTTTGTTGGGTCAAGGCTCAACTGTACTTTTTGGTATGCCATTTTCTTACTGGCCGCACGGACGCTCAAAAAAACTCACTTAAATTCTACAACAATCTTTTCTTTGGTCTTTTCGTTTAATCTTCCCTATGACCGAGGGGTTTGAATGGCAACCTCTGCTCTTTTAATTTTTTTTGCTTTCGTATCTGCTTTGCATTAATGACAAGCTTTGGTACGATGAGACATAGTCTTTAAGGGCTATTGTAGTCCTTTTTTGTTGTTGATAATTTAGCGGCGGTCGTAAAGATATTATAAAAATTATAGCTATCAATTATGACTATGATAGGCAGATAAAATAGGTATTTAATGCGCATAGCAATTCTAGGAACAAGAGGTATTCCCAGTCAGTATGGAGGTTTTGAAAAATGTGCGGAGCACATTGCACTATGCTTGGCAGAAAGAGGACATGAGGTGGTTGTTTACAATTCTCATAATCATGCAAACCAAAAAGTATTGTGGAATGGAATTAGAATTGTACATATCCATGATCCGGAATTTAAATTCGGAGGACTCGGACGACTAGTATACGACTATAAATGTATTGGAGATTTAAAAAAACAAAATTGTGATATTATTCTGCAATTTGGATATAGAAGTAGTATGCTTTGGAGATTTAAAATGCCAAGAGATACAAAGCTTGTAACCAACATGGGGGGCTTGGAGTGGGGGCGATCAAAATATGGCTTTCTAGCAAGTAAACTCGTTATCCTGACCGAAAAATTAGCGGTTTATGATTGCGCCAATTTAATTTCAGATTCCTTAGGTATTCAAAGTTATTTATTGAAAAAGTTTGGGAAAATATCCCAATATATTCCATATGGAGCCTATATTTTTAATGACCCTGATGAAGCGGCTTTAGAGAAGTTTAAGGTTTTACGGTTTAAATTTGACCTTTTCATTGGAAGCTTGGAAGTTGAAAACAGTTTGGAAATAATTTTAGATGGCGTTGTAAAGGCCCAGGCAGGCCGTGATTTTCTGGTTGTCGGTGACAGACTGACGAAGAATGGAAAAATACTAACGAATAAATATAAAAAATATGCAAATATAAAGTTTGTGGGTGGTATTTATGATGAAAAAGAATTAAATAATCTTAGGTACTTCTCAAATTTGTATTTTCATGGACAAACCTTAGGGAAAACAAACCTACTTTTATTAGAGGCTATGGGCTGTAGAAGTTTGATTTCTGCGAATGACAATATTTTTAATCGCTCTATTTTGGGGAATGATGCTTTATATTTTCAAACTGTAGAAGATGTTACTCAGCAAATTGGAGCAAATCATAGAGAAAATCCAGAACATAACCAATATCTTGATAACAATGTTTTTAAGATTAGAAATTATTATTCATGGAAGAATATCGGCGAAAGATATGAACGGTACTTTTATGATTTAATGAAAAATGACCTTTTTAATAACGATGATTCTATTTAAAAAAGCCATGAAAAACTGAGGCAAAGTATAGCATTTTGCGAAAGCAAAATAAAAATTTCAATGCCTTATATTTTCAGTATCTAAATTTTTATCGATTTTTCGATTTTACATTTTTTATATTCATTTCTTTTTCTTTTACTGGATTTTTGATCAAGTCTATAGTGTGCTTTTGAAAGAAAGATGCTGATGTTCATGAGTATGATGATTTCGTATTACTTTTTGAACTTTAGAGTGGTTGATCAGCCCGTCCTCTTTTCGTTGATGTGCACATCACAATTTTATCCTTAGTAATTACCCATACTAATATTTCAACAAAAAGTTTTGAAGATATCTAAAAAGTAGCAAGGTGTAGTTAATAGTATTTCATGTATATTTTTAAGAATGGTAAAACAATTTAGTTGGCCAAATTGTGGCTATTTTCTAGTTCTAAATGCATCAGTGTTGAAGTTTTGATTTCTTGCCTTTAATATTTTTCGATAAAAATTTGAAGTAGATTAATTGGGCTATTTTACAACAAAAATGACGGTTTAATATACGTTTCAGGTATATATAGGGATGTTTAACATCGGAATAAATCTCTCTTTTTATCAAAAGCAACATAAAAAGTATTATTAATCATGCAGAAAATAAGTTTGTTGGCAAGCTTTTTGTTTTTTAATAAGAACTGTCCCCAAATTTTACTATCCTTTTTTAATAAGGAAAGTTAAAAATTTTCAAATAGCATAACCTAATGGTTTTGGTCTATTGAAATGTTGTTACTTAAATTACTTAAATAACTTAAATTTATGATTTCAGTTTCTATTGTAGAAGGGGATTACTTCTATCGTGAATGGTTGGTTAGAATACTTGAAGAAAAAGACTTCCTCGAAATCTACGGGGTTTATTCCTCGGCAGAAGAAGCAGTACAAGGTTTGCCTGTAAATGCACCTGACGTAGCCATAGTTGATATTATGCTTCAGGTGAAATCAGGCATAGAACTTATCCAGACAGTAAAACAACACCTGACTAACACTCAATTTTTAATATACTCGGAACTTCAAAATGATGAGAATATCATCGATATGCTCAAAGCAGGGGCATCGGGTTATATTATGAAAGGTTCTACAAAAGAGGACATACAAAATGCAATACTCGAATTGTATAATGGCGGTTCTCCAATGAGTCCTTTCATCGCCCGTAAAGTGGTTAATTTATTACACCAAAAGAAAAAAAATGATGATAACCTAGGTTTGAGCTCAAGAGAGCTTGAGGTGCTCTCTTTATTAAGCCGGGGTTTACTTTACAAGGAAATATCCGATCAATTAAATATCAGTGCCAATACTGTTAAGAACCATTGTAAAAATATTTATAAACGCCTGCATGTTCAAAATAAAATAGAGGCGATCAATAAATTTGGCAGTTATAACTTACAGGCATAGGCCCCCTAAATTCTTCCCTTCAACACGTCCCACCAAAAAAATGGCCTTCGTTGGCTATTATTTAAGCCCAGAGATATTGGGTGACTTACATTGTATAATTAAACTGATCTGATTTAAAATCAGAAGGATTCAATCTATTATTTTAAGTTATGGAAAGCCGTCATATTTTTATTTTAATCATTTTATTAATTGCTCTTGATGCACTTGCTTTAAACTGTTCATTTGGACTAATTTATATTTCAGGGATACTAGATGCTCAGTACTCAAAAAAAGAGATTACAATTTTCCTCCTCTTGTTGAATTTTAACTGGTTGATCGCATCTTTTGTTAACCAAGTCTATGTTCAGGCAAATGTGCAATCCATAGAAGCACTTTTTAAAAAAATGCTTTTTACATCTTTAACTCAGGTTATGTTTTTATTGGTAGTGTTAGCCTTTATAGGGCATATTCAGCTTTTTAATATTTATGTCTTTTATATTTTTCTAGCCCAAATTATAGGAACCGGTACGGTCCGCCTCACAATTTATTTTTCAGAACGATTCTATCCTAAAATGAATAATTACAAAAAGAAAATTGTAATTATTGGCAATCATGATTTGGCGAGCCTCTTAGAGCGATACTTTTTGAAAAATAAGTTATCTTTTGATCTGGCAGGTTGCTTTACCGATTTTAACACCGTGGTGATGGATGAAAGGAATAGTAAGAAAATTAACAGATTAAAAGATACCGTTAAATTTGCCATAGAAAACAATCTGGATGAGGTTTATACAACACAATTCCCAGAGCAGTGTCAAGATCTTCAGGGGGTGCTCAGTCTTGCAGAAAAAAATTGTGTGAGAGTTAAATATGTGACTTCCTTTATACAATACAAAAGGGAAAAAGAACTTTTTACCAATTCAAGTTACATTTTTAATAATTTTTATGATGGAATTCCAATTCTGGTAAACCTGCGGGAGCCATTGAGTTCTATCGGAAACCGGATTATGAAACGTTTATTTGATATTGTATTTAGTCTTTTCGTAATTGTGTTTCTGCTTTCTTGGTTTTTGCCCTTAATGATACTTCTTATCAAATTGGAGTCAAAAGGTGATGCTTTATTTGTTCAACTTAGATCAGGAAAGAAAAATAAGCCATTTTACTGTTACAAGTTTAGGAGCATGAATATGAATAAGGATAGTAACAATCTTCAGGCCTCCAGAAATGATCCCAGAATTACTAAAATAGGAGCCTTTATGCGAAGGACAAGCATTGATGAGCTACCCCAGTTTTTTAACGTGCTTTTGGGCAATATGAGTGTAGTAGGGCCACGTCCGCACATGCTTAAACATACCGAAGAGTATAGCCAGCTAATAGATAAATATATGGTGCGTCATTTCCTTAAGCCCGGTATCACAGGCTGGGCACAAATTAATGGCTTCCGTGGTGAAACCAAACATCCTGAACAAATGCTTGGACGTGTAAAGCATGATATTTGGTATATGGAAAATTGGTCACTGTTTTTGGATATCAAAATCATGTATAAAACGGTTATTAATGCTATTAAAGGAGAAGAAAATGCATTTTAATAAAAATTTAAAATAACAACAAAAAAAGAAACGTGTGAAGTTTTAGTGTGTTGGTGTAAAAAAAGTGTTAAATAGATTTAAAGGTTTTACCTTCAAATCTATTTAATGTTTAACATCCCCTTAAGCTATTTTCATGTTTGCAACTAAGATGCCGGCACAATTAGGTTTAATTCATATCTTTTTTCTTGTTTTATGTTCTATAACAGGCTGTGAAAAATCTGTAAAGTCAGTTTTCGAAGGTTCTGTCCCGGTTGATAGTGTGTCATTTCAATCCCAGGGTACTTTTTTTAGTGATTGGTCTGCAAAGAAATTAACATTACCAGTATATAAAGATGTAGAGCCAATATCAGATGTAGGAACTACAATAATAAATATTAATACCCGTAAAGTTTTAAATAAAATTACACCCTATATTAATGGAAATAATGCCAATCCCTTTTCGGGGCAAATGGTTCACGAAAGTAAATTAGTTTCTCATATTAAAAATCTTGATCCGGAAATAATTCGTTTTCCGGGAGGTGACATCAGTAGTTTATATTTCTGGAACAGAAGTAACAAAGAAAAACCCTCTGATATTCCTTCGGCCATATTTGCTTCAAATGGAGACAGTACTACAAATGATGTTTGGTATGGAAAAAATGATGAGCCCTGGACGCTATCTTTAGAGAACTATTATAAATTATTGGGACTTACCTCTTCAACAGGAATAATTACCGTAAATTATGGGTATGCGAGATATGGATTAGGTGCAAATCCAGTTCAGGAAGCGGCTCATTTAGCTGCCAATTGGGTACGGTATGATAATGGAAGAACTAAATTTTGGGAAGTGGGGAATGAAAGCTATGGCTATTGGGAACCGGGATGGAAAATTAATGTGTCTTTGAATAAAGATAAACAACCTCAATTAATGACTGGAGAACTTTATGGCAAACACTTCAAAGTTTTTGCAGATTCAATGAGGAAGGCTGCAGCAGAGAAAGGACTTAAGATAAATATTGGTGCGCAATTGATTAGCAGGCCTACCGATAATAACATAAATCCGGCAGAAAGTTCTTGGAATAAGAGTTATTTTGCAGCGGCAAAAGATGAGGCTGATTTTTATATCATTCATGATTATTATACTGATTTTGGCGAAAACAGTTCCGCTAAAACAATATTAAACTCTGCAACCACCCGGACAGAAGCTATAAAAAATTATTTGCGAAGTTCTTTTTCGGAAAATGGGAGGCAGGTGAAACCTATTGCTATGACAGAATGGAATATTTTTTCAACGGGTAGCAATCAAAAAATTTCGACGATTGCTGGTGTACATGCTACTATTTGTATGGGTGAAATGCTTAAAGCAAACCTGGGAATGGCTGCCAGATGGGATCTATTGGGTAAATATGACAATGGAAATGATTTTGGCGCCATAAGCATAGGTGACGAGCCAGATAATTTGGAAAAATGGAATCCAAGACCAATTTTCTTTTATATGTACTATTTTAAAAAGCTGCTTGGCGATCAATTGATTGAAACTTCGGTTAAGGGTAGTGTTGATATTGTCTCGTATGCCTCCAGGTTTTCATCTGGTGAAACAAGTATTGTTGTCGCAAATAAGACAAAATCTGATGAAGTTGTATCTTTAAATATTGATATCTCAGCTAAACTGAAGCACTATTATACCTATACGCTTGAAGGCGAGGGAAATAATGATTTCTCCCGAAAGGTATTAATTAATGGTATAGGTCCAACTGGAGTTTCAGGTGGACCTTCAGAGTATACAAATTTAGCGGCAAAAAGATTTACGGTCTCCGATGGAAAAATCAATGTAAAAGTTCCAAAATATGGAGTAGTTTTCATCATTGCCGCCGATAACTAATTTAAATTATTTATCGTTTAGGAAGTTAATAATGTCATTAACAGATTGAAGGCGAATTATATTTTCTTCACTGATTTCGATGTTGTATTTTTGTTCTAAGGCGACCATAATGCTCAAATGTCCAAAACTATCCCAATTGTAATGTTGGCCAAGTGCTGAATTTAAATTTAATGATTCCGGTTCGCATTCTAAAGCCATAGCTATAGTTTGCAGTACTTCTGATTGACTGATGTTCATTTTAATGATTGTGTATTAATTCTGACGTTAATTGTTTTATATCTATTTTTCCACTGCTATTAAATGGCAAACTGTTTTTATTAATAATTTTATTGGGTAGATAGTATGCCGGAAGTTTTTTCTTTAAATAATCCTGAAGGCTGGCTTCGCTGTAATCCTTTAAAACAACAAATGCTATGATTTTATCATCAACGCAGGTTGTTATATTGGTAATACATCCATATTCACGTAGCGCATAATCAATTTCACTAAGATCAATGCGATTACCTTTTATTTTAATCTGAGAATCCTTTCTACATACATAATAAAGATTGTTGTTTACGTACTCAACATAATCTCCGGTAGCGTAAGACCATTTTTTGACTCCATCGATAAATATCTCTTTAAAAGCGGTATTTGCAGAATTGTTTTTTAAGCCCAGGTAGCCACTAGCAATGTAATCGCCCAAAATAACCAACTCACTAAGGTTCTCTTCTTTATTCTGTAAAACTAATTCGTAGTTTGTCAATGGCTTTCCTATGGAAACTGTATGTGTACAGTAATCCATATAATCATCTTTGGTTAACTTTTGATAGGTAGCATATATTGTTGTTTCTGTTGGCCCATAACAGTTATAAATGATTAAATCAGGATTTGCCTCAAAAAGTAAGTGTACCTGTGTAGGAAATAGTCTTTCCCCTCCAAAAATCATTGTTTTAACATGACCAAAAATATCTTTATTGATATGATTGGTTTTGAGCATTAAATCAATTGCGCTTGGAACGGAATGCCATATTGTGATTTTTTTATCCTTAATGTTTTTGGCAGGGAGTAGTTTTTCTGCTGTACCGGGAAAAGATACCAGAGCAGCCCCACTTATTATTGCTATAAATATATCCAGTATGCTTATGTCAAATCCTAGATTAGAATATTGCCCCCAAACATCATTTGATGATGAGCCAAACTCTTGAGCACTAAATGCTATAAAGTTATTTAAGGATTTTCTGGGAATCATTACCCCTTTTGGTAAACCTGTTGATCCTGATGTGAAAATAATATATGCCGTGGAGTCGATTTGTGGAACCTCAAACTCAAAACGGGGGAGGAAGTGATCTACATTTTTAAAAAAAGATTCAGGTGTTGTTAATCGTTCGCTTGTAGCATCGGCCTGTATCTCCGTGTCAATTATTAAGTCAGGTTCAAACTGCTTAATAAAGTAATCTTTTCTGTCTTCAGGTAAACCTATATTGACGGGGCAAAACGTGGTACCAGCTAAGTAGGCACCCCAAATTAAGGTATATGCATAAAATCCCTGAGGAGCAGTAATTAAAACTTTATTGATGTTGTGTGCTAGGAAATACTCTCTGGCATATAAACAATGTTTACAAAAATCTGAATACGAATAATCACCTGATTTTTCTGAGACAGCAGTCCCGTTATTTTCACAATGTGTCTTTAATATTTTAATTAAGTCCATATAATAGTTTACTTCAAGCCTATTTTAATTGTTTTTAAAGCTTTTATTTATCTTTTCTTGATTAATTTGGCAGGAACTCCGCCCATAATACTATAGGGTTCAACACTTTTAGTTACCACACTGCCTGCTGCAATAATTGATCCTTTACCTATGGTCACTCCGGATAATATCACACTATTTGTTCCGATCCAACAATCATCTTCTATCGTAATAAATTCTCTCTCAACCCCTTGTTCGTGCATTGGGATATCGGTTCTTTCAAACTTGTGATTTTCAGCAAAAAGACCTACCCGGGGGCCCATCATAACGTTGTTGCCTATGTCAATAAATCCCGAACAACCGATGTAATTGTAGGTGCCAATGCTGGAATTATTTCCGATTCTAAGTCCTTCGCCTACCTCTCCTCCATAAGCATTAGATGGCCGGATAATGGCAAAGCGTCCAATGGTTACCCGGTTACCGATTGTGATGTTTCTTGATGACATACAATTAACTTCTGCATAATCTTCAATGATTAAATCACTACCAGCATGTAAATGATTAGAATATCGAATGTTTGTTCCCTTTCCAATCATCACCAGGCCCTTGGTTTTACCCATAAATAATCTAGCATAACAGCCTCTTAGAATATAAGTTAGGATCGTTAACATGGTGGTAAATATATCCCGGTTGGACCACCCTGAAAATCTGTTTTTTAGTTGCATGATGTATTTATTGAGTGCCATGCGATGGTTGTTTAAACTGTTCTACCTCGTTATGCCTTTTAATAACGCGTGCCGGATTGCCTAAGGCCGTAGTGTTTGCCGGAATATCTCTAACAACCAGAGATGCTGCTCCAATTAAAGCATTGTCTCCAATATTAACACTTCCAATAATGGTTACACTAGCTCCCACATCTACATTGTTGCCCAGCTTTGGTGCGTTGCTGTAACTTCCATCTTCATGTTTTATTATTCCAATAGTCGTTAAATGTCTGATTGTACAGTAATTTCCTAAAGTAGCATCGCCATGTATAACCGTTCCGTGCCCATGCTCTAATCTTAGCCCTTTACCAATATTTGAGTTCCAATGCAGTTCAATATTTAAGAACCACTCAACAAAAATCCGGTAAAATAGGAGGTACCAAAAAAAGAATATAACAAGTATTTTTTTGCTTCTTATTAGTGATGCAAGCCTGTACAAAACCAATACTATCCGTCCTTTAATATTTCCCTTGTTTATCTTCCAGTCTTGAAAAATATTATATGTCTTTTTTTGTACGATATTATTTGATGTATGATTAAAATCTTCCATGCAGATATTGAATTTGTTATATTATTGAGAAAGTTTTTTTTTCCTGTTTAAGTGTTCAGAATTTGTTAAAGCACTATAAAATTTCAAAATCCTGGTGTAGAGCAAAGGCGAAAATCTAAAAAGTGTATACCCGTATTTGTATCTTTTGCTTACATACTGGTTCCCCTTATAAAAATTATTATATTTCTGGAGGTTTTCTTTAATGATGTTATAATCCTGATAATGAGTTTTGCTTGATTCAATAAGAATCATATTTAGGTTTATCATGTTTATATTGAAATCAAAAGCCTTTGCTTCATCCACATGATTTTGAAGCTCTTTTTTGCAGGTATTTACTATTTCTTTGGTAAGGAGTAGTGCCTTCATATATTTCTGACTAAATGCGGCTTGACTAAGAGAGCTGTCTCTAATCATGTAATCATACAAAATTGTGTCGTCATAAACCGTTTTGGTTGCAGTTTTTAATGCTTCAAAGTTATAGTACGCATCTTCAAATATTGATGATGTTGGTGCGAAAAGAATTCCCTGAAGGATTTCCTTTTTATAAATTTTATCGTAATTGCTCAATAAAATTTCACCACTAAATAAGCCTGTTATGCCTTCATCGCGGTTGTAAATTTTTATGGTATTGTTACCACCATACAATTGAACCTTGCCAAGAGAAACCCTTCTCACTCCACAAATTGAAATATCAGCCCGGTACTTTTTGATATTGCTGATTAAAACTTCGTACATACTGGTATACAAAACATCATCGGCATCAACAAAGCCGATATACTTGCCTTTTGCCACTTGTAAGCCAGCATTCCTTGCCGATGAGACACCCTTATTAATTTGATGTATGACAATTATTCTATCATCTTTTTTCGCAAATTCGTCACACTTTTCTCCGCTATCATCTGTAGAACCATCATTAATCAAAATCAGTTCGAAATCAGATATGGATTGCTTTAATATCGATTCAATGCAAACATCAATATACTGAGCCTTATTATATACGGGAACAATAATGGATAGTTCTTTCATTTACTTTTTTAATCAATTGAATTTTAAAACATCTAAAATGCTTTTTTCATACAGCTCCTTTGAGAAAAATTGGTGTACTCTTTTGTTGGCATTATTTCCCATCTTTTCACGAGCCTGCGAATCAGCTATTAAATAAGAAAAACGTTTAATTGCAGTTTCAGCATTATTCCACGGAATTAAAATGCCGGTGTTCATATTATCGACCATTTCTAATGCGCCACCATGTTCTGTTGCAACAACAGGTTTATGGCTGGCCATGGCTTCCAATACCACCGTTGGTAATGGATCAGGTAAAATAGAGGGTAATATAAAAATGTCTAGACCTTTTAAAATATTTGGAATGTCTGTCCTGAAACCTAAATTTAAAACTGTATGCTGAAGTCCGCTGTTTATTATTATTTCTTTCAGTTCATCCTGGAGATATTCATATCCGGGGTATGCATCACCAGCCATTAAAAACTTGATGTTATTAAATTGTTTGGCAAGTCCAGTGGCCAGTTCCAGAAAGTATTTTTGCCCTTTCCATGCATTTACTCTTCCAACCATACCAATTAAGATTTCATTGGGCTGAATATTTAATTCTTCCCTGACGGACGATTTACCAATGGAATATTCTGAATAATCCAAACCATTGTGGATTGTCAAAATTTTATTTACACCGATGTGTTTACACCAATGTTTTTTTACCTCTTCAGATACTACCATTACCTTATCGCTATAATTGTTGATAACCGTTCCAATGATTAAACTAAATAAAGCAGGCTTTTCAATAATCTCATGAATGTGCCAAATATGCTTAACATTACATTTTTTGGCTGCAAAAGCACCAACCAAAACACCTGCCGTATTAGAATAAACGATGCCAATTTTCTTTTGATTTATAATTTCGACCAGTTTTTTTTTGGCAGTACTAAAGGCCGAATACCTGTTTATCAATCCGTTTATATTGAAATACTTGCGTCTTAAGATGCCTAATTTTAATATAATAACTTCAATCTGCAGGTCTCTTAATTGCTGTATCAATGGTCCATCATCAGAAAGCACTACTGTTACGTTATAGTTATTTTTTTTAAGCAGAGAAGCGGTAATCAAGAAAATTTTACTCGCCCCATAAACATCGGAAGAACTATGCAGCATTAAGATATTTAAATTCTGATTTTTCATTAAATTAAGGTTTCGAGTCGGTATTTGTATGTTAAAAAATGCGTTTAAAAATTCTTTTTACAGATAAACCAACCACCAGAAGCAAGAACCAAAATACTGTAAACAATAAGTATGGGTTTATCGTATTGGCTAGGAATATGTATAATAATACGATACTGGTTATAGATAAATAAACAAGTATTGAGTATCTTAAAGTAATAATGTGCCTTTTGATCAGTATGATATCCTGAATGATGTGTAAAAAGACGAAAGAAGTAAAAATTGAATAGTTTATTACGCTCAAAGATTTAACATAAGAAAAGCCTATAAACGTTAATAATAAATAGACGAAGATGCCTATGATATTTAAAAGCATGTCTAACTTTTCCAGTTTCATGGCTATCAACACATTAGCTTGGAGCAAAAAGGTTGGAAACACAATCATAGTCAGAAACATTTGACTTGTATACTTTGAAGTCTCTATATAGGTAGAACCGAACGCGAAAGGGATTAGTAAACTGGAAAAAGAAAAAATGAAAGTGAATGAAGCTAATCCAAAAATTAAATAGATCATGTAAAATTTCCGGTAATGCGTTTGGAAATCAGCTTTATCTGGCAATTCGAAAAGTTTTACAAGCGATGGAAATACGGAGGATGATAATATTAGCGGAACTAACTGCGCCAGTAAAAATATTTTAAATGAAATCTCATAGTTGGCAAGATCCGTGTCTGTTAATAATTTAGAAATAATAATACTCGCTATTCTCCAATATATGATGGAGATACTCCCTATTACAATGAAAGACCAATTGTTAGAAATGAGGGTTTTTAAGTCTGAATAGCTTACTTTGGTTTTAAGTATAGTTGTAAAATTTACCAGGTGTTTTACCCCAATATTTATAAATAGATAGAGCGTAGCGAAACGTACTGCAACAATCATTAGGCATAAAATCATCATTGGCATTGGATAAAACATTAATACAACCCCAATCAGAAATCTTAAAACAGCATCTATTAGTAAAATTCTAAATGTCTTTTGTTGTTCGAAATCGGCAATATTTAAACTTTTTATTGCAAAAATAATATTGTCGAAAACAACATTTATCCCCAATACAATTGATAATTCTCTAACCAGATTGCCATCATAAATAGAATAGGCTAATGCTAAATTAACGAGGTAAAAAAAAGTGCCGGAATAGAATTGAATCTTTAAAAATTTACTGATCAGGGATTTTTTATGCTCACTAATCAGGTATTCCCGAACAAACCATTGCCCTAAACCCAGTGTAGAAAAGGCAGCTACGATTTGATATAGTGTATTTGCAATTAAAAATTGAGCAAAATCAAATGTGGAATACTTTCTGGCTACAATTACAAAGAATAAACTGAGCAAAACGTTTTGTGTAACGCTTGACGCCAATCCCCAAATACTATTTTTGAGAACCGGAGATTCATTTATCTTCAGTATTGCAGAGCTAAATTTCATCGGAAGTATAAAATGGAGAAATATGAGGAGGTGATATCAAGATTGAAACGAGTGTTACCACAAATATTCCTATTCTCAAATCACTAAATGAATAAACAGTTACAAATGCAACTAACCAACAAATAAGACTTGCTGAAATAAACAATAATGTTTTTTTTTCATTACCAGAAATGGGGTTTATAATTACCCTAAATGATTTAATTATAGGTAGAAATATTAACAACAGAAGTAATATAAATCCAAGAACTCCAAACTCGACTAATAGTTTAAGGTAACCACTCTCTGGATGATCCATGTATTCGTAGGTTCCGAAAAAGAGCCAGAACTGATCTTGTGAATGTAAAGAGACATAACTTTGATAATTGCCAATACCTATACCAAGAAAAGGGTTTTGAAGAAATATTTTAAAAGCACCCGCCCAATAAGCATATCTAACATTGGCCGTATCGTGAACATCTGCACCTCTATTAAATATGGCAAAATGATTCGAGAAAAATACTGCTGTTATGATAACAACTACACTACAGGCGAAGCCCAATAATTTATATTTTCTTTCTCCAAATATAAATATGATGATCATACCTACACATAATCCCGTAAAGGCCGCCCGGACGCCTGTTAAAAAAAGGGCAACTATTACAAGAAAAAATAACGCGGGATTGATTAAGCTGTTTATTTTTTTTGCTGGGTTTTCAATTAAAAATATAAAACTGCTCATTGCTAAAAACTGTCCGTATTTCTGAGGGTCCTCAAAGTAACTGGGATATCTTATGATGGAGTCGTATGCAGATGCATTAAGATTAAGTTTATAAAGTGCTACAGACAAACCGAAAATTAATTGCATTGCTAAAAAAGCCAATGAAAATAGACACGAAAATTTAAGTCCTTTTAAAACTTCGTAAATAAAGGTAGGTTCCCGGTGCAATTGCCTGACTAATATACTCGCATAGATAAATACAGTTATAAATTGAGATAGGAAAACAAAAGACCTGGCAATAAATTCGGAATGCAAACCTCCAACAATTAAAACCACCATTAACAAAAGGCTCACAGCAGTATAAAAGGTTCTTAAACTGACCAAATTTTTAGGTTTCCCAATTAATAGAATCACTGTAAAATAGCTTATGATGTCAAATACTTTATAACCGCCCCAATCTTGAGTGGTTATAAATAGATCCATAAATGGAAAGAGAAAAACTGCATACAATAAATAATTCTTCTTAATATCAGTTCCCATTAAAACAAAAATGAAATAGCTAAATACAGAAAGAAGGCTTATTATATTTTTAATGTCCATTATTTTCTTAATTATTTAACTATCCAGGATTTATCCATTAAGAATAAGATTTAATTTAGGCAAGCGGCCTTCATTAAATAATTTATTAACAAAACTTAACTCTGATTTTTTCGTGCCCCCCCTCTTAATTACATATAACGTTAATTCGACTTCGTTAGAGAAAACGTACACATCTGTATGAACTTTTACAGGAGGAGTATCTATGATAATATCATCATAAATTGTTGTTAAGTGACTTAGCAAATCCAATATCAACTTACTTTCAATCAGTTCTGAGGGGTTTTTCGATATCTCTCCAGAAGTGATTATATCCATGTTTTCCGTTTTTGAATGCTGAATTATTTCCTTAGCAGAAGCGTTTTTATTCAAAAAATTTGTAACACCAGGATTGCCTTTTGGCAAATTGAATAATTCTTGAAGACAAGGAGAGTGCAGGTTTAATTCTACTAAAATTGTTTTTCTTCCAGCGGAAGAAAGAGAAATAGCTAGATTAGAGGCAATAAAGCTTTTCCCCTCAGCGTTTTTGCCTGAAGTGATTACTGTGATCCGCCCTTTTTCTTTGTTTCCATGTAGATAATCTGTTTCACTTCTGAGTGTACGGAATTGTTGTGAAAGGGGAGGGGCATCATCCTGCGAAACTAACAATTTGCCATTTTTTGACGCAGATGTAATTTCCATTAAGATAGGTTTCCCTATCGTATCTTCAACTTCAGCCGGAAAAGAGATTGTGTTACTAAATATTTCCTTTATAAAAATAATTGATGCAGTGATTATTATGGCTATAATTAATGCAATTGCATAGACAAACGATTTTTTTGGCCATACAGGAGCATTTACATAGGCCATTTCAATAATATTTGCGCTGGCTAATGTTGTAGCGTAACTTAATGCAACTTCCTCCCGTTTTTGAAGAAGATAAGTATATAAATTTTCCTTAATTCCCTGTTGTCTTTTGATACTGATATAACCTCGTTCCTGACCAGGCAAACTTTTAATAGAAGATTCTACCTTTGTATTAACATTTTGCAAGCTACTTTTCACGCCCAGAAGAGATAGTTTGATATTTTTTACATTTTCTCTAATGGCAGATGTTGTCGTTTGTATTTGCTCTTGAATAGGGGCAAATAGATAGTTAGTTTCTGGTGTGGTAGCCAGTAATTTATTACGTTCAAGCTGAAGTCTGGACAATTGATCAATCAGATTAACTAAACCTTTGTCTTCAATACCTATGGTAGCAGGCACACTATTTTTGCTAATTGCGTTTTCTATACCTTCAATTACCTGCAGTTGAACGTTAACCTCATTTAATTTACCATCATTTGACTGCATGTTTTGTAAATAAATGTTCGATTCTGCCGAAATATCGGTTAATCCTCGGCTACTTTTGTAACCTTCAATATCCTTTTCAACTGTAGTTAATTCGCCACTTAACAAACCCAAACGCTCATCAATAAATGACAAAGTATTTTTTATAAGTTTGTTTTTTTCGTCAGTACTGTTATTCTTGTATTCTGCAATTAAATAATTTAAAAAATCCTTGCCTCTTTCTGTATTTTGATCTTTATAACTTAATTCGATTATCGGGGCTAACTTATCAACAAGCCTCGTTTCAAGATTTGATTGATATTTTGTAATCACCTCTTCCGCATTCTCAAAATTCATCCCAATTGTAGAACCAATATAGTTTTTAATGGATTTTGTACTTTTAATCATTCCCAATCCAATAGCACTTTTAAATGCCTTATCGAAACCGGTTTTGATGGTGTTTGTATCTAAAGTTAATTCAATATTGCTTGCATCCAGTATTTTTACATACACTATTCCCTTGTAAAGAGGTTGATTGTCAATGGGTTTGTAGACTATTGGCGATGTGTTGTATAATTCCTTTTGGTTTGAATCATAGTAAGAAGACCAGGCATTTAAATCTGTGATTACCTTTTTAATCAACGGTCTCGATTTAAGTACTTCCATCTCAATCTCAACCTTTTTAGAAGTGTTAGCCAGATCTATCTCATCCAGGGCGGCTTTTTGCTTTTCAACTTTATCTTTATCCGCTACCACCAGCGATGCCTTAATTTCATACACCGGGTTTACAATTTTCAGGTATATAAATGCAATTAAAAGTGCAATGAATATACTCGCTAAGAAAAGACGCCATTTTGGTACATATCTTAACAAGATTATGGTTAATACACTTTGACTTTTAACCTGTGAATTCATTCCATTTGATATTTTGTTATTCATCGATTACTTATGTAAAGTGGAAAATACGATGGCAATTACTGATAATGCAGAAACTATTAAAGTTCCCGTCTGGAAGCCACGGCTAACCTGTGCATATTTTGTTTTACCTGGCTGAACATATATTACATCATTATTCTTTAAATAATAATGGCTGGAAGTAAAAGCACTTTTTGAGGTTAAATCTATTGGTAGTATGGTTCTTTGCCCATCTATTTCTCTTATCAAGATTACATTGCCTCTTTTTGCAGTGATATTTAAATCGCCGGCAAGTGCCAAAGCCTCCGTAACTGTAACCCTCTCATTCGTAATAGTGAAAACACCAGGGTGCTCAATATCACCTAAAACAGAAACTTTAAAATTTAATATGCGTACCGTTACGTTTGCTTCTTTTAGTAGTGGGGAAACTTTTGTAAGAACTGTTTGCTGTACCTCCGAAGTGGTCATTCCAACAACTTTGGTTTTTCCAAGTATGGGTAAGTTGATGTTCCCTTCCTGGTCCACCAAATAGCCCAAAACAGGGTTAATCGGGCTTACATCAAAATTGCTTCCATTTGTTCTGGTTAAATTATTGTTAAAAATTGCGGATGCTTCAGGATTTAAACTGGTTATATTTATTCCAAGAATATCATTTTTTTGAACAGTCAATGGAGAATAATTTTGGATGGGAAGCGTTGAATTTATCTCGGCATCTTGAAAATAAGGTACTTGTTTATATGCACTGCAGGAGAATAGGAGACAGGATAATAAAAGCAGTAAAGAATAATTATGTTTATTTTTCATTAGAAATTTCAAGCTTAGATTTTTTCAAAGTATTTATTGTAAAAAAATGATGTTCGTACTGATCTATTATTTTTTGCCAGTTGAACTGTTCTTTTATTTTTAAGTTGTTGTTAATAATAAAATCCAAGTTTTTTTTTGACAATATATTTGTATCATTTAGTTGTTCAGCAACTTCATCAGATGTTGTAAAATACAAAGCATCATCACCAAGAATGTATCTGTTGAAATCATTGTCGTTTGCCGAAATTAAACTGGATGAAGCCATAGCCTCTAATAAAGAGGGGTTTGTTCCACCTACGGTGTGCCCATGAAAATATAAATTGGAAAAATACCTCAGGTTGTTTAAGGTGTCTATATCATAGACCCCCCCTATAAACTTAATTTTGCCATAAGGTTTATATTTATTCTTTAAATACTCGCCATATTTTGTTTGATGTTTGCCTATGACCAAAAATGATTTGCTGGTATTAGATTTAACCATTCCATCAAGTATAACCTCTATGCTATTCTCAGGCTCTAGCCTTGCTACAAGCATATTGTATTGATATTTCGATAGGCTATAATTGTCTAATTTACTTTCATTTGGATTATCGAAAAAATCGGCACCATAAGGAATGTATGTAGAATTAACCTTATATTTTTGGCTAATGTACTTCTGTATGCCTATAGAATCGCTTATTAAATGGTCACTTGATTTTACTGCAAGTTTCTCAGCAAGCAGAAGAAACCTGCGTACAAATTTTCCAAATTTGGTTCTTTTCCATTCTAAACCATCCATGTTTGTAGTAACAACAGGCTTGTCCGGAAAGAATTTGTACCATACCGAACTGCTGGTATACCCCAATTGTAAAATAATGTCGAGATTATGTTTTTTTAAATTTCTTATACAATTTAAATCATAAATGAACTGCCCAATAGTTCCAAGTTTATATTCCGGATCGAATATATGTACCAGTTTGACCCCATTCCAGGTGTTTTCTTTATATGGGTGATTATGTGAATTGTAAACGATTACTCCGTGTCCTCTCTTGACTAATCCCAAAGCTAAATATTCTGCAAATTGCTCAAATCCTCCGTAATGATTTGGAATCCCTCTGGTACCTAAAATTGCTATTTGCATTAAAATGTGATAATTAAGTTTCAGCATCAAATTAGAAAAGTTTGTAATTTGAGCATCACGAAAGTATTTATAACTGCAAGTAAGAACAATAGCCCTTTAATACTAAAGTTAGAATGCGTCAACCAATTAGTTAACCACCAGCTCATTTTAAGACATGCTGGAATTGATTGTGTCCTAGCAGGTTGTGGAATGTTTGTTTATGATAAAATTTATTATTTCTTGACCAATAAGAACCAGACTTATCATTTTAGTTGCTGAATACAACAGGGATTTTGAAGCAAAAAAAAACATCCGCCTTTTGGGCGAATGTTTTTAACAATGTATGAAGGTTATTATCTTATCCTATCTTAACGTTGATTGCGTTCAGGCCTTTTCTGCCCTCTTCTACATCATAGCTTACTGAATCATTCTCGCGAATATTGTCTATTAAGCCAGATACATGTACAAAAAGTTCTGCATCGCCATTAGCTGGTACGATAAATCCAAAACCTTTTGTCTCATTGAAAAATTTTACTGTTCCTTGTTGCATTATATTTTATTTAATTATTCCCAAATATAAACAAATTTATTGAAAATCAAAATGTTATATTTTAAGACGCATCCCGCCTGGCTCGGTTTTGCATCTTTTTCCGGATTTACACGGTTAGGTAATTTGGAAGCATGATTAAGGTGTGGACCTGACCTTAGGACCTGTACAGGAAAGCATTGATGTGCATTCCGGTTCACACGGATGCAACATGATCTAGACCGCCAGGCTGACTGGAGCTATGATTGCTGCCACGAGAATGGGATTACCTTAAACCTGATGCTTGCTAAGGCGCTTTCGCAAGGGGTAAGGGTCGAAGTGAGCGAAAAGAAGAAAAGGAATTAAGATTGGTTTGTTTGTTTGTTTGTTTGTTTGTTTGTTTGTTTGTTTGAATGCCCGGCTGAAAGCCAGGGTCTTCTTTTATCTTTTAAAACGCGCTATACCCCATAGGGTATATTTAGCCAACAAAAATCAATATCATACCCGATCGGGTATAGTTATGATTGAGTAAATATTTTATACCCTATCAGGTACATTAAATTTAATTTATAGTATATTTATACCCATAAGGGTATAAGCATGAGTAATCCATTATCAACATTTGTAAAAACACAACGCAAGCTGGTTAAACTCTCACAGGAGGAATTGGCATTCAAAGCTGGGGTGGGACTTCGTTTTCTCCGGGAACTGGAGCAGGGAAAACAGACCTTAAGGCTAGATAAGGTAAATCAAGTACTTGAATTGTTTGGCAAACAGGTTGGCATAACGAATATGGAGGATGGACATGTGGGTTAGGTCAAAAGTATTATTTGGAGATAACTTTGCGGGATATCTAGAGAAGTATGATAATGGTTATAGGTTTACTTATGACTCAAAATATCTAAGTGATGAAAGCGCCAAGCCTATAAGTCTAAGCCTTCCCTTGTCACCATTTCCCTATCAAAGCAAAATCCTGTTTTCATTTTTCGATGGCCTGATTCCAGAGGGTTGGCTACTTAAATTCGCAAGAGAGGAATGGCATATTAAAGGAACTGATCGCTTTGAGCTACTCAATGCTTTATGCAGAGATACAATAGGAGCGGTAACGGTATTTCCATTAGAGGAGGAAGATCATGAATAAGTGTTATTTTTGCTATGAGCCGACCAACTCAGATTTAAGCTATCATACGAAATGCTGTAAAAAATTCTTTGGTACGCCGCAGCTTCCTGAGCTCGATTTAGATGAGGAAATTCTATCCGAACTCGCAAGGGAAACCGTTAATAATCGGATTGCTATTACAGGTGTTCAGCCTAAACTTTCTGTAAACCTGGAAACCATCAAAAGTAAAAACCGGTTAACCATTGTTGGATTATGGGGCAATTATATTCTTAAGCCTCAAAGTCCAGAGCGTCCGGCTATGCCTGAAGTTGAAGATCTGACTATGCATCTTGCAGGGCATTTTAAGATCAATACCTGCGATCACGCACTTATACCAACCACAAAAGGAGAGATGGCCTACCTTACCAAAAGATTTGACCGGGTCAATGGTAAAAAAGTTCATGTTGAAGACCTGTGCCAGGTTGGTGGCTTTCAAACAGAACAAAAATATGATAGTTCATATGAACGATGTGGTAAGCTGATAGCCGCTTATGCAACCAATGCACAGCTAGAGGTTATAAACTATTTTGAGATCCTAATATTTTCTTTCTTAACTGGTAATAATGATATGCACTTGAAAAACTTTTCTCTTCTTCATTCAAGTAATGATAACAAGATTAGTTTGTCACCGGCTTATGATCTTATAAACGCAAAACTAATAAATCCCAAAGATCAGGAAGATACTGCCCTTTTACTGAATGGGAGAAAGAAGAAAATTAGTCTTAAGGATTTTGAAAAGCTATCAAACTCCCTTGGTATAAGAGAAAATGTCGTTATCAGAATTATAAAAAAATTCAGCGCTGCAACTCCGTCAGTTAACCTACTGATAGAGAGATCATTTCTTAGTGAAGCCTATAAGTCCGATTATAAAAAATTGTGGGAAGAGCGGCTAAAAAGGTTAAACAATGCGTAGCATTATGTTAAGTAAACAGGCTTTTTGGAACACCGTCTCTTATCTCAGGTCAAGCATTTACTGGATCCTGAGTATATGCTGTTAGGTGCACCAGAACCAATGAATAATTCTTCTGGGATATCCAATCCGTCAATAATGGTTAATATCCTCTAATTTTCTCATGGAAAGTCAACACCAAGAAGTTAAATGGATAATATTGTACTCAATAATTATGCAAATGAGTATAGTATTACCCAAAGACGTGGTCACCACTTTTCTGATCTACATTAATATCACCGGCAATCTTTAAGTTCGGCTTAGCAGGACTTTTGTATCTTGAAGGATTTAAAGATATTGTTCAGTGTATCCATGCAGAGTAGCCGGCCATCCAGATTGCTCTCAAGGTCAAGGATTATTTTTAAAACCTCTGAGGCTTGCATTGTGGCAGCTGTTCCGCAGGTGGTATTGATGATGCCGGAATTGTTACAGGTATTGAGGGCATATGGTAATGCTTAATGGATCTTGATTTTTATCTTAGGCTCGAAAAATTAAATTTTCCCAAATGTTAGATTCGGTATCAAAAGGGCGCAACGGTGAGGATTTTGTTAATAATATTGCTTTCCGATCATTCGTAAAATATTGGTGTTTTCCTGGTCCAACGGATTTCATCAAGGATAATAAGGAAATCTGTGATTTGCTGGTTCTTTTTGATGATATATGCATTATCGTTTCAGTGAAAAACTATGATTTTAAAGGAGACTATGAGCGTTATTTCAGAAATGCAGTCAGTAAGGCCATCAAACAGATCGATGGAGCTGAAAGGAACCTTTTCAGGGAGAGCCCGCTGCTTTTGAAACATCCTGACAGAAAGGAAGAGCTATTCGTAAAGGAAAAGTACAAAAACATTTATAGAATTATCATTAACCTGGACGAAAAGGTCAAATATTACCAAACCTCGCATTCAATTGGTGGAAAAAGCTATGTTGTTATGGATGCAGCAGCCTGGCTCACATCGATGAATGAATTAAATACCGTTCCTGACTTTACGGGATATTTGGCAGCGCGTTGTAACCTGTTTAATCAATATCCAGCCTTTATTTTTCCCAGGGCTGAATATGATTTTTCGGTTAATGATAGGATCAGTGCAACGGGACAGATTGAAGAGGTTGCCCATAGGCAGGGAAAAGTTACCATTGTTAATGGCAGTGAACTGGACCTGGTTTCAGAATATATACGCAACAACTTCAAATTTCCTCGCGAATTGAATCATCAGGAGGTTGCGGGAATGTTGCTTAATATCGATGGCCGTTGGGGAAATTTTCTGGCTTCAAAAACTGCTCGATTGAAGGATGATTATGAAAAAGAGAGTTATTTTATCGATCAGCTGGTCAAAGAATTTTTGATTGAAACTGATATTTTTTTATATTTTACTTTGGCTTACATATTGTTTATAGCCTGTTTAGGCAAAACCTATGATTAATAATAAAACAGTAAGTTCAAAAGAACTTTTATACCGGAAAAAACATCTTTGAGTTTACTTCCAGCAACAAACTAAGCTTGAAGTTTTTCTTTTTTTCTTCACCCTTTTTTTAGACTAAGTCGCCTTTAGTTCTGTTAAGCTAAATGAACTCCAAATGTCAATAACCCTAAACCTAAAGAAAGTATTCATCTTAATTATACTGCTGATAATTAATTTTCAGCTTTTTGCACAAGCGCCCAGTATCGATATTAAAAAACTGGGTAACGATATACAGCACATCGTACAAAAAGTTTACCAGGCTTCGGTACTGATTGAGCCGTATGACGCCACTAAAGGAAATTTATTGCCCGGAGCTTTTAGTGGTGTAGTTGTAGATAAAGATGGAAATATCTTATCGGCAGCACATGCCGTTAAACCCGATCAGTTGTATCAGATTACTTTTGCCAATGGTAAAAAACTATTCGCCAGAGGACTAGGCAGAATTGTTTCTAATGATGCAGCCATGTTGAAGATGACTGAAAAAGGAAAGTGGCCTTATGCTGAAATGGGATGGTCGTCGGCGTTAAAAATAGGTACACCTTGTATCAGTATTGCCTATCCGGGCACGGTTGAGGCAAAAACTCCAACAGTTAGGTTCGGATATGTAGCAGAACCGGAAACAAAGAATGGTTTCATGCGCACAACCTGTTTGATGGAACCCGGAGATTCAGGAGGGCCGGTGTTTGATATGAAAGGGCGGGTGATTGGTTTGCACAGCAGGATTGAAATGTCATTAGACGATAATTACGAAATCCCGATAGATAGTTATCGGAGGTATTGGAATGCGCTTGTCCTGCCTGAAAATTATGCTGCTTTGCCAACTGAAAATACTTTCGAGAAAAAATCTGTTATTAAAGATTTAAGGGCTGTTTCCGGTATCGGGCAATTGAGCGCCAGTTTGAATAAAGCATTAATAGATAAGATCAGCACCAGCAGCGTAAAAATTAAAAGTCCATACAAAGGCAAGGGGATAGCAATAAAATCATTGGGCACACTGGTGAAACTAGACGGTCTAGCAGATCAGAAATTACTGGAGCATAAAAGCTTTATAGTAGCTAAAAGTTCAATGATCAGTAATGTGATTACAATTGAATTTCCAATAAATACCGCAATATCGGCAAAGGTAATCGCCCGCGATGCCGATAATGACCTAGCCTTATTGCAGGTTGATCAGCATTTAGATGGCGGAGTAGACTTACATAACGCTAACACCTCTGCGGTACGTTTTACCGATTTGGGAAAAGTGTTAGTCTCTCCACGGCCGGATGAAGATCCAATTGTGAGTGTAATGGGCAATACCCCCATTAAGATTGCAAAGGCACCAAGCTCGGCCTATATCGGATTGAGCCCTAAATTAACGGATGGAAAAGTTATCGCAGTTAATTTGATGCCTGGGGGGCCAGCAAGCAGGGCAAAGATGAGGGAGGGCGATGAGTTGTTATTGATAAACGGAATACCCATACAAGCTGAAAGCGATGTCAGCGACGAAGTAGCGCGTTACACTTCGAATGATTCTTTAACGCTCGCCTTTTCGAGAAACGGCTTAAGGTTTGAAAAACGGATTGCCGTAAAGGTGAGCCTGCCAGGAGTAGAATTACATGTCGCCTCTCGCTTTGAGGATGGAAAAAGCGAAAGACATACTGGATTCAACAACGTAATCATACATGATGGCAGGTTGAAACCAGCAGAATGTGGCGGGCCATTATTTGACACCGAGGGTCAATTTTATGGCGTTAACATCGCACGCCTTAGCCGCACCAGTAGTTTATCAGTTTCAGCGACGGTGATTCGTCAGTTTGTAGTGAAACATTTGAAGGATTAAATGTTGATGATGAATGATTGAATGCCGCGAAAGCCCTGGCGATTCTATCATTCAGTAATGCTCTCATTTATTTTTTTCTTATTTCTTTCCGGTTTGATTCACCCTTTTCTGTATCAATATCGCCTTTAACTGAATAACCTAATTTTATGATCCAAACTAACCATTTTACAAGGCTGCGGTATTTTGCCGGAGTCCTTATTGCTTATGCCGCATGTTTACCAATGCAGGCAAAGGCACAAGAACCCAGTGTTGCGGAGGTACAAAAGGCAACTATACTTGCTGTGGTAAAGAACTTAAAGGAAAATCATGTACATCCTAAACCTATTGATGATAATTTTTCTAAAATTATCTGGAAGAAATTCCTGGAAGGCTTAGATCCAAATAAAGACATTTTGCTGAAAAGTGATTTTGAAGAGTTAAGACGCTATGAACTTACGGTGGATGATAACCTTAATGAGGGGTCGACCGCTTTTTTTGCTGCTGCTTTTGAACGATATCAGCAGCGATTGAACCAAGCTGCCCAGGGCTATCAAAAAGTTTTAGCTACACCCTTTGATTTTACCCTGAATGAGTCAGTCCAGTTAAATGGAAAACAGAGATCCTATGCGAATACGCAAACCGAATTGGAGGAGGTATGGAGACAACGCGCTAAGTACATGGTATTGAGGGAAATGATGGAACTGGATAAAACCAAAATGAATAATCTGGAGCTGCAAAAAAAAGCCCGGGCTAAAATAGATCGCTGGTTAAAGAATACTTTTAAAAATTTAACAGGTCCCTCTGCCCAAAGTGATCGGTTCGGTCAGTTTCTGAATACGGTCACTTTAGAAATAGAACCGCATACGCAGTATATGGCTCCTGTTCAATTGATGGCAGCCAATGCAGCTATGGCCAAACGCTTTTATGGAATTGGTTTAGAATTGCAGGAAAAGGACGGTGATATTTTTATAAAGACGGTGAGGCCAGGCGGAATGGCAATGAGAAGCGGGAAAATACAGGCAGAAGATCGTATTGTCAGTATCAGCAATGCTGCAGGCCAAATGGTTGATGTACTTGGCATGAGCGGAATCGAAGTGGGCGGGATGATCCGCGGTGATAAGGATACTAAAATTTCGCTTGGATTGATGACCGCCAATGGGGAACTGAAAACCGTTACCTTAATGCGTGCAGAAATTAATGAAGAAGAAACCAGGGCCAAAAGTGCTGTTATAGAAAAGAATGGTAAAAAAATAGGTTATCTTTTTTTGCGGGAGTTTTATGTAGATGTAAATAACCCGAAAGGGGCACACGCAGCAATTGATTTCAGAACTGAATTATTGAAACTGAAAGCGGCTAAGGTAGCCGGCATTGTAGTAGATTTGCGCAACAATCCCGGAGGTTCATTAGACGAGGTGGTTGATATTAGCGGATTTTTTCTAGGCCCCGGTCCAAAAGTACAGGTAAAAGAAGTGAAAGCCCTGTTTACACCTACCACCAGCGAACCTGCTTTATATACAGGCCCATTAGTAGTGATGATGAACGAAAACAGTGCCTCTGCATCAGAAATTTTTGCAGCAGCTATTCAAGACCACAAAAGAGGCTTGATCATTGGCGCACCTGCCAGTTTTGGAAAAGGTACAGCTCAGCCAACCCTTCCTATGGGGAAATTAGGGGATAAGAAAAAAGGAATCCCAAGTGTAAGTTATGGCTCGCTGAGAATAAGTCAATTTCAGTTTTATAGGGTAACAGGTGCCTCTACCCAATCGAGGGGTGTTAAATCGGATATCGTTTTGCCTGGAAAACTGGCTTACCTCGAAACCCGGGAAATATTCAGAGATTCAGCCTTGCCATGGGATAGCATTTCTCCGGCAGCTTTTCAGCCCATCCGTTCAGTAGTCAACTGGAACAAAATCCGTAATTTGGCGCGTGCAGCAGCAGGACCAGTTAATATTTTTAAAAATATAGATGAAAAGAGTAAATTGTTGGCAGAACAGCAATTAAAGCCGGTTAGGTTAAAAGCTGCTGAGTTTGTCAAGCAACAAGAGTTGTTGTTAGGCTATAGCAAACAAATTGAAGAAGCAGCGCAATTGCCTGTAAACAAAAGGTTAAAGGTAATAGTTACTCCCGGGAATGATGCCCCGGTAAAAGATTGGTATACTAAGTGGACACAAGAGTTATCTACAGATATATACATTGATAAAACTATTGATATTATAAATAGTGTGATGTTGGCTAAATAAACAAAACGTTAAATCAGAAGATAAATGGCAGATCTTTCAAAGATAGAAGAGCTTTTTAACGAACATTATTCCTTCTTGTGTGCTGTGGCATATAATGTGGTAGAGGATGAGGAGGTTGCGAAAGATATTGTCCAGAATTTTTTTATGTACTGTCTGAATAAGATTTCTACGATAACTGTGCACACCAACTTTAAAAGTTATGCATTCAGGGCTGTTAGGAACGCTTCATTGAGCTATAGAAAAAAAGTGCGAAAAGTGGAATATAATGATGAATTGGTGATTAGGGCTTCCGCTTATCTGGAAAGCCAGCAAGAGCAGGAAATACAAGAATATGAGACAGTGCGCGATCGGGCATTGTGGGAAATTATCGGGCAGATGCCCGAAAAACGACGGCATATATTTCTGTTGAGTAACAAGGACGGTTTGAAATATGCTGAAATAGCGGCTCAACTGGATATTTCTGTAAATACAGTGAAAACACATATTAAGTTATCCTATGAGTTTTTAAGGCGTGAATGCCAGCAGCTCATCAGGATGAGTATATTAATTGTTATATGGTTTGGATTTCGTTAGCAGGTTATGGATCAGGAAGAAAAAATTAACTGGGATAAATTATTCAGGCACCTCGACCATGAAAATGAAATGTCGGATAACGAAGAATTGAACGATGAGGAGCTCGAAATGCTACTGTTGGCAGAAGAAATACATATGAGGTTACAAGAAGAAGACCCGCAAGTCAGGTTTCCGGTAGGTGAAGGCTGGGAAGCGCTAAAACAGCGCTACCAGGAGAAAACGGCCAAAGCAAAACGCCTAAAATTATATCGTTTAATGGCCGTGGCAGCAGTTTTGCTGCTTACAGTTTTGCCAGCGGTTTGGTTCTTCTCTCAACAGAATAAACCAGGCAATTCTGCCTCAAGAGACCAAATCCAGCTTACACTAGCCAATGGCAAAACTATTGAGCTCAACGGGAGACAATCTGAACTCCTTGAGAGCGAGGGAGCAGCGCTAAATGGAACACGATTGGTGTATAAAGCTGAAACTGTAGTTGCTGAAAAAGATCAGCAACTAAATGTTAATGTATTATCGGTTCCAAATGGAAAATATACACGCCTGGAACTGGGCGATGGCACTAAAGTCTGGGTCAATTCAGGTTCCAAGCTCACATACCCTGTACCTTTCCCTAAGGGAAGAAGAGAAGTGACGCTTGAAGGTGAGGCCTATTTTGAGGTAAGCCATAATGCACAGCGACCGTTTATCGTACATGCAAAATCGGTAGATGTGAAAGTTTTAGGTACCGCATTTGGAGTAAATGCATTTGGAAATCAGGTATCTACGGCCTTAGAACGTGGTAAGGTTAGTTTACAGGCTGGCAGCCAATCGATAGTGCTACTGCCTGGCGAGTTAGGCGTGTATAACATTGAGCATAAATCGCTATCGAAATCAGAGGCCGATCTGCGCTTATATACCGCCTGGAAAGATCTCGATATTTATTTCAGTGAAAATACGCTAGAAGAAATTACCGCTCGCCTGGCAAGGGAATACGATGTAAGCTTTGTTTTCGAAAAGGAAAGTCTTAAAAACCTCCATTTTACAATCGATATGAAGAAACATGCGGAGCTCGATAAAATTCTAAACAACATCAGCTTCAGCAGTGGTGAGGTTTCCTTTGTAACTAAAGGAAAGGTAATCCAGGTAAAACAGCGTTAACCTCTAATATACTCCATAACAAAAAGGGTGAAAATAATTTCAAATTGTTTTCACCCTTTTTGTTAGCTGTCTCGCCTATACCATAAACCAACCTAAATTTCATTATGAAAAAACCGATAGTGCCAGTATTGGCCTTACTGCTATGTGCAATGGTGACTTTTGCGCAAGAAACCTTGACTGTTACCGCTAAAATGCCTGAACTTACCAATGGCGATAAAGTGTTCTTGTATGATTTCGCTAATGACACTGCTGATTCAACTGTGGTGAAAGATAATAGTTTTGCCTTGACCGTCAATCTCGCCAAAGGAGCAAGCACCCTAGTGCTTCAGGCTGGTGTAAATCCCGAAAAAACAGGTTTAGGTATGTTTATGCTTATGCAACCGGGTAAAATGCATATTGAAGGAGGCAATGGAACCGGGTTTAAGGGGGCAACATTTACCGGAGATGCTTTTGTAACCGATTGGGTAGAAATGGAGAAACAGATGAGTGTGGCAGAAGAAAAACTGCAGCAGATTGGAGACCTGAAGCTCGACTTAAGGGAAGCACAAAAATTGGGCGATAAGGATGCAGGTGTAGCGATTATCAAAGAGATTGAAGAATTAAATCAGCAGATCGCCGCTATTGCAAGGGAATTTTTAGATCAACACCTTACATCTGCCGCCTCCGCCTATGTGCTCAATGCCATTGTACCTGAATCGTTTTCGAATGTAGAGAAGGTAGCCTACCTTAGCAAATTGAGCGGAAATGCTTTCAATGGGGTAAGTAAAACGATGTTGAGCAAGCTTACAGGCACCGAAACACAATGGGTAGGCAAACAGGTACCAGAGTTTTCGCAGCCAGATCAAAATGGAAAAATGGTCAGTTTGAAAGACTTTAAAGGCAAATACGTGCTGGTAGATTTTTGGGCCAGTTGGTGCGCACCATGCAGAAAAGAAGCCCCGGAATTGAAAGCTGTCTATGAAAAAATGACCGGTAAAAATATTAGTTTTGTGAGCATTTCCCTAGATAGGGATAAGAGCAAGTGGGCTCAGGCCATGCTCGAAGATAAAATGCCCTGGCAACAACTCTCTGACTTACGGGGCGAGCAGAACGCCTTCGCTCAAGCCTTAAAGGTTACCGCCATTCCAGCCAAATTCTTAATCGATCCTAACGGAAAAATCATAGCGGCAGGTTTGAGAGACGGAGCTAAAAGCTCGATGGCATTGGAAAAGGCCCTGAACGAACTCATTAAATAAGCATCGATATACCAAACAACTAAACCAACCATATGACAATTTTTTATCGAAGAATCATCATCATCTGCTGTTTGATGTTTCTAGCCTTTCATCCCCCGGCCATGGCCCAGCAAAAAAAGGATGATAAGGTTACGATCAATGCTAAGAATAATACACTCGAAGAGATCATCCTGTTGCTAAGAAAACAAACAGAAATTAAGATCGTCTATAATCAGGAATTACTCAGGAAAAATGCAATTAGGATCAATTTTTTTGCAAAAGATGAACCACTTAAAGTGGTGATGAGGCGATTGTTGAAGGGATCTTCACTCGTTTTTGTGATAAATGAAGATGTGATGGTTATTGGCCCAAAGGATGATGAAGAAGAGGTCGCTAAGCCTAGCAACATCAAAGGGCAGGTGGTAGATGAAAAAGGATTTCCGATCAAACTGGTAACGGTAAGCGAGGCTGGAAAAGGCAATCACACCCTCACAGATGAAGATGGTCGGTTTAGGATATCGCTGAATGCTAATTCAAAAATTATTTTTTCATGTGTTGGATTCAAAAAGAAGATACTCGATCCCCTTGAAGGCGAATCGATGAGTGTTACTTTAGTCCCCGAGCTGATCGAAATGGAAGAGGTAGTCATTACAGGCTATCAGGAAATCAATAAGCGGATATCTGCCAGCTCTACGGTGACATTGACAGGCGAGCAGGTAAAAGAAAACGGATCAACGAATGTGGCGGCTATGTTGCAGGGAAAAGTTGCAGGCCTTTCGGTTGTTAAAACCTCAGGAAGCCCAAATGCTATTCCCTCCATGCGCCTTCGGGGCACATCTACCTTGATCGGAAATGCCAATCCCATTATCGTAGTCGATGGGGTTATACGCGAGAATCCCACCGACCAAAATCCTGATAACCTGTTGGGAGTTGAGCCATCCTCCAAGGACATATATCTAATGAAGGACGCTATTCTGTCCAAAGGAAGTTTAACGGGGAATAGTATCTCCGGCTTAAATGCCAATGATATTGAGAGTATTACCTTTTTGAAAGATGCTTCTGCCACAGCAATTTACGGTACAAGGGCTGCAAACGGCGTAATCGTAATTACCACAAAAAAGGGAAAAGAAGGTAAACTTGAAGTGGACTATACCAGTTATTACGGGTTGACATCAAAACCAGAATATAGCCAATTGCAGCTGATGAACTCACAGCAACGGATTCAGTTTTCCCGCGAAATGTATGAAGATGGTTACCTGTATAGATCCCTGCCTACCAAAATGGGTTATGAAGGGGCATTTCAGGATCTGATCAATAAAAAAATAACGCAAAACGAGTTTCAGGAGCAGGTTGTTAACTTATCGCAGATGAATACCGATTGGTTTGATATCTTATTTCGAAATAGCTTTAATAACGCCCAGCACCTGAGTTTTTCAGGAGGTACGGATAAGGTAAGTTATTACACTGCATTATCTTACAACGGAGCTAAGGGAACTGCAAAACTCGATGATTACAATGAGCTCAGCGCTTCTATGCGGCTAAATGCAGAGCTTAATAGAAAATTAAAGTTAGGCTTGGTCTTAAATGCCAGTCATCGGAGCTCAACGGGTTATTTTGTTGTAAATCCACTTGATTATGCCTTGAAAACAAGTAGGGCGATTTCAGCAGATTTGATCTACCCTACGGTACAGGAAATTTTACCAGGTATTTTAGGCAATCCGATAAGCTTTAATATGCTAAACGAATTACAGCAAACCGGAAACAGCGTAAAAGACAGCAAAATTAATGCTACCGTTGATTTGAGTTACTTAATCGCAAGGGGAATCAAATTTACCTCACTGGCCGGGGCTAGTTTAAATACCCAGAACAGCGAGCAATATGCAACAGAATTCAGTAATTATGTAACCACTTTCAGGGGCTATGATTATGGTACAGTCGCTCCGGGAAGCAGTCTCGAATTGGCTTCGGTAATTCCATTTGGAGGGATTTTATTGCCCTCAAATACCACTGCGAGTAGTTACACCATTCGTAATATGGTAGAATTTAACAGGAGCATTTTTTCCGAAAAACACAACCTCAATATAGTGTTTGGCCAGGAATTGAGATCCACACAGAACCAGGGTTTTAGTAACCTAATCCCAGGCTATTTTCGCGATAAGGGCGAAATTTTTACCATATCAGCGAATTCAGTTCAGTTATTAAATCCAAAAAAAACAAACACCATAGCTAATGCACTCTCTGGATTTGCAATGGGAACGTACAGTTATGCCGGTAAGTATATTGTAAATGGGAATATAAGGGTTGATGCCTCGAACCGTTTTGGACAGTATGCTAACCAGCGATTTTTACCGGTATGGAGTTTAGCTGGCAGGTGGAATATCGGCTCTGAAGAATGGTTGAAAGAAAATAAGATTATCAATGACCTATATGTAAAAACCTCCTATGGTTTCCAGGGGAATGTAATTACCAGTGTTGGCCCCGAGCTGGTACTATATAGGGGAGATGGTGATCAGGCATTTAATATTACAGCAAATGAATTTTTATTGAAAATTAAATCCCTTCCTTACCCTGATTTGAGATGGGAGAAAACCAGAAGCATTAACATGGAACTGGGCGGAACTTTATTCCATTCTATATTGAATTTCAATCTGGGCTACTACCGGAAAATGACCACCGATGCCATCGTATCAAGACGTATTCCAGTAGAATACGGCATAGACCGTATGCTAATCAACGGCGGTAATATTAAAAATGAGGGCTATGAGCTATTGCTGGGACTTAACCTGATTAATAAAAAAGATCTGAGCTGGTTCCTCTCCATGAACGGTGCTAGGAATTTTAACCGTTTGGAACAGGGAACGATCAGGAATTTAGCGCTAACGGTATACGATTATTTCAACGGTACGGTATTCGCCGAAGGGGAGGCAATTGGTACTATTTATGGTTTTGAGTTTAAAGGATTAAATCCCGTAAATGGATTACCACAGTTTTATGGCGTGGATGAAGGAAATGGGACGGCAAATACTCCATTGACTACCTACTTAAAACCCATGGGCACAAGGGAGGCTAAAATTAGTGGCGGATTAAATACCAATATACGTTATAAGGCCTTTTCGCTCGGCATGAACCTCAGCTATAAGCTCGGAGGGGTAAGGTTTAAGAACAGCGCTTATAGCAATTCATTTGTAAATATTCCAATGCCAGAGCAAAACTTGCCAGAGGCACTCGCTCGACGTTGGCGTAAACCGGGAGACGAAGCTTTTACCAACATCCCAGCCTATCCAAAAGGAGCTGATATGGCAAGTCAAGCCATTGTTTACAGCTCTGGCGATATTGCATCGTTAAGTCGGTACACGATGTATAATTATTCGGATATCAATCTGGTATCCGGAAGTTATTTACGGTGCAACAATATTGATCTTTCTTACCGCATAACCAGTAATTTGGTTAGAAAGCTGGGAATCAACCAGCTTGCCATATCCGCATCTGCCTCCAATTTGTTTGTTATCGCTGATAAAAAATTGCAAGGTCAGGACCCTGAAATAGATGGAGTAGGTACCACGGCATTGCCCATTAGCAAAATCTTTGGTTTAGGCTTAAACGTAACCTTTAAATAGTACAACAGATGAAAAGATATATACTAATTTTATCACTGCTTTCAATTCTCCTGCCACTCTCTTCCTGCAAGAAGTTTTTGGAAGAACAGTCGCAAACCGACCTTATTCCCAGAAATATTGACGATTTAAATGAATTGCTCATTGGTGCAGCCTATACGCCTGCAGCAAGCGGAAATATATCGGCCCAGACTTTGAGAATGATGGATGATGATGTGGTTCAGGATGGATTTATCGCCATAGGTAATACCCTGAATACTAGTGCTTACACCTGGCAACCTGAATCTGCAATTTTGCCCCTTTCAGTGGCAGGGTCAACCCTCTGGACAACCCGGTATCCCCAGATTCTTACCTGTAACTTAATTCTTCAGTATGCAGGTAAAGTTACGGGAACGACAGTGGAAATAGAAAATGTGGTGGGACAGGCTTATTTGCTTCGGGCTTACTATTATTTTTTGTTGGTAAACTACTATGGAAAGCCCTATGCCGATTCAGAATCCAATCCTGAAACCGATTTGGGTGTACCCCTCATGCTGGATGGTAACCTGTCCCTAGTGGGTAAACCGCGTAATACCGTAGCTGAGGTATACCGCCAGATATTAAGCGATTTGGAGAAAGGCATTACCTTGATGGAAAGAAGTGGGAAAAACAATAATATTTACCGTATCAGCCATATTGGCGGCTATTTACTGGCATCTAGGGTGCATTTGTATATGGGGAATTGGCAGAAGGCAATTGACGCGGCCACGAATGTACTTAATAGACAAGCTACTTTAATGGATCTTACGAGCTGGGGAACGCCTAATCAAACCACCAAGCAAATAGTGGGTCTAACCAATGTAGAAACCATATGGGGACATGATAATACCAATATCGTGGAAATGGGAAATGATGACCGCAACTTCAGGCTCTCAGAAGATCTGATTGCTGTATTTGAGCCAGGTGATTTGAGGAGCAGTATTTATATCAGCAATAAAAGATCGATAAAGCGTGGCATTATTCCAGGTACCGCTAAAATTGGACAAGCTTTCCGTACTTCCGAGGCCTACTTAAACCGTGCAGAAGCTTACGCCCAGCTCAATAAGCTCGGACAAGCTAGCAATGCCCAGCTCGCGCTTAATGATTTGAACACGCTTCGCAAAAAACGCTTTACTGTTGCCTCATATCAGGACTTGACCAACACCGGTGCAGATGACCTGCTGGGAAAATGTGCGCAGGAAAGACGAAGAGAACTTTTTGAAGAAGAATCCCACCGCTGGTTTGACCTGCGCCGCTTAGGCATGCCGGCAATCAAACACTTGTTTTACCAGTCCAATACACAAACAGTAAGGTATACGCTAGAGCCACGTGACCCTGCCTATCTCTTGCAAATTCCCATAGCTGTATTAAACCAGAATCCTAAGTTAATCCCTAATCCTGCTCCAGCTTATCGAAATGGGCAATAAATATTAACGTTATGAAAATAAACCTATTAACCTATTTTTTACTTTTGGTGCTTTTTTTCTCAGGCTGCAGTAAAGAAGAAAATCTTAAAGTAGAAGAAATTCCCCCGCTGTATGTATTGCCACAAGGAAACCATCCTTATGATAAAACAATTGTGGATTTCTACAATACTTATGGGACGTATATCCTGTATAAATTCACTGAAAAGGATTTCAGATGGAATATCAATTCTAATATTTTATTTACCGGCACAGAGGCTGATGAAAACTACGTAGAGCCGGCACTGGCCACCTTGGATAAATACCTCTTTAAATTGTATCCAACAGATTTCTTAAAAAAGGCACTTCCATATAAAATTATGCTAGCCTCCAGAATAAGGTCAGTCACTATTACGAGTATCGAACAGATCGTAGATGATTACAATAACACCGCAAGTTCCTTTAGTCAGCTATCGTTTGGGCATACAGGCAGCACGCTGAGCACATTGACCGATGCACAGTTAAAAGTTATGAAAGCTGAGCTGAACAGGGAATTTTGGCGGCAGGCAATAACCCTGAATAAAATTGAAATGCCTCCGGTTTTTTTAGCTGCGACGAATTACGATTTGGTTACTTTGGCAAATAGAAGGACATATGGTGTTTTTACACTGATTGGTCAGACACAGACCCGTTATGGAGACTTTGTGGACTATATGTACAATATTGCCTTAAAAACACCACAAGAGTGGGAACAGACTGTATTTATCGCCAGCAATGACCCTGCTGGCAAATTCCGCTTGAAATACAATGCAATTATCAGTTACTACAAAGAGAAATACGGGATAGATCTACAGGCCATTTCTCAAGTTAAATAATTATACCTATGAAAAAGTTAGTTAGTTGTTTATTGTTGGCGATTCCCTTTACGGGAATCTGCCAGCAAAAATACGCGATTAGTGGGGTAATTACAGGGGTATCACCCAAGGCCAAAATGTACCTGGTATATGACAAGGGAAATACTTTTGTTAAAGATTCCTGCCGTTTAAGCGCTGGTGCATTTAAGTTTTTAGGGAAATTGGCAGAACCTAAATCTGCTATTTTAGTATTAGGTCATGATGGTAAATTTACCGATGTTGGTAACATTGATATGCAACCTATTTACCTGGAGCAAACTCCGCTTCGCATCACAGGAAAGGATTCACTGAGCAGGGCGAAAATTACAGGAGGAGTACTCAATGCAAATAATCAGGAAAAACTCAGCTGGATTGAAAACATGAAGGGACCCAGGTACCGCGAGGAACCGAAGTTGGTTGCCAGCTTTATAGCCCGATACCCCACATCGAAGGTAAGCCTGGATTGGGTGATGAGTTTTTCAGCGAAAAATCAGTGGGTTGCCGACGCTTTCGCAAAACTTTCGCCTACATTGAAACAAACAAAAGCAGCAAAGGAATTCGGGCTGGAAATCCAGCGTTTCCTTGCCGTAGCACCTGGAAAGATGGCTCCAGACTTTGCACTTTCAGCCCCAAATGGAAAGTTAATCAAGCTATCGGATTATAAAGGCAAATACGTTATACTCGATTTTTGGGCCAGTTATTGTAAGCCGTGCAGGGCAGGACATCCTGAATTAAAAGAGTTGTATGCAGCGTTAAAACCAACCGGTAAATTCGAAATCCTGGCAGTTTCTGTAGATCGGACCAAAGCACCCTGGGTAAAAGCAATTGAAGATGACCAGATTCCCTGGCCCCAGGTCGCCGACCTGGATCATCCGGGAAGAAACCGAGCAGCCGAATTGTACAGCACAAGCATAATTCCAGCACAATTTTTAATCGGACCTGATGGAAAAGTATTGCCAAAGAGTGTATTATCAAAAATAAAAGAGAATAAGGCTTTGCCCGCTGAAAATACACCTGCGCTGGGAAGGCTATCTGAACTCTCGGAAAATAGTATGCTAGCAGCACTTAAAAAAGAGGGCTTAAGTGAATCCGGGTTTAAAACAGATTTTGACCAGCTTGATAAAATGCTCGATAGAGATATTGGAGAGGCGGCCTTGGCAGCAGAGTTGGACCGCTATAACTTTCCCGAGGATAGCCTGGCTATTCGCAAACTCTTGGATACCAAAGGCGTAGGCTTAAACAAGAAACGACAGGAAATGAAAAAAGGCTTTATTGCTACCCACAGTGACTCCTTTGTGAGTCTTTACATCTTAAGGGACATGGAGCTTATGTACGCTGCCGATAGTTATGTTGCAGCATTCAATGCACTATCTGACCGTTTAAAGCAAACCGCTATAGGCCAAGACATAAAATCCCGGTTTACAAAGTATAATGCTACTCCGACAGGAACAACCGCCAAAAATTTCACCCGAAAAAACCAGTACGGCAAACAGATCAACTTAAACGATTATAAAGGCAAAGTCGTTATCCTCGATTTCTGGGGAACCTGGTGCATTCCCTGCCGGCAAACACACCCGCATTTAAAAGACCTCTACAAGCGGTACAAAGCGAAGGGCTTAGAAATTGTAGCCGTAGCCGACGAAAAAAACAAAGACCTCGAAAAAGCAAGGACTGGTTGGATAGCGGCTATTGAGAAAGATGATGCCCATTGGGTGCATGTACTCAATAAAGAAGGAGTAGATGAGCAGGATATCGTAAAAGACTACGAGATTACCAGTTTCCCAACGAAACTCCTGTTGGATAAAAATGGAAAAATCCTCATGCGCGTGACAGGAGGATTAAATGATGAAATGGATACCATGATCAAATCAATTTTAGAGAATTAAAAAGGTTTCATGATCAGATTGATATCGTGCTTACCCTTATAATTAATTTTCATTGTTTTTTTGATGCCCAGAGCACTACCCTTGAATTCCCCGGTGATGCTTACTAGGGTACTATCCAGTCTTAATCCATGGGCAGAGAGATAGGGCAGGTCAAGCTGCAGGTAAGCGGGAACCTTGAATTCAGATTGCGCAGGAACGAAAAAAGTAGTATCTATTTTTGCAACTCCCAGTTTCAAGGTGTCGAGGTAAATGGCCGTTTCGCCTCCTTCAAAGGTAAAACCAATCTTATTTTGATTATAACATATCGCTTTAGTGCGGATGGTGGGCTTACCACCATCCCACTTTAAGACTTCAACATCAAGGTTCGCTGGCATGCGAAACTCTGGTTGTTTAAAAACAGTGCAGGCTGAAAGTAAGGCAGCAAGCATCAGAACAAGGGTAATTTTATGGAACATAGTTTTATGTTTTTTCATCTAAGGCACCAAATGCTATAAAAAGGGTGAAGCGTAGATTAGAATCTTCACCCTTTTTTAACCCTTGTTCGCCTATTCTCTATATCAAAAACCGAAAACAACCATGAGAAAAATTCTTTTAATACTGCTCGCCCTGCCATTAGTAGGCTTTGGACAACAAAATTTTACCATAAAAGGAAAAGTCAAAGTGCAGACCGTGCCAGCTAAGGTAATGCTTTACTATACCATAAATGGTAAAACGACCATTGATTCGGCAGAGATGAAGGGCGGCGAGTTTGCCTTTAAAGGACAGGTTACAGAGCCTATCTTAGCTAACCTAAAGCTGAAAAAACAAGAACCGAAAGCAAAGCCAGGAATGCGGCCAAAGACCGATTTGCTAACTTTTGCCCTAGAGCCAGGTACGATAAATATTACCTCTGCGAACGATTCACTTCAGTCTGCTATAGTGAGTGGCGCTGAGGTTGCCGACGGAATGTTAAAATTCAAAGAGACACAGAAAGCGATAGCTGAGAGAATCAAAGTTTTTTTAGAACCTTATAATGCTGGTACCGCGGAGCAAAAAAAAGACGTGGCATTCGCAGGTCCTTTTCAAAAAGGGCTCGAAGAGCTAAAGGCGGAAATGGACAACGCAGCCTTGGAGTTTGTGCGTAATAATCCAAATTCCTTTGCCAGTTTGATTCTCTATAAACAAATCATATTTAAATCAAACGATCCGGCCGGAACCGAACGCGTATTTAATGGGTTAACAGCCCGTTTAAAAGAAAGCGCTATGGGAAAGCCCTTACAACAAGAAATTACAGCAGCGAAAGTATTAGCAATAGGACAAAAAGCCCCAAACTTTACACAAACTGACGTAAACGGTAAATCGGTAAGCTTATCCGATTACAAGGGGAAATATGTGTTATTGGATTTTTGGGCCTCCTGGTGTGCACCGTGCCGGGCAGAAAACCCCTGGGTAAAACATATGTATGAGCGATATAAAGACAGAAATTTTACTGTACTGGGTATATCTTTAGACAATACCGGCCAACGGGAAGCCTGGTTAAAAGCCATAGCAGATGATGGACTAAGCTGGACTAACCTATCAGATCTGAAGGGTGGTGAAAACGAAGTAGCAAAACAATATCTTGTACAGACTATCCCCACCAATTTCTTAATCGCTCCTGACGGGAAGATCATTGCTAAAAATTTGAGAGGAAACGAGCTTACTAAAAAACTAGCTGAAGTTCTCGGAGAGCTTACGGCTGGCAAATAATCAGCATATTTCCAAAGAACATTCATAATGATATCTTAATAATTCCTGAGTTTTATAACGTTATATAGATAGATAACCACATTATTTGCGGTTATCTATTTGTTATTTGGTTTACTTGCAATATGCCTTGGCAACTCGTCCTGAAATCACAAGATTGCGCAATCTTGTGATTTTCAAGACATACACCATAGGGCTCTACTTCACTCGATTTTCCTGGCTTCCATTTCTCTATTCCGTATTTTAGTCAGGCGGGTAACGTTACCATGGTCGTTAACCATTCACCACCCGCTTTGTTCTTTGCCATTTTTTTCCAGTAAAACGTATATCCTTTCAGTAATATTAATAAAATACTAATACAATTAGGTAAAACAATTACACAGACCAAACTCACGCATGAAATTATTAACGCTTTATTTGATATTTAATTCCAAAATCCGTTCGTTTTAACCAAAAATCACCATTTTTCTCCTGCATCCGCACCACCTGAAGCGTCTGACGAACTCATTCCGCAAGTGCTGCTCGACCAGTAACCTTGATGTTATTTTCCTTCGCAGCAAGTTTTATAATCGAAGGGCCAATTGACCCGAGTTTTGTAATTCAGAATGGCGAGCCCATTTACGTAACCCGTAAAGACAACAGCTAAGCTCTCATTGGGTGCACAACCCCAACAATGAAACCCATGTTGGACGAACCGGGTACTGGCTATCCAACTATTGCGCATTTATAAAGTTTTTAGAGGAACTTTCAATACCACATTCCGAAAACGTTTCCTTGGCGAAATCCGCAGCTAGTTTAAAGAAACCCTGCTTATCGGTTAAGAATTAAAGTTGGCAAAATTGGGCAATATCTTATTTCAAAAAACAAAATAATAAACTAATCATTATAATTTAGCTTCAAATTAACCATAAATTGGATTTGTGATATTTTTGAAAGCGCAGTACCCATATGAATACACTTAAACAGCATATTAAAGACAAAAACTGGGTTGAAGTTCTGAACCAATGTAAAAATCTGAACGGAAATGAGCTTTCAGAAACTATAAAATACTTGCATTCTATGGATGTTGACCGCGATATTTTAGAAATGGATGGGGGTAGCTTGAGTGGACGATCGCAACGTGATTTTTATGATAACCGGAATAAGGTTCGTTGCACTTTAACGTTTGCACTTGTTGCCTGTACCCGAGGATTTGATGATATCGGGAGGATTGAATACTTGAATGAAACATGGCTAGTTCGCCCCTTGAACGCCTACTTAGCAAAACCAGTCATCGGATTAGAACCATTACTGGCATTTTATCAACTTTTCCCACCAGACTATCTGGATAAGGTTGTTAAAACATCACAAAAGGAACGTTTTGGAAGTATTGATTTCAAATTGCTATGGGCATTTTACAAGCAGGGTTGGATTACTTTTGATGAGAGCTATTTTGTTACGCGTTTGTTTACCGTAACGATGTTTGACAGGAATACTGAAGAGGATGCTGTTTTTTTATTGGAAAATCCAGATGCTATTGAAAAGGTATTTCTTCAATTCCACAAATATGAAATTCCTGTGCTAGACATTTCTAAATGGAAAGCCCGTGAGGGACATGTCTGTAAAAAGGTGAATGAATACTGGACGGAAGTTATTCGGATCATGCTGGAGAAAGAATATATATTTGACCGTACCCTCATTCAGTATTTATTGGAATCCTTGCTCAACAACTGGAAAAAGCCTCACTTAGATTGGCACATCCGGTTGTTGGACCTGTTTAATACAATTCAAAAAGAGTATCTGCAGCATCAACACTTGCTGTTTTCCCTGCTGAATACCGGTAGTGCCAGCCTGATTAATTTTGCGGTCAGACAAATCAAAGAGATCTATAAGACCGAAGGCTTTGATGAAAATGGATTTATTGACAATGTGAGCGCAATTTTCCCAAAGGAGAAAATAGAAAAATCAATTCTGCTGAGTCTGGATATCCTTGATTTCCTTTTGAAAAAGGAAGGACACAAGGAGCTGGGCATTTCCGCTGAGCTATCTATGCTATTGCTCCAAAATGATCCGAAAGTACAGGAAAAAGGAGCCCGGCTTTTAGTAGAACATGTTGATCCGGAAATTCTGAGCGCTATAGTTGAACCTTACTTAAGTAATTTAAAGCTTAAGACCCTTGAAATTCTTGGGTTGGATAATGCTCCGGTTAATTCTTCTGTAGAAGATGGCGTATTTGAAGATGCGGCAGAACAGTTGGAACAGGTCACGATTCCTTCTACTTGGGAAGAGTTGTTATTTCAGATTGGTAATTTCATAAGGACTAAGTCTGCATTAGATTTCGATCTCTTTCTGGAAGGACTCAATCAATTGCAGGACAAGATCCCGGCAGATTATAAGAAGCAATTGAAACCTTATTGTAAGCAGCTGTTTAGCAGGTTTTGGGATATAGACATAATGACCAATTTCTCTGAATTTATGCAACATTGGGTTGGCGAGGAAAGCAAGGAAAAAACAAGAGTTGAAAATGATAGCGTGCCATTTGTAAAAAATAAGCTGGATTGGATGAGGCAAAAGCTAGCATCTAAAAACAGATTGCCATTTCTTTCGACCCCAAGTCATCTGCCTTTTTACCTGAATCCAAAAGTACTGGTGCAACGTCTGCTACAGTATGAGCAAGAAAAGGTAAATATTGAAATGGAAGATCTGATCGTAGCTTGTAACAGATTGTTATACCAACAAACAGATGAAGAAGTACTTGATCTTGTGAAGAGCCTAAAGGGGAATTATGCTGCTGCGATGCAGTACTATTTAGGGGCCGCAGATCAAGTTAAGCCGACTGAAGATGTGTTGGCACTTTGGGCACAGATAACGAGGATTAAGCAGCCTGTTCAGCTATTTTCTGAGTTTGAAAATACGGCAGCGAAAAGCTATCCTTCGATAGCCAAGCCATTTGAGATCACTTATGAAATTGTTGTCGACAAGAGTGAATATGCGACATGGTACAACCTGGTCCTGGAACACAATTGGAATTATAGCTGGTATAGAAATAAAGAAACCAAACATTACCCCCCACTTTTCTATAATACTGCACCTTTTCCCACTGCTTTTCGGGAGGCTATAGCATTTCAATTGAGTTTAATGCCTCAATACATTGGTCCAATGTTATGTCGGTATATCCCTCATACGGCTTCGGGAAATGAAGTCAGGGAAATGGAAAACTGTCTGTACCCGATGCAGTTTTTAATGGATAATCGCCTGGAAGTCCATGACAGCGGATGGCTATATATTGCTGTTTGTTTACTGTTTGAAAAGAAAATTTCCAGAGATCTGGCTGTAGAATATGTTCAGTTTTCACTGTTAAATAAAAAAGGGAATCTTTCTTATCTTGCTAATATCATCGGTAAACTAATTGCCAGAGGATATGCGCCCGTTAACAGGTTTATAGAATACCTAGATCGCCCTTTTGTTTCACAATGGATCAAAGAGTTCCAGTTGCTATGTCTGGAAAAAACCTTGGAGCATTTTGATGGTGAGCACCTTCCTGTTAACAGTAAGAAAATAACAGCTTACTATTTAGAAGTTTCTGCTCAACTTGATAAAGTAGCAAATCAGGAGTTTTTAAGTAAAGTAAAACGCAAATGAATTTAGATTTTCAATATCAGTATCAAAATACTTCTACAATAAATGTAGCGGGCCGGAATAAATCATTCATCCTGGCACATTGTTCTGAAATTGAACAGGACAATAAAGTGCCTTGCTTTTTTTATGGCAACATCGTCAATTCATTTGTCGCTTCAAAATGTTTAAGCACCCTTGGTAAAACAGTACGTTCCCATTTTGCGATTAGCCCGGATCAGCGGATTAATATGCGTGACCCTATTGTTTCTGTCGGTAATGGACAACTACATTTTGAGGCATTTTCATCTTGTAATAGTGTTTATGCTCGTATTGACGTGCAGCCGGAAGGAATTGACGGGGAGTTTATTCAATCGGGCTGCACCAATATTGATTTTAACGATGCAACTATCCGGGCCTTCAATACGGTTGCCAGGACAGAAAAATTGATGGTCGGAGTAGGTTCAAAAGAGCTGAAGGTCATAACCGAGCGCATAGAGACCACTGAGAAGAAAGTGAGTTTGCCTGATCGTTGGATTAAAGGATTGGGAAATGTGCAGGTATACTTATCTCAAATGGAGCTAGCCTTTAAACTGAACAAAATTGAAGCATTGCAACTTTTTAAGGCCATACCTAAAACAGCTGTTAAGACTGAGTATTTTTTATTCAAATCCGGGAACAGTTATGCTTTTTCTGCTGTAACAAAACCCAATAGCTTAAAAATAGGTGGCATTCACAGACTCAATCTGATCGAAAACCTGTTGTTGCTTGTAGATAGTGTCTCTTTTTATAAACATGAAGATCAGCAAAGTACAGCAGTAGTACTTGATTTCAAAGACATACAAATGCTATTTCTACTCTCGGACGGAGTATATAGGGGATTTTCTGGTGAGAACAAGAATATCGAAAACCTAATAGTTCAGCTACCGGAAGAATGGTTGCTTGGCATCAATAATTATTTTAAAACCAATGAGGTTTTTCAGCCCACACTGGTTTCTATAGAACATGACATTCAGCTGGGAACGATGGAAAATTTGCAGGCTTCACTATCCAGCATGGGATTATTGGGATACGATTTATTAAGCAACAATTATTTTTATAGAAAGCTTCCCTTTAATCTCTCCCGGTTAAAACGCTTTAATCCAAGGCTGCAAAATGCCATAAAGTTATTCGATGAAGATGGTGTGGTGGTATTGCAAAATGACAAAAACGGCATTAAAGCTGAGGTTAAAGGTTCCACTGGTGTGAGTCATATTGTCGCCGGTAAAGGCAACGAACTGCAATGTACTTGTACCTGGTTTACCAATAATAAGACTAACAGAGGGTTATGCAAGCATATAATGGCGGTAAAGATGAAGTTGAATCAATAGTTTACTCATTTTTTGTCGATCCTTTGCCATCGAAATGGGGAATTTTCAATGCCGCGATGGCTGTTTCAGGTATCTTCTTATTGAAATCATTATATACCTTGCCAACCATGATAAGTTTGATGATAACGACAATGGTGATCCCTTGCATAAAATAGATATCTAATGTTACCACTAAGCGAAAGTAGCATGCAAAAAACGTTTAAATCTCAATGATGAATTCCTCTGCTTTGATATTCTGGAGCATGTTGACCCCCTAATTATATTTTCCAATTTCGGTGTACGCTAAAACCATTTAAGGCTTTTACTCACATTCCGGCGAATACTGGTTCTTCATCGCTTTTACCAAAATATAACTTGTTATCACCGGCAATCTTTAAGTTCATCTTAGCAGGACTTTTGTATCTTGAAGGATTTAAAGATATTGTTCAGTGTATCCATGCAGAGTAGCCGGCCATCCAGATTGCTCTCAAGGTCAAGGATTATTTTTAAAACTTCTGAGGCTTGCATTGTAGCAGCTGTTCCGCAGGTGGTATTGATGATGCCGGAATTGTTACAGGTATTAAGGTCATTTTCACGCAGGGCCTGACTAGAGAAGATATCTTCGAGCTTGATCCCTTGTTTATGATTCAACACCGTCAGATAGGCCGTCCATTCCAGCACTGCTGCATATACCAAGGGCTTATGCAGCGACGCGCTGATTGCCCCAATCAAGATCCTTGTTTCAGTATCATCTGTGCAGTCGCATAAGATCCCGTAGTTTTCAATCAATTCCCTTGCATTGTTTTCATCCAGCTTTTCGCAATAGGCGGTGATCTGTATTTCAGGATTAATCTGCTGAAGCCTTTCTTTTAAAATCTGTACCTTTTTTTTGTTCAGGTCCGCTGTGGTATACAGAAACTGGCGGTGCAGGTTGGTGATGGAAATAGTGTCCTGATCCACTATGCCGATATGGCCAACTCCGGCCGAGGCCAGGTAAGTTGCAAGGGGCACGCCCAGGCCACCTGCACCAATGATGAGTACTTTGGCATTGCCGATCTTTTCCTGTCCTCCCTTGAGTACCTGGGGCACCAGGATCTGCTGTTGGTAACGCTGCATTAACTTCTGTTGATCTGGGAGGTGATGGTGGTATCGGTGATCTTATCATCCTGGGCGAGCAAAAATGCCTTGGAGAGGATGACTGATAAACCTGCATCACCTTCAAATGGTATAAAAAGATTTTCTGTATGGTTTTTTTGGCTTCGGTCAGGTACGATACAGAGGTATTGGTCATTGGGTTCCATCAGGATGTTGGTGCTTCCCAAATGGATCTTATAGGTACGCAAGGTACCCTGTACTACCAAAAACTTATCTTTAATCTGGGCAACCTTGCTGATCTTGAGGCGCGGCAATAAATTGGTAATGATTTCTTTTCTATTTTTAGCCACCTCCGATAAATCCCCAAAAGAGAAAGTCGTCCAATAATCGCGATAAGCTGGCAGGCCGCCAGAATCTTGCCAGGTGGGATCGTTACCCACACTTGCAACACCGACAAATAAATCCACATCCCTGAGTACTTCTGAAAGGGGAAGAGCAGGGATATCAATCAGGTTTTTTACCTGGTCATTTGAGGTATCGATAAAGCGAACCTGGTCGGTGGAAATATAGTTCCAGATCCCCGTATCGTTAAAGGCGTCATCTGCAGCAACCTCGTTTACCCAATATTCTGCACGAAGGTTATATTCGGGAAGATGAACCTTTGCAGATTCGTTGTCACGGCCATCATCGTAAGCGCCAAGAAGTGAATATTTCCATCCGCGTGTCTTGGCCAGCATATTGAACTGATGCTGTTTTAAAATATGCGAGGCCATGCGATTGCTGTAGGTACGGGTATTGATTTCGGCATCTGTGAGCAGGTAAACTTCCCTGTAGGCCTGTTTTAGCGGCTGCTGAATTTTCTTTTCGCTGAGAAAAGCCCGCCACTGGGTAGTTTCCTGAGTGCTGGCTAAAGCAGGATGCCAAAGCGATACGGTACAAGTATTTTTGGGTGTCACGGGGATACCCTTATTATCCTGCCATTCCTGACCGATTTGAATGAGGCTTTGCGGACGGCTAGGATTTTTAGGGTCGGTAAATGTCCAGATGATCTTTTCCGCGATAAAGCTGACCAGACCATGCTGCAGGAAATACTTTTCAAAGTTTTCGTAGTTCCACACCCTGCCTGTTCTAAAAAGCCTGTCAATCCGGTCTCTCTGGGCTGAGGTATTTTGATCAACTTGTTTTTGTGTATCCTTTATTTTTTTAAGCCGCTGTGCGTATTTTTCCTTGATGAAAGCAGGGACCGTTTTTTGGGGACTTCCGTCTGGCCTGGTCCAGCTAAGTGCTGATTTACCTATTCCGGTAATCTCGAGTGTACAGTTATAATCTTCAAAAGCGTAACTGCGCTTTCCACAAAGAAGCTTAAAATCTTCGACAGCCATATCCTCAATATCATGCGTTGATACTTTTTGGAAAGCAGCTGCCTCAGCAATGTATTTTTCTATCAGGGTCTGGGTGCTGGATTGTTTGATGCGCAGCTTAAGCCTGGAAAGATGCCCAATACCATCAAGACCTTTAGATTTATAGAGCGCATACAAACAAGCATTCCCCAGCCCTGCTGCTGTCGGGCCTTTGCCTGGAATTTTCCGGAAGCACCGTTCGGCCAGCTTAGCGATGAGGTTGAGTGTGTTCTGATCATGAAAGTTTGCACATATCCAGACCAGGCCCTTGATGGCATCCAGGTTAATACCACTTAAAAATTCAGTCGTGCTGTAGTTATAACGCTGGGCCCCGGTACCATAGGTGTGCGTCACTGTAGTTTCCTTGTGGGCAGTGATGAATTCGATCCAGCTGCCGATGACTTTCTTGAATTTATCCGTTCCCAAAGTCTTGACCAAGGCGAGGGACTCATCAAGGTATTTTTTGCTCGGTTTTGCTCCGCTTGCCTTCTGGGCTTTGGAAAGCAAGTCAAACCAGATTTGTTTTTCCGGATTTTCTATGGCCATCAGCATCGCATTGGCATAGGCTGCAAGTGCATCCTCGCCCAGAAAAAGCGTTGGTTTGGTTTCCTTGGCTGTCTGATCAAGAAGCAGTTCATCAAGTTTGGCTTTTAATTTGACGATTTCTTTCAATGTCGTCTGATCGCTGCTGGTATAGGCTTTTTTTAATTTCTCAAGCGCAACTTTTACCGCGTCAATGGGCTGAACGCCTTGGTACTGGTTTAAAAGCTGGTTGATAAAAAGTGCGATCGGCCATTGGCTGAAAGTAGACCATTTGCCGTACCGTTTTTTGGTAAAAAAGGCGTCAATGATCCTGATGATATCATTATCCTGATAATGGATCTTTGTCCGCAGAAGCTGGGTCAGGTAAGCATCCCTGACGATATTATCTTTGTATTCTTCTGAGCGGGTATCGCGATTGTGTTTTGCATAAGCGTCTGTTTCACTAAGGCAGTACAGCAGGAAATCTGTTTTTTTATCATCTGACCAGTTTTGCACCTCATTCTGGTAAGCATCAATACCGCTGAGCTTCACATCATAAAAGTGCTCGTTCATTTTCAGGCACTCGTTCCGGGTAGAAACAATAACCTTTTTGAAATCTGCGTTTTCAAGCCCTAGGGAATCTGTGAGGCTGCTGGAAACTTTTTCAGTTGCACCCGATATGACCTGCTTAATCTTATCAAATATTTTCATCGTTATCCCCCAACTAAAGGTGTTAACTTAATGAAACTGATGCTTGTATTCTCACCGAGTTTGACTTGCTGTTCCAGGCTTTCAGACTGTTGGTTATCGATGAGTACAAAAAAGCCGTTTTTTTGAAATGCATCCAAAGCGACGTAAACCTGTTTTTCGGCATCGATGAGTTTCCGGTTTTTAAGCTTATATCCGTTAAGCGTCTTTTCAGCATCTGTCGGCTCAACCAAACCATTAAAATACTCCGGGAGTTTATTGTTGTAGTTTTCGACCTCTTTTCTCACTCGGCTGGAGATAACCTCTGATACGCTTACGGTGCTGGACTGGAAATGAAGCTGGATCTCCTGAAGGATTTTACCAGCAAAGGTTTCATCTTTAATAGTAATGGTCATGTGGATGTATAGATAGCGGTTTAGAATTTGTTTTCAAGATGCAAATTTTCTTTTTGCCAGGCAAATTTAAAAACAGGTGCTGTGCTGTATATAATCTTAATAGAATCCCCAAATTGGTGCTATCGAACAATTGTTATACTTCCTGAAAGTTCCTGTTTGCCATTTTTTAGGTCGATCGTATAATAATATGTGCCTACGGGAAGATAATCTCCTTTATAGGTTCCATTCCATGGCGTTTCATATCCCATTGAAGAGAAAACCTCGATACCGGAACGGCTAAAAATCTGAACTTTGCACTGCGGATAGGCTTGCAAAAAGCTTAAAGTCCACCGGTCGTTTATCCCGTCTCCATTTGGCGAAAATCCTTTTGGTATTGTTTTGGTGTTGATTGCAGGAAATGCTGAGTACTTAGAAATTTGTATATTCGTATAATTAATTTTTAATGAAACAAATTAAGGATAACTACAAAGTATCATTATTGGAAATGGACAGGATGGCTCAAACAGCAAACTCCAAAAAGTCCAAAATTTCCTTAGAAGAAATGCGCAACCAGGCCCAGAATCTAAAGAACAAAAGTATCTCAAAAGTGAAGAAGAGTCACCCCTAATTGATTTTGCGAAGAATGAAAATCTATTCTACCCTGGGGAAATTTCGGAAGAACTGTTCATCAGCGAAGGCGCTGAACAGAGAGTTTATCGTTTCGATGATCACGGCGTAATCAAGCTTAATAGCGGCCTGTTTTACGAATATTGGCTGGGCTATTTCAATAGCCTTCGGAATTGCTGGACCGCTACGATATAGGTGGACATAGTTACGACCGGATCAACATGATGCTGGATGAGGGATATTCGCCAGAACCTGGAGTGTTCTGGTAGGGATTGTAAATTTAGCTAATGTTTTCTTTTTTAGGGTGCTGGGATTCCAAAAAAGCATCTACGCGGTTGGTGGAAAATAAAAAGTCTTATTGGTGTTAAAACATATTTAAACTGAATTTTAGTCTATCTGCTTTGGCGTAGATATCAGAGGCGGTCCGTTTGGACCACCTTTTTTTGCGGCTTGGTTTGGTATGACGATTGGCATAGTGCCAGCATTTGGTAATAGGCAAATCGTTGACGCTTCCAAAAAGGTTATTCTACCCATTACTGGTATGTTGCTCGGTTACCAGGTAGAAGGTTATGATGCTGCGCTGGTTCATATTCCTATCGGTCTTAGTGTTTTTTATCATGCTCTTGTTACTTTTGCAGATATTAATTTAGTGGTTGTTAAAACAATCTGTTATTTTTGTATCTTTAACTATTATGGCAATAAGATCGAAAACAGTACATAAAGGAAAAAGCAGGTGGGCAACCAAAGACGGGTTCGCATATCTGACTAAAAGACTGCTGGTAGGTAAAGCACAGAGTGCGGGCAAAGTTGCGGCAAAGAACGCAATGGAAGTCATGGGCTACGTGGTAACGGTACGTGATGGCTGGGTGATACGTGCGCATAGTGACGGACGTGTTGAGCAGATCGAAAAATTACAAACTGCGTAATTCTACATTTTGGCAGATCAAAAAACCTCTCAATTAAGATTACGTGTATTTGCCGGTCCGAACGGGTCTGGCAAAAGTACAATCATTCAAAAAATCTGTAACACTCAGGTCAACGAAAATTAAAAGCTGGATGTCGGCATTTATATCAACGCAGACGATATAGCGCAGAATTTAATAAAAAACCGTTTTACATTTACACCATATCAGGTTACTGCTAATGAGGCTGAATTAGTGGCGTTTGCTGTCTCGCAGGGACTGCTATTTGGTGGATTTAAGAGGGAGGAACTGGAAACGTCGTTCTCCATAGAAGGAAATAAGCTGAAGGTTCTCAATACCGAACATTTGGACAGGATAGCCCAGATTGTGGCGAGGTTCCTGAGGCATGCCCTGATCAGGGCAAAAAAGAGGTTTTCTTTTGAAACAGTATTTTCACATGAATCCAATCTTGAAGATATGCGACTGGCTGCTGATGCAGGATATAAGGTTTATTTATATTTTGTAAGTACAGAATCGCCCGAGATCAATAAATACCGGGTTGCTTTACGCGTAAAGAACGGGGGACATAATGTGCCTGCGGACCGGATTGAAAACAGATATTACAGGTCGCTGGATTACCTTCACGATGCTGCAGAAATTGCATATCAGGCCTACTTTTTTGATAATTCTGTAGATGATGAGCCTTATAAAGTGTCTGGCCACTTTAAAGTAGTTGGTGGGGAGAAAGTCTGGGATGATATTCCAGAGGAAGATATCTCTTTTTGGTTCAAAAAATATTATGTCAATAAAGTTAAGACAGACCCAGGCGAAAAAAAATAATTTCATTTATAATACTCAAAAGCAGTTCCATCGCGGAGCTGCTTTTTTATTTGTTATTTGATGTTTTTTAAATTAAGATGGTGTATCAGAACTGTTATAACATCATTGAATATAAAACTAACAGATGCATTACTAGTACACCAAAATCAACTGCCTTTAACTTCCCTTACGCTTCGAATACCGATAAAGCCCAAACGATAAAACAGTCATTCCAAGTTCCAAATACAGTTTAATCAAGCGACTGTGGTAAACCCCGGAACCAATCTTCGTGTTACTTTCAATAGTATCACGTCTTTGATAAGCCGATTCCTGCTGGCTGGCAAAATCATTAAGCTCTTCTTCAGTAAAGCCCTTCTCATCAGCCAGCGCAATCACACTATCTAACGTTTTAATCTTCTTTTCATTTTCAAGTCTTGAAACATCATAATCAGCCATCTGCATACTCCCACGGTAAGCAGAGAAAGTATAATAAACCGTAAAGGCTAAAAACAGCAGAAAAACCAAATGAAAACCTTTTTCTTTTTGAGCGTCCATCTCCAAAGATATTGTGTACCTAACAAAGTTTCAGCAATCAATGGTCCACCTCTGTTATTAGGGTATAGAAAAATTTACGCAATGATTGTTCGCTCAGTAGGTATATTTGAACAGCCCTAATGGAAGGCCTATATTAAATCATCTGTCTCAAATCATCTGTCTCCTGAACATCGGGAATGCAATTGGTCTATATTTTTTGACCTGATCCATAATTATAACTAAAATGCTTATCACACTCACCTAGTATAAACGACAAAATAATATGTGTAGCCTAATATTTCAGTAAAATTAAGAAAGCTGCATGTTATAGCCTTGGAGCATGCTTTTGAGTAAAAATACTATCAATTAGAAAATAACCAATTGTCCAAATTTAATCGGATAGGGCTTAGTACTGGCGTCTGACTTTGCTGAAAAGATTAGCTTGTAAATACCTTTGTTATTGCTTAACTGGATTTTAAGCTTTGTTTTTCTCTTGAGCCCCCCTTATGAATCTTTTTAAAGAACTTAACTTTTAGCTAAGATATTTACATAGGGTTACCTTTAGGGTTACATATAGGGTTACAATTAAGCAGGTTTATAGCTGCCTCCGAGGTGGTATATGTCCTTTAAGCAGTTAAAATATCAGCATTTTAAGGTGATTGGGTACCCCAAATCACCTCTTTTTATATGTGTTTTTTTTCTTTAATGGCTTGCCTGTTAGTGTTTTATTTGCTTTGGTGTTTGTTATAGGTGTGAGGGGGGATAATCTAAGACATATTGTTTATTCTGATGCTTGCCTTTACTAAAGCGATACTTGAAACTCCTGCAATTCTGATATCCTTGGCTTGGTGATTAGAGTTTTGGCTGACTAGTTTGATGTAGTCATCCCCCTTGTCTGACTTTTGGATATACTTTACCGTTACCATCTCATCGCCATCAAAAGAGTAAGACAAGAGATACATCTCACCCCAGAAAATATTTTCAACAAAGTTTTGAATCACTTTGTAAATTACAATATCGCCCGACTTTAACAGCGGGTACATACTGTCTCCAACAATACTGATAGCGCCGTCGCATTTAGGCAGGTTGGGAATTTTAATTCGATCTAAAACATTAGCTTTTTCATTAAAGACCGAAGTTAAGCCTGCTGCTGCCTGGAAGTCATACAGCGGAATTTCCTGTAATTCTTGTTTAATGTCTGTTCGCATCAAATATTTCTTATTAAGTATAGCAACTTGTTCGTTTGCGGGAGCGTGTGTGTCTTTCATCATTAAGCCAGTTCCGGTAATTAACCATTCTAGATTTATATCTTTATATTTTGAGTAAAATTTCTCAACAGTATCCATCGTAAGCCCACTGCTTTTATCTAAAACCCCATTGGAAATGCCTGTTTCAGTATAAAATTTGTTTTTGCTAACTCCTTTTATTTCAAGGTACTGCATGATACGCTCCTTTTGAATTGAGATATTTTTCATTATTTATTTTTTAAACTGAGATATTTATCTATACATTTGCTTTCGTATTAAAAGCAATAAGAGCAATGAACAAAAATAGTCAAAATCGTAATACATACAATACCGTAGTGGTCTCCGAATTATCATCCAGACACGGATTTACAAAAATTTTTATCAGACAATGTCTTAAGGGCGATAGGAATAGCCTTTCCGCTGATACAATCAGGAGAGAGTATAAACAACTTGTAAAAAAAGTAGAAAGTGCATTAAACGACTAATATTTATGCATAGGGCTCCATACGAATTATTTAACAATCAATACGGGGTGCGCTTGAGCTACATTGTAAGTGATGTAGATAAGCGTAATGCTGAGAGTGTCGCTTTATTTAGTTACAGTGCTTACAAACTGCGGTCTCATAGAAATGAGGGGTTTAGAATTAAAGAGGGGAGAGGTTTGGGAAACGAAGCTCTGATAAATTTCTCCAAGCTACCGGTTCAGGAACAAAATGTGTTGATCGAAAAATGGGGTGATCCGGCTAAAACGACAAAGCATCATCAGTTTAAGGACTTTATTACACCGGATGCTGCAGCACTTAGTTTTTTTAGTGCTTATCGCCTTGCCGATGGCCGGTCATTGCCTAAAGAGGTTATTTTGAATTATACTACTCACGCTTCCATTTTAAATGCATGCCACATCATTATCAGTAATAATAGTGCAAGGCGTAAAGCAATGGGTGGTGTAAAGGCCAATATCTGGGGAAAACTCGCAGAGTGCGTATTTAATTTGGATAAAAAAGAATTTGCCCACTCACTGCCACCCAACTATCGCCGTTTACAGGAAAAATTTAGAAAGTATAAAAAAGAGGGTTATACAGCTTTAATACATCGAGGTTTTTGCAATGATAATAGTAGAAAAGTAACTGTAGATATAGAACGCTTGATCCTAAGCTTATATATCGCACAAAATAAGCCTTATGTTGGCGATGTAAGCAACGATTACCTGCGTTTTTTAGCAGGGGATATCGATATTTTTGATTTTCAGACGGGGGAAGTTTTTGATCGTAAACAATTCTGTGAAAACGGACAACCCATAACCTTGAGCGAAGCCACTGTCTGGAATTATATCAATGAACCAGGCAACAGGATTATTGTCGATAAGTTTAGAAGCGATAGTCTCACATTCAATAGTACTCATCGCCCACATCACCACCGGCATGCGCCAAACTATTCTTTCAGTAAAATATCAATGGATGACCGTGATTTGCCACGGAAAATGCCTAATGGTAATCGGGTTAAAGCGTATTATGCTTATGATATTACCAGTGGATGTGTAATTGGCGCGGCTTACAGCCAAACTAAAGATAAAGCGCTGTTTATCGATTGCATGCGCAATATGTTCCATTTCCTTGACCGAAATGGCTATGGGATGCCCATGCAGGTTGAGGTTGAGCATCACCTGGTTAATACTTTCAAAGAGGATTTAATGCAGGCAGGAATAATTTTTCCATTTGTGCGCTGGTGCAATCCAGGTAATTCGCAGGAAAAATGGGCTGAAACAGGCAACCGTATTAAGAAGTATGGCTATGAAAAGCGCTACCAGGATGGTATCGGACGTTTTTATTCGCGTCTGGAAGCCAATAAGACTAAAAGTGAGAAAATATTCGATGCCCAGAACAATAACTATAAAGAGAAAACATATTCTTATCAGGTACTTACTGCAGATGATAAGGAAATTATTAAAAAATATAATAACGCACTGCATCCAAATCAAAAGAAGTACAAAGGTTTAACACGTGCCGAAGTATTGGCGATGTACATAAACCCCGAATTGGCTCAAGTAGACCGCGCACTCCTGCTACGTTATATCGGTAATGTTGTAACAACAAGTATTCGCAGGAGCCAGTATGTACAGGTGCAATACGCTAAATACACGCTGCCTGATCCTAAAGTTATGTTACGTCTGCTTCCTAACAATTATGAAGTTAGGGCATACTACCTTCCAAACGAGTTTGGCGAAACTGACAGTGTTTACCTCTATCAAAATGAGGTGTTTATCTGCAGATGTGATAAAATAAGCGCTTACAATACGGCAAATGCTGAGTGGTCAGAAGAAGATCCATTAAGTTATTCAAAGCAGGCGCACTATGTAACCAAATTCGACAGCATGGTTAAACAAAAAAAAGCCAGTTTGTCCAGACTTAAGATTGTCGAAAACACCAATTACTACACCCAAGAGGAAGTAGAAGTTTCTCTTGAAAGCGCCTTACAACCCAATGAAAGGTTTGATTTACCAGAAGATTACGATTACGAAGATTACAACAGACTGAAAGCTATTAACGCACTATAAAATATGACACCTGAAAACATTAAAACCAAAATTGTTGCAGCCATAGGGCTGCAGCGAACAAAATTTGTGAGCGATGCTTCACAAGCCGTGGCCTTAGGCATAAATGCTGCACAGCTTAACCGCTTAAAAAAAGGGGATACACAAAATGTGCTAAGTCATGGGAAATGGATTAGTATAGCCCGAAAACTTGATGTGCAATTAACGGATTCACCGGCATGGGTAACGGCAAAAACCAATGTTTACCACTTTATATATACCCAGTTAGAAACTTGCCAAAATAATTCCCTGTCAGGAATATTATGTGACATGGCGGATATAGGAAAAACCTATGCCGCCCGCCAATATGTAAAAGAACACCAGAACGCGATATATGTAGACTGTGCTCAGGTTAAAAGCAGGCAGAAATTAATTCGTTATGTAGCCAGGGAGTTTGGTATAAACCATACCTGCAGATATACAGATGTATACGAAGATTTGGTCTATTATCTGCGGAGTGTTGAAAAACCCATTATTGTACTCGATGAGGCCGGCGATCTGGATTACTCTGCTTTTTTGGAGCTTAAAGCGCTTTGGAATGCAACTGAGCGATTCTGTGCCTGGTATATGATGGGAGCTGAAGGACTGGAAGCCAAAATAACCAGAAATAAAGACCTGAAAAAAGTTGGCTATACCGAAATATTTAGCCGCTTCGGCAATAAATACCAACAGGTAGTACCCCACGGAAAAGAAGCCCGAGAAGATTTTATTAAACACCAGGCGGCTTTGGTAGCCAAAGCAAACGGGGCAACCGATATGCAGAAAATTTACGCCCGGACAGAAGGGAGTCTGCGTCGGGTATTTACTGAGGTTCAAAAATTAAAACTGATATAAATGAATTTGAAAAGAGCTTTAAGTGGTGCTGAAGTTAAGACCATGAAATTTAAAACGATGGATTTTACCGGTGAGTGGTTCGATCTATTAGGTCAGCCTGAACCTGCGGGTTGCTGGCTGGTATGGGGTAACTCATTTAATGGTAAAACGCGCTTTGTGCTTACCCTTTGTAAATACCTTACCACTTTCGGAAAAGTAGCTTACGATAGTTTGGAAGAAGGTTTTTGTAAAGATATGCAGGATGCATTAAGCGATGTAGGCATGGAGGATGTTAAAAACCAGTTTCAGTTTTTAGGAAAAGAAAGCATTCCAGATTTGACAACAAGACTTGAAAAGCCCAAAAGCGCAGCCATTGTGGTTATAGATAGTTTGCAGTATTCAGACCTTAATCTAAAGACGTATAAAGAACTACGCTCCAAATTTCCCAAAAAACTATTCATTATCATCAGTCATGCCGATGGTAAAGAACCTGAAGGGAGAGTGGCCAAGAAAATTAAATATGATGCCGCTAAAAAAATCAGAATAGAAGGCTACCGGGCTTTTTCGCAGGTACGGGGAAAAGGATCGGCACATTATGATATATGGCCAGCAGAGGCTGCAAGGTATTGGAACGAATTAACATAAAAAAATGAAGGATTTTAACCAGCATATTAAAGAAATGTCGCAGCACTTTAATCTAAATAAAGAGGAAGTTACTAATCTCTTTCTGGATTTAGCAGATGAATTTTTGATGGACTATTCTGGTAATGCAAAGGCTGCTAAAGTTTGGAAGGCAACACCAGAGTTTTGGCTGTGGTGGCAGCAGATCTGGCTACATAGAGATAGCGTGATCCTGAAGCGATACCCCCAAAGATTAACGGGCAAGAGGACACTAAATCTTTATCTGATATGGCATAGCCCCAAATACACTGCGATGAAACCAAGCAGGGCGGTTTATGATGCCTTCATACGGGTCATAAAACAAAATGAAATTTTACTTAACGAATTAATATAGCTATGGAACTAGGACAAATTGAAAAACTATTAAAATATTACAATAACAGCGAAATACGGGTTATTAACGATATGCACCCACATTTTAATGCAGTTGGGGATGTGATTGGCGGTGAAGAAACCGGGCTTAAAGTCAAACGTTTCGATACCCAGCAAATCTTCTTCGTTCAGGCTGTTGATATTAAAATAACCAAAAGAAAGTAGATCCTAATAGATCATAAAGAATAATTACGCCATAAAAATAGAGAATATGCAAAACAGATCAATCAATATCAACGAATTAAGCACCAGTGAACTGGAAAAATTACTTGCCGATAAGAAGAAAGCTGAAAAACAACGACGCATGGCTGAAAAAGCCATTTATGAGAAGGATAAGGACGGCACAATTGAACTGCTTTGGGATGAGGCAAATGAACTGGCGCTGGCAACAGCCAGATTTAAAAATAAACTGCATACTGTTATGGATTTGCAGGCCGAGAAACTGAATCAATATGGTGGTATAAGAGGCAATAGTAAGGGTGGGTTTGCAATTGTACATAGTAATGGGTCCAAAAACATTACCAGACGCAGGGATACTGATCGTTTTTGGGATGAACGCGCAACAAAAGCTGTTGGATTAATCAAAGATTTTTTAAGCGATACCGTTAAGAAAAGAGATGCCCAACTCCACGATATTTTAATGAGTTTCCTGGAAAGAAATGTAAAAGGTGATTTAGAATATGCCAAAGTCATGGATTTACTCAAGCATGAGGATAAATTTAATGACCTGCGATGGGTCAGCGGCTTACAGCTAATTAAAGAAAGCTACAGCCAATCCTTTAAAGCCTTCGGTTATGAATTTAAGAAAAGAAACCAAAGTGGTAAATGGGAGAGTTTGAGCCTTAACTTTTCTAGTCTCTAATTTCTTGCATATGTGTTAATAGCTGTCAATTCTTTTGATAAACAGCATTTTAAAATAATTGTGAATCGGAATATCGGGTAATTAGCCGATAAATCAAATTATCGGCTAATTACCCGATAATAAAGTAAAAAATCAATCATAAAATCAAAGCAGGCTATGCCGAAAGAAAAGCTTACACCTAGTAAGCATCCTATAAAAGACTAAAATAAATTACATTTAATTATTAAACCATGGCAAAACAACAATTTAAATTACGTAACCAGGACGTTAAAACCTATTTTGACGATTTGTGCAAAAAGTATCCGGAGTGGCGATTAGACGCTTTAGAAGAGAAAACTGCACAACGGTTTTACATCAGTCCGCGTACAGTTAGGGCAATCTTAAAGGGCGAAGGTAATTACGCCCTTTAAGCCTTGCTTAAATAAGTTTTAAACGATGTTAAGGCATGTGTCATCAGTACTACTAACGCCTCTAAGCTTGCTTAAAACTTATTTTTTATGCTGCAAATTTATTCTATTGTGATTTTTTGCGGTGTGTATTTCGAGGTTGTTTGCTGATAAAATACGGTCGAAAAAGTAAGCTTATCAATCGAAATACCCATAACGCCAGCTTCCTCATCCTCAACAACATTTTCTTCTGCCAGTTGTTGCAGCGCTTTAAAAGTATCGCCCTTTAAAAATTGTAGTTGCGCTGCAATGCGATCAATCAAATCTATTTCTGCCAATCCATCACTATTCCCTGTCGTACCGGAAATATGGTCCGCAAATCCATCCCTGGTGTATAGCTTTATTTCTATTGTAGCTGCCGCTTCCTGCCGCTGTTCAACCATGGTGGACCATTGTATGGGTAAAATTTTAATCAGGCAAGCTGTGTAATATTGGGTGTAATTTTCGTTGCCGGGGCCAAACTGTTTGCGGTGCAAATCAACATATTCAATACCCGTTATGGCAGTAAGTTTATCTTTTACAGCCAAAAATAATTCTTTGCGTGGTGTCATTCTTTTAATCTTTTTTAATTGTTAAACACAAAGCCACGTAGGGGTGTCTTTTTCCCCTAGCAATGGCATTGTCTTGCATGTTTGTTTTTATGACAATCATACTTAGTAACTGGCCTCTATATGTAAACTGTTCTGGTCAGTAAACTTCAGCTCTTTTACCTTCATCCTGTCGTATTCAAAATTCTGTTTAGCCTCAATCAGCAGGGCTGTTGCATTCTCTCCGTTTAAGAGGTTTAAAATGCCTACCCCAAGTTCAGGGTATTGCTTGTACTCGCCTTTTTCGGCAAGTAAAATGTGTTTTTGGTGCAACTCATCTGAGAAGCCAACAAGGAAATCTCCCTGTTCCAATTCTAGGTCTGTGTTAAATATTAAGTCTTGCATAATTTAATTATATCAACAAATCTCCAAGAAATTTAATTCAGTAAGAAAACCGTGTTCAGGCATTGTAGAGGCATATTACAGCGCTTGTCAAATCGTTTACAATGCCTGATACCCAATTTTTTTTGCGCCCAAAATCGTAGCAATTTTGTCTTAACAACGGGGAAATAATCACATAAACTCCGGATATAATCAAAGAGAAAAAATGACGAATTGGATTAATGTTGCTCAAAAACAAATCGGAGTGGAAGAGTACCCCAAAGGAAGCAATGGCGGTAAGCAAGTGGAGGAATACTTAAAAGCCGTGGGCCTTGGTAAAGGCTACGCCTGGTGTATGGCATTTGTATACTGGTGTGTGCTTCAGGACTGTAATGCTAAAGGTTCTAAAATGCAGCTAAAACGTACCGGTGGTGTTAACGATCAGTACATCGCCTGCAAAAAGCTAGCGGTAATTACACCAAAGGCCGGCGATATATTTATTATGGTCAATCCCAATGGTACCGGACACACTGGCTTTGTTGAGAAAGTGTTGGAAAACGGGTTACTCCAGACCATTGAGGGAAATACAAATGGCGATGGATCCAGGGAAGGATATCAAGTAGCGAGACGAACAAGAAATATAAAAACCATTAAAGCATTTATAAGATTAAATGAGGCCATTTAGGATAGTTTTTTTCGGGTTGATTGTACTTTGTTTGCAGGTAGCCTGCCGTTCCAGGCAGGTTGCCACAAACGAGGTATTAAGGATCAAAACCGTTACCCAGGTACAACGGGATACCATTATCCAAACAGATCCAGACAGTAGTTTTTATCAGGCATGGATTGATTGCATTAGTGGCAAGCCCGTTCTAAGGGTGGATAGTGAAACTAAGAAGGCTGGAAATTACCTCAATGTTCCAACGGTGAAAATGGAAGGAAATGAGCTGAAGGTGGATTGTTATGCCACAGCACAAAAACTATTTAGAACCTGGCAGCAGCAGTACATAGAAGAATTGAGGACGGAAACCATTATACGCCCGCCGATTGAGGTAATAAGGCCTTTAACCTTATGGCAGAACCTACAGATTTATCTCGGGCGGGGAGCACTTGTGCTTGGTATGGTATACCTGATCTACCGCTTAATTAAACAAAAATTAAAAATAAATTAAATATCGTTAAAATGAATTTACCTTCAGTAAAATTTAACATCCAAAACGGCGGTTTATTACAACAGCCAGCAACAAGCGATAAAGTTATCGGACTTATTGCAACCGGTGAGGCAGTAACAGGCACACCGGGTTTGACTCTTGATACTTCGTATCAGTTATTTAGCCTCAGCGATGCGGAAAACATTGGAATCGTACCCGGTGGAGCAAACGACTTTATCTACAAACAGTTAGAACAGTTTTATACAGAAGCTGGCCAAGGGGCAGAACTGTGGTTAATGTTGGTATCTGGAGAAATAACTTATACCGAAATGCTTGATGTTACCAAAACTTATGCTAAGAAATTAATTGCAGATGCGGGTGGCGCTATCCGTGTGCTAGGTGCCTTAAAAAAATCAGCCGGCACTGAAGTGGCAGTAGATGGTTTAGATGGTGACGTGCATACTGCAGTAGTTAAAGCGCAGGCTTTGGCCACATATTATGCCGAAAAGTACATGCCTGTTCGTGTAATTATTTCGGGTAATAACTACAGCGGGACCATTGCCGATCTAAAGGATTACACTACGGCTTCATTCAATAAGGTTGCCTGTCTTTTGGCAAATACCGATGCAACTAAGGTGGCTTCAGTTGGTCTAGCATTAGGCCGTTTGGCAAAAACCCCGGTACAAAGAAATCTGGGACGTGTTGCCGATGGAGCTGTGGAGAGTCTTACCGCTTACTTTACAAATGGCGAAAAGGTAGAGAGCCAGCAAGACGCCTGGGATGCCATTTATAACAAGGGCTACATCTTTTTAAGATCATTTGTAAGTAAAAGCGGTTACTATTTCAGCGATGACTTAACATTAACAAGCGAAACAGATGACTTTAACAGCCTTGCACGCGGCTTAGTGTTAGATAAGGCCATCATTTTAGCCTATGCCTCTTTAGTTAACAATTTATTGGATGAAGTTGAAGTTGCTGCCTCAGGTACTATCCACCCTGCGGTCGTAAAAAGCTGGCAAAGTCAGGTAGAAAATGCCTTAACAACAATGGTTGCAGCAGGTAATTTATCTAACGTTGAGGTCTATATCGACGAAAATCAAAACATCTTAAGCACCGGCGTTATGCAGGTTGCAATTAAATTACAGCCAGTGGGTTATGCTAAGCAAATTACCGTAAACATTGGTTTTACCACAACAATTAATAACTAATATGACATTCGGAAGTAAACAGTATTCGTGGAGCGATGTAAGCATCGCCATTGGCGGAAAAATCATTAATGGTGTAACAGAAGTGGAATACACTGTAAAAAAAGAAAAAGAAGCTCTTTATGGTCGTGGTTCCGATCCACATGCGATTTTAAGTGGTAAAAACACTTATGAAGGCAAGATAGGTATTTGGCAGAGCGAGCTGGAAAGCATGGTACAATCTGCACCAAACCGTGATGTGCTATCACTAAAATTTGATGTGGTGATCACTTACGTGCCCGAAGACGGCGGTGTTGTAGTGGTTGATATTCTTAAAAACGTAGAATTTACGGAAGTAAAGAAAGCCATGAAGCAAGGTGATAAAAATATGGTAATAGAAATGCCGATCGTTTTCACAAAAATTAAAACTCAACAATAACCAATCATGAGTAAAGTTACAACCCAACAGATTGCCGACTGGAAAAAACAGCATACCGACGTGTACCAAATGCCTATCGATGATAAGGTATGTTATTTGAGAGCACCCCAAATGGTAGATTGGAAAAGGGCATTTACGATTATGCAGAAAAGCGGCGACGTTGGTTTCGCTGAAGAAATGCTGGCCACCTGTTGGTTAGGTGGGGATGAAGAGATCAGGACAAAAGACGATTATTTTTTATCAGCACGTAAGGAAATCGCCTCTCTGTTTAATTATTCAGAAGCCATTGTTACCCCAACGGAGAACAGGGGTTCTAAAATTACAATCGACGAATTTAGCTGTATTGTAAGGGTAATTACCAGGGAAGATTTAAAACTGGCCGACAAGAGAAATCCATCAAACAAACCTTTTGTAACACAAGAAGCCCTGTTTGATTTGATTTGTACCGAAAAGGATGAAGCTTTTGCAGATAAAAACAATGCAAGCTTAAGGTTTCCGCTTTATCAGGCAATCGAAAATTTACAAAATCAAAAAGCTGTTCAGCTAAAAAAGCTCTAATTGAGGCTGTCGTCGATCCCGACGACACCTCAGCTTATTCATTAGCTGAAATTAGTGTAAGGCTAGGAGATGCTTTTTTGAAATACTACATGCACATTCAAAGCCCTTCCTCTCTCTCTGATGAGGAATGGGCTGAAGAATTGCAAAACTTACACTATATCAGACAACAAGAAGCCGAGGCTTCAAAGCCCAAATAATAAATGAATCCAGTTGAATATATAATTAGTTTAAAAGATCAGGCAAGCCCTGTTTTAGCCAAAATCGCCGAGAGCATTGGTTTGGTAAGGAATAGGTTTAAACAACTTAGCGATGAGTCTTTAGCTTTTGTCCGCAATACTGCAACAAGAATTGGAACAATATATAATAATACCGTAAACTCAATAAAAGCCGGAGCAACCAGGGTTAGGGATTTTATTGCCACAAACGCCAGTAAACCCCTCATTAATCCAGCAGGGCTAGGCGTTTCACAATTGATCGATTTTGGGAAAAAGATTCTGGAGTTAACCCAACAATATAATGGTTTTAAAAAGACCTTAAGTGAAACTTTTAAGTCTAAGGACCTTGGAGAAAGCGCAATGAACGCAATTACCCAATTTGCGGTTAAATCCCCCTCACAAATCGAAAACGTTGTGGGCACATTTAACGATCTTGCCAAAAATGGGATTAATCCAACTTCTAAAGAACTAACAGCTCTTGGAGATCTGGCTGCATCCAAAGGAAAAAAGTTCGAGGATGTTGGTACAGCGCTGGCGTCCGCGCAAAAAGGAGACTTTCAGTCGCTTCGCCAGCTTGGCATACAAGCCAGTGCATCTGGAGATAAAGTTAAGCTGTCATTTAACGGCCTAACAAAAACAGTGGAAAATAATGGTCAGGCCATGAAAACCGCGCTAGCCGAATTCGGAAATATGAATGGCGTTGCCGGCTCCATGGAAAAAGTTGGCCACTCAGTTGACGATATCACCAGTTTTAAGTTTCTGGCTGAATATATTCCGATAATTTCTAAGTTTTTCGAGATTTTACAAAGTACCATTCAACCCGTAATAAATTCTGTCTGGAATTTTTTGCGTGCAATGTTTGGTCTAAATGAAGGTGGTGATAGTGTTTCAGTTTTTAAAGATATCCTAGGCGGCGCCCTCTTCGTTGTTGACCTTTTATCATCAGGAGTAACAACTCTAATTGACTGGTTAACGCCGCTAGCACCGACAATTTTTGCGGTAGTGGCATCAGTGGCAGCATTTAATCTGGTCATGGCCATGAACCCGATAACTTGGGTGGTACTTGGTATAATTGCTTTGATTACCATCATCGGTTTGGTTGTAAAATACACGGATGGCTGGGGGAAATCATGGAATGCCTTAGGAACCATGTTTAGGGTGGTTTGGGATCAAATTGGCGCTGATTTTAACTTTGGAATTGATAGCATGGTCTACGGTTTTACCCTGATATACCTGCAGGCCAAGGATGTGGTTGAGCAAATTGTTGGCACCTTTTCAAACCTTGGCGAGGCGATCGGGATGGCCTTGGATGGCAATGTGACTGGGGCTCTGGATCGTGCTTTTCAGGGAGTTAAAACAGAGGCTGGGACAGAGATCGAAAGACTCAGGAAGGAGCATCAAAGCCAAACGGACGCATATTACCGTGGCACTGCCCAAAGGGCACAGAAGCTTGTTGGTGCAGCAAATCAGTTAGGGATTTCTTTTGATGTAGATCGCTTTTCAAAAGATGTTAGCAAGGTAGCTTCTGGACTTTCAGGCGCTGGAAGGGATACCAGTTCATACGACAAATTTGCCAGTGCTAATAAAGGTGCAAAAGATAAAAACGGCGGTAAACCAATGAATGTTACCGGTGGTATTACCGGTGGTGGGACACAGACCTCGCATATTACCATCAACCTGGCCAAAATGCAGGATCAAATTGTAATCAATACCATTAACTCGGGTGAAGGGGCCACTAAAATGCGCCAAATGCTCGAGGAAGAATTAAACCGGCTTTTGGGCTCAATCACACTAATGCAAACTGCGTAATGACACTAAGTATTAAAGAATTAACGGCGTTGGCTCATTTGAGCTATATCGCCTCGCCATACCCAGGCTTTGATAAAAAGCTTAGCATGTTCAATCTTCCTGATATGAATAATATTGGAAACATATCGGGCTCGCCATATTTTATGCAGCTGAGCTTAAAAAAGCAAAGTGGCGAAATTATAACCCTGCCTAATGAACCGCTGGTTTCTATTTCATTGCAAAAAACGATCGTAGAGACAGCAACAGTAGGTGAGGCCAGGGCTGGAACAGTAAAAGAGTACATCTGCACCGAAGATTTTGATATTGAAATAAAGGGCGTTTGTATTGGAGAAAATGGCGCGTACCCAACCGAAGATATCAAAGCGGTAAAAGAGCTCTTTTTGGTAAACGAAGCCCTTGAAGTACAGGAAAACTTATTTTTTGAATTATTTGACATCAAGAAAATTGTGCTTAAAAGTTTTAAGCTCGATGAAATGGTGGGGCAGGAAGGTGTACAGAAATACAGCATTAATGCGGTGAGCGACATACCTTTTTTCGCTGAATTATCAGAAAGGACCAAATTTATTAATGAATCAGTAACCAAATCACTAAATAATGTTCGTCTTACAGGGGTACTTTGAAATAGGGGTTTATAAGTTCAGGACTATAAACAACATAGAAATTACGCGTTCGGTGGATGAGATTACCGATACTGCAGTAATTAAAATGCCAACAAAATTTTTGATTAAGGATGGGAAAGGGAAACTGGTGTATACCGAGGAAGCGATCAAAAAAGGCGACAGGGTTAAAATTGTTTTGGGTTATAAGGATAAATTGGAAAGGGTAGAATTTACCGGATATGTAGACCGGATTAAATGTACTACTCCGATGGAAATTCACTGCGAAGATGCCACCTGGTTGTTAAAGCGCAAAGATGCCGCTTTTAGCAAGAGCAATACAACTTTGAAAGAGGTACTAGAGAGTATTGTGAGCGGTACAGACTTAAAACTGGCCGCAAACATTCCTGAAATGGCATTGCAAAAATACCTCATCAAAGATAAAAATGCTGCTCAGGCCCTCAAACAGATCAAAGATGAATTTAAGGAGATCTATAAAGTTTACCTAAACGATAATGGGGAGTTATACTGTGGTTTACAGGAGTTAAACAACATTAATCAGAAAGCCAGCTATGATCTTAATTACAACATCATAGAAAATAAGCTCGAGTTTAAAACTGGCGAGGATAGACGGGTAAAGATCGTATGCGAAGGATGTACCAGGGACAACAAAAAGATAACCGCTACGCTGGGAGATAAGGACGGAGAAGAGTTTAAGTTTAGCAGCAAGGTGGTTACCGATCAACACTCGATTGATAAACTGGCAGAAGAATACCTGAAAATCGCAAAATACGGGGGGTACAGTGGAGAGATTACCAGTTTTTTGTTGCCTGTTGCAAGCCCCGCAATGGCAGCGGAAATTATCGATAAAAAACATCCCAACCGTGAGGGCCGCTATTTCATAAAAAAGGTAGTTACCACTTACGGTACCGGGGGCGCAAGGCGAACAGTTAGCATTGGCAATAAATTAACCACCAACAAAAAGTAATGACCGAAGAGATCGCAAAAAAAATAAAACTGCTGGGTAAACAAGATACCGATACCACCATTATGACGGTAAAGACAGTAGATAAACAGGAAGGAACCTGCACTTGTGATGATGGTCAGATATTACATACAGATGTAAGGTTATCGGCCATTATTGATGAGAAGCTGCAGAAATATTATCTCTTTCCGAAGGTGGGCAGTACCGTACTTGTAACACCTATAGATGCTGATTACAGTATGCAGTTCATATCTGCTATAAGCGAGCCTGAGGAAATGGTGTTACATATCGGTGAGGTGGTTTTTGAAATCAATAAAGATGGGTTTCTGTTGCAGAAAAATAATGAAACACTCAAGGCTTTGATGATTGATCTGATCCAGGAAATTAAAGCAATGAAGTTTACAACCAATGCCGGGCCAACCATTGCGCTGGTAAATACACCGCAGTTTTCTGCTATCGAAAACCGGTTCGAACAATTTTTAAAAGAGAATTAAATGGCTTTAAATAAAAACAGATTAAAATCTAAAATCATAGCCGCCTTTGAAGCGGAGCAAACCGAGCAGGAAGATTACAGTGCCAGTTTAGATAGGATAGCCGATAAACTTGCCCAGTGCATTATCGATGAAATCAAGCAACTGGCCATTACCTATAACAGTGGTCTGCTCGCGCCAAACGGAGCGGTATCGGGAACCTTTAATGCAACGCTAAGCTAATGGAAGAATTTATTAAACAACATGTCGGAGAATTAATTACGGCAGTTATTGCAGCTTTCGGCGGTTGGTTTTTTCAACGAAATAAACAAAAGGCTGAACTTCAGGCGAATGAGATCGATAACGCAGACAAGGTTTTAAAGTACTATAGGGAAATGGTTGACGATTTGGGGCTTAGGCTTAAGGAAGCGATAGTAGAGTTAAATAAAACAAAGGAAATGGTTAAGGAACTTGAAGAAAAAGTAGAAGCCTTAACTGATGAACTTAAAAAGCATAAGAAGTTAAATAATACAACATCATGATTAAAAAAGCCCTACATAATCAATCGGTTCTGGATTTTGTACTGCACCACACCGGTAGCATCGTTGCAGCACTGGATTTCAGTTTCGATGCGGCCATAGCAATCACAGATGATTTGCTGGTTGGTAACAGTTATCCTGTAAGTGGAAATCTGCTCGCCGACACCGATATTTTAAACTATTACACCAGCAACAATTACACACCGGCAACAGCAACACTTATCGACACCGATTATGGAATCGGGGAGATGAGGATTTTAAGCACTTTTATTGTAAGATAATGGCAAGAAGCATAGAACAAATTCAAAATGAAATCATTAACGCTAAAGAAAGTAATTCTGATTTAGCCGAACTAACCAGTACCAGTAAAACCGCGGTTTGGAGACTGATAACCTTTGTTATCGCTTTTTCCATTTACACGCTGGAAAAACTGTTTGATATCCATAAAACAGAAACTGACGATAAAATCGCATTATTGAAACCGCATACTGCGCGTTGGTATCGCCAAAAAGCATTGGCTTTTCAATATGGATACCCTTTGGTACCAGATTCGGATGTTTACGATAATAGTATCATTAGCGAAGAGCAATTGACTCAAAGTAAAATAGTCAAGTATTCTGCCGTAACAGAGTCTGAAGAAGGCCTTGTAATCGTAAAAATCGCTACCGAAAACGGTGGGGTATTAAGCCCGATCAGCGATGAACAAAAGGCAAGCTTTGAAGCTTATATCGCCGAAATCAAAGATGCAGGCGTAACCATTCACACCATTAACTATCTACCCGATAAATTGTACTTAAACATGACGGTTTATTACAACCCGCTTGTTTTGGATGCGCAGGGAAATAGCATTATAAATGGTGGTAAACCTGTGGAAGAGGCCATAAAGCAGTATTTAAAAGAATTGCCTTTCAATGGCGAGTTGGTATTGGCCCATTTGGTAGATAGACTTCAGCAGGTGGAAGGGGTTTTAATACCGCAGATAAATAACGCTGAAAGCAGCTGGATTAATGAAGATATAAATTCAACAACCTATGCAGCTCCCGTAGCAATTGAAGTGAAAAAAATACCTGTATCAGGATATTTTGAAGTTGTCAATTTTAACAATATCAGCTATGTGGTATAAGGTAGATATAAATAAACTAGTCATCCTGCTTAGCCCCACCTTTTTAAGGAAACCGGTATTTATTGCATGGCTTCAGGCCCTGGCAACACCAATTGCGACCCTGCATCAACAATGGTATAATAAAAGGCTCGATAACTTATACCGCCTGGCGCATAACGGTCAGGTATGTTATTTACGGGCTACGCTAAATGATGCTTTTGATCCCGGCCAGCGGCGAATCAAAATTGCAAACGGCAACAAATATCAGCGTAAATACATTTATACCAGTACTGAACAAAAACATAAATACCTGGGCATAAATTATTTGTTGCAAGTAGGTGATTACGCCGATACAGGTGCCGATTTTAGGGTAGTCATCCCACAGGATTTCGATCTGGTAAATAATAAATACCAGTTAGAAGCAATGATAGATTTTTATAAACTGGCGGGCAAACGCTATAATATTGAAAAAGAATGAATCAAATAAATTTACAGCAGGCAGGAGGTTTTCCACTTGAAACCGATACTCTCGATTTTATGCAAACCGCTTATACAGCGCTGCAGGCCATTGCAGCACTTGGGGGCGACAATTATATCCTTTCTGGTTGTGTAACCAATGGAAATACGGTTGGCGATGGTTACCTGGTTATTAATAACGAAGTGTTACCCTTTAAAGGTGGTTTGCTTCAAACCAACATTGTGGTCCGGGAAGATAAACAAACACGACCCTTTGAAAATGGCCAGCTTAAAGAGGTATTTTTTACCCGCTATGCCTCTTTCGGCACAGGAACAAATGCGATACCTTGGGCAGCCCTGTTGCGATTAAAGAACCTTGCAGCTTTTAAGGATCTGCCAACGCAGATAAGTTCTGCAATTGACTTGGACGGTGCGGATACCCTGGCAACCTCAAAAGCAGTAAAAACATTAAACGACAAAATAAATTCACAACTACCTTCAGGTGCTATTGTGATTTGGAGTGGGGCAATTAATGTTATTCCTGTAGGTTGGGCCTTGTGCGATGGTCAAAATGGTACGCCAGATTTGAGAGATCGATTTGTTTTAGGGGCGGGCAGTAATTATTATGTTGGACAGGTTGGTGGAGAAGAGAAACATGCACTCACTATCGAAGAAATGCCAAGGCATAACTTTACAACCCGGTTTCAGCTAAATATTGTTGATAATTCTAACTATACCAATACTTTATCTTATCCAGGTGAAGGGGATCGCAACGAATGGAGGGAGATTGGTTCCAACTTTTTAGGTAACGATGTACCCCATAACAACATGCCCCCTTATTTAGCATTTGCTTACATCATGAAACTATAATGGCAAAACAAACTTTAAATGCAATAAAAAACTGGTTTAAAACGGGTTTAAAGCCTACACAGCAGCAATTTTGGGACACCTGGGATAGCTTTTGGCACAAAGATCAGGTTATTCCTTCAAGTTCTGTGGAGAATTTGGATGCCCGTTTTGATGAAAAGGCTGATGAGGGTGCATTTCAAAGTCATTTAACTGATGCTAATGCCCATAATATCGAAGCGCGTTTAGCCCATAAAGTCAGTGCCGAACAGTTAGAGGCAGAGTCCACTGCAAGATCAAACGGAGATGTTTACCTGCAGGGCCAGATCGATGAACTTTTTGCTAACCCCCAAGATTCACTTGAAATGGTAAGGGCTCTGGATAACAAAATATTGGGTGATATTGACTTTAATGGCAATAGGGGAATGAACGTTGCCACGCCAGAAGAAAATGGTCAGATTGCCAATAAGGAATATGCCGATCAAAAGGAAATCAACGCAAAGAACTATGCTGATTTAGTGGCTACTGATGTGCTAAGATATGCAGGTGATTGGGATGCAAGCACTGGGCAATATCCAACGACAGGTACAGGCTTGGGGAGCGAAGTTAGGCGGGGAGATAGTTTCGAGATCACTGTTGAAGGAACTATTGAGGGCAAAGAGTATGAAGTTGGCGATCAGTTAAGGGCTAAAGTTGATGTGCCTGGCCAAACATCGGCAAATTGGGGAAGTAGCCAGGTAAATACCCAGCAGGCAACCGAGACTAGAATTGGTATTGCAAAAGTAGCAACAACAGCACAGGCGATAGATAGGCTTAGTGATACGGAAATGATGACTCCCGCCAAAACAGGCGCTTTAATAGTTGATGAAAAGAAATGGTTTAAATTTCAAATAGCAATGACAAGAGAAACTGAACAGGCTATTTTAATGGAATATTCAGGCCAAATCAATTCAACTTTTCTGGGTGGCTGTAATACACTTAAATTAAAGATAGGTGCCGAAGGTGCTTACCCAAATGAAGATCAGACTTACCCATTCATTTTTAATACAGGGGATAGGGTATTTTTTACATTCAATTATGATGATGTAATGTTTGCTCAATGCAACGTAATACTTAGTGGAAAATACAATTAATTATGGCAACTTATAATTGGTCAATAAGGCCTGGGATTAAAAATATATATGGAATTGTAGTTCTTGGAACTGACAATGAAGATTCTCCAGAAGTTTCTGGCTGCGTATATATCGCCTTGTTTGGTAATGATAAAATAGGTAATGGTAGTCGTTTAAGACCTTTCAAGACATGGGAAGCCGCAAAAGCAAAGGGGTACAATGGATACAATGTGGTCTTTGCGTCAGGAGTTTATAGGGGACTTTCTGGTATTTCATCTGCTTTTGCTGATGGAGACGTTACAATAGATAATTCTGTTATAGCTCCTGATAATTACATCGGAGATAGATTAAATGGATTTAAAATTAATTCGGTTGTGCCAGTAGGATTTTATACTCCATCAGTAAATAATTTTATAGAGCTAAACGGTAGTAATGCTTCCATATCTCAGGGTGGTAATGGTTTTAAAGGCAATTTAATAAAAAACGGTCATCAAATCTATTTTGAGGGAGGTAGGGAATTGATTAATGTTGCTGGCTGTGGGAATAACACAATAATAAATTGCACTAAAGTTATTATTGGTAACGGTGGCGAAGGGCTAGATGGTAATTATAACAAAGCTGCGTATTTTTCTCTGTTTAGTAACTGTAATATTGAATTCCAAGAGGTGCCAGCATACTTTGATTATGCCTTTTTTCATAATTGTAGATTTAAATGGGCAACATCATCAGATGATTATGCTATCATAAATACTTTAGATGATCTTTTAGCATTTATATACGATTTGTACCCTTCATATAAAGGGGCAAAGAACTGTAAATTTGGCGACCCTAAATTTAACAATCCTGATATTGGAGATTATAGTTTAGCTTTTGATAGCCCCGCTAAAAATGTAAGTTACCTTGGTACATATGTAGGGGCAAAGTCTATTGGTTACCCTATAAAAGCAAAAGCAATGGAAGTTGATGGCGGATTTGATTTTAGTACAAATGTTAATCTAACTATTGCAGATGATAGTTTAACACTTACAAATCCTGAAATCGATGCCAGTATTGAAAGTAAGGTAATTAGCAATATTACAGGGCGTGAATTAGCAGAAGCGCCAATTTTCGGCTTCAATGCTGATAGAAATGGTCAATACATTGACAGTATAAGCGATTTAAGTAATGCTTTGATAGGTGTTGGAACTGATTTGGAAGCTTTAACACCTTACCTGGTTGAGGGCGCAGCTATTGTGATAGATGGCGCAGTTATTCAGCCTGGGGAAAGATTTACAACCAATGATGTAGTTACCTTTACCAGTGATGGTGGTGGTGTATGTAGGGAAATACTAGAAGCTCCCCAGAAACATACAATCATGGCTAGGTTTAGTAATGGTGGTGTGTCAAAATCCGTTGGTGATGCTTTGGTTGCAGGCAATTGGTATTATCCAATTACAGGGACGATAAATTACAATGGTATCGATTATACAGAAAAGGCATTTAGAGCACTTGATACAAATAGTTTTACAACACCTGATGGTGGAACCTTGATTGAGGCCTTTACAAATGAAGCATATCAACATTACGAGCCTGGTATTGTATTTTCAAGCAATAATATTGGTAATGTGAAAACGGGAGCGATTTTACGCGGTAATGGTGATCCTGATTATATAAGGGGTGTAGGATTTGAATTTCCTATTAATGCACGCTTCATTCAGTTAAAATATATTATCAGGGTTAAAAACTTAAAGCCTTAATTCATGTATAGCGTCGAAAGTGGTCAAATTATACCCAATATCCTCTATAAAGTTATAGGTGATAAAAATGTTATTTACAATGATAGAGAATACATTACGGGAGAAATATTTAGAGGTATTAATGGCGTTGAAGAGTTTGTTTTTACCGGGAATGGTATTGGCTTATTAACTGAAATATCAGAAATAAAAGCGGGAGCTCTACTTTTCAGACAAGCAGACAGTGATCTTATTTTTCCCGTAGAAGCTACAGGAATAACCGGAATGACAATACAATTTAAGCTTACCGAGGCTGAAAAGGTCGTGAATGAAGTGACTAAGTTGCTCGGAATGTCTATAAACTTCAATGAGTATCCTTTTCATGCATATCTCGTCAACGAAACAAGGTTTTCATTTAACCCTGATTGAAAATTGCTTTTAAGAGATGTATGTAATTCCTAATTAATCAATAAAAAACTACTAGAAAATTATTGGCATCTTCTTCAAACAATTAATCAATGGCAAACAAACTTTAAACACGGTAAAAATTGGTTTAAAGACTGCCTTATAACAATTTTATATCCCTGGGATAGCCTTAACTAATTCGGTTATTGAGCTGAATAATAAAATCTGGGTAATAATTTAAGCTAAAATACATATGAAACGAATACTAATCTTTGCCATGTTGTTGGTTAGCCTAACAGCAATGGCACAAACGCCGCCCCCTTTAAAAGTCAGGTCAGATGCTGCCTTTACGCAGGCTGATACTTATTTAGCGGTTTTGAAAGGTCTGCAAATCCCCTCGGGTGCTACAAATACACTGACGGGCAGTGGTACACGCGTTAATCTATTTTACAATACAGTTGATAAAATACTTTACATCCACAATGGTGTAGAGTGGCGGCCAGCTGTCGAAGCAGATTTAACTCAATTTTATACCAAAGCAGAAACAGATCTTTTATTGAATAAATATATTTTGGCCAATGTAAAACAAACGGCTAATATTAATTTAAAAGGTAGTGTTACTTCAAGTAATAATGATGAATCACTTAATACGGCAATTTTAGGTGGCACAGTTGCTTTTTACGGAAGCACTGGTGGTGGTCAAATAAATCTTGATGGATATAATACTTCTACACCTAACGGTTCAATTCAGATTACGCCCGTAGCAGTAAACATCAGCACGGATAACAATAACAGTTTAGAAATGACACCCTCATATATCCGAATGAAATCGGATGGATATGAAAATTCAATAGTAAAAGGCTTGGGACCTGCGAATATCACTAACAGACTACCAAGCAAGGATGGCACACTTGCTACACTAGAAGATTTACCTGATGTAAGTGGTTATGCTAAGTTATCTGGTGGAAATGCTTTTAGTGGTAGGCAAGATATGGATGGACTTTTAAATGTCAATAATATCAATGTCTCTGGAAACGTGGCAATACCAAATGGGAGCATAACCAGTTTAAAGTCTACTGCTGATACAATCGCATTTAATGGAGTTAAAACCAATTACATTATTAAAAGTGTAATTACTGGTAGTGGGCCAAATGCAGCAAATAATTTAGTAGTTCAAACGAATTCAACTGAAAACCCCTCAGTATACACTACAACGCTGACTATAGCCAATGGGGGAATAACAGCACCTTGGGTGAGAATTAGTGGCGGCGGGCCTCCAAATGGAGCCAATGCGGTGTCTGTATCTTATTTGAATTCTATTTATGCAAGTGGAACATATACACCTGTTTTATCTGCTCGATTGAATACTGCAAATGCAACTGCAGGCACCTTCCATTATACTAAGGTAGGTAACGAAATCACAATATACGGTAACGTCATTTTTACGCCTTTCACAGCTAATGAGGATTCAGCTTTTAAAATTAGTTTACCGACGGGGTACCAGTCAACTTTTACAAGCCCTGATGACTTGGCAGGGCATGGTGCGCTTAGGTTACAGGGGCCTGTATTTATAGAAGGCACGGTAAGCGACGGCACAGCTGATGTATCTACAAGGCCAACGCTAACTACTCCATCCAGTTGCTATATATCATTTACATATACACTTAAATAAAACCTGATGTCTCTGCATCTTCTTAAATAATTTAATAATGGCAAAACAAACTTTAAATACGATAAAAAACTGGTTTAAAACAGGTTTAAAACCGACCCAACAACAATTTTGGGATACATGGGACAGCTTCTGGCATAAAGACCAGGTTATTCCTGCAAGTTCAATCGAAAATCTGGATGCCCGCTTTGATGAAAAGGCTGATAGGGAGGCTTTTGACGCCCTTCTGCAAAATGTAAATAATAGGTTTTTGGCCTATCCAATCACTGTTCCTGGTACCGAAGAGTATTTGCTTCCCTGGAGTGGCGAGCTTAAGGCAATTTTTGGCGCCTATGGCGATTTTAGCGTTTGGCTGAATGGTAGTCTAGAACAGGTGCCCATCACATTTACTACAGGTGAAGATGGTAAGCCAAAAGAATACCGGTTTACATTGAGTGGAATCGATGCACTGATATTGATCAAATAAAATATAAATGAAAAAATATTTATTAATTACGCTAATGGCTATTGCCTTATCGGCAACAGCCCAACAAACACCAACCAATAAAACTCGGTCTAACAGTGATTATTCACAGGTAGATAGCTATTTGATTGGTTTAAAACGCTTAGGCATCCCAACTAGCGAAACGGATAATTTAGATGCAAGCGGTTTACCTCAAAATACTGTGAAAATCATCTTTAATACAACATTAGGGCGGCTAAGGATTTATAATCCTGTTTCAGGAACATGGACAGATGCATCCTCCACTGACTTATCGCAATATTTGCCATTAACGGGGGGGGCATTAACAGGGCGACTTATAGTTAAAGATACGACCTCAGGGGATCAAAGTAGTTTTTCTCCGACCTATTTACAGACTAAGAATATTTACTCTAATAATTTGGATGCCCAACTTTCCGTTAGTACCAGTACTTTGAAAAATAGTTATAATCCAAGTTTATCAATAGAATCGGCGGGAGCATTAAACATTGGTACAGTCGGGGATATTCGCGTATCTTCAGGTAAGATAAATTTAGCCAGTGCAATAGCTCCATACACGGGGGGGGCATATTCGTTTTTGGTTCGTAATGAGGAAACCTCTCCTGATACCTATTTTAGCGATATGCAACGAATAGAGCCTATTCAAATGCCTTTTATACAAGTCTCACCATCAACCCAACAAAATGGGTTTATTGATTTAAATGGACATATTAATGCAACTGAAGAAGTGTCTGCGGCTAGTGTGAAAACAACTACGATAAACATGTTCGGTAACGATGGTGGAACCAAGATAAATTCTAACTTCAACAAGCTTTATTTAACGGCCACTGATGGCGTACAGATAAAAACTCCTGCAAATATTTCTGTTGCTGAGTTAGGGGAAAGTTACAACACTTTTCATGGGGCAGTAATTGCAGATAATTTAACAAGCGGTTCTTACAATTACTTTAATAGTCAGGATATTGTGAGAGGTAAAGGCGGCATGTATAAAAGTAGCGGATGGGATTTCTATTGGCCTGGGGGCGGTATGAGATTTGCTATGCCTGAAACTGGAGATGGAAATCACAATATAACTTTCGCGCTACCCGCAGGTAATGCCACCGTCGCTTATACTTATGACATTGACGATAAAATATCAACAGGAGCTATTACAAACAATCAAAATGATTACGCTCCGCAGGATGCTAAAGTACACATTAATGGTACTGTTCGTTCTAATGGCATAGGTAGTTATTATGGCGCTGCCAATAGTTTTCAATTAGGTGTTAACGGCGAAGCATTATACATTAATGCCGGTACGACATCGGGTTATTTCGGTTCTGGTTCCTTACTTTTCCAAGATAGCAATAATGAGAGTGTTTTTGCCGGTATGGATGATAGTAAGATATTTTGGCGAAATAAAGCGGGTAATACTTCGTATAGGACAACTATTAATCCTTATAACGGTGTAATGGATACAAATGCCGATTTCTTATTACCAAAAACAGGTGGTACTTTCTTAACTGAACAAAAAGCAGCCGGAACATTCTTAGCTAACACGGGCGGAGCAATAAACGGTTATTTGTATTTACCTGGTCTTAATGATGGTCAAAACGATGATTATAAATTTTTGGTTGTTAACAGTGATGCCGAAAACAATTCAGTAAAATCTGTTGCAAAAGAAAATTTACCTTTTGTGCTAAACAATCCTGTCTCTCCTAAACCAGGCGGTAACATTTACTTTGGTGATTTTAATAACGCTATGAAATATAGCGGTAATGGATTAAGTTTTATCCAAAACGGTGAGTATGAAACTGGCTACATTCGTTCTGGTGGTGGTGGTGCGTGGACTATAAGTGGTGGTAATACTAAATTTTTATTCGGAGAAACGGAAATGTTGGGTATATCTGATCGTATTTATGTTTCAGCGCCAGTTCAAACTTCTAAAGACATAGAAATAATAGACGCAACCAAAGGTATAATAATGAAATCACAAAACGGAACCCGCTACCGAATAACCATTGATGATGCAGGTGATTTTGTTAAAACAGCATTATAAAATGTAGAATCATTTAATATTGTGATTACAAATACTCGTATTCCAACTGCAATAATTAACAATTCTGTGCTTCTAAACCGGACTATTTTTGGTGCTCTACTTGTACAATCAATTGAATCAAGCGCTCTAATACTGAAACAAAACACAAATGAAAGAAAAAATATTAATTACACCTATGGCAACTGACTTATCGGAAACAGCTGAGCAAACACCAATAAATAAGACCCGATCTGATAGTGATTATTCGCAGGTAGATAATTATTTAGTTGCACTAAAATGTCTGGGTATTCCAACAAGCCATACCGATAATCTGGATGCGCCAGGCTTGCCCCAAAATACAGTTAAAATTATTTTTAATACAACATTGGGAAAGCTGAGGGTCTACAATCCTGTTACCGAAACATGGGCTGATGCCGGAACCGGAGATTTAGCAAATTACCTGCCGTTAACTGGTGGCGCTTTAACCGGAACATTAACCGGAACTACAATAAATGCTGAAATACTAAATTCAGATGATGGCACAAACTCTGCTTTAGTTGCACCCACTATTATGCGCATGAAAACAGGGGCTAATGAGGTATATTTAAACTCAGATAAAATTACATTTCAGCAGGCGGGGCCATCATCTAATACAATAACGCAGCAACCCTTAACAGGTTACAGATATCAACAATTTCCAGATGCAGACGGTACTTTTTTGACGGATCAAACAGGAGTGCAGAGTACAAGATCTTTTGCAGACTCTTATCAAGCCGGCGGTGTTGCCCTGTCTGCCGGGAAATTTGCCCAATTAGCAGTAAATACGAGTGAGCCGGCTGGTAATTTTCATGTTAGAGGCACATCGTTTTTAGATGCCAGTTCAGGAAGCGGAGGAGTTCAGTTTTATGGCGTAGCAGAAGGGAATATTGGTGGTATTAATATAGGCAGTGCAGCAGAAAACGTAGAGCCATTTAGCAATCATTATCCGCTAATACAGGATGTCAATACCGGATTGATGAAACGCAGTTCAAAGCAAGGATTGTATGAAGGGGATGTTCCAGTATCGCCTACAGGAGAGTTTATATATGCTTCACCAACTATACCACAGAATGCAGATATTAATATCAATGGGACTATTTCCACCGGTAGCGGTACGATGTATATAGGCTCTAGGCAGATGACTTTTGATAATTATCTCAATGTCTATAACAAGCTAGGGCAGCATATTGCCAATTTTGGTGGTTATGGTGGAAGTGGTGGCTTTGGTGGCAGTTGCTTTATTAACCAACGTACCTATATATCCGATGCGCTGGAAAATCCGAGTCCTAACGACGCACGAAGCTTGTTTGACGTGAAAGGAATGCTTACGGCTGACCGACTAACCTTAACTGATCCACTCGAAGCTGCTTCTGATTTTTCTAGTGTAGTAAGAGATAACATAACTGGAGAAATTAAGACTATTAATGCAGCCGGAACTTCTATTTTAGCTTCTCCAAGCACACCACAGCCCGCTGATATAGATACTACTGGTACATTACGTGTAAGTAATGATAAATCTAGAGCTGTGTTAAATAGTGTTCAAACTTCATTAAATTTTGGATTTTATCCTCTTGAATCTTCCGCAAACTTCGAAATGTCAGAAGAATTAAGTGGAGAAAAATTATTAAACATTTTTACTGGTACAGTAGTCGGAACCCAAAGAGGTATTTATTGGCATTCCGATGATAATGGTGGTGTTCGTATCAATGATGCTGTATCACACAGAGGGTTAACAGGTACAGAACTATTTACACAGTTTAATGATTTTGATTATATACAACGTGGTAATGCTGATAATAGGTATTTACAATTAACTGGTGGTAGTTTAATAGGAGATTTAAATATCGATACAAATATTAATGCTTTTAAAGCTAACTTGAATAGGCTTTATGTAAGTGACCCAACTATATTTTCAACACCTTATGTACATACACAATTTGCAGAAGGTGGTGGGGGCACATATAGTTCAGCTCAAATTAGATTTGGAGCAGATGGAACACAGGGTTATTTATCCTATACACCATCATACGGAAGTGATAGAATAGCATGGAATGATAATTTTTTAGCCTATCAAGCTGATTTAAATAGTTACCTACCTTTGAGCGGTGGCTATGTTAACGGCGATTTAACGTTTGCCTCCTCCATCTACTACCCGAACGTAAACGGAGGGGATTATAACGGCGGTTATGACCGAATATTAGCAACAAGCTCTGTTGAGGGCTTCGACGGTCGGGTTCAATACCTGAATGTTCTAAGTCTACCTTTCTTGCCATTATCCGGCGGTACTTTAACTGGTAACTTGGATATAAATGAAGGAGTTATACTCAGGATGCATGCTGCTGATACTACTCAAACTATTTACATGGATGGGGAAACCGGTAATATGGTTACTGCTGGAAATTTTGAAGCCAGCGGAACTATATATGGTACTGTGAATGGTAATATAAAAAATGGTGTTAGCACCACTTTATATGTAGTATCAGATGGAAGTATTGTATTAGAATCAGATGTTACTGATATTGACGGTAGAACAATTTTTAGAGGTGGTAAAATAAATTTAGAGCAGAATATAACGGAGTCAGCACCAGGGGATTATTACATACTTACTAAAAACGCGATAAGCCCAACAATGGGATATGTGTCAACAACAAGCTTACCGTTTTTACCATTATCAGGCGGTGCCGTTACAGGAGATGTAGAAATAACAGATACAACCAAAGGTATTATTATGAAGTCTCCAAACGGAACGCGCTACAGAATAACCATTAATGATGCCGGAGATTTTGTGAAAACAGCACTGTAAATACAGGTTTTTATACCCTTGTATTTTATTCTAAAACTAAATATTGCTCAATCAATAATAATCCTAAGCTTCCCTAACTGAACTGCTTTTGGTGCTAAGATTAAATCTGCATGTGCAAAAAGTTGAATTGAGTACGCTAATATTGATACAATAAAACACAAATGAAAGAAAAAATATTAATTACACCTATGGCAACTGACTTATCGGAAACAGTTGAGCAAACACCAATAAATAAGACCCGATCTGATAATGATTATTCGCAGGTAGATAATTATTTAGTTGCACTAAAATGCCTGGGTATTCCAACAAGTGATACCGATAATCTGGATGCGCCAGGCTTGCCCCAAAATACAGTTAAAATTATTTTTAATACAGCATTGGGAAAGCTGAGGGTCTATAATCCTGTTACCGAAACATGGGCTGATGCCGGAACCGGAGATTTAGCAAATTATTTGCCTTTAACAGGTGGAACTATAAACGGGTATGTTGAGGTACTAGGAGGTCAAGTTAAACTAGGTAGAGTTGAGACTTTTTTAGATGCAGCCCAATCCAGTATAGCCGGTTTTCATTTTAAACCAACTGTAGGAGTTGGTGACGAAACACCGGAGCCAGAATTACAGTTAAGATACGGAAGTCAGACAGGCTTGGACGGTCTATATGTTGGTTTGGAATCTGAGGGGTATACTTTTAAAAGGCTGCTTCGCGATGGTGATGCTTTACCTATTACTGGTGGGGCTTTAACTGGCGCTTTGTCTATAACTAATGAGGAGGGTACGACTGTTCTAAATGGTAAAAGTATAAACTTTTCCACTTGGGGTGAGATTAATGGTAATGTTACTTTTGCAAATGGTATCTATGGGCATGGCCCGGTTGATATTTGGACAGGTTTAAATTCAGGTCGTTTAACAGTTGCTAATTCTATGGCCAGGTTACAGCATAAAAACCCTGATGGGACAGGTATTGCAGAGGTAGGTGCATACTCATCGGGGGATAATGGTCAGATACAGCTTATCACTGGCTCTGTACATGGTCAAAGAGCTATAAACATAGAAAGCCCACAACCAGAGGGAAAAGGAATTACGGTTACGGATCAAGTCAATGGAACAGGAATACAATATTCAGACGACAGCGACTGGGCTAATTTATTACCATTAGGGTTGATACCCAAAAAATATGCCGATAATAATTTTTTAAAATTAACTGGTGGTACATTATCCGATGATTTAACAATGAGTAGTAGTACAGACGCAAACCTTAATGTTATAAATCCTTCTACTGGTTCTTACACTTCATTGAGGAATGAGGGATTAGTGTTTTATAAGCCCGGAAGTGGTGCAGAAAGTTACTTATACGCTCCAGATATTACAGCAGAACAGCATTGGGCTCTACCAAATGCAACAGGCACACTATCTTTAAAAAGCGATTTAGATAATTATTTACAATTAACAGGTGGTACTTTAACCGGTGATGTGACTGCCCCTGCATTTTATTTTCCAAGTGGTGCTTATATAGTTGGAAATGATAAAAATCTGTCTTATCGTCTCAATGATCCTGCTGCTGGGCATTCATTTATGATTGACGGTATAAATGCATGGAATATCTCGAAAAATGGCGTTACAAATTCAAATGGTAATACACCAATATTTAATAATGAATTTGCTGGTAATTTATTGACTAATCACGTAAGTTTTTCAAATGGTAATTCAGTAGGTGTAAATTATGAAAACTCATTTTATGATGTAGCTGACCCAATGGGTACACATGTATTTAGGGTTGATGGTGGTGTAGTAATGGCTGCTAGTGTACTTAATGGAATACGTGACGCTGCAGGCAATAAAGTTCTGGTTGAGGGAGACGCTTCACAAGTAGCAGATACGATAACGTCGGCACCTACGCCAATAAGTAGCGGTGTAAAAGGAAAAATTATTGTAACTGGTGGTTACCGATACGAGTGCATTAATACAGACACCTGGGTGAGATCCGCAGTAGAAACAATATGGTAATGGGTAATATTTTAATGATCGTAATGGGGGGGCTGGGGATCCTCATTTACAACCTATTCAAAGCGAAAGAATATATTGCTACAAATTCATTTAAACCGGATATTTTCGTGAAGGAAAATTTTGCTATTTGGCTTTGGGTATTTTGTGTAATCGTCGTTGCTAACTTGATTTTATATATTGAACCAAAGGCCAACGATGTAATAAAAAGTCTTTCCGGCTTAGACTTGGCCAATACGAAAACAGGATGGCTTTTATTTGGGATTGGTTTATGTGGTTTGTTTAGAAATATTAAAAAATAGAAAGAAGCACGGTTTATTATCGTGCTTCTTTTGCTTTCGCTAATGATTTAATAGGCTATTAAATTAATGGTGCGTCAAATTTCAACGTACAAATCGATTTAAAAATTTGCATGATTCGATTTGGTGAACATATGAGCTAATATAATTGTTAAATTTCAGCTTGAGTTATCAAATTTTATAACAACTTTCACCACAAAACAATCAAATTACTTATCAATTAAGTAAATCTTTTAGCCATCAACCCGATAGAATCTACCTGATTTATTTATCTTTGATCACCTGAGACAAAAAAAACCACAGTACCGGAATTCTTTTTTTGCAACCTCCAGGACTTAACGCTTGAATGCAATCGCTATCTCATGAAAAAAACTGCGCTCTATTTTATACTGTTTTTTTTAAACCAGTTCGCCTTTTCCCAAAACCTGAATAATACGAAAGCACTCAAAGGAAAAGTCAAATCCTACAGCACCTATCAGGTTCCACCAGATAACCCTAAACAAAGACTCAGACTAATTGACAGCCTTAGTTTTGATCAGCAAGGAAATCTAATCACAGCTTCCTATTACAGCAGGGGCGGAAGAACTGTTCACAGGGAGAAGTACATTTACAAAGAAAATACCGCCATTAAATTTAGCTGCTACTGCATGGACAAAGCGGAATTAGCTCAGTTTGAGCAAGATTTTAAAATAAAAGACAATAAAGTAATACCAGACACCCCAATAGTATATACCAACCAAGAACCCTCCAAATTTGTAAAATATACCGTTTTTGATAAGCAAAAGCACGTTATACTGGAAGCAGACTACTCACCTGGCGGATATAAACAGGATGAAACAAAATACACCTATAACCATTCAGGAAAAGCGCTTCAAGCAGAAAGCAGGCACGGAGAGGGAACGCTAATCAAAAAAATCAATTACCGTTATGATGCAAAAGGTAACCTCGTCGAAATCAATGATAGTTTGTTCAAATCGGTAACCAGGCGCACCCCACTCATTGAAAGAAGTACCTTTGAATATGATGACAAAGGCACCCTAAAGCGCGAAAGTAGTTTTAGAAACGGCGTTATATACGCCAACTACGAGTATTCAGCCAAGCAGGATAAAAACAGCCAAAGCTTTATCCGTCTGGATAAAATCCGCAATACTACAAACGTTGATAGCGCCATATACTACGGCCCAAATAAGACCAGGCTAAAAAAAGTAAAACAACGCAACGGGGAAATTGATGAAATACTGCAATTTGATTATTATGAAAACGGCCTGCTAAAAACTGAATCCCGCTTTGATAAAGACAATAACCTGGCCGCTAGAACTTATTTCAATAACGACAAGAACAACAACAGATACAAACAGCAGTTTTACGAAATCATTATGCACCAAAACAGTAACGGGGTTATAGAAAAGATGGAACGTAGGTTGATCGAGTATGAAATACAGATCCAGTATTACCGGTAGGTTGCATATTAGCGTGAAAGCCTATTTTTAACAAAAAAATCAAGATAATCGGTAGATATTAATTAATGATTCATATGGAAAAGATATACAAGCAAGAAGATTGGGAGATACACTATATATGATAGATATCCTGAGGGGTGTCGGAAAGGATGCCATTGCGTACACCTCGCCGATGACTGCGCCTGTGATGATTGTCAAAGCAGGCATGCTTATGGGTTTATTGAAATCAAAATGTTTCGTTGCACAAAAGTGATACGTCTGAACTAATACTAGCAAAATGAAGGTTATCAAGGAATGATTTCATTTAACCCCTTAACTATTATTTAATATACCAATCTTTAGAATCAAATTTCAATTTTTCAACTAATTTAACTTAACTCATGACCAAGATTTTATTCTCCTTTTTGATAGCAATCATAACACTTCAAGCATCTGCTCAGATAGCGGGCGGGCCAACAGCTGTATCCTATTTTGTTGCAAAGGAGTTTAGTAAAGATATTGCACTTTACAGGGCCAAAGATTTTGTTGTCAAAAATATACTCGGCAAAACCGATGCCGTAGTTGAGTTTGAAATGGATCCATTGGCAGCGACAGCATCTGGAGAGGTTACTTCTTTGGTTTACAATTGTAAAGCACTCAAAAAAGAAGGATTGATATTAGGCTTTTTTGGAAACAGATGGAATGAGGCCGGAGTGGTTTACCAGGCCTACGCATTTAAAGAGTTGCCATCAAATAAAGCTATAGCGTTGATGAATAAAATCGATGCCGTAATTAAAGACAAATCAAAATATCTAAACGCGGAACCTAATTCCAATAACATTTATTTCTCCTATGATGACATGACTTTTATCATCACGGTCAAGGAAGGCACCGAAATAAGAATATTCTGGGAAGGTTTTGACGCGAGCTGGGAAGGAGTTGCTTTTAAAAGGACTAAAAGAAGACTATTGAAGAAGCTAGATTAACCAAGGTGAAATTATTCTGTATTTCTGGCTTGCGGTGTGTAAGCACCCAATAGAAATAAAAAAACATTTTCTGAAATGGACTGCGTATAAATACACATCCTGAAATTGTATACTTATACAAACTAATTCAAATTATTGATCAGAGACCAGCTTAATAGTAAAGGAAAAATGGAATTAATCCAGATCGACAATACAACCGTCATCAAATCATTCGAGGAACATTTGGACGACCCCGAAAACAAACGCATTCTGGTAAGCGCTCCGTTTGGTTCGGGCAAAACCTATTTTCTGCAAGAATTTTTCAAATCACATCAAAAATTTTTGCCAGTCTTTCTATTTCCGGTTGATTACTCGGTGAGTTCCAATGAAGATGTTCTGGAAATCATCAAATACGATATCATTGAGCAACTCTTTGAGCATTACATCGAAGATCTCGATTTGCAAATCAACGATTTTTCTAATCTGGCAATTGCCCAGAACTTTTTTACAAAAAAAGCAGAGATTCTTCCGCTCATCGGAGCATTTATCAAAAGCTCGGTCGTAGGAGCTGATCAGGCAATTGAAATTGTAGAAAAAGGGAAGGGGCTCATTTCTAAGTTTTTGGACTACAAAGAAGAACTCAATCAGGATGAAGTGAAATTACTGAGCGCATTCATGAATGGCCTGGAAAAGCAGACAGGTTCCATTCGGGAGAACGATGGCGTCACAGAGCTGATTAACAGCTTTCTAGATCGGATCCGACATAGAAATGAAGGAAAGGAAATTGTATTGATCTTAGATGACCTGGATCGCCTTGATCCCGAACAGATCTTTAGGTTGTTCAATATTTTCACTGCACATCACGATAGCCGGAAAGAAGTCAACAAGTTTGGTTTTGATAAGATCATATTCGTATGCGATATCAATAACATCGAAAATATGTTTTTCCACCGTTTTGGGATAAAATCAAATTTTGACGGATACATAGATAAATTTTACTCGCACAGGCCATTTCTTTTTGATCATAGACAGTTTCTAAAAGAAAAAGCTCAAGAATATCTTCTTAATAATCTAAATCTAGGAAAACATTATGCGGAATTTTCAGAACATAGCCTACTTGCAGAGTTATTTGGGATAAAAAGCGATTTTTTTCATGTCATGCTGATGCTACTGCAAAAGATGATTGATTTTGGCGTACTTCGGACAAGGAATTTTTCAAAGTTCAGGGATTTTTCACTTCCTAACTACCGAGTAAAGATGGGGGTTAGAGACCATGAGGCCACTGATTTTCCAATACTCGCCTTAGTGAAAGTACTGCAACAGTTTTTTCCAAGGATAGGGGATGTGATTACAGCGATCGCTACGCTAAAAAATAATTTTGACGCGGACTATGAAGTCAGAAGTTCCTCAAGGACTTATAACTGGGAAAATCAGCTGATCTCATATTCAATCCCCTTGTTGATCGACAATTGGGATGACTCGGATTTTAGGTTTGCAGATCGTGAGAAATTTTACCATTTAAGAACAAAAAATGAGTTTAACGAGCAATTTTACATAGAATATCAGGTAGAAGTGAGTGGCCGTTTTAGATACAAGACTTTTATATTTAATAAGGTTGTTAAAAACGAGTTAACTGATGGGAAAGCTTCATTTGAAAATGGAGTAAGTAACCCAAATCCTTATCACTTCTTGGAAATGGCATTAAATAAATGTATCAATCAGTCATTTGTTAAACATGATCATTGATACAGATATTAATGCATTTTTTAGCATTTTTAAAAGCAGAATAGGGTTTATGAATTAAAGACATTTGAACTTATGTTTTCTTGTGGTTCATTCTGATATTACCTACATTAGCCCAAAAAGATCATGGCCTATAGAACTTTTGACATTCGGGGAAATGAAATTTTACAGCATGACTTACAAGACAAAGGGGATTGGTGCGAGAAAGGGGCGACAGTGGAAAAAAGAATCTAAATGTTTGATGAAAGCGACGATGCATAAGTATGGACTTGATAAAAAAAACTATAATCCAACGCTAAACAAGGCTGGATGAAGAAAAATCTCTAAAACACAAATATTAGGTATTAATCTTATCAATCAGGTTATCATTTTACTGAAACAATCAATAAAATATACCTTAGTTACAGCATAAAACCTGAATTAAAACATATACTTAAAGCCATTATTGCTTGCAATAGTAATTAAAGGCTCGATGGTTGTTTTAAACTTATGCTTATATTCAGCTGGTAATTCCTTAACACTTTCTAGGTCAGGAAAAATGCTCAGATAATCTTCCAATAGCTTTTCTTTGGGCATTTTATATTTAATTATTTCGATGGCAGTTTTCTGCAAGTGATAAAAAGCATCAAAGTAAATATCCATCCGGGGTAGCTTATCCGATTTCGAACTGTTAAAGGACGGGTTTGCAGGTATCAGATTCCAGAGTAGATCATGCGAAACAAATGCATAGGGAATAAAGTGCTCTACTGCAAAGCCATCTTTGTATAGTTTTTGGTTTGTGTAGATGCAATCTACACCGCCTAACTCTTCAATTACAATATTCCACACCTTACGCTGTTTTACCAAACTGTTTCTTTTTGCAGGCTTAATTAACTTATTCGGAATATCTGGAACATTAGGATTGTGTTTCTGCAGATACAAACTTAGTTTCCAGTAACAAAAGCTTTTTAAAATTCCTGAATTCCTACTGAGGTAATCTATCCAGACTGGATTAATGGTAATATGCGTTTGATCAACCGCATAAAGACAATTGTTTTCAAAAAATTGTGATGCCTGATAAACTGAACTTCGGTTTTCTGCAGTGGATGGAAACCAGGGGCTTAAAAAACGGTGCGGAACCTGCTTATCAAAATGCCATAATAACTTTTGTGTAGCCAATAGGTTACTATTGCTCAAGTGCTGTTTAATCTTGTTTCGATCTTCATCAATATTGATCCCTTCAACTGCTGCAATTTCTTTCACTTTATCATGCAACTGATCCTGTTTACCGAAACTAATGTGGAAATAATTGATGGTGTACCAACTATTTGCAACCATCCCAACAAATATTTTTTGTTTAGGAATGTGATAATGACCATTTTCTACCTCATCTAAAATAGACAGAAACCAATAAAATTTATAAGCAGCAGCTGTGTTATTAAAGCTGGCAGCTAAAAGGTTTACAGGTAAGTATTCGTGAATAGGGATCATTTAGCTGCAAGGTAATAATCTGATAGAGAGGATCAAATTTTCTTAACTAAATGCATACAAAAAACTGAAGTAAACACCTCATACCTTGCGGGAGCATTAGCTTTATACTGTTTCAATGAACTTATTAATAAATGGATGTAAACAGCCTTATCTATACTTGTATTTTACATCTCCGCTAGCATTCCTAATTTCTTTAAGATATCCTTTTTAAATTTACTTAAAGGTCGTTTATGAAAGTTATTTTGGTCGTAAATTACTCCAAATAGTAAACGATAAACTTCTTCTTTCCTCATTTTTGACCTTAACATTTTTTGCATTTTATCAATATACCCTAAAGAATAATTTCTTTGAATAGTTATCATATCTCGTAACTCTGAAATATTACTATTATATACCTCGTCTATATACATTGCTTCTATTGTATTTTTGGCTTTGAACCCTTGCCTTTTTCCATTTGATGTATCGTTGACAAAAATTCTGAAGCCGCGAAGAGACGTATAACCATAATCAAATTCAAAATCTTCACTTTGCGTCTGGTCTACGTAAGGATGAATATATTTATTTAACAATTGGATACTAGCTCCTTTCACAGAACTATTACAAGAGCTACATGATGGTATCAAATTATAAAATGAAACAGCTAATAAGGGAAATTTAGATTCGGGAAACCAATGGTCGAGGGTAGGCCTTGTAACTCTTTTTTTCGCTTCTGTGACTACGGTCGATGTGTAACTACGGTTGCAATAAGTACAAGTGTATCTGTCTAACTTTTGGCAAAGTTTGTAGGAGCTGTAGATTAAATTGGTATTGCTATTAAACCATTTGTAGTTAAAAATACTGTTCAACTGTTTTACAAAGGGGTTTATAATTTTATATTCTGATTGGAAATTAACGCTTTTCTTTTTCAAGTTCTCTGCTGAAAAATCTATTAGATAAGGATATATTTTACTTAAATTCATTGTGGGCAGCATTTCGTTCCAAAAAAAAATGTTTGTCTTTTGTAACGTTGATGGATCGCCGATTAAAATTTTGTCAATGTTGTTATCTCGAAGTAGAAATGTTTTGATCGACACTTTGAGACGACTCACTGGACGGATACCGCTTGTGCATATTATACAGTCAGCATTTGAGCAAGCGGGCTCCCCTATTTTTTTGTTAACATAACACCTCATGTATTGATGGTGTATTGCCTTTGCAGAAGATATCGTCGGACTAGCTGGGTCTAGATAAAGCATAGTTATAATTCATTTGGTTTTAAGTTATGTTCGCTCATTAATTGGTTGATATAATCTTTTATTAACTTTTTGTGATCATCACTGCCATCTAAGATAACTTCCTCATACATTTCCATTAATTTAAAACGTAAAATCGGCTCACCAATCATATTGATAATTTGATATAATTTCTTGCTTTTTTTTTCCTCTTCTATTTCGTGACTAAAATCGATTGTTACAATTTCCGATGCTTTAATCCTTGCCTTGTGGTCAGCAATTATTTTTTTCTCTGCGAGCGTTTTTGTTTTTTTTCTAATGAGATCTTCAATTTCCTTAAATATCCGAATATGCTCTAGTGTATCAATGCATTTAGAAATAATTTTTTCTGCATAAGCTCCAATTAAACTTTCGTCTAGAAAAAAAGAATCTGCCAACATCTCGTGTATATTTGCGCCAAAAGTTGAAGTGGTAGTTCCTGTTAAAGGTTTTCCTTCATCTAATTTTAGCACATTTGTGTTCGGGATATCGGATAGAATAAAGGGAGAGTGTGTTGAAAAAAGTATGTTTATTGCTTTGATATATTTCAAGTGGCATCTTCGGATGTTTTCTAACAAAAATTTCAAAAAATCACGCTGATAACTAGGGTGATAATAAAGTTCAATTTCATCGAGGACTAAATTGATATACTTATAATCATATTTCGCCCCCTCTCTTGAGTCAAGATTGAGCAAGTGGTAAAGGACTGAATGTATAGAATGAATAAGTTGTTGCTCTCCTGAGCTTAGCTGAGAGAAAGGAAACTCTTTTAAACCGTCAGATATATTTATTGAAGGCCGGAAATATGCGATCGGTACAAACTGTGCTAACGTTTTATTTTTTAAAAGCGATTCACTAAACGCATTTTGAACTACTTTCTCAAACTCGATAAATTTTAAAGACATGCTATAAACAGCAAATTCCGGGAACTCTTCATCCTGTGAGGTAGTCCATTTTTTATTATGGAATTGCTGGTGAATAAATGAGTTTACAGCTTGCCGAAGTTTTAGGGTGACATGGCTTTGATCGGTTAAAATCTGTTTAACGAACTCCTGAATGTTTCTAATCAAGTAGAATTGAAACTTGCCATCTTTATCTACATATGCTTCTGCATATTTCTGAAATTCACTATAAGTATTAACTATTTTAATTAATTTAGTCACAATATATAGTCCAAGTTGAAAATCCATTTCATTCGGAGTAAAATTATCTTGTACATTTTTTATTTTAAACCTATCAAATGGTTTTGCCAAATTAAACCAAGTTCCTAAATTATCTTTGGTTGTTTTTACTCGCAAATCATTTACGGATCGTATATTAAAAAACCTTAAAATCTCCGTAAACAAATCCGCCAAATCTATTTTTGTTTCGTCTTTTGATTTAAGATAATAATCAATAATATCAATATCCTCTACATACCCAAGCCTCGATGGCCGAATAATAACACTAATACTGCTGATTGACTTATTGTTGGTTAAGTCTTTAGTTGTGAACTGTTCATGGCTCAAGTTCGTGAGTATACGCGTTTGTGCTAAATGTAATTCGATATTAATGTTAATGTTGCCTTTCTCCCTGAAAGGATTAAGCACAATCGGCGTTCGATAGCCATCGTTTTTATGAAATAATGGTTGTAGCCAATAGTAATTACCAGATGCATTTAACCCATATTGAGAATAATTCACGCAAATAGTGTAAAACAATTTTTCGAAATTAAATCCAGGGCGTTTCCATATTCCATTTTCGAGTGAGAATTGATTAACCTGACTTTTGGTTTTCCGGATCAAAATTTGTTCAGCCCCTACTTGATAATATAATTCAATTTCAGTAGAGTCAAGTGTATTATCCACACTTTCAAGCAATGCCTTCCATTGAATAATCTCGGGAAATTCGATAATTTTAGTTTGAAGTCTTTTACGAAGGTGCGTTAAGCCTTTATTTTCTGAAACACAAAAAACTAACAAATAGAGCATTTCTAAAATACTGCTTTTACCAGATCCATTACGGCCCAGAAGTGCTCCTACATGCACATGGATATCGCTACTATCCCTTTCGATGTTATATAAAGTTGTGGGATAATTTTGAGTAGTGTTGATTTTCTTGATAGACCGATAATCCTTTACTTCTTGTAATTCATTCCCATACTCATCCAAAAAGACAGTATCGTTTGAAAACTTATATAACGTATCAATGACAAGTTTTTTTTGAAATAAGGAATCTTTATTTAGTTTTAGCGCTAACAGTTTAAACATATTACGAGTTTGTTTATTTAAGATTAAGCAAAGCTAATTATTTGAACTAACTAAGAGAATAAAGCAGCTTTTTAAGATTATGTAATTGGTAGCTACAATAAATCTACCGTCTCGGTAAGCTATTAATTATTTCGAACCAAATTCTTATAAATTTTGTTTATCTCTTATGGCTTTGAAAGAAAAATTTCAAGATGATAACATAATCAAAGTTCCCCGCTTTGAGCAAGCAGGTGGGTTTTACACCACTGCCGATCGTAGTAAACGAATGGCTAATATCAAGGGGAAAAACACCAAAGCTGAGGTGCTTCTTAGAAAAGCATTATGGGCTAATGGCATCCGCTTTCGAATACACGTTAAAAACATGCCCGGAAAACCTGATTTAGTAATCAATAAATTTCGTTTAGCCATATTTGTAGATGGTAGTTTCTGGCATGGTTTCCAATGGCAGAAAAAGAAACTTACAATAAAAAGCAATGCCAAATTCTGGATTCCAAAAATTGAAAGAAATATGCAACGCGATCGGATAAACCAAAAATCGTTAGAGGAAGCTGGATATACAGTGATGCGTTTTTGGGATCACGATATCAAGACTGATCTTAAGAGATGTTTAAATCAGATTTTCCTTTATATCGAGTCTGCAAAAGATAAGCCTATTCCTGAATTATCTTAAATTGGATGCAATATTAAAATTGGCAATATTATTTTCCAAATGTAATTTTGTATTAGAACCGATTTTGTTGTGATAACCACATCCCCGCCGATGGCAAAATTTTCTTTTAAACATATGATAATTCTAAGAGTGAGTGATCATTTTAGGCGAATACAGCATATTTGGAGAATATTAAAAGGGAGGATTTAGGAAGCATTACGTCTGGCGCGGCAGTCTAGTTGGCAATTTATCTTTTGAGAAACAAACCTGTTTTCTAGTTTTAAGCACTAATTCAAAGATATCTTCCTAGGTAATGATCAGTCTTCTAATACCCGTTCCATATAGCAATCTAAAAAGGCTTCTGTAACACCTTGGATTTTTCTGCGCTGGCAAAGTGAATAAAGTTCTTCAACAGCTGAATAGGGAAAGAAGCGGGTATCAAGATCTTTGAATTGGAATTTATTGCCTTCCCTGAATACCAGATCTCTATCTTCATCAGCAGCAACAATTACATATCGGACATTTTGAAGGGGAATGAATTTATCTTTGAAGTTTTTCATCCTTGTTAATCCACTGGTTACACCTGTAGAATGCTCAACCTCAATAACCGCGGGCATCAATGAACCATTTTTAAACCAAATACAGTCGATCAAAAGCGCAGCCTGAGCAGCTTCCTGATAAGCAGTTAATAATCTTTCATCCTGCAAACGCGGTATCACACCATCGAAATCGCCAATACGTTTATTATTATAAATTATGCCCCGGTCATTTTGTGCAATCCAGGTCCTGAAGTTTAGTTGTTTACCAATGTAATACAATGCAACTTGGATTTGCGCATGACGCCGCTTGATTTCGATATCAATTTCAGGTCTGGTATCAGATGGAGCCGCAAGCGATTCATAAAACGCATCCGTTTTAGGTACTTCTGAAACGATGACTTCGGAATGTGAACGGACTATCTGCCCTTTAGTGTGTGGTGCATCCGGCATCCATATCAAATGCTTGTGACCTGTTTTGATAGTTGAATTTCCGCCGAGGTTTTCAATTCTACCAGGATAGCAATAATAAAACTGAGGACTGTGTGCAAGTAAAGCTTCTAAGACAGAGCGAGTATTGTAACTCGCGCCGAGCAGTCTATCAATATTAATAGGAAAACCCGGAAGAAATGCGTTAGCAACACGCCAAAGTAATTCGCTGGAAATTGACTCGTCAACGGCGCCTGAAAAAGTTTCACCTTTTTCAGGTTGCCACCTTCTGATCTTTATAGGCCCTTCTGGACGGTTTACTGAAATGATCTTTATTAGCCCCTTATTTTTAGGATGAATGTAATTGTAGGTGACATTTTTATCAAGCTGGTCAATAAAAGATGCTAAGTTACCCGCAGTCAGCTTCTGCATATGCTTTAGTCTCCTTTCTTGTTTTTATACCATTAATAAAATCATAGATATTTAGAGCAAGACCCTTTGCCGCCAAAAAAGGCACACCATTACCGATCGTTTTGAACATATCAGTAAGCGAAATATTTGAGGGAATAATAAAGTCTGCCGGAAGCGATTGAATTGCAAGTGCTTCTGCCGCAGATATTCTTCTGGCTTTATAAGGGTGTAAATGAACTTCGTTATTTCCGTACGCTGCCGTCGGTGAATACCGCCAACGGTGAAGTCGTTTATAAGACTTTTTAATGTCATCACCTTCAAGAATGCTTTGAAACTTAACAAGACCATTTCTTGGTTGGAAGTAGTGACTGGCGTTAGGGTGATTTACAACATCATTTTTGTTAAACCAATGTTGGACGGTCAACTCATGCGGGATATGATCAGGCATAGCATTTTCTCGATCTTCACCGAACGGATCTGTTGCAGGCCAGTTATGGGCAAAAACTTTTTTTGGATTATGAAGTGTGTTTTTTTCCCAGTCAAATTCCTTCAAAGTTTTTTCCAGATTTTGTTTTTTTATTTTAGTCGGAAGAAAATCTTTATGAAAGCCTATTAAAATAATTCTTTGCCTGTCTTGTGGAGCGCCGAATTCAATAGCATTGATGAGCTTTTCAGTTAGATAGTACCCGGCTGATTTCAATTTATCTTTTAATGAATCAAAAAACTCCCTGTGTTTTTTTGTACGGTATAGTCCTTTGACATTTTCGAAAAGAAAAAACTCCGGTTTCACCATACAGATAAGTTCAATGTATGTGCCAGATAATTTTCCGTTTTCTCCATGCTGTCCTTTGTTTTTTCCACCAACAGAGAAATCAGGGCAAGGCGGACCACCAATAAACCCCGTGATACCGTATTTACTTTTTGCAGTTGCAAGTTTCTGCTTAAAATCTTTGATTCTAGCAGGCTCTAGGTAACTTGTAATATCTGTTGTATCATGGCCAAATAAAGGTGCCGCTATACCTAAACCTGACCGAGCGCCTTTATAGACTTCCATAAAAGCTTTATGATATTCGTTTACAAACAGCGTTTCAAAATGGCCTGTTTTTTCAAATCCTAAATCCAAAAAACCAGCGCCAGCGAAGAATGAAAAAATTCCAATTTTATTATCCATAATACAATCGGCAAATTAACAAAAAAGATTTAAGGATGCACAAATAATTAGTATGGTTATTCTCCGGCTGGTTGCTTGTCTTCCTGATCTTGGCTTTTAATGACTATTTCGCCATTGAAAATCAAGAGTTCTTTGCTGTTATTCGATAACCGTATGCCGCGGAAAATGTCATCTAGTTTTATCTCTCCCGCTTCGCCCAGTTCGCCGACATCGGCGTTATCTGAGTATACAAAATTTCTATCTTTTAAATCGTCATTAAACACCCTCGCGTACCGGATAAAATCCGCTTCCGCAACTTTTGATTTCCTGCTTTTGTCCGTATATTTTAAAGGAATTTCAAGTTCAAGGTTTCCGTTCCCTTCTAGCCTCGTAAGTAGATAAGCGGCATTTTTATCATTCACCCGAATAATTCCTCCCGCTTCAAGCGGCTTCTTGAAACTTTCGTCTAAGCTTTCATAAATCTCGTTAATAATTATATATGGCGGTTCGCCTTTTATCTTATAAAGTTGTACTGGTATGCCTATTTGTGTTATGCCAGTGTACTTAAATTTGATGTCAAGTAAGGTTTCAATTGGTGTACTCTTTGCTGTATCGATAAGATTGAGGTCAATCCGAGCTTTATAATTATTTACTTGCTGGTATAAAGAATCGTAGAAACGGCCCTTTAGTCTGGAAACCCTTTCAGTGGCAAAAGTCAGTTTTTCTCGAATGATCATTCCGCTGCGTTTGGATATAATTTTGTATGGGTCCTCAATATTATCCTGGTATCTTTCATATAAGTCTCTAAAGTCATCCTTAAGATTACTGTAAAAACCCTGTTTTTCACTGGTTAGTAATGGAACAAATGTGTTTTCATCTGATGCAAATGATATTTCTGCCTTTCCTCCTTTGTTAAAAGCACATAGGTCAAGTACTTCAAAATCTGCGTAATAAGTGTTTTTTGAGGTGATCTCGATAACAGCAACCTCAAAGCTATTAGTTTTCTGATTATTGAAATGGAGTATTTGAATCTCCTTAGCTTTGCCCACAATTACTTTAAACTTTTCATCATCATCATTTTTGAAAGGTTTAGTATTTATTTTAAGTAACTCGGCTATTTTTGCGCCCCTTTTCCCTGAGTCTCTTACCAGGATGTCGCATACCTGACCAATCAGGATGTAATAAGCCCCTTTAATGTAGAAAATATCGCCTGGAAAGAGTGGTAAAGCTTTATGGTTTACATTATCATCAAAAAGCTCATAAGAATTTAGTTTTTCCAATTCTGGGCCGTATTCCTTTAAGGTTGTATGATTACCTAAACTATTATCAAAAAAACGTGTTAGTCCAAGATGGTAGTCGAGCTGGGAAATATTAAAGTGTTCAAGGTGGTACTGAACCAGCTGATCTAGCCACAATCTGACAGTATCGAATATAGAAATACCTTCTGTTACTGATTTTTCAGCAATGTTTTTTATATTTTCCTGATTGCGTAAAGCAGACTTAAAGGCCTTCTCAGTACTTTCTAAATATCCGTCACGGAACGATTTAAACACAATAGCATAAGCGCTATCTGTAAGACAATGCTCAATTACACTAATAATGTTATCGTCGCCTTTCTGTATTTCCCTTAAAGAATATTGTTCAAAACTCTCAGGCATTGCAACATTTGCGGTACTTGTGAAGAGGAAAGCCAATGCCCGCAAGCCGTTACTTTTGTTAAGTGATGGCAAATCTTCAGCTAAAAACTGCTTCCCTGATTCGTCATTGCCCTGGCCGAGCATTTTGTCTACTATAGAAATATAAAAGTTACTGCCTGTGAAACCGATACCTTCTAATACATCAACTGCAAAGGCATTCAACTCAGCCTGGGTCGGTCTTGACCGATAATAGGTAATTTCAATCCCGGGAACTGTTTTAAGGGCGTCAAGTAAAATGTTGTAGCGTGGGTCTGTTATTTTTAAAATACCATTTCTAAGGGCCAATTCAGCGAACTCATCCGTAGCAGACGCTGAAGTTAATAATTCAACTAACTCCTTTTTAAGTAGATGTTGCCCTTGGGTGTTATTTAAATATTCGCTAAGCTCTTTTGGCAAAAGCGATTCTTGTAACTCTTCATTATGATCTAACGTTCGAAATCCACTATCAAACTCATTTAATTCATCGTATAATGCCTCATTACCATCAGCCAAAACAGTTGATAATATCCTGTTTTTTCTAAAATCGGAAAGTTGCACGAACGTTCCTAAGACAACTAACGGATCTTGTTGGTAATGCATGTCATTTTCTATTATAACGACATATTTTGCTTTTAAACTTGTTGTGATTTCGGTTAAGGTGGCCATGTTATTATGAGTCGTTAATCGTTACTTTTTACTCTTATCTCAAAAATGTATCGGTTATTATACTTGTTTTTATCGTCAAGCAGTTCAATGTCAGCTCCAAAGGATTTTAAAAAGTTTTTAACGATGTATAATCCCATTCCGCGGCCATTCTCTTTACCGGATTCCAGCGAATTAAAGAGAGTATGCTGATAGCGATCTAAAACACCGGTCCCACTGTCATAGAGGTGTATTGTATTCGAGTCTTTGCCTTCAATGATGATGTAATCATCTTCGGTGCTTTCAAATGTCCGGTCATATTTTGCCCGTCGGTGGCGTTCTTGAATCCAAGTGATGGAATTATCAATAAGGTTATAGAACACATGAGTTAATGAGCCTTTAGGCACTACCCAAACTTGGTCAACTTTATCATATATGAGTTTAATTTTATTCTTTTTCAGGCGGAAATCAAAACGTACCCTTAATTCGTCCAGATATTCCTGAACACTAACTTTTTCAAAATCATGGCTGTTCCCTTTATACAGAAATGTCTTTTCTAAAAATGCGTAGAAACGGTCTAAGTCGCTCATTTTTGAAAACATGGCATCAAACCTTTCTTTGACGGGTTCCAAATGCGTCTTACTAAGTTTATAATTTTTAACTTCAAAAAGATAATCTTTCAGGGCACTAAAATGTTGCTGCATTGCATTGTTTGAAGAATTGTTAGATAGTAAGGAATGAAGTTCGTGCGTAATTACCTCCGTAACAAGTCCATTTGCCATCAACTTATAATTATTATAAGCTTCAACTTCGATCCGCCTCTGTTCCGCTTCGGCGATCTGCAATAATTTATTGGCACTTTGAAAAGATTGCTGTGCATCGCCGATATTTTGTTCGAAGTTATTACTTACCAGCTGAAGCCCTTTTAGTACATTTTTTATTGCCTCTATCTCATCATTTGTTTCTAGAGCGATATTCTCATTAATCACTTTGAACGCGTTCTTGATTGTCTTGATGTTTTCATTGGCAGCTTTAAGCAGATCCTCAGATTTTTTGACCTCTGATTTAATGTCATCTGTATCGTTTTGAGGGATCAAATTTTCCTGATCCAAAATATCTTTGGTGATATCGGTCGCACGTTTGTTAAAACGCGGAGCAAATGCTTCGAGGATATAATCTATAATTGATTGCAATGCTTCTACGAAGAGGTTATTCGTCAAATGTTCTCTTGAACTCGTTTCGTAAATATAGCGTTGAAAGGGGTCATTTACATTTATATAACCGACAATATTACCTGGTTCAAACCGATAGAACTGCTGACCGCTCGTCACTTTTTGTTGAAGATTCAACCAGTCGTTGCCTTTGCTTCCAATCGTTCCTACCCGGAATTTGTTACGGTACAGTTTAACTCCGTTGTTAGCTTCCAAAAAAGATTTAATATTGGAAGTGACGTTGCTTTTCTTCTCCAAGTAACCATTGGCAACCGCTGAATTGACTGCCATCCGCATCAACTGTCCCTCTCTCTTAAATGAATATATTTTTCCTTCAACCGGGGTAAGCTTTCTAAAAAACAAATTAAAGTTCTCATCCAACTGCCAACGCTGAATAAGTTCACTCAATAAGATTTCTTCAGTAAGTGATGTAGTAAATTTATCCTGGTATTTTTCAACTAGTTCTGCATAGCCGGTTTGGCCTAAACGATAATCTTGATAAAGCACTTTACCTAATTCACGCATATGAATGCGTTCTATGAACCAAGGTCTAACTACCATATTTAATTTGATTAAAATGTCTTTAACATTTTTATCTTCGTCAAGCACGGGGGTTGTATAAAATGAATGAATTGTTTCTGCAAGCCTGATTGTCTGATAACTAAAATTCAGCACAGCCTTTTGATTATCTAAAAAAATCTCAATATCTAACACATTCTTTTGCTCGTCAAACGGTGAGAAAAGGAAGCTTAGTGCTGTTTGAAGTTCTTCTCTTACCTCAATATATTCTTCACCCTTCCCCGTAATATTTTCGAATATATCCATTTGGAAAGCTATTTTCCTTTCGACAAAATTTTCAAACCTCAAAGGATGTTTTTCTGTGCCTATAAACCAGAGACGGGTATAGGATAGTTCATCTTTCTTGTCGACATAGATTTCTGGCGAGTCAGCATTACTGTTATTAATGAACTCTTCCCAATCAATAATTACAACTGCAACAGATCCGTCTTTTAGGGAAGTAGTTTCTACAATGAGTATTCCGCTCAGTCTTTGTGCGGACAACCTACCAATGCCCTTATCACCTAAAATGATACTTTCATTTTCAGAACGATCTTTTTTTAATTCTTTTTTGAAATCAGAGGCCACCTCAAAGAATGCATCACGCAAGATGTTTTTAGTCATACCAGAACCGTTATCTTCAAGTATCATCAGGCGTTCAGCATTAGCTATCTGCGGAATTTGTAATACAATATTAGATACAGGTATTAATAACTGGTTTGTTTTTAATATCGATGCCTGTGTCATTAAGTGGATTCTTACATTTTTTGCCCCTGCATCGAATGAATTTTTAACCAGCTCAGTAACCGCTACTTCGTCGTTAGTAATTAGTTCTGTTCCTAAATGCCGTATGACACGAGGGTTGTAAGTAAATTTCATAAACTCGTAATATTATTTATCACTAAAATATAAGTTGTATACTAATTGATTGCTAGCTGCAATGCACTTCCGCAACATTTCCATTTATAAAAGCGTAGGACCGTATTAGACTTGCAATAATGAACTTAAGTTATGCAAGATAGCAAACATTCCAGCAAATATCCGCTGATTAGTATTTCCATTATTACATGCGCTAATTGGCCAATTATCTGGTTCTTATTGTAAGATGAACCAATTCTTCGCAGCGATTAAATGGTCATGCGAGATCCAGATTTTGCCTTACATATGCCTTTACTTTTTTTAGTTGCGTTTTCTTCATCAGGTATCTAACTTGATGAAATTTTATCTTCCCCAATTAACTGCTTTAGCGATTCTATTGTATGATATTTTCCATCGTCTTTTTTTCTATGGAGCATTCTATGGCAGTTGGAACAGACCAGCGCTAAATCTTCAGGCCGCGTATTTCTTTCACCTCCACTAGATATTGGTAATTTATGGTGGCATTCAATAAAATTAAAACCTATGGTGCCATAAAATTTATGAAAATCAAAATCACAACATTCACAATGTAATTTGTCTCTTTCCAAAGCTCTTGTTTTGCAGATATTAATTACAGCAGGGGATCGTTCTTTCCAAACATGTTTTCTAAAGGCTTCTCTTTCTTTGCCCTCTAAAAAACTATTCTCATATTCTAAATTCGATTTGTATCCTTCTCCTATGTTTATTGCAGTTAAGACACTATCGTTAAATTGTCCGCTGAAAAGGCGCCATACTTCATCTTGTATATCTCTAATTGATTTAGTTTCGCTTAACAGAGAAATTGAACAAACCTTCCCCCAATTAGGTTTAAAAAAACTTAAGTTGTTCGCATGAGTAAATATTTTTTTATCCAAAGATGCTTTTGCTATTACTGCAACCTCTCTTTCCCATTTGAAGTCATGTGGTAACGAATTGTTTACTACGGCCTCTGAATAATCTATTGGTGTTACTATGTGTGTTAAAAATGTTCTTGGTATTACACCAGGAACCTTGTCTACTTTTTGAAACAACAATATGAGTTCTCCAGGCTTAACTAAATTAGCCTGTTTTATCTGTGTTCTTGAAAAGTTTAGCTTAAATCTTTGGTCAGTAGAATCTTCATAATAGGCCCAGTCGGTACCGTTATCTCTTTTTACATTTTTGACCCAAAGTAAGTCTGATGGTTTGAAAATCATTGAGCATTAATTTTGTTGTTAACATTTATCTATAAATGTAGAAGGATTATCCATGCAACCTACCACTTTTTTCTTTCCTCAAGTTTTTACCATTCTGATTTAATTTATTCTTGCATAGGCATTAGTATGTTACATCTCATTAGCTTCAATTAATTTAATATGACCAACTTCAATTCCTAAGGATTCAGAGACATAGAAAATCTGAGAATATTTGTTGCCAATTACATCGGTGTAGATAATTTGAATTTGTGATTTGTTGTTCCACTCTTCAGAATTTTCGACTGCACGAATTAAAAAATCTTCATAATTAAACTCAAAAACAAAAAAATGGCGAAAACCAATTTGAAGAGTATGATTTACTGTAACATCTGCATCAATAAAAGAAATGGTAGGAGAATGTTGGATTGTTCATGTTAAACTATATGCTGGATTGTCTTCAACCTCTAAATAAAAAGAGCACCTCTTAATATTCCCCAATCTACTTTCACTAACTGTTGATTGTTTAAAAATAGGCAGAAACTTCATTTGAAATTCCTTTTGTTGGATTTTTGTTATTCTCTGTTGCTCTTTAAAAGTTTTTATCAAAAAAAACGTGCCAAATAGCGATGCTAAAGCGGCAATAGACTCTGCCCAGTTTACGTCCCAAAAAGGTGTTAGTATAATCATATTTAAATTATAATTTATGATGTTATAACTTTAACTATTCAATTGAGCAGCCCATACCTTACGTTCCTAAACCTACAATGGTGGAAGTCAATTCGGTAATTCTTGTAACCTTCTTTATTCCTTTTTGTATTTGAATTTTTTGTCTTTTTCCTACTATGCTTTTGTCAACAAGATTGAATAATTCTGGATAATTATTTTTATTTTCCCTCATTACAGCGTTTAGAGATTCAACAGCAACTTTAATATAGTTCTTTAATTCTGAAAATGAATCCTCAAGCCTATTCTCATCTAATTTTATAAATCTATAATCGATTACTTTTTCATTGTCAACCTGAAAAAATAAAACTGAAGGATACTCAATTTTAATATTCTCCCCAAAATATTTTCGTATTAACTTATTCGTATCTTTTGACGGGTTTTCTAATGCTTCAATCTGAAACATTCCTTTTGAAGTTTCACCTCTCATTTTGGTGCGCATCATTTCTTGAATACGCTTTTTAGTATCTTCTGGGTTATAATGTAAACTGAATACAGTTAAATAATCTCCAGAAATACTATGTAATGACAGCCAATAGTCCGGATCATTTAAAATTTTCGAAATTTGTGGATTTTTAAAATCGTAAAGAATAAATGCAAACATTAAAGCTCTATCTTCCTCTCTATGAGCATTACAAATTTTCAAGAAATCTTCTTCAAATTGAAAATAGCTTGAACCTCTGTCTTCTGAATTGATATAAATTGTATACATACTATTGTTTTAAAATTTCACCTCATGATTTTGTTGACACCTCGTCAGCTGTATGCTATTATTTAAACTTTTCATTTAAGTGAAATATCTAGGATACTTCTTTGCCAGGCAGTTTGGCTTCCTCCTGTAGTAGATTAGCATTTTTAATATTGAATTGAAACAAAACTTTTATAGAACTAACGTAGTTTCCAGATGCAATATCGCTAAAAATTAGTAGTTGAATTCACTATCACTGCTAATTTAGAATTATTGAATTTCATTTTATGAAGTTTAAAATGTTTAATGTACTCGCTATACAGAAAGTTGTATTCTTCTTTAATTTCCGATAATTTTAAATTTGAATTGGAAACCTTATTTATCCAGTTCGTCAGACCTAAATACTTATTTCTAATTCTATCTCTAATTTGACTTCGTGTTATTTCTTCCAGATTATTGTTTCGTCGGAAGAGTCCATTGGTTTTCAATTTTATGGCAATTTCTTCTACAGAAATCAATATCCCTCAAAAAATTGTAACAGCCTCAATGATGGCTAGAGTTAAAACAATAGGGGGGAGTTTGTTTTTTCCTACATATTTCTCAAACGCTCAAACAAACTCCCTATTTCTTTCACCGTTTTGGTGTTATTTACTTTTCTTAAATTCTTCCACTTTACTATTACTCCAATCACTTGGATATAGTAACTCCCTGATATCAACCCTCAAGAACTCCGCTATTTTGTTTAGTGTTGTTACAGTCGGCTGATGTTTATTATTTACCCATCTGGAGACTGTTTCTTTTTCTATTTTCAGAAACTTAACTAAATCCTTATTGCCTGCTCCTTTTTCTTTTAAGACTTCGCCAATCCTGTTGATCATAAAATATTTAAAATAATTGTTGATATTTAATATCAACTTTACTATATTTGTTATCAGTTATTTATAGCGACAAATAGAGTTGGGATTACCTAGCTTTAACGATGTCCTCATGAGTGAAAACCGTCAAAATTTCGCATGAGCCGATCGTGAGTTCGCCATTTCTATTGGATATTTATATCTTTGATATATTATTCAATAGGGCGAATTTCATGTAAGTCTTTTGCGATGCTCAAGCCTAGCTTGAGCGGTTCTTGACGGTACCTCACTCAAAAGCATTGAAGTTCGCCCTATTGGTTTTTAACCAATCTGGTTTCCTTTTGCTTTTATTGAGTCAGCATCGTTTTACATAAAATTAACCGTTTATGAAAACGAAAAAATTAAGCGCCATCAAATTAGTTCACTTCAAGGAAGTGGTATTGAATTATTCCATTAAACTCTTATTAAAGAACGTTATTTGTTCTCCATCGTAATGTGGACTAGAATTTCCAAGTAAAAATATAGCCCAAAAGAGCAGAGGCTAGTGTGAAGAGAGCACACAAAGTCCCTGTGGGTTAATTTAACTTGGTACCAGCCCTTAATTGCTAATTAGGCAAGGCACATTACTATGGTTTTTCGCAATCCCAAGGTAGGTATCTTTTTCCTAATAACAATACAGTATCCCGCATCTAGGTATTTAAATGTGGAAGGGCTGGTTTTTATCTGCTTTTTCTTACCAATATATTTAAATAATTTGCAGACATGAGCCAGAATAACTTTAGTTCATTTGATCGGCTTTATGCATTAAAGCCCAAAAATCCCACCTGATGATGTGAAAGGGTAGGAATGGCCTCTATGGCTAGTAGAAATAGGTTCTTTAATGATGTTCCTGCCCTTTTTATTTATCTCTATCAACTAACCACTTGGCTATTGCTATTGTATTCAATCAGCGATGGCCTAACTAACCTTGAGTTTTATGTCTTTCAAAAAAATAACGGAATTTTCCGTAAGGGAATTCCCATGCCCAAACTTTTCATCCTCTTTAGGATTGAAAAATACCGTTTTATGCTTTAGCTTACTGTTTATTGTACTCTTTCAATGTCCGTCCTATGGGCAGGTACCCCCAAAAGAGATTACCATTGGTCAGGCTATCCCAGACGCACTGTGGAATGAACCGCTGAAATTGCGCCTTCCTTCTGGTAAGTTTGAGCAAGTTTCGCTCTCCAAATACCGGGGAAAGCTGATCATCCTGGATTTTTGGGCTAGTTGGTGCTCGACCTGTATTGCTTCTTTCCCTAAGGGACATGCGCTGCAGCAACAGTTTCCAGACAGCCTTGCTTTAATTCCTGTCTCTGATGAAAAAGAAGCGGGGGCGCTTGCGCTGCTTAATCGCAAGACTTCTGCTTCCTGGGCTGATAAGCTGACAACACTAATTGGAAAAAATAACCTTTCATCTTATTTCCCTCATCAGGGCAATCCGCATTTCGTCTGGATATCGCCTGGGGGCAAGCTCATTACCACCACCACTACTTTTGAGCTTAAAGCGGAGAATATACGCGCTGCCTATTCTGGAGATAAGCGGTTTAACCCGGCGCCAAATGTTTACCAGGACTTATCCCGGCCCATCTTTTCATCTGACCTTAGACCGCTTAATCTGCTAGCCTTCAGTTCTTCCTTTTACCGGGGAAATATAGCAGGAACCGGGCCACATCTTTATTATTCGGGTAAAGACCTTCGGGGAATCAGGTATTCCAATAGACCGTTATTTAACCTATATAGCTACGCAGCAAAGCAGCTATACCCCGATATCATCCGCTGCGTAATAGAATCACCCGATTCTGCTACTTTAAAGCTCCCTTTATCTCTCGGGCAAGAAACCTACCGCAAATATTGCGCTACCTATGAACTCTGGATGCCTACTGAAAGGTCCGCCGAGCTCTATTCCATTATGCTCGATGACCTGAACCGGTATTCGGGTTATAGTGGCGCTTTAGAAAAAAAGGTAACTAGGTGCCTGGTGATAACCAAGGCTAAGGCCGCGAAGCCCTTTAACGGCAAATTGCCTATTCCACGCTCTAATGCTAAGGGGAACCTGGTAACCTTTGTGCGTACGCAAAACGGGCAGGGCGGGGTTTCCATGCCTCTGGTTGATGAGACAGTTGGTGAGACAACAGGAGTCGGCAGTTATGGGCCACTTGGCAGATCTGCCTTGGAAGCAGTGTTATCCTCTTTGGGTTTGGAGCTGAAGGAAGCGGAGCGGGAAGTGCAGTGGTTTGTCATCCGCAATAGGAATTAACAGCAAAAACTAAAAAGATGCATTTATGAATTTAAAATATCAAATATCGTCCCTGATATATATCCTGCTGCCTTGCCTGTCTATTTTTTTTATGGGTAGCCCCAGCATTTGTGTCGCCCAGCAGCGAATTTCCGGTAAAGTGTCTGGACCTAATGGTGATGGTGTTGCCGCTGTACGCGTCAGGATTGTAGGCGCTTCACCTGACGTTTCCCTTACAGCAGCTGATGGCAGTTTTACCATCAGCTGCGCTGCCGGGGACACGCTTATTTTTAGCCACATTTCTTATCAGCTATTAAAACTTCCAGCTTCCTTATCCATGCAGGTTAGGCTAGTACCACTTGAGCAGCAGCTAGACGAAGTAACCGTTTCAACAGGCTATCAGCGCCTGAGCAGGGAACGCGCCACAGGATCTTTTACATTGATAGCAGAAAAGCAGCTGAATACCCAGGTAAGTACCTCAGTACTCTCCCGGCTGGAAGCAGTTACCAGCGGACTTGTGATCGATAGGACTACCAATAGCCAGGGTAATTTTACTATACGGGGGCTCAGCTCAATATCTGGGCCTAGAAGTCCACTTATAGTATTGGACAATTTTCCTTATGAAGGGGACTTAAATAACATCAATCCCAATGACGTGGAAAGTATCACAGTGCTTAAAGATGCAGCAGCTGCATCCATCTGGGGAACCCGGGCCGGAAACGGAGTGATTGTCATCACTACCAAAAAAGGAAAAATGAATTCACCGCTTTCCATTAATCTGTCCGCGACCGCAACGCTGGTAAAGCAGCCAGACTTATATCAGCTGAAAATGATTAGCACTCCTGACTATATTAATCAGGAGATACTCCAGTATTCTAGGGGTGCCTACGCGTCCGATCTTTCCTCTCCAGAACACCCTGCGCTCAGTCCGGTGGTGGAAATCCTGGCCAGTAATTTAAGTGAGACAGAAAAAAATGCGCAGATCAATGCATTAAAAGGAATTGATGTACGCGATGAATTTGAACGATACCTTTACCGCAGGGGAATTAACCAGCAGTACGCTTTAAGCCTTGATGGGGGATCAAGCAAGTTCTCCTGGCGCAGCTCCGCAAGTTTTGATAATAATACTAGCGTACTTTCCGAAAAGTTCCGGCGTACCGCCCTGGGCTTTTCAGCACGAGCAATCCTTGCTAAAGGTGTAGAATTATCCTTTGGTATGCGCTATACCAAGAGTTCAACTGGGTCAGGAGCCCCAGGTTATGGCGATATTCTCTTCCGTGGAAATGTGCTCTATCCGTATGCCCGCTTTAGGGATGATAACGGAAATGACCTTCCCATCACCCGGGATATTAGCAGTTCTTACCTTTCTCAAGTCGGAGGGGGAAGGCTGCTGGACTGGAAGTATTATCCTTTGCAGGATTACCTTCAGGATACTAGTACCGGCCTGCTTCAGGATATCTTGCCCAATGCCTCGCTGAAGGTTAATCTTTTTAAAGGACTTTCTACTGAGCTTCGCTACCAGTACGAGCGGCAAAGTCAGACGACTAATCACCTTTCCACAGTGGAGAGTTATGCTGCCCGTTCCCTGATTAATTCCTTTACACAGCTTCCTTCCTCAGGCGCTCCGGTACTAAAAGTGCCAATCGGTGGGATTCTATCCCGCAGTGGCTCTGAGCTTGAATCAACAGCGGCAAGAGGCCAGCTAGATTACCAGAACAGTTTTGGGTACTTCTCGCTCTCTGCGATCGCTGGAGCTGAAATCAGAACATTAAGGTCTTCGGCTCTGGGAAGCAGGGTATACGGCTATGATTCATCGAACTTAAGTTCAGTAGCCGTAGACTATACCGCCTTTTTCCCTGATCTGGTGACTGGGTTTGAAACCCGCATCCCTCAAGGCGTTTCAGCATCAGAGAAAATCAACAGATATATTTCGGGCTTTACTAGCGCTGCGCTAACATTTAAATCCCGCTATACCCTTTCGCTCAGCTCAAGGGCAGACGGATCGAACCTTTTTGGTGCCGCTGTAAAAGACAAGTGGAAACCGCTTGCTTCAGCAGGGCTTGCCTGGAGGATATCTTCAGAGCCTTTTTATAAAGGAAACCTTCCTGGATATCTCAAACTAAGGGTGACTTATGGCAAGAGCGGCAATGCAGATCCCAGCCAGACTGCAGTGACCACCATCCGCTATGGATCAGTATCTCCTTATGTCGGTAGCGCTTATGCACAGCCTGACAGGTACTATAATCCTGGGTTAAAGTGGGAAAAGGTTAGTATGCTAAATGTTGGGCTGGACTTTTCTGCACTTTCTTCCAGGCTTTCGGGTAGCATCGAATATTACCGCAAAGATGCATCAGACCTTTTTGTCCCTTACCCCATCGACTATACCACAGGGGTATCTACGACTGTCGTGCGCAATGCCGGCAGGATGCGAGGGAATGGGGTAGACCTGGTACTGCATTCAGCAAATATCAAAGGAGCTTTTAACTGGGAAAGTGATTTAAACCTTTCTTATTACAGTGACCGGCTAAAGGCTTATTTTCTTAGCCCCGCATTGATTGATATCAGTGGCGCCAGGGTATCGGGCGTGGTCGGAAAACCCCTTTATGGGATTTATGGTTACAGCTGGACAGGGCTGGATCCGGTAAATGGAGATCCGCTGGGAATACTAAAGGGAGTCCCAAGCAAAGATTATACAGCCATAACGCAAGCTGTAGGTGACGACGGACCAAAATACTTTGGGCCTGCAACACCAGTGTTCTTTGGCTCACTAGGTAATACCTTTTCTTATGGCAATTTTGCATTAAGCGTGCAGCTCACTTTTAAGCTAGGTTATTATTACCGTAGCCCTTCTATCAGCTATTCTTCGCTCAACGGTTATTCTCCCGGGCACTCGGATTTCGCGCTAAGATGGCAGAAGCCTGGTGATGAGCTTTATACCAATGTGCCCTCAGAGATTTATCCCAGCAATACTGCTAGGGATGCATTTTATCTGGGATCAGAAGTGCTGGTTAAAAGAGGTGACCATATCAGGCTAAACTTTATTAACCTGGATTACAGCCTCCCGCCAAGGCTGGCAAAAAAGGCAGGATTAGCCCGGGCATCCCTGTTTGCGAATTCAAGTAACCTAGGGCTGATCTGGAAGGCAGGAGATGAAGACCCGGAATATCTTGGGAATTCTTTGCTTAATTATAACCGTAATTTTTCAATAGGCTTTAGGGCCGGATTTTAAAGCATGCAATGATGAAAACGAGAAAAAATATAACCATAGTGGTGGTGGCTATACTAGCCATCATCACTATACCAAGGCTGATGTCCTGTAAAAAGTTGTTGGAAGATAAGCCTGACAGCAGCCTTTCTCTGGTAACAAGCCTGAAAGATATGCAGGCGTTAATGGATTATTACCCGACCGTAAATTTCAGGGAAGCAGGTTCTGGTGAGGCTAGCAGTGATGATTATTTTTTGACTACTGCGGACTGGTCGGCAAGAACAGAGCAGGAGCGAAGGCTTTATCTCTGGGAAGCAGATAATATCTTTGCCCCGGTATCAAATCCTTGGCGCGATACCTTTCAACCGGTATTTTTAGCCAATACTGTGCTTCAGTCACTGGAAGCTAGTAGCAAGGATGCCTTAGGCGCAGGCTATGACGATATCAAAGGGCAGGCGTTATTTATCCGTGCGAAATGTTACCTTCAGGCTGCAGCCATTTGGTGCCTTGCCTATGATCCCGTTACTGCAGGAAGCACCCTTGGGCTTCCTTTAAGGTTAGATCCAGATTATAATCCCCCATCGGTTAGATCAAGTTTAGCGCAGACTTTTGTACAGATTGAGACCGATTTACTTGAAGCGGCAAGATTGCTGCCTGAAAAGCCGCTGCATGTCATGCGGGGATCAAAAGTAGCTGCTTATGGACTGCTCTCCAGGCTATACTTATATATGGGGCGTTATGTACTAGCAGGGGAATATGCATCAAAGGGACTCGCTATCAATAGCACCCTAATAGACTACAACACCCTTTCAACCACTGCCAATTTTCCCCTAGCGCAGTTTAACCCTGAAGTAATCTATGCCAGCCACTTTTCAACGCCGGCGCAGTTAACACAGGCCAGGGCCAGAATTTCTGATGGGCTGCTATCCCTTTACCCGGCAGAGGATCTCAGGCGTAGCATTTTCTTTAAAGCAGGGACATCAGCCACCACCATCTTTAAAGGAAGTTACGAAGGGTCAGCCTCGCTGTTTTGCGGGGTGGCAACCGATGAGTTACTCTTGAACCTGGCTGAAGCTAAAGCCAGAGAAGGGAACGCTTCTGAATCGCTTACCTTGCTGAACAGTCTTCGTATTAAACGGATCAAAAAAGCAAACTATGTGCCCTTAAGTGGCCTCGATGCACCGGCAGCGCTAGAACAGGTGCTCGCAGAGAGAAGACGTGAGCTGGTATTTAGGGGAATCAGGTGGATGGATATTAAGCGGCTAAACAGCGAAGGAAGGGCCATTACGCTAAAGCGCACCCTGGATGGAAAAGAATATGTGCTTATGCCTAATGATCCGCGGTATGCTTTAGCGATACCAGAAGATATTATTCGGCTTTCAGGGATGCAGCAGAATCCAAGATAGGAGGTGAAAAAAGAGCTGCCCTGGAGGTGGGCAGCTCTCAAGGCTTAGCTTAAGGATTGATTTCCTTGCGGCTTAATGCTGCATCGGTGATATCCTGGGTAGTAGAGAAACCAGCCAAGTAGGTTTCCAGTTCTGGCCTGGTGTCGATAGATTCATCCACTTCTAAAACACATGGAAGGGGATGCGGATCATCATCGCAGCCAGTAGCTGAAGGAGAGCCAACCAAACTATACTGGTTTTCATCAAAAGCAAGGCTTTGACTGTTGGCGTTATACTTCCAGTAAACTGAAGTGCGTTTTTTTTCAGCAGTTGACTGGTTTGAAATGGTAAAGGCGCTAGCGCCTAAAATAAGTACCATGGCAGCCGTGCCAAGGATACTTTTTGTATTGAAGATATTCATGTTATCGTTCTTTGAATGAAATAAATTGTTGCATTGTCTTTGAGGCAGACCTGCCGAGAAAGCCTTGGATATAACTTTCTCCTTTAGCTCGCTTATAGGCATCGCCGGAATAATGCTGATCTCAAGGGGAACAGCCGCCGGAATGAGGGAACTTGAGCATCATGTGTAAAGGATTGTGTTTTCTCGGATTCCATTAGCTGATTTTGAGGTTAATGAAATAAAGTTCAGCAGGTTTTTATAGCTGGATGATACCCAAATGTTACTAACTGGGATTGCAGAGCGAAAGATGGGCGGACAAAAGTTACCTTTTAAGCATTATCGCCTGATCCTGCTTAAAGTCCGGCTATCAATTCCGAGATAACTTGCGATATGCTGTAACTGACTTGATTTTGCGATAGTGGGATATTTACGGATAAAATCAAAATAGGCCTGACTGGCATTAGCATTTTGAAGCATAAAGCTATGGTAGAGCATTCGCTCGATTTCTGAGCGGTGTAGTAGTTCAATGATGGTACTGAATTCCCTAAAGTTGTGATAGAGATTGTAAAGGTGCCTTTGATCAAAGCCTAAAATGGTCACTTCACTAATCGCGTGTAAGAAAGTAGGTATGTCCAGCGCCTTTAAATAATGTGATGGAAAAAAGAATGTTCCCTCAGAGAAAAAACGCAATGTGTACTCTTTTCGTTCTTCCTCATCCAAGGCAAATAACCTCAGGCTTCCATGCTGGATGAAAAATAGTGGCTGTTCAATGAAGTTTGCTGTTGATTGGACTAGCCCACCGGGGAAATGCTGCTCTTTAAGGATGTAATCGAGATAGGCCTTAAGACCAGCACTAATGGGATGATAGTTAGAAAGGGTTTCAAAGAATTTTTCTTTTTCCATAACAGTTGTTTTTGGGTAAAGAAAAAGTATTTCGAAGGCTTGTCAAGTGGCCGGGAGGGTAACCCCAGGCAACTACTGGAAGGTAATTTTTTGGAACTTTCTAATCGAAACCTTCACTAAAGAATTCTTCCATAGAAATGCCAAAGGCCCGCACAATTTTTACCAGGCTGCTATAGCGCAAATCTTCGCCACGCTCGTAGCGGCCGTATTGTGAACGGGGAATTTCATGCTTGTAAGCAAAGTATTCATAGTTGCTATAACCCGCTTTGATCCGCAGAGATTTGATGCGATCCCCGAGCTGTTTTAGCTCTACTGTTCGTTCAACGCTCCGCTTTTCTTTTTCACCTTGTGCCATAGGGTAAAATAAAGCAATGGTAATGTCTAATATTACCATTTAATAGTTACCACTTTTTAGTGTCTTTTGAATATTTTACGTAATTTGAACCACTGCCAGCTGATTCTTTCAGCCCGGCCTTAAATATCCAAAATGATGGAATTAAATAGATCCGAGCAAGAAAATAATTTCCTATCAACCCCAATAGGAGACCTCGCGGTAACCGAGGTCTTTAAGCTTCGCTCAAAACTAATGGGCTTTTCGACGATATCACAGATTCTGGATACTGATATGAAACTGATAACTCAAAAAGAAGATTATTCGGAAAGATGGTATTTTGAGTTGGTTAGTCTATTGGATAGAAATAAGCTCCTGCATTTAATCTAGACATTATAGCGAATGAAAATGAGGAGATGTTCTATAGAATGAATTACCTCGTAGGCTTCATGATAGACAATCTTTTCTTAATTGGCGCTAAAGAATCCTGGATATTTCAAGTTGCACTGACATATCGAATTTATCTGCAAACTTACCAAAAGGCTATGATAGGGTGAACCTAGCCGAACTGGCTTTCAAATTATATAGCTAATTCCGTTACAAGTTTATTGATTTCAGATGTTGCGATTGATTTTAGTAAGCTGTATCCCCTCCCAAAGGTGAACCATATGTAATTACATATAGTTTTATTGCAGCAGATGTAATTATATGTAATTACGCATAATTATATTAATTCTAACATTTTTATATGTATTTACATATAATTTTGGTTATCGTTATAATATTATATGTAAATTAGTGCAACGATATGATGAAGTTAAGGGAATTTGTTAAGGACAAAAGGAAGCGGTCGGGGTTAACCCAAGAGCAGTTTGCAAGCCGTTCAGGTGTGGCTTTGACTGTGGTGCGGAAGATCGAACAGGGCAAGGGTGATTTGCAGCTGGAAAAGGTAAACCAGGTTTTAGCGATGTTCGGTCATGAACTGGCACCAGTGAGCACCAGGGAGTTGTTAGGTAGTAATACTGATGGGCTAAATTTATGAGTGACTCAAAAGATATCTTAGCCGTTTGTCGTTTTATAAATAAAAATTAATTGTGTTATTGATCATTTTCGTTTATCCATTTCTTTAATAAAATAATTTTTCTTTATAGATTGGCTCATCTTTTATTAAAGTGTTTTGAAAACAGGGTTTATCTTTTGCGGAATCATACCGCCGCCATCAAACACTAGTCTAACATTGTGCTAACTTTCTGTACTTGCGAGGTACTCTGTTTGTTAAAGCAATGCCGCCGCTTTTTCTCTCAAAAACGTCTCTTTATCTTTTCTAACCTCTTTAAGCATTTCTTTACTTTCTTTTGGTAAGGTAAAATATTTATCAGCCCATAGGTTGATTTCGATCATTAAAGGAAGCAAATCAACCCCTTTTTGGGTTAGCTTATATAGTACTTTGGCCTTACTCTCCGGATGATCCTGTTTCGTAATCACCCCATTTGTTTCCAGCATTTGCAAACGGGAGGCCAGAATGTTAGTAGCTATTTTTTCGCCTGATTTTAAAAAATCACCATAAGTACATTGTTTGGCAAACATCAAATCCCTAACAATAAGTAAGGACCATTTATCGCCCCATATATCCAATGAGCTACTGATAGGGCATTCAGACCTCTTTTTAATATCCGTCATAAAATAATCTCTAAAATTACTTGCAAAATGAAAGTTATTTATATATTTGCACTTGCAAAATGCAAGCAAATTTACGTAATTTTATTGGAGATACAATGAAAGCAACAGAAAATACAGTATTCATCAGCACGAATTGGTCATTACAATTAAGGAAAATGGTGCTTATTAATTTCAGATAGTCATGAACTTAAAAGGGAAAACTATTCTTATTACTGGTGGTGGATCGGGGATAGGGCTTGAAGCCGCAAAACAATTCATGCAGATCGGTGCAAAAGTGATTATTACTGGAAGAAATCAAGCTAAACTTGACGCTGTAAAAAAAACTTATCCAGCATTAATTGCTATACAAAGTGATGCTGGAAATGAAGCAGACGCTTATTCACTTTTTGATCAAGTAAGACAACTTGGTGGCGTTGATATTCTCTATAACAATGCAGGTGTTGGTGTGCCACCAGAAAATTTGGGCATTGCCAGTGATCTGCATTTGAAAGGGGCGGCGTATGAAATGGAGGTTAATTACCTTGGTGTTATTCGCCTCAACAACATTTTTATGGAGATGCTAAAATCAAAAGAAGAAAGTGCGATTATCAATACTACCTCAATCCTGAGTATGGTTCCATCGCTAATGGAGGCTACCTATTCCGCATCTAAAAGCGCCCTGGCTTTTTATACCAGATCTTTACGAGAACACCTCGCAATTTTGAATGCCAATGTGAAGGTTTTTGAACTATTGCCACCTTTGGTGGATACAGAAATGGTTGCCGACAGAGATGACAAAAAAATAAGCCCAGCACAATTGGTTAAAGAATTGATAAAGGGATTAGAGCAAGATCGCTACACCATTAGAGTTGGCGCTTCCAAACTAGTTTATATTTTGAATAGATTTTTCCCGAAACTTACCTTTGGATTGATTAATCCGAAAAAAACAAATGCCACCTTAAAGCCTTAAAATGAAAGCTTTCACTATAAAAAAATACGACAAAAAAGGAGTTCTTGAACTTACTGATGTCCCTTTGCCAGTATTAAACCAAAATGAAGTATTAGTTCAAGTTCATTCTGCCGGCTTAAACTTACTTGATGCCAAGATAAAATCCGGGGAATTTAAAATGATATTACCCTATAAGTTCCCACTTATTTTGGGGCATGATGTAGCGGGAATAATTATTCAGGTTGGAAAGAATGTGAAGCAGTTTAAAGTAGGCGATCAGGTTTATTCTCGCGTTCCGGATTTTCATATTGGAACCTTGGCCGAATATATTGCCGTAAATGAAGCAAGTATAGCATTAAAACCCAATAACCTTTCGATGGAGGAAGCAGCATCAATTCCGCTGGTTGCCTTGACTGCTTGGCAGGCCTTGGTGGAAAAGGCAAATCTAAAAAAAGGGCAGAAGGTATTTATTCAGGCGGGCTCTGGGGGCGTAGGAACAATAGCCATACAGTTGGCAAAACATTTGGGGGCAACTGTTGCAACAACTGCTAGCGAAAAAAGCTTTGAAATGCTTAAAAACCTAGGGGCTGATGTACTGATCGATTACAAAAAAGAAGATTTTGAAACCATATTGAAAGATTACGATGTGGTGTTAAACAGCCAAGACGCAAAGACACTTGAAAAATCATTGAGGATTTTAAAGTTTGGTGGAAAAGCCATTTCAATCTCAGGACCACCAACTCCAGATTTTGCTAAAGCAATTGGCGCTCCTTGGTTTGTTAGGACAATCCTATCTTTGCTCAGTTCAGGTATACGCAAAAAAGCAAAAAAATTAGGTGTTGACTATTCTTTTCTTTTTATGAGAGCCGAAGGAAAACAGTTGACAGAGATCTCTAAACTGATTGAAGAAGGGGATATAAGGCCAGTCGTAGATAAAGTATTTCCATTTGAACAAACTAATGATGCAATGGAATATATCGAGAGTGGCCGTGCCAAGGGAAAAGTAGTTGTTAGATGCAGTTAGCTGCACAAGGGGGATATCAAATATCTCGATCATCTAAGATTCGAATAGGGCACCTATTTGGCTTTTTTAAAGTATAACTAATAGTTACTTTTAAGTAAATTTTATCGTTCGAGGATGGGATGGGGGACGCTTTACAATGTTTGATTAAAACATTAACCAAAGCGTCTACGGATTTAAGAGCTTGTAACTTTTGAATGGTAATCGTTTCCTAAACGACTGGGATTGCCTTTCAGATTGTTCAATAGCTTTTCGAATCAAATGTTCTTAGTAGGATTTTTCACGTGTTTCTCTTTTTTTGTCTGGTATCAGATTGGCGTGTATCCCTCGTGAATAGAAACGTTCCAAAAGAGTTTTAGAAGGTATTATTTCTCATGAAAATCCTAATGCAGTTCTAGAGGCACGCAAGGTATTAACTAAGCTGAAGTAGCTTATATTTATGAAGGTTATGCCATTCCCTGAGATATGGCAAGCATTTTTGAAAGCTTTTCAATTACTTTATTGAAGTCCTGCTGACAATGAGAGTAATAGCCATTTTTAAAGCTTTTTTCTGAGATATTCTCAACTTCAGCAGTGCTGTAGTGGCTGGTGACATGCTGGCGAATCTGTTTCTCTTTAGTAGCTGTAAATCCGCATTAATTCTTTTATAAAAGATATTGATGTAGTCAAGTTGATAATTCATAAGACCAAGGTGTAAAGAGATTAAAAATAACCTGGAGGATCTGGAAAACCTTTTTTTTGACGAGAGAGGCGTTGACTGATGTGTAAAAGGCTTTGAGTTATATAGAAAGAATCAATGCGGTTATTGAAAGTTTTGTTTCGGGCAGATTCGCTAGGAAGGAATTCATATTTGCTAATACTTATTATGGGTGGCGGCAGATCAGGTCTGGAATTTTTAGGCTATGGCTTGGGGCTAGCGTATATAAAAATTATCAGTAAATACTTGGGGAAAAGATGATCTAAAGATTGGCGCAAGCTGACTTGTTGAGAATGGGCAGAAGCCATTATGCACCACTGTTTTGCCACGAAAACACCAGTTGGTTAATGTCTACAAAATTTGTATTATAAAAATTAGGACAAACGTTTGATTTTATGTTGTTGTATGAATATATTATAATACATAATTGTAAGTGTATGATAAATCCTACTAAATCTAACTTGTTTTTTACTCTTTTTTATATAGCCCTTATAAATAGCCTTTTATTGTTGTTTTTCACTTGAGACCTTTGATTTTTTAAGCAAACGTTTGCGCGATAATTTCTGTGTAAAAACAAATTTTCGATATAAAATTTCAATAACTTCACTCTCAATCTAAACCAAATCAAATGCACGCTAAAATAACATCTCTCTCTAAAAACTGTCGGTTCAATACTTTTTTTAGATCCAGTAATTCTTACAGATTAATACATATTATTAGATCAGTATGTAATTCCAAGCATTCGGATTCCGTTAATACCAATTTTTAATTTAAGGCTTTACTTTAACTGAATTAGGGCATTGTACTCAATTCCCATTTTTGTTCAAGTATACAATAACCTAGTTTAAACTTTTCGGCTCAAGTTAAGTTGCTAGGGGCACTCCACCAGTTATAAATTTTTATATCCAACCCACGATCGATGCGTACTACTTTAGCTATCAAATTATTTACTCTGCTGATTTTCACAGTTATTTTTGTAAACCTAAGTTGTAAAACCGGCGGCCGGACAACAGAGGACTTAGGACAGGTGATTACCATTGATAGAATTAATGAAGATGGAAAAGAAATCTCCCCAAAGGAGGTATTTAAAAGTTTAGAGTTTATCCCATTAGAAACAACTGCCCGTAGCTTATTTGCAAGAATTACTAAGTTATTGATCGTTGATAATTACTATGTAATTTTTGATAAGACCCTTAATTGTGTAGTTGTTTTTCTCAATGATGGAAAGTTTCTTGCCAAGATAGACGGAAATGATGGTTCGTTTAAAAGTATAAGTACAGTCGCAGTTGGTGGCGATCGGAAAAGCATTCTAATATCTGATGCCAGTCGAAATAAGCTACTATCGTACAGTTTTGATGGCAAAAAGTTGTCAGAACGGGATCGGACCTTCTATTATCGTAACATGCTACCAATAGGCGATAGGACAATTTATTTTAGAACATTCTGTTCTGATGATATTGGGGTTGAGTTAAGTGATGATGTGAAGTATAAAAATATATTTTATACCAAAGGTTTAGATACCATATATAAGACCGATTTTCCCTTCAACACTGATGTCACAAAATATAATGATCTATTGGGAAATGAAGATAATTTTTATGGAAGTGGTCAACAGTATTATTTCTCATATCCTTTCAATTATACGATTTACCAAATCGATACTACAGGTACACATGCAAAGTACACGCTGAATTTTCCTGATCCGTATGAGTTGCCTTTGAATTTTATTTCTGACGAGAAATTTAAAGGCAAGCGGTTGAAATACATTTTTGACAAAAGTAACAACGAGGTTATTTGGAATGTAAATAATGTTTATACCGATAATAAGTATCTTTTATTTTCAGTAAAGGCAATGAAATACACTCCTTTCACGTTTGTTTACAATCCAAAATCAAAAAAATATATCGACCTAGCAAACGTCTACAGTAATGAGCTTTCGTGTTTCATGCCCATTTACGAAGAAAAGATAATTGGGTCCGACGGTCAATCTTTTTTTGGAAGCCTTTCGGCTAATAAGATTATGGAGTATGCAAAGAATGATTTGGTCTTAAAAGAGATCAATAAAAACAAAGTGCTGCAAAAATTTATAGAAACATCGACAAATCTTTCAAACCCTGTCCTAACGAAATTCAAAATTAAGGATGATGCAAATTTCTAATCCTATAGACTGTAAAAACCTAAAAGAAATAAGCATATGCAACAACGCAAAATAATTTTTAGTACTGCTTTGATTTTAGCCTTTCTATTGAGCTTTGTGTTAAATAAACAAAGCCTTGCTGGTGTATTCGAAGAAACAGGACCACCTGCAGGTGGTAGCGGGGAGGATTGTAAATCAACAGAGCATACTTATCTGTCTTATTCCACACTTGACGGTCCCCCCCAGTCTATGGAATGTTCCAATTGTGTGCTTACAGGCGAAATTGAAGAGGTTTATATCGATGGACAGAAAGTAGGTATACTTTACAAAAGAAGTCTAATTCCGGCCCCCCAAACTGTAACGAACTGTAAGTTTTTCAACAGTCCTGCTTCATCCTGTACTGAGATTTCCTTTTTGGGTAGTAATAATTCTTGCGCGGATATTTTTTCGCCAGATACTGATTCCACTGCACCGTAAAATTTAAGTAATCAATATGAACAAAAGAAAAATCATCTTGTTAGCCTGCTTAGGTTTGGCTTTCACATTAAGCTTTACCCTAAATAATAAAACTTTTGCTGGTTTTACAGACCCAACAGGGCCACCGGGGGAAGAGGGTAGCAACTGTACAATGCAAGGCGAATATCATCCTAGTTTTTCACAGATGGATGGACCGCCTACTGTAGGCCATTGCTTTGATTGCGAGACATATGAAAAAATACCGATATACGATCCCGGATCTGGTATGCAGATTGGAGTACTGCATAAAAGAAATTATAAGGACAATGCTGGATTAGTTCAAAGTTGTAAGTATTCAAATATTCAGGGATCTAGCTGCACCAATATCTTTTGGGTAGGAAGTGTTGCAGGATGTGATGATTATTATGATTATACAGATACCGGTACTGATACCAATACTTTTTGATCGTAAGAAGCTTAAAAGGCGTACCGAAACTATCAAATAAACTTCCCACTAGTTAACCGCTTAATAGGTTTAGAATTACTAATAATCTTTTGGCATATATGCTAGTGCTTTATAAACGAAGGCGATAATTCAATATAAATAAATTATGAAAAGAAAAAATACAATTTTACTGGCATGCATAGCGCTAGCCTTTATTTTAAGTTTTGTCTTAAACAATAGAACTTTTGCAGGATTTACGGATCCGACCGGCCCTCCAGGAGGGGGAGGAGGTGAGGATGAACCTTGTCATCAAACATCCCATTTTTATGCTTCTTATATGACCCCTGATGGTCCAGCGGGTTACCAAGAATGCTACAATTGTAGTTTAACAGGGGCTTCAGTTAACGTTTATATCGGTGATAAGAAGGTCGGGATAAGTTATAAGAGGGCCAAAGTTTCAGCAGGAGGCACGGTTAGAAGTTGCAAATTTTTTGACAACGCAAATGCACAGTGTAATGAGATTTCAATTTTTGGAGGGTCCGCAGAATGTAATGATCTTTTTGTACCTGACACTGACACCGACACTGATTCGGATACATCAACCAATTAAATTTCAAATTAAATAAATTATGTCATTTATCGCCCCATCAAAGGATATGAAAATATCCTTTGGTTTATTTGAAGAAAATCATCTGGTAGTAAAGTATATCGTTTTATCCTGCATGGCAATACTATTGATAAGTGTTGCGTATTTCAATGCATCGAGTTTGGGCTTTGCAACTGTAGATGATAAATGGATGTTACTTAAGAATACTTTGGTAAATGATGACCCCATAAACATTTCGAAAATAAAGGAAATCTTTACATCCTTTAACAGTATTCAATACTCTCCTTTAAATACACTTTATTACCTGTTGATATATAAAGTCTTTGGATTCGATGCGTATTATTTTCACCTCTTTTCGTTACTAATACATATTTGTAATGGTTGGTTGGTATATAAGGTAGTTGATCTTTTATTGCAAATTTTTAAGATTGACAATTCGAAATTTATCGCTTACATAACAGTACTTATCTGGCTTATTCTACCAATAAATGTCGAGGCAGTCATCTGGATATCGGCTTCAAAAATTATGTTGTTTAGTTTTTTTACCCTATCCTCTACATTTTTATTTATTAAATATCTGATTGCCGGTAGGCCATTGAATCTTTTTCTGTCATTGCTATTATACATCTGTTCCTTCCTTTGTAAGGAACAGGCGATCGTCACCCCCTTAATGCTTTTTGCTATCTATTTTATTCATAGCACAGGCAATAAAATTAACAGACATATGATTCTGATTTTTTTTATAATAATCAGTCTAGCGACACTGTTATTCATTTACATTACCCTTTTGGCCAATCAGTATACAAGTGACGAAGTTATGACCTATTCACTAGGCAAGAGAATAGTTTTGAGTATTTACTGTTTGTTTTTTTATCTTTTTAATACTTTTCTACCGATAAAACTACATTATCATTATCCATACCCTTTTAAACCGGACGATGAGATAAGGCTACTTTTTTATTTGCTCCCTATTTTGTTTGCAATTATTACGTGGTGTTTATTTAAATATATTAACCGATTGGTAGAGAATAAATTTTATTTGCTAATGATCATTGTTATTCTGCTACAAATGTTTTTATGCTTGCAGGTAATTCCGATTAAACGCCCGGCAGTAATGGCAGATAGGTATATGTACTTGCCGTCAATTTTTATGATTTTAACAATTACTATAAATGTATTTAATTATATAGATGGACTAAAGGGGCCTCGGAAAATCATAGCGATTTTAGCATGTTGCGCGTACTTAGCTACGCTAACATTATACTCAAATATTTTGGTTATAAACTGGCAAAAAATGATGATATGAAAAAAACAAATCTCTTGATTTATGCGCTTTTAATTTTTAGTACTGCGATAACAACTATGTCTGTCTTTTCAAAAAGAAAACCGGGGAATGAAAAATTGAAGTATGTATACACTAAACAAGAAAACAAAGAAAATGGTCTGAATAAGGTTAAGGCAAATTTTTGGGATATTTACACAGCGTTGTTAATACCCTCCGATAACAGAATTGTTAATCCTGATGTTATTCTGAAGGACACTGCCTTGAAAACTATTAAACTCAAGGAAGCTAAAAAATTTGACGATATTATTGTTTTTCGGTATTCTTCAAAGGATTGTGAGGAGTGTGTTCAATCCGTTCTGAAAATTATAGATGAAGACTTTACCAAAATACCGAAGGGCAAGATTATCATCATTAATGATGCCTATACAGAAAGGGATTTTATACTAAAGGCTAAATTCAGCAAAATCAAAATACCTATTTATATGCTTACTGAAACCTTGAATGGCTTGGACTTACCAATTGAGAATAAAAACCTCCCTTTTCTTTTTATATATAATAAAGAGAATAAGGCTGTGAAATTCTTTACGCCATTTAGGGATATACCAGAGAAGACAAAAGAATATCTAAAATACGCTTTGGCTGATATCAAATAAATTATCATTAGTCAACCTATAAAAAATATGAAAAGACTAAAATATTATCTAATTACTATATTCTTTCTACTTAGTCTAAAGATTGGATTTGCTCAAACTCAAGAACTCAGAATAGATCCTGTAAATGCCTACGGGAGCACTGTAACACAAATGTTTAGCTCGATAAGATATATACCTTTAGAGACTAATAAAAATTCCCAGGTTGGAAATATTGATCGCTTAGAAATTACAACCGATAATTTAATTATTATGGATAAGAATACGAATTCAATCTTTATTTTTAATAGGGACGGCAAATTTCAATCTAGAATATCATTTAGTAAATTAAAAAGCGATAAGGTTATATACTTTACGCTTAATCGTTGGAAAAAGCAGATCATCATTGAGACATCTCTATCAAAAAAATACCTCGTTTATGGCTATGATGGTAAAAAAATAACAGAGATAGCGAAAGGCGAGCAAAACCTGACCAGATATAAATTTATCCAGCCAGATAAACAAGTAAGTTTTAACAGTCCAAGAAAACAAGCTTCAGGAACAGATTATTTTATATCACAATACCAAAATTTTAACCAGGTCTTGGATCGGATGCTACCATATGTAACTTCAAGTATAAATTATGATGTCAACGATGCTTTAATGGCAAACGACTATTTTAATTATTATGGACTAGATGCATCATTGTTATTTTCTAAAAGTTATGATTACAATATTTATAGTGTTAGTCCATCGGCGGTGCAAAAGAAATACGCTTTAATATTTCCTTCATCATATGCAATTCCAAAAGATTTTGAGTCCAATAATAACTATTCAGGAAAAAGAATTAAATATTTCTTTGATAACAAAAATAAAATATACGCCCTCACAAACTTATATGAGATTCAAGGCAAGCTGGTCTTTAGGATCAAAACATTAAATTCCGGAGATAAAAATGTTGATTTGGTATATAGTTTGAAAACAGGGGTTTTAACTGCTTTTCAAAAGATCTTACCGGATAATTTAAATTTTAAACTTCCTATTACATCAGGTATGAATTTCCTTTCAAATGGGATAATGGCTTGCGACGGGAAATCTCTTTTTGCGAGTGTTTCTTCTAGAGAGTTATTTAAGGCGAGAGACAGGGACAAAGATTTGAAAATTAGCTATAATAAAGGATTGTTGAAATACTTCGCCGAGAATAATGAGGAAAGTAATCCGGTAATTATTGAAATGCAATTGAAATAGCATTGGTCCATGCAAAGATTGGTACGCTTGATTTTGAGAGGGAGCATATTCTTTATAATATTAATATTGAATATGACGAGCGTTTTTGCTCAAAAAAAAGATTCAACTTTCTTTACCGGCGTAATAAAAGGGATTTTAAAAGATTCCGTTAGAAATGCCGCTGTACCATCGGCAACTGTAGCAGTCTATGGCATTCCTGATCAGAAGCTGTTAAGCTATCAGGTTTCAGATGACGGTGGAGGTTTTAACCTCAAATTACTACCCACTGGAAAAGCCCTGAAACTTATAATTACGTGTATCGGTTTTGAACCACACTATCAGGTGATAACCATACCATCAAAAAAAAGCACTATGGTGTTAGAACAGATTAACCTCAAGGAAAAAGTAGATACCTTGGAAGAGGTATCAATTGCATACCTCCCTCCAGTTAGGGTTAAAGGAGATACAATCGAATTTAATGCAGATGCATTTAAATTAGATACGAATGCCGTAGTGGACGACCTTTTGAGAAAACTTCCCGGCGTTGTGATTTGGAGTGATGGCTTGATTACGATTAATGGCGCCAAGGTTTCAGCAGTTCTAGTTGAAGGTAAGCCCTTTTTTGGTGGGGATCCCAAAGTTGCATTAGAGAATTTGCCTAAAAACATTGTTGACAAGATTCAGGCGTATAAAGAGGATCTATCCGATCCGATGAATGAGGCAATGAAGCTGAATGTGAAGTTAAAGGAAAATAAAAACAAAGGTTATTTTGGTAAGATAGGAGGGGGATATGGATCAGGTAAGCGATTTGCATTCGATGGGGCTGTAAATTATTTTGATAGTAAGAATGAATTTAGTCTTGTTGGTGCGAAAAACAATTTGAATAAAATAGCATTTGATCAGTCAGCCTTGCTGAAGGAATCGACATATAAATCACTCGACCAGAATGCCGGTTATCAAGCCGATTTTAATAGAAATGGCTTAAATGATTTTAGTGCTGGGGGATTTCATTATAAGTATGCACCTAAAAAGGAAACCAGTTTTATTTCTGATTACTTTTATTCCAACCTACAATCTGATACAAAAAGTGAGATAGTGAGAGAAAGTTTATTGTCAGGTAACGCTGTTCTGAATGAAGATAAAGAAAATGAATCAATCCAAAATGGGTATAAACATGCGATTGTAAATACTTTTCAGAGCATAACTGGAAAAGGGAGCTTTTTTCTAAACCAGAAATTAGAAAAAAGTAAATCTGATGACTTGTTCAATCAGTCAAATATTATCAATAATACATTACTGGATTTATCCAGTTTTAACGAGCTCGTACAACGTAGCCAATACCAGGGATCAACGTTTTCGATTGGCTCAAAATATGCTAATCTTGATTCCAAAACAGAGCCGAACGTCGATAAGATAAAGTTTGATGTTGGTTATGAATATTACAATAAGACAGGAAATTCTGAGATTGAGAAAAATACTACTCAGTTTATATCTACATCGTCAAAAGAGATATCTTTTCGAAGAAATTTCAAGTCTATTTTAAAAGACGAAGGACATAATTTAAGTATAAGCCTTGACAATTTTCTGAAAAAAGCTTTGACCAACTTTGATTTTTTTGACCTAAAGGTCGCGAATACAACAAGTTTACAATTCAGAAGGGAGAATACAGTAGTTAATGATTTCGATGCGATGAGTATGGTCAGTAAAGAAAATAATTATTTAACAAATAGTGATAGGCTAAGAAATCTGTCCAATGTTACTGGCATATTTTTAAGTAAATTATATCGATCAGAGTTCACAAATAGGTACCGCAAAATATTTTCTATAACAATTGGAGTTGAAAATGAAATAAACAATCAACAAAATAATGCTAAAAATGAGCTTAGAAATCTAGAAAAATCATATAACTATGTATTTCCAGATGCAACTATTTCCTACTCTAAAAATCGTTTTTCAAAGGCGACAAATGTATTTAAGGTTGAATATAAAACATCTGCTGATTATCCAACTTTAAATCAATTGGCTGCATTGGTTGATAGCTCTAATACTTATGCTATTTATCGGGGAAATATTGCTTTAAAGCCTGAGTATATATCCACATTTGGTTTCTCCTACGATCATACAAGTAATGCCATGAAAAGGCCATTCCTGTATACTATTAGGTTTGAGTACAGTCTGATAAAAAATCAAATAACTGACAGTACCTATTTTGATTCTTCGGGAAGAGGGATATACATTCCTACAAATGTCAATCTTGGTAAGTCAGCTAGTTTTGATGGACTGATGAAAAAATCTCTCAAATTCAGGGAACATTTGCTAGAAGGCATAATTAAAAGTAATATCAATAGAAATCAGGTTCCTGTTTATATCAATTCCGAGGTTGTCGAAAATGTTAACTTACGTTTTATTAATAGCTTAAACCTGGATTACACCTATAAAAGCATATATAGAATCAGTCTATTTAGTGGCTATAATGTTTTTTTAAATAAACAAACTAGCATCAGAGTTAGGGAGAACAAGGTTAGCGATTTTCGATTTGGCGGAAGCATGAGCTACGATTATGCCAATAAGCTGAAGATTAGTTCGAATATCCGAATGAGCAAAAGCAAAATTAATAATTCCAGTGCTGTAACATCCTGTATTTGGAATGCGGATCTATCGGCTAGATTCCTTAAAAACAAAACAGCAGAGATTAAGTTTTCCGCGATGGATCTGCTTAGGCAAAATAACAGGTTATCTATCCAGCAGGATCTAAACTCTATATCACAGGTAAGAAACAACGGCCTGGAACATTTTTTCTTAGTTACACTCTCATACTATCCTCGAAATTTTGGAACAAAAAACAAATAGATATTTAGCCCTAGGTATTTTTCTATCCCTTATGATCCTTTCTGTTTTGCTATTGAAAAAGGGACATAATTGGGGAGATGATTTTGCCTTATATATTAATCAGGCAAGGTCATTAACCCAGGGCACAGTAGCTGAATTACAAGAGAAGAATACCTTTTCAATCAAACATTCTTCCTTTCACACCTTTAGTCCGACCTTGGCTCCGTGGGGGTGGCCTATAATCCTAAGCCCCTTGGTCTATATTTTTGGTGTAAATATTACTGCATTCAAATTGTGGAACTGTGTTCTATTCATACTTTTCTTGATTGTATTTTTTAAATTGATTAGAAAAGAGTTCAATCTTTACCTATCTCTTTTGGTGGTTGTTTTTTTAGGCACAAATATAAAATATCTCAAGCACCTAAATAACATTTTAACAGAAATACCTTTCCTATTGTTGTCAATGACAACGTTGCTTTTAATTCGAAACTATAACTATAAAGATTTTCAGGTTAAAACATCGCTTTTACTTGGGATGCTAATATTTAGTAGCTTTTATGTTAGGTCTGAAGGCTTCATGCTGGTTATTGCTCTCTTCTTTTGGCAGTTAAAGTCTTTTAGAAATGATAAGTTTAAGCTCAATCTAGTATTTGCTGTTTATTTTTTTCTACCACTCTTATCGGCAGTTAGCTGCTACCTACTTTTCTCTTTGATACTCCCAAACGGATTTCTAACTCATTTTAATGACTCCTCATTGGTGAGTTATGCAAAGTTAGTGGGATCAGCAGACTACTATTTAGCCGCTTTGAATAACATGACAGTAAATAATTATAACATTTATTTATTCAGTTTCCTTGTCGTCTTGTTTTGTGCTGGCTTCATTAAAAACTTTTATCAGGATCTCCATCTCTCGATGTACTTATTGTCGCTTATCGTTGTTTATCTGATATGGCCATTTAATGAATTCAGATACTTGTTTGTCTTTTATCCGCTAGTAATCTACTTCATTACAGTTGGATGTAAATACTTGCTTGACTTTTATGAGAAAGACTTTTTAGACCTTACTACTTGCTATTCGCGTTGCTGATATTATTAAATATCATAACGGTAAGTAAGGATTTAATGGCTGTAGAACATGGCGTTGAAAATAACGGGCCTGAAAAAATTACAAGTTCGAAAATGTTCGAATATATACGTAAAACTAGTTCGAAAAATGATGTAATTGTTTTCTTTAGGCCAAGGGCGATGACTTTATATACCGACAGGCGTTCAATCATGATTTTCGACGATTGGAACAGTATTGTAAAAAAGGGTGATTATCTGGTATTGAATAAAACCCGTGGAAAGTATTTCCAATTTTCACCCAAAGATGTGTTCATAGGTACAAATTCATTTAAAAAGAGCTTTGTGCTTAAATATGAAAATGCGGACTTCGCTGTATATAGAATTTATAAATCCGAGAGCTTGGTAGCTAAGAAATTGACGTATGAATAATGTATATGTGATCATCCCTTCATATAATGAAGGAGGAAAAATAAAAGAAACATTGCAGAGCCTATTGGCCTACAATTTTAATTTAGTCGTAATTGATGACGGTAGCGATGATCAAACACACGAAGCACTTAAGGGACTCCCTATTCATTACATAAGGCATCTTGTTAATCTGGGGCAGGGCGCCTCAATAGAAACAGGGATAAGATTTGCCATGAAACTCGGTGCAGAAAAATATGTTACATTCGATGCTGATGGACAACATAATCCAGATAATCTCTTACCAATGATCAATTTCCTTGAAAACAGAAAACTTGATGTTTTATTTGGCTCACGATTTATGAAAGGATCAAGTACTAACATAAAATGGAATAGAAGGATGATATTGAAAACCGCCATAATTCTAAACTATTTACTTTCTGGAGTTTTGTTAACGGATGCGCATAATGGATTAAGAGTCTGTAATACAATAGGAGCGGAGGCTTTTTTAAATATTTCGAATAAAATGGCACACGCATCAGATATATTGGTGAACTCAAAGCGATTAAAGCTACAGATAGGTGAATTCCCGGTAGAAATTACTTATTCAAAATATTCCAATAACAAAGGCCAGAGTGGCCTAAATAGTCTGAATATATTAAAAGATATAATCATAAAAAAAATTTTTTCAGTATGATACCTTTTCAGATAATATTGCTTTCGACAGTAGTTCTCCTTAATTTATTTATCTATAAAAGATATGGAAATTCAAAACGACTGATAATTCTGCTGGTAATTTCTACCGTGACAATTTCTTACTTTGTCTGCTATCCAGACGAGACTACTGTAATAGCCAACATTTTAGGAATTCGTCGTGGAACAGATATGCTGCTATATTGTAGTGTTATGTTTTTTACTTTCTTGATTTTAAAAATCTATATTAAAATGAAAAAAATAGAATCTAAAATCACGGTAATGATCCGAGAAAAATCACTCTCAGGAGAAGGAGATAATTAGGCGATAGGTAATTTAAATAGATTATAATTTATTATAAATATGATTACAATAGATTACCTAAATCATGCAAGTGTGCTGATAAGCGTTGATAAAATTAAGCTGCTAATAGATCCATGGTTCTCTGGAAGTTGTTTTGGTGAAGGTTGGGGTTTAAGGTTTGATAATCCGAAAGCCATAGAAATGGCAGCAACCGCTAGCCATCTTTGGATATCCCATTTTCATTCAGACCATTTCCATTTACCAACCTTGAAGCAGATAATAGATGTCAATCCAGGAATTATTTTGATTGGAAATGAATCTTATAACTTTAAACTTAACCAAGTAGGACAAAAGATAGGGTTTGAAGAGATCATCAGTTTTGAAGAAAGAAAAGAACTCGATATTGGAGGTAATGTTCATTTAACTAGATATCCAACCACTGGAATTGATAATATGTTATTAATTCGTTCTAAATATGGGACGATTTTAAATTATAATGACTGTAATCTTCCTGGGTGGACTCAAAAAAGATTAGCAAAGAAGATAGGGCCGATAGATATCTTCATGACTAATTTCAATCACGCTGGAAAGCTTTTGGTTTCACCACCTATAAATCATCTTGAGATAAAAAATAAATTAAAGAAGAATTTTGTCGATAACTATAAATATTTTCACTGTCGTTATATCTTCCCATTCGCTTCCTATCATTACTATAAGGCTCCCGAGAGCATTGAGCAAAATGAATCGATGCTAGTTCTGAGCGACCTCACCCGTTTAGGAACAAATATTTTGGATATTGAGATCGGCAATCAGTTAGTATTTTCAAATGGTACTGCAGAGCTTATCCCGGCTAAAGTTTGTATTAAGCCAAATAGAATAGATATGAAAACCCGCTCTGATAGTGCTGAATTTAACGATTTAATTATTGCTGCTGAACAGTATATTAAGACTTTACAGAAAAACTACTGGTTTTTTATCTATGCTCTTCCAGATTTATTTATCAGGATTACAGACCTTGACATAACCGTAAGATTAAGTTCTAGCAAGGGACTTTCTAGGGTTAAAGATATCGAACCGCATATTGCAGCGAATAGTTCTGTAATAAAGCATTGGTTTACTGATCTGTATGGTACCGATAACTTTGTCGTTGGAGCACATTTTGAGATCGTAAGTATAGATAAAATCCCATTGAAATGGCAGATTGTCTTTGGCTTGCTGATTGATAATAAGCTAAGTATGAGTGCTATGCTTAAGATGTTCTTCAGCCTTGAAGGACTTAGGTTTATATACAATAGGCGTGAGGAGATCTTGGGCATACTCCTGGAGAGAAAGATCAACGCCGATTACCATGATTAAAACAAATGCTAGATAATGACAACATGGCCAAGAGAGCTGTCAAGTTTGACTTTTTAGAAAAAGCAATCGATTTCCTTTTTCCGATTTTTAAGGGGTTTCTTTCTAAGCAGGTTTATCGTTACCTAGCAGCGGGAGGAATTTGTTTTGCGATAAACTGCATGATATTCCACCTTTCTTATTATTTCTCCCCCTTCAATTTTGGCTATTATTTTTCTAAGCATACAATTTCTCTCCTAGCGTCCATGTCAATTACCATATTTGTCGGGTTTTATCTTAATCGGAAATTTGTTTTTTACGGGTCGGATTTGAACCGAAGAAAACAATTTTTTCGTTATACCAGTTCAACCATCTTAGGAACAATTTCATCTATATTGTTGATGGATCTTTTTATAGATATTTTTCATTGGAATGTTACCATATCTTTCCTATCAAATATTATTTTAATTCAGTTGTTGAATTTCTTCGTACAACGGCATTTTTCCTTTAGTGTTCGTTGAATTTGAAGTATTTTTTTACCTAAAGAGTTTTCCAAGCTTTATTGCATATCTGTTGCAATGACCTCATGGTGTGTGATCTCCAATTTTATTTGCGAGAGAAATCGAACATTAGTTTTTGTCTCTTCGTGAATTTACTTTTCGTGAGAGGTGTTATTCTGTAGTCACTGTTGGTGGATAAGCCACAAAAAGTAGATGATAAAGGGCGTTTATTCTTTTCTCTGGGAGATAGCAAGCATTTCTGAAAGCTTTTCGCTTACTTTATTGATATCCTGCTGGCTATGGGAGTAATAGGCATTTTTAAAGCTTTTTTCTGAGATATTTTCAACTTCAGCAGTGCTGTAGTGGCTGGTGACATGCTGGCGAATCTGTTTAGGCCTAGTCTCAAGGATGATTCCACATTCCACTTGCAGGTGAATAAAAAACGCCAGCTGCTTTACGCTTAAAGATACCATATAATCATCCTGGACTATTCCATTTGCTAAAAGACTGGATGCTATCCCTTCAATCTCACGCAGGTAACAAAGTTCAGCTTCGACAAATTTTAGCAGCGACTCTTTTATCAGTGGTAAGTCTATGCGAAGCGAGCTTGAAAGACAAGGCAAGAGCCTGATAAGTTCTTTCTTATCCAGTGAGAGTAATTCAAATTGATCCCTTAGTGAGCCAGCAGTATCCAGTCTGCTTAAAATAATCTCGCAGCAGGTTTTGTAGAATATGGGAGAATTCAGGTTGCATTCTATCAGTAGATAAACCAAATCTTTCCAGCTGCGTATTTTCCCAATTTCGTTTTCTCTGTTTAGGATATCTAAAACAGCCAATAAATAATCCAGCTGATAAAAGCAGATTGCTCTTATTGGGTTTTCCCTAAAATGAAATAGACTATCAAGTACGCAGAGGATCTTATCATCTGGACTAATGCGCTGAGAGAGTGCTAGCAATGATGATATTTTATTTTCATTTGAGCGAATAAAATCATTCAAAAAAGCTTGAGGTACTCGCAAGGATTTATCCCAGAACTTTGGAAAGTGGATCTCTAAATTAAAAATCAAACCTCGGATAATATTAACACACTCAGTCAGAAACGGTAATTCTGCTTCTTTAGATGGACCAATGGAATTTTCCATTTTTAGATGTATCCCTTGGTAGATCAATAGCAGATCGTTCTGATGCTGGGAAAAACCGATTTGCAGGTTTTCAGGAACGCCGCTATCCAAGCAGTGCTGCAGTGAAAGTAATACCCGCCCACATTCATCTTCCAGTTCAACCAAGATTGATTTCTGTTTCTCTTTAGTTAACTGTAAGCCGGTGCTGATGTTTTTATAAAGACTATTGATGTAGTCAAGTTGATAATTCATAAGGCTGAAGCGTAAAGAGATTAAAAATAATCTACCAGAATTGGAAAACCTTTTTTTTCGGACAAGAGGTGTTTTGACTGATGCATAAACAGCTTTGACTTGTTTAAAGCGAATAGACGGAGTGTCCAAATTTAGGTTTTAGCCAAACTCCCAGGGATAGGCCTTCATATCTCAGCTGATATTTATTATGGGTGGCGATGCACCAACAGATTTAGCATAATTGTAAATCCTTCTTCAAGAATAGGTTTGATTAATGTGAATGACCATTTGAGTGTTGCAAAAGCATTTTGATCAAAGCTTTATAATGGTTTAAAATAACAGGCATGGTGCATAAAAAGAGGGGTTGCTCAAAGGGTAATCGCTCGGTAACTTGATGGATATAGCCCAAAAGTTAAAATTTGTCTTTAAGCTCAGCAGCTGCATTTTACTCTTGAGGCTGATGGCTTAATCTAACCTAAATGAAAAATATGATAAAAAAACTAAGTGCCGATTTATATCAGCAAATGAAAGCTGATCTTGATGATTTAAAAGGTAGTGCAATACCTAAAAGCCAGATGCTAAAGGATGCGATTTTGCTCGTGCAAAAATATTTGGATGAGTTGAAAGCGCTGGTTGATGCCAACCCCTTTCTTGATGAGGAAGAAGAAATATGGTTTTTTAAAATAGAAAAACCCAGGTTTTACAGGTGGCTAATCTTTTATACTGAACTATTTGCAATCGATAACACCAAACCTATCATCGGAAAAGAAGAATTAAAGGAACACTACAATGACCAGATGCGCTACATTAACCGTTTCTTTAGATCTCATGAATTCCATTACCAGTATTTCAGGCTGGATAGCAACGAGCTTGACCGGTTATATTTTATCCGCGGAGCCTCACCATTAAAGACAGAGATGAGTTTGGTGCCCAGGGTAGATTCATCCTTTGGTACAGGGCATGAGTTTCTTTTTTCAAATTTTAAAGCTTACGAAATGCTACAAAGATACTTAAGCGATCAGCTTACTTCTGATGTGGGGATTGGTTTCGAGAACCAATCAAATGAACAGCAAGGAAAGAAGTTTGCCTGGACAGGTGATCGTGTTAATTTGATAGAAATGATATATGGACTTTGGCTAACCGGACAGTTCAATAATGGAAAAGCAGATTTATCTGATATTGTGGCTGTTTTACAAAATGTTTTTCAGGTGAATTTAGGTCAATATTTTAGAAGATTCTCTGAAATTAAGCAACGTAAAGGAATGAGCAAAACTAGGTTTTTGGATCAAATGCGTGACGCACTGCAAAAGAAAATATTTGATTGGGAAGGAGAGATAGGGAAAAAATAGAAACAGATCCTGCCAAATAACTTTCAACTTCAGCTGTTTTGAAAGTTGAACGGCCTATAGACTACATCAATAAAAAGGGACATGTTTTGATTAACATATCCCTTTCTAGGTTTTGGGTTTGCTTTTAGGTCATAGAGATAAACAAGTTTATTTCACAGACATTTTAAAAGAAGGGGGAAGCGAACTTTGCTCTGATGCCCATAATTTATTTGGGCGCCTACCCATGGTCAGCTCCAGTTTTCCACCTTTCATTAAATCCTCATGGGAAAACCATGATTTATTCCAGACCTGTCCATTTAGCTTTGCCGATTGTATATATTTGTTTTCCGGTGCATAGTTTAGGCATGCCACTTCGAATTTCTTACCATTTCCAATATCCAGTTTTACATTAGCAAATGTTGGGCTACCGATAACATACATTGGTAGGCCTGGGGTAATTGGATAAAAACCCATTTGAGAAAAGACGACAAAAGAGGTTAACCCGCCTCCATCCTCATCACCTGGAATCCCCATCAAGTCATTGCGGAACCATTGAGCAAGTAAACTGCGCACGCGTTTCTGGGTGCGCCAAGGTTGACCTGCATAGTTATATAGATAAGGGATATGCATGGCCGGTTCATTGCCCATCGAAAACTGGCCAACATTGCCGGTATGGTCTGGCAATTGGGAATAAAAATCAAACCTGCTTTTTCCAAGTGGGGTGTTGTACATTTTCTCGAGCTCATCAACGAAAGCCTGTTTTCCGCCTATCATCTCTACTAAATCACCTAAATTATGCAAAACATCCCAGCGGTAAAGCCAGCCATTGTTTTCATCATACGTTTCCCTTGCACCCAGTCCGCCTGAAAACCGGTAATCCAGGGGCTGGATAAATTTACCATCAATATCTTTTGGGTGAAAGAATTTTGTTTCTGGATTAAAGACCGTATGGTAGCTTTTACTCTTCTCTAAAAAATCTTTAGCCTCATCTGTTTTGCCCAGTTGCTGAGCGATGTTTCCTAAGCACCACTCATCATAAACGGTGCCCAAAGTAACCGCAATAGGCTGGCGCTTTTCGAAACCATGAACCTCCGGCGTAGTTTCTTTTTCGCCTGGAGGCAATGCAGGAAAATATCCTTTGTCTTTAAAAAACTGATCTAGTACGCCAGCTTTTTTTGCTGACCAGGGCGACAATGTTTTTTCGGTAATGCCTGCCTTACAATATTGATAAGCCTCCTCAAGGTTAAAGCTTCTAAGGCCTTTGTTATAAGCGTCAATTATGGTTGCCACGCCATGATTGCTATTCATTCTGCGGCTATCGCCAGTAACTTCTGGAAAAGTTGGCATCCAGTGGTCGTCCATTTGCTGGGCCATGCGCAAATACGAGTTAATCATATTGCCTTCCATTTTTGGCTCAATGATTACCCGCAGTGGGTGCGTGGCTCTGTAAGTATCCCAGATCCAGTCATCTGTAAAGAAGGGAGTTCCGTTATCATTGTGAACTTTTCCATCGAAGGCACTAAAATATTGACCGTCTTCAGATAAACTGATCATGCGCTCGTATGTGCGGTAAAGTGAGGTGTAAAAGATGGTTTTAGCTGTTTCATCTGTTCCCTCTACAGCAATTTTTCCAAGGGTTTGATTCCATATATTTTTGCCGTTTTGAGCAACTTTATTTAGCTCATAATCTTTTATTTCCCTATTAAGGTTTCGTTTTGCCTGCTCTACACTAATAAACGATATGCCGTAATGGGCTTTGATTTGCTTGGTATTATCTGGATATTTTAATATCAGGTAAGCATTCTGACCAGAAGTGGATTGTTCCTTTGAGTCGATTTGACTATCCTTTTGCTTGCCGGCAGAAGTAGGGAATAAATCTGTTTGGAAATAAATATAAACTTTGGTGTTGTTGCTCAATTTCTGAAAGCCACTTACTACATTTTCTTTGACCGACAATTCCCCATTTCTGGTATTTAAAACTAGGTAAGTTGGCGCTGATTTAGAAAAATTAATGGAGTAAATTCCCGATTGGTGTGAGGGAGAGAATTGGACATTAATGCCATAGTCATCTAGATCTACCTCATAATAGTAAGGCTTGATAATTTCATTGTCGTAGCCATAAGCCAACACCGGCTTAATGTTTTTCAAATCGCCCTGAAATGGACTCAAGTTAAATGCTGAACTTCCCCTGTGGCTGGTGATGACTAGCGGTAAGCCGTGGATGGTGTTTGCCGTGAAATTATCTCTTTCTGGATAAACCCTTAGCAGACTGTTAGGCAAATGTACGGTGGGATAGGTGGGGACAAGCAGGTGGCTGATGTTACCAATATAGGGGTTAACATAATCTACCGGCTGTTTTTTTAACTGGGCGCTGACCAGATTTGCAAAGAGCGTGAATAAGAAAACGCAGCTTGATAAAGAGTAAAGGTATTTTTTCATATTTAATTTTTCATAGCCCCCCTAAACTTAGTGCGTTTTGAATCCGGCATTTTCAGCCTTATCAAATAATAAATATATTTAGCTGTGGGGTTTTTGATTAGGAAAGCAAGTTAGTAAAACGATTTATTAAATTTATTATGAATCTTATCATTTTTGGTGTTTTCTTATTTTCCAAAGGTTTCTGCCCATTTTTTCTTTAGCAAACTTCGATCTGATATCCAGGAATCTTTTAATGTTTTTTCTTTCAGAATAAGATTGATTTGGTATTTTGCAGGCCCAATTAGATAAGGATATGGCTTCAGGTTTTTTTGCAATTTTAGACGATATAGGTGCTTTAATGGATGACGTTGCGGTGAGCGCAAAGGTCGCAGCAAAAAAAACAGCAGGCATATTGGGCGATGACCTTGCCGTTAATGCGGAAAAATCCACCGGTTTCCTATCTTCTAGGGAACTTCCTGTACTTTGGGCGATAACCAAAGGATCATTAATCAATAAGCTGATTATTGTTCCAATAGCGCTATTACTAAATGTGTTTTTTCCTGTGGCCATCAAAGTAATTTTGGTGCTTGGAGGGATATACTTGGCTTACGAAGGCGTCGAAAAGATTGTAGAGTACCTTTTTCATCGTTCTGCAGATACGCATGGGGAAGCTGCTGAGGTTTTAGAAGAAGACGAAAATGCAGAGAAGACAAAAGTGCGATCCGCCATCACAACAGATTTTATTCTCTCCATTGAGATTGTAATTATCGCCCTTGGTAGCGTGCTGGAAGAAAGCCTCACCTTACAGATAGTAACCGTTTCAATTATAGCGCTTTTAGCTACAATAGGGGTTTATGGGATTGTAGCCATTATTGTTAGGATGGATGATGCAGGTTACCGGTTGATCAAACGTTCAAATGGAAAAGGAGCACTTTCATTCTTTGGCAAACTACTGGTTTCTTCGCTTCCTATAGTGATAAAAGTTTTAAGCGTAGTGGGCACAATTGCCCTAATCCTTGTTTCGGGGGGGATTTTCGTGCACAATATTGAGTTCATGCATCATCTTTTACCAGGCGTCCCTTCAATAATAAAGGAATTTGGTGCTGGTTTAATTGCGGGACTGTTAGCTGTGACGCTTGCAATGGCAACTAAAAAAATCGTAAAACTTTTTAAGCGTAAAGCTTAATTTCAAAAAACAGATCACTGCTTTGAAAGGAGGGATTTATTTTGTTTCCCTGAATTACTGGCGGTGGTCATGATATCTTTTCAGTCGCATCCAGGGTTTGATTTCCCGTTATAGAATCATTAAACTCATCTTACTTTTAAGCATAATGCCTTAAAAAGTTGGTTGTTTTTAAGGTAATTTGAGGCTAGAGCAGTTATCAACCCATGTAAACCTTCAAGGCCTCCGTTTTTAGCAAGCGGATTTCATTCTGATAATCCTGCCTGTATCGTTTCAATACTGCCTTGTCAATCCCACAGGCTATCCTTTCGATCTGTATTTACTAAAAGTATCTATAGCTTCATTTAAAAGTTGTTAGAATCTGCTTAGACTTTTTTGCCGTCTTTCTTTTTAACTGAAATCAATTTTTAACTCTTTTATTCTTATTGATAATTATCAAAACCACTTATTTTTTGTAGTATTTATAATGCATTTGGTTTTATTTTTGTTTAAATTAGAAATGCAGTTTCAATATTTTGTCTTTGCTTACTATCGTTCTTTGGACTCAAAACGAGGGCGCAAGGCACTTATGCGGGCTGCTTGATAGCGAGCGAACAACGCGTGTATACCTTTGATGGCGGTGGGAGTGTATATGATCCTAATTATTCTGTTGATCTTTCACCGAATTATTGTTCCTGGACCCCTACTTCTGGAACCGTCTGTAATATTTGTAATGGTTCGCTTAATGGGGGCGGTAATTGTCCTGGACACAACTACCAGGCGCAGGGAGTTGAAGGGTTCTTTACAATGCTCGCTTGTCCAATAGACGATTATCTTCTGCCTTTAATTTTGACTTTAGCGGGATTAGGCGGCTTTTTTGTGCGGAAAAGGACGCTTTTAACTGTTTAAATAACCCTTCGTTTTTCTTTTATCGTAGTTTAAGTGATGCTAGTTTTATTCTCCTGACGCCTAGAAGTGATTGGCGGTACTGTTTATTGCTCGTTTCAATTTAAAATTGCAATTGACTCTGATAAATGCGCTGAGCAGAATTATGATTCGCTTTGACAGGGGAACAAATCGACTGGTGGTTTAAAAATAAGTAATTTGAAAAGGAAACTTCAAAACTGTAAAACAGTAGCCTATTGTCTCGATTTAGCTTTACTGGCTACAATAGCGTGCTGATTAAAAAAATAAAAAACAAAAGGAAAAAGAGTTAAAAGCATCTGCTCCGTGCCAAGAAAATATTGCTAATGCCGAAGATGAGAGGCAATTTCAAAATAAATCGTTATCAATGTATATCGTAATGGTGAAAGAAAAATAATTAGATGTCGAAACTTTGTTATGCACGCCGGTGAAACGTTTGGTTTCTCGGCTGGGGCAAGGTCTTTGACATTGGGGAATGAAGCATTATCCTGTTAACACGGGAAATTTTGCGAAGCCTTGATCTTTCAGGGTGAAAGCGCAGAGGCAGACTTAAGGTCCGGTTTGTAGAAGCCGAGGTGAGTAGTTCCGAAAAATAATTCAGTTTTGAATACAAAAGTGGGCAGGCACGTTTACCGCGTTTCTGCCCATTTTTTTTGCCCTCCTTTGTTTATAGTTAGAGACACTTTTCTCATTAACCTCTTTGATAATTATAGCTGGATTGCTTTGATTTTCGAAATTGAGCAGTCTTGCAATTACTAATCATCTTGACCTTTTGGCTAATAAACCACATTATGGAAGAAAATAGATACGATCTTAACAAGATCAGGGAAGAAACCGATCTTGTAACTCTGCTTTCAAAATTAGGTTATCAGCCAGTTAAGCGGTCTGCAGGAGAACTTTTTTATCTTTCGATGCTCCGCGATAGTGATACCACGCCTTCTTTCTGCGTGAACGAAAAGCTAGGTATCTGGTATGATCATGGCTTGGCTAAAGGAGGCAATGTAATTGACTTCGCCTTGAGCTATTGGCCTACACTCACTTTTCGTGAATCCATAGGGGAATTATTGGAGGCATATGGAAATCCTGACGCTGTACCACTCAAAACTAGGTCAGCTCAAATCGAAATACCTTTAAAACATCCTTCTTATTTAATCCGGGAGGTAAGAGAATTGGGAGGGAACCCCGCTATTAGCGATTATCTAGCACAAAGAGGAATTTCAAAAGTTGCAGGTGGATTCATTAAGGAAGTTTATTACAGTATTAAAAAGGACAATGGGGATCGAAAAGAACTATTTTCTGCCGGCTGGCAGAATGATCTAGGGGGATGGGAGGTAAGAAACAGGTTATTTAAAGGGTGTCTTGGTAAAAAATCAATGAGCTTTATTTCCGGGGATCCCGATAAGCTTACTGTATTTGAAGGTATGATGGATTTTCTAAGCTGGAGAATTGAGCACCCTGAAAACAGTGCAAGTGCCCTGATTTTAAATTCAATTTCCTTTTTAAAGCCCGCAATACAAAAAGCCAGCGAATACGCTCAGGTCGAAATATTTTTTGACCATGATTCTTCAGGAAGAAAATCAAGCGAGGAATTTTTAAATAAGCTCAGCTATAGTAAAGACTGTTCTGTGATTTACCAAGGTTATAATGATTATAATGAAATGATTCAGCATCGGCTGAAGGAGACAGTAAAACCGGATACAGATCAGAATATAAATCTATATAGAAAAACTGCACGGTAATTAGCAGGAAAAGTATCTAACTACGACCAACAGCTATCTTAACCAACACGTTTTCTCAGGCCATCAGTGGCTGATTTCTAAGCTCAGTCAACTCGCAAAATTCTATTACGCTAAACTTTATCATTTATGACTAGAGCAAAAAGATCCGGTCGCCGTGGAAATCTGGTGCGATGTTATTTAAGTGATCATGAATATTCAAGGCTCATTGCCTTCGTAACCCCAATAGGCATTACCATCTCAGAACTCATCAGGCAGGAACTCATCTATGGTGCGACGCTTGATGTTAACCCCTCTACTTTGCTTCAGGTATTCACCCAAATCGGCGCAGATTTATCCCGGATCCATAGTCAGCTGCAAAAAATAAGTGAAGAGCTAGCCATAGTGCCGATGGATGAGGTAAAACAAGAGCAGCGCTTTCGGCTAAAATTAATCGCCCAGGAATCTGATGCAGCAACAGAGTGTCTTACCAAAGCAGTCAGGATGATGATGATTAGAATGGACAGAAAAAGAAATAACTTATGAGTACAATAGTAGTACGGCTATTTACCAAGTCTAATGGGTTTCCAGCAGTGAGCTATAACATGGACAAAGTAAATGCCAGTGCAGCCGAGCTGCTTAGCGTGAGAAACATGGATTTATTGAAAGCTTATTCCTTTATCCGCTCTATTGACATTGAACATTATTTTGGCGCAATTGCCTCACTAAATACCAGAAGCCATTTTGACCAGTTTCATGCGGTACTATCTACCAAAGGAGCGCAGATGGATAAACAGGTATTTTTAGATATTGCCCATCAGTGGATGGAAGCGATGGGGTATAAAAGGCAACCTTATTTGATTTTTCTGCATACTGATACCCCTAACCGGCATATTCATATTGTATCCACCGATGTAAGGTTAGACGGAAGTAAGATTTCTGATTCTTTTGACCGCATGCGCGCAGTGACTGAGCTGAACCGGATCTGCGGGGTGGATGAGAGTAAGTCTTTTGAGGAAGATATTTCTCGGCTAATCAAATACCGCTGCAGTAGTACCGCTCAACTAGAAACCTTATTTAAACAAAAAGGGTACCGCTTCTTTAGCCATAAAGACAACTTTTTAGTGCGTAAATATGGGAAGACCTTAATCAGAATTCCAAGTGACGCGTTACTGAACAGCCTGTCAGCCGCTAAAGCGGATTTTAAAAGAATAGGGGAGATCAAATCATTTATTTCCAGCGCCATGTTTATCCATAATAGAAAGCCCGAACCGCTTTATCAGTTAGGGCCTGGTAGGGCGTGGCGGAAAATTATTGCCTACCGATCGGATCTAGCTGATTTTTTGTATTCAGCCGCCAATTTGGAAGTCGTTTATCTTTTTTCAAAGAAAACAGTTACCGGTTTTATGCTTATTGATCATCATTTAGCTCAGCTATTTTCGGGTGAAGAGCTAATAGATCTTCATAGTTTCATTGGCGCGCTAAAAGAAGAGTCAGTTACCTCAAGGCTTAACCACCAGCGTTAGACCCAAAACAATTTTGCCTTAATTTTTTACCTACTAATTCTTTGATTTATGGTTATCGCATTTGGCAATATCAAGCCAGGTACAGGTAAGAGCACCTTACTTTTACTCTTAGCCAATTACCTCGCCAGCAAGGAAAAAAGGAAAATTTATCTGGTGGATATGCAAACCGAGGGAGCATTAGGGCTGCTTTTTGAAAGGTCACTCATACTAGAGCACGAGTTGCCTTTCGAATATTTTCACTGCGATCTGGATCATTTTGCCCTTTTGTTTGCAAGGCTTGCATCCGACCTAGATGCTTACATTTTGATCGAACTTTCTTCTAGTATGCATGATGAGCAGATTTTGAACGTTTTCTCTGAGCTGCAAATCCTGATCTGCCCGTTTTGTTACGACAGCCCAACCCTAAATTCCTCCATTTACTTTGCCAGCCTTGCACGCAGGATTAAACCACACCTTAAAATACTGTTCCTGCCTAACCGCATTATTAGCTCAGCCGCATATGAATTTAAGCCGGAAATCGATGCGCTATTGCGGCAGATTGCCCCATTATGTCCTGGCATTGGTGAACATATCGGTTTTCAACGGATCAGCTCTTTGCAACTGCAACCAGCACTGATTGACCGCTACTGCGCTACCCTGGATTTGATTTACTCGCTTTACCTGACTAAAAAAGAATAACCATTTATTAACCCTAATTTTTTTATCATGACCAACTGGACCCCATTTATTTATGGCCTTGGAGCAGTTTACCTCCTTTATTATCTAGCCAATCTCGCTTTTGATCTCTTAAGGACCAAGACTATGGATCAGCCCGGCGGCGGCTCACTGACTATCTCGCTTGCGGATTTGGAAGATCCTATTGATGCTACCGCTTATAGCCTAACGCCGACTAGGGATGAATCCCAGCCCCCAGAGCTACTAAGTTCCGGAGCAATTAGTAGCTCTGGGGGAGTCGTTTTCGGGGAATTACTCGATCTGGCTGCTAAAGATGCGATTCTTTTCACCCGGCAGATCCCCACTTAAGTTTTATCCCTATGTACCGCACTAAAGCTCTATCTTTTTTACAGGTAAGAATCGCCGCCCGACCAATCATGATGGCTTTACAAGATCCCCCTGGCATCAAAGAATTTTACCAGGCCAGTTCTTCCATGCATGGCTATTATTACAGTTTTTCAGATCTCAGTCTTGTACTAGGTGCGATCGTGGGCATGCTGGGCGGGCTTCGGGTATATCTTAACTGGCAATCTGGTCGCCATCACATCGATGCCCAGGTGATGGGCTGGTTTTTTTCCAGCCTTTTCCTTTTACTCTGCTCGGTATTCCTGCGCGGGCTATTTGGCCTATAACTCATTCAACAAACTCTAAACTTTAAAATCATGAACATGCAAAAAACAAAAAGATTCTTTCTCTGCGCTACTGGCCTGCTTTACTCTAGCTCACTCTTCGCCCAAGGCGGAGGTACTACAGGGATTAATGCCGCAACTTCTTCGTTGACCAGTTACGTTGACCCCGTTGGAAATTTGATCCTGGGGATTGGCGCGGTCGTGGGGCTTATTGGCGGGGTAATGGTGTATATCAAGTGGAATTCGGGCGACCGCGATATCAACAAGGAAGTGATGAGCTGGGGAGGTTCCTGCCTTTTTCTGGTACTGGTTTCGGTGGTCATCAAAGCATTTTTTGGCGTATGAATGCAGCAAAAACTTTTCCAGTCTACAAGGGGCTCCAGAAGCCCTTAACTTATAAAGGCCTTAAAGGGAAGTTCATTGCCTGGGGGGCTGTGGCGCTCGTTTCAGGGCTGGTACTGGGCGGGGTAAGTGGGGCTTTTATCAACATGTACCTGGGATCTGTAGTTGCCCTTAGTAGCGCGGGTGGAATGCTTTACTACATCCTTTCCCAGCAAAAAAAAGGTTTGCACAATAAATCCCGGCACAATGGCATTTTCATTCAACCCCTAAACATAAAAATCCGTTATGAAAACAAAGCAAACCTTTGAGCTTCCTTACTGCGGCATTACCCCATCAGCAGACATCGATCTGCTTTATGGTGAACGTGGGGATTTTTCAGTAATTATTAAAATGACCAACCCCGTGCTCCAGTATTCTGCTGATGGGGCTGCCTACCTCGCTTTTCACCTCTTATTGATCAATATGATCAAAATCTTGGGAGAGGGACATATCATCCAGAAACAGGATATATTTTCTTCGCTTCGCTACCAGGCGGAAAAGAGCGATGAATTTTTGCAGCAAAGTTACAACGATCATTTCAGTGGCAGATCATACACGAAAATTACCACCTATCTGACCCTTACCCGGCTCATTAAAAAAGGAAGCTTTTATGTCTATGATGCTAAAGCCATAGCTGATTTTAGCTCCAAAGTGACCAAGGTTATTGATCTTCTACATCAAAATGGCCTTGACCCTGTGCTGCTTAAAGAAAAAGAAATCAACGGGCTGATTAAGCGAATACTAGCCATGGACTTTTCCTCCCCACAGATTGTCCTTAACAACCTTAAAGCCAAAGATGATGGTCTTGAAATTGGTGAAAAGCATATCAAAAGTATTTCGCTAATCGATATTGATGCAATAGACCTCCCAATGAGCCTTGACACTTTCAAAGAGAAAAGCGATGGAAAGGCTTTCAATGATTTTCCTTTAGATAACCTTTACTTTTTGCATCAATTGCCCAGCTACGACTGCTTGATTTATAATCAGCTACTGGAAATTCCCCATCAAGGATTAACCCTGAACAAGCTTTCTCTCAAGCGTAAACGCCATGCAGGGATTCCCGATCCTGCAAACCAGATGTGCGTAGAGGATATCGATAAACTGCTCGTAGAGGTGGCAAGGGAAAACCAGCTGCTGGTCAATGCCCATTACAATATGCTGCTATGTGCTAAAGAAGCTGATCTTGCTAAAGCAGTCAACTACATTGAATCTTCGCTTTTCTCCAGCGGAATTATTCCCTCTAGAAACGCCTACAATCAATTGGAGCTATACCGATCTATTCTTCCTGGAAACGGCGTATCGCTGAAAAGCTATGATTGGTATCTGTTAAGCTGCCAGGCAGCGGTATGCCTGATGTTTAAAGAAAGACTTCCAGAAAGCGAAAAGAGTGATTTTTTGATCCACTTTACCGATAGGCAAGGCATTCCTGTAGGGATAGACCCGGCGGATAGGCCCATGAGAAGTGGCAGGATTTCTAACCGCTCGAAATTTGTACTTGGCGGATCGGGATCCGGAAAATCTTTTTTCATGAACGCGCTCATCCAGCAGTATATGGGCTATAATATGGATGTGGTCATTGTGGATACCGGGCACTCCTATAGCGGCCTGTGTGCATACTTCAATGGAAGGTATCTTACTTACAGTGAAGAGCATCCCATTACCATGAACCCTTTCGCGATTTCTAAACTTGAGTATAATATTGAAAAGAAAGACTTTTTAAAAACCTTGATCTGCCTGCTTTTACGCGGGGCGAATGGAGAAGTATCCCAGGTGGAGGATACGGTGATCTCCGGGGTAATCTCTGCCTACTACGCCCACCATTTCTCCTTGGCGCATCCGTCGCCTTTGGATTTTGATTCTTTTTACGCCTATTCACTGGAAAAGATTGTGCAGATCAAGCAGGAAGAAAGGATAAGCTTTGATTTGGATGAATACCGCTATGTGCTTAAAAAGTTCTGCTCTGATGGAGAATTCGGAACCCTGCTCAACCAGCAGGTAGATGATTCTTTGTTTTCTGAACCTTTCATCGTTTTCGAAATCGACGCTATCCGCGAACATAAAGTGCTCTTTCCCATTGTCACGCTAATCATCATGGATGTTTTTTTACAAAAGATGCGCCATCGTAGCCAGCAGAGAAAAGCATTGATTCTAGAAGAAGCCTGGAAGGCAATTGCCTCCCCGCTAATGGCCTCGTACTTGGTTTATATGTATAAAACAGTACGTAAATTCTGGGGTGAGGCAATTGTGGTTACCCAGGAACTGGGGGATATTATCGGAAATGCTATCGTAAAAGATAGCATCATTGCCAACTCAGATACCATATGCCTTTTAGATCAGGGCAAATTTAAAGAGAACTATACCCAGGTATCCGCTTTGCTTTCGCTAAACGCGGTTGAACAAAGAAAAATCTTTACCATCAACGCCCTGGATAACAAATGGGGCCGCGGTAGATTCAAAGAAGTGTATATCAGAAGAGGCCTGGTGGGAGAAGTCTATGGGGTAGAAGTATCGCTCAGGCAGTATTTGACATTCTCTACCGAAAAGCCCGAAAAGCGCGCACTGGAATACTACATCTCCCGCGAAGGCTCCTTTCACCAAGGCCTTGAAACCTTCATTTCTGAGATGGAGTCTTGTGGGCTTTCTTTAGATGCTTTTGTGAAAAAAGTTAACCATTTACTTTAAAATTCAAGACTATGAAAACAATCTGTTTATTTCTGCTTTTGATGCAATTAATTGCTTTTTCTGCGCCTGCACAAATTTATGTTGACCCGGTAACTTCGGGCGCAGTCGCCGCTGGATCCTCAATGATGGATTCCCAGCTAAAAAAGAGTAATAATGAGCTTACCTTAATCCAAAGGGCGCAGCTATCGGTTACCGCGCAGCTAGGTATTGCCAATGATTTGCAGCGAAATATCTACCGGGGTTTGAGTGAGGTATCTGCTGTGATGCGTTCGCTACTTTCAGTAAAAGATATTTATGAGATATCCCAGGACATTATTCAGGATGCCAATAAAGCCATAGTAATTGCTAAAAATAATCCCCAGCTGTTGTTATTTGCCCAAAGTGGCGCCCGGGAATTTAAAACGAGGGCAACGAATCTTGCTACTGAAGTCAGTGGTTTTGTGCTGCGAGGGGGAAAGGAATCCTTAATGGATTCAGGCGAAAGGATAAAGCTACTCAATAGGATTGTCCTTGAGCTAAGCATCATCAGAGGGGTATCTTATGGTATTTACCGCTCGATGTATTGGGCAAAGCAGCGCGGTTTTTTTGCTTCCATCAACCCCTATAGTGGATTTATCAATATCGATAAGCGCATTGCCGATGATATTCTTTTCAAAGTCAAAATGCTAAAGCGATGAAAAATATCCTGCTTTTATTGCTGCTAGTATCCTCTAGCGCTAGCCTTCAGGCCCAGATTAATATTGCCCTATTACATCAGCTGGTTGCCGAAAGTAAGTCCGAACATCAGCGGCAAGGTGAACTCCGGGATAAACATGGCGCAGCGCTTGCAACCGAATCGCTCAATAAAGCTGAAATGGGGAACTTAAAAGATAGCTACCGGCAGATTTTCTCCCGCTTTTCCCTCGCTGGTCCGCTGCTGAGTACCCTTCAAATCAGCCTTGAGGCTGCTCCTTTAATTTCCGATATCTCCCTTCACGAGTCTGAGCTGATTTCGCTCTGTGAGCATGATCCAATGCTGATTCCCTTGGGCCTAGCTGCACAGGCAGACCTTGCACAGCGTTCAGCCTTGCTGCTTAAATTTCTGTATGGTCTGGCCTTAAGCTATACGGAGCTTTCCCAGATGAGCCTTTCGGACAGGAAACTTCTTTTTGCCCATGGAATCACCCAACTGCGATCAATCAGCGGTACTTTAAAAGGACTGTGCCAGGTAATGCGTGCATCAGCGCAGGCAAAAAAGAATCAGAAAAATCCCTTTTCTGATTTCACTGCTCGCGACCACGCCCTGGTTGAGCGAATTCTCAAATCTGCAAGACACTTAAAGAATTGAAAAATGAAACTGATCCTTTTATTATTTGCCTTGAGCTTCAGCACGCGTGTTTTAGCTCAGCGGATCGTTTTTGACCGCCGGCATTTTGCGATCGTAAATGAAAATAATGCGGTAAGGCTTTCAGCTGAACTCAGCCATCAATCTGACCTCAGGGAAATTACTTCCCACTTGAAAGATATTCAACTCAACCTAACTGGGGTAATACTTACCGAGCAGCTCATATATGCTTCTTTAACCCAGGTCGAAAATGGGCTAAAAAGTGCTTATGCGCTTCGCCAAATTGGTGAGCTGAGTTTAGAAATTATCACCGAGAGCAAAGAGGTGCTCGATGCTGCACGCTCTTCACCGGCGCTATTGCTCTTTGCCCAGACTAATTGCCAGCAGCTTGAAGGTCGAGGGGTAAAGCTTGTTCAGGAAGTATCTACAGTAGTGATGCGCGAAGGGGAAAACCTGCTCATGGATTATGCTAGCCGGGATGCGCTTTTAAAAAAGATATCCTTGGAGCTTAAAACCATCAGGGCACTGTTGTATAGTATCAAAAAATGCATGTACTGGGCTAAAGTAAACGGAATGCTGCAGACCGCAAATCCCTTCAAAAGTTTCATTAATACCGATAAGCGGATGGTAGAAAATCTGCTGCTAAACTATAAAACATTAAAAAGAAAATGACTAAACTTCTTTTATTTTTCCTGCTATGTGCAGGAGGTTGCTATGCCCGGGCGCAGCGGACCATTCACGATGAACACATTGAGCACCAACAGGAGCGTATGGTCTTTAAGTCCTGGGACAAGGATAAATTTACGCCAAAGCCAGGGTTTTTAGGACTCAATCCACTCTACTGGGTTACTTGGGGATTGCATCCCAATTACCCTAAGACCGATCTGCGGCCACTTGGCCCTTTTGGCCCCCAAACCCAGCGGCTGTTACTCGCCGCTGCCACCTCCAGGGCTGATGAGGCTTATAGCCTGCATAGCGATACGCTAAAAAACACAGCTTTATCGAAATCTGCTGTTTATTCCGGGCTGCTTTCAGATTTAGATCCGCTATGGCTGCTATATTACCAAAAGGAATTTTCTTCCCTTATTTATCCTTCGACACCCCCTTTAGATGGGATAGGGGAAAAGGAGAAAAAATACCTGATTTCAAGCGGGTTTTACCAGTGGTATCTCGCTGAAAGGGATGGTATTGCTGAAAGGTTGGAGCTTACCAGAAAAACAACCCTGCAGCGTGGCGAGCGCCTACTGTCTTATCAGCGCCTACTGGGTGAATATCAAAAGCTCCAGTCTACATGGCTTGAAAAAAAGCGCCTGGCTGGGAAATATATTTCGCTATCAGAAGTGAAAAAACCTGCCAAGGCTCGCAAAAACCTTTCGAAATGGGACAAGATTGATATTGCAATTGCTGATAGAATACTCAAAGAGGCAGCATTAAAGGTGGGAGGAAAGCTATGAACAGTTTGTTAATATCAACCGGCACTGCCCGTTTTTTGTGCAATCACCCTCTCCTGCGGTTCCTGATTCTTTTAAAGAAACGTTTAACTTTTTACAGGGAAATGGGGTATATGAGGAAGGGACAATGCATTTTTTAAAACAGATGAAATCTGCCATATGGGCCAGCAACGATGCCTTTATAGCTGACGCCCAGGCATTGTGCGCAATTTTTATGCTCATTTTTTTTGCCATCAAATCTTATGAGATGATCTCGGGGGATAAAAAGCTGGAAATTATGCCACTGCTGAGGCCTTTTGGTCTTTCGATGGTCATTCTCTGGTGGCCGGTATTCACCAAAGTTGTAGCCTTTCCCACTGAAATTGTTGAAAATAAAACTTCAGCACTTTTTGATACTACTCAAGGAGATATCAATGCGCTACGTATGCAACGCGCCAAGCTTATGGTGGAAGTGGCCGATGAGCTCTTTAAAATCCAGGCAGAAACGGAAGTTGCCAAAAAGGAAGCCGACAGCTGGTATGAACATGCCTGGGAATCGGTACAAAGCTCGGTGAAAGAGGGCTTTTCCAAACTCTGGAACCCGGTGGTGGAAATGCGTAACCGCCTGCAGATCGGCCTGCAGCTCCTGGCAACTTCGCTTCTGGAATCCCTCGCGATTTGGATTTTACGCATTAGTGTGTATATCATTTTTATCGTACAAATCATTTTCTCCACCATCCTGATTATCCTTGGCCCTTTTTCGGTGGCAATGAGTATTTTACCTGCATTTCGCGATTCGTTTTCGACCTGGATCGCCAGGTTTATTTCGGTAAACCTGTATTCAGGTATCGGCTTTTTGGTGATGTACATTTCCTCACTTTTTCAGCACTACGCCCTGGAGGCAGAAATCAGCCGTTATCAGGAACTGCTGGAAGGATCTGGGGAGAGCATAGAAAAGCTGACCTGGTTTGCTTCCAACGGGGTGCTCTCCTTTGGTATGGTCATTATCACCTTCATTATTGGTGCACTCACCATGTTTACCGTGCCAAGCATTTCTACCTGGATCGTATCCACCTCTGGAGTAGGTTCAGCGACCAGTGCGATGAGTTCTGGGGCATCCAAGATGCAAAGCGTGGCCACTAGCGTAATGGGAGGGTAGTTATGCTGGTTAAAAATATAGAATCCAAAATCCGCCTGGCCAGCTACCTGTCTGTTTTGAGTTTTATACTTTGTTTTTCCGTGAGCACAGTTGTTTGTTTTTTTGCATACAGGCAGGTGAGTGATGCCAGGAAAAGCATCTATTTGCTCGATAGTGGGAATATTCCCTTGCTTGCAAAAAGGACAGATCTACAGGCCAACCGCGCAGCGGAGTACCGGGCTCATATTGCGCGCTTCCATAGTCTTTTCTTTTCACTAAGCCCGGATGAAAAATATATCGAAAGCCAGATGCGGCAGGCCATGTACCTGATTGACGAAAGCGGGGTTCAGCAATACAATAACTTAAAAGAACGCAACTTTTTTTCATCGGTACTTTCTTCTTCAGCTGTACTCACCATTCAGGCCGATTCGATTTTTTTGGATGAAAAAAATAAGTATTTCCGCTACTACGCTACCCAGAGGATTGACCGCAGGAGTTCTGTGATTACCCGCTCTCTTATTACCGAAGGGTATTTAAGCGATCTGGCAGCGCGTTCGGAAAATAACCCACATGCGGTGCTGATTACCCGGTGGAAGACCCTTGAAAACAAGGATCTTTCCAATGCTCAAAAAAATCCACTATAACTAAAATAAGATGAAAAATACACCCTCTCTTCGCCGCTTTCATGGCGGGATTTCAGCCCTGGTCAGCTCGGCTGCATCTAGGTTCAAACAGTTGCTTATCGAGTATCCCCAGCGAAGCCTGGTGCTAATGTGCCTGGTGCTATTTGCTTCCCTCGTCCTTTGCTTCACCTTGCTCAGGCGGCCCAAAAATCCCTCACCATTAGCCAATTCAAAAGCGCAAAAACCAATAGCAGACATGGGAGGCGCGGTAAAGGCAGCCACAGCACTATCGCAAGTACTTTTGCTGCAAAGTGAGCTCAACGAGCGTTTATCAGCTAAACACCTTAGCACCGAAGACAGCCTGCAGATAGGGCAAATGATTTTTAAAATAAAAACACTTCAAACCCATATCCTACCCCATGAAAAAGATAAACCTTAAAGGCCCACGCTATATTCTCCCACTAATCTGCTTGCCCTTTATTTTGATTTTGTTTGGCCTTTACGCCAGCAGTTCATCTACAGCTAAAAACCAGCGTGATACTTCCCAAAGCTCCTTAAAAAGCGAAATCGCGGAAGTCTCCAGCGAGGTTCAAAGCCAAAAGCTCCAGGATAAGCTCCAGGCCTTTCAGGATAAATACACCAAAGGGGATGGCCATACTGCGGTAGAAAATGTAGCGGACGAAGATCCGCTAAAAGCTGCCAGCGGCTCAGTTTATTCAGAAACAGAAAAGCGCATGCTCGATTCCATAGAACTTTCTATCCGATCAAGGTACTCCCGAGGCAAAAATAGCTTTCCAGAGAAGCCGGCAATATCACGGGGTAATTTTAGCAGTGCAAATGAATCCAGTAGATCGCCTCTCGCGCAAGACCGCGCGCTAAGCGCTGCCTTAGCTGCCATGCAAACCCAAAGAAAACCTTTAACCACTCAAGAGCCTCCATCGAAGGATCCTATGGAGATTTTTAGGGCGCAGATGGCCATCATCGATAGCATGGGAAAAGCAAATCAGCCCGGTGAGCAGCGAGTGGGAAGAAAGGGGCAAGGTTTAGCAGAACTTCCCGCTACCCTAGACATTCCAAATGCATTAAGGGTGAATAAGAACAGCCCTGAAAAGGTGGATAATTTTAACACCATTACCGCCCCGGTAGAACAGGGGGTGAATATCCCAGCTGTAATCGATGAACAGGTTACCGGATTTTCTGGTTCCAGGATCCGCATGCGCTTACTCTGCGATATATGGGCAGGGAAATTCTTAATCAAAAAGGGAAGTTACCTATATGGCCTAATTTCTTCTTTTGCTGCCCAACGCGTACAGGTAACGGTCAGCTCTGCACTCATAGCAGGAGAGATTCTGCCCATACACTTAGAGGTTTATGACAGGGATGGACTGCGTGGCATTTACGTCCCTTCTTCTGTTTTTAGGGAATTTACCAAAGAACTGGCAGGCTCCTCTATTCAAGAGGCCTCTATCGATGAATCAGGAGAAAAAAATAAACAGCTGCTGAGTTTACTGGGAAGGGTATTTCAATCCTCAAGTGGCGCAGCGAGGGCTGATCCGCCAAAATAAGGCGCGGATCAACTACGCTTCCATAATTTACCTCATTGACCCCAATCAGCTTCAGTCCAGACAAAAGAACTTTAAAGAAAAAGACAAATGAAAAAAATACCTTGCTTACTCGCGCTTTTACTAGCCAATTTTTACCTATTTGCTCAAGGCCCCGGCTTCCGTTCTCTTTCCGCTATTCCCACGGTCGAAATTTCAGCTGGGACAGGCCTTCATTTCCGATCACCCCAGCCCATCCGGTATGTGGATTTATCGACCAAGCTTCTAAGTGGCGATTTACCGTTAAAAAATTTGCTTAATGTTAAAATTAGCACCGACTCGGTAAAAAAGAACTTACCGCTAAACCGTGAATTAGGGGTAGTCACCATTGTAGCAGAAACCTTTATGGCGCAATACCGCCTGTTGCTCTCACCTAATGTTTCATCTGATAGATCGGCCGTAGATGTAGAAATTCTTCCCGGTGCAATGGTTCCGCTAGATCCGTCCTCCCAAGATCTTTCAACACCTGAAATCGCATCCCATGCGATGGCGATTTTAGCAAAAAGGGGTAACCGTCCGCTGGCTAAATCAACTATGCTAGGCATCTCCGCACAGTTAAACCAGGTATACGCTGTTGGAGAACTGATTTTTTTAGATATCAGTTTTAAAAACAAGACCTTAATGGAATATGATATTGATGAGCTAAAGTTTAGCGTGGAAGACAAAAAAGTCCACAGGGCCACAAATCTGCAGTCCATAGAAATTTCCCCTGTATTTTCCCTTTATTCCCCTGAGCGCTTTAAAAAGGATTTCCGGAATATTTATGTCATTAAAAAGGTGAGTTTTTCCGGCGAAAAGCTGCTCAAAGTATCAATGAGCGAAAAGCAGTTATCAAAACGAACCTTGAGCTTAAATATTTCCTATGGCGATTTGCTCCATGCAGATACCTTTTAAACTGCCCTTATGGAAGAAAGCAAGGAACAGCAGGCGCTGCACCGTTTTTTGCAGTTCTGCATTTACTTATCCCTGTGTTTAGATATTTTAATCTTTATTTACTGCGCTAAAAGCCCTCTGCCGGATTTTCTTTTCAGCAACTGGACCATGCGCCCCTTAGCATCGCTTTCTAAAATTATAATCTATAGGACCCCACTATATTCCAGGGCATTTATTTTGCTACTGATTATCTTAGTCTCGATTGGTACCCTGGCTAAAAAGGAAAAAGAGCTTGATGCAAAACGGGCAATTGTCTATCCACTTTCAGCGGGCCTCATTCTATTTTCTTGCAGCCTTTATTTTTATCATAAGACAGGAAAAGCGATCCTGTTGCTTTTAAGCTGGAATGAGCTTGCTTATTGTCTTTGCCTACTCATGGGCACCATCCTGATTCATGTTTCCATGGATAATATTTCAAAGATCATTAGCGCGAGACTTGGAAAGGACCGCTGGAATATCGAAGAGGAATCTTTTATGCAGGCTACAAAAGCCAAAACAGGGCCTTACAGGATCTGTATCCCCATGCTATTTTATTACCGCAAAAAAGTTCATTCTGGTTTTATTAACCTGGAGAATATTTTCCGGGGTACGCTGCTCATCGGGACGCCCGGATCAGGGAAGAGTTTTAGCATCGTTATGCCTGTTATCCGTCAGCTGCTAGAAAAAAACTTTTGCCTGGCGCTATATGATTTTAAGTTTTGTGATCTCGCTCAGATCGCCTATCATCATTTTCTTTTGGCAAAAAAACAAGGACGGATACCCTTTCACAATTTTCATGTCCTAAATCTAAACCAGATTGAAAACTCCAGGCGGATTAATGTGTTAAGACCGGATTATATTCTCACGCTCGCAGATGCCTCAGAAACCGCAGAGGCACTCGTAGAGGCACTAAAAAAGGGTGATAAATCTACCGGGAGCGATCAGTTTTTTACACAGAGCGCCGTTAATTTTCTCTCAGCCTGTATTTATTTTTTCTCCAGGTATGAAAATGGCCGCTATTCCACGCTGCCGCATATTCTCTCTTTTTTAAACTGTTCATACGATCAGATTTTTGCTGCGCTAATGAGTAATCCAGAACTCAACTCGCTGCTCTCGCCTTTCATGAGCGCTTACAGGGCAAAAGCCTTTGACCAACTCGAAGGCCAGATTGGAACACTAAAGATTTTCATTTCGAGGCTAGCTACTAAGGAAACTTTCTGGGTGTTTTCAGGTGACGATTTTTGCTTAAAAATTAGTGATCCTTCCTCGCCCTCAACACTGGTTTTGGCCAATGACCCTAATACACAAAACATCAATTCGGCCTGTTATTCAGTAGTGTTGAACCGCTTAATCAGGCTTATTAATTCAAAGGGAAACCTGCCAAGTGCACTTTTGCTTGATGAGCTGCCCACAATATATGTCCACCGGATCGAAAACCTGATCGCAACGGCCAGGAGCAATAAAGTCGCGGTATTGATGGGACTTCAGGAGCTTCCCCAATTTCAGCAGCAATATGGCAAGGAAGTAGCATCAACAATCTGCGCAGTGGTAGGAAATGTACTTTCTGGTTCCGCGCGCAATAAAGAAACTCTGGACTGGTTAGAAAAGCTCTTTGGTAAAGTAAAACAGATGAGCGAGAGCCTTTCTATAGATCGCAGTAAAACTTCAATCTCTTTAAGCGAGAAATTAGAACATCTCATCCCATCTGGGAAAATCGCTTCACTAAAAGCAGGAGAGCTTGTGGGCATGCTCGCTGGCGATACAGATGAAAGCTACAATGGAAGTTTTTCGCCTTCGGTGATTAATTGTAAGGTGAATCTGAATCTAAAGGAAATCGAGAAAGAAGGGTCCTTATACCCTAAAATGCCCACATATTATGATTTTAAAGGTAAAAAGGAGCAAATCCTCATCGAGAATTTTCAGCGCATCAATGCTGAAGTAGCTGAGCTGATATCCCGGTTTCCTACCGGTTAAACCTTACTCCAGTCTAGCTAAACCTAGTTAAAAATCAATTCTAAACTTTATGGAAAAATATTCAGGAATGCTTGCGCTGGTAAATGACCAGTTGCAGGACGGAAAAATGAAATTAGGGGTTATTGGAGGCGTTAACCCCGCAGGTACTCTGGTTAATTTAAGTTTCGCAGACTTATCCGTTTCCAGCCTTCCCAGTGATCTGGTATTGGTGCTAAAAGATAAAAACGCGCTTTACCGGCAGCTTTTATCTTCCTCAAGGGAGCTTGGAATGCAGGAATTTAAAGTGTTGTTGAGGGTGAACATGCTGCAGGAAAAAAATAGCCTGAGCTCACTTCTGCAGGCTATGGAGCTACTTAAAACCAGTCCCAGCGCAGCCCAGTTTGCAACAGTCAGCCTATCGAGTCAACTTGGCCTTAGCTCTCAAGTTTCGAAAACTGAAGCGCAAGTAACAGAAAGGAGGGGACGATGAAACTTGTTTTCTTAACAAGGTTATTATGCCTGGCAGCATTTAAGCCTGTTTTACTTTTTTCTCAGGTCGCTTTGCCGCTCACTCCAATGCTCATCACCAGTCCTTATGGCTTTAGGAACCACCCGATAAAAAGGGTTAAGGATTTTCATAGCGGAGTTGACCTTGCCGCAAACCGTTCCATTATTTATGCAGTGCTGGCTGGCAAAGTGATAAGTTGTGGAGATCATCTTATACTGGGAAAGTTCATTAGGATTGCTCATGGCGAAATTCAAAGCGCATATGGACACCTGTCATTTATCTTTCCCAGGCAAGGGGACTGGGTAAAAGCTGGTGAGCCAATCGGGATTTCAGGAAACAGTGGTCGAAGTACCGGAGAGCACCTTCATTTTAGCATACTATATCAAAATCGGCCCATTCATCCGCTAAAGTTTCTGCTTCAGCTTCAAAATAGCGAGAAAGGAGGAGGTGATGGATAAAGCCCCTTTATACCTTCAGGTTGCCCGTAGGCTTATTGAAGAGTTAAAAAAAGGAACTGCTCCCTGGCAAAAGCCATGGAATACGCAAGGAATCCCAGGTATTTCCATGCCATACAATCAGCAGACCGGGCAGCGCTACAAAGGGATAAACGCAATTAATCTGCTTTTGAGCGGGTTTGAAGATCCTCGCTGGCTCACTTTTAAGCAGGCCGAGGCGTCAGGGTTTAAAGTTAACCATAAAGCGCATGGCAGTCTGATTCAGTTCATTAAAACCCACCAGCAAAAAAGTTTACTTGATGAACGGGGAAACCGGATTTACGATGAGCTTGGTAATGCACTCTATGAGCAGATTTTACTCCCGGCACCCATCATCAATAACGCCTGGGTTTTTAACGCAGAACAAATGAGTGGGCTTCCGCCCCTGGCTCCCCCTAACGCTAAAGAGATAAAATGGGATCCGGTCAAAAGAGCTGAATTGCTGATTGCCGCTAGTGGCGCTAAGGTAGAGCATAAGTTTATCGACCGGGCTTATTATCACCCCCTTTACGATATCATCACCATGCCTGACCGGTCACAGTTTGATTTGTCCTCGGGATACTATGCCACTTTATTGCATGAACTTGCGCATTGGACAGGGCATCCAGATAGGCTAAACAGGACGGAGTTGATGAGCAGTGGCATGGAAGCTTACGCTAAGGAAGAGCTCAGGGCCGAGATTGCATCGATGCTAATAGGGGATGAGTTTCGTATTGGACACGATCCATCGCAGCATACCGCTTACATCGAAAGCTGGGTATCGATACTCGAAGATACCCCTTTTGAAATCTTTAGCGCTGCTGCAGATGCTGAAAAGATATTTTCATTTCTTACCTCTTTAGAGCAGAAAAGAGAAGAATCCCTCGAAAACCGAGTGGAGGAGGAAAGGCTGTTGATAAGTAGCGCAGAAAGAGTCGTGAAATATTTATCTACCGGGGATGAGATCAGCTATAATGGACAAATCTATAAGATTCAAGGGCATTTAAAGCAAGGTAGACTTAAAGTCGAGCAGCAGCCCTCGGGAATTATATTCACCCTTTCAAAAAGCGATCAGCTTTATCATTCGTTAAGCGAAATCAAAAGCTCACTATCGCAGCCAACTAAAAAACAGGATTCCTCTCTACAGATAACTTCTGAAAATCACAATATAAAAAGATAACCTATGAAAACTCTATTTCAACAAAGCGAACTGCCTTTAGAGCAGTTGAGTACACTTGGGATCTATCACCAAGACCAACTTTTGCTTAATCCTGAGGAAATCAGTGCACTTTTATCCGGACGACGCACGGAGCTTATCAGTCTTCATCACCTAAATGGGGAAAAATTTGATATCGAGCGGCTGGATGCGCGCCTTTCCCTTCACCGGGATGGGCATAATGGGGTGGAACTCTTAATCCATCCCATATACCATTCTCCAAGAAAACATCCCCTGCTAACTGAGCTTGAAATGTATGGGCTTATCCAGGGCAAGAAAGACTTTATCGCTAAGAGCATTCAAATCGAAGAAGGCATCTCGGCTATGTACAATATCGAATTTGATCAGGTTATAAATGATTTTGTCGGTTACAGTGTGCCTGAAGTTCAGGCGCCAGACCTGGTAAATGGGATCATGCTCGATGCAGAGCAAAAGGAAGCATTTAAGAAAGGCGTGCCGATTGAGCTGCCCGACGGAACCCGCTTTCAGCATCGCGTTAGCCAGCCTAAGGGACTACTTGCAGATCGCAGGGAACTAATACTCTCTGTGCTCGTAGATGGCGGTATTTCTTACCTTTTAATTAAAGATATTCAACCCTTAAGCACTATCCGAACACAGCTCAATCATCAAACCCCCGCTTTTAATAAGGCTCTCGCAGATATGCAAGGGACCACGGAGAACACCACTCAAGAACAAAAATTGCCGCAAGCAGCTTTCATCAGGCTTCCCGATTATAAAGGGATAGCTAGATAATGTTAAATAATCAGTCATCAATCTTAAAACTTACCACTATGAATGAGAATAATCTGCAATACCTACAAAAAATGCTGGACCATCTTGGTTTTGGAACCCGTCTTAATTCAGTATTAGAAAGCGCTATGTATAAAAAGCCAGAGTCCTTTACTATCGGCCTTAATCAGAAATATATACCCGCTGAATTCCGGTCTGACCCTTCTAAAGGAGTTGATATGATGCATTTCGACCTTCAGTTTAATAAATCCAGGGAAACCGACGCCTATTTTTTGAATGGGTTTGAGGCGAGCCTTAAACGCTACAATACAGACCAGTCAGTGTCGAAAATCTTTGATATAGAAAAACATCACCGGATGACAGCGCTCCAGTCATACAAGCTCCTATGCGGCCTTTCCCTGCAAAAGGATATTTTTTTGCGTGATCTCACCCATGGTAGTGGAGATACCTTGGAGCGGATTCCTGTTTGGTTTTCGCTTGATTTACAGGTTACCAACGAACGTGGCAATCACCCATTGAATAGGTTTTATCCCGGCTACGGTTTTGACCTTGAAGCAACAGTAGACCGCTATAATTTTGGAGGACTGGAAGATGCGCAGAAGCGCGATGCTATTATTAGGGCATTAAAATACGGTAATTTAATTGAGCTGCCATTAGCACTTGAAGGAAAAATGCAGCAGGTATATCTCTGCGCAAATCCGGAAATGAAAACCTTAAATGTATATTCCAAAGAGATGCAGCCTATTAAACATGAGCAAATATTTCCTCCAACTGTTGCTAGAAATGAGCAAGTGGCTGAACCAAATGTAAGCAATGGAGTTCAAAAAGCTGGGGCTAGCGGTGAGGAAACTAAATCACCTAAAATTGGCCGTTAGTCTGAAATAAAGATTTGACATTTAGTTTAGCTCAGCTGTGCGGGATATGCTAGCTGGCGCAGTATATTTTCGCCTTTCATTCATCCACATCTTTACCTTTGGGGAAATGAATAGAATGACAAAGGCAAGTACTGACATCGCTAATTGTAAGACAAGATTTATTTTGGTAACCGGATTGGCATTAGCTTCAGCCATTACAACAATTAAGCGGTAAACGCTCCTTGCAATAATAAGCACCAAAAGGTATTTACTCCACTCAAATCTGCGCTTGATGAGGATAAAGAGTACATACCTCATAATCAAAATACCAATAAGCACCACAAATTCTTGCGTGCTCTCATAATCGTAGAAAAACAAATTGACTATCCCGATTAAAAAAGTAATTAAAATAAGATTGGAAGACAGTGAGTATTTGTTCTTCCAGAGTTTAAGATTAACCAACTTATAAATATTTATGCAATAGACTAAGCAAATGTCTTGATAATTTTTAATAAGCGCCAATTTTTTATTTAATAGAATGGTAAATATTTTGACAATTATCAATGTAAATGAAAAACGAGATCTCTTTAGGATCTCGTTCTTTGAAATATTGCTAAAAAAGTAGTTAGTGGTGTCTACTTTTTAATATTGCGTTCTTTGAGTTGTACAGCTGGATTACCCTGATAAATTGCATAAGCGGATAAATCTTTTGTGGCCACGCTACCCATTGTTAAGACTGCATGGCTGCGAAGGGTTACCCCAGGACAAACTTTTGCCGCAGCCCCTACCCAGGTTCCCTCTTCTAAAACAATAGGGGCTACCATCAAATCAAAACTTGTACTACTATAGTTATGGTTGCCGGTAATAAGTATTGCACGCTGAGATATGCAGCAGTTTTGGCCTATAATAACCTGATCTAAATTTTCAATGTAACAATCCGCAAGCCAGCTATAATCGCCAATTTCTATTTTCCAGGGATACTTAATATGAATGCCTGGCTTAATGCGTACATCTTTGCCTATTTTAGCGCCAAACAGCCTTAACAAAGCCACTAGTACCGAACTGACTGGCATAATACGGCTTTTAAAAAATAAGACATCCGTAAAATACCATAAAAATTGCTTCAGCCGGCCTGCACCGACTTTAAAGTCACCTGTGTCGAAATTTTTATGTAGTCTAGTTTTTAGCAAAATATTTGGTTTAGTCGGATAATTAAGATTGGGTTACTGCCGGTTTATTGTTCTTTTTGATCCAGAAATATAGCATTGTAAACACGCAGACATATACAATAACGTTAAAAATTTCATGATGATAAGAAAAGTTATGCCGCTGTGATTTAAAGAAACCCAGTAGTACCCCAAGACCAGCTATCCTGAAAACGTTTAAAATGTAGATGGCAATAATACCGATCACAAGCATTTTAAGGGTCGATTTCCATGAGGCCGGAAAAGCGAGCACAAATGCGGCGAGGAAACTCATTACGCCCAAACCCAAACAAGAATAATTTACCCTTAAGTAGGGGCCTGAAATGACCATTACATCCATTTCGTTGTAAATGGCGTAAAAGCCGAAGAGTTTAATGATCCATACCGCAGGTATAATAAGCGCCGATTTTAAACCTTGAATATAATTAAAATGTGTTGAGATATAGGAATTGTAATACTTCGATCCAGGCGTCATTACACTGTTCATAAACAGGTTGCCCTGGCTAAAGAGAATATAGAGCACAAACAATGCGATTACAAATTTAATGGCCTTTTTATTGGCCTGTTTTTTAGCTTCTTCCTGAGTCATATTTATCGGCAGTTTATATTTTTATCTTTTTGTTTTTTGCAAAGCTCTAATTTTTTTATCTACCAGTCGCCTAAACCAGAAACTATGCAGATAATGAAATTTAATACCTGTGGCACCTTCAAATATACCCAGTTTAAAAAACATTCGGTAACCAAAATAAAGGTAGGGCCTAAAACCAAGCGGAAGCTTCCACCATAAACGTTTTAACCAGGCCCGCTTTTCATCGGGACTACCCATTAAGTTTGGCTTAATACTCTGAATCCTTAATTTTTGCATTCTTTCTATTTCTTCCTGCGCAATCAAATCACTGTACCGCTCATGTTTTGTTTTCCAGAAAGCAATATCATTTTCTTTTAGGTTCTCTTCTAATATCCAGCCTTTTGTCCACACTTCGGTTTTACCGGGAACAATAAAGCGGTGGTCCATATTTTCATTCAGGTCGGAAAAACCAACGCCTGTCCTGAACATTTTTAATAGGTAAAAAGGGTAGAAGGTGCCAAATCTGATCCAGCTGCCCTGAAAAAAGTTTTTGCGGTTAAAATAAATGCCATTAACACCGGTATGTTCATCATCATTAAAATTGGCCAGCATTTCAAAAAGTTCTGGGGTAACAATTTGATCTGCATCCAAGCCAATGGTCCAAGGGGTGGTGATTTGGAAATTTTTTAAGGCAAAATCCCATTGTTTGGGATGGTTTTCAAAGGGGTTTTGTAGTACTTCTGCACCATAAGTTCCTGCAATTTCAAGCGTTTTATCAGTACTATAGCTATCTAAAATATAGGTTTTAGCATTTAGTTTTTTAATAGATTGCAGCAATCTGGGTAAATGAATTTCTTCATTGAAAGTGAGTATAATGAAACTGAAATTTTTGTTCATGTATTGGATTATTTCAACCAGCGATTGAAATATAGCTTATATGGTTTTATAAAATTCGAGATACCGCTTGGCTAACACATCGTCATTAAAATCCTGTCTAATAATTAAAGGAGCAGTGCGGCCAATGTGTTGCCTTTTATCAGCATTTTGGTAAGCAGAAATAATGTTGTTTTTTATCGCTGCAGCTTCCAGACTGGTCACCCAGCCAAGCGCCTTATCTTTAACGTAATCAGCAAGGCCAACATGTTCGCTAATAAGCACTGGAGTACCAACACTTAGACTTTCTATTACTACATTGGCAAAATTCTCGTTGTATGAAGTAAGCAAAAGCAAATCATGCGCTGCCATCATCGTGTACTTATCCTCGTTGCTTACCTGGCCAATCCAATCAATACCATCGCTTAATTTTAGGTTACTGGCCAAAAGCTTTAAGTCTTGTAAGTATTGTACTTCACCAGAACCGGCAACAGTTAATTTCCAGGAGATATCAACAGTTGCCAAGGCATTAAACAAAAGTTCAAGCCCTTTCTTTTCCTCAATACGCGAAAGAAAAATAAGCTTAAAAGGCCCCTCTTCTTGATACTTGCTACTTGCTACTTGATACTCACCACTTGCTACCAGAGATTTTGGTTTTTCCTCTTCTAGCGGTAAACTCACCAAATTCGGAATCACCCGGATACTCTTCGGCCTTACAATTTTTAAAATATCTGCTTTTTCCTGCTCGCTGGTAGCATGGATATGGCAGTATTTTAACAGGTTTTTGCCCAATATTTTATGAATCAGTTTTTTTGATGTTGAATTGCGGTTGCCAAGCGTGTAGGAGGTAAGCATTCCGCGTGGAGATAGCACCACCGGAACCTTATACCATCTTGCAATAAAGCAGCTCAGTACCGAAACTAAATTCCACCAGGCATGTATGTGTACAACATTCCCCTCCTCCGGAGGGGTGCCTGCAAGGCGGGGTGATCCTTTAAGTATTTGATTGGCTGTGTTTAATTTGTCCCCCTGAATACTAAGCCTGTCACCCTGAGCCTGTCGAAGGGTCTTTCTCAATCTCCACAACAATCCCGGTGAAAAATGACTATGGTCTTTAGTCCATCGTTTAAAGTAGGTAACCCGCACTCCCTCAACCAAAACCTGAACACCAGTTCTTACATCCAGTTCCTTTTTACCATTAGCCGTAGTGGTAATCGCCTCTACTTCAATGCACTTGCCAACCTCAGCACTATACTTGCCATCCTGAGCACTTGATTTGTCATCCTGAATGCAACGAAGGATCTCTTCCTTTGAATCTGGAACGCCTGTTAGCTCATTTGCGCTAACCACATCATCGCCAACCGCCAACCGCTTGGCGCTAAGCCCCGAAAGGACCTCACACAACTTCCCAACACTTTGTATAGGCCCACCATAAACATAGGCAGGTTTATAAGAAGCTGTAATGTGGATGATTTTCAATGATGAAGTGATATTAATCAAATGTTGGTTTTAATACTTTTATCGTTCTAAGTAAAGCAAACAGGGCCCACATAATCACATATCCCCAAAAAATATTATTAAACATAAATTCGAAGTTATTACCCCGCCAAAGACCTTGGAAAATACTATTAAACATAATTACGCAACCTAATTCGTAGCCCCCAAATATTTCTTCAGCCTTGTCTGATAAATGCTGCACCAGCATGCCATAAAGTAACATAAAAAAGAAAACACCAGGAATGCCGAAGCTTAAATAAGCATCAACAACAGGTCGGGTTTTAGCCGAAACACTCGACATTCGGTGCGCCACTCCTGCATCGTAAACCCTTTGCATTGAAACGGTTTCCATATTGGGTTTCCCTGACCAGAAAGCCCTTGGTATCAACCCCTCCAATGAATTTTCAACTATTTCCCAGTCATAATGTGGGTGATGACTGGGAACATAATCAACAAACTGCGTAAACATTTCTATTTCACTCAGCCTTCTGGTAAGGAAGCCCCAATTCGTATCCTCAATTTGCTCCTCATTTTTCGAATCCAGGTTTTCAAAAGCTTGGTTTTGTGCTTCTTCTGCGCTTACTTCACCGTTCCAGCTCTGCCTTACAGTATTATTGTACGTAGGCAGAAAATAAAGAAGTACATAGGCAACTGGGATAGCTAAATAAAGTATCAGTTTTTTATAATATGGAAAAAACACACAGGAAATTACAATAATATTAATAATAATAGGTTCTTTATAGCCTGATAAGGAGGCGTGCAAAAAGTTAATGATAAAAATAGTCGCCCCTATCCCCAGATATTTAATGTTTTTGGTATTAAAGCCTTTAACAAATAATACTGCGGCACAAGATATGCCGACAATGGTGAGAGGGAGAGCAATTTGGTTAAGACCTGGGAAGCGTTGAGCTAACGATCCAATTCCAAATACTAGGATGCTAAGCCAGATGAGAAAATCATCATCATCAAAGGTTTTAATAATCTTAATGCTAATATTATTCTTTTGAACCAGTAGTATTCCTGTTACCAATGCGGTATGGGCCAATAAACTCATACGCTGGCAACTGGCAATCAATGCAGTTTGTTCACTTTCTTTAAATTGTGCACCATAATTTACTTCTGTTAAATATCGATAGCCTAAATGATCCATAAAGTAAAATATAGAAGTAACACACATAAAACCTGCAAAAATAAGTTGTAGCAGAAATATAGGGCGCATAATCTGCTTATAGATAGGTAAATCAGTTTTAATAATTGCTGCCGGAGAAAGAATAGAGGTATAGAAGATAAAAAGCGAGCCAAACCAGGCCACAAAATAAGAGATGATTGGGCTATTAATCAATAAATAGGCAATCAGAACCGGCAGATATAAAGTTAGTATGAGTTTAGTACGATTGTTATTTTGCATGCTTATTCTGGATAGTGTCAATAATCACTGCCACTTGTTTTTCGAATGACCAATCTTTAATAATTTGTTGTGAAGCGAACCCCATTTGCGCTAATTTATCTTTATTTTCAGTGAGTGCATTAAGTTTTTGATTAAAATCAGCTAAATCACCCGATTTAAAAACCGCTCCATTTACTCCAGCTTTAACCAAATCTACGGCACAACCAACTTTATCCGATACCAATACCGCTTTACCGACAGCCATAGCCTCGTTAACCGCCAATCCCCAGGTTTCGCCAGGTCCCTGCGAAGGGAGACAAAATAAATCACAAGCCTGGTACACAACCGGCATTGCGGTTTGATTCTGAAAATCCATAAAATGAATTTGCCTTTTTAGGTAGTCTCTCGTGCTCTTGCCTCGTTTGTTAACTTGAGTTCCCCTTGGTTTGTCATTCTGAGAACTGGCTAGGTTGTCATCCAGAGTGTAGTCGAAGGACTTTTCAATATTCTTTTCCTCCCAACTCCGAGCTTCCAACTCCAAACCCTCTTCATCGTCATCCAGCTTTCCCTCTAGCCTGTCATCCTGAGCATAGTCGAAAGACTTTTCAATAGTTTTTTCCTCCCAACTCCGAGCTCTCAACTCCAAACCCTCTTCATTGTCATCCAGCTTTCCCTCTAACTTGTCATCCTGAGCGGAGTCGAAGGATCCTTTCTCCACCAAGCGCTCAACTGTTCCTTTTAAGGCCTCCTCCAACACCCCATTTCCAACAAAAAGCAAGTGTGTATTTTTCAAATCAAGATTGATAAAAGCGTCTAGTAAAAGTTTAGGATTTTTTTTAGGTTCTAATTTGCCAGCAAAAAGAATTAATATTTCATTAGCAGATATGCCAAGCTTATCTCTTAATAATCTATCCTCTATACTTCTATCTTTCGTAAATCTATCATTATCAATAGCATGCGGGGCAAAAACCAATTGTTCCTCTTTCAAACCAAAGTGCTTAAAATAGGCTTTATTTGAAGTGCCCACATAAAACGCTTTATCAACATGGCTATAAACCCATTTAAGAAACAGATTCCTCAATAAACTCTTAAAGTTTTTTTGTTGACCGAGTATTGTAGAATCGCCTCTGAAGTAAATTGGGATTTTACCTTTAAAAAACCTTAAAGCTTTTAAATGACTTTTCCATGCCCAGCCATAAATCAAAATTGCATCCGGTTCAAATCTCTCTACTTCTTGAATTAGTGTGGGATTAATTATACCATTAAAATGATGACTACCTGGATCTTTTGATATGTTTTCTAAAAACATATAATCATAGCCCTCTAATAAGGGAATGTCCCATTCAATTTGCTGGCCAAAACCCTGATCGTATTTAGCCATTGATAGCTCACCCCAAGTATAAAGCACCTTTAGTTTGTTTGTTTTTGCAAGCAATTTAAAAACAGGTGCGTAATATTGAATAGGATGTGTGGTGATAATTGCTAACTTCTTCATGTTTAAATTACAGATCTTCCAAACTGATAAGTTACACGTTCAAATACATCAACTTGTTGTCCGGCCAAATAAGCAGCGGTGTAAGGTCTAAAGGCAGTCCAATCGATTTGTGGAGTTTTATGCGCCAAAATATCTTCAATAAAGTTCTTGAAGGTTTTAAATACAACTGCTGAATTTTGATTTAATTGAACTAACCGACCGACATTACACTCAATAATAATTTTACCTGCACTGCTTTCAGCATGAAAAACGCCAAGTAGATTTTTCCGTGCCAAGATATATGGATATAATTTAGAGGCCGTATAAGCAGCCTGATTTGATCCAATGATCATTAGGCCATCAGCATATTGAAGGTTTTTGATACTTTGGTAGAATCCAATTCTATCTGTATACTCTGTAACATATGAAGAAATGCCTAGATCTTTTGCAATTGGAATTATAGTAGGAGTCCCTTTTCCGGCAGGAGCGTAACTTGTTCCAATAAAATACATCCTAATATTTTTAAAAACCTGAGGCAATTCATTAATTCCTTGCTTAAAAGCTTTGAAAAGGAGCTCGATACTGGCTTTCATATCCTCGCCACCTCGGCCAATATACACCAGGTTAATGTTATCTTTGATCTGAGGAAAAACCAGGTCTAAACTTTTGTCGTTTTTCTTGGCAATTCCAAAATCTGGTTCGAATGCACCAAATGTTATTACCTCATTTGGTTTATTTAAAAGTTTAGGATATCGCTGATGAAGGGTATCAATGTATGCCTTAGAAACACTAATTAAGCCATCGGCGTTTTTTAGGGCAATGGGTTCGAGGTTTTTATTTAAACGATATGAAAACCAATATTTTTTTGGTCTTTCTGCTTTAGGTTTGTTTTTGTAATAGTCGGTATGCCAAGGATCTTGCATATCAATTATATAAGGAATGCCATATTTCCTCTTCCAATATGGGCCAAGAATACAGATCGGGAATTGTGTTGTAGAAAAATAAATCAGATCAAATTTTTTCTTAGCCAATAATTGATTGACCTTGCTCCGGTAATATGGTAAGGAGCGCAGAGCAATGCTGCCTAGACCCAATTTGCCAGTCAATTTTTTAGATAAAGCATTTATTTTATGAACCACAATGTAAGAAGGAATGCTTTCTAGTAGAAGAGGATCTTTTATCATATCGGCAAATTGTTCGTTAACCATAACTATTTCTGCCTCCCAGCCCAATTCTTTAAAATAGGGCAGGCTTGTCCTTATCCTATGCATATCGGCTGCATTTATTGGCGGAAAATAAGGAGAAATAATAAGTACTTTTTTCAAGTTGCTATATACCTTTAATTGGTGTTTGTTTGGTCGAATTGATAAAATAGAATGAAATTATCATCCATCTTTTTTTGAAGCTAATGTTTCGCTAATGATAGAAAGAAATTTCTGCTTCTCGGTTTCCCAGTTTAAAACCTCTTTTGCATATGTTACAGCTCTTTCCTGGCTTTCTATTAGGAAATCTTTATGTTCTATGTATTCTTTTAATACTTTGGCCAAACTTGTTGGCGTCTGTTTCTGATAGTTTCGCCCTAGTTCTGGATAACATTCTATAAAATGATGTTGTGCGGTAGTATCAGATGCCACAATGGCCAATCCTGCCTGAATATAAGTGAATATTTTATTACTAAGCGCTATATCGTTATTAATCGAAAAACTAGGCTCAGTAGCTAGGCCAATATGAAAATTTGAAGCGAAATCAGGAATCTCATTGGATGGGATAGGGGGGTAAAACCTAATAACTGGTTCGGTGGTAAACCCCAAGTTAGAAATAAGTTGTTCTAGCGTCTTCTTAATTTCAGGGTTTAAAAAACCAAGGATATGAAGCTCTATTTTTTCTCCCTCAATTATTCTCATAGCTTCTATTACGGCTTGCAACCCCCTATTAAGGCCTACATGTTGCGAAAACCAAAATAGCTTTAATGAAGAATAATCCTTTAAAATAGGGTCTACAAAAAAATGATGTCTAGGAAATACGTTGAGAATTGTAGTGAATTTAAGTGAGGGGAATAGTTCTTGATATTTCTTTGTAATTTCTGGACTACTTGAGGTGATATAGTTTACCAGAGGGAAATATTTTTTTTCGGTAAATACTTTTAGCCTAACTTGAATACTGTTGGCATTTTCATCTGTTTCGTACCGATGTAGATCTTCTGCATCGAACCCGGCTTTTGCATTATTTTTTTTTGCTGCCTTAACTGCAGCTGGTAAAGCGGCCAAATTATGCGCAATATAAAGGTCCGCATCGATTTGTTTGGCTTTTCTAATTAAACTGACCGATGCTCTGGATAGTGCTTTATCGGCAAGTATGTGATTTAATCCAAAGGTTTTAATCGTTTTTTTTGCAATGATGTTTATTAAGCGGGATTTCCAATAAGAGAATTTTTGATCTACTGGATTTCCACCAACTCTAATCGCTTTCCATTTTTTTGTTGAGAGCAACTCTTCGTCTAGTTTTGTGCCCCAGGTGTTCCAATACAGATAAAGTACTTCAACTTTGTACCCTGCTTCTGCCAATGTATCGGCCTCTTTAACCAATCGGGGGTTGAGAGAAGGCTGACCTGAGGTAATTAATAACACCTTTTGCACTCTTATTTCTTGTTAAAGAGATTTAGATACTCACGGGCAATTACCTTAACATCGAATCTGCTTTCTGCATTTTCTCTGCAAACTGTTTTGTCAATTTCATCAATATGATCAAGGGCCTTTATCATTTCATCAGAATTATTTACAACAAAGCCATTAATTCCATTTAAAACTACTTCTGGCACTGCGCCGGCATTATAAGCAATAACGGGCGTTCCACACGCCATCGATTCGGCCATCACCATTCCAAAGGCCTCTCTTATATTTATTGGAAACAGCATTGCTTTTGCCATTCCTAAGTAATGGTTTTTTTGTTCATCATTTACTTCGCCAACATATTTGATTTGTACGTTATCGATGTAAGGCTTTATTTCTTCCTCAAAGTATTTCTTTTCTTCCTCAATATGCGAAATGTTGCCAGCTATAATTAATGAGTTATTGGTAGTTTTTGCAACCTGAATGGCGATGTGGCAACCTTTAGCTTTATCTAATCGACTTAGAAATATGAGCGGAGAGCTATTGTTAGGCTCTTTGCTAAGGTTGTATTTCGAGAAATCTATAGCATTGTAAACTCTTGTCCAATCGCCTATGCTTTGGGCAGAGTTTACACAATCGTAACTAGGAGCTGTGAATTTGAGGTTTCTATTTGGAAATTTATTGATCTGACAAATGTTTTTTGCATTAACTGTTCGGCCATAGGTCATGATTTTATTGGTTTGTGTATTTAATATGGGCATTAAATAGGCCAAGCGACCAAAATTATGGATCAGATCGAACTCGTTTTTTCTTTGGAACAAAAATTTCCAAACAAATAGCAGTTCTTTAATCTTTTGCCATTTTGATCTTTTTAAATCATTGACCCCAAAAGTATATACAGTTCCAGAAATTTTTGAATTTGGGCCGGCAAGTAAATAAACCGAATGCCCCATTTTTTGGTATTCTTCGGCAAACATATAAACTAAACGCTCATGTCCACCATAGAGAGGTGGGGGAATGGGAATTCCGGGGTCCATGATCAAAAGAATCTTCATTGTATTACGGAGTTATAAATCTCTAAATATTTTTGGGTAGAGACTTCAAGACTGAGGTTTTCTAAGATATAGGCTCTTGGCGTAAAGGCACCCATATTGCTTTTTGTAACGAAATCAGTTAATGTTTCCTCAAATTCTTGAATAGTTTTGAAGTTTTGACCACAGCTATCACTCCAATAAGGTACCGAACTTACGGGTTCATATTTAACTTTGTGTGGATAATAACTCGGATCTTGCCAATAACCTCCTCTGTCCCAAGCGAAAATAGGTGTGCCTGTAGCTAATATTTGTTGGTAGGCCTGTCCCTGGCTTTCGTGCTCGCACAAAAAGATAGCATTTTTAGCTCTTGATAGTTTTGCTATAAGCTCGGCATGATCATAGTGACCGTACCTGATTAATTCGTAACTCAAGCTTCTACGGCTAAGTATTTCTTTTATTGGCGATAGGAGCTGTGCTTCAAAAGCATCGTGTTGCCACCTAATTTTATCATAGATCAAAAAATCTGTCGTGGGCTCGGCAATCTTAATTTTTTCGCTCCATTGTTCAGTATCTATTCCTGCAGGCCAAAAATCGACCATATCACCGCCGTAGAAAGGATCAAATACATCTTTCATCCAAGGTCCGGGAACAAGTATTTTTTTTATGGTTGGATATTTGATCAGAAAATTTAGATCATCCGTTGGGTGCGAAAAAATACCGGCGCCATAAATAATAGGGTTTTCCCATTTAAATTTATCAAGTATTTGTGGCTTGCCAATAATACAAGCAATTTCATCAGGGTGTTTTTTGATATAAGAAAAATCGTTAAAGCGATAGGGAATGTTAAGTTGATCTAAGCCTTTCATTAGCTGAAGCGCAATCATCATTACGCCACCTGGTCTTTGTTTGCCACGTACTATTCTTCTTATTAATTGTCGTAGAAAACGATCGTATTTAATCCAACGATCAGGATTTGGCTCCTCGTAAAATAGGTTAAGCGGTTTCATTTTTCTTGGCAATAATCCCATAGCTCATACCACAAGCATTTTTGTTCAACGCTTCTAAGAAAACTTTTATCAGGCGTTTAAAAATTCTAAGAGGATTGCTAAACAATTGCCTGTCAAAAATTACGGTTTTACCGTCTAAGGCAACAATATGGGGCCAAGGTGTAAAAACATGATTATTTAAAAATAAGTCTTGCTCTGTAAAGCATGGCATCGATCCTTTGATAAACAAGGTAAATCTCGATTCGCTCCAAAAGGGATTTGGTGTAGTTAGTATGAGTGTGCCATTAGGCTTTAGGGCTTTTGAGAGGTTGCTTAAACATAACCAAGGGTTATGCAAATATTCTATTACTTCTAAGAACAAAATGCAATCGGCCTTTTCTAACATTTGAGGTTCATCTTCAAGGTTCCACTCCCTAACAAGATCGTTATCAGGTTTTAGATCATAACCTTGATAGTCGATGTTTTTTGTAATGTACTCCTTAATGATTGCATCTCTTGCCCCGATATCAAATATAATAGGTTTAGTCTGAGCATATTGATTAATAATGGCCGAAGCCCATTGATACCTGTTTAAAGACAATATCTTTGAGAATTTCATGAATAAAATAACAATCTTCTTAAATTTTGTAGATGAGACGTTAATTTAAAGCCAATGGTTTTGTATCCAAATCCGATAACCCCTTTTTTAGAAGGGCTAAATGCTGGGTCGAGCACTTTAATCCATTTAATAAGTCGAACGGCTTCTGTTACATGATCTTTGGCTACCCATTGGGCCAATGGCCAAAGTGATTTGACCGCTGCATTTTTTCTTCTTTGTGTACATGTGCCCAATTTATCCAGCTCGGCTAGCGTGGTTTGAAATATTTTTAAATAAGCTAAGTTGTTTAAGGTATTCATTAGTCCGTTTGCTCGTTGCAAGCGCTCTTTACTATGCATTCTATGGACAAAGGTAGGCTCTAAAATATAACTGCATGACGGATTTTTTAATGCCACTTCTAGAATGAACTTTCTATCATCCCTTGAACCATATTCCTGTCTATGTGGGATTTCTTCGATAAATGATTTTTTGAAAAGATAGGCAGAATAATGCGACGAATCGCATTCGCCTAATTGTTGGGCGATGAAATCATCACAAATAGTCCAGTTGATAACTCTCTCCAGATTTCCAGTTTCATCACATACATTATATCCGGCTGCAACCAGGTCTACATTTTTTGCCTCGGCTTCTTTAAAGAGCTGATCAGAAGAAAAAGGCAATAGCCAATCGTCAGAATCCAGAAATCTTATATACTTGCCTTTGGCGTATTTTAACCCATTGTTAACTGCCCAATCCTTGCCCTGGTTTTTTTGGGTAATTAAAACTATATCTGTTCTACTGCTTAACCATTCGTTGCTTCCATCAGTGCTTCCATCATCTACTACGATCACTTCAATTTTAAGATCTGATTTGAAGCATGATTCTATAGCCTCTGGAAGACACCACAATCTATTAAAAGTAGGAATGATAATACTTATGTCCATTATTCTATTATTCTTTCTGATTTCGATGATTTTCTAAAACCAAATAAAGCTCTATAAATTGGTCTAAAAAAATCCTTTAAACTGGATTTTAACAAATAAGGAGTAGAAACAGATAACCAGGATATAAATTTGGCCGTAGGTATAGAGTAATTCTTAGCAACAAGGTCTAAAATTTTTATCTCCTTTGTATACGGATACAATTTATTATGATGGCCCAGATAGTGAACAATTAATGGTTCAGCAATATGCAATGGCCACTCCGGAACATATTTTTTATGATTAACTACGTTATATAAAGCTATTTTCCCTTTTAAAAGATCGGATTTTACCCCTGATTGAAAATTTACAAATTCGGCCATTATTGTGCCATCTTCTTTTACTGGTTCTTGACCAAAAAGCTGCATTGCCACTGCCATCAACACTTCGTCATTCGGTCTTCCCCTTAATCTAACAAATCGGATTTGGTCATATGAACTTTCTAGTTCTCTTGCCTTCTGATAAACTCTAGATGCTATTTCTCCATTCTCAAGATAATAAACCCCCCCATTAAACTTAGGAAGATGGGGAATATTAAATTGATCGCAAATCTGTTCTATATTGCCAAACCATTCGCCTTTTGAGATAAAATTGCCTATAACAGAGACGTTATGATCTTTAAATTTTTCAAAAACAGGGGTCAAATCGCCATACACCAGACAATCGCTATCTATAAACAAAGTTTGTCCACTTGGTGCTAGCTGATCAAGAAATAATTTAGGGGTAAAACCTTTTCCAAGTTCGTTCTCGGCTATATTTATTGTTTTTGAGAACTGCCTAACATCCGATGTTAGGTATTCTTCTCTATCCGTTACAATGTAAAAGTTAATGTCGGTATTATTGTTCCAATACCAAAATGATCTTGCAAGATTAATCGCTAGATCAACATATAGCTTTTTGCCAGTAGCAATTGTAATTACGTTTTTTTTCATAAAATAGCACCTCTTAAAAGAACGGCTCAATTCGCCCGCTTCCTGAAACGAATAAAAGGTTTCTCGAACAATAAATAATTAAAATAACATAATAGAGGTATTACAAAAATTGCAATGGACATTGCTATGTCTTTATGTGATATAAAATAGATGCTTATGAGATAGTTTTTTAAACGGATAAGCGGTTCATGGAGCAAATAAAGAGAATAACTAGACAACCCTATGCTATCTAACAGTTTAATTAATAAGTTGTTATGTTCTTGTAGCCATTTTTCCTTTTGAACTAGAAATAATAATGGGCCAGACCATAGTATGATATTTAGCTGATCTTTTATCAAAAAATCATTATCCCAAGAAATGAGCCGTATGATAAAAAACAAAATAAGAAATATAAGATAGGCAAGCACACAATAAAAGTTTTTCTTTTTAAGTCCATTCATTTCCTTTAGTTCGGATAAAAATGCTCCGAAGCACCAGGCAAACCAGAGATTTAAAACAAAATACCGCTCAGGTAGAGTTACATCTGCTTTATTGCTAAAATAGCCTATGCTAATAATAGAGAAACAAAGGGGCAATAACATTCCTTTAAAAAGCCCAAGTTTTATTCGCGAATAAAAGAATAGAGGATAAATAAGATAAAAGGCTAATTCAATACTGATTGTCCAAAGCACAAGATTTATAGTATTAAAGTAGCTTGCCGAAAACCCCTGAAAAGAAAGCATGTGAATTAGAAAATCTTCAGGATGAACCGGTATAACAGGTTTAACAATTGCAAATATTGCAATCGAAAGAAGCAAGGCAATAATATAAGGCGGATATATCCTCCAAAAGCGCCTTTTATAATAATCAAGGATAGAAAAAGTAGCAGGTTCTTTTATATACTTAAGGTTCGAGAGGTGGATACAGTAACCGCTTATGAGAAAAAATAAAGGAACAGCGAGTACGGCGCCAAAATAATCAGATTGCTCTATCCACCTGATATTGGTTTTTAATGCAATAATAGAACCAATATGTTGGTGGTAATAATAAACACCAAAAGCAGCAAACCCTCTTAATATATTAATGGATATTAGATCTTTATTGTTCACTAATTAATTTACTAACAGTAGTTTTAAAAACTTCCTCCTGAATAAATGATTCTCCCCAACCACATGTTGACGTTTTTTGACCAACAATATAGTAATAGTCCAGCTTCAATTGATTGGCTAATGTATAAAAGCAATCTGTTCTAAAATAATCCGGAGAAAATAATTCGATTACTCTGCAACCTTCTTTACTAAATAAAATATTGCTCATAGCTGCTCCGTGAGCACCTATGACAATATTAGTTTGTTGCATTAAATTTATTTGCTCCGATATAGAGAGTAATTCGGGATCTACAATGTTAAAACCATTTTGTTCTAAGAATTTGATAATAAAATCTTCGTTGATGATTTTTCTGGAAGAATTGCCCCTTGTAAAATAGATCCTTTTTGAGATAGGGTTTACAGGCGGTGTTGTAATCAATCTGCTCCTTAAAAAACTGATGGCCCAATCTGGGGTCCTGCCTTCGCTACCGGGCAAAGAAGTTACGTAGAGACTTTCAAACTGTATTTTTTTTCGGTCATCAATTAACAGGATTTTGTCTTTTGTTATGCCAAAATGAGCCAATATAGATATGAATTTCTCAGGAGCACGCTTGGAGATACAAAAATAGTCTATATGATCTATTATTTCTAAGTATGACTTTAATCTGGGCAACACATCAAATAGCCAATGGTAATAATTATGGCTCTCTGGTGAAATTAGAATAGCACCTACGGCATTTATCTTTCTATAGCCGTTTGAATAACAATAGAAAGGGTGTTTAATGATAAATTTTCTTAACGAAGAGATATTAAAGTGATGAGAAAACTCCTTGAACAAATAATGATTCGAAGATAGCAACAGTCCCTTGTCTCTAACTATAAAACAATGCTTTAAGAAAAACAGGTAATGCTCAGCTGTGTGGTAGACAATGTTTTCATTAAATTTTAACTTTTTTGCTTCTCCAAAGGTTTTAGGAAGTGGATTGACATGGTATTCGCGCTGTTCTTTTAGCATCCACCAATGTTGCCTTGTTGATTTATAGCCAAGAGCTTTTTTGTTTTTATAGTCGATCCAATCTCTGGCCGAATTGATCATCCTCAAAGGATAAACAAAGGGAAATTGCCTAATGAAGGATTTGAGTATATTAAAAGCGGACATCCTTGTTAAACTTATCAACTGATTTATGGATTGCTAGGATATTCTGATAAATGAATATTTCATAAGCGGTGCTATAGTTGCCCAAGTATTTTAAGCCTTTTCTCGATATTCTATAAAAATTATAACCCGAAAGCATTTGATAAAAATCTTTCAAAAATGTTCTTGAACTTGTATTAAAATCATTGAATTCAAATTGAATGATTTTAATCCCGGCATTCTCCAATAAGGACTTTGCACCATTTAATACATCCAGTTCACCACCTTCAACATCTATTTTTAAAAAATCTAATATTGAGATATTGCGGTTTTCGCAAAAACGGTCTAGGGTATCAACCTCTATCTTATATTCTTTTAGCTGCTGTACGTGATAAAAGTCGACAAGGCCTTCTTTGTACGAGGTAGAGATTTGATTGTTATGTTCATCTAAACTGTTGTAAAGCGAAATAGTTCCTTCCTCTTTGTGCAAGCCTATATTAACCACCTCGGTATTCCTCTTGTCTGCCAATAGTGATTTTGACTTTAAATACATATCTGCCATCGGCTCTAAAGCATAAATTTGGGCATTGGGAAAAATATCGGCCAAAAATTCGCTATATGTGCCGTCATTTGCGCCAACGTCTATTATATTGCTTATTTCTGTGCCATGAACTCTTTTTAAGATTTCTAAAGTAGAAACCTCACCGGTCGCATAAAAATCGCCTGGATAGGATATTCCAAGTTGCACATGAGCATGACTTAACAGATTTACATCCATTTTTTTAAGGAGAAATATTAGAACTCGTTCTATTAGTCGTTTCATTATATTCTATTTGAGCAATTGTTTGAGATATTGTTTAATGTAGCTTATCCAAGCAGATGTTTTCCATCCAAAGTATTTGGTGGTTAATTTATAAAAAGAAGTATGTGTATAGAGGTTTTTAGGTTTATAGCTATGAATTTTGTTGGCTTTTGCAATTGCACTGTTCGTAATATTAATAAACTTAGGATAGGCATTTATAGCTACTTCCCAAAATAACCTGCTCAAAGCCATTTTTGCCTCTTTACAATCTGTTTTGGCCAATAAGTACTGGGCTTTTAATTCTGCCGATTTAAAAATGTTGGCAATGGCCTCGCGATTATTCTGTGCACTAAGGCTAGTGCTGGTTTTAAATTTTCGATAATAATTTATTGCATGGGAAGCGTAGATGATACCTTGGGCATTTAATAAGACCCTACAAAAGAATTCGCCATCATCGTCTGGGTTTCTCATTTCATTCCACGGCCCTGCTTTGTCTATGATATCTCGAGGAGTTAACCAAGCATTAGGTTGTATCATTCCGCCAAAATGAGGGCCAATTAAAGGCCCACCATAGAGCTTAATTAGAAAATCGACATTGTCTTCACTTCCTACCTTAAACCATTCGTGCTCAATTGCAATTTTTTTTGGATCCGTTCCATCATAAAAATGTAGGGTATGGCATAAACCGATATAGTTTGGCTTCTGATCTAACAAAAGCACTTGTTCGGCAATTTTGTTGTTACTAATTAGGTCGTCTGCATCTAGAAATTGAATATATTCCCCTTTTGCAATTTCTAACCCTTTGTTGCGGGCGATAGAGGCTCCACTGTTTTGCTGAGAGAATATCTTTACTTCTTCTGATTGAAATTTCGTAGCAATGGCTAAAGAATTGTCTGTGGAGCCATCATCAATAATAATAATTTCTATTGGGCGATAAGATTGCGCTAAAGCACTTGAAATAGTGTCGGCAACAAACTTTTCTGAGTTGTATAATGGAATAATAATTGAAACTAACTCTTTCAAAAATGAACTTAACTGTTAAATATATCGCTCCAAATGGCCGTAGAATGTGCTTGAAAAGGTATTTTATTCTGATGAAACCATGGCTTTCGCAAATGAGCTACATAAAGATCTATATTTTCATCGATTTCTATTATCCGTTCGATTACATTTTTAAAATCGAGATGATTATATTGAATTCTCATTTTTAATTCGCGGCCAAAGGTTTTCAATTTTCGGGATACTTTGTGTAATGGATTATTATAGAACGACGGTCTGATATCAACAAAATCCCATTGAGATACCTGTTCGATGAAGCGTACAATTTTGCCATAATCGAAATCTATATATTCATGGGTATTTATAAAGCTACTTGTGTCGAATTTTTCATTAATATCTGGATCACCACAATAAATTGGTAAGCTATTAGTAAGCATGGAATCAAAAAGCTTTTCGGTATGATAACCCGGATAAGAATAATTTTCGAACGCAATTGTAAATTTATAAGGATCTAGAAATTTTCGCTTTCTTTCCCAAACGTCTCCATCATACATCGAATCTATTGACGGCATATTATTCATAGATCTGCTAGGCGCATCAATTTTTTTGTATTTAGAGAGTTGTTTAAAAAATTCCTCTCGATAAGGAACCCGATTAGAATATAAAAAATTGCAGAATTTTCTTTTCTTCTCTACAATTTGATCAATTTCATTCTCTGAAATAGTTTTAATTAGCCGATTGGGATTAAAACCATGCCATTGTATTTTACTATAGTTGGCCCGATTAATGATATGCTCGCTAGGCATTCCAAATGCCCAATCGCAAATCGAAAAATCAGGTTTAATATTTTCGCAGAAATAACCTATCCTTTTATAGTTTCCTTTCGGAGGGATGTCGTTTCCGTAAGGTCCAAATCCAATAAAATCAGGTTGTTTGGATTCTATAAAATCAAATTTTTCTAATAGCCCATGGATTTCAAAAACATCTTTTTTGAAATCCTCAAATGATAAGCCATTTTGAAATTTTATTTTAATTTCTTTCTTTTTCAATTGAATCAGAATGGATAAAATGATAATCTTCTTTTGCATTTAGCTTAGCTAAATAATCGGAGAAATGTTTATAAGCTGCTTCTCTTTCCATTGTTGATAGCTTTTGAGAATGAGTATTGATTGCTTTATGGGTAAACAGCTTTTTACCTATGTAAATTTTAAACTTCGACCACAAACTAATTTCAGAAGCATCGCCCTTATAACTGTAAAAAACATGTGCTTTCTTACTCTGTTCGACTATTTGTTCAACCACCTGGTTTGAGGTAATTGTGTCTTCATGTGCGACTGATAGTGCATTGTAGCCTGTATAGTAACAAATATTCGCTTTGAGGAAGCTAATTCTTAAGGCGTACTCCCAATCCATCATTACATAGCCGGTATGATAAAGCCCTATGTAGGAGAGGGCAGATTTTTTGATTAACATATTTACATCTCCAAAAGTAAAAGATGGTTTCTTGCCTTTTGCCCACTCTTCAAAATGTGTAAGCCTGCTATTCTTCGTAACAGATTGAAGATTGTAGATGGAAGCCGATAAGTCGTTAGAGATCAGTACATCGATTTTTGGATGCGCAATCATGTGGGCGGCACATTTTCTAATCGAATTGTAATCAAAAACATCATCATCGATTATTTTTTTAATAACCGTTCCATTGGCCAACAATAAGGCCTTGTTCCAGCCATGTGCTTGATTTTTATCGGGTTCTGATATAAACTGGTGGATTTTTCCTTCATCAAGCAGATTTTGCAGATATTCTTTGGAACCATCAGAACTATTGCCATCAACTACTACAATTTCTTCATCGTCTTTTAACTCAGTTAACAATTTGGGAAAGATTATCTTTAAAAGAGATAGCCTATTATGAGTTGAGATTATATAAGAGAGTTTAATCATTGAGTTTTAAACTTTCGAGAAAAAGAAGTTCTTTTTTAAGTTTTACATTATAGTTCAAGAAACCTATAGCTATGACATACCAAGTTCTTATTCTTACCTCTTCAACACTGCCCTCTGTTTTATTTATTAGTTTAGGAAAGTACAAGAACAGATATTTTATAACTCGTGCAAAATAGAATAGTGACTGCTTTAACCAATAGAGATTTGAAATGGTCTTCTTCTTTAAGGCTAGATCATATAGATGAAGTACAATAAAAGTTTTTGCAAAGCCTACATGAAGATTTAACAAATAATCCCATTTTAATCTATTGGAAGAAATGAAATGTTTGAATTGGAGATCTGGAGAATACAGGATTTTATATCCTAATAATTTTATTCGAGCGCAAATTTCTGAATCTTCTCCCGCGCTTAGATTTTTCCCTTTTCTTCCAGTCAGTTTCAAGGAACCGAATATTTCTTGCGACTGTAAATAAATATTTTTTTTTATGCACATGCCGGCTCCAAATACAGAATCCACAAAATCCTCACTTAAACCTTGTTGGCTTACGGCAAAACCATGGGCAAATTTATCAAACCATTTTGGTTTTTGGATTATTGTCTCCGCTTCTCCATAACCACCTATTATTGCTATAGAATTATCGGATTTAAAACGAGTACTTACTATATTTAGATACGATTCTTCTAGCCAATTATCATCGTCGCAAAAAACCAGAATATTATATTTTGAAGTTATAACCCCTTTATTTCGTGCATAGCTCAATCCACTTATTTCTTCATCTACAATTTGTATGGGGAAAGGCTCTTCGAGTTTGGTCCAAATCTCTTTTGCTATTCCTTTAGTACCATCTGTTGAATTATTATTAACAACTATGAGCTCAACATCCGTGTCTTTTGGTAATTTTAACTTGGCTAAGTATGTTAATACTACTTCTAATCTATCGGCACTATTGTAACAACATAAGATTATCGAAATCCCTGAGATAATATTATCCATGAATTAATTAAACATAGGTTATTATAGGGTTTTAGTATTAAATTGCATCGATTAACCTCCAATTACTAGGGTAAATATTTTTTGGAACAGTCTTTTTTATATGAAATCCTAAGAAATATTTTGGGGCATAAATTGTTTTTCCCGATTTCTTATTTAAATATGCGGCCCACCAGCTAAAAGTACTATTGGCAATTATGCATATGTCGGCATTTAGCATATGCTGAAAATCTGTGATTTCATTATCATAAGAAATATGTTTATTTTTAATATAAGAGAATTCGGTTTCTATTTTTTGAGGTTCATCACTGGTGAAAATAAAGAAATAATCATCCACTGTTAATTGAGCAATAACTCTATGGTAATAGCTTAGTGATAGGGACAAGTTTGGCATGCCCAAATTTAAGTGACCTAGGTTCTCATAATCACTTTTCCTGATATGGACTGTTACTATCTTTTGATTATTATAAAGGCTATTAAAACGAGCATGATGTTTATCTTGCCATTTCTTTTTTAGTTCAAATTGACTAAATACACTAGCTTTATTTGATAGAAAATAGGATTCGGATTGGAAATAACCGGTCAGAAGACTTTTATTATTAACTACGTGCTGATCTTGATTTTCAAAATTATAGAGAATTCTTTTGTTTGTCAGGAAAAAATTAATGCATTTATAAATAGCTATTCTTAGGTAATGGCAAAAAAAATTTTTAAACCCAGTGATATTAAATATTTGATTGGCCAAAAATGAATCAATACCTCGATCAAGATGAAAATATTTATAAATGAGCCCCCGCTGTAAAGATTGATCCATGTAAAAAGGTACATTTATCTCCTTGCTTATGGTCAATGCAAAAGCATATTGGAATAATTGGTTGCCTAACCTGCCCTGAAATTGAATCCCAATCATTTAATTATTGTCCAGTTTTCCCAAATAAAATCACATAAATATGTTGGTTTATGTGTTTTAGCTAACAGTTTTCTTATACTGAGCATTCTATCAACGGCATTAGGAACAAAATCATGAAATTGTACTTGAATATTCTCAATAACTTCGATTTTTTTTGAATTGATTATGTGATCTAAAAGATCATACTCTCCTCCTTCGATGTTAATTTTCATTAGATCGATTTTTGGAATTTTGAGTTCATCTATGAACGTAGAAGCCTCCCTTAACTGTGCTACTGCCATATTTTTAGATTGTTTGAATGTCGATGAAGCTACAGAGTCAATACTAATTTCAATTTCACAGTTTCTTTCTGAAAGCCCAAAGCTGTAGGTATGTATTTTAGAATTTCTGCTGAAACGATTCGCAATTTGTTCTGCATAAGGAGTATAAGCTTCGAAAATATAGATATTGCAGCCATATTTACTATAAAAGTCTGAGGCAAATTGACCATCGTAGCCCCCTAAATCAAATAACACAGATTCTTCATTTAAATAATAATCATATCTCAATTTTTCCCCACCTGCATTTACAAAATTCTGCCAACCTAAATCTTTTAATGAAGGTTGTGGCCTATAGATTTTTTGAGCAATTCTTTTAGCTATATTATTAAACTTACTGCCAAAAAATAAAATACTTGAACTTATCGATTTGGCAATACTATTTATGATCTTCCCCATGTTCTTCGGATATTTCTACTCTTAATAATCACGTTCTTAAAAGCCAAGAGAGCGTTCTCTATATTGTAAATAGAGGATAAGTAAGCCGTTTCTGGGTTGTCTGGTGCATTTTTTGATTTGTCTTTCAAGATCTCTAATGCTTTTTGTATTGATTCAGGATCTACTGGATCAAAATATAGAGCTAAATCTCCAAGCATTTTTTGATGACCTTTTAAATCAGAACAAGCAACATTACAATTCAATTCAATTGCTTCTAACAAAGGCATATTTGTTGGGCCTAAAAATGAGGGAAATACTAACCCGACTGTATTTAAGTACAGCCACTTTAGCTCTTGGTCTGAAATGAAGCCGGGTATTATAATTTTCTCGGTTAATCCGATTTCGTCGATCAGATTTTTTATATATGTCATATTCCCCTGATTACTCCCAGGTAATATCAAAGAATATTCTTTATTCTTATAAGCAAAAGCCTCAAAAGCTTTGATTAAGTTATAATGGTTTTTATGTGCCCAAAATTGAGCAGGATATAAAAAGAATTTATGATGTCCATCCATCCATGAAGGATGTTCAGGTAAAATTTGATTTTCTACAATTTTGCTGGGAAAGAGCGGCAAGATCATTATCTTATCTTCGGGAATATGGTAGTTATTTACAATTTCGTTTTTACCTTCTTCCGATTCTGTACATATAATTAAGGCTTTTCCAAGATTTTTTGCGATTGTATTTTCTCGTCTTTCCCAATTGCCATACATGGTCATTTCTGGAAAAGGATAAGTAGTTCGATGCCCTAAATCCCAATTCACAACAGAAAAAGGAAAATTTTCAATAAATACGTCTGGCGTAGGGTAAAAAATAATATCTACCTTATGCTCATTTAATTTGGCTTGTGCATTAGTAAAATTTTTATCAATGTCTTTACGAGGAATATAACTGCCAAAGAGTTTGTGGTATAAATTTACTTTTTTCTTTTGGTAAAAACTTTCTATATAAGGTAAGCTAATTACTTCTTTGTTTAGGGCTAGCTTTAAATCAAATCCTATGAAGCATATTGAGGTTTCGGGTCCAAAATTTTCAGCGTCAATTTTTTCTATCAATCTTGATAAGAATGAATGTCCTCCACCAGATTCTGGAATAAAACTATTATTAATCCAAATAGCTATTTTATATGGTATCATATTCTAAGATACTCTTAATAACAGCGCATTGCTGTGTGTTGTTCAATCCAAGCCCACTTGGTATATAAAATCCATTTCTTGCCAATTTTTCTGCAACTGGATAGCTTTCATTCTGAAAAAGGCCCATTTTTTGAAATATTGGTTGCTCGTGCATACACCAGAAAAATGGGCGAGTACCTATTTGATTTGAATTTAAATGAATTATCATTTTTTCTTTTTTTTCTACACTAGGGGCTACGAGGCCAAAAACCCAATAAATATTTTCGCTTGAGATAGTTTCTTCAATAGGAAGTTGGTATCCTTTGTGTTTTAGAGATGAAAGACCTCTTTGATAAAAAGAGCCCATAGCCCTTTTCCTTTCGATAAAATTGTCAATCTGTTCTAATTGTGCTAGACCTAATGCTGCTTGTAGATTAGTCATACGATAGTTCCAGCCTATCTCATAATGAACAAATCGAGGCCCATTGGGTTCAAAACAAAGATTACGTAATTTTTTGCATCTTTCAGCTAACTCCTTATCGTTGGCTAATAACATACCACCTTCGCCAGTGGTAATATGTTTGTTAGGATAAAAACTAAAAATACTAATGTCGCCAAAGCTACCACACATTTTGCCTTTATAGGTTTGTCCGTGCATCTCAGCTGCATCTTCAATTATTTTTAGGTTGTACTTTTTGGCCAGTTCAAGTATAGGATCTATATCAACAGGTAGTCCATATATATGTACAATCAAAATTGCTTTAGTTTTTGATGTAATTTTAGCCTCAATCTGCGTTGTATCCATATTCCAGGTTAATGGATCACTATCTACTAGTACAGGTAGAGCATGGGCAGTAATTATAGATTGAGCAGGCGAGATAATGGTAAATGTTGGCATAATCACTTCATCCCCTGGCCCAATATTTAATGCTCTAATAGCAATGTCTAGCGCGGCTGAACCATTGCTAACGGCAACTCCATAGGCGCGACCAATATAAGCAGAGAAGCATTCTTCAAATTTTGAAATAAACGGTCCCTCGCTACTGATCCAGCCAGTTTCTATACATTCAGTCACATATTTCAACTCATTACCGTTAAGAAGGGGGGTGTTAACAGGAATAGGTTCCATTATTTTTTCCTTAAAATATAGCATACTCCCCAAGTTTTATCCGAAGGAGGGGCTTTGCTAAAAAATTCTTCACTATGAACTACTTCAAATCCGGTTGAGTAAGCTAGCAATTCTATTTCTGGTTTGCTGAAATGACGCATCGGATGTTTCTCTTGTATAATCGAAATGGTGCCTTTTTCTAACTGTTTTACTTCTATCTTATAGTTGACTTCTACTACATTGTGCTCGAGATCAATTACTGGATGAGCATGCCTAACTATTTCTATACGCTCATTTCGCAGAACCTTGATTCGATTTCCCGGCACTTGAGTATAAACTGCGGGGCTGTGCCATATATCGAAAATAAAAAGTCCTGCATTATTGAGATGATGATGTACATTTTTAAATGTATTAATTAAACTTTGATTGTCAGTGAGGTAGCTAATAACGTGAAAAAGGGATAAGGCAATATCAAAAGACCGTCTGATCTCAAAATTGGTGATATCCGCGATTTTAAAATCCACGTCGCCCTTTTTGTTTTTGTTAGCTATTTCAACCATTTCTTGGCTACGTTCAATACCAACTAGCTGATAACCTCTTTTTGAAAGTAAATCCGCGTGCTTGCCTGTTCCTGAGCCTAATTCAACAATAGATTTACTATCTGGCCGATATTCGTTAATTAAGTTAATAACATAATCAGTTTCTGCAAGATAGTTTTTATCTCGATAGAGCAAGTCGTAATACTGACTGTATAGTTTAAAATTCTTTGTCACCTATTTCATTATTAAAATTGATGTTTTCAGGCCTATGATCAAATCTAATCTTGTCTTCATCACCACAATATGGTCCCTGTTTAATCTCAATTATTTCTGCATTTTCTAATATTTCAAAACCATGACCGCCAGAAGCCAATAAAATTACATCACCAGTTCCTACAGTTGTACTTTCTAGATATATCTGTTCATCGTTATAGAAATCGACTCTCACTTTTCCAGATTTGATATAAAGAACCTCTTGAGTTAGAGTAACTTTACGTTCAATTAGATTATGTACATGTGGCTCAATAATATAACCTTTAGGCCTATTCATATACCCTAATTGTTGGGAAAAATCACCGGGAGTAAAAAATGAAATTCCTTCTTGTTTATAATTAGCTCTTATTATAATTGCCAGTTGCTGTTCTTTATAATGTACTTTTTGAATCATATAATGGAAGCTTATAATCCCAATAATTTTCTTTCAAGACCCATCTTCTAACTTGCGCTTCGTTTTTGAAAGCATCTTGATGAAAATTATAGCCTTCTTGCTCAGAAGTTAAAAGATTTTTTTGGATCTCTTTGATATAATTGGGGAATGCTGGTGCTTTGTTAAAGTTCTTTTTTTTCAGCCATCTATAATATGGATGAATTTTATTTCTAATTTGTTTAAATAATGAAATGGGGGAGACTTATAATTTTTATTGAGTTCGTGACTTCTAATGTTTGAAAAAGAATTACAAACGCCCTGATAAAAAGCTCTTTTTTTAAAATACGTTAGCGTGAGTCTATCTTTAGTAACTTGATGAAAGAGTTGCAATTTAGGGTTATATAACGCTAAATAATTCTTTTCAATTGCTTTTATTGTTAATCCTGTCTCCCCATCTCCTTGAAATCTTTGTAATGAAGCTGGTATGCAATCTGGATGAAAACCTCCAAGGGCGAGTAATGTTTTTTTTCTGATGCAGAAATTTAATCCCCACACAAAATTAGGATCAATCGCTTTTATTTCTTTCCCGAGATCTAATAAGCTTAGCCAAACACAGTATTTGCCATCTGATGCCTTATCCCAAAAATACTCTAACCAGTTTGGCGGTTCAATTTCATATTTAGGTAAGGAAGGGCCAGTTGCCAGTTGAACATCTGAATCTTTAAAAGTCTCGCAAATGCCATTGATATATTGATCATTTAATATTACATCATCATCTAAGAAAACCAAAATTTCACCATTGGCAAGTTCTGCCCCATAATGTCGACCTGTTAACAAACCAGGTTCGCTATTGTAGTAATATTGCAAATGGCTCAAGTCCTTTTGCGCTTTTATGCACACATTTTTGGTTTGATCAGTAGAGCCATTATCAACAACTATAATCTCTGTTAACGCAGAATTCTCCTTTTGTTTTTTTAAAGAATCTAATAATTCGCCAAGATATATTGATCGATTTAAAGTAGGAATAATAATGGAAATCTGAACAGTTGACACTTAATTATGAGGTTAAGATCTTTTGAATAAAATACGATAAATCTTTCTGGCTATATGCATAGAAAGATCAAAAATCTTTCTATGCATAGGGATCCTGAATCTCTTTTTGAAAGCATTTTTAAAAGAATCCTCGATCTTTTTATTAAAGCTTAAACCATTGACCTGTACATATTCAGATAAGGATTCTTCGTACCCGTTAAAAATCAACTTATCGGTTAGCAACTCTTTTTCATCAACTTGCCCATGTGTTCCAGAACCATCTAAGCCAATGTTTTTAATGAATGTTTGGTTCGAATAAACACCCATGCGCCCTTTAATCACATTTGAGCCATGCCATTGCATATCCCATGCATCAATTGCTCCCTTTATTTGCAACTCTATTAGCGACATGTGATTTCCATACTCGAAAATTTTGACCTTATTGAGGGCTATAATTTGGTCCTTGATTTTTTGTGCATCAAATATGAAATCGTCCCATCTATCTTTCCAAGTAGCCCAACCCCAGCAATCTGCACCGTTTAACAGGAAATATGCAGGGAAGTTTTTATCTCTAATAAATCCTTCAGAATAACCATTAATTGAACTAATAGATTTATTATCTTGAAAAAGGTTTAATCCATCATTCATGTATTCTAAAAAATAGGGAGACGTAAGCATATCATCTTCTAATACAATAATTTTTGAATAGCTCTCCAATAATTGAGTTACTCCCTTAACAATGGAATTGGCACAGCCAAGATTTTCACTTCGTTTGATAAAAGTAACTTTTTTACACCAATTTTTACTTTTAATGATTTCCTGGGTTTTATTAAATGCTTCAAGATCCTTTTCCGAAAACGTGGCTTTTATTCCATCACTGAAAATAAATAATTCCGATTGCTGAGCCAGTGTATTTTCACTTAATGCGGTTAATGTTCTTAAGGTGTGTTCTGGTCGTTTATAAGTAAATAAAGCTATAGGAGCAAGATTCATGAGATTTTTATTTTTAACGCTTAAAACATTCAGCTTAACTGGTGGAATTGAGAAAGTGTGTCGCAGTTTAAGCCGCGTTTCATATGATTTAAGCGAAGAGGAGTTTATTACAATTTGAAAAGCTTAAATCAATTGTACTCGAGTTATATTAAACTTGGCAGATACAAAAGCAAGTCTCTAAAGCATTGATTAAAATAGAATTACCGTTCATAATATAAAATGAAGCGGTATTATGGCTTCTAAATTCCTGGTGCAGTATGCTCCTTTAATATATACTTGGGATAATAGCTATTTTTTTGATTTATCAAAAATAGATAGGTAGACCTTTTTTAGAGACGATAATAGCCTGGGATTAAAAACATGTTTTTCTGCAATTTCTTTATAAAAATTAGCCTCATTTAGCTTTGCCAAAAAGAAATCTGGATGAACTAATGGCATTAAATATTCTTTCTCTTCACCAAGATTATTATTATTTTCTCTACTAAAAAGAATAATGTTTTGTCTATACCACCATTCGATTTTTTTATTTTCCCAAAATATTGGTCTTAAAATATCGTATGCTTTATAATTTCTCTTTTGAAACTTATCTTTCCAATAGTTTGGCCATTGCTCGTTAACATGATGATCACCCGTTTGATTAGGAATAGCTGCTGAAAATAATACAAGATCAGAATGATTCGTTATAGTCTCAACAATATTATCTGCATAATTACTCTCAAGATGCTCAACAACCTCTAAACATAGAGCAAGGTCAAATTTCTTATTCAGCTGTAGTGGGACTCTCAAGTCGTGAAGTAAAAAATTATGATCCTTTAACTTAAATAGTTTATCATCAACTCTTATACCATCTACACCTAAAATCTCTTTCCTGTATCCTTGGGCAACGTTTAACCAAGATCCAGCCCCACATCCGATATCAATTACACTATTTATTTTTTTTAATGTAAAAACGTAAGAGAGTATTTCTTTTGCAGAAAGTTCATTATCTGCGTCATAAATATGCTCGTATTGTATATCAGTCATAAAAGAATTTAAATTATTTGTTCCCAATATACTTCAGTTGAAACAGAGCCAATATCGCTAGCTTCAACAAGTATTTCGTGCTTTGCCATGCCAATAACTTCAAATGAGATTATATTTTCTTCAATAAAATAGTCCGTATCCCCATCTCCAAGGTATGCAGAGAGGTTATACACACCGTCAAGTAATTGAGGTTTTGTTAAAATGGCCTTAATTATGCCGCTCTCTGATCTTTGGAATTTTATATTACTTCTCTGTAATTTTGGATTTGTACCACAAATCTTATAATTGTGAATATCGCTAATAATAAATCCAAAACAAGGAAAGTGATAATGCTCGCAATTTTTGTAATGGCACTCAATTGTTATTTGCGCACCAGTCTGTTTTACCTTTAAGAGACTAACGATTCCCTTACCAAAGGAGATTTCTTGAACTTGTAGGTTCTTATTATAGTATAAATCAATTACCTTTCTAGTTAAGGAAAAGTCCTTCAAAAGACCAGTTTCCAAAAAAAATGACTTCTTGCAAAGTTTATCTATTGATTGCATGTTGTGACTTACAAAGAGCACTGTTCGCCCTTCACCTTTGCTTACTTCGCCCATTTTGCCCAAGCATTTCTTCTGGAATTCGGCGTCGCCAACGGCCAGAACCTCGTCAACAATCAGAATTTCGCTTTCTAAGTGCGCAGCAACAGCGAAAGCCAAACGTACATACATACCGCTACTGTAACGCTTTACAGGTGTGTCTAAGTAGCGTTCTATTCCTGCAAAATCAACAATTTCGTCCAACTTGCGCTTGATTTCTTTCTTACGCATGCCTAAGATGGCGCCATTCAAGAAGATATTCTCACGCCCACTTAGTTCGGGATGAAATCCGGTGCCTACCTCTAATAAACTTGCAATTCGGCCATGACCAGATATTTTACCGGTAGTAGGGGCAGTAATCTTACTTAGTATTTTTAACAAGGTACTTTTTCCGGCCCCATTTCTGCCTATAATCCCTACTGCGTCTCCCTGCTCTATTTCGAAATTAATATCTTTTAGGCTCCAAACTACATCACTGTTGCTCTTTGTATTTTGATCATTTGCTTCACCAATTCTCAAAAATGGATCTTCTTTGCCTCGTACACGCGCAAACCAACGTTCTAAATCTCGACTAATAGTTCCAGTGCCTATCTGTCCCAATTGGTAAGCTTTGCTTAGATTTTCTACTTTTATCGCAATGTTTTTCGACATGTGTTGGTTAAACAGTATCTACAAAATTCTTCTCTACTTTATTGAAAACAATTATCCCTATCAATAAAATAATAAGGGTTACCAAAGAAGTATAGCCTAAATATTCCCAGCTAAAGGCCCCCTTGCCTAAAAAGCCATATCTAAAGGTTTCTATTAGACTGGTCATAGGGTTAAATTCAATCAGCCAGCTGTATTTTGGGTATTTCTCAATAGCTGTAGATAGGGGATAAATAACCGTGGTGGCATACATAAGCAATTGCACACCAAAGCTGATCAAGAACGATAAATCACGATATTTGGTAGTCATGGCCGAAATGATCATTCCCATTCCCAGTCCTAACAACGCCATTAAAACAACTACCAATGGAAACAAAAGTATAGCCCAACTAGGTTGAAAATGAGCATCTTTTACAAAGAAAAAATAACCCATAAAAAGAAAGAACAGGATCAATTGTACTCCAAAGCGTACCAAATTGCTTGCAACTATACTTAAGGGCATTATCAGTCTTGGAAAATAAACCTTTCCAAAGATGGAAGCGTTGTCCTTAAATACAGAAGAGGTTTTGGTTAAACAATCTGCAAAATAATTCCAGGCAGTAATGCCGGCCATATAAAATAGGGGCTTGGGCAAACCATCTGTTGATATCCCTGCCAAATTTCCGAATATAAATGTAAAGATTATGGTTGTAAACAAGGGCTGGATAAAAAACCACAGCGGCCCTAAAATGGTTTGTTTGTAGAATGATACAAAATCACGTCTAACCAACAACAACAAGAGATCTCTATATGCCCAAACCTCCTTAAATTTAAGGTCGAGTAAGTTATTTCTTGGTTCAATTTCCCAAGATTTAAATTGTTGATCCATTATCCATTTTCTTTGAAAGTATGATGTTTGAAAAAATAGGAATTTCCGATTTTAGAGAAAAAAGTATAGCCTCTTTCTACCAGAAATAAATAAACAGCCGAATCGTACACTTCGTTGATTTCTATTCCGTTGATTTCGATAACGATAATCTTGGGACTATATTTCCAATCATTAGATTTCAGTACTTGTATTTCAGCATTTTCCACATCGATAGACATAAAGTCAATGACTTGGTCTTTAGTGAGATAAGTGTCCAGTACTTCCGCCAGAGTTAACGATTTAATTTTTAGGGTTTCAATAAAAGTACACCATTCATGTTGTTGGTTTTCAGTCATTTGTTCGTTCGATATGGTGTTCATTAATGATGGGTTGAATACATGGAAATTAACTTCTTCTTTACGTTCGGAAATTGAGATTTCCAAGTTGATGTCACGAGGTCTTTCTTCGTCAAATATTTTTTTGGTCCCAGGAATAGGTTCTATATTGATCCCATTCCATCCCAAATTGTAAAAATGTTTGGTGTTAGAACAAAAACTAGGATGATGGGCACCGATATCCACGTAAAAACCTTCAGTTTTGAAGGGAAATAATCTTCTCAATACCATATCTTCCCCTTCTTGCGAAAAAGATATTTCACCATATTGATGGTGCTTGTAATCTTTGTGATGGTAATAGATATAGTTTGTCAACCTTTTTGGAAGAAGTTCGATAAACTTTTTGGCAATTCTTTTAAACATTGTTGATGATAATGTCGTGTAACCTTTTTCTGTACTGCTCGTAATTGAAAAACTCAAACACTTTTTTCTGTAAAGTGGCTTTATGTTCGTCATTAGGCAGGCTTTCTAAAATCTTGGACAAGGTCTGTTCAATATGATCTAAATCATCTGGATCAACGAGTTCACCCAGTTCACCGTTTTTCAAGGCATCAACGCTACCGTCCTTGTTTCCCGCCACGGTGATTAGACCACTTGCCATTGCTTCGATAAATACGATGCCAAATCCTTCCTTTTTACTGGGCATAATAAAAATGTCAGACAATAAAAAATGTTCGGTGAGTTCAGCTTCATCAATAAAACCAATCATCTGGATGTGATCTTGGAGTTTGTTTTTCACAATTAGATCATCCAGTCTTTTCTTTTCTAGGGTATCCCACTTGCCGGCCAGTAAATACACGAGGTTTGGATAGCTTTCCAGTAATTTGGGCATTAACTCGATGGTATGGTCGTAACCTTTATATTTCTCGGACGAGGACAGGCGGGAAAGGGAAAATAAAATGATATCTTCATAATTTAAGTGATATCGGTCTAATAATAACTGCGGTTTTTCAAAAGCTGTAGCAAGGTGATAAAAAGGATCGAGGCAATTGTTTAATACTTCAATTTGCTCCGTTGGAATATGATGCATATCCATTACTTTCTGCGCAGTAAATTCACTTACACAAATAATTTTATCTAGCTGATTTAACATTCTGAGTTTGGCATCAGATAATTTTTTCCAAATCTCGATGCCATGCGCCAGTAGGTAAATTTTTTTGTTCGGGTGTATTTTCTTGATGAAGTAGACGATATTGATGAGGTGAATATGACTCAACACAATCACCTCAGCTTTTAAGCCCGCTAAAAAAGACTGTACTACAAACCGTTCTTTTTTGCCCTCAAAGCCCTTAAATTGTTTTTTGCTTAAATATCTTGAGTCGCGGTCTGTATTTTTATCATACATCGAATATACTGTCGACTGTACAATTTCCTCTTCGCTTAAATCATATAAAACGCGGCTTAAACTGCGACACACTTTCTCAATTCCACCAGTTAAGCTGAATGTTTTAAGCGTTAAAAATAAAACTTTAACTGGCATGGTAAGTTCTGTAAAGGGCGAGAGCCGAACTCCAGTGTAATTTGTTTTCGCTGAAACTTTGCATTAGTGCTTTTGCTCTTTTGTTAGTATAATGCGAAGGGTCGGCAATATCGCTGTTTTTTCTCATCCACTCTTGAAAGGGAAAAGTAAAACCCATTTTTGATCTTTTCCAGGTTTCTACTGGTAAATCTTCCTTGTAAGCCTCAACAAGTAATTTCTTTTTCTGCTCGTAACTGAACTTGATTTCGTTAGAGATAGAAAGCACAAGTTTAACAAAGTTGATGTCGAGAAAAGGTACACGCACCTCAACGCCATGGCTCATGCTCATAAAATCGGTGTCTTTTAACAACTGGTTTTGCATGTACATGTTAAACTCAAACCAGCTTGCCCGTGTTTCGTTGCTAGTTTTTTTGATTCCGGGGTGAATGGGTATCTCCTCGAGACAATCGATAACGGTTTTCATGTCAATGTCTAACAAATCGGCAATTACATCGGGCGAATAAATTCCCCTTAAACAAAGGTATTCACCGATAGGGGAGTTTAGACTGAGGTAATACAAGCGTTTAAATTTGGTGTTGTTAGAGAAACGCATACTTCTTAAAACACTTTTACTCAGCCAGTTTAAGTTTTGTATTTTATGGATACGATCAAAAGAGGGGTAACCACCGAAAAGCTCATCGGCACCTAAACCCGATAACACTACTTTAATGCCGTTTTCTTTAGCCGCCTTACACACAAACCAGGTATTAATCCCATCATTGGTGGGCTGATCCATACTGGCTAAAACCGTTTCGAAATTTTGTACAAAATCGCGGTAGGTAATTAAGTGCTCAATTTTATGTGCATCTATTTTTTGCAGTAAGCTACTGCGTTGTTTCTGCTCAGAAAAATCTATTTCGTTAAAGTTGGCCGAAATGCAGGATAATTTTTTGCCATTGAACTGATTGGCCAAGATGGTAATGATACTAGAATCAAGCCCGCCGCTAAATAGCACAGCAATATCCACATCAGAAATCATTTGCTGCCTGATCGAGTTACTGAGTTGCCCGCGGATTTGCTCAACAGCGTAATCTTCATTGCGGATATAAGCGGTATGCTCAAACTCGTGATAAGATTGAGTGAAATGCTTGGCATTTCTGATGTTGTATTTTAAGAATGAACCTTTACCCAAACTACAAACGTCTTTTATTGTAGTATAAGGTTCGGGTATATGACCAAACGCAAGGTAATAAATCCTCCAGTTACTGTTTTCCTGGTAAATGCCTGCATGCTTAAAGGCCTTAACCTCCGAAGCAAAAGTTAGCGTTTCATAATCAAAGTGGTAATATAAGGGTTTGATGCCGTTTTGATCCCTAACCAGATAGATGCATTGTTGCCGTTTATCAAAAATGCAAAAGGCAAAAATGCCATCCAGTTTGCCAAAAGCAGCTTCCCGCCAATGCTGATAGGCATACAGGATTACCTCGGTATCAGTTTGAGTTTTAAAAATGTAGCCCAGGTTAATGAGTTCGGTACGGATTTGCAGGTAATTATAAATCTCGCCATTATAAGTAATTACAATATCTTCTTTGTGGCTAACCATGGGCTGATGACCACTGCTGCTAAGGTCTAAAATGGCTAAACGGCGATTGCCCAAGCATATCGATTCCTGTTCAGCGATGTAAATACCGTGATCATCAGGCCCACCATGTTGCATACTATCGCACATGGCCTTTACTTGCCCGCGAACTTTATCTAAAGAATTTTTGCTGTTGATGATGCCCGCTATGCGACACATAATTTTGTTTGATGATTGTGGGGCTGTTTATTCTGCTCAGGATACAGCTTCGCCCCCTCAGTCACATTTCTATTTTTAAAAATGACTGATTATTTTGTTTTTATGAATAATGCTGTGCATAATGCCTCAGCTTTTTCTAAATGCTATTTGCAATCCCTCCTACATCACCCATCTTTCATCCCTAAATCGGTTCCACAAACGCTACCGAGGTATTGATGTTGATAGCATACCCCATATTTTGTAAACGTAATACAATACGTTGTTTATTTTGTACCGATACCAGTTCTGCAATTATCCCTTTAAAAGGACCTGCTTTAATCAATACCCTTTCACCAGGTTTAATATCATAATCAATTACCTCCAGATCGGCATCGGTGGCCAGTAAAAGTTTCAGATCATTAATTTGCTGATCGGGGATGGATGCTATTTGGCCGGAGAAATAAATAAACCTGGCAATGCCATTGGTCATTAATACTTCTGCATATTCTTTAGCCGAAATATACACAAACAGATAAGATTTAATTAAAGGCACTTCTACAATTTTTTTTCGGTCGCTCCATTGTTTAACCGTTTTATTAAGTGGTAGATAAGCTAAAATAGCCTTCCGGTTTAGTTCATCGTAAGCCTTTTTTTCAGCCCTCGAACGCGTATAAACCGGATACCATCTATAATTTTGATCTATCATTTACCCTTATCCATTATTACCGAAACTGTAATTAAGACATTAAGCCCCATTTTCCATCTTACCTTTTCCATCCTTATTTCTTCTTCCAAAACTCCCACCAACTACGTTCATCATCATAGTATCCGCTCTTGCCATAACCAGTATAATTAGAGTAATAATAAGTGCCGGTATTGCTGTGGGCGTAATTGGTGGTATAAATGTTGGCGTGTAATTTTTCATCACCAAAAGAGTTTAAAATGATGGCAATGTTGTTCAGACCATATTCCTTTGATAAACGATCAGGAATGGTAGCTGCCCTGAATTTAGATATGCCCGAGCGGATGATAAACAGATTGATATCAGCTTTTCTAATCAAGGGTACTGAATCCGAAACCAACCCAACCGGCGCCGTATCAATGATAATGTATTCGTAAGTCTCTCTTAATTTTTCGATCAGTGTGGCCATCGCTTTATGGTGCAACAGTTCTGAAGGGTTAGGGGGCACGGGACCTGAAGTAATGTAATCAATATTGTGCTTTTTGTCGGTAAATATGATATCGGTTAAACCGGCCTGATTAGATAAATAACTACTTAACCCAATTTTATTGTTAGAACCAAAGGCATGGTGCAACTTCGATTTGCGTAAATCTGCAGCAATCAAAATCACTTTTTTATCAATAATGGATAAAGTGCCGGCCAGGTTTAAGCTCACAAACGACTTTCCTTCACCAGAAACCTCAGAGGTAATACAGATTACTTTAGTATCCTGATCGCTGGCCATAAAGCTCAGGTTGGTTCTAACCGATCTGACTGATTCGGCAAATATAGATTTTGGTCTTTCGATGGAGAGTACACTCTCTCCAAGCTCCACTTTTTTAGGGTATTTTAATATTACGCCTATAATTGGTGTGGCCGTTAAGCCTTCAATAGTCTCAATATCGTAAAGGTATGGATTGAGTATCCTAACCAGTAAGATTAAACCAAGGCCCGAAAATAAGCCCATAAACAGGTAAGAAGAATAGATTTTTTTCGGAACAGGAGAAATGGGGAAAAACGAAGGTTGCGCTGCACTAATAATAGTAGCTCCCGAAATTACTGCTGCCGAACTGATCTGAGCAGAGAGTTTGCGCTCAAATAACATTGAAAACATGCGTTGGTTAATATCGAAATTGCTTTGCAGTTTGGCAAAATCGTTTTGCTTGGCAGGTATACTGCCTAAGGCTTGATTGGCCTGGCCAATTTGTCCGTTAATAAAATTAATGGTCTTCTGGTTTCGCTCATGTAATAGCTTGATATTGGTTACAATAGCCTGTTTAACTTCGTTTATCTGCCTGTTAATATCTTGTATCGGTTGTGCATCTGCATTAAAATTCTGTAGTTTGGTCTCTCTGTTTATAATCAACCCGTTAAGCTGGCTAATTAAGCCTGTTAAAAGCGTATTGTTGGTGCCTTCGAGGTTGAGGTTAAACTGTATTCGGTCTTTATTGTTTTTAACCTGGCTTTCTAATTGCTGAATTGCTAGTTCCTGCAATTGTAACTCCGCAATCTGGTTTTGCAGGTTAGAAAGTTTCGAATTTCCAAGCTGCCGGTCACTACTAGGATCAATAAGTTTATTGTTACTTTGAAAACTCGAAAGTTTATTGCCCGATTTATTAACCTGTTCATCAAGAAAGGCAATCTGGCTGTCTAAATAATCGATCGTTTGCTTGGCAGATCTTTTCTTTAGCGTTGCATCATTCTTCACATACTGTTTGATGATTTCATTCAATACATCGGCCGAAAATACGGGGTTGCTATCGGTATGCGTAACACCCATAATATTGGTGTTTTTTTCCTGTTCAAAAACATTAAGCCCACCAGCTGCCCTGCCATATAGATCGCGTATGCCGTTAAATTTAAAACTATAACTACCTATTGAAGGGATTTCTGTTTTAACTATAAATACCATATTGCCAGCACTAATAGCCTGCCCATACCGGTACTTTTTTGTGCTTTTGTGGTTATCGTCACTGCTTGAAAGTTCGAAGCTCTGGCTATCTAAGGGTTTTACGGCATAGGTTGCCCTGCTAAAATTAACTGAATCCTGCTTAAGAATGTCAACCTGAAAGGGCTGCTTTGGATAAAGTTCGGTCACGCGTACCCTGCCTTCTAAATAATAACTAATTTTATAGTCAAGATTCTTTAATGCATTTAGGATTACATCTTCCGAACGCATAATGATACCTTCCGTTTGGATCTGATTCTGATTAAAAGGGCGGTAGTTTACAGGGGAGCCCGGAAGAGATATTTGCTGCTGTTGGTCACCATCTAACTTTAACGATGCTGAAGTAATGTAAATAGGAGTAATGCTCCTTACATACAGCCAGGCTAGCACAAAGCTAATAAGCACTGTTCCGGCAACCCAGTACCATCTGCTCAAAAAAATCAGGACAATCTTCCAGTAGTTAATGGTCTGACTGGCTAATTTTCTATTTTCGATTGGCGTAGTAGAATTATCCATTAGCGCGTTAGGGTAAAGATTAACACAGCCAGATTCACCACCACCAGCAAAGGCTGTACAACGTTATTAATGCTGGTTAGTTTTTCACTAAGTGCTGAGCTTTTGGTTTGCTGTAGCACAATAATATCATTGTTTTGAAGAATCAGCTTTTTGCTGGCCAGACTATTAATGTCGTTCAGGTTAACATAAATAATTTCAGGGTGACTCCTGTCGCCACGGATAATTTTAAGGGTCTTGGGATCAGCCGTTTTATTAATCCCCCCAGCTTCGCCAATAATATCAATTAAGGTGGTGTTCTCGCGCTCAAGTAAAAAATTACCTTGCCGGCTAAATTCACCTAATAAAGTAACTTTGAGGTTGATTACACTGAGCTCAATAATTGGATCACGAAGCAATTGTTTGGCATATAAATCCTGTATTTTAATGGCAGCTTCCCTACGACTTAAACCCAATACTTCCACTTTGCCGATTGCCGGAAGATTGACTTTACCATCAATATCTACTGGATAGGAAAGTACGTTGTTTATACTTCCGGATGATATATTCTGATTACTGTTTAGCGTATTACCAGCCTGTGAGCTAGAAGCACCAAATTCCTTATTTTGTACGTTTCTAACAGCCAATTGATCGTTCACCTTTATTTTATAATAGGCGTCGCTTATACCCTGATCATTCACCACATATACCTGTTTGATGGTATCGGTAACGATATCGCTTGGCGCATTAAACAGACTACGCTCTTTTCTTGCCGCACAACTCGCAAAAATTGCACAAACAGATAAAATACAAAGAAATTTAAAAATTGCTTTTGTCAGAATCATAATCTTATAACGGGATGATTGGTGATTGCCATAAGCAATGCACTTAAAATATGGGTTAAAGATGCTTAAAAAAAAGTTAAATCAGAAAGCATAGGCTTCTAATTCTTACAGGCCAATGCTTTAAAACTTTTTGCCTTTTTAATTAGTCCCTTGCTACGCTTAATTAATCTGCCTCATTAACAATGACTTTAACAGCCCAATAGTTTGTAAATAGCGATGAAATGATAACTGTGGCACGACCTTACGTTTATTTTTACATTGACAATAATCAACGTAAAAATAGTTTTATGTATGTCTAATACTACCATTTAGAGGTAGGTTTGTTTATATTTTTACCCACATGGCAAAGCGATATATTTTACTATTATGTATTTGGGTACTTGGAATTATTCAAGCTTTCGCGCAAACAGGGTGTTTATACAATGGAGATATTTACACAGGTGGAAGCATATCAAACCCTGGAGCAGATAATTATGGATATTTTTCAGGTTCTACTGTGCTTACTAACCAATGCCCTTCTGCGTCGCAAATTCCTTGCAGGGTATATTATTGGACTGGAGTAAATGATTATTACCCAGGAGTAAAAAGTGATTATAGCTCACTTAATTGCCCAATTGATAATGGGGCTTTAGTACTTTTGCTTTGTTCAATGGTATTAGGTTATTTAACAATTCGATTAAAGTATTCAAACAATCGTTGCTCCTCGAAAATTACTGTTAGCGTAACTTCTAGCTTAACTCAATTTTAGAATACTTTTGTTTCGTTGGTTATTTTGAGATGTCTGGTGCTTGGTCTATTTTTAGAGGCATAATAGCTATCCTTATTATTTCATGAAGTGTTCTCTATTTTTACTGGTCGCTTTACTAGCGTGTCCAGTTTTTTCTAAAGCTGCTATTATTACTGGCTGTCAGGTAACTTCAGGCTCCAATACTATTTATTACGATCGGGATGGTTATATTTTGATGGGCGGGGTTCCAAAATATCGCAATGATAACTATTTAAACAGATACACTTTCTCAGAGGTATATTGCTATAGTTGATTAGGTAGTGGGCAAGGCTCATGTTTTATTAAGGGTTACGCGGGCCAGGCGATGACTTGGCTTTTTTTGGATTAGGAAGAGAGTTAATGTTGCCGATATTTATTGGTGTCACACGTGTTATATTAGCGGTTTATGGAAGAAGTAAAGTCAATGGATATATTGATTAATTGTGTGTTGTATTGAATTTCAAGTGTATTACCATTTTATGTTTTATATTTAGATATACTCATGTTTTGTTTTTAAAATATTATTTTTGTAGTATTATATATGCTTTTGAGTATTTTTTAATTTATTATTTTGATCTTTGCGCCGTATGGCGGAAAAAGCGTATAAGGTTCTAATCTCTCTCTCTCTTTTAATTTTCATTTCGAATACAAGTTTAGCACAAACTGGGTGTTTAGTGCTTAATTTCGATAGCTATAGTAAGGTTTTTAATAACCACGAAACCGCGACTCAGTTTTACACAGGGGACGGAAATAACTTTGTGTGGTGGGAAGGTGTATGCGGGCCACATACTTATATCGCTACTTCTGGCCCCTCCTTGGGTACCTGTACACTAAATGGCTCAACCAGAACTGGACAGATCTATGCGATTTCGGGTACTTTTACTGCTGCGTGTGGTGTACCATTAGATGATTACATTGTTTTGATAGCTTTGTTTTTTAGTTTGATAGGGGCCTATTGTATTCGCACCGATATTATTGCAAATAGCAATTTTGAGCAATCAGATCCGCTACTATAGAATGGTTGATTTAAAGATGATTGGGGTTAATTGTTAGAATGAAGGCTTTAATTTCTTTTCATTGAGGCAGTGGAGCCAAAGATATCTTAGGAATGAGGCTTGACAACTCAATGCTGTAACGATTTTTCTTTAAAATTGATCTCGCGACGGCGTTGATTTGATCTTAACTTTTACTCCGTTTAAGCAATGATTTATTTTTTATTCCGAAGTGATAGCAATTAGCTTTCTCAGGCATCCCCTATATTTTTCACAACTAACTATTATACGCTCATTATGAATTGTTCATTTTGTTCATGATAATTATCAACAGGTTATAGTTGTGTAAAAATAACTTCAAAACCTAAAATAACAGTGTTTTTAGTGCTGTAGCTGCTTTTTGAGCGTTTTTCATTTCGATAATCAGTATACAAATTGTTTGCCTATTGTCTTTTTTGAAAACCAGAAGATAAGCGCTTACGTATGTACTTTTTTTATTTACAATATTTGTAAAATATTGTAGTTTTTAAAATACATTTTAAATAATAGTTGTCTTGTTTTTCATGAAATTTTTACCCCTGTTAATTTTTATATTTTTTATAAAAATTTCAAGTTTATATGCCGATACAGGTTGCAATCTTGGTGATGATATATATCCAGATCTTACGGCTGAAATTTATAGAGACTGTCCATCATGTACCGCCATACCCGTTTATAGCACCTTAGATAAAGTTCATCTTGTCAATACGAATGAAGCAGCATGTGGAGTGCCGAGAAATAGTATAAGTTACAGTCCTGGAGGCTCATGCAAGGTGAAAACGGGGCCTTCATCATATTCATCTGGTAATTTAAATTCTTATGATCCCACTTTAAACGATTGCCCGATTGATAGTGGAGTATGTATTCTTTTAGTTGTTTTTTCCGTAGTAGGGGTACTTAGTATAAACAAACTTTTGGTTTTGTCCTCTACGGTCTGATAAGACTTGAACAAAACGAATGATAAATTTTGCGGCTTCAATGGGTAGGTTTGTGATGTACTCTCACAGATCCGGACATGAAGTTTTTATTCATAATAATATTCGTTATATCTATAGGTACTTCAACAGGAGCACTTGCCGCAGAAGGTTGTTTGATTGGATCCAAACTTTATACAGTTGAAGCAACGCCTGATGTAGGTGTGGTATTGGCTACTGATTTAAAAGTCTATGTTACTCCATCTATTACCACGGACGCTTGCTTTTCTGGTACAAGCAGTACAGCTAAAGCTTGTTTTGCTTGTGAAGATGGTGGAAAGGTGATTTTAGTTGTTGGCGCTACCCCGCTATTGTATGTGGTAACCTGCGAAGGCGGATTTTTAGGTTTAGGATACGGCGCAACACGAGGTACTTACTATTCGGATTATGTACTAGAATGTAACCTCGATGATCAGTCCTGGTTCCTTGGTGCAGCAGTTGGGCTGTTCGGCATAATTATCATTCGAAAAAGGAGCAAACCATAAACTATATGTCTGCAGGCATAAATCAAATTCTGCGCATGCCTGCTTAATTTTTATCTTTACCAGGGTTTCAGTTTACATGTTGTTAAATCTGATAACTTATTGGTAAATCATGAAAATATCTCTCATTACGGTAGTTTACAATGGCGAAGCATTTTTACAGGAATGTTTTAATTCCATTCGCGTTCAAACTTACCCCAATATAGAGTATTTAGTAATTGATGGTGGATCAAAAGATAAAACGCTCAGCATAATAGCCGAAAACCAGGCACATATCAATTATTTCACGTCAGAAAAAGATCAGGGACTTTATGATGCTATTAACAAAGGGATAGCAAAATCTACGGGTGATATTATTGGAATTCTAAATGCTGATGATATGTTTGCCGGCTCTGATGTACTGGCTGCCGTTGCCAAAACCTTTAAAAATCAGCCGGAAATAGATGGTTTATACGGTGATTTAAACTATATAGATCCCTTCACAGGTAGAATTGTGAGAAAGTGGACATCCCGAAACGCGACTTTTAAGGATTTAACACAGGGCTGGATGCCTGCCCACCCAACGCTTTACTTAAAGAAATCGTTATTCGAAAAGTATGGAAATTACGCTTTAGATTTGGGAACCACCGCAGATTACGACTTAATGCTTAGGTTTTTTTATACCCATCAGATTAAGACAACGTATCTGCCTATGTTAATGGTTAATATGCGTATGGGAGGGGTGAGTAACAAGTCTTTATCGAGTAGATGGGATGCCCTGGTAAATGACTATAGATCGCTGAAAAGAAACAAACTACCTGGCTCGCTTTTGATTTTATTTAAGAAAAAGCTAAGCAAACTCAAGCAGTTTTAAAAACCAAAATACAATTCTAACGGACTAAATTGGCCCAAAGTCAACTCCTCTCGGCCATTTTCATTTAAAACATTGATTTATGTCATATTATTATTAAATAAACTAGTGTGATTAATCATACATTTTTGATACATTTGTTAATAATCCATCCCGCTTTGTTTAACGATATATTACATTCGAACCCAGCTTATTTTTATGGCGCCATATTTATTCTGGCCTTTTCTGCCGTAATTTTAAGTGTACCCAGTGTAATTTACACCTCGTTAAAATATGGCCTTTTTGATAGCAATGATCTTTACCGCAAAAATCACAAGCGCAATATTTCACGTTTAGGGGGGCTGGCCATTGTAGGTAGCTTTACCGTTAGTATTTTGCTTTTTTCGTCCATAATCAATTTTAAAGAAGCCAATTTTGTTATTGCCTCTTGCATCATTCTTGCTGCCCTAGGCTTAAAAGACGATGTGTATGGCACCAATACCAGTACCAAGTTTATTTTGCAAATTGTTGTGGCTTTTATCCTGGTGTTTTTCGGATCCTTTAGGTTGACCAGCTTGTATGGCGTACTTAATATCGGCGATATGCCACCGCTATGGGGAAGCCTTTTTTCTATTGCCCTGATTATCTTTTTAAACAACGCCTTCAATTTGATAGATGGTATTGATGGCCTGGCGGGTGGCATCGGCATATTAACCAGTTCGATATTTGGTGTGCTGTTTGCCTTAATGGGGCAGATCCCTTACGCCTTTATTGCTTTTGCATTGGCAGGGGCCATTGCAGGTTTTTTAAAATACAACTGGTTTCCGGCTAAAATATTTATGGGCGACACCGGCGCGTTGATTATCGGACTGATTTCTGCTGCGCTGGCAATCAAGTTTATAGAGCTCAATAAGTTTACCGGTAAAAACCATCCGACCTTTTATTCTGCGCCAGCTATTGCTGTAGCGATATTAATTGTGCCCATATTTGATTCTTTGAGGGTGTTTTGCATCCGGATCTTAAAAGGCACTTCGCCTTTTAAAGGAGATCGTAACCACATCCACCACCGATTGGAGAGACTTGGCTTAAAGCCAAACATGATTGTGCTTGCCTCATTGGCACTCAATGTAGTTATTGTGCTAGCTACCATCTCTCTTCAGCGGCTGGGTAATTTTACGCTAATATTCCTCATTATAGGTATCTGCGCTATCTTTAACGGGGTACTTTCGCTAAGGCTTTATAGAAAGAAATCAAGAGCTTAAATGCTGAGTTTTCATAGCCGAACTATCCTTTCATCATCCCATTTCCATCTTATTATATCATCGCTTCCAATTCATAAATTAATACTAATTTTGCGCTCTAATTTTTTAACAACATGAGGTTGGCAATAAACGGTTTTGGTAGAATAGGGAGAACATTTTTACGCCTGGCATTGGCTGAAGGGTTTGAGGTAGTCGCGATTAATGATCTGGCAGATGCTAAAACAATGGCGCATCTATTCAAATACGATACCGTTCATGGGGTTTTTGCCGGAAATGTTTCAGCTAAACCCGATGCCCTGGTAATTGATGCCCTGTCTATTCCGGTTTTCGCCATCAAGGAGGCTGATGAATTACCCTGGTCGGCATTAAGGGTTGATTTGGTTGTTGATTGTACCGGTAGGAACTTAACCCGTCCTTCGGCCGAAAAACACATTTCCTCGGGCGCGAAGCAAGTATTGATCTCTGCTCCTGCGGCTGAAGATATTCCCATGGTAGTATTGGGCGTTAACGACGATCAGATTGATTTAAGCAGCACGATACTTTCTAACGCAAGTTGTACTACCAATAACATTGCACCCATGATTAAGATTTTGAACGATAACTGGGGGGTAGAAGAAGGCTATATCACTACTATTCACTCGATGACGGGAGATCAGAACCTGCACGATGCTAACCATAAGGATTTAAGAAGGGCCAGGGCTGCTTCATCGTCCATTATCCCAACCACAACCGGTGCGGCTAAGGCCATAACCCATATTTTTCCTGAACTGGATGGACGTTTGGGGGGCGCTGGAATCAGGGTTCCGGTTTTAAACGGATCGCTTACCGATTTTACCTGTCTTTTAAAGAAGAAAACCACTATAGAGGAAATCAACGCGGCCTTTAAACATGCTGCCGAGAATGAGTTAAAGGGGCTGGTTCAATATACCCAGGACCCAATTGTTTCAATCGATATTATCGATAATCCACATTCCTGCGTATTTGATTCTCTGCTTACCTCTATTGTCGGCGATATGGTTAAAGTGGTGGGTTGGTATGATAACGAATATGGTTACAGTAGTCGCTTAATTGATGTGGTGAAAAGAATAACCCAGAATTAAAGATTAATTTTAAGCTTGTGCTGTTGTGTAGATTTTAGTGCCCAATACACCAGCACGGGCTGAAAAAATAAACGAAAAAGCCTTTTGCTGTTGGTATTTAAGCCAAACGCACTTCTTTTATTTGCAAACTGCGAAATGTTTCCCGGAAATACGCCAACAAATAAGCCAGCAGCGATTTTGCCAACCAACAGCTGATATTTTTTAGGTGCCAGAACCAAAGCGCTACCTAATGCAATTTCAACCAAGCCTGAATAAACAACCGTATCATCTTTTTTTAGCGGCACCCAATCGGGTACTTGAGCTTGAAAAGCTTTTCTTGCAAAAGTTAAATGGCCGGTTCCCGCTAGAATTAGACCTGCTCCAAGTGTGAGCCTTGCTGCTGCTTTGATGTGCTCTGCTTTCATATCGCTGATTGATCTCATAATTATTGAACAAGCGAAGCGATAATGTGTTTTGGTCGACTGTAATGTTTTCTAGCCCGGAATAGTTAATCTATCCATTTCATTACATTTTGGTTTATTTCAGAAGTTTATATTTGGCTAATCTACCTAAAGACAAATATTAAAGGGATGAATAAACTTGCTGCAACTTGTGCTATGTTGGCGCATTTGGTTTTAATGGCCAGTCAACATGTAAATGCCCAGAAGAAGCTCGCCAAAACAAAGGCGCCCAACGTAATTATTATTTTAACCGACGATATGGGCTTTAGTGATGTAGGCGTTTTCGGAGGTAAATTTGTACCAACGCCCAATATAGACCGTATCGCTACCAATGGATTAAAACTTAGTCAATATTATAGCGCAGCACCAATATGTTCGCCATCGCGTGCTGGGATGCTCACTGGCATGTATCCGGGCAGGTGGAATTTTTGCACCTATCTGGATAATAAAAAGCACAATCAAAATGCACAGCAAGCCGATTTTCTTGACCCCAAGGCGCCCAGTATAGCCAGGGTTTTTAAAGAGGCGGGCTATGCTACCGGGCATTTTGGTAAATGGCATCTGGGTGGAGGGCGTGATGTTAAAAATGCACCTGGTTTTGAGCAGTATGGCTACGATGCGCACGTGAGTACTTACGAAAGCCCTGATCCCGATCCGGCTATTACCGCTACCAACTGGATTTGGTCGGATAAGGATAGCATTAAACGTTACGACCGGACTAAATATTTTGTAGATAAAACCCTTGCCTTTTTCAAAGCACATCCAAATCAGCCCTGTTTTGTAAACCTCTGGCCCGATGATGTGCATACACCCTGGGTACCCAGAAAAGAAACCGAATATACCGGGCAATACCCCATGAACCCGGAAGAAGAAGCTGCTTTTAAACTGGTATTGAAAGAATACGATAAACAAATCGGTCGGCTTTTAGATGGTTTGAAAGCACTCGGCGCTGATCAGAATACCATTGTCATTTTTACAAGTGATAATGGTCCTTTGCCAAGTTTCAGAGGTAGCAGGGCAGAGGGCTTGAGGGGATCTAAACTTTCCTTATACGAAGGAGGCATAAGAATGCCTTTCCTGATCAGCTGGCCCGGGCGCATTAATATTGGTAAAACTGATGATCTTTCTTTAGTGACCGCTACGGACCTTTTACCTTCACTGGCTAAATTGGCTGGCATTAGCTTGCCTCAAAGTTATCATGGGGATGGGGTGGATAGGAGTGGGGTTTTCATGGGGCAGCCTTCAATAAGAAATAAAGAAGTGTTTTGGGAATACGGCAGGAACGATATTGCCTATAAATATCCCCGGCCTGCCGACAAAAGTCCAAACCTGGCTATCAGGGAAGGCGATTGGAAATTACTGATGAACAGCAATAATACCGATGTACAGTTGTACAACATCACCAGAGATAAAAAGGAGACAACCAACCTTGCTTCCAGCGAACCTGAATTAGCTGGCCGCTTAAAGGATAAATTATTGAACTGGTGGCAATCCCTTCCAAAATTGCCGGCTAATTAATTAAGATCATCCTCCAATACAAAAAAGCAGACCCGTATATGCTGATCTGCTTTGTTGAATTTCGGTATTTTTAGTGTTTTAAGTTTTGATCTACAAATGCGCGAACATATTCTTGGATCATTTCTCTCACCTTGCCGAATTGCTCCATAATCTGCTCCTCACTTCCCCTCGCCTTTGCGGGATCGGGAAAGTTATGATGTAGCTTGATCGCATTAGATGGGAAGTATGGGCAACTTTCCCTTGCATTGTCACATACCGTTATCACAAAGTCGAAATTGATATCTGCATACTCATCGATGTGATTGGAGGTATGGCCCGATATATCTATTCCATCACGTTTCATGATCTCGACCGCTTTTGGGTTGACTCCATGGGTTTCGATTCCTGCGCTGTAGATTTCCGCAATATCTCCTGCAAAGTACCTTAAATAACCCTCTGCAATCTGGCTGCGGCAACTATTGCCCGTACATAATACCAATATTTTTTTCATGTTCTTTAAACTAATAGCCAAATGATGTTGATGATACAGAACTTTGGATCAAAGCCAAAGATCAATTGCAATACAATAACCGAAAGGGTAATCACTACCGGCTTTTTATATTTGATGAGTGTTTCCGGTTTCATCGCTAATCACAGCACCCAGGTGCACAGCATGCCTGCTGGTTTGCTGTTGGTTTCTCTGCAAATACCGTTACGCTGAAAATACCTGATTTTCCATTTTTAAAGCTTTCAATTTCTGCAGGAGAAAGGTAATTTTTGAGGATATCGTCAGGAATGATGATCGGTTTTTCTTTCTGCAAGATTACATTATTAAAACCATTAGCGTCAATCAGTCCAAGATAAGTATCCTTTTGGATGGCCCCTGCCACGCAGCCCGCGTACATTTCTGCATCCTTTCTCAGCGCATCGGGCAGTTCGCCAACCAATACTACATCGGAAATGCTGAAATGCCCTCCTGGTTTGAGTACCCTGAAGATTTCTTTGATAACCGCATCCTTATCCGGCACGAGGTTGAGTACACAGTTGCTCACAATCACATCGGCGATATCAGCGCTCACTGGCATTTTCTCGATGTCGCCTTGCCTGAATTCGATATTATGGTAGCCCAGTTTTTCTGCATTTATCCTTGCCTTTTCAATCATCGCCGGCGTAAAGTCGATCCCAATAACCTTTCCGGTTTCACCAGTTTCGTTCCTCGCGATAAAGCAGTCATTACCAGCACCACTGCCCAGATCGATTACCACATCACCAGCCTTGATTTTGGCAAACTGGGTTGGAAGCCCGCATCCAAGACCAAGATCAGCCTCCGGATTATAGCCCTCTACCTGGGTATAATCATCGGTCATGATGTTGTAAACCTCTGTTGAGCACCCGCCTGCACCACAGCATGATGAGGCATTGGTATCTTTATCCTGCAATGCAATCTCGCTATACTTCTGCTTAACGAGTGCTTTTAGTTTTTCATTATTTTCCATATTAATTGTAATATTACGATTGAATTTGACAAATTTTTTAACAGCAGGTCTGCTTGCTCTGGTATGAACTGAAAAGTCCATTCATTTCATCCTGTAAGGCTTTCCAGGCCTTTGGTTCGATGCAGTAGCATACGCTTGCCCCCTCAATGGTTCCCTGTATGATGCCTGCATTCTTCAGCTCCTTCAGATGCTGTGAGATGGTTGCCTGGGCAAGTCCAAGTTCATTTACCAGATCGCCACAAATACAGGCGTTTACTTTGATAAGCTCCTGCAGGATGGCAATGCGTGCGGGATGTGCAATTGCTTTTAATTGTACAGCAAGCCTGTTCTGTTCTTCAGTAAATATTTCTGATTTTGTAGTTCCCATATCGTAATATTACGATATAATAGATTTGTATCCAAATAATTCATCGTTATATTGCGATTGTTAATATTAAGTTATTGATTATCAGTTTTATAATTTCATTTGTGCTTTGTGTGGCTCGGAGAGTTTAAGGATAAACTGTTTCTCAGCTTTCGGCTACTGCCTATAGAATTTTACGGGGAATGTTAAAACTTTATGGGCGATATTATGATCGGGTTTCAATTGCTTTGTTAACTTTGCAAACCTGAGCGGAGCATCACATGGTAATATGCGAATGGTTTACGCTAAATGGTTGCTAATAAATATGGTCAAATTTATTCTTCCCGAAGAAGTTCTGCCTTTAAGAAGCCTGGTTTTACGCAATGGCAAGCCCTTACAGGAATGTGTTTTTGAAGGTGATGATGCCTACGACACCTTTCACCTGGGGTTTTGTCTTGATGGGGAAATAAAGTCTGTTGCCACTTTTATGCACAATGATCTCGTCCCCGAAGAAGGAGAAGGCTATCAGTTACGGGGTATGGCCACCCATCCCGATGAGGGGGGTAAGGGATACGGCGCCGCACTGGTTAGCTTTGCCATCGAATACTTAAGGGAATATAATACCAGTTATCTGTGGTGTAACGCACGCTCTACAGCAGCAGCTTTTTATAAAAAGATTGGCTTTACCACCGAATCGCCGGAATTTGATATTCCGGGAATCGGCTTCCATTACGAAATGAAATTAAACTTAAATCAAAATAATTAAACATGAACACCATTGACCAGTTTGACTTTAAAGATAAAAAAGCATTAATCAGGGTAGATTTTAACGTGCCTTTGGATGATGAATTTAAAATTACCGACGACAAAAGGATCAGAGCTGCTTTACCAACCATCAGTAAAATATTAAAAGATGGCGGTGCAGTTATTTTAATGTCGCACTTAGGCCGTCCGAAAGATGGACCAACAGATAAATTTTCTTTAAAACATATCCTTGCTGATCTTTCTGCTTTAACAGGTGTTGAAGTTAAGTTTGCTGATGATTGCATCGGCGAGAGTGCTGCCACTCAGGCTGCTGCTTTAAAATCAGGAGAGATTTTATTGTTAGAGAACCTGCGTTTCTACAAAGAAGAAGAAAAAGGTGATGTGGCTTTTGCCGAAAAATTATCAAAACTGGGTGATGTTTATGTAAACGATGCTTTTGGAACTGCACACCGTGCGCACGCTTCAACATCGATCATTGCACAGTTCTTTCCTGATGCAAAATACTTCGGTTACTTAATGGCCTCTGAAGTAGAAAATGCAGAAAAAATCTTGAACCACGCCGAAAGACCGTTTACGGCCATTATGGGTGGAGCTAAAGTATCTGATAAAATTCTTTTAATTGAGAAATTGTTAGAGAAAGTAGATAACCTGATTATTGGTGGTGGTATGGCTTATACTTTCGCTAAAGCACAGGGTGGCGAAATTGGTACCTCATTATTGGAGGCTGATAAACAAGAGCTTTCTTTAGAGCTAATTGAAAAAGCAAAAGCCAAAGGTGTAAACCTGATTTTGCCAGTTGATACCGTAATTGCAGATAAATTTGCAAATGATGCAGCTAAGCAAGATGTAGCTGCCGGACAAATTCCTGCTGATTGGATGGGACTGGATATCGGTCCGAAATCTGTTGAATTATTTCAGGATGTGATTAAAAATTCTAAAACTTTATTGTGGAATGGCCCAATGGGTGTTTTCGAAATGGAAAGCTTCCAGGTAGGTACCAAAGCTGTGGCCGATGCGGTTGTGGCTGCAACTAAAGATAATGGCGCATTTTCATTAATCGGAGGTGGCGATTCGGCTGCGGCAATTGCTAAATTCGGTTTGGAAGATGAAGTTAGCTATGTTTCTACAGGTGGCGGTGCTTTATTAGAGTATATGGAAGGTAAAGAATTGCCAGGGGTGAAAGCCATTAATGGATAATTAATACAAAACAACATAAATAAGGCCCTTGCAGATCAAATTGCAAGGGCCTTATTTTTTGCCATCCTTGCTGACGCTTATCCAGATTATGTTTTACAAAAATGGCCACCATAAAGGCAGCCATTTTGAATGAGCATGAAAAATTTTAAAAGTTACTGACTGTGCTTGTATCCCACCAAAGGCGCGATGCAATATCGTCTTTACCCGAACTTAAAAATGTTGCGGCTTCTGCAACGGCCGAAGCATTTCCGGTTCTTTCGGCAGGCACAAATACCAGGCGTTTTATCCACTGGTCGGCCGCTATTACTCCCCAATCCGGACTACTGTCGTTTTTAGCAACATGAGGGATTTTCGGATATCCTGTCCTCCTGAAATCAACCCAGGCCTCTAATGTGTTGGTAAATGTAGCCAGGTATTTTTGGGTGATAATTTTTTCCAGTTTCAATTCATTCGAATCACCTGCATTCCAGGCCACTGTAATGGTAGAAAGTGGTGTGAAGTTATTTCGGGCATCTTTCGGGTCGGTATAGCTGATGGGCTTGCTGGTAGCATCGGCCAAATAGGCATCAACCCCTGCTGCACCCCAATCTGCAAATGAAAGGCGTACTCCATTTTCGTAATTTGTTTTAGCGTCGCCTGCATTTGCCCAACCTCTTAGTGCTGCTTCAGCTTTTAAAAATGCTGTTTCAGATGCGGTAAACCCTCTTCTGTTTTGAGCTGATTTGAAATCTGTGCTCACCGTAGAATATGAAACCCGATCATCTTTTGCATTGATGTAAGCACCACCACGAATACCTTTATACTTGTATGTTGGATGGTCAGCAACCAGGCTGGCATCGCTTACTTCGGCAAAGTACTTGGCTATACGTCCATCTTTTAAACCTACCATGAAGGATTCCATAGTTGCACCCATACGGGTATCGTTCCAGTCAAAACAAATCATCGAAACAGGCATTACCTCACCATTTAGCGAAATAAGGAAATTCTCCGCATTGGTTGTAATTAATCCAACCGGATCGGCCAGGGCTTTCTCTCCCTGTGTTTTGGCAACTGTAGGGCTAACCTTTACCAAACGCATGGCCAGACGCAGGCGTACCGAGTTAAGCAATTTTAACCACGAGGCGATGTTGCCTTTATAACTTGGGTCGAATTTGGTAAAGCCGGTGTAGGATGTGTTGGCTTTGAGATTGGTTTCAATCTGGTCTAACTGTGTAAACAGGTTGTTGTATAGGTCCGATTCTTTGTCATATTTAATTGAACCTAACCCTGCTGAACCGTAATTTGAATAGATTACAGGGCCATAAATGGCAGATAATTTTGATATAGCCAATACCCGAACCAGTTTTGCCCAATCGCCAAATAACGGAAGTTTTTTCTCTTCGGCAAGCTGTATTACCTGTTTTGAAGGCGACATTACACTGCCATATACCCGGTTCCAGTAGGCGTCAATCCAACGCAGGTAATAAGTGGTATTGTTTACATTTGCCACAAAAGGTGTGGGGGTACCCATATATCCCATCCAGTTATCATAACACAGATCCTCTTCAATCTGGTGTCCCATCAGGTTAAATAACATACCTGAAAAAGAAGAACCAACCAGGTTGAAATCCTGCTCTAACATTTTATCTGATATCTGATTCGGATTGGTATTTATCTCTTCGAAATTCTTGGTGCAGGAATTGAGTAGGATCAAAGCGAGCACCATTAAACATAATTTTTTCATTATTTAAGATATTAGAAGTTTAACTTAAGATTTAGCCCGTAAGAACGTGTACCAGGTATAGCGAATACATCATTGGCCTGCATACTGTTATTGGTACTCATTGCCTGCTCCGGATCAAATGGAGATTTTTTGTAGAAGAAAAACAGGTTACGTCCGATTAACGATACTGAAGCTGATTTAATGGCTGATCCTTTAATTGGCAAATTGTAAGATAGCGATACTTGTGCTAAACGAACGTTGGTACGAGAGAATACATAAGGCTCCATAATACCATTTCGATCGCCTATTGTAGAGTAGTAAAGTGCCGGGTCAATTGTGGTTTGAGCAGTATTGCCTTGTATAGCGTTGATTGGAATAGTTCCTGCATCGCGCGCTTCACCAGTTCTTTTGCTTACACCATATGAATCGAGAAAAGCTTCGGTTTTAGAGAAAGCTACACCGCCAAACTTCGCAGTTACCAAAGCACTTAAGCTCAGTTTTTTGTAAGTGAAAGTGTTATTCCAGCCGGCAATAAAGTTAGGATTTAAATTTCCAACATACTCCTGCGTTGCAGCTTTAGTTGGTTTACCTGCTGCATCTAATATAATCTGTCCTGCAGCATTGCGCGCAAATTTGGAAATGTATAAGTCGTTGAAAGACCCGCCTGCTTTAATGATTGAGTTAAAGCCCTCGCTATCGCTACCTACCTGGTAACCTGGGTTATCGGCAATCAACTCTACAATTTTATTTCTGTTCCGCGATAAGTTTAGCGATGTGTTCCACTTAAAATCATCATTTCTAACAGGGTCTCCACCTAATGTCAACTCAAAACCCTGGTTGGTAACCTTACCCGCATTTACATAGTAAAAGGTATAACCAGAGCCTGAAGGGGCTGGTAATGATAAAAACTGATTGGTACTTGTGTTTTTATAATAAGTAAAATCCAAGGTCAATCTATCGTTTAGAAAACGGCTTTCTAACCCAATCTCATTACTGGTTATCTTTTCAGGTACTAATGTTGCAAATGGTGTTTGTGTATTTCTTGTAATTCCACCAATACCATTTGGTCCACCTGCACCGCCAATGGTGTTGCCTGGGTTAACAATGTTATAAGGTACTTCGTTTCCAACTTTTGATGTAGATGCCCGGAGTTTTAAATAATTAATTGCTTTAGGCATCTCTACCATCTGGCTAATTATTGCCGATAAACCTGCTGAATAGTAAAAATAAGAGTCATTTCCGGTTGTCGCCAGCGTAGATGCCCAGTCGTTACGGCCAGAAAGGTCTAAATAAAGCATGTCCTTGAAGCCTAAAGAAGCATTGGCAAATAGACCTTGTTTCTGAATCCTGCTGTAGGTTTGGTTAATAACTAAATTATAGGGTAGGTTGGCGAAACTAAAAAAATTAGGGTACTGAAGTGGTACAGTTCCGTTTGCAAAGGTCATACCATCATTAAAGGTGTAATCCTGAATACTTCCTCCCAATACGCTGTTCAAGCTAAATTTGCCAAAGTTATTATCGTAACTTAAAATAGCATCACCATATAAGGCCTTATCATTATACTTTGCATAATTCCAGGTCCCATTTGAGCTCACACTTACCGAGTTGCCACCCGCTGCATAACGATAATCTAATAATCTGTCATTATAATCAATGTTACCACGTACATCAAATTTAAAATGTGGCAAAAATGCATACGATGCCTTTGCTGTAGCAATTACCCTGCTGCTGGTAGAAAGTTTAGGGTCGTTGTTTAATTCCCAGTAAGGATTGTTTTGTTTTTCTTCTGTTGAATACCAGTTTTGAATATACAGATTTCGGGTAGCACTGAAAGTTTGATAGTTGTTTTTGTAATCTTCAAAATTTCTTTCCCGTGCAAATAAATATAAACCCGTTAAGGGGTTGTTGTAATAACCAGCCCCAGGACGGTTTTTTGACTTTTCATAAGAGAACCTTACATTTCCGCTCAAAGTAAGCTTATCATCAAATAACTTGGTTTCCTGACTTAAAGTTACATTATGCTTGTTGTAGGTGCTGGTTGGTACAATGCCCGATGCGTTGTTGTTTCCGTATGAAAAGTAAGTGGTTGTCCTTTCATTTCCACCAGATACTGATAAGGAATTAATGGTATTTACGCCAGTCTGGAAAAAATCGTCAATGTAGTTACTTTGGTAATTTCCTTTTGTTTTAGACCAGCTGTAATCGCTGCCCGCTACCGCACCATAATCAAACTGAAACTCGGGTAAGGTTGCTGCATTGCTGAAATTTATGGTTGAATTTAAAGCGATTGCAATTTTACCGTCCTGGCCTTTTTTGGTGTTGATTAAAACCACACCGTTGGCTCCCTGGCTACCATACAAAATGGCACCATTGGCTCCCCTTAAAATAGTAACCGACTCAAAATCGTCCTGATTTAGTGCCGAAAGACCATCGCCTCCATCCGTACCACCGTAAGATCCCGGCTGGCCACCTTTATTGTTTACTACGGGAACCCCGTCAATTACGAAAAGTGCTTCGCTATTTCCGGTAATTGATTTTGAGCCCCTTAATACAGTCTTTGTAGAACCACCCACACCAGAGTTGCTGATTCCGATATCAATACCGGCAGCTTTACCACTTAAAGCCTCCATAAAGTTCGGCGCACCAGCCTTGGTAAGTTCTGTTCCCGCTAGTTGTTGTGCAGCAAACGTTAGTGCTCTTTTCTCACGTTTTACACCGAGGGCTGTTACTACCACCTCAGTTAGGTTTGCATTACTGGATGGTTTTAACTTTACGGTTATGTTGGTTTGGTTACCAATATTTACTTCCTGGGTTTCCATACTGATGTAGGAAACCACCAGGGTGGTAACATTATCCGGAATATTTAAAGTAAATTTTCCATCAGGGCCGGTAGACGTTTTAACGTTGGTGCCTTTTGCGGCAACTGTTGCTCCCGGAAGCGGTAAACCAGACTCATCAACCACCAAACCGGTAATGGTCTTAGCCATTTTTTCGTTTACATTAGTGGCGTTTTTTACTACCTCGGAGGGCTTTGGGAATAAGCTTTTGTTAGTTGTGCCCCCTTCAGCCTTAGCGGCATACTGTAAGCCAAGTGTTGCGACTGCCAGGAGCGCCATTTTCCGGAGGCCCCGGGTTGTGCTGGAGAAAGTTAATTCCAGGGCACAGCTTGTGAAATGATTGTTCCTCATTTTCATACAATTTTCTGTTTAGTTTAGGTTAATGCCAAATCAATTTTTCGATCACCCTTAACGATTATCTAAACAATCTGCCATTTTACACTCCTGAGAAAGACATTGAGCTTTATGTGCTTTAATTACATAACATATCGTGGTTCTTGTTATATAATGTTTGGTTTAAGTCTTTTTTTTGAGTGTTGTTAAGGGTATTAAGGTAGTGGTTGTTTGTTGTTTGTTCGGGATGACGATATTTAATTTGGTTAGTGTAAGTTAGTAAAAAACCTGATACAATGTAACAAACCTGAAAAATTTATTTTTAATCCCCTTTGGTATCAGTTTTATCAACCTCTGTTTAGATTGAATTTCTTGCGCTGGAACGCTCAATCATGAGAGCACTTGCGCGTAAAAGAAATAAGTTCTACCTTACTTAAATTATCTTAATACAGAACTAATAGCAGTGTACAACTAAAACAAGCGCTGCTCTATAAATGAATTACACTTATGAGAAAAAAAATCTGTTTGTTTGGTTTAGGCTGCCTCTTGATTGCAGGTTTACCAGAAGAAACATTTGCTTCAAGGTCAACTAAAGCCAACTACAATCATTTCGCAGCTGAGCCTGCTGCACTGATTGGCCGCTGGGACATAACCGTTGATCAGAATGGCAAGCCCGCACCAGCCTGGCTGGAAGTAAAACTATCTGGCTATAAAACACTGGTTGGCTATTTTGTATCTACTGCCGGTAGTGCGCGCCCGGTAGCAGAAGTTAAGTTTGACGGCAAAACTTTCAGGTTCGAAATTCCACCACAATGGGAGAGCGGTACATCGAATTTAGTTATGGAAGGAGAATTAACCGATACCGGAATTCAGGGCACAATGACCGAATGCAATGGTACAAAATATAGCTGGAAGGGGGTTAAAGCACCTTACCTGAAAAGAGCTGCTGCGCCAGCATGGGGTAAGGCTGTTAATCTGTTCAATGGTAAAGATTTAACTGGCTGGAAAGCAAGTGGACAAAACCAGTGGATAGTGAAAGATGGCATTTTAACCAGTCCGAAAGCAGGCTCTAACCTGATTACCCAGCAGAAGTATAACGATTTTAAGCTTCATGTCGAATTCAGATACCCTAAAGGAGGAAACAGCGGCGTGTATTTAAGGGGACGTTACGAAGTGCAAATTGAAGACAGTAAGAAAGACGCGCATCCAAACAGCGTATTATTCGGTGGTGTTTATGGGTTTTTAACTGCCAACGAAATGGCTACTTTGGGCCCTGATGAATGGCAGAGTTACGATATTACTCTGGTAGGCCGTTTGGTTACCGTGGTAGCCAATGGTAAAACCATCATCAACAATCAGGAAATTCCGGGTATCACCGGCGGTGCGTTAGATAGTAACGAGGGAGAACCTGGGCCAATTTACCTGCAGGGCGACCACATGCCGATTGAATACCGGAAAATTGTAATTACACCTGCAAAATAATTATCTAAATTTCATAATGTCAGATGTTACCATCTGACATTATGAACCTTCAATTACAGTATAATAAATTACTTGATCGAGTTTTGTTGTTAAATCCCAAAAGGAAAGCATCAATCCCCATTATCCTACCTATGTTTCAACTGAAAATAACCTTATTTACAGTGCTAAAACGTTGGCAAAATGTATAAAGAAAATTTCATTGATTATAGCTTTTCTTGCTGTAATCATTTCTCTTCTCAACATAAAAGATTTTTATACAAAAAAAACAATTCCAATAGCGGGTGCTAAACTCCTGATAAATTAGGATGAAAAAAGTTTTTGGTATTACCCATGGGCGATTCAGATATCCATCGCCGCATAGATATTTTCGGGGATTTAGACCAACCAATTTTAAATTCTGTTAAAGGTATTATTATCAAAAGTGGCAAGAGTACTGAAAACAGAAGGAAATAAGCTTTGCGTGGGAATGTGAAATAAGTAAATTGCTAATTATTTTTAGCATTTTTTGTTATTTTTGCTGTAAATAATTAGCAAAATGGAGAATCTTCAAATCAAGTCCAACGTACTTATCACTGAGCAATCTATGAATATCATACGTCCTTTGGCAAAATCAATTGATTGGAATGATAGATTAATTGCCGTCTTAGGAGCCAGGGGGACAGGAAAGACAACTTTGTTATTGCAAAGACTTAAGGCCGAGTATGGGACCAGTAAAGAAGCCTTATATATAACAATGGATGATATTTATTTTACTGGACACCTTCTTTCTGACCTTGCCATGGAATTCAGACAGCAAGGTGGGAAAATATTATTTATCGATGAAGTGCATAAATACCCCAACTGGGCCAGAGAAATTAAAAACATTTATGACTTTTATAAAGATCTTAAAATTGTATTCACGGGGTCTTCCATCATTGATATTAATCGCCAAAATGCAGACTTAAGCAGACGTGCGGTGCAGTATGAAATGACTGGCTTATCATATAGGGAATATTTACAATTCATTGAGGTTGGAGAATTTGACGTATTCCACTTAGAGGATATTTTGAAACACCATGTGGAAATTGCTAATTCCTTGAGCTTAAAATTCAAACCGCTGCAGTATTTTAGCGAATATTTGCGACATGGATATTATCCATTTTTCATCGAAAACATCAATACTTATTCCATACGTGTAGAACGTGTCGTACGTTTAATCATCGAAGAGGACCTTCAGTTTGTCGCAGGATTTAATCCGCATCATTCCAGAAAAATCTATCAGTTGTTGTCTATTCTGGCTACTAATGTCCCCTTTAAACCCAATATCACTAAATTGAGTGAGAAAACTGGAATCCACAGAAACATGATCGTAGAATACTTGTACTATCTTAATAATGCCAGATTAATTAATTCTCTTGCTGCAAATGGAAAAAGTATTAGTATCCTGCAAAAACCTGATAAGATATTTTTGGAAAATACTAATTTGCTTTTCGCACTTGCTCCTGAAAATGTTGATACAGGGTCACTGAGAGAGTCATTCTTTATGAACCAGCTTAGTAATACTGAGCATAATATTAGTTTGCCATTAAAAGGAGACTTTTTAGTAGACGACACTTATACTTTTGAGGTGGGGGGAACAGGGAAAACCAATAAACAGATTGAGGGCATTAATAAGGCCTATCTGGCATTGGATAACCTTGAGAGTGGGATTAATAATAAAATTCCGCTTTGGTTGTTTGGCTTTTTATACTAATTCTGGTTGAAAGACAAAGACTGGACGCCAGCCAATGTGATCGAAGTTTTATTAGCATTTCAATCCACCGATCGGTTATTTACAGGGGCTAGAAAACATCGCCTCAAGGTTTGATGTCAAAACTGGATTAACTATTGAAAAAAATGGTGAACCGGCAGATATCGAGTACCTGGTTGCGGCGTGTTTTGATTAATAATTAATCTCAGGAAATGTTTGTTTCCCCAAAACCATTGTGGTCAATTACAGCGTGTGGTTTGAGTAGATACAGCTGTACTCATACTTCTACTTAAAACCGATAAAATTTCGTTTCAGTATATGGGGATTTCGATCTTAACTGGCTTGTGAGCGGGGAGGATGGTGTTGCAATAAGATCGATTGACACTTCTGTTTCAACCAGTACTGATCGGGATGGTCTAGGTATCCTCAGATGTTACCGCCCGATATCCAGATATAAAAGGGTCCATCACTTTAGAAGATCTCTAAACCAGTATTGAGCAGGATCATGTATACTGTTAAGTAACAAACCAAGAATGCAGCCGATATGGCAAAATAACGCGTTACCCTGTGGCTTCCGTTCTTAAAAGGTAATAAAAACAGGAGGTTGAAAAGCTGGGCCAGTAGTGCACATATAAAATTAAGGCATACCACTACCGCACTAAAGGCTACCACAAAAATAGCAGGCTGGATAATGATGCCCGATGGTAAGCCATACAGTGCGCCCATGATAAAACTTACCAAAAGAATAACGGTTGCATATTTAATACCCGATTTAAACTGAAGCAGAAAATACCTCCCCAATTTGAAGCGTGGGGTTTCGGTAATCGCCCGTTTTTCCTCTTTTTCACTAACGGGCACATTAATCTGCTCGTCCGCTACCGCTTCTTTGAGCTTTCGTTTTTTACCTCTTTTTTGTTTTTTGTAGCGGGGCCACCAAATGATAAAGCCGGTAATAAAAAGTGCCAAAGGCATTAGCCCGGCAATAATGGCAATAACCTGCGTTGGGCGGCCGCCGAAACTGCCGTAGTGGATTGGCGTTAGCCAGCTGAGATAAGCATTGCCAACATTGGGGAAATCGCTGCGGCTATTGAGTAAAACTTTAGCGGTGTACTGATCCACTATTAGCATTTCTCTTTTACCAACTTTGGGCAGATTTCCACTTACCATATCTAAGCGGTAGGTGCCGGTTTTATCAGCAGGAAAGGCAATTCCTCCAATATGCGCATTGGGCATTTTTTGTTTAGCCGCTGCTGTAATTGAATGGAGTGGCAGCGGTGCAGCCTGCGCGTGCCAGGCCGATTTAGCCCCCAGTAACTGGGCTACACCTTGTGGCGATTTTCCGCTTAATAAAAAAAGGAATGGGATGACCAGGGTAGAGAAGGTAATGCAAAAACCCGTTAGACTTAGTATAGCCACAATAGGCGAGGAGTAAAAACCCAGTGAATTGTGCCAATCGTAATTTTGTCGTTTAAACGAACCACTAAACTTAACGGTAAGCACCGTTTTGAGCTGCTTCCATTTCTTTGGGATCCATAAACGCAAGCCCGAAATGGTTAGGATTAAAAGGCAAAGCGAGGCCAGTCCGCAGATGTAACGACCGGCAACCGGAATCAGCAATGTTCGGTGCAGTTCGGTAACTACGTGGATAAAGGAGCTCGTGTGTATTCTTTTGCCACCTGTTTTTCCTGTATATGGATTAATAAAGGTTTCTTCGCCAGTTTTTAAATTCAGAACGCTGTAAGCTTCATTGGGGTTTTTGAAGTTATTCAGCATCAGGTAGTCGATTTTTAATTTGGGGTAGTTCTTTTTAATGATCGGTACAATTTCTTCAACCGGCATTTTTTGCTTTTGCGCAACCACTTCAAACAGCTTAGGATTTAGTGCCCGGTCAATCTCATCCTGAAAAACAAGAATACTCCCGGTAACACCCACGAAAGCTACTATTGCTCCGGCAATAATACCCAAATACAGATGCCATTTACCAAACCATCTCTTTTGGTGTTTTGCCCAATTTGTTTTTTTAGAATTGCCTGCTGATTTCATTTAACGGAGATATACCCTTGAAAAGGAACGTATTTCAGAATTTGTTTGTGCTACAAAGAAATAGTTTTAATCCCGTTTATGCAAATTATTTTTAATGAGTCTAAATAAGTGGAGTGTGAATTTGGCTATCAGACAATATTAGGATATGATTTTCAAATCCAATATGTGCACGATTCATGCACATATTAGATTTAAGCTATATTATTTAGTTTCCGCTACATTTAACCGGTCAAAAGGGCTTAGGTTGTAAGTGAAATTGCCATTGCTGTCGCTGCCACCAATACCTTTAACCTCAGCTTTTAGTTCGTACTTTGCATCGGGCTTGTAATGATCAAGCTGCAGGTGGTACAAAAAGCTTTTAACCTTATGTGTGCCCCTGAATTTATCTGCAATACCTGTATGTTCATCACGCGCAATTACTTTTCCGTTTTCGAGCAGTTCTACTTTTTTGATTTCCATAAAATTAGCGCCCTTGGTGTAAAAGAATCCCGCCGTAATACGGCCATTGGCATAAGTCTTTTTGGTTACATCCCAGCTAAGCTCCCGAAATTCGTTACCAATCGCTTTGGCTTCCCAGGTACCAGAAATGTAGCCCCCGGGTTTGTAATAATCTATTTTGAGCAAGTTCAGCCGTTTAAGGTTATCCGATAAGCGCTTTTTAAAACCAGTCATATCTCTGTTTCCTTTGGGAATCCAGCCTGTTTCGGCCAGTGCAAGTAAGCGCGGGAAATTTTGCACGTTCATGTCTTTCAGGTCCTGGGTTATGGCGGTCCATTGGTTGGCCTGTACCCCTAAAATAAATTTCCCTTCCTCCTGGCTTAAGCCGGTTTCAGGTTCGTAGTTGTATATCTTTTCCAGTGTATTGATATTTTCATAAGCCAGATCACTCATCGTGCCATCGTTGCTGTCGGCCTGGGTAATATCGAAATAGAAAGGATCAGTAGGGGTGGCAACCACATAAAATCCGTTTTTTGCGGCATCGGCTATGGCCTCATCGCCCAGCCACGACATAATTGCTGTTTCTTTAGTCAGGTTTTTGGCATCACTTAAAATATCGTTCCAGCCAATTGGTTTTTTGCCCTTACTTTTAATAATGGTTGAAATGCGCTTCACAAAATAGCTCTGCAATTCGTTGGTGTTTTTTAGCGATTTGGCTTTCATGAATTCCTGTACGTGCGGCTCTTTTTCCCACAGCACATGTCTTACTTCATCTCCACCGAAATGGATGTAATCTGCCGGGAAAAGATCAGCCAATTCGGTAAATACGTTACTTAAGAATTCGTAAACGTTTTCTTTGGTTGGATCGAGGGTATTTGGGGTAAACTGGTTGCCCCAGTGGGACCATGAATCCAGAAATGGAAAAACAAAATCAGGTTTGCGGTTCTGGTTTACGCCCAGTTCGGGGTAAGCCAGTACGGTAGGCCAGGAGTGGCCGGGTACATCAATTTCAGGAATAATGGTAATGTTACGTTGAGCTGCATATTTAACTAAATCGCGAATTTGATCCTGGGTATAAAAACCACTTCTTTCTGCAGGTTGACTGGTGCTTTTATCAAATACGGTAGTTTTCGTACTGGTAAGCAGTGGGTATTTTTTAATTTCTATCCGCCAGCCCTGATCGTCGGTTAAGTGCAGGTGTAATACATTTAATTTATATAGCGCCATTACATCCATATATTTCTTCATTACATCCACGCCGTAGAAAGTACGGCTAACATCCTGCATATATCCGCGCCAGCCATAACGGGGTTTGTCAATAATTTCGCCGCAGGGAATGCTCCATAATGCTTTTCCATCGCTTTTACCTTCTATCTGCACAGGCAAGAGTTGCCTGATGGTTTGCGTGGCGTTAAATATCCCGGCGCCGGTTTTGGCATAAACGCTCATGGCAGTTGGGGTGATCCTGATCCGGTAACCCTCTTCCCCCAAACTATTCAAAGTGTCCGATACCATAAAGAGGATGCCTTGACTTTGGTTAGTAAAGGGCGAAATTTTAGCTTTCTTTCCTGTGCTGCTTACTAATTGTGCAGCGAACACACCTATTGGCGCTTGCGCTTGTGGCTGGTAATAAATAGGAGTGGTAGCTTTAAGTTTAAATTGACCTGCGTAAGTACTAACCGATAGCGGTTTAGGGATAACGCTGTTTAATGAAAGGTTACTGGGGTTAGTTGTCTGAGAAAAACCGATCGAGGTGCTCAAAGTCAGCGCCAGTATCATTTTCATGATTTTGGATTTCATTTTTAGTGTTTAAGGGTGAGTTGAATCACAAATTAGAGATAAACAGCCGATAAAGAAAATGTAAATAACGCTCAAACGTTTGCGTAATCGTATCATTTCGGATGGCATTTTTGAAGTGGGAGATTCTCCCAAAAAACACTAACCAAACCTGCGAAAATCGACATGATCTCGAGGTTTTAAAACCTATAAATGAGCGCATTTAGCTTAAACCTTAAAATTTTTGGGTAAAAATGGGCGGAGGTGACACTTTCGAGTATTTTATTTTTAATCAGCTTATTATCAGTGTGTAGTGGGTTTTTGAATATGCCGATCTATATATTCTGGTTATATTGCAGCCTCCAAATTGTAACAAAATCAATGTGGAAAACTTTTTTGTGGTAAAAAGTGGTAAAAAGTGGTAGAACTCTTTACTTTTACACTAGATAAAAAGTGTAGATACCACTATGACTCAACTTTTAGGAGAATTTGATTGTAAACTTGACGCAAAGGGCCGCCTTATGGTACCTGCTGCGCTTAAGAAACAATTGCCTAATGCTGAGCATGATGGGCTCATAATTAACCGTGGTTTTGAGAAAAATCTGGTGATCTATCCTAAAAATGTTTGGGACGCTGTTGTGGCTGACCTTGCTAAGCTTAATATTTACGATCAGGAAAACCGTGCCTTTGTTAGGGCTTTTACGCGTGGGGCAACCGAGCTTTCGCTTGATGCTGCCGGCCGTGTATTGTTGCCGAAATCTTTGGTGGAGTATGCAGGTATTGGTAGTGATCTGGTTCTGGCTTGCCAGTTGGATCGTATCGAGGTTTGGGATAAAAAATCTTACGAAGATATTTTTGATGATGTACCGGCCAATTTTGCCAGTCTGGCTCAAAAGGTAATGGGTGATAAGAAAGGAGGTGCTGATGGAGAATAATTACCATGTTCCGGTGATGCTGCAACCTTGTATTGATGGTTTGAATATTAAGCCTGATGGGGTTTATGTCGATGTTACTTTTGGTGGTGGCGGTCATTCGCGTGAGATTTTAAAGCACCTTGGTCCGAAAGGAACTTTGATTGCTTTTGATCAGGATCCGGATGCGCAGGCCAATATTCCTGCTGACGACCGTTTGGTTTTTATCGATCAGAATTTTGGCTTCCTGAGAAATAACCTGCGTTTAAAAGGTTTCAGGCAGGTAGATGGTATTCTGGCTGATTTGGGTGTTTCCTCTCATCAGTTTGATGTGCCTGAGCGTGGTTTTTCAATCCGTCATAACGCCGATCTGGATATGCGTATGGATCAGCACCGCAATTTAACTGCTGCTGAAATCCTGAATACCTATACCGAAGATAAACTGCATAAAATTTTTGGGATTTATGGTGAGGTAAAAAATGCAAAGTCTTTGGCTCGGGCTATTGTTACGGCGCGTTTGGAAGTGCCTTTTACTGATATCAATAGTTTAAAATCGGCTATTTCGGCTTATATCCCAAAAGGGAAAGAAAATAAATACCTGGCGCAGGTTTTTCAGGCTTTGCGTATTGAGGTGAATGCAGAGATACAGGTTTTGGAAGATTTTCTGCAACAGGCTGCAGAGGTGTTGAAGCCGGGTGGTCATTTGGTGGTAATGTCTTATCATTCTTTAGAAGATAGACCGGTTAAAAACTTCATGGCTAAAGGGAAATTTCATGGAGAGGTAGAGAAAGATTTCTTCGGGAACCAGCAGAAGCCATTTAATGTAATTACACGTAAAGCGATTATTGCCACTGATGAGGAGATTGCCAGGAACAATCGTGCTCGCAGTGCGAAACTAAGAATTGCAGAAAAAATATGAACAGGTTTAGAGAGGAGATAGAAGAAGAGGAAGTTGGACCTGAGCCGGAATTAAAATCCGCGCCCAAAAAGCCGAAAACTGCTGAGGAGAAAATGGATAGTAACTCCTTTATCAGCAAGCTTTTTAATGATGGATTAGTAAGTAAAGAGGCGGCAACTGATGCTTTGCCTTATTTGTGTTTTTTGGCCTTTCTGGGAATGGTTTACATTGCCAATAGCCACTTTGCGGTAAACAATGTGCGCCGCATTGATAAATTGAACAAAGAAGTAAAAGAATTGCGATGGGAGTATAAATCGCTAAAGGCAGATCTGATGTTTAAAAGTAAACTGACAGAGGTTGCTAAAAAGGTTGATACCCTGGGGATAAAAGAACTGATTGAACCACCAAAAAAAATAATTGTTAAAAGCGATGAATATTAGAGCAAACATCTTGCTTCGTGTATATCTGGCATTTGGCTTAATTGTGCTTTTTGCTTTCGCGGTGTTTTTACGCCTCGGTCAGGTGCAGTTTGTGCAGGGGAAAAAATGGAAAGCTATGGCAGATAGTCTTTCTACGCGATATGTGAGCGTGGAGGCTACGCGCGGTAATATTTATTCTAATGATGGCAGCTTGCTTGCTACTTCAATACCAGAGTATGAGTTGCGCATGGATATGTTTGCTGGTGGTATTGCAGAGGATAAGGTGTTTAATGAAAAAGTAGACTCGCTGGGTTATAAGTTAGCTCAGATTTTTCAGGATAAAACGGCTAAAGAATATGCCCGTTACCTGCGTAAAGGCCGTCAGGATAGTGCGCGTTATTTATTGATTCACCGTAAGGTGGGATATGCCGATCTTAAAACGATCAGAACTTTTCCGCTTTATAATATCGGTAAGTTCAGTGGCGGCTTAATCGCTGTACAACAGAATAAACGTATTCTTCCTTTTCAGGCGCTTGCTGCCCGTACAATCGGTTATAAAAACGAGAATGTGGCTAACGGAGTAGGTTTGGAAGGTGCTTACAAAGAGTATATCAACGGTGAAACCGGAAAAAGGCTGATGCAGCGAATTGCTGGTGGGGTTTATATTCCGGTGAACGAAGAAGCAGAAGTTGCACCAAAAGATGGGGCTGATATTATCTCGACCATTGATGTAAACATGCAGGATTTGGCACAAAGCGCCTTAGAAAAGCAATTGATTAAATCGCAGGCCGATCATGGTACCGTGATTTTAATGGAGGTGGCCACTGGTGAAATCAGGGCAGTAGCTAATTTCTCTAAAGTAGAAGAAGGTGTTTATAAAGAGAAGTTTAATTATGCTATTGCAGGTAACCAGGATCCGGGCTCGACTTTTAAGCTGGCTTCTTACATGGCGCTTTTAGAAGATAAGCTGATTGATACCAATACCATGATTGGAACAGGGTACTATCAGATTCCTGGAAAGCTGATTACAGATTCGCACCCTAAAATTGAAACAGTTACCGCAAAAAAAGCTTTCGAAACCTCTTCGAATGCCGCAATTGCAAAATTGATCAACATGCATTATGGTAGCGATCCGATGAAGTTTACCGATCATTTATATGATTGGCATCTAAACCAGAAAATGGAGCTGCAGATCCCGGGAGAGGCAAGGCCAGTTGTTAAAAATCCTAAAACAAATAAAAGCTGGAACAAAAACATGACCCTTCCTCAAATGGCTTATGGTTATGAAATGCAGCTAACGCCATTGAAAATGCTTACCCTTTATAACGCGGTGGCTAACAATGGTAAAATGGTGCAACCGATTTTTGTGAAAGAGATCAGAAGGTTAGGTAACCCGATTGAGCAGTTTAAAGCCAGGGTAATCAATGAGAAAATCTGTTCGGATGTTACTCTGAGTAAAGTAAAGAAAATGCTTGAAGGTGTGGTAACTGAGGGTAGTGGAAAGCAAGTGGTTTATAATCCTTTATATCCGATTGCTGGTAAAACAGGTACTGCTCAGGTTGCTGATGCAAATAAAGGATATAAGGCCAATAAGCAATATCAGGCTTCTTTTGTGGGATATTTTCCAGCTGATAAGCCTAAGTATTCTTTAATCGTAGTAATCAACGATCCAAAAGGAGCTTATTACGGTGCTACGGTTTCTGGGCCAGTGTTCAGGGAAATTTCTGACCGCATTTACGCCAGCGATATGCAGATGTATAATGATGTGCCAACACGTTTGGTGGGCAACACGGGTACTCCGCCTACAAAAGCAGGGCAAAGCAAGGCTACACAAAAAGTATATAAGGCATTTGGGTTTAAGCCGCTTTTTGCATCGAAATCTGAATACTACAACATAATTGATACCAGTGCGGGTACTATTTTTCAGGAGAATAACGAGCGTAAAGGGGTAATGCCAAACGTAGCGGGAATGGGACTTAAAGATGCGCTGTATCTTTTGGGGAATGCAGGTTTAAAAACTAAGGTTTTTGGCTCGGGCAAGGTAACCGCTCAGTCGATAGCTGCAGGTACCAAAATTGGTAAGGGAATAGGAGTACAGATAGAATTGAATTAGGGTAAAAGGTTGAAAGATTAGAAGTCTAGATACTTATTGCCTGATACTTTAGAATAAATAAAATGCAATTACAAGATTTACTTTACGGTGTAACGATTAAAGAATTGGTTGGCAAAACCGATAGGGAAATCAATGCGCTGAATTTCGATTCGCGTAAGGTAGGTAAAGATGATGTTTTCTTTGCGGTAGTAGGAACACTAGTCGATGGACATCAGTTTATCGATCAAACTATTGCGCAGGGAGCTACAGTGATTGTTTGTGAAAACCTGCCCGAAAATCCAAATACAGAGATTAGCTACATTAAAGTAGAAAATACTTCGGTGGCTTTGGGTATTATGGCTGGCAACTATTTTGGTAATCCTTCAGCTGATTTAAAACTGATTGGTATTACCGGGACAAACGGAAAAACAACCATTGCCACAATTTTATTCAAATTATTTAAAGCCTTAGGTTATAAAACAGGACTAATATCCACTGTAGAAAATTACATTAACGATACCGTGGTGGCGGCTACACATACTACACCAAATCCGATTGCGCTGAATCAGCTTTTAAGGGATATGGTAAATGCAGGCTGCGATTATTGTTTTATGGAGGTAAGCTCGCATGCCGTAGCTCAGCACCGGATTGAAGGCTTGAGCTTCGCGGGTGGCGTATTTTCGAATATCACACACGATCACTTGGACTTTCACAAAACTTTTGATAGTTACCTGAAAGCAAAAAAGGCATTTTTTGATGGCTTGCCTAAATCAGCCTTTGCACTGACCAATACCGATGATAAAAATGGTATGGTGATGTTGCAAAATACCAAGGCACATAAAAAAACTTATGCGCTTAAACAGCTTGCAGATTTTAAAGCTAAGATTATCGAAAATCAGTTCAGCGGTTTGCACCTGGATATCGATAACGAAGATGTTTATTTTAAACTAGTAGGTTCATTTAATGCCTATAACTTATTAGCCGTATACGGTACAGCTATTTTGCTAGAGCAGGATAAATTAAAGGTATTAACACTTTTGAGCACTTTGTCTGGAGCCGAAGGCCGTTTCGATTATATCACCTCACCAGATAAAATAATCGGGATTGTAGATTATGCGCATACACCAGATGCTGTTCAGAATGTGCTGAGCACCATTGCCAATATTCGCAAAGGAACCGAACAGGTAATTACCGTGATTGGCTGTGGTGGCGACCGCGATAAAACCAAACGTCCGGTTATGGCCCAGGTGGCTTGCGACTGGAGCGATAAAGTAATCCTGACTTCTGATAACCCGCGCACCGAAGATCCGCAAACGATTATCACGGAGATGGAAGCTGGGGTTTCGCCAAGCAATAAACGTAAAACCCTATCCATTTTGGATAGAAAAGAAGCGATTAAAACTGCTTGTCATTTGGCTCAGCCCGGCGACATCATTTTGATTGCCGGAAAAGGACATGAAAAATACCAGGAGATTAATGGTGTAAGAAATCATTTTGATGATAAAGAGATTTTACTTGAACAATTAAACCCGATCAGCTAATGTTATATTTATTATTCGAATACCTGCATAAGCATTACGACATTCCCGGATTGAGGCTGTTTCAGTACATCACTTTCCGAGCTTCTGTATCAATCATTCTCTCGTTAATTATCACTACGGTATATGGCCGCAGGTTAATTGATTATCTGCATAAGAAACAGGTTGGTGAAACGGTAAGGAATTTAGGTCTGGAAGGCCAGATGCAGAAACAGGGTACACCAACAATGGGGGGTATCATCATTTTGCTGGGTATTTTAATTCCAACATTGCTTTTTGCCAATATTTCCAATATCTACGTTATACTGATGATCATTACCACCATCTGGATGGGTGCAATTGGCTTTCTGGACGATTATATTAAGGTTTTCAAAAAGAATAAAGAAGGTTTGGCTGGCCGTTTCAAAGTTGTAGGTCAGGTTGGATTGGGGCTAATTGTAGGTACAACGATGTATTTCCACCCGAATATTGTGGTGCGCGAAACCGTTCAGGATAATGTTAAAAATACTTCGTCGGTACCGATGGTGTTGCGCCAGAAAGGTGAAACATTTTATTATACACAGGATGTAAAATCAACTAAAACCAATATGCCTTTTTATAAGAACAATGAGTTCGATTATGCGAAGGTGCTGAAGTTTTTAGGTGGGGATTATCAGAAATATGCTTTTATCATCTTTCTAGCCTTTACGGTATTTATTATCACTGCGGTTTCAAACGGGGCAAACATTACCGACGGTATTGACGGTCTGGCAACAGGTACTTCTGCGGTAATCGGTATTACACTGGGTATTCTGGCTTATGTTTCGGGTAATACCATCATGGCCGATTACCTGAATATTATGTACATCCCCAATTCTGCGGAGCTGATGATTTTTGCTGGAGCATTTGTTGGGGCATGTGTAGGTTTCCTTTGGTACAACTCTTACCCGGCTCAGATTTTTATGGGCGATACGGGAAGTTTGGCCATTGGCGGTATTATCGCAGCTTTTGCGCTGATGATCCGTAAAGAGCTTTTGATCCCGATTTTATGCGGGGTATTCCTGGTAGAACTGGTATCGGTAATTATGCAGGTTTCCTACTTCAAATACACCAAAAAGAAATTTGGAGAGGGACGCCGGATTTTCCTGATGTCGCCTTTACATCATCACTACCAGAAAAAGGGATATCATGAAGCGAAAATTGTCACCCGCTTCTGGATTATCGGAATTATGCTGGCCATTATGACCATAGTGACCTTGAAGTTGAGGTAGCGAAGAGAGCTTAAAGACTAAAGCTTAAATAACGATAGAAAACATTAATAACTGCCCTCGGGCGAAAATAAAAAAGAATAAAGCAAATGAGCACAAGTAATATCACATCAAGCAATACTCCCTCAGCAATGACTGGGCAGGGCCGTGTGGTTATTCTTGGTGCCGGCGAAAGTGGCGTTGGTGCTGCAAAGCTGGCGCAAGCCAAAGGTTTCGAAGTATTTGTTTCAGATTACGGTGTAATTACCGATAAATATAAAGCAGCTTTAGAAAAGCTTGGTGTGCCCTTTGAATCTGAAAAGCATACAGAAGAACTGATTTTAAATGCTTCTGAAGTAATTAAAAGCCCGGGTATTCCACCAAGTGCCCCAATTATTAAAAAACTCGTCGCTAAAGGTGTTCCGGTAATTTCGGAAATAGAGTTTGCCAAGCGCTATACCACTGCAAAAACCATTTGTATCACAGGATCGAACGGAAAATCGACCACCAGTTTATTGACCTATCACATTTTGAAAAATGCAGGTTTAAATGTGGGACTGGCGGGAAATATCGGGCAAAGTTTTGCTGCCCAGGTAGCGGCCGAAGATTTCGAGTATTATGTGTTGGAGATTTCAAGCTTTATGCTTGATGATATGTTTGAATTTAAGGCAGATATCGCTGTTTTACTGAATATCACCCCCGATCATTTAGACCGGTACGATTATAAACTGGAGAATTATGCCGCATCGAAAATGCGCATTATCCAAAACCAGACAGCTAATGAGGTTTTCATTTACTGTGCGGATGATGAGGAAAGTTTAAAAGCTATGGCCATTGCCAAACCTCTCGCTAAAACTTACCCTTTTTCGATTGTGAAGCCAGTTGAAAGGGGAGCTTATTTAGAAGAAACAACTATACATATCCTTACTGAACCAAATAATCTATTAACCATGTCTATTTCAGATTTAGCCTTACAAGGCAAGCACAACGTTTATAACTCTATGGCTTCGGGCATCGTAGCGAAAGTTTTAGAGTTAAGAAATGATTCTATCCGCGAAAGCATGGGGAATTTCAAAAACATTGAACATCGCTTAGAGCATGTTGCCAAAATTTCTGGAATTGATTTTATCAACGATAGTAAAGCCACTAATGTAAACTCTACCTGGTACGCGCTTGAAAGCATGACCAGCGATGTAGTGCTGATCATGGGCGGCGTGGATAAAGGAAATGATTATAACATGCTTAAAGATTTGGTGAAGAGTAAAGTTAAGGCTATCGTTTGTTTGGGTAAGGATAACAAACGTATCCACGATGCTTTCGAAGACGATGTAGAGGTAATTGTAAATACGTTTTCGGCCGATGAGGCTGCCCAAATTGCTTTCCACTTGGCTAAGCGCGGCGATACCGTTTTGCTTTCGCCAGCATGTGCAAGTTTCGATTTATTTAAAAATTACGAAGACCGCGGTAACCAGTTTAAAGCGGCAGTTAGAGAATTATAACAGGAGGGTCAATATATGTTGCAGGCACTACTTAACAAAACAAAAGGCGACAGGTGGATCTGGTTGATCATCATCCTGCTTTCGCTTATATCGGTAATGGCGGTGTACAGTGCAACAGGGACTTTGGCGTATAAAAAGGGGGAAGCAGTAGAAAAGCTTTTGTTAACCAAACACCTGATTTTTGTATTGATGGGTATTGGTATGATCTACATTGCCCATCTGCTTGATTACCGGTACTATGCAGGTATTTCAAAGGTGCTCATGATTGTAACCATTCCTTTGCTATTTTATACGCTGATATTCGGAACCAACTTAAACGATGCATCACGTTGGGTAAAAATACCGGTAATCGGATTAACGTTTCAGACTTCCGATTTGGCCAAGCTTGCATTAATTACATTTTTGGCGCGGATGCTCACCAAAAAACAAGAGAATATTAAAGACGTAAAAGAATCATTTATACCAATTATGGGTTCGGTTTGTGTGGTGTTTGTTTTAATTGCACTAGCCAACCTTTCGACAGCTTTAATGCTGTTTGGTGTAAGTATTTTGCTGCTAATTATCGGAAGGATCAGTATTAAACAGATTGCGATTGTTTGTGCAGGTGGTTTTGTACTTCTGCTGTTTGTGTTCTTTTTAGGGCCAAGGCGTAAAACATACATGTCGCGTATCAATACGTTTATGCATCCCGAGATGCAGCATTCAGATAAAACTTTCCAGGCTGATCAGGCGAAAATAGCCTTGGCTACTGGTGGTGTTTTTGGTAAAGGACCAGGTAATAGTACACAGCGCAACTTCCTGCCACACCCGTATTCCGATTTTATTTTCGCCATTATTATTGAGGAATGGGGAACACTGGGAGGAATTGTTATTATGATACTATACCTGGTGCTTTTATACCGATGTATCAAGATCGTAACACGGGCACCCAAGGCATTTGGAGCACTGCTAGCAGCGGGACTAAGCTTTAGTCTCACCATTCAGGCCTTTGCAAATATGGCTGTAGCGGTTGGTTTAGGTCCGGTAACCGGGGTGCCACTTCCACTAGTAAGTATGGGAGGTACCTCAATGATTTTTACCAGTGTGGCTTTTGGCATTATTTTGAGTGTAAGCCGCGATGTGGAAGAAAACGCAAAAGTAACTTCGAAAGAAGAAAAAATAAATAATAAAATAATCGTTGGAGAGATTCCGGCGATAGCTTAAAGCAGATAGATTGTCATTAAAAGCATAAATGATGAGCCATCTAAATTGAAGAAAGACTTTAAAATATAATTAAACAGTAAATGAATAATTCCCCAAAAATTATCATATCAGGTGGTGGCACCGGCGGGCATATTTTTCCCGCCGTAGCCATAGCCAATGCGCTCAAACGCTTGGTGCCTGCTTGTGAAATTTTATTTGTGGGGGCAATAGGTCGGATGGAAATGGAAAAAGTTCCAGCGGCTGGATATAAGATTATCGGTTTAAACATTAGTGGGATGCAACGTGGCTCGATTGTAAAAAATCTCGCACTTCCATTTAAAGTAATCGGTAGCGTACGTAAGGCGATACAGATTATTAACGATTTTAGACCTGATGCAGTTGTAGGTGTTGGTGGCTATGCTTCCGGACCTTTGTTGTATGCCGCATCATTGAAAGGAATTCCATACCTGATACAGGAACAGAATTCTTATGCTGGCATTACCAATAAATGGCTAGGTAAAAAGGCATCCAAAATTTGTGTGGCTTTTGATCAAATGGACCAATTTTTTCCGGCCGATAGGATTTTGAAAACAGGTAACCCGGTTCGTCAGGAGGTGGTAGATATTAAAGGTAAACACCATGCTGGTGCTGAACTGTTAAAGCTTGATCCTTTGAAAAAGACCATTATGGTTACTGGGGGGAGTTTAGGTGCAGGAACACTAAATAAAGCGATTGAAAAACATTTGCCCGAAATAATTGCGCAGGATGTACAGGTGATCTGGCAAACTGGGAAATATTATTACAAAGGAATAATCGAAAGGTTGGGCGTGGATTATCACCCTAACGTTCGCATTCTTGAGTTTTTAAATAAAATGGACTTGGCTTATGCAGCTGCGGATGTAATTATCTCGCGGGCAGGGGCTGGAACCATTGCAGAACTTTGCCTCATTGCCAAACCGGTAATTTTGGTGCCTTCGCCCAACGTGGCAGAAGACCACCAGACCAAAAACGCTATGGCACTGGTGAAAAATGGAGCAGCGATATTAATTAACGACCGCTCTGCAGAAGATACCCTGGTGAAAGAGGCCTTAGCCTTGTTAAACAATAAGGTGCAAAGTGAGCAACTCTCAGCAAACCTGGCTAAAATGGCATTGCCAAAGGCCGATGAGATTATTGCAGGAGAAGTATTGAAATTGATTAAGTAGAGATATGAAAATAAAGATGTGAGATATGAGAAATTAGATTTGAGATAGGCATTATGTCGTATTCTCAGATCTCAAATCTCACATCTATCATCTCAAATCTAAAAAAAATGGAATTAAGTAAAATAAACAGGGTTTTCTTCGTAGGTATCGGTGGTATCGGCATGAGCGCGCTTGCCCGTTATTTTGCTAAACGCGGTCAGGTAGTTTGCGGTTACGATAAAACCAGAACAAAACTCACTGAAAAATTAGAGCAGGAAGGTATTTTGATTACCTACCTCGATGAAGCTGCTTCATTACCATGTGCATTTTTAGATAATGAGGATGATACTCTAGTGGTTTATACGCCAGCAATTCCAAAAGATTCGAAGGTTTTAAATCACTTCATTCATAAAGGTTTTAGCCTTAAAAAACGTTCCGAGGTATTGGGTATCATCAGTAAAGGCATGTTCTGTATTGCTGTTGCTGGTACACACGGGAAAACAACCACCTCATCTATTGTTGCGCATATTTTAAAAGATACTGGTTACGATTGTACAGCCTTTTTAGGTGGTATAACAAGCAACTACAACAGTAATGTGCTTTTTGGCCATAACAATGTGGTAGTGGTAGAAGCTGATGAATATGACCGCTCGTTTCTGACTTTACATCCCGATGTAGCGGTGGTAACTTCTATGGATGCTGATCATCTGGATATTTACGGTGATAAAAGCCATTTGGAAGAATCTTTCCGTTTGTTTGCCGCACAGTTAAAAGATGGTGGTACGCTTTATGCATACGAAGGTTTGCCTTTGCCTAATGGCATCAGTTATGCAGCTAGTGCAACAGCTAACGCGCGGGCTGAAAACTTAAGGGTACAAGGTTCCAAATTTGTGTTCGATTATACTGATGCTACCCAGCATATAAAAGATATCAGCCTAATGCTGCCTGGTAAACACAATGTAGAGAATACGACTGTGGCCATTGCAATAGCGCTGGCTTTGGGTATTGATGCGGATAAAGTAAAACAAGCTGTAGCAAATTTTAAAGGAGTTAAGCGCCGTTTCGAATATATCGTAAATAATGGTAATCAGATTTATATCGATGATTATGCACATCATCCCGAAGAACTGAAAGCTTGTTTTGACGCGGTTAGACAGCTCTACCCGGATAAAAAACTGACGGTAATTTTTCAACCGCACCTGTTTACCCGTACCAGAGATTTTGCAGATGAATTTGCAAAAGTTTTGAGCACAGCCGATGAATTGTTGCTACTGGAGATTTATCCGGCCAGAGAATTGCCGCTTGAGGGCATTAATGCTCAGTTTTTGTTAGATAAGATCACTTTGAGTGATAAAAAAATATGTGGAAAAGATTTTGTGGTTCAGTACGTTAAGGACACAAAACCTGAATTAATTTTAACTGTAGGTGCCGGTGATATTGATACCATTATCGAACCTTTAAAAAATACTTTGAACAATGCTTAAGCGGATAAACTGGAGCGCAATTTTTACTGGCTTTGCCTGGCTGATCAGTCTGGCAGGGGTGGTTGTGCTTTTGGGTTTCATCAACGTTAAAAAGCAAACCGTTAAGTGTACCGACGTTAAAATTATTATTCCCGGTGCCGATAATTTTATCGAACGCGAAGAAATTGATGAAATTTTAAAGCAGGATCAGGGCGTGTTACTGGGTAGAAACCTTGAGAAAATTAATATCCATCAGATTGAAAAGAAATTGCAATCTAACCCATACATCGGTTTTGCCAAAGTGTATGTAGATATGGACGGGGTATTGCATATTGAGGTGAAACAGCGCCAGCCTATTGTACGTATTTTAAACGAGAACGGGCAGGATTTTTACATTGACAATGACGGATTGAAAATGCCGATTTCGTCAAATTTTACCGCCAATGTATTGGTGGCAACAGGACATATTTCGGAAGTCTTTGGGAGCCGTGTGGATACTTTACATACGCAGTTGGGCCGCGATTTGTATAAAACAGCACAGTATATTAAAAAGGACACACTTTGGGATTCGCAAATCGAACAGATTGTGGTTGACCAGAAAAACGACATTACCCTAATCCCTCGCGTAGGTAATCAGCGAATCATTTTAGGTAATGCCGACTCGCTCGAAAAGAAAATGAAAAACCTGTTGCTGTTCTATAAAAAAGCAATGCCGCAGGTTGGTTGGGATACGTATAAAACCATAAATATTAAGTACACCAATCAGATTGTCTGCGAGAAAAGGGATTCGACAGAATTGGGAAAAAAAGGCAAAACATTTTCTGCGGCCGATAGTTTGAGGATACAACGCAGTGTGGCCGATTCTTTGATCAGAAGCACAATTGGAGATGCAATGGATGATAGGCCAGAAGCAGACGAACCCCAAAAAGAGGAACCTAAAAAGGTTGTGGTAGCAAAACCCGAACCCAAGAAAGTGGAACCTAAAAAGGTAGAAGCCAAAAAAACGGAGCCAGCTAAAAAAGAAGAAAAAAAGCCGGTGACAACATCGGCCACTAAACCAAAGGGAGTAAAACCTGCGGATAAAAAGGAAAAACCGAAGCAAACGGTAACAACACAGCCAAAGCCGGCAAAATCTGAGGCAGATTTAAAAAAACAGAGAGAGGCGAGAGAGAAAGAAATCAGAGCCTTGGAAAAACAGTATAAAACTCAGCAAAATTAACGAATATGGACAAGGCAAAATTTACCAGTCAGTCGCCCATTGTAGTAGGATTGGATATCGGTACTACAAAAATTTGTGTTATCGTTGGTCGTAGGACACAGCACGGTAAGATAGAGATCTTAGGTATTGGAAAAGCAGAATCGGCGGGAGTAACACGTGGGGTAGTTTCTAATATCCAAAAAACCGTACAGGGCATTGCTCAAGCAGTTGAAGTAGCAAGCGGACAATCCAATGTAGAAATACAGGTGGTAAATGTGGGTATTGCTGGTCAGCACATTAAGAGCTTACAGCACCGAGGAATTTTAACAAGAAGAGAATTAAACAACGAAATCGGCAAAAAAGATATCGATAAGCTGATTGATGATATGTTTAAGCTGGTAATGCCTCCGGGTGAGGAGATCATCCATGTATTGCCGCAAGAATTTACCATCGATAACGAGCCGGGTATCAAAGATCCGATTGGTATGGCTGGAGTGCGTCTGGAAGCCAACTTCCACATCATCTCAGGTCAGGTTACCGCAGTAAAAAATATCATTAAATGTGTAAACAATGCAGGGCTACAAACTCAGGATTTAATTCTTGAGCCATTGGCTTCATCTGAATCGGTGTTGAGCGAGGAAGAAAAAGAAGCTGGTATTGCCCTGGTTGATATTGGTGGTGGTACAACCGATATCGCGATTTTCCACGAAGGTATTATCCGTCACACAGCGGTTATCCCATTTGGTGGCAATAGTGTAACTGAGGATATCAGAGAAGGTTGTTCGGTAATGCGCAACCAGGCTGAGTTGTTAAAAACGCGTTTCGGTTCGGCATTGGCTGAAGAGAATAAAGAAAATGAAATCATTTGCGTTCCGGGTTTACGTGGTCGGGAACCAAAAGAAATTTCAGTTAAAAACCTGGCATATGTGATTCAGGCGCGTATGGAAGAAATCATCGAGCATGTGTATTACGAGATCAAATCTTCGGGTTATGAGAAAAAGCTGATCGGTGGTATTGTAATTACTGGTGGTGGTGCTTTGTTAAAACACTTATCGCAAGCTGTGGAATATGTAACCGGTTTAGATTGCCGCATCGGTTATCCTAACGAACACTTATCTAAATACGAAGATATGCCTAAAGCCATCTACGATGACTTAAAGAGCCCGATGTATGCGACCAGTGTTGGTTTGCTGATTAAAGGAATTCAGAAAGCTGAAGAACTGATTGAAGAAATGAAACAACCTGGAGTTTTTGTTGAGAAACCAAAAGCTGCAAAAGAAAAAGAAAAACGCGGACCAGGTTTGTTCGATAAATTATTGGCAAAAACAAGAACTTTCATTCAGGATGATATGAATGTGAGCGATGAAGATTACTTGAAAAGCTAATTATTTTTCAACAAAGAAAGAGTTTTCCACATTCTTAACACTTGTGGAAAACGTCTGTTGAAAAAGTGTTAATATTACATTGAGTAATGAACAGAATTTAAAAATTTTTAAACAACTGATTCATAAAGATATGCAGTTCGAAATGTTAAAAGATAAGTCTTCAATCATCAAGGTAATTGGTGTTGGGGGCGGTGGCGGCAACGCGGTGAACCATATGTACCTGTCGGGTATTACTGGTGTGGATTTTATTATTTGTAATACAGATGCCCAAGCTTTGGAATCGAGCCCTATACCTAACAAGGTGCAATTAGGTGCTAGTTTAACCGAAGGAATGGGTGCTGGTTCTATTCCAGAGGTTGGTAAAAACTCGGCAATAGAAAATATAGATGATATTAAGGCAATGTTGGGTAGTACCACTAAAATGCTTTTTATTACGGCAGGAATGGGTGGTGGTACCGGAACAGGTGCGTCGCCAATTATCGCAAAGGCTGCAAAAGAACTTGATATATTGACCGTGGCCATTATTACCACGCCTTTTTCTTTCGAAGGGAAAAGACGTAGGTTACAGGCCGATGAGGGGATGGAAGAACTGAAGAAATACGTAGATTCTTATCTTGTAATTTCTAACGACCGCCTGCGTGAGATTTTTGGAAACTTAACCTTAGGCTCAGCTTTTGGTCAGGCCGATGATATCTTAACTACAGCTGCTAAGGGTATCGCCGAAATCATTACTGTGCCAGGTTATATCAACGTGGATTTTAAAGATGTGCGTACTGTAATGAAAGATAGCGGCGTAGCCATCATGGGTAGCTTTGCTGCCGAAGGCGAAGATCGTGCTTTACAGGCTGTTGAAGGTGCTTTAGCTTCTCCATTGTTAAAAGACAATGAAATTGAAGGTGCCCGTTACATTTTATTGAATATCAGTTCTGGTCTGCGTGAGGTAACCATGGACGAAGTTTCGATCATCACAGATTACATTCAGGAAAAAGCAGGTTTATCTGCCGATTTAATCTGGGGTAACTGTACCGACGAATCTTTGAGCGATAAACTTTCAGTTACCATCATTGCTACAGGTTTCCAGACCTCAGAAGAACGCGTACACGAAGAAAAAAATAAAAAGAAAATATCACTTTTAACACCAGAAGAAGCTCCGCTAGTTCGTCCCGTTGAACCAGTAAATTCTTTTATTCAGCCTAAAGCAGCTCCTTCTTATGAGCCTGTTTTAAAAGCTAAAGAAGAGATTTCGCAAGTGGATCTGTTTGGTGGTATGTTCAATAAAACTGAAACTCAAAAAGTTCAGGAACCAGAAAGCAATGTGGTTCGCCATACATTGATTGAGGAAGAGTCACATGCTGTTGAGGAAACTCAGGAAACAGGCTTTGAATTTGAAGTGAAACTGGCAGAAACCAATTTTGTTTTCGAGACACCAGTTGCAGAAGTTGCTCAAATGCATGTGCCTGAACCAGAACCCGAAATGCCGGTTGTTGGTTTAGATGATGATAAGAACGACGAATCAATGGAAGAGCAATTGAAAAAATCGAAAGAACGTATTTTACGTTTAAAAGATTTAAGCATGAAATTGCGCACTACCAACGGTTTACAGGAACTAGAAAACGAACCTGCTTACAAACGTAAACAAATGCAGTTACAGCAGGTTCAGCATTCATCAGAGTCGCAGGTTAGCCGTTTTACGCTAAGCAACGATCAGGATGGAGGTACAGAAATCAGACCCAACAACTCTTTTCTGCACGATAACGTTGACTAAATCGACCCAAAATAATACCTTTAAAAGCCCCGAAATATAAACCGGGGCTTTTTTGGCATAAAATTGGCATGTTGAAAAAGTTAATTGACAGCCAACGGATGAATACGGTTGATTTTAAGCTGAATAAAGCTTAAATTCGCAAAATTTTTATTATAAAAAACAGATAATACATTGGATATATTTGATAAAATAGCAAAACACATGGGGCCGCTTGGTCAACACCAAAAATGGTCTCATGGGTATTTCTCATTTCCAAAATTAGAGGGAGAAATTGCACCACACATGCAGTTCCGTGGAAAAGAGCACTTGGTTTGGAGTTTAAATAACTATTTAGGTTTAGCCAATCACCCCGAAGTTAGAAAAGCAGATGAAGAAGCTGCTGCAAAATTTGGTATGGCCTACCCAATGGGTGCCCGTATGATGAGCGGTAACTCAAACTATCATGAGCAGTTAGAACAGGAGCTTGCAGAATTTGTTGGTAAACCCGATGCATTTTTATTAAACTATGGTTATCAGGGAATGGTATCTATTATTGATACCCTGGTAGATAGAAATGATGTTGTAGTGTACGATGCCGAATCGCATGCTTGTATTGTAGATGGTTTGCGTTTGCATATGGGTAAACGTTTTGTGTATAAACACAATGATATAGAAAGTGCCCGCAAACAATTAGAGCGTGCTACCAAATTAGTTGAAGAAACTGGCGGTGGAATTCTTTTAATTACCGAAGGCGTTTTTGGAATGAGCGGTGCACAAGGTAAATTAAAAGAAATTGTAGATCTTAAAAAAGATTTCAATTTCCGTATCCTGGTTGATGATGCACATGGTTTTGGTACCATGGGTAAAACAGGTGCGGGTACACACGAGGCTCAGGACTGTATTGAAGGTATTGATGTATATTTCGGTACTTTTGCCAAATCAATGGCAGGTATAGGCGCTTTTGTGGCCTCTACTGAACAGATTACCAATTTCTTAAGGTATAACATGCGTTCTCAGACTTTTGCCAAGGCATTACCAATGCCAATGGTTATCGGTTTGTTAAAACGTTTAGAACTGTTAAAAAGCAAACCAGAATTAAAGGATAAACTTTGGGAAATAGCCATGACGCTGCAAAAAGGTCTGCGTGAACGCGGCTTTGATTTAGGTGTTACTGATTCTGTAGTAACCCCGGTATTCTTAAAAGGGGAGCTAACAGATGCTACAGCAATCACTTATGATTTGCGTGAAAATTATAGTATTTTCTGCTCAATCGTAGTATATCCGGTAATCCCGAAAGGGATGATTGAGTTGCGTTTAATCCCTACTGCTGTACATACTTTAGAAGATGTTCAGCGTACTTTAGACGCCTTTAGCGAAGTAGCCGAGAAATTAGAAAATGGTTATTATAAAGAAAACCAATTTGCCACTGCTTAAGCGGCAATTAAATATAAAAAAGCCGGTTATTGATAAAATAATCGGCTTTTTTATATTTTAAGACTTAATAAAATCCAAAATATCTTTATTAATGGTTTCGGCTTCGGTAGTTGGCATACCATGCGGAAAACCAGGGTAGGCAATCAGTTTCCCGTTTTGTAATAGCGCTGCTGTTTTGGGGGCCTGATGAAAAGGTACAATCTGGTCATCTTCGCCATGTAGCACCAATACCGGTACCTTTATACTTTTAAGGTCGTCAGTTAAATCGGTTTCAGAGAAGGCTTTGATGCCTTCGTAATGTGCTTTTACAGCGCCCATCATGCCCTGACGCCACCAGTTGTTTTTAACGCCGGCGCTTGATTTTGAACCTTCACGGTTGTAACCGTAAAAAGCATCTGTAAAATCGTGATAATATTGTGCTCTGTTAAAACCAGTTCCCTGGCGTATTTCATCAAAAATAGCCAGCGGTACGCCTTCAGGGTTCTGCTCGCTCTGGATCATAACCGGTGTAATGGCGCTAATTAGTACCGCTTTCGCAACGCGATCGCCATTTTTGGCCACATATCTGGCTACTTCACCACCACCGGTAGAATGGCCAATATGTATCGCATCTTTTAAATCTAACGCAGCAGTTAATTCGGCCACGTCAGCAGCGTAGGTTTCTATGTTATGTCCTTCTGAAGCTTGGCTCGAGCGGCCATGTCCCCGGCGATCGTGCGCAATTACGCGGTAACCCTGGTTAACAAAAAACATCATCTGCGTATCCCAGTCATCTCCCGATAAGGGCCATCCATGGTGGAATACGATAGGCTGTCCTGTACCCCAATCTTTATAATAGATTTCGGTTCCGTCTTTTACTTTAATTGTACTCATAGTTTTAAATGATTTTGTGAATGGTATGTAGGCGGTAGTTGCAATTTACATTACATTCTTTAATTAATTGTTAACCATTTGTTCATTTATTAGCTAGTTCACTTTTCATCAGTTATTATTTCATTTCTTCACCGATTTCAGATCATTACTTATTTATAATCCATCCTTTTCAATTTCGGACAATTTTGTAGTTTAATTTTTCTCTTGTAGGGCATTTCACTGATGCTATATGTGTATAAATAAAATTACATATAGGCCTTTTAAGCCTTTTTTAAGGGTTTTATTTGTGTTTTTATTTGTATTTGGCTGGTAAACAGTTATTTGTTTGTTTTTTTTGATATTATATATGTTTATAATTATCATTAATGTGGAAAAAAAAGCCCTTTAGAGGCGTTTTTTTATCGCACCAAAAATTTTTTTATTACACTAAACCGTTTAAATTAGAGTTAGATAATTAAAAATCAAACCTTTAAAATTATAGGAGTCATAAAAAATGAAAAAATTTGAAGAAGTGAAAAGTTTAGTGGCAGCTTTAGAAGCTGATGCAGACAAGTTTTATAACAAAGGCAACAGCGCAGCCGGAACCCGTGTACGCAAAGGTATGCAAGATCTTAAAAACCTAGCTCAGGCCATTCGTTTAGAAGTACAGGATACTAAAAACAAAGCCTAAGCTGTCAAAAATATTTAAACAGAGGTCTCTTGAAATTTTCAGAGGCCTTTGTTGTTTAACGGTTATTCTTTCTATAAATATAATTCCGTTTCTTCCTGCTTTGTAAAAATAATAAGACGATTTAATAAGCTTTATGCTCTTCTGCAAATAAGTCTTAATTGTTTTCTACTTTTGTCACCATTGATATTTCTTTACAAGTTGACGATTTTTTCGCGTAAAGACTTGGCTACGCCCCGTTTTTTGCCGTGAATACCGAGTATTTTATTTATGAACTTACTCCCCTGGTTATTAACTGATATCCTGAGAAGGAAATCTAATCAATATTTTTTGTTGTGAGAAATCGGGCTGAAGATAGATAAGCACAATTAATTAAGGATATATAATGTCGGGTAATTTAAAATACAATCGTTCAAATAAAGAAGATATTAATCGCCTGTTTGGGATTATGTCGGTTGTATACCCCATCAGCAAAGAATTGGCTCGGGAGTTTGAGGCACATATCCTGGAACTCAGTATCAAAAAAGATCAGATTCTTTTTAATGAAAATGAAGTATGCGAGTACATCTATTTTATTAAAAAAGGTGCTTTAATGGGGTGTACTTCGCATAAGAAACAAAAAATTACTACCTATATATCCATAGAAAATGAATTTGTGAGTTCGATATCCGGACTGCACGGACTCGTTCATTCTCAGGAATATGTTATTGCTGTAGAAGATACCGATTTGTTAGCCATTCACAACGGGGAGATAAACAGGCTGTTTCTGCAGCATTTCGAACTCAATTATATTTTTAGGGTAATTTTAGAGCGGTATTATAAACAGGCCCAACAACGTGCGCATATTATACGTGTAGGTAACGCCAAAGAACGCTATAAGTATTTTGCAGAAACCAATCCCGGTTATTTGGACCGCTTGCCTTCAGAGTTGATTGCTTCGCTGCTCAATATGAAGACTTCCACACTTTTAGGGGTAAAGAAAGGTTTTGCAGTCCAGGAGGAACGCAATAAAGAGCTCGAGATGTGGGAAGAAAAATTACGAGTCCACATGGATACCTATCAATCTTTTAGGGACAAAGGAATCAGGCTGCAATCCCTGGCGAAGGAAATAGGCCTAAGCGGTCATAAACTCTCAATCCTACTCAATAGTTATATTAATAAGAGTTTTATCGATTACATCAATCAATATCGCATCAACTGGATGAAAGAAAACCTCCGTAAACCCGAAATCGTTCAAAATTTTACCTTCGAAGCGCTGGCCTATAGTGCTGGCTTTTCATCGCGCAGCGCGTTTTACAATGCTTTTAAAAAGCTGGTGGGCATGAGCCCTGTCGAATATGCCAAAAACGGCTGTTCATAAAAACGTTATCTTAACGTTTTTGTTACGAAAATACACTTTTAAGCAACTTTTTAGGATATACTTGTGTTGATTTATAATACAGGACAAACTTGTTTTGTTAAACATTTATTAAAGCTGCTGTTTTGGGTATTTTTGTAGTATAAACAAGATAGGATATAGAGGGGCTTGGTGTTTTTTTTTTTGACTGGAAAATTTGATAAAGCTATGGTAAGAGCAATGTGTGCAGCAGATTGGCCTGCGGTTAGTATGATTTATCAGGAAGGGATAAAAACCGGTATGGCAAGTTTTAGGGCTCCGGAAATGTCATGGAAGGACTGGGACGCCTCGCACAGTAAAGTGTGCAGGTTTGTCGCCTGCAAGGATAAAGAAATTATAGGATGGATTGCTTTGTTGCCTGTATCGGCTAAATACGATAGGCTAGGTGTAGCGGAAATAGAAGTTTACGTCAAACAGGAACATAAGGATAAAGGCATTGGATTTTTACTGTTGGAGACCTTAATTAAAGAGAGTGAAAAAGCGGGCGTGTGGATGTTGCAGGCAGGGATTTTTCTTCAAAACGCGGCACTATTAAAAATCCACGAAAAAGCCGGCTTCAGGGTTGTGGGCTATCGCGAAAAAATTGGTAAAATAAACGGGATATGGCTGGATAACTTGCTCATGGAACGAAGAAATATGTTAATTGCCTAGAAAGAAAAATCCCTTTGAATTATCCATAATTCAAAGGGATTTTTAACTATTCGCCCGCTTAGATGGATGTTTATCCGCCGGGCACAACTTTATTTTAAGCTACAATACTCAATTTTTCAATTTCTTTCACAATTAATTGTTCAAGTTGTGAAGATGCCTTGATTAATGGCAACCTAACAGTATCACCACAAATACCGATATGTTTTAATGCTGCCTTGATCCCTGCAGGGTTTCCTTCAGCAAATGCCAAACGGGTAAATTCGATTAAATTTAAGTGAGATGGAGTAGCGCCTTTAAAATCGCCCGCCAAACATTGTTTTACCATATCCGAGAGCTGCTTAGGCAAAGCATTCCCGATTACCGAAATAATACCAGATGCACCTAGTGCAATCATAGGTAGGGTAATTGGGTCATCTCCAGAGATTAAAAGGAAATCGGCTGGTTTATCCCTCATAATCTGGTTAAACTGATCAAAACTGCCGGAAGCTTCTTTAGTGGCAATAATATTTTTAAAATCGTGTGCTAGTCTGCAGGTAGTTTCCGGACTCATGTTGCTCATGGTACGCCCTGGAACGTTATACAAAATCAAATCTAAAGGCGATACTTCAGCCAGATACTTATAATGCTGGTAAATACCTTCCTGCGTAGGTTTGTTGTAATATGGACTAACCGATAGGATGGCACTGTAACCAGCTGTGTCGAAAGCTTTCATATCTTCGGCTACAGCCAAAGTGTTGTTGCCACCTATTCCGGCAATTAAAGGTAATCTGTTATCGTTAATTTCAGCAGTATAGGCCCACACCTTCTTCTTCTCGTCCTTGGTCATAGTGGCTGTTTCGCCGGTCGTACCTAAAGAAACGAGGTAATCTATCCCTCCGTCTACCAAATGATTAATCAGGTTTTTTAAGCCGTTATAATCAACTGATCCATCTGTGTTGAAAGGTGTAACCAATGCTACACCAGTACCCTGAAATTTGTTCATTTTTAATTAATAGTTATTGCATTTTGATTGGGGATTGAACGAATTTTTAAATTCGGTCATTCTTGCATCAATCACTCTTTTTTATTTTATCATTTCTAATAGTTCTACATCGCTGATGATGGGTACATTGAGCTTATTGGCCTTTTCCAGTTTTGAGGGGCCCATGTTGTCGCCTGCCACCAGATAATTTAATTTGCCCGAAATACCACTTAAAATCTTGCCTCCATTGGCTTCAATCATATCTTTTAGCTCATCGCGGCTATAGTTTTCAAAAACGCCCGAAATTACGAATGTTTTTCCAATAAGTCGGTCACTATCAAGTGTAATTACTTTTTCTTCAATTTCAAACTGCAATCCGGCTAATTTTAATAATTCTACCTGCTGTAAATGCTCTGATTTTCCAAAATATTCAACAATGCTTTCTGCAATGCGCTGCCCGATTTCATCAATACCGATTAATTCTTCTACAGTAGCCTTTGATAAGTTATCGATATTTTTCACGCCGGCAGCTAATTTTTTAGCTACCGTTTCGCCCACGTAGCGGATACCTAAACCAAACAGCACCTTCTCGAAGGGCATCTCTTTCGATTTTTCGATACCTGCAATCATGTTGTCGATAGAGCGCTCGCCAAAACGATCGAGGGTTTTTAACTGATCTGATTTTTGGCGAAGCGTATATAAATCACTTATGTGGTTTATCAGACCATTTTTGTAAAAGGTTTCAATCGTCTCATCACCAAGGCCATCTATATTCATCGCTTTACGCGAGATGAAATGTTGTATTTTTCCTACAATTTGTGGCGGACAACCTTCGTCATTCGGGCAGTAATGAACCGCTTCGCCCTCTTTCCTGATCAGCTCGGTGCCACACTCAGGGCAATTGTGTAAGTAATTTACCTTAATAGAATCTGGCAAGCGTTTATCCAGATTAACTTTAATAATCTTAGGGATAATCTCACCGCCTTTTTCTACAAATACAGTATCCCTAAGATGGAGGTCTAAACGTTCAATCTCGTTTGCATTGTGCAGGGTGGCACGTTTAACAGTTGTTCCGGCCAGTAAAACAGGCTTTAAATTTGCTACCGGCGTTACAGCACCAGTTCTGCCCACCTGATAAGTAACTTTTTCTAAAATGGTTTCAACTTCGGCTGCTTTGTATTTGTAAGAAATGGCCCAGCGTGGCGATTTGGCGGTAAAACCAAGCTCCTGTTGCTGGGCAAAACTGTTAACCTTAATTACAATCCCATCAATGTCGTAGCTGAGTTTAAAACGTTCTTCTTCCCAATGGTGAATAAAATCAAGTACTGCATCGATGTTTGAAGCCAGCCTGTTGTGCTCGCAAACGTGGAACCCCCATTCTTTTACTGCATTCAAGCTATCCCAATGGTTTTTAAATTCATGTTTTTCGGTGTATAGGAAGTAAATAAAGCCATCCAGAGGGCGTTTAGCTACTTCTTTGCTGTCCTGCATTTTGATTGTGCCTGAAGCAAAATTACGTGGGTTAGCGTAAGGGATTTCTCCCAATTCTTCGCGGGCAGCATTTAAGCGTAAAAAAGCCGCTTTATGCATAAAAATTTCACCCCGGATTTCGAAATGTTCCGGTGCAATAACTGATTTAAGCTGGTGGGGAATGGTGTGGATGGTTTTAACGTTTGCCGTTACATCATCTCCTTTGGTGCCATCGCCACGGGTTACCGCTCTAACCAGTTTACCGTTTTCGTACGTCAGGCTGATGGATAATCCATCAAATTTTAGCTCGCAAACGTATTCGAAATTATCGCCAATGGCTTTACGGATGCGGTCGTCAAAGTCGCGTAAATCCTGCTCGTTATAGGTATTCCCAAGCGAGAGCATGGGGTATTTATGGTTAACGGTAATGAAATTTTTGGTCACATCGCCGCCCACGCGCTGGGTAGGAGAGTTAGGGTCAGCTAACCTGGGGTTTGCATGTTCCAGATCCTGAAGGCGTTTTAGTTTTTTATCAAACTCGTAATCACCAATGGTAGGCATGGCTAGTACGTAGTAATTATAATTGTGCTGGTTGAGCTCGGCAACCAGGGCATCCATTTCTTCTTGTATCGCTGACTGAGACATAGGACAAACTTAGAAAAAAACTTCTTTCTTAGTGTTTAAATACATTATTTATATTGGTTTTTTATCTCTTGGGATGTTCTTTAACCATAAACAGAACAAATTAAACTGTCAGTTAAACTGATAGCTAAAAACCGATAATACTTTTGATGAGTCATTTAGATTTTTAAAATCGAAATAAGCATACCAGCCATTATTAACAGGCAAATAATAGCCCCAGCCGGGATACAACTTTACCTCACCTTTATTTTTGAAATCAGATAGCTTAAAACCAATATATTTTATTTGTCCTATTTTGAAATTCTTATCCTCAGTGCTGATAAATTTTACTTTTTTATTTTCTGTCACAATCTTAAAGTCAACTCCATCTACTTTTAAAATGGATAATGGCTGCAGACCAGATGGTATTGCAAAAAACTTGCCGGTATTGGAAGTCCAAGGATCTGCGAGGGTAGGTAATTTTTGGGCAAATAAACTCATCCCTAAAAGCATTAATGAGCAGGTTAATACAATTTTTTTCATGATATCTGTCTTTTATCTAAAAATACTGAAATATGAATAGAAAATGCACTACTGAAAATTTTCAAGTTTCCCGTCAATCTCCTTAAAAATCGCCATGAAGTCTTTTTGTAATATTTCTTTAAAAACCACCAGTTCAAAAGTAAGCTGCTGCAACTGTTTTTCATTCAGGGTTTCCGGCCAAAGTCGCATGCAAATCCGGTTTAAGGCATAGCTGATATTATCTAATTTTTGATAGCTGAGCAAGTACTTGCTGCTGATAAAGCCATCTAGAAATTTGAAGAATACGCTTTGATCCTTTAAACCGCAGTGTTCCAGGAAGTCCCTCAGTGATTCTTTTTTAACTGTATTCAGGTGGTTGTAAAAATGGGTTACCTGAATTAGGTTATGCTCAATCAACAAATGATCGAGTAACAATTCGAGCCCGATATGTGCCAGAAAAGAGGGACGTACCGGGGTATTTTCAACAATGGGTTTAATCAGCTGCTTCAGTATAGCCGTTTTTTCAAAGAAGAAAGCAGAAGAGTGAAAATGTAAATCTACCGCTAAATGTCTTTTCCAGCCGGTTAACAGGCTTTCTTCGTCAGGGTTGCCCTTAAACAGAAATTCATTTTTCTGGGGATATAGATTGGTATCCTTCAGTGCATTTTTAATTAAATCGGGTAAAACAGTTCCCATTACCACATTGGCATCCTGATTTGACCTGTCGAAATAGTAATGGGATAAAAAGTTCATATTGCAAGGTAATGTTTTCTCCCTTGTTGTAAAACCCGAATTAGAAATATTGACCCTAAAGCTATATTGTTTCTGAGGCTAATTATGCATAGCTTTAAGTGTTCTTAAACTGATGCATCATGCCTAATGCTAAAACTTACAGAATCTTATCACTTGATGGCGGTGGTTCCTGGGCACTTATCCAGGTGAAATGTTTGCGTAAGCTGTTCGCCGAAACTTTTAACAATCCCGACCCAACAGGACATGAAGTGTTAGCAGAATTTGACCTGGTATCGGCCAATAGCGGAGGCAGTCTGGTCGCGGCAGCAATGGCAGAGAATCTCCGGCTTTCAGCAATAGAAAAAATATTTGATGATGCAAAGCTCAGAAACAGAGTGTTTTCGAAACTGGGCTTTTTTGAAAGGAGTTTATTAACCAGCATGGCCAGGATATTTAAAATTGGTGCTAAATATGCCACTAAACGAAAGCACATTGCTTTAAAAGAGATTTTACCCGGTATTGCGCAAATCGATATGATGGGTATTCCAGCGCATATTGCATTAAATGGAGCAGTTAAAACCCAGTTTTTGATTATTGGTTATGACTATTACCGCAACAGGGCTGAGCTCTTCAGGTCGGATTGCGAGAGTATGGCTGCTACAGCTGTTATTGAACGGAGGATTAAAAACCTGCCTCAACAGGCAGAAAGTCCGGCAGATTGTATAGTAAGCCTGGTTGATGCCGTACATGCCTCAAGTACTGCACCTGTTAACTATTTTAACGAACCGGCCACATTTCTGGTTAATAATAAACCTAAGTATTATTGGGATGGCGGCGTTACGGGGAATAATAATCCGGTTTTAGTTGCTGTTACCGAGGCGATCTGTAACAGGACACAATACCAGATTGAGCAGGTTCAGGTACTTTCTATAGGTACCGGAACAGTTTCACAACTGCAGTATGATGAGGAAATACCAGTAAAATATGACGAATTAAAAGCCAAACATGAATCGCCGGGCCTGATTAGAGATGTTCAGAAAATGGGAACCAGTATCTTAAACGATCCGCCCGATACGGCTGCCTTTGTAGCTTATATGATCCTGAATCCATCAATGCCAGCGCAGCCGGTCGATTTTATCCGTATGAATCCTGCCTTAAGGCCAGTACTGATTAATGATTCGACGCGTAAATATTGGGATTTACCTGCGGGTATTGATAAAGATGAATATACAAAGCTGAATGCGATGGATATGGATGCGGTTGCAGATGATGAAGTTGCCCTGATCAAAAAATTATGCAACAACTGGTTGGATGGGGAAGGTGTTCCCAACCAATCTATTCGCAGTAATTCCAGTCTCAATTGCCTCATTGGCCATGCAGATTTTGAAGCAGCAAAGACCGATTTTAAGAACTGGTTTACAAAACCAACTAATTTGCTTTAAACTAAGCTAAAATTTTATCTTTGCACGCACAATTATTAAAGTGTTTGTACAATGACGAATTTTGTTGAAGAGTTAAGGTGGCGTGGCATGCTACATGATATTATGCCGAATACTGAGGAAAAGTTAAACGAAGGTATGACTGCTGGTTATATCGGTTTTGACCCTACTGCAGATTCATTGCATGTTGGTCACTTAACGCAAATCATGACCCTTATTCATTTTCAAAACGCTGGCCATAAGCCCTTTGCTTTGGTTGGTGGTGCGACGGGTATGGTGGGCGATCCATCTGGAAAATCTGACGAGCGTAATCTTCAAACGCCAGAAATGATTGAGCATAACCTAAAAGGAATGAAAAAGCAGTTGGCTAAATTCCTGAAATTTGAAGAAGGTGGAAATGGTGCTGTGATGGTTAACAATGCCGATTGGTTTAAAGATATGAATCTTTTTACCTTTATCAGGGATGTTGGTAAACACATCACCGTAAACTACATGATGGCCAAAGATAGCGTTAAGCGCCGTTTAGAAGGTGATTCTGGTTTATCTTTTACCGAATTCTGCTACCAGTTGATTCAAGGTTACGATTTTTACCATTTATGGAAAAACGAAAACTGTCTGGTACAAATGGGTGGATCAGATCAGTGGGGAAATATTGTTACCGGTACCGAATTAATCAGAAGAAAAGATCAGGGAACTGCTTATGCCATTACTACCCAGTTGATTAAAAAGGCTGATGGCACCAAATTCGGTAAAACCGAAAGCGGTGCGGTTTGGTTAGATCCGGAGAAAACTTCACCGTATAAATTTTACCAGTTTTGGCTAAACGCATCAGATGATGATGTGAAAAAATGGATCCGCATTTTTACACTTAAAAATCAGGCCGAAATTGAAGCTTTGGAAAAAGAACACGATGCAGCCCCGCACTTGCGTATCTTGCAAAAAGCTTTGGCAGAAGATATTACAATTAAAACCCACTCGGTTGAGGCATTGGAAACAGCTATTAAAACATCTGAGTTTTTATTTGGTAACGGATCTTTAGAATTTTTGAAAAGCCTTTCAGAAAAACAGGTTTTAGAAATGTTTGAGGGAATACCACAGTTTAATATTTCCAAATCAGAGTTAAGTGCTGGTATTGATGCAGCTACTTTACTTGCAGAAAAGGCTGCAGTTTTCCCATCAAAAGGAGAAACCAAGAAGTTGATTCAGGGTGGTGGCGTTTCAGTCAATAAAGAAAAAGTAACAGATGTGATGCAGGTTTTCAGTACTGAAAATTTGATTAATGATAAATTTATCGTAGTTCAAAAGGGAAAGAAAAACTATTTCCTTTTAATTGCCGAATAAGGTTAAAATGGAATATAAAAAGGAAAGCCGCTTTACAAATTAAGCGGCTTTCCTTTTTTATGGCCTTATCTGGTTACATAAAACTTATTAAAGCATTTATAACATTTGTATCGTTTAACGGATACCCAGGGCATTAGTGTTTTAAAGAGAAAACCTCGCGGCACTCTGTAAGTCTCGAAATTTCTGCATTTCGGACATGGCGGACAGCCTGTAACAACAGTTAGGTCCTTGGGTGAAGTCATGATATTATAGTTTGTTTGGGGTAATCAAACTTACACAATATCCTGGTCAGGAATGGCATCAATAAACGACCATTTTGTTCATTTAATCGACTAATTATTTGCCGATTTCTATTCCTTTAAACCTTCAGGTTATAAGCAGGCTATATTTATAATTGAAAAAATGCATTAGTTAACCAATTACCAATTTGAAATTACCCGTTCAAATGGATTTTCAAACCAGCCCCCCATTTTATAATCTGCGATCTCTGCCGGGGTAAGCAAGCAGCTTTCAAGCGACTCTTTCAAAGCATTGCCATTCATTTCCTGACCAATAAAAACCAGTTCATTTTTGCGGTCACCGAAATCGCTATCCCATTCTGCATGTATTACTGCTTCATTCTCTATATAATCCACATATTGAATTCTTTCATTTTTGCTCATGCTGGCCCACCAAACCCCAGCCAAATCAATGCGTAAAGAACCTCCGGCCTGTGAGAAATTGATCGCCTGATCTGGCATGGCGGCAAGGTAAAATATGCCTTTTGAGCGTATAATGTGCGGGGGGAATTCGTGGTTAATATAATCCCACAGCCTTTGCGGGTGAAAAGGTTTTTTTGAACGGAAAACTGCTGAGCTAATCCCATACTGCTCGGTTTCTGGCTGGTGAATTTCTTCGAGTTCTTTTTTCCAGCCTGCGCCCTCAGCGGCCGATTCGAAATCGAACAAGCCTGTATTTAAAATTAAAGCCGGATCAAGATTGCCAAAAAGGGTTTCATAAATTTTAGCCCCGGGGTTTAGTTTAGCAATTAAGGCTTTTAAAACCAGTATATCATTTTCACTAACCAAATCTACTTTGTTGAGTAAAATTACGCTGGCAAATTCAATCTGGTCGGTAAGCAAATTTACAATGGTGCGTGTATCTGCTGTATCATCAGTCATGTTCCTGTCGGCGAGTTTTTCGGCAGAACCAAAATCTTTGTAGAAGTTATAAGCGTCTACAACAGTAACCATGGTATCTAAACGGCTAAACCGGCTTAAATCAATACCCGAAGCTTCATCAATAAAAGAGAAAGTCTGCGCAACAGGAATGGGTTCAGAAATACCTGTACTTTCAATCAACAGGTAATCAAAACGGTTTTCTTTGGCCAGTTTTTCTACCTCTACCATCAGGTCTTCGCGCAGGGTACAGCAAATGCAGCCATTGCTCATTTCTACCAGTTTCTCTTCGGTTTTAGATAAGGTATGCTGATTTTTAACCAAGTCAGCATCGACATTCACTTCGCTCATATCATTTACAATTACGGCCACCTTTAAATCCTGCTTGTTTTGCAGTATGGCATTGAGCAAGGTGGTTTTTCCGCTGCCTAAAAAACCGCTTAGTACGGTTACTGGTAATTTCTTTATCATGTTAATGCAATTATGTTGCAAATATAATGCTGAATATTTTAAATGCAACTTTATTGCTTTTATATTTGTCAACTAAATTTAAACGGATGAAACAGCGGAGCTATAAAATTAACCTCGACAGATTAGGCATAACCGCCTCTACACTTTGTGCCATACATTGCGCAGCGTTGCCCTTTGTAATTACTGTTTTACCCATGTGGGGGATGGGATTTTTGGCCAACGAGGTCGTTGAAATTACCATGATTGCCCTTTCATTAATTTTAGGAGTGTGGAGTTTGAGCTCAGGTTACCGCAAGCAACACCATCGCATTGCACCAATACTGGTCCTCATGCTGGGTTTTGGTTGTATTGCCTTTGGGCACTTTTCGGGAGTGGAGCTGCTCGAACCCATTTTGATCCCATTGGGTGGCTTTACAATCGCTGCAGCACATTATTTTAACCTTAGGTTACTCAAAACCTGCCCCATAAACCATACCCATTAATTGTTTTCCTTATTATATGTTCAAGACCCCTAAAACCCTGTTCATTCCGGCACTGTTGTTTATTTCAGTGCTAAATCCAGCCTGCAAGCATGGTACTAACGACGCTCAGGACCTATACCGTCGTTATGCCATCAAAAATCTGGTGATTAAGAAAGTAGAAAAAGTTATACCATGATTAACATCAAATCGCTGGTTCACCTCTATGAGCAGGGGAGAAAAATTGTTTTTCCCGATTGGGAAATAGCCGATATGGAACACTGGCTTTTGCTTGGGGCATCGGGAAGTGGAAAAAGTACCTTGCTGAATATCATTTCCGGATTGCTTAAACCCAGTCAGGGGCAGGTTGCTATTAATGGAACTAATTTGTACACCTTGTCGGCACGTAGCATGGATCAGTTCAGAGGAAAAAATATTGGTATTGTTTTCCAAAGGCCACACCTTATTCAATCGCTAAATGTGCTCGATAACCTTGAACTGGCGGCTGTAATGGCTGGTGTAGCCGTTAATATGGAACATAACCAATTGCTCCTGAACGAACTCGGTATTGCAGATAAGGCACAAAATTATCCCGACCAGTTAAGCCAGGGACAACTGCAAAGGGTGTCGGTAGCAAGGGCCCTGGTTAATAAACCCGATTTGCTGATTGCCGATGAACCTACTTCGAGCCTCGACGACCGAAATGCGGCACAGGTAATTGAAATGCTTACCATGCAGGCAAAGGCTAATGGCGCTGCATTGATTATCGCCACACACGATCAGCGGGTACGCAACTACATCACTAAAACCTATTTACTGTAATGAATATCTTTAAAATAAGTAGTCAAAATCTCTGCAGAAATAAGCTAACCACGCTTTTAAACATTATTCTGGTTGCCTTTGGCCTGGGTATTTTAACGATACTTTTTTTAGCTGCTAACCAGATTGGCAATAAGCTCGAAAAGAATGCAAAAGATATTGATCTGGTGGTAGGCGCAAAGGGAAGTCCGTTGCAACTGATCATGAGCAGTATTTATCACATCGATTTTCCTACCGGAAACATTCCGGTGGCCGATGCTTACCGCTTAATGAAAAACCCGATGGTGAAAAGAGCAGTTCCGCTGGCGCTTGGTGATAATTACAATGGGTACCGCATTGTAGGTACCGATACCACTTTTAGCGGATTATATGGTTTATCGGTACAAAAGGGGAGCTTCTGGAAAAAAGATCTGGAGGTTACCATAGGAAGCACGGTGGCTTTAGCTTCAAAACTGCGTATTGGCGATACCTTTTTCGGTGCGCATGGACTTACGGGTAGTAGCGATATCCATAAGCAGCATGCCTATGTGGTAAAAGGTATTTTAAAGCCCCAGGGCAATATAACAGACAACCTCATCCTCACCAATATTGCCAGTGTTTATAAAATGCACGAAGCGCCGGAGGGGGAACATGAGCACCATTCGTCAGGTGAAGCAAAGGAGATTAACGACAAACAAATTACAGCCATTTTAATTCAGTACCGCTCACCCATGTCGGTTATTGCTTTTCCACGGATGGTGAACCAAAGTACCAATATGCAGGCCGCATCGCCGGCTATGGAAAGTGCGAGGCTATTTTCTTTAATTGGAATAGGGATAGATACTTTAAAGTGGTTTGCTGTTTTGATCATGGGTATTGCAGCGCTGAGTATTTTTATCAGCTTGTATAACGCCATGAAAGAACGTAAATACGATTTGGCTGTAATGCGCTGTTTAGGTGCATCCAAATTCCGCTTGTTTTTGCTGGTTTTATTAGATGGTATACTGGTTACCGGTATTGGAACCTGCGTGGGCCTGTTGATTGGTCATGCCGCACTCGAGTTGATTGGCGCTTATCAGGAATCTTCGCAGGCCAGGCTGAGTGGAATGGTTATCGTGCCACAGGAGTTGTATTTAATCGTTACAGGAGTTATTACCGGTGCACTGGCTTCAATAATTCCGGCTTTACAGATTTACAAGGTAGATATTGCTGAAACGCTCACCAAAGCACGTTAGGTAATGAAAAGATTAATTGGATTGGTTGTTTTATGTTTAGGTTTCCAGATAGTGGCTGCGCAAGGCCGGGTACATACCGGCATGCGCACGCCAACCTGGAATTTAATTGGTTTACGCTATGATGCAGAAATTGCACCCGGAAAATGGGGTAGTGTTTTTCCACCTGCATTAAAGCGCTTAAACAATAAAGTGATTGAACTGCTCGGATATATTATTCCCACTAAAGTGGGGCAGCGGTTTAGCGAATTTATGTTTTCTATTGTGCCCATTGCATCCTGCCCTTACTGCGGTTCTGGCGATATCCCATCCATGGTACAGGTTAAAATGTTAAACCCTATTGCCATTACAGAAAAACCTGTAAGGCTCCGTGGCCTATTTATCATTAACGATTCGGGAGATGACAGAAGTGAATTTTTCCTGTTAAATGCTAAACAGTTATAATATGAAAATACAAAAGCATGGCATTTGGCTTCTTTTGCTTTTGGTTTCTTTTGGCTCGTACGCGCAGGTTCAGGTGCATACCGATATGCGTATGGCCAACTGGAACCTGATTGGCTTAAAATACGATAAGCAGGTGAAACCATTGGTTTGGCAGGCTGTTTTTCCACCTGCATTAAAAGCGATAAACCATAAGGTAATTGAGTTGCCAGGTTATATTATTCCGACGAAGGTTGGCAATACTTTTACAGAATTTATGCTCTCAATTGTACCTATTGCATCCTGTCCTTATTGTGGTACGGGCGATATTCCATCCATGGTAGAGGTGAAAATGCTAAAGCCCATAAAATGGATCGATACACCTGTTTTAATTAAAGGGAAATTCGAAATCAACGATTCCGGCGATAGCCGGTCAACCTTTTTTCTGTTAGAAGCTGTACAAAAATGAAAAACTTATTGCTAATCTTTTGGCTGTTATCTGCTGTATTTACAGCTAAAGCACAGACCCAAAAACACAAACCCGGCGATCAACTACGGTCGTTGAACTGGGATGTAATTGCCTCCGTTAAGTTCGAGCTAACAGAAAAGAATGAGCTTTTACCCTTATTTTCAGAATCGATAAAGCGTTTCGAAAACCGTGAATTTGAATTAATGGGTTATCTGATTCCGATTAAAAGTGGTGCTAAGCAGCAGCAGTTTCTTTTGGCTACCCTGCCCATTAACCAATGCTATTTTTGTGGTCAGAACGGTATTCCGGTAATGATTATGATCGAAATGGAGCGGGCCATACCTTACAGCGAAAAACCCATTAAAGTAAAAGGCATTTTAAAATTGGAACAGAAAGATGCCAGCTATGCCCCGCCAATCACAATTAAAAATGCCAAACTCATTGTTTAAATGTTTAATTTTGTATTGCTATGGAAAACAACACAGAGCGTTTCGAAAAACTTTTGGTTAAAAATGGTTTAAAAAGAACTGCACCGCGCTTGCAGGTGCTCGAGATTTTGAGCAGCCGCGATTCTGCGACTTCTCAGCCCTATTTAGAGCAGGTAATGGGTAAAGATGCCGACCGTGTTACGCTTTATCGTGTTTTACAGGCTTTCGAGGAAAAAGGAATCATCCATAAAGTGCTCGATCAGCAGGGAACGGCCAACTACGCCATCTGCTCGGAAGGTTGCAGCGCGCACGAACACCACGATGAGCATGTGCATTTTAACTGCGATAACTGCCATAAAATTTACTGTTTAGATAGCGTTAAAATCCCTGCATTAAAGGTGCCAGCCGGATTTAAAGTAGAGCACCTCAATCTGATTGCGACAGGGCTTTGTGCCAACTGCGCTGATAAAGTAAATTAATTTACTGTACCAAAAGGTTACAGCCTCTGATATCGGCGTGGTCGAACCTGCCCAATACCTCGAAACTCTGGTCAGGGTTGATTTTGCCCAGGTCTTGCGTAGCAATAAAAGAGCAGGAATTTAGATTGGCCAGATCGATGACATTAATGCCCCCGGTACGGCCCTGGGCTACTAAACTTAAAGGATCATTCGTATCACGGATTAAAACCTTCATCCAGTTTGGACAGTTAAAAACCCCATCACCTAAGGAATAAGCCTGCGAAAGTAGTTCAGTCATCCCGTATTCGCTGTGGATCGATTTTACCCCAAAACCCTGGGTTAGTTGCTCATGCAATTCTTCGCGAACCATTTCTTTACGCTTTCCTTTCATTCCTCCGGTTTCCATTACAATCAGCTCAGGAAAATTGATGTCATATTGTTCAATAAAATCGAGCAGGGCATAGGTTACTCCGATTAAAACTGTTTTCTGTTTTTTTGATTTCAGATCGAGCAGGGTTTGTAGCAGATCATCGTGGTTGTATAAAAAATAACCACTTTGAGCATGCCCACTCTTTTCGATCAGATCGTTAACCATGTAAATTAAAGATGAACCTGCTCTTTGTTGATAGGACGGTAATAACGCCAGAAAGCAATATGCCGAAACATCGCCATAAAACCGGGCAAAGGCCTGCAGGTAGCTCTGTTCATATAATTTAACATCGGTTACATGGTGGCTGCTTTGTACCATACCGGTTGTGCCCGAACTGCTAAAGGTAATTTCGATAGGTTCGGTGCTGCTTAAAATAGGATGACTCTTAAAAAAACTGATGGGCAGAAAAGGAATCTGCTCAATAGTTTTCACCTGGTCTATATCAATACGTAAATGGTGGATGTACTCGCCATATACTTTACAGTTTTGGGCCTGAAACCTGAAAATGTTTAAGGCTAGCGTTTTAAACCCTTCGGCGTTTTGTACGGAAAATATATCTTCAGCTGTTAAATTCACGCCGCAAAAGTACAAAGCATTATGCTATTTTCTCGTCAGTTTTTTTGGCCAGCATAGCCATTCTAAACTGATAACCACAATAGCCACTGATTCCGGCAACCAGGCCACTTAAAATACCGGTAAGCAGCAGCAATATCCACCAGATTTTAACGCCGGTCATTACGGCAACACGGCTGGCTAGCAAGTTATCGTTGGGCAGGCTTTTAAATAGCGCATAACCAATCCACAACAAAAATATAGCAAGAAATGATTGCCAGAATGCTATTTTTCCTGTTTTACCAATAATACCGCAGGTGGCAAAAGAAATCACAATAACCACCCACCACGGAGCGATCATTTGTAAGAAGAAACAGATAATTGCGATGACGATGAAAACCATTTTCTATTATTTAGAGATTTTTAAACGTGAGATAACTGTGCCCGATTTATCATCGGCACTTTGCATGTAAAACAGATCGTAAAGCCTGCCGTTTGCCCAGGTATCGATCATGTTATCATAAAATTTACTTCCAGGGTTGCCCGACTGTCCGCCCGGGTAAACGCCATGCCCCTTGGGGGTTTTACCCAACTCTATAACCATACGCCACGATGGGCCATTGGTTTCGGATAAGGCATTAATGGTACTTTTAGCGCCGCCTATTTGCAAAACTTTTGAACCAAAACCTGGTATTTTAGCCAAATGGGGTACATTGCTTTGTTTTACATTGGCCCAGTTCCAATCTTTGTTGATTGGACCAAATCTTCTTTCCAGACTATCGCAGCTATATTTAAAAGCTTCGTTAACCAAATCAGTAAGCGTTTCTTTTTTGCTCGTGTGGATATTATCGTACCAGGGAGCGTTTGGTTCTTTTAAAATCATTTCTACGGTACGGTCTCTGGATGGATAACGCATGGGAATACCTTTTACTTCAAACTCATCTCCCCAGATATCGAAAGTTAGGCGCTTGGTCCATATTTCGAATACACTTGCAGCAATCTGGTTGGCATCGTAACGCTTGTTCCATTTGTTTACATAACTTAATGCTTCTTTCTGGGTAGCGTTTAATTGTTCGTTATTCAGTAGCGGGAGTAAGGCTGGAACCAAATTTTGAGCCATAATACTGTAATTGTCGGTTTGCATTAGGCGGATACTGTCTATAGTTGCCTTGCTCATTGCACCCAAACGGTCGTTAATTCTTTTGCCACGTTCATAAGGCGAAAATTCCCAGTTAATGTAGTAAGGGTAGGTGGTATCGGTTGAAGATTGGTTAGCTGAACTTACAAAGCCACGTGGCGGGTTTTTAACCGTTGGGTTCTGCGCTGCAGGAATCCAGCCCTGCCAGTCGTATGCCGGGTCGGTACCATCTAAAATAAATTTGCCCTGGTCTTTCCATTTTAGTGGAAATTTTCCGTTTGGCGTAATGGCGATATCATTATCTACGCTGGCAAAAACAAAATTTTGTGCTGGTGCGGTATAAAAGGTTAGGGCTTTGCGATAATCGGCATAGTTTTTACCTCGGTTCAGGTAATAAAAAGTCATCAGCTCGTTCGATTGGTCATGTGCAATCCACCTTAAAGCATCGCCAACAGGTACATTGTTTGCCCGGCTGTATTTCGGTTTCTGAAAATAAACCACCGGACCATGATGCGTATAATATACGGTGTCTATTTCGTCTTTTGCTCCGCGGATTTTAATTACTTCTAATTTTTTGTTTGTTGCATTCCACTTATTGTTGTACCAATATTTGTTGTGGCTGCTATCTTTAAATTTAATCTGGTAAAAATCGAGCACATCAGCAGCAACATTGGTTACGCCCCAGGCTATTTTCTGGTTAAAGCCGATGATCACGCCCGGCGCACCCGGTAAAGAAACACCATAAGTATTTACTCCCGGCGCATGTAACTGAATCTGATACCAGATAGAAGGCAGGGTTAGGTCGAGATGCGGATCGTTTGCCAGGATTGGGTAGCCTGAAGCTGTTTTTGAACCTGATAAAGCCCAGTTGTTGCTGCCAATTCCTTCCCTTTTTTCGGTAGTTTTTACATCACCTGTTTGGGCTTGCGTAAAACTTTCAGGCGTTTTTGGAATTGGTAGGGGAGTGAAATCCCATTTTGTACCCACCGGGATAATCGGATCTTCACGGAAAGGATAATCAGGGAAAAGATCTTTAGTTACTTCTGGACCAAACTTTTTAAGGATGTTAGTCATGTAAAACTCGTCGGAACCCATAGCTAAAACGGCCGACATTTGCTTTAACAACAAAGCACATTTAACCGGTGTCCAGTCTTCGGGTTTAAAATCGAGTATTTTATATTCTAAGGGGTAATTGGCTTTTGAGAGGGTTTTAATGTAAGCATTAATGCCTTCTGTATAGGCCAGAATCATTTCCTTCGCTTTTGGATCGGCCATCATGCCTTTCAACGAGTTTTCGGCACCATAAACCATACCCATTCTGCGTTGGTAACGGTCTACCTCAATGGCTTTATCGCCCACCACCTCACTTATTCTGCCTGCTGCAAAACGGGTTTGAAAATCCATCTGCCAAAGGCGGTACATGGCCGTTACGTAACCCTGGGCAAGATAAAGATCGTGATCGTTCTGTGCAAAAATGTGCGGAATCATCCGGTCGTCGAATACAATTTCTATTTTATCGATAGCGCCTTTAATCTTCGCTTTATGGTTAAACATAAAATGATTGTTTTCGGCATTTTGCCAAAAACCCATAAAAGGATTTAGGAATTTGAGTAGCGGAGGCGTATTGCCGAGTTTGGTATTAAATAAAAAAGCTAATGCAATTGGTACAATGACACAGAGAAAGGCCTTAATTTTATTCATAATGGTTAGCTAACAAGTCTTTTGCTAAGATAGGGCAAAATGACGATTTATGTTTATCGCAAAATACAACAAACTGTATATCAATCAAAATTATAATTTGTATCGGAAAGTAAACTTTAAAATCTTACAACGGGAAGTCAAAATAAAACAGGTGAAAACCATCTAGGATCAGTAATCTAAGCATTTTTTATGTAAGATTTGAATTGCTGGAAGTAGGGTAAGTAATATTTCGGGTCTCAATTGGGGCCAATGACCAGTTTTTGCATGTTTATTGCAGCCAGGTTTCCGTTAGTGAGCAGTTAAGATTGGACGATCTTATGACAAGTTGAGCGTTATTAACTTGGTTATGAAAATGGTATCTAGATATTCGTTTTATTATCTCTCCCTGTTGCTATATCTGCTTTGGCTGCCTCAAAGTCCTCTTTGATGAATATCCATTCCTTTGACATCAGGCAAATCGGATCAAAATCCCTATCAGCACCCTTAAAGCCGGTTATGTTATTCAGGATCAGCTCCTTGTTATGTGTCCATTCAAAACGTTTTGCGTGAAGATCTATCATAGTTGAAAGGCTATAGCGATCAAGCAGTTGATGCAGGTCCCAGAAATCCTTTTTTCTTCCGCCTCGCTGTACTACATCTATCTTCATTGCTATGATTTCTTCCACGCTCGCCATTCTTATTCCATCATTAAATACTGCATCCTGAAAGAAGGGATCCATTGAATAATAGATGTCAAATTTGATCGTATTGCCCTTATCAAATCCGATTAGATAAGACTTGCCCATGATCTGACTCTCCCCGAAATCCCCTGAAACAAATTGAAAGCTTCTCTTTAAAAAGGTTTCAATTACTTCAAAATCGACAGATCGATATGGGGCATCTGTGAAAAGGTCAATATCAACCGACATCCGATGACCCAGGTGCAGGCTTAGTGCGGTGCCGCCTACCAAACGAAACTATTCCAGTTCCTTTGCATTCATTAAAATAAGCAAATATTCCTTCAGCTGGTTACTGACTGTTTTCCAATGTAGCATATCTAATCTCTTTTACTAGCTTACATAATTGGTAAGCTGTTGCCTCTAATGCTACTGCTTCCGGTAACCTCCTGAACCTTCTCCTTACCATAAAAATCCAAAATGACTTTTTTCTCTTTGTCATCACCCCGTTCAAAAATCCTTTGGATAATCGGAGTATACTGCTTCTGCCAGTCTAATTTTTCTATATCCGTATCCCAAAAAAGGGATTTGCGCAGCAGGCTAAGATCCGGCCGTTTTAGAGCCTGCTCCTTTTTAATCTCTTCGTTGATATTGTAATAAGCCTGTAGTAAGTACATTGTGCCTTCCTGAAAACCTAATGCCCTGTCGATCTTCAGCGAAACCTCGGTCGTCAACGGACGCCTGCCTTTTGTGATTGCAGTAATCGTCTGTGGATATTCTGGCAATGAAAGTGCAAAAGGTCCCTTCTTCAAGTTTCTTTTCTTGAGTTCGCGATCCAGTATCAAACCCGGGTGTATACCTCTATATTTTTCCAACGACGCTTCCATAAATACAAAAATAAACAAAAATGTTTATTTTTGTATGTTTATATTTTTCCGTTTTAATATTTAACAATATTTTTACTTCTTTATTGAACTGTAATGCTCTGCCCCTTCTGGCGTTGCTTTAATGAGCCAAAAAACACTGAAATCATAATTCAATTCAAAAGAATGTCATGGATATAGAGAATAATCGTTTCCTACAGCCGATCTTGGCACACAGTTAGCTGAAAAGAGTGCTTTTCTTCAAAGGAATCCTTGAAGAATTTAAATTAACCTAAAAACCGTGGGAGGGTTTCAGTGCTGTGGTCAGACTGATTTTTAGTAAAATGTCAGTTAACATCAGAAGAAAATGGATAGATTTAAGGCTTTCTTGTAAAAAGTTTTTATGGCAATTAATTTAGCACGAGTAACGAACCTAATCAATGTTGTTGCGATAACCCGCTCATTCAGTCCGATCTTCACGCATTCATGGTAATAGGGAAACTCGGATTTTTGTTAGAAAACAAGCATTGATCACCGTGCTTGCTTCTTTGTAAATAACAACATCTTGATGGATTGAAAGCCTGAAATTTCTTGTCAATAGTGACGATGCACTTAGTGATATTCATGTTATGCTGTCAGTATGAGATTTAACTGATTGTATTTTAATGCCCTTTGGAAAACTTCGTTAGTTTATTATTATGCATACATAATTTGTTTAATTCAAAAAAAGAATTTAAGTTTATGTAACTAATAATACAAACAACCAAATTAACAATCGCGTATGAGCAGAATTTTTACACAGATCTTTTATGTGTTATTATTTGTGTTTGCTGGTAATATAGCAGCACAGGCACAGAATATTACGGTAAGCGGAACCGTAAAAGATAAGCAATCAAAAGAAGGATTGGCAGGCGTAAGCTTAAGTATCAAAGGCCAGTCGGGCGGTACAGCCTCCACAAGCAATGGCAGTTTTACTTTTACTACTTCGGCTAAAGTCCCGTTTACATTAGTAGCTTCTTATGTAGGTTATGGTACGGTAGAACAGCAAATTACCGGAAGTACCTCTGGTATTAATATCGAGCTGGAAACTGCGGTTGTACTTGGTGGCGATGTGGTCGTTTCGGCTTCACGTACACCTGAGCGTATTTTAGAATCGCCAGTGTCTATCGAGCGAATGAGTGCTGCAACGATCAGAGAAATTGCCGCGCCTTCGTTTTACGATGCCCTGAACAATATGAAAGGGGTAGAGAGCAGTATGCAGAGTTTGACTTTTAAATCGATCAATACCCGTGGTTTCAACTCAAACGGTAATACGCGTTTTAACCAATATATCGATGGAATGGATAACCAGGCACCGGGACTGAATTTCTCGGTAGGTAATATCGTAGGTATAACCGAGCTTGATGTAGATAATGTAGAGCTTTTACCTGGTGCCTCATCAGCACTTTACGGTGCGGGTGGTATTAACGGTACTTTGTTGATGACCTCAAAAGATCCTTTTAAATATCCGGGAGCTAGTTTTCAATATAAAACAGGTGTAAACCATGTTAACGATGATAATAGTAGTGTACAACCGTTTAATCAACTGGATGTACGCATGGCAAAATCATGGAACAATAAGTTTGGGGTAAAAGCAGCCTTCTCATTTTTACAGGCCAAAGATTGGTTCGGTAATAACTATTCAAACTTCGACCGTATTTCCAGAACGGCTAAATCTGGCGACCGCAACAGCGATACCAATTATGATGGTATAAATGTTTACGGTGATGAGGTAAGCCAAAATATGCGAAATGTTGCTTTGAGTGTTCAAAATGCTACAATTGCAGGGATCAATGCTGGTTCAGGTGGTTTAATCCCTAACATTAAATCAACCATGGATGGTGCTTTTGGTGCAGCTATTCCAAATGCGGTACAACAAGCCGGTTTCCTTGCGGGCTTGCCTGCAGCATTACGTCCTGCAGTACAAAATTATTTCCCTTTCTACGTGGGTTTAAAGGCCAATTTAATTCCTGATCAAAATGTATCAAGAACAGGTTATAATGAAGAAAACCTGGTTGATTATGATACCAAATCATTAAAAGTATCTGGCGGATTGTACTATAATATCAGTAATACTGTACAAGCTGTTGCACAGGCAAACTGGGGTACAGGAACTTCGGTTTATACCGGTTCTGATCGTTATTCGTTGCGTAATTTCAATATTGGCCAGTATAAATTGGAAATAAAGGGCGAAGACTTCTTTGTTAAAGCTTATACTACTCAGGAGCGCTCAGGCGATTCTTATATTTCTTCTATTTTAGGTAGTTATATTAACGAACTTTCAAAACCATCTACAACCTGGTTCCCGCAATACATTGGCAATTATGTTGGTGCAAGAGCTGCAGGTCAGGGCGATGCCGCTGCACATGTATTGGCTAGAACTGCTGCCAACCAGGGTCGCTTTGAACCGGGGTCGGCTCAGTTTATACAAGCGAAAGATCAGATCATGAATACTACGATCAGTGCTTCTGATCCATCAAAGGGTATTTATGGTGCAAAATTCGATGATAAATCAAACTTGTATCACTATGAGGGAATGTACAACTTTACCAATCTTTTCGATAAAGTGGTAGAGTTTCAGGTGGGTGCTTCTTACCGACTTTATGATTTAAACTCAGCGGGGACGATTTTTAACGACTTATTAAATTCAATCGATATTAAAGAGTATGGTGCATTTGGCCAAATTGGTAAGAAATTTTTTAACGATAAAGTTAAATTTACTTTTGCCGGCCGTTACGATAAGAGCCAGAACTTTGAAGGCAGGTTTACACCAAGGATTACCGGGGTATTCACAGTGGCCAAAAACAACAATATCAGGGTTTCTTACCAAACCGGTTACCGCAACCCAACTACACAAAACCAGTATATCGATCTTTCAGTTGGTGGTGGTTCACAACGTTTAATTGGTGGTTTACCCGAAATTATGTTCAGCAAATACCATTTAGATACCAACAAACCATATACAGATGTGAGTTACCGCGCATTTTTGGCCTCAGCTGCTGCTACAGGAACACCAAATCCGGCGCTCTTACAACAGTATAATTTTGATGCAAAAGGTGTTCGTCCGGAAAGTGTACAATCTTATGAGTTAGGTTACAAAGGTTTATTGCTTCCTAACTTATTGGTTGATGCTTACGGTTACTACAATATCTATAAAGATTTTATCACGGCAGTTGATGTTTATCAGAATGTAAGCGGAAGCTTTGTGAAATTTGGTGTGCCAGTTAATGCCGAGGGAGAAGTAACATCTTATGGTGGTGCTTTAGGCCTTGATTACCTGGTAGGTAAATGGAATGTGAGTGGTAACGTTTCTTACAATCAGATTGGAGATTTACCAGCTAATTACATCAACGATTTTAATACGCCTAAAATCCGTTACAATCTGGGTTTGGGCAATAAAGAGATTATTAAAAACTTCGGTTTCAATGTTTCTTACCGCTGGCAAGATCAGTTCTACTGGAATTCATCTTTCGCCTCAGGTCAGGTGCCTGCATATAGTTCGTTGGATGCACAGGTTAGTTTGAGGATTCCTTCAGTAAATTCAGTAGTTAAACTGGGAGGTTCGAACGTATTGAACAAGTATTATATCACTTCTTATGGTAACCCTATGGCAGGTGCAATCTACTATGTTGGATTGACCTTTAACCCATAGTAAACTTATTGAGTTTTGAGCTGCCCTCTGTATAAAGGTACAGGGGGCTTTTTTTTAGCAGATTAAATTAATGCGCTGATTCTGTTTTTGATTATAACTGATTTACATCTCTCGGTAGTTGTTTGTAATTAAGTAAAACTATATCCGAAAGGATATAGTTTTACTGAAAATATTATTTTTTATATCCGATCGCATATAGTTTTAATGACGATATTCAAAGCAATACTGCATTATTGACCTGCAGTTGATACATAAATGACTTGCTTAGTGTGAAAAATACACTTTAATCAACAAGCCTTGAAAAAAAGCTTGAGCCCTTTTAATAAAATATTTGTATTATAGTACTTTCTTAAGCACTGTCCCGGTTTAAGAGCTATTAATTTGAAATTATAGATATATAAGGATGGAAGCGCAAAACGACAAACCTAATGAAATAAGTGAACTGATTGAAAAGGAGCAGGAAATCCAGCACCTTAACAATCCAGTAGATATATCGGTAAAACCAATTGTAAAACAATACCTTGGTTCGGTAAAAAAAGTAAAGAAAGAAGGCAATCGTTTTTATTTCTCTGATGGTGATGCAAGGGTTGAGGTACGCGTAGTTAGCGATGATATTATCAGGGTGCGTTTAGCGCCACACGGCGTTTTTTTAGATGATTTCTCTTACGCTGTACCCGAAGTAGATCAAAAGGTTTCCGTATTTAAAATGCAGGAGCACGAAGATTATTATACCATTTCTACTTACGCCGTAACCTGTAAAATAGATAAAGCAACCTTTCATATTTCTTTCTCAGATAATATAACCAATGTAGTAATGGTTGATGAGGCCAACTCCATGCACTGGGAAGAAAATGTAGATTTTGGTGGCTACTATATTTATGCGACCAAAAAATGCCACCCCGAAGAAAATTTCTTTGGTTTAGGCGATAAATCGGGTAATTTTAACCTCCGTGGCCGTCGTTTCGAAAACTGGAATACCGATGCCTATTCTTTTGGATGGAACCAGGATCCACTATATCGTACCATACCATTTTATATTGGTTTGCATAACCAGGCCGCTTACGGTATCTTTTTCGATAATACCTTTAAATCGTATTTCGATTTTGGATCTGAGGATGTAAATAAGACCAGTTTCTGGGCTGATGGAGGTGAACTCCAATATTATTACATTCATGGGCCGCACATCATGGATGTGGTTAAGCGTTATGCTACTTTAACCGGCACGCATCCAATGCCTCCAAAATGGACATTGGGTTATCAGCAATGCCGCTGGAGTTATTATCCGGAAACAAAGGTTAAAGAAATAGCCAAACAGTTCAGAGCGCGTAAAATCCCTTGCGATGCCATTTATCTGGATATCGATTACATGGATGGTTACCGTTGCTTTACCTGGAACAAAAAATACTTTCCAGACCCAAGGCGAATGATCAAAGAACTTTCGGATGATGGTTTTAAAACTGTTGTGATGATTGATCCGGGAATTAAGGTTGATGATGATTACTGGGTATTTAAAGAGGGTAAAGAAAAAAGATTTTTCTGTCGCCGCAGCGACGATTATTATATGGAAGGGCACGTTTGGCCAGGCCGCTGCCAGTTTCCTGATTTTACCAACCCAAAGGTGCGTACCTGGTGGGGTAATTTGTATAAAGAACTGGTAGATATGGGTGTTGCTGGTTTCTGGAATGATATGAACGAGCCGGCAGTGTTTGGTTCAGGTACTTTCCCGAATGATGTACGCCACAATTACGATGGTTACCGTGGTTCGCACCGTAAGGCCCATAATGTTTACGGCATGCAAATGGTTCGTTCTACTTACGAAGGGCTGAAAAAGCTGATGCGCAACAAGCGTCCGTTTACCATTACCAGGGCAGGCTATTCGGGAATGCAACGTTATGCAAGTGTTTGGACGGGCGATAATATTGCTACCTGGGAGCACTTAAAGATCGGAAACATCCAGTGTCAGCGTTTATCGGTTTCGGGTGTGCCTTTCTGTGGAACAGATATTGGCGGATTTAGTGGCGAGCCAGATGGTGAATTATTCACCCGCTGGATTCAACTGGGTACATTCTCGCCATTTATGCGTGCGCACTCTGCTGGTGATACTGCCGAGCGTGAGCCATGGAGTTTTGGCGAATTTTTCGAAAATATCAACCGCAAGTTTATTGAGTTAAGGTACCGTTTAATGCCTTACCTGTATTCGGTTTTCTGGGAACATCACCGTTACGGTTTTCCGATTTTGAGGCCATTGGTTATGCTCGAGCAGGAAAACATCAGCAACAGTTTCCGTCAGGATGAGTTTTGCTATGGCGATAAACTTTTAATCTGTCCGGTATTGGAGCAAGGAGCCATTTCGCGTAAGGTTTATCTGCCTAAAGGTACCTGGTATAATTTCTGGACCAACGAAATTTTAGAAGGTGGTAACGAATATACGGTTGATGCCAAGATAGACAGTATGCCAATGTTTGTACGCGCAGGTTCTGTTTTACCAGAATATCCGGTAATGCAGTATGTAGATGAAAAATCAATTACTGAAGTGGTATTGAATATCTACCATGGCGATTATGAAGTAAATTCATATATGTACGAAGATCATGGCGATACTTTTGCCTACGAGCAGGATATTTACCTGGAGAAGAAATTTACCGTAAAAGGCGATACACAAGCCATAAAGGTAAACCAACGTATTGAAGGATTATACACGCCGAATTACGAGTTTTATGTTTGTAATGTTATTGGCGTAAAATTCCAGGTAAGAAAAATCATTATCGATAATAAAGAGATAACCGATTTCTATACCGACGATCAGCATGTACTGCATTTCAAATGCAATAAAAATTTCTCAGAAATTCAGATCTTAAGTCTGTAAATCTTTTAGCCCCAAATGCTGTTTAGTATTTGGGGTTTAATTTATCTAGCCAAAAAATATCTATGCCAGCAGCCAAAAAAGTTACTGCAAAAAAAGCAGCTTTAGTAAAAACCGACCACAAGAAAGCGGTTTGGGTACACAGTTTATTTACCGATTACGACATTGATCTTTTTCTGGTTGGAAAGCATTTCAGGCTTTACGAAAAAATGGGCTCACACCTCATTAGTGTTGGTGGGACTGCCGGAACTTATTTTTCGGTATGGGCACCAAATGCCATTAATGTAGCTGTGGTAGGTAACTTCAACGACTGGAATAATGCTTCACATGGATTAAACAAACGATGGGATAAATCGGGTATCTGGGAAGGTTTTATTCCCGGTATTGCCAAAGGTGAGGTTTACAAGTATTTTGTAAAGGGCTTTGATGAATCGGAGCATTTGAAAGGCGATCCGTATGCCCGCAGGTGGGAGCACCCGCCACAAACGGCTTCCATTGTTTGGGATACCGACTATACCTGGAAAGATAAAACCTGGTTAAATAAAAGGGCCAAACTAAATGCTTTAGATCAGCCGATCTCGGTTTACGAAGTACATATAGGCTCCTGGGAACGCGATCCGGAAAATCCTGAACGTGTTTTAACCTGCAGAGAGGTTGCCGGCAGGCTTGTACCCTACGTAAAAGAAATGGGCTTTACTCATGTAGAGCTGATGCCGGTAATGGAATTTCCGTTTTTTCCGAGCTGGGGCTATCAGATTACCGGCTATTTTGGGGCAAGCTCGCGCTATGGTTCCCCACAGGATTTAATGTACCTTATTGATGCATTCCATAAAGCCAATATTGCCGTAATACTGGATTGGGTACCTTCCCATTTTCCGGGCGACAGACACGGTTTATACGAATTTGATGGCACCCACCTGTACGAGCATGCCGATATGCGAAAGGGATTCCATCCTGACTGGAAATCGTATATTTTTAATTACGATAGAAATGAGGTGCGCTCTTTCCTGATCAGTAATGCCATGTTTTGGTTAGACCAATATCATGCCGATGGATTAAGGGTAGATGCCGTAGCCTCTATGCTATATTTTGATTTTTCGCGCGAGGAAGGGGATTCTGCTACCAACGAGTATGGCGGGAGCGAAAATTTAGGAGCGATTCAGTTTTTACAAGACCTTAACATAGCCATTTATGGCAATTTTGAAGGTGTGCATACCATTGCCGAAGAAAGCAGTACCTACCCTGGGGTAACCCATCCGGTGCATAACGGCGGGCTTGGCTTTGGTATGAAATGGATGATGGGCTGGATGAACGATACCTTGAAATATTTCAAGGTAGATACTTTGGGCAGAAAGCACCACCACCACCAGTTGAGTTTTAGCATGACCTATGCTTTTACCGAAAACTTTATGCTCCCTTTTTCGCATGATGAAGTAGTGCACGGTAAATCGCCAATGCTTTATAAGATGCCAGGCGATGACTGGCAGAAATTTGCCAACTTAAGGGCGCTGTATGGTTACATGTTTACTCACCCGGGTGCAAAGCTGCTTTTTATGGGCAACGAATTTGGCCAAACTAATGAGTGGAACTTTACCCAATCGCTGGATTGGCATTTATTGCAGTATGCTCCACACAAAGGGATGCAGGAAACAGTTAAAGCTTTAAATTTCCTGTATAGAAAAGAACCTGCCCTGTACCATTTTAATTTTAGTTACGAAGGTTTTGAGTGGCTCGATGCCGATAATGCAGACGAGTCGGTGTTTGTATATATGCGTAAGGGACCTAAAGCGAAAGATACTTTGGTAATTGCCATCAACCTTACTCCTGTTGTAAGAGAGCATTATCGGATTGGCGTACCCTTTAAAACAAAATGGACTGAAATTTTTAATACTGATGATATTGTGTATTACGGTAGCGGTATAAATAATAAGGGGGATATTACTCCGCTTGAAGAGGGACATAATAACCAGAAATATGCTATTGATGTAAACCTACCGCCTTTAGCAGTAGTTGTTTTCAAAAGTAAATAAAGGCAGTTTTGCGCTTTGAACTGAATCTATATTACACCAAAATTGAACTACAAAACATAGTTTTGGCGTAATATAGTTTTTTATATTGCGCCAAAACCATATATAAAAACATAGTTTTGGCGTGATATAAGTTTTTATATTACGCCAAAACTTATTTAAATACCTTTAAATAAGAAAAGCCTCTCATTGCTGAAAGGCTTTCTTAAACTCTGGAGTGGAAGCATCCAGAGCGGCTGCAAAGGTACGATAATCTTGTGCACCTGCAAGTATTATTTTTTATTATTTCATTTTTAGAGTTTTAACTTTATGCCGGCATTAAAAGTTCTGCCCTCTGTATGCGTCCAGATGTCGTCGAAAGTAGGGTTAAGGTGCGATCCGTTCACTACACTTTTATATTTGCTCTGCCTGGTATCGGTAAAGTTCTCTGCATTAACAAAAACCGAAATCTTGCCAAAAACCTTTTCAGCCATAAAGCCAAATTCCCAAAAAGCGCTGGTTTGCTGATTGTTGTACAAGTATTGTCTGTCAGTAAAATAGCCTTCCAATCCCATTTTAAAGTTTCTTTCCTTTTCGTAAAGCAAGGCCAGGTTTAGCTTGTTTTTAGGTAATAACCTAATGGTTTGTATAACCGGGAGATAATTTGCCTTCGCAGAGGTAAAAGTATAACCAGCAAAAAGCTTAAAATATTCCTTGAAAATTATTTTGGCATTGGTTTCAAAACCTTTACTCTGTACGGGTAGGCTAGTGTTTTCGAAGTGAAAATTTCCGGATCCATCCTGCAGTAAAATAGTCGAATTGTTAATCCGGGTATAAAAAAACATCTGGTTAAGGCTAATCATCCAATCGTCGCCTATGTTGGTTTTATAATTAACATCTGCAGTACCTCCATAGCTTCGCTCGGCTTTTACCTGGTTTAAAGGAAGCAGGTTTTGGTATTGGAAAGTTTCTGTTTGTTCGGTAAACAAGGTGGGCGTTTTATAACCCAATCCACCGCCAATGCGCGAGCTCCATTTATCGTTAAACTTATACAATGCAGAGATTCTTGGTAGTGCAAAAGCCTCGCTTTTATTGTAATTCGCATTAAAGTAATTTACAAAATCGATCCGCATACCACTTTCCAGCTTAAACTTTTGGGTAATATCCCAGGTTTGCTGTGCGTAAACACCCGCCGTTTTGGTTGTGAAGTTTTTGGCAAGACTTACAGCCTGGTTCTGTTCTTTAAAGTCGTCGTATACTAAGTTAGCCCCAAAAATTAAACTCTGGTTTTTGATATTCTTCAAATAGCTGATATCGGTATAGGCGTTATAGTTAATGCCGTCAAAACGGTAATCAGGGATCGCAATACCACGTTTAAAGTAATTGAAACTTGTTTTAAGCTTTAACAGGTCTTTTTCGCTGGTTTTGTAGCTAAAATCGAGTGTTGAAGTATTACGGATACTGTTGTTGGTTTCAAAATAACGGTGACTGGCATCGGTGTTATTGTTAACCACATATATATCGCCGCCAGTACGGTCGCTTTTGGTAAAAGCATTGCCGATAACCAACGTTGCGCGCTCATTTGGGTAGAAAAAGACTTTAGGGTGAATGGTGAAATCTTTTGTTTTAGGCAGTTCAGTAAAATCATCATCATCTACATCGTAGGCTTTTTGAAAATTAGCCAGTGCCAAAAGGCTATAACCGAATTTTTTATTGCGCTGCATACCAAAACCACCAATATTGGTTTGACCCACATTCGATTGGTTAACAATAAAGTTAAATTCGGCCTTTTCTTTTGGCGTTCTCGAAATAAAATTCACCACCCCGGCAATTGCACCTGCCCCATATAAGGTAGAAGAGGGACCTTTAATAATCTCTACCTGACTTAAATCTAGAGGCGGGATTTCCAGAATACTCAATCCGCTGGCAAAATTGCCGAAACTGGCGTAACCATCTTTCAGCAATTGAGTATAGCGACCATCAAGTCCTTGAATTCTGATACTGGCATTGGCGCTTGTGGCAGAGGTTTGCTGTACGGAAATACCCGTACTTTCGTGTAAGATCATCGAAACATTGGCGGGTCGCATATTGCTTTTTTCATCAATTTCTTCCAGTTCGATGGTTTCGACCCGGGTAGGGGTATTTTGAATGCTGCGACTGGTTCTTGTTGACGACACAATTACTTCTTCCAGTTCGTCTTCGGATGCTACTAAAAAGATTTCGAGCGGGGTTGTTTGTTTTAACGGAAAATTTAAGGTAATCAATTGCTCGTCGTAGCCTACATTTCTGATGATTAAAGTTTGTTTGCCATCAGGGATGTTGCTTAAGCTGGCCGTTCCGTTTTCGGCTGTTTTGGCTATAATGCCACTTCCTTTTACAAGGATTGTAACGCCCTGTAGTGGCGAAGCATTTTCTTTGTCTTTAACGGTTATTTTAAAATTATCCTGCGCGTAGGCATTAGTTATGCACAGCATAGCGCATAGCAATATTATTATTTTTTGCATGTGTTTTTTTGATGGATTATTGAATAAATAGATTGTAAGGTTTACAATCGCTGCTTATCGGTTAGCCGATTGCTGTTTTATTCAATTTAGGCGGTTGCCAGATATTTTGGATGTAAGTAGAAATGAAGCGGTTGCTGTAGCGGATTTTTTGTTTTACAGTTGTTTCGCGCTTTAAAAAAACAAAATCAGAAAAAGCAAGATGGCTCAGCGTTGGTTGCCCGCAACAGTTACAGGTACACATGGGTGAGCAGTCGTCTTTATGGGTGCTGCTTTCGGTTTTGTCTGCTTTCACAATGGAGATGTTCTGCTGATTATCGCCGGCAAACTCCGGTACATCTTCGCAGGTAATGCAAGAGATGAAGAGGATGCTTAAGCTTAAAAAGTAGACTAATATTTTCATTGCTGGTTACAAATGTACAAATCATGTTCTAATATTTTGACTTCGTTAAACGATTTTAAGCACTCCAGGCCACATCTTTACAGTTGACTGAGTTTAACATCAACCCCTGCAAATATCCCCGAAATTGTGCTCGAAAAGTAAAATTAGAGGTTAGTTGTTGATTTTAGTCAGCAAATTTGACGCTCCAATCCACTTTATTTTTGTCATTTAGTTTAATTCGCTATAATTAGAGGTCTAAAGTCTATTCCCTTTAATATATGCTCGAAACACGTAAAGTATTTTTGGTAAATACCATGTTGAATTATCTCAGTAATTTAAATCCCGTAACAGCGGGGTTTATTCAGGAGATAAAAAAGCATGCAGAACCAATTTTGATCAAAAAGAATAAATATATCCTATCCCCAATTGATAATAATGATTATGTTTTTTTTGTAGCCTCGGGGCTGGTTAGAGGTTTTATTAAAGATGAAGGCAAAGAAATTACTACCTGGGTGAGTTTAGGTAGCGAATTTGTAGGTGCCATCCAGCATCCTGATGAAATGCAGCAACCCTCTATCGAATACCTGCAGGCTCTTGAAAAAACAGAAGTAGTAGCCATGTCGAATGCTTTCATCAACAAACTTTATGAAAGTTATATAGAAACCAATATTATAGGTAGAAAAATTCTGGCCCTTCAGTATTATGCTGCATCCCAGCGTGCAATATTGGCACGTATTCCCTCAGCCGAAAGACGTTATGAGAAATTTCTTGAATTGAATGCTTTCGAAATTACTAAAGTTCCCCTGCGTTGCGTAGCCAGTTACCTGGGCATGCGTTTAGAAACCTTAAGCCGCATACGCAGCAGATTGGTTAAAGAGCTGGTTTAGATTTTTAACCGGTAGTTTCTTTCCATTTCGCAATAAGCATTATACCATTTTTTCGATTTTGGAACCTTATGTTTACATAGCACTATACACATTTTACAAATTGCTGTACAAGATAAAATTTAGTGTTGTATCTGTAGGGATACTGGCTATATTTGGGTAAGTAAAAATTAAATCAACGGGACGATTTAGATTACACTCGTAAGCCTCTCTTTTAAGGGAGGCTTATTTTGTTTGTACCAATCCCGCATCTCCATTGCAAACAGTAAACAATAATCACCGGCTTGTTTAGTTGTTGTTTCGTAAATAGTACTATATTTATAAGGAGATATTGTAATCAGATAACTGTCAGCTGAAATTAGGATAGCTATGAATAACGTACTTTGGAACAGCATACTGCAGTTTGATTTCGATCAGTTACAGGGAGATTATCCCTTTTCGGTTAGGCTTGCCAACGAAAACCGGTGGACAAAGGCCTTTACAGAAAGTGCAATTCTCGAGTATAAAAAGTTTATGTATCTGGCTGCGGTTGCAGATGTAATGGTTTCGCCATCGGCTATTGTTGATGTCGTGTGGCATCAGCACCTTATCTTTTCGAAATCTTATCATGATTTTTGCCAATTACTGGGTAAGGATATTCAACATGTACCTTCTACACATGATAAGGCTCAATTAGTTCAGTTTAAAAAGGCTGAAGAACGAACAAAAGAACAATACGCTGAACATTTTGGCGAACAACCCGAAAGTATCTGGGCTTACGGTAATATGCTGGCTGGTTTAAAGCTCAGGCCGGCAAATGTTAAACCACGATTTTTGATCCTGTTCGGTGTACTGATCTTCTGTATGCTCATCGTTCCGTTTTACTATTTGCTTAAGCCACTTTATCTGCATATCGATAATCCATATTTTATTTTAGGTTTCGCTGCTATAGTACTGGCGGCCTATGTAATACTCAACTTACACAATAAAAACAGCATGAATACTGTGCTGCGTTCTTTCCATCACGATTCATTTGTATATCATCTCAAACCTTTAGAGTTGGTTTACCTTAAAACACAACGGCTTTCTGATGTGATCGGAGGACCGGTAAATGAGCTGATTAACAATGGAACAATTAAGATTACCGAACAAATGATTTCGGTTTCCGGTACCGTTGATGTTCAATCTGCCGAGCAGGCACAGGTAGTGAGTATTTTGCAAGATTCGGGCCGGATCTATTATCCAAAACTACTGCGGCTACTAGCGGCAAAACCCATATTCAGGAATATTAGCAAAAGTTTAACTGCTTTTCAATATCACTTCTACCAATCTAAAACATTTGCAAAATTATTTGCGAACAGCTTTATCGTTTTTGTTTTTTTACTTATGCTGCCACTAATCAGGATAATTACGGGTGTTGAGCGGGATAAGCCCGTTATCCAGCTGCTTATTGTAACGGCAGCTTTGTTTTTCTTTGCCGTGTTTTACCTGCGTAAGCTATCCTTAATGTTGTGTAAAGAAACCATTCCCAACTGGTATGGCAACCATGCACAGTATAAGCAGAAAGCGGATAGCGATTGGCAATGGAACTACTTTCTATATGGAACAGCAGCTTTAAATGCTTCTTTTTTTACGATAATGAACTATAATGAGCGCAAGAACTGGGGCAACGGCGATGGTGGATGCAGTAGTGCATGCGGCTCATCGTGTGGTAATTCTTGTGGTAGCTGCGGTGGCTGTGGCGGTGATTAGGACTTGATAAGTTCATTATACCAAATCTTGCAGAAAATTGCATCAATCAAATGATATTGATTTCGCAATAATTCGGATAAGTGAAACATTTAAATAAAATCAAAACACCTTGGTGACTTACTTCATTTCTTTTGAGAATTATCAAAGAAAAAAATATTTCTTCATGAAATCTTAATCTTTCTGCCGTAATATTGTAGGCATAAGGGGTGAGAGCCTTATATCAACTTCATAAGTTGAGAGCGTTAATTTAGATAGGGGATGTAGCCAGTGGTTACATCCTTTTTTTGTGGTTTAGCGGTTTAGGCAATTGCAAGGCTTTCTAACTGCTCTTCTTCCAGTTTCTTTAATAATGCTGGTATTTCATTCCAGTGGTTTACCCTTTGGTGGTGCTTTTTCTCCACATTGTGGAAGGCAGTAAACATTAAGGGCTTTCCTTTGCAGAAATCGAGGTTTTTACAGTGATCATCAATTAAATAATCGGTGTCGATAATGCTTTTATCGCCACAAAAGATAATGTTTCTCCAGCCAATAAAAGGGAAGTGTTCGGCGAGCCATTCGCGTTTTTCAAACAAGGATAAGGGGAATTCCATTGCAGCCGAAACTATATATACTTCATAATCTTCCATTAGTTTTTTTACGGTTTCTACAGCTCCCTCCATTAAAGGCAGGTTTCTGAAAAAGCCTGCTTTATTGCAGATTTTCATTGCCAACTCGCGGTCAGGAAAAAGTTCTTCTTCCGATTTACCTTTTATGTCGTCGCGGGTGAGTATGATACCGGTCTCGGCAGCATACGATTGTAATATGTGGTCTTCTATATCGGCGAGTACGCCATCCATATCAATGCCTATTGTTCTTTTCATAGTTTGCTATATTTTGCAACAAAAATATTAAATATTGCAATTTGTTGCAAATTTGTTTCGGTTTAAAATTTTATATTTGCAGTATATTGCATTAATATGGTAAAAGAAGAACGCCTACAGATCATTATCGATACGCTGGAAAAAGACAATAAAGTACGCCTGGATCAGCTGAGTAATTTGCTCAAAGTATCAGAAGATACGGTAAGGCGCGATATTAAAGAGCTCGATACGCAAGGATTGCTCAGGGCCGTACGGGGAGGGGCAATTGCCCGTTCGCCTATTCCACAGCATTATCGGGAAAGGGAAAAGTACAATCAGCAGCATAAGCAGATCATTGCTGCCAAAGCCTTACAATTTTTAAAAGATGGTCAGGTAGTTTTCTTTGATGGCGGAACCTCGGTTGTAGCGCTGGCAGCCGCTTTACCAAAAGATTTAAAAATTACCATTATTACCAATAGTTTTCCGGTGGCCAATATTTTAGAAGACCACCCCTGTACCGAAGTAATATTTGCCGGTGGAAAATTGCATAAAACTGCATTTACAACCATGGGACAGGAAACCATCGATACCTTCAGGAAAATACGTGCTGATATTTGTATGCTCGGTATTTGCAGTTTGCACCATAGTATGGGTATTACGTCTATCATATATGAAGATGCACAGCTGAACAATACCATGATTAACCAGGCACAGAAAACCATTGCGCTTTCGGCCCTCGAAAAGATCGATACCGTTGAGCCTTATTACGTATGTCCGGTTACCGATGTAGATGTAATTATTACCGAAACTGAGCCTGAAAATACTGCTTTAGATGCTTACAGGCATTTGGGGATTAAGGTGGTTTAGTTAGTTATCGTCCTCGTTTGTAACGCGGGTGGAAGAGATGTACGTTTTTAATGTATGCCGTGCAGTCATATGTCCCGCTTATTTTATTTTGCTTCGTTAATAAGTAAGTTGATAATTTTTATGAAAGAGTTTGAATCTGCTGATTGCTCTTTTCCATTATCTTCGAGAGGGAAGTTGCCTTCTATGTAGCGTAAAATACCATTTTTATCAATAAACAGGTTTCTGGGTAAAGCTGCTATTTTTAAGTTTTTTTGGTAATTCTGGCCATTTGCTAATACCAAAAAATTAAACTCTTTGTTTTTTACAAATTGTTTTAGGGTATCGCGTGTGGCATCGTTTTCAGTAATGGATATGAAATTCATTTCACTCCCATACTTCTCCTTTAGTTTGCTTAGTGCCGGCATCTCTGCAATGCATGGTCCGCAGTAAGTAGCCCAAAAGTTAATAAGCGTTGGTTTGCCTAAAAACTGAGTTGATGTAAAAACTTTTCCATCTAAATCTTTTAATGCAAAAGGAGGGATTTTTTTGTCTAACAGTAAGAAGGTCGAATCTTGTTTATACAAGAGTGCAAAGGTTGATTTTTCTGTTGTTTTGTGTACATCAAACCGCAGATAGTTGATCACGGTATCTTTTTTTGTGATTTTATGATAAACAGTTGGAGTGATGTCAAGGTCTGCAGGTAATCCTTTTGACATTTTATTAAAGGTAGTTATTATTTCTGCTTCAGTAAAGAACTTATGGGTGTTGAAGGTGTAAATATTGGTTTGCGAATAAGCTTTTTGAGTAAGCACTAATAATAAGCAATATAATAGAAGTCTCATGCAATGGTTTAAATAATTTAATCTAATATATGTATTTATTCGTTCGCGTTTGTTATGCGGACGGAATAGGTGTGCACTTGTAATGTAGGGCGATGGAGCATATGTTTTTTAGGAAATAACCTATAATTATATGCTCGAAACATATATCATTTAAAAAATAATCTATAATTATAAGCTTGGAACAATGTTGATTGTTTAATCCATCGTCCGCGTTTGTAGCGCAGATGGAAGAGGTGTGCATTTGTAATGATACCGTGCAATTAGAGCGCTTATCTTATTTCCTTAATAAGGGCGTTTTCTGATGTATCTACGGGTGATGAAGAAAAACCCCGTATAAAAGAAAAGAGATACTCCATCCAGACGTATCTCTTTTTTCTAACCAAATATAAACCTGTTATGAGCCAGGCTTTGTCTTTAACTTTCTTTCTAAACCTGGGTTTATCCAGAAAGTGATTTATCTTTTTCTATTGATAACAAACATCGTTCCGTTTATTATGATACAAATATAGTAAAAAATTTGATAGTGTAAAAAATACACTAAGAAAATTTTAAGTATTTTTTTTGTCATTTTTTATTTCCTGTTCCTTTTCTATAAGCTTTTAGGATTTAAAATGATCGTACCACAAAGATAAAGCAAAAATTTGTTAAATAATTGTTAAATATTGTCAATTTATAGTATGATTTAGTCAAACGTTTGTTTAGTTTTTGCTAAAAAATAGGTTTTGCTGATATTTTGTGGTGATTTTTTAGTTTTTTGAGGTTGTTAAGTATATTTTGGGTTTTGAAATTAAATAAAAGTAAGTTTTTGGCTGATTTTAAAATAAAATTTACAGGTGAAAATGCTGTTTAAAACAAAAAGGTAGCATTAAATTAATAATGCTACCTTTTAAGTAGTATAATAATGCGCTAAGCGCTATTTTTTATTATAAACTAGCGTAATATTCTACGAATTTAGCTAATGCTGAAGAATATCCCCACTCGTTATCGTACCAAGATACCACTTTTACGAAATTATCGTTCAAAGAGATACCAGCTTTTGCGTCGAAAATAGAAGCGTGGTCATCACCAATAAAGTCAGAAGAAACAACTTCATCCTCAGTATAACCTAGTACACCTTTTAAATCGCCTTCAGAAGCAGCTTTCATTGCAGCTTTAATTTGCTCGTAAGTAGCTGGTTTTTCTAAACGTGCAGTTAAATCTACTACAGAAACGTCAGCAACAGGAACACGGAAAGACATACCCGTTAATTTTCCTTTTAATTCAGGAAGTACCATACCTACAGCTTTAGCAGCACCGGTTGATGAAGGGATGATGTTAGAGAAACCACCACGGCCACCTCTCCAGTCTTTAGCTGATGGGCTATCAACAGTTTTTTGAGTTGCAGTTACAGCGTGGATTGTGCTCATTAAACCTTCAACAATACCGAAGTTATCGTTTAATACTTTAGCAATTGGCGCTAAACAGTTAGTAGTACATGATGCGTTAGAAACGATAGTCTGATCTGCAGTTAATTTATCGTGGTTAACACCCATTACGTAAGTAGGGATATCGCTATCTTTAGCAGGAGCAGAGAAAACTACTTTTTTAGCACCAGCAGCGATGTGTTTCTCAGCATCAACGCGGGTTAAGAATAAACCAGTTGATTCGATTACCACTTCAACACCTACAGCATCCCATTTCAAATCAGCAGGGTTTCTTTCTGAAGTAACACGGATAGTTTTGCCGTTAACTACAAGGTTACCGTCAACAACTTCAATCGTGCCATCAAATTTACCGTGTGTTGTATCATATTTTAACATGTAAGCCATGTAATCCGGATCAATTAAGTCGTTAATGGCTACAATATCTAATCCTCTTTTTAATGCGGCTCTGAAAACCAGTCGGCCAATACGGCCAAAGCCGTTTATTCCAATTTTGCTCATTGTTTTTGTTAATTAATGTAATGTTTTAATAAATTCTGTATTGGTTCTTTAATAATGCTTTTAATCTCCAGGTTGTATTTGCCTGCTACCAACCTTAAGCGGTCTTCGAGCTCTGCAGCTACTTTGCCTACAATATGCAGCTCTTTGTTAGGGTACTTCTCAACTGTTGGCAAAATATACGTTTCAAAATATTTTTCAAATCCCTCATCAATCAGCTTACGGATGTATTCGTGTTTGCTGTTTTGGGTAACGAAATCGAAAAACGAAGTTAAGAAAATATTGGCCTGCGGCTTATTGTAAATGCGTTCTAAAATTTGAGGGCGGTCCAGATTGTGTGTTAATAAGAATTTGGTTTCAATATCTTTAGGTAGTTTGTGGCTTAAAAATTCTTTGAGAATCATTTTTCCAAAGTAATTTGAAGAGCCTTCATCACCTAATATATAACCTAATCCAAAGTTATTGTTAAGGGGCTTTTTTCCATCAAAGTAAGCGCAATGTGCGCCACTGCCCAGCATGCCTACAATACCTGGTTTATCATAACAGGCTGCTTTGGCTGCGCCGAACAGATCATTTTCGACCACAACTTTGCTGTATTTAAAAAATGAAGAAAGGGTCTTGGCCAGTTCTTCTTTTCTATCTGCCGATGAAGCACCTGCGGCAAAGAAATAAATTTTCTTTATGTTCTCTGCATTGTTAACCAGGGCAACCTTTTTATTGAGGATCTGTAAAATCGTTTTCGGATCAACAAAGCAGGGGTTTAAGCCTGTAGTATTGCAATGTGCTACAACCTGTCCATTTTGGGTAATTTTCCAAAATGCAGTTTTCGATCCACTGTAAACAACCGCTATCATATTATATAGAAAGTACTTCGGTCATTTCCAATAAATCGGGTTCAAGTTTGAAGGAATGTGCTGTTAAAGCCTCCTTAATGCTCGTTAATTTAATTTCGTTTCCTTTTAAGCCTACCATTTGTTCAGTTTGGCCTGCAATTAACGCATTTACTGCGGCAAAACCTAACCTGCTGCCTAAAATACGGTCAAAACTGCTCGGACTGCCTCCGCGCTGCAGGTGACCAAGTATGGTAACTTTGGTGTCGTAATGGTCAAAAGTTTCCTTTACTTTTTTTGCTATATCGTAAGCACCACCTTGCTTGTGCCCTTCGGCAACAATTACAATGCTCGAGGATTTTTTGGTTGCTGCACCTAAAGCAAGCTTATCAATCAGTTCGTTTACACTGGTTTCCTTTTCGGGTAGTAATACCGCCTCGGCACCGCTTGCAATCGAACTTCTTAAAGCAATACAACCAGAATCGCGGCCCATTACTTCTACAAAGAATAAACGGTCGTGCGCATCGGCAGTATCCCTTATTTTATCTATCGCTTCAATTACGGTGTTAATTGCCGTATCGTAACCCAGTGTAAAATCCGATCCAGCCAGGTCGTTATCAATTGTACCCGGAATACCGATTACTTTAACCCCAAAATTTTCCGAAAAACGTTTGGCACCGGTAAAGGTTCCGTCGCCACCAATTACCACCAGGGCATCGATATCGTTTTTCTTTAAATTGTTGTAGGCAATCTGCTGACCTTCGTCTGTTTTAAATTCTAAACAGCGGGCAGTTTTCAATATGGTTCCACCCAGGTGTAGTATATTACTCACCGAACGGGCATCCATTGGTTTTATGTTGTCGGAAATTAAACCCTGGTACCCCTGCATTACACCATACATATTTATGCCATGGTAAATTCCGGTACGAACAACAGCTCTGATCGCAGCATTCATTCCGGGGGCATCGCCACCAGAAGTTAATACGGCTATATTTTTAATATTTGGCTCCATCTTATAATATACGAATATAGTGTGTAATTTTTACACTAAGTAATTTTTTTTATTTTTTTTACTTAATATTGAAAGTCATACCTTTATCTGCTTAAAATAATTAATTTTTACTTTGGAACAAATTTTACCTCATTTAGATTCTGTATTCTCGATAGATTGCGTTTTGTTTGGATTTGATGGTAAGGAATTAAAAATCCTGCTAATTGAAAGGAATGAAGAACCGTTTAAAGATTGGTGGGCTTTGCCCGGTAACATTGTTGGTCCAGACGAGAGCTTAGATCAGTCTGCCTCCCGGATTTTATATGAACTTACTGGTTTGCGTGGCATTTACATGGAACAGTACTATGCTTTTGGTGATCCGTACAGGCACCCGCAGGGGAGGGTAATCACCCTGGCTTATTATGCACTGATCAGGTTGGGCGGCGATAAAGAATTGCGCCCTATCAGTACTTATGCAAAACGTGCCAATTGGCTGCCTATTACCGATCTGCCTAAACTGGCTTTCGATCACCAAAAGATATATGATAAAGGTTTAGAAAAAATAAAACGCCGGATTAAGCACCAGCCTATTGCTTTTGAACTTTTACCTGAGAAATTTACGCTTACCCAGCTACAACATGTATACGAATTGGTGTTGGGCAAAAAACTGGATAAACGGAATTTCAGGAAGAAGATAGTAAGCTTCGGTGTATTAAAAGAGCTTGATGAGAAACAAAAGGGTGTATCTTACCGTGCAGCTACCTTGTATCGTTTCGATAAAAGAAAATATGCTAAACTTTTTGGTAAGGAGATTTCATTTTAGCGAAGAGACTAAAGCTGAAAGACTAAAGCGAAAATAATACTGATAAAAAAGAAAACCCGGATTTGAATTTCAAATCCGGGTTTTTTGTTTTTCTGATCCGACTGTGGACTCCAGACTTAGGACTAAAGACTAAGCTTTAGGCGCTAATTCTAAATGGTAATGTACCAAATCATCTATAGGTGAGCGGATAATTTTACCCACGCCCATTTCGTAACGATCAGCTACAATACTTAAAATATCGCGGAAACTATAACCTACAGAACCTACACAGTTTAATTTGTGGTCTTTGTAGTTTGGATAGTGGATAACCAAAGCTTCGAAGAATGAAGTAAATGCATAATCAATCGTGCTGAAAGCATAATCTTCGTAGTTATCTTTAAAATCGTATAAGAATTTACTGAAGCTTGCGCAAAAACGGTTTGGCAATGGCTTATTGTAAATGTTGTCGAAAATGTCCTCGTTGGTTAATGCATAGTTATCGTAAAAAGCTTCACGTAAACCTTTTGGCATATAACCTTTCATGTAATCGCTTAAAATACGTTTACCAATGTACGAACCGCTACCTTCATCACCTAAGAAATAACCCAATGAATCGATATTCATGGTAATTTCGTTTCCATCATATAGGCATGAGTTTGTACCTGTACCTAAAATCGCAGCAAATCCTGGCTCGTTTCCAAGAAGCGCCCTGCAAGAGGCAAGTAAATCATGGCCTACAAAAATGCTTGCATTGGTAAAAACCTGTTTCATGGCATCAGCCACGATTTTTACATTTGCTGGTGTAGAACAGCCGGCACCGTAGTAATAAACTGCGGTTAGTTTTTCTCTTTCCAAGTGGTCTGGAAGAGTCTCATTCAAAGACTTTACAATGTACTCTTCTTTGGAAAAATATGGATTGTAACCTTCAGTGTTAAAGTAAATTTTTCTGCCGGCCTCGTTAATCAGACACCAATTTGTTTTGGTCGATCCGCCGTCTGCAATTACTATCATTTTTATTTATTTTTGGTTTTAGCACGATAAAAGTATAAAAAGTCTTATATTTTGTATCCTTTTTTTTAATAATTTTTTAACAATTTGTTGTTGCTGAAAATTAAGTGTGTAAAAAATACACTATATAGAGCGCTTAATGGCCGAAAAACCTTAAAATTATACCAGAAAAGGCATTGGTCTTTTTTTTAAACATCAAGATTTTTTTTACAATCGAATAGCGAAATGAACAACAGATTTTTAGATTTCAGGAGCGATACCGTAACCAAACCAACTGCCGGAATGTTGGAGGCGATGATGACCGCAAAAGTAGGAGATGACGTTTTTGGTGAAGACGAAACGGTGCATGCATTGGAGACAAAACTGGCTTTGGCTTTTAACATGGAGGCCGGATTGTTTTGTCCTTCGGGAACCATGACCAATCAGATCGCCATCAAGTGTTTTACCCAACCCATGGATGAGGTAATCTGCGATCAGACCGCTCATGTTTACCGTTATGAAATTGGTGGGATTGCCTTCCACTCTGGTGCATCGGTAAGGTTACTGCATGGCGAGCGTGGTATTTTAACGCCTGAGCTTATCGAGCCTGAAATTAATGATGATAATATTCATTATCCGAATTCGAGTTTGGTGGTTTTAGAAAATACCGTAAATAAAGGCGGTGGTAGCTGTTATACTTTATCACAAATTGCGCCTATCCATCATTTATGCAATATAAAAGGCTTAAAGTTGCATTTAGATGGCGCCCGTATTTTTAATGCATTGGCTGCAACGGGCGATCACGCCAGTGCATACGGTAAATATTTTGATGGAATTTCGGTATGCCTTTCAAAAGGTTTAGGCGCGCCAGTGGGCTCGGTGCTGTTGGGTACCAGACAAATGATTAACAAAGCCCGAAAAATCAGGAAAGCTTTTGGTGGAGGCATGCGTCAGGCAGGCTTTTTGGCTGCTGCCGGTATTTATGCACTCGATCATCATGTAGCAAGATTAAAAGACGACCATGCGCATGCAAAGGCTTTAGCCGTGGCCCTGGCCCGTACAGCTTATGTAAAAGCGATTATGCCGGTTGAAACCAATATTGTGGTTTTTGAGGTAGAAAAAGGGGGCGCCGAGAAAATTGTGCACCAGTTTAAAGAAAAAGGTCTCCATTGCAATACTACCAGTGCGAGTACCATACGTTTGGTTACCCACCTGGATCTCAGTCCTGCAATGATAGATCAGGCTATTGAAATAATTTTGCACCTTTAAGCAGAAACTTATATTTGTTCCTATAACCAAGTGTAAAATCTATATCATGAGCGAAAACAATCAATCTCCTTTGGATGGATTTTTAGGAATCTTAAAACAGCAGCAAGAAAAGTCAGTTGAAAAGATTAATATGGCTTTGTATGACGATATTGTTAATACTGCTGAGGTTCTTAAAAAGGCCAAGGATGAAGCTGTTCAGGCAGAAGTTGTAGCCAACCTGCGTAACCGGTTTAAAAACGAAGATCTTAATCAGGTAACAGATCTTTTTATTTACTGCCAGCGCTTTTTGTCGGAAAATGGTAACCCTGTTCCAATGGCCTCGCAACTATGTATCTCAATCGGTAAACTGTTTACGAACGAAAACCTGCATTATGCTGCTGTCAAGGTATATAGTGATGATGAAACAGAAAGTGGGGCAGCCTTGTCGTTTTTAGGGTATTTGGCTTTAATTGAACAGCATACATCCTATGTGCTTAATTTTATAAAAGAGAATTTTGCCGGATTTTCTCAAAACAACAAAACAGAATGTGTATTCCAGCTCAAAGACATACTCGCCGATAACGAAATTGCAAAGCAGATCGTGGACGATAGTGGCATTACAAGATATGAACTCAGTTTTAGTACAGGCACAGATTCATCATCAAAGCCCATTACCTTTATTAAACTAGATAATACTGATAAAAGTGCCAATGCAATTGTAGAAGAACCAAAACCTAAACGTCCATGGTGGCAGTTTTGGTAGAAAAGTATTAAACCAATGATCCAACAAACAGATATGCCTAACTCCAAACTAATAACCCCAATCTCCAAACTGCTAATCGCCAACCGTGGCGAAATTGCTTTGCGTATCATGCGTTCGGCAAAAGAAATGGGGATTAAAACGGTAGCTGTTTTTTCGGAAGCCGACCGCAATGCGCTGCATGTACGTTATGCTGATGAAGCGGTTTTTATCGGACCAGCGCCTTCCAATCAAAGTTATCTGGTGGGAGAGAAAATTATTGAGGCTTGTAAACTTACAGGTGCGCAGGCCATTCATCCGGGCTATGGTTTTTTATCCGAGAATGCAGGTTTTGCACAACTGGTAGCCGATGCGGGTCTGATTCTAGTTGGCCCTTCGCCACAGGCTATGGAAACCATGGGCAATAAACTATCTGCAAAAGCTGCTGCATTAAAATATAACATTCCAATGGTTCCGGGAACGGAAGAAGCCATACAGGATGTAAACGAAGCTAAGCAGCGTGCCATTGAGGTGGGCTTCCCGATTTTGATCAAGGCTGCTGCCGGCGGCGGTGGTAAAGGCATGCGCATTGTAGAACAGGCTGCCGATTTTGAAGAGCAGATGCAGCTCGCGGTAAGCGAAGCAACCTCTGCCTTTGGCGATGGAGCGGTTTTTATCGAACGTTATGTTACTTCGCCACGTCACATCGAAATACAGGTATTGGGCGACACACATGGCAATATTGTTCATCTTTTTGAACGTGAATGTTCCGTGCAACGCCGTCACCAGAAAGTGGTAGAAGAAGCGCCTTCATCTGTGCTCACCGAAGAAATCAGGCAGCGGATGGGTAAATGTGCTGTTGATGTAGCCCGTTCAGTAAACTATACCGGTGCCGGAACGGTTGAATTTATCTTGGATGAAAACTTCGATTTTTTCTTCCTGGAAATGAATACCCGTTTGCAGGTAGAGCACCCGGTAACCGAACTGATTACGGGAATCGATCTTGTAAAAGAACAGATCAAAATTGCTTCAGGCGAAAAATTAAGTTTTAGCCAGGAAGATTTAGAACTTAGCGGGCACGCCATCGAACTTCGGGTTTATGCCGAAGATCCGGCCAATAATTTTCTGCCTGATATTGGTAAGCTTCAAACCTATGTAACACCGCAGGGAAACGGCGTAAGGGTGGATGATGGCTTTGAACAGGGAATGGAAATACCGATTTATTACGATCCGATGATTGCTAAACTGATTACTTATGGCAAAGATAGGGAAGAGGCCATGGAACGGATGGTACGGGCAATTGAAGAATATGATATTACCGGGATAGAAACTACTTTAGGTTTTGGTAAGTTTGTAATGCAACACGAGGCTTTTAGAACCGGAAATTTTGATACGCATTTTGTTGCAAAATATTTTAAACCCGAAAGTTTAAAGGTACAAGACCAAACTGAAGCTTTAATTGCTGCGGTAATGGCTGCCAAGCTTTTCCAGAAAAAGGATGTGCAGGTTAGCGGTACAGTAAAGCAAGATACTTCTGACTGGAGAAAGAATAGATTGAAATATTAATACATATTACTATTGCGTGGACCGTCATTCCCAATTTGATCCGATAGCTATCGGATGGGAATCTTAAACCAATAGCTTTAAGATTCCCGCCTGCGCGGGAATGACGGTTCGAAGAAATAAAATAGACACCAATGTTCACAGGAATTATAGAAACCCTTGGCGAAGTTACCGCCATCAAAAACGATCATACCAACATTCATTTTACCATTTCATCGGCCATTAGCCATGAACTAAAAATAGACCAAAGCGTTGCGCACAACGGCGTGTGTTTAACAGTCGTGGCTTTAAATAATAGTACACATACCGTTACAGCAATAGATGAAACACTGAATAAGACCAACCTGGATGCATTAAAAGTAGGTAGTAAGGTAAATCTGGAGCGCTGCATGCAAATGAACGCCCGTTTAGATGGTCATATTGTTCAGGGCCATGTAGACCAGACTGCAGTTTGCGTTAAGCGCGAAGAATTGGATGGCAGCTGGGAATACCGTTTTAAATACGATGCATCTGCAGGCAATGTAACTGTAGAAAAAGGTTCGGCCTGTGTAAACGGGATCAGCCTAACCGTTGTAAATTCTGCTGCCGACGAATTTTCAGTATTTATTATCCCTTACACTTTCGAACATACCAATTTGCAGGAAGTAAATGTAGGTGATACCGTAAACCTCGAGTTCGATATTATTGGCAAATACGTGGCCCGCTTAATGACCAAATAAAATTATTTTCAGGGTGTTGATTTTATTTTAAGTGGTTGTTATTGAGTTTTTTGTTTTATTTTTAGCGTTGTTGTAACGCTTAATTTTTCATAACAGTGCAGGATAGTTGAGCGGATAATATTGTTGATTATTACTGTGAAACACAAAAAACCTAACACTAACCATTTATGAACAAAATCTCCCGTATGCCAGGTGTGCTATGTACGCTTGCCTTACTTTTCTCAATCGTTACTAATGCTGCAGCGCAGAAAGTTTCTGTAAAAGATTTAACTGTTGAGCATTTGGTAAATCCTTTTAGTATAGATAATCCTAAACCACGTTTTAGCTGGAAGCTGGTATCTGCAATAAAAGGTACCAAGCAGAATAATTACGAAATCAGACTGGGCACTACAGCTACAATCGATAATAAAGCCTTATGGAAAGCAAATGTAAGCAACGATCAATCGGTATTGGTTACTTACGATGGTCCGCAATTATCATCAAAAACCAGATATTACTGGCAGGTTAGGGTAAAAGATAACCATGGCAATACTTCGGCCTGGTCGCCGGTTCAATACTTTCAAACCGGTTAAAAGCCGAAGACTGGAGCGCCAAATGGATTGCGGTTGATGGAAAAGATACTGCCCTGGCCAGCCCAATGTTCAGAAAAGAAATTAACCTGAAAAAAGAGGTTCGCTCGGCAATGGCCTACATTACTGCAAAAGGCTTATACCAGGCCGAACTCAATGGCAAGCGTATCAGCAATGCTTATTTCGCCCCCGGTTGGACGAGCTACAAAAACCACATTCAATACCAGGTTTACGAGCTGGGCAAATCACTTAAGAAAGGTGCCAACGTGATTGGTGTATCGTTAGGAGATGGCTGGTACAAAGGCCGTATTGGCTTTGGCTGGCAAAAACAATTTTATGGAGATACAAGGGCACTATTGCTGCAGTTAGAAGTGGTATATAATGATGGAAGCAAAGAAACTTTTGTTACTGATAACAGCTGGAAAAGTAACTACGGACCAATCCGTGCTGCAAATATTTATGATGGCGAAAATTACGACGCCAGGTTAGAGATTGCAGGTTGGAACAATATTGGTTTTAAAGAAACGGCAGACTGGAAGCCTGTGCGCACGCTCGAAAACGGCCCCGAAAAACTGGTGGGCATGAGCGGGCCACAGGTAACCAAACACGAAGAATTTAAAGCCTTAAAGATTTTTAAAACACCGCTGGGCGAAACCGTTGTTGATTTCGGGCAAAACCTGGTAGGTTGGGTGATGTTAAAAGCCAAAGGCCCTGCAGGCACTAAAATTACCATTAGCCATGCCGAAGTTTTAACCAAAGCAGGTAATTTTTATACCACCAATCTGCGCACAGCCAAACAACAAAACAATTATACCTTAAAGGGTGGTGATGAGCAGGTTTTTGAGCCGCATTTCACTTTTCAGGGTTTCAGGTATGCTAAAATAGAAGGCTATCCCGGCGAGTTAAAGCTTGAGGATTTGACAGCCGTTGCGGTTTACTCAGATATGCAAACCAGTGGTAAATTTAGTACCTCTAATCCCTTGTTAAATCAGTTGCAGCATAATATCAGCTGGGGCCAGAAAGGAAACTTTGTCGATGTACCTACCGATTGTCCGCAACGCGACGAACGCCTCGGCTGGACTGGCGATGCACAGGCTTTTGCCAATACTGCCGCTTACAACATGGATGTTTCGGGCTTTTTTACCAAATGGTTAAAAGATGTGTCGGCAGATCAGCTGCCGAGTGGGAGTGTGCCATTTGTGGTACCAAACGTACTCAATAGCACCGATGCCGGCTCGGCGGGTTGGGCAGATGTGGCTACCATAATCCCCTGGGATCTGTATGTGGTTTACGCTGATAAAGGTTTGCTCGAAACCCAGTATGGCAGCATGAAGAAATGGGTTGATTATATTTCATCAGTAGCTAAAAACAATGTGTGGAATAGTGGCTTCCACTTTGGCGACTGGTTATTTTACCGCCCTAACGATGATAATGATGGCCGTGCAGCTGTTACCGATAAGTATATGATTGCCCAAACATTTTATGCTCACTCTACACAATTGCTCATTAATGCAGCAAAAGTTTTAGGTAAAACAGATGACGTAGCTAAATACAGTGATTTACTGGCAAAGATAAAAGCAGCTTACCTGGCCGAAAATATGACTGCTAATGGTAAACTGATCTCGAATACACAAACGGCTTATGTTTTGGCTTTGCAGTTTGATATGCTTCCTGAAAACCTGCGTGCGCAGGCTGCACAACGCCTGGTTGATAACGTACGCGATTACGGTAACCACCTTACCACCGGTTTTGGGTACACCCTATCTTTGCCATGTATTAAGCCGTTTTGGCCACGAAAACGTGGCCTACGATTTGCTGATGCAGGAAAAATATCCTTCATGGCTTTATCCTGTTAAAATGGGTGCAACCACCATTTGGGAACGATGGGATGGTATAAAGCAAGACGGATCTTTCCAAACTGCTGATATGAATTCTTTTAACCATTACGCTTATGGCGCTATTGGCGATTGGATGTACAAAAATATTGCGGGTATTAATCCGGTGGTTGCACAGCCAGGTTACAAAGCCATTTTAATTGCCCCAAGGCCGGGAGGTAATTTAACCAGCGCATCGGCAGAGCTAGAAACAGTATATGGAACAGTAAAATCTTCGTGGATTTTAGCCGACGGTGTTTTTAAACTTGATGTTGTGGTGCCAGCCAATGCTTCGGCTACAGTGGTATTACCGAAAACCGATAAAAAGGAAGAAATCGGCTCGGGGAGCTACCATTTTGAAACTAAGTATTAATCGCTTAATATTGCAGCACGGTTAAAAAGGTAGCTGTATCATTTTTTTCTTTGTCATCCTGAGCCTGTCGAAGGACTATAGTTTAGTTGTAGGCTAAAACGTTTCGACAGGCTCAACGTGACAGATCTAAACGATTTGCTTCCTTTACCGATGACTTAAAAAATAAATGTACAGTAAAGAAGAATCAGCGAGGTTACGGCAACAGTTTTGGATTAGTTTCGGACAATACATGAAGCCCGTTCCCTCGGCCAGCGGATCAACCGTAAACTGGACCAACTATAAAACAGGGGTCAAAAATATCTTCTTTAAAATGGATGTTGATAAAAAAAAGGCATTTATCGGCATACAGCTTTCACATCCAGATGCTGGAATCAGGCACCTGATATTTGAGCAGTTCGAAGAATTTAAACTCATGTTCAGCAATGAGGTAGGCGAAGAATGGGACTGGATTAAGGATGCAACAGATGATTTCGGCAAAACCATAAGCCTGATATCGATATCCATTACCGGCGTAAGCATTTTTAATCAACAGCACTGGCCTGAGCTTATTTCCTTTTTCAAACCCCGTATCATCGCACTCGATGAATTTTGGGATAATGTAAAACCGGTATTCGAAAGCCTGGTTTAATCGGCCAGGTTCAGCTGTGCTAAACGATCTTTAGCAAACTTAATTTCTTCCTTATCGTTTGTTATGTTGGGCTTGCTTTTTAAATACAGCTTGTAATATTTTAAGGCATTGCCAGTTTGCTTTAAGCGGGTATCGTAAAGTATAGCCAGTCGATAGTAAAGGGTAGGTGTGGTATCAAATTGCAAACCTTTTTTATAGGCTGTATTGGCCAGGCTAAACTGGTTGTTTTCTTCATACACCAGTCCCAGCAACGAATAATAGCTAGGTGTATTGGGCGAAATGGCCTCATCAATTGTTTTTTTAGTATAAACGGCCGCCTGCGGATAATTTTTTAGCGCCCGGTAACTCAAAGCGGTATAATATAAGGTAGCTTCGTTTTGCATGGCCATTTTCTCCAGCATTTTGAAAAGATCAATCGCTTTTTGGTATTTTTTGGTGTAATAGCAGGCTTTGGCTACATCTTTCACTACGCCGGCATCGGCACCATCTTTTAACAGTTTTTCACCAGCAGCAATTACTTCGTTGTATTTTTTCAGCTGGTTGGCTACGGGTAGTTTTTCTTTTTGTAAAATCAGATTATCCGTATCAGCTTTGCTGGCGATATCGAGCACTTCGTAAGCTTTAGCGTGATCTTGTTTTATGGAAAAAATGTTGGCAAGATCTACAGCAACATCACCTTCTGTTGGGTTAATCTTATTGGCTTTTAGCAAAAACATGAGTTTAAGCGAATCGGTAGGAATACTGTAAAGATTGGCCAGTAGTTTATAGACATTAAAGTTATTGCTGTCTATTTTTGCAATTTCGCCATAATACAAACGGGCTTTTTCGGTATTGCCCCGCCTGGTGTTAATGCTGCCTAAACTAAACAATATTGGCAGGTTTTGTGGCTGTAGTGTATAAGCTTTGCTGTAAAATTTTTCGGCTTCTACATTGTTTCCGGCCATTAGAAAGCAATAACCCAATTGGCTGAGGATTTTAATATCGCTTACGTTTTCGCCATAAACGCCTTTCAGGTATTGTGCGGCTTCGGCATAACGCTGAGTTTGGTACAAATCGAAAAGTTTTTCTTTGTCTACCACTACATTTTGACTGTAAGCCACATTAGCAAAACAGCATATGAATAACAATATTAACAGCTTTCTCATCATAAGGAATTATAAAACTAATTTATTAGTTGTTTTTGTGAATTCCAAATTTGTTTTCAAATAGGCGCAAATTTATAGTTGTCGAAATGCTTTACATGAAAACAAAACAAAGCTTAATGGGTTTATAAGGAATAGTTTAACTAAAATAAGAACCTATGAACACTTTAAAGAAGTTTGAATTAATGGAAAAGATAGTGCGTGAATTGGAAGATCTACAAAATTCTCAGCAGGCCCTTATTCAGAAAATCGGTAAAATTGAAGTAGATAACATCGAACTTGGCGATAGCCGTTTGGAAAAAGATTTACCCGATATTCACCAAAATTTAGGTGATAACTTAGATACTATTTCGGGAATTTTAGATTACTTTGCAGGTAAAACACAAACCTTTGGTGATAAAAACAATGTTGAGGCTCTAAAAGAACAGGAAGCCATAAACAATGCCACCAGCTAAATTTAATCGCATATGAAATTTTTATCTTTAACCGTTGCTTTCTTACTTGTTGGCCTGTTTGCCAGTGCGCAAGTATTACCTTCATTCCAGCTGGGCATTAAAGCTGGTGCAAATTTTTCGAAATTTGATAGTGAAAACACTTTTAACAGTGAAAACCGCGCAGGTTTTTACGGCGGGCTATGGGCCAGGGTAGGAGCTGCCGGCATTTACTTTCAACCAGAACTTTATGTTTCTGGCAAGAAAACAAATTTGGTAAGCAATTCGGGAGAGGTAAATAAAGTAACCTTTACGAGTTTAGACGTGCCTTTATTGGTAGGTACCAAATTTGGTGCTGCCGGTGTTGGTTTACGTTTAAACACCGGACCTATGTTTTCGTTAATTTTAGATGAAAACCAAAGCTTCAGCCAGGCGGCTGGAAGCGTTTTCAAGGCCGATTTTAAAAATCAGGCTGTTGCCTGGCAGTTTGGTGCTGGTTTAGACCTTAAAAAGTTAAGCCTCGATGCGCGCTACGAACTTGGCTTGTCTAAAATCAACAAATCGGGCTATCCGGGTACTAAGTTAAACTTATTTACAGTTGGCTTAGGGTATAGAATTTTGTAAGCTTAATCAATTATTCCTCAGCACGCTGAGGGTTTAAACGAAAATGGCAGGTAGATTCTCAATCTCCTGCCATTTTTATTATAGGTCTTTCTCTAACTCTACCTCCGTAAGCTCGTAAGCAAACGATCCTTTTTTCGGTACAATAGGCGTTGCCCTGCCAATGCTGAGTGCTTTAATGAACGAAGCTCCAAAATAGAAGATAAGCGACGAGTAAAACACAAAAAGCATAATTACAATAATAGAGGCCGAGCCGTAAATGTTGCTGATATTGCTAAGCGGCAGCAAAATCCTTAAAATATACTTACCCGCAGTAAATAAACATCCGGTTAGTAAGCCTCCCGAAATTGCCGCACGCCAGGTAGGCCTGCCATTGGTTAAAAATCTGAATAGCATGGTAAACCAGGTAGTTACAATAATTACAAAAACAAACTGATTAATAACCGAAGTTAGAACCAATCCGAAAGAAGGGGAGTTCGTTTTTAAGTATGCACCAATAAAAGCTTGCACACTATCGGCCAGTAAGCCAATAAAAAACAATATGCCTGCCAGCAGGATAATGATAACCGATATGGCCCGCGATTTAAGGGTGTAAATCAATCCTTTTTTATCTTTCTTGCCAATATTCCAGATTTGTTCTAACGAGTTTTTAATTACATTGAACAGGGTTGTAGCTACAAACAGAAAAAATATAAAGCTGAAGAGTGTAACATACCAGGCCTGGTCAATGCCCCTGATGTTCCTTAAGGTTGTTCTGATTTGTGCAATGCTCTCGTTGTCGAGAATATTGGCCAGGCGCTCGAACAAATGGGTTACAAAAAGCCTTCTGTCGGTAAACATGCCAAATAACCTGATGAGGATAATGAGGATTGGAGGCAAGGCGAAATTGGTGAAAAAAGCAGTAGCTCCGGCTAAGCGTAGCGGATCATTTTGCTGAAATAAACTAAATGCTTTTCTTATGGTAGAGAAAAAAAACTTCAGGTCTTCTGTTATCGATGGCATCGCTACTGCTTTAAACTAAAAGGCGCGAAATTAGCAAAAATACTTTGCCGGCACCTTTTGTATCGTTAAAGTTTCTAATTTGTTTTGGTAAAAATGAGTAAGGTTTTATCGCCGTTTAACAGATAAAGCTTGTTCTCAGTTACTTTTGCATTATTTACCTGGTTTAATGCATGCAGGTAAGCACGCTCTGCCGCATCAGTTTCCTGGCAAAACATTTTGGTGCCGAAAACATTTTTTACACTGATTTTATTATCTGCAATCTCTGCTTTACCACCATAATTATTACAAAATGATTTTCCACTCAGTTTCAGGCTATCAGCAATGTTTAAGGTTGCCTTAGCAGATGTAGGGAGTACTAACCCCGGCAGTTCTGTGAGTTCCCATTTGGTATTTGAAAATTTAGCCGGATCTAATTTTTCGTTACACGAACTAAACAGAAACAGCAACAGGCCAATAAAGATTAAGTTTTTCATGTTTTTAGTTTTAATGATTCGCTTTCTTGCATCAAAAACTAAACCAATTGTTCTGCTATCGGGTTTTTCATTTCCATCCAGTGGTGTTTTATGCCCTGATAATCGAAAAGTGAAATGCGTTTCAGTCCAACTTTTTCAAGTACGTGGATCGAACCCGAATTATTGATATCGGCAATGCCGATAATTTCTGCTAGTTTCAAAGTATTAAAAGCATAATCTTTTGCTGCCATTGCCGATTCTGTGGCATATCCTTTTCCCCAGTATTTTTTGCTAAACCGATAACCTAAATCGTAGTAATTAATTCGGTTATTGGTTGTTTCGGTAATTAATTTTAACCGGCCCAACCTACAAAATTATTGGTTTCCTTTTCAATCGTAGCCCAGCGGCCAATGCCGTTTTCTATATATTGCCTGCGAATAAATTCGATATTGGCCTGGCTTTCTTCGATGGCGCTATAGGGTTTATTCCCCAAATAACGGTGCACTTCGGGGTCGCTATCCATTTCGAACATGCCGGCAACATCGGTAGGTAACAACTCTCTTAAAATCAATCGGTCTGTCTCGGCAAAAATTTTCATGGAGGATATAATGGCTCTAAATTTAAGCTAATGTAGAAAATCTAATTAATTCCATCTTCATAAATTGGGCCGTAAATACTCGGAACTTTATTGCCCGTAGACCGCAGGTAAATAATCACTTCGCCGCGGGGATGGTAAATGTGGTTCATTAAGAAACTGCGAACTACTTTGATACGCTCCATTGGGGGCATTACGGTTTTGCCTCTTGCTGTCATTTTCCATTCTTCGAGCATGCTTTCGTCGGTAGCCGATTCAATACTTTCTTTTGCCCGGTTAAATGCACGCTCAAATTTTGCTATTATATTTTCCATATCGTTTAAATCTACCTCATCGCGCTCATAATTATCCATATTAAATTCGCTACCATGAAAGGTGCCAGGGTACCAATCATAAATTTCGGCAATGTGCGAGGCCAGTTGCGCTGTGGTCCACGATTGTGGTGAGGGTTTATAATCTAAAATAGCATTTGGAATGGCTTTTAACAGTTTGCGGGTGCTTTCTGCCTCAAGAAGAAATTCGCCCAATAGTGATTTTACCAGCATATTTTTATTTTTTGAGAATACCGGAGCGTGTTCCTACTTAATAAATCACTTTAGATCACTTTTGTTTTAAAAAAAGGAATATTGTTGGAAGCTTTCGAGGTTGGTAAAATTTAAACTGGAGGCAGATGGTGTAAATGCTCACATAGCTAGACATGCAAGCTTATGTGAGCATTGCCTGTTTAATTAAGCCGCTTGTGCATTTAGCGGGGTGTGGGATTTTCTTTTTAAAATTAGTGCTGCAATTAACGATACCAGTATGCCTACAGGTAAAATCTCCATATAGGTAAACAATACCACCATGATCGGGTTTTTGTACAGCTGCTGGTTGTAGGCCAGTTCTTTGGCTTGTTTTGCCAGCTCTGCCGCCGATGCTCCACTATCCTTCGCTTCTTTCAGCATGTGTGCTACGTACTTATCCATAAAATCGGGTATAAATACATAATAGTCAACCAGCCAGGTTATTACGTACATGGTTGAGGCAATTAAACTGATATAAAGTCCGGTTTTAAATGCTTTGCCGAAAGTAATTAAACCATTGTTGTACTTATCGCGGTAGTTTTTTATGCCTACAAAAATAAAGGAAAATGCCACTACCATTGAAGCATAGCCAATTAGCATGCTGTGCTCAAAATTGGCGTCACTGCTGCATCTTGCCATCGAGATTACCATCAATACAGATGCGATTACGCCGGCAATTAATCCGAATACAATTACATTCTTTTTCATCTTTTTTAGTTTAAGGGTTTACACCACAAAATTGGTTCGATTATTCTTTTTGGCCCTCATACTTTAGGGTGATTTTGAAAACAGGCAGTTTTTTAATACTAAAGTACTACGCAATCAGGGAATAAGGCTTAGTCTTTTTGCCGTTTCTATGGCTTGTGTTCGGCGTTTAACTTCGAGTTTTTCGAAAAGCCGTGCATTGTGTGTTTTTATGGTATTTAGCGAAACAAATAATTTTACGGCAATTTCCTGATTGCTTAGCCCTGCCGACATGAGTTGCAAAACCTCCAGTTCCCTTTTGCTGATATTTAGTTTACTAAGTTCTTTTTCGTTTAACACAAAGGTTTGAGGCTTTTCGGTAAAAACTTCTTTCTCGATCAGGATGGTTTTAGGTTTGCTTAGTTTTAGTGCCAGCCAAATCCCAAGGGCGGTAAAAAGGACTGCTATTACGCCTGCATAAATTTCGAAGGCATGGTTAATGATTATGAAACGAAGTTCGAGCCATTTGAGCAAAAAAAGCAATGCCGCCAGAAAAACGCCGTATAGGATGGTGCTTTTATTTTTAGTTAAAAAGTTAACAGCGTTTGGCATGGGAATGAATCTTCAGATCAAAAATAAGAAATTACCCCGGAAGTTAGCATATCAGGGTTGAACGCATTGAAAGCCACATAATTAATCGTTAATTTTTAGTTAAAGTGGTAATTTTCTGGTGACTTTAATAAATTAAACGCCCGAAAGGTTTTAAATTCGCGAAAAACAAATAAATAGCTATATCTATGAAAATTACGCTTTATGCACTCTTTCTTTCCGTTGTCCTGTTTGGCTGTAAGACCGAAAATCCGGAAAAAACTTACAAAGCAAGATCAATTACCGCCAACGATGATTTCAATGTTTTTCCTGAATCGAAGAAAAATATACTCAGTATTGTAAAAACCGATTCGGGCGCTTTAGCTTATGCAGATCGTTTTGCCATTCGTTATAAAGATACCACCATTAACATTGATGATGCACCAAATCCTGCCACAAAGAAATTTCTGGATGCCATCTACATCAATACGCAGAAAACTGCTGTTTTGGTACAGGTAGCTAACGAAAAGGGCAGAAAAGCTCCTTTTTATATTATTGCGGTAAATAATGGTAAGACTGAAGTGGTAAGCTTAAACAAGCCGTCAAATGGAGCCAATGATAAAAAAAATACAGTTGGTGCTGAGGCGATTAAACTGACCAGTTTGCTAATCAATAACGATTATTTTATCAATACAGTTAACTCGAAGGTTTACGAGGTTAAGCGCCAAAATGAAGCAGAACGGATTCAGGGTAGGTTTTTTATGTACTCAAGAGATAAAAGAACGCTTGTTTTTTTAGTTAAAAGCACCTTGTATCAGGTTAATGTGGCTACCGGCGAAACTTTTATACAACCGCTACCAGAGGGGCTTATCAACGAACCTGATACCTTAATACGTACTGTACAAAGTGATTATAGCTGGGTGCCAAGCGCTAAAGGAACACTGTTTTTAAAGAAAAATGCTGATGATAACCGCATTGTAGATATTAAAGAGTTTAAGCATTAACATTAATGCCGTAATCTTATTGAAAAGCAGCTATAATTTTATTGTAGCTGCTTTTTTGCTTACAGTGGTTTGGCTATATCAGGACTTGGCAGGCAGGGAGGAAAGATCCATCGTCCTAAAAGTTAAGTTTACCCTTGGTCGTGTAATCTTTTTGGTTGGTGGGAGCCGGTGAAGCCAGTTGGTTTGTGTTTCATCTTTCATTACCAGCAAACTGCCATGTTCTAAAAACAAGGTAATAGTTTCTTTGCTTTGTTTGTGTTTAAAAAGAAAGCGCCTTTCTGCACCAAAACTTAATGAAGCTATGGCCGAATCTTTAGCTAAAGCTTTTTCATCATCACTGTGGTAGGCCATACCTTCCTCGCCATTGTGATAAAGGTTAAGCAGACATGAATTATAGTTATGACCGGTTTGTGTTTCGGCAAGTGTTTTTAATTCCAGCAATTCCGGTGCCCATGGCAGAGCCAGCTTAGAGCGATTAGAATAGGTGTAGGAATAAGC